>CAVWME010000030.1:0-5122 GCA_963755935.1 uncultured Gammaproteobacteria bacterium
TCCTGGCGGCGATCGTGATCGGTCCCCTGCCGGGCGTCGCGCTGCCGGTGACGCCGAAAGATGCGATCATCGGTGCAGCCGCAGGCTACTTGAGCTTGTGGGCGGTCTTTCACGCCTTCCGCCTGCTGACGGGCAAGGAGGGCATGGGCTACGGAGACTTCAAGTTGTTCGCCGCGCTGGGTGCCTGGATGGGGTGGAAGATTCTGCCGCTCGTGATCTTGCTGGCGGCCGGGACGGGTGCGTTCCTCGGCGTCTTGATGATCGTGTTTCGCGGCCGCGATCGAGCCGCGCCCATGCCGTTCGGGCCCTACCTTGCGGCGGCGGGCTGGCTCGCCATGCTCTATGGACCGCAGCTCGTCGAAGGCTATCTGCACCTGTCGGGAATGCGGCACTGAGCATGCCGCCGCGCCTGCGCATCGGCCTCACCGGGGGGATCGCAAGCGGCAAGAGCACCGTCGAGCAACGCTTCACGGAGCTCGACGTTACCGTCATCAACGCGGACGATTCCGCGCGTGCCGTGGTGGCGCAGGGCCGGCCAGGGCTCGCGGCCGTGGTCGAGCGCTTCGGCGCGGGCATCCTCACGCCGCAAGGCGAGCTCGATCGCCGTGAGTTGCGCTCCCTCATATTCAGCGATGCCGCCCGCCGCAAGGAGCTCGAGGCCATCCTGCATCCGTTGATCCGCGCCGACATGGAGCAACGATCCTCACAGGCCACCGGGCCTTATGTCGTCCTGTCGATACCCTTGCTGGTGGAAGGCGACGCGCGCGGCCCCGGCGACTCCCGCGGCCGCTGCGACCGCGTCCTGGTGGTCGATGCGGACGAGTCGCTGCAACTCGCACGCTTGCTCCGCCGCGACGCGGTCAGCGAAGCGGAGGCGCGCGCGACATTGGCCGCGCAGGCCTCGCGCGCCGCACGCCTCGCTGCGGCGGACGATGTGCTCGTGAATTCGGGCACCGTAGCCGAGTTGCGACAGGCAGTGGATGTGCTGCATCGGCGCTATCTCGAGCTGGCCGCCGACATGCCGCCCTAACTTCAAGGTTTACCATGGCCCTTCTGTTGGCTCAGAATAGGACCATGAACTCCTACCCCGAACCGCATTCCGACGCGGAGCCGCAATTGGCTCCCATCGTCTACGAGCAGCCGCTCAACGAGCGCATGCGGACGTTCCTGCGCCTGGAATTCCTGTACACCCAGGCCAGCTACCACGCCGAGCTCGAAACGGCCTGGAGCTCGCGCGCCGCCGTTTCTAGCCTGCTCGAAATCCTCGCCATCACGGCACGGGGCGACTCGCGCAGCGAAGTGCTAAAAGAGCTCGAGCGCCACGTCAACGTTCTCAAGGAATACCAGTCGAAGACCGGGGTCGATCCGAGCCGCCTGAAGTCGCTCGTCTCGAACCTTTTGAAGCTGCGCGAGGATCTGGCCACCGCAGGGGCAAACTTCATGGGCCCGCTGCGCGACTCCGAGTTCCTGAGCGCCATCAAGCATCGCAGCGCAATCCCGGGAGGCACCTGCGATTTCGACCTGCCGGACTATTCTTTCTGGCTGAGCCGCCCTTCGCAGGTGCGCGCCACGGAGTTCGGCACCTGGCTCGCCTTGATCCGCCCGCTTTGCGACAGCATCGCGGAGCTCCTGTGGCTCACGCGCCAGAACGCCAAGCGCAAGAGCGAAACGGCCGTGGGGGGAATCTTCCAGCTGCAATTCGACCGCGAGAACACCTGTCAGCTGGTGCGGGTGACCTTGCCGCCGGACAGCGGGTTGTTTCCCGAGATCAGCGGCAACCAGCACCGCTGCACCATTCGCTTCCTGCAGTGGGCCGATACCACGAATCGACCCGTACACGTTGAAACCGACGTGCCGTTCATGCTCACCTGCTGTACCTGACTTAGCTTCCATGACCGCCATGGTGAAATGTCCGACCTGCCGACGACCGGTGGAGTGGTCGGAGCAATCGGCATACCGCCCATTCTGCAGCGAGCGCTGCCGTTTGATCGACTTAGGCGCGTGGCTCACCGAACAGAACAAGATTCCGGACGGGGACGCCGCTGCCGACGACGAGAGAGCTCGCGGCGAGCCGTCCTAGCAAGCGGGTCCGACTCAGCACATGCAGCCACAGTTCTGGCTCGAGCGCTGGCGAACCGGCCAGATTGCATTTCATCAATCGAGCGTCGACCGAAGTCTGCGTCGCCACTGGCCCACGCTCGGCGTGCCCGCGGGAAATCGCGTGTTCGCGCCCCTCTGCGGCAAGAGCCTTGATCTGCTTTGGCTGCGCGATCAAGGGCTCGAGGTCCTGGGTGTCGAGCTCGCCGTCGCTGCCGTCGAGTCGTTTTTTTTAGAGAATGGACTGCCCGCGCGGCGCCGCGCGGGCGCCCCGTTCGATGTCTACGACGCCATGGGGCTGCGCATGCTGTGCGGCGATTTCTTCGCATCGACGCCCGCGCTCCTCGGCCGCGTGGACGCGGTGTACGACCGGGCCGCGCTCATCTCGTGGGCCCCGGCGCTGCGCGACGGGTACGTCGCGCATCTGGCGAAGCTGATGAGTCCCGGCACGCCCATGCTGCTGATCACACTCGAGTATCCGCAGTCGCAAATGGCGGGACCGCCCTTTGCCGTACCCGGCGAGGAAGTTGCGCGGCTCTACGCGCGAGAGTTCGAGGTCCGCGAGATCGCGCGCCAGGATATCTTGCCGCACGAGGCGAGGCTGCGCGCCAAGGGCCTCATGGAGTTGTTCGAAGTGTGCTATCAGCTCGTTCGCCTCTGAGCCACAAAAGGAAAAACATGGCTGAATTCCGTTCCTCGGGACGCTATCTGGCGCCCGCGCTGGTCGCCTGTGCCGCGGCGACCGCGCCGCACACCGGCGCGGCGCGCGCCGCAGAGCTCACAATCGACCGACTGTTCGATGCGCCGGCGCTTGCCGGCCCCACGATCGTCGGCTTGCGCATATCGCCCGACGGCTCGAGCGTGACTTACTTGCAAGGCAAAGCCGAAGACAAAGACCGGCTCGATCTGTGGACCTATGATCTCAAGAAGCGCCACGCACGCCTGCTGGTCGACTCGAGGGTCCTCGCCCCGGTCGATGCAAAGCTCTCCGACGAGGAGATCGGGCGCCGCGAACGCCAGCGGACCGCGGCCCTTTCCGGGATCCTCGAGTATTCCTTCGCGCCCTCGGGACGTGCCCTGTTGTTTCCCCTCGACGGCAAGCTCTACTACTACGACCTGTCGAGCCCGCCCGAGAACGCCGTGCTGCCGCTCACGCCCCCCGATGCCTTTGCCACCAACGCGACCATCTCACCGCGAGGCGGCTATGTCGCTTACGTACGCGACCAGAATCTGCATGTCTATGACCTCGCCGCGCGCGCCGACCGCGCTCTTACGCAAGATGGAGGCGGGACGATCAAAAACGGCCTGGCGGAGTTCGTCGCGCAAGAAGAGATGGGCCGCAGCAGCGGCTATTGGTGGGCACCCGATGACAAGCACGTCGCCTTCGTACGCGTCGATGAAAGCCCGGTCAAGCTGAGCCAGCGCTTCGAGATCGCGGCCGATAACGTCGAGACCTTTGCGCAGCGCTATCCCACCACCGGCGGCCCGAATGTGAGAGTACGGCTCGGCGTGAGCGACGTGCGCACCGGCGCGGTGACCTGGATCGACCTCGGGAGCGATCCGGACATCTATCTGGCGCGCGTCGACTGGCTGCCCGACGGCAAGACGCTTGCAATCCAGCGCGAGAGCCGCGATCAGCGCCGTCTCGATCTCCTTTTCGGCGACATCGGCAGCGGCACCAGCCGGCTCGTGCTGAACGAGACCAGTGCGAGCTGGATCGAGCTCAACGACGAAATCTCATTCCTCAAGAAAACCAAGGAGTTCGTCTGGGCGTCGGACCGGGACGGCTTCACACATCTCTATCTATACGACTACGACGGGCACTTGCTGCGGCCACTCACCGCCGGCAAGTGGTGCGTGGATGATTTCAAGAGCCGCGCCATCAAGGGCATCGACGAAAAAAACGCGTGATCTACTTCTCCGCCACGGAGAAAAGTCCCGTGGAGCGGCAGCTGTACCGCGTCTCGCTCGACGGCGGCGACCCCGCGCGGCCGGTTCGCGTGTCGGCCGACGACGGCGTGCACACGGTGGCGATGTCGCGCGGTACACACGTTTATGTCGACGCCTTCACCAGCCGCAGCCAGCCGCCGCAGGTGAGCGTGCGCAACTCCGATGGCAGCCTGATCACTTACTTGCTCGAGAATCGTCTCGATGAGCACCACCCGGATGCGCCCTATGTCGCGGACAACGCGGTGCCCGAGTTCGGCACCATGCCCGCCGCGGACGGCCAGGCGCTCTACTACCGTGTGTTCAAGCCCGCGCATTTCGATCCCGCGAAGCGCTATCCCGCGATCGTCGATGTGTACGGCGGCCCGGGCGTGCAGCGGGTGCTCGATTCCTGGACCGGCGCCTCGTTCACTCAAATCCTGACCCGCGCCGGCTACGTCGTGTTCCAGCTCGACAACCGGGGCAGCGCCTCGCGCGGCACGGCGTTTCAGGCGCCGATCCAGGGACGGCTCGGCGAGGTCGAGGTGGCGGATCAGGTGCAAGGCGCCCGCTGGCTGGCCGCGCAGAGCTACGTCGATCCCGCGCGCATCGGTGTCTACGGGTGGAGTTACGGCGGCTACATGACGCTCATGCTGATGTTCAAGGAGGCGCAACTGTTCAAGGCAGGCGTCTCGGGAGCGCCCGTCACCGACTGGACGCTCTACGACACCCACTACACCGAGCGCTATCTCGGCAAACCGCAAGACAACGCCTCCGGCTACGAGCAGAGCGCCGTATTCCCCTACGTCGATGGCCTGCACGGCAAGCTATTGCTGATTCACGGCATGTCCGACGACAACGTGCTCTTCTTGAACTCGACCAAACTATTCCGACGCCTGCAGGATCTCGGCAAGCCGTTCGACGTCATGGTATATCCCGGTGGCAAGCACGGCTTGATGCGCCAGCACGATGGCCGCCATGGGTATGCCACGATGCTGCGATTTTTTAACTCGAGCCTGATGCCGGCGGAGGCGTCGGGCGTCGGAGCGCCGAGAGCTGCGGCCCCGCCTTAGCGGGAGCACACCGGGCTTACTCGCCA
>CAVWME010000031.1:0-9858 GCA_963755935.1 uncultured Gammaproteobacteria bacterium
TGACCACCGATCAGCAGCAGGCGATCTTCCTGCTGCACGTCATGAACGGCGACGGCACGAACATGCATCAGATCAGCTTCAACACCAATCACGACTTCGCGCCGTCGATTCTCGTCAACGGCCAGGCCGTGTTCTCGCGCTGGGATACCGAGAACGGCGGCGAGATCAGCCTGTACGTCACCAATCCCGACGGCACGGCCGAGCAGCTCTACTATGGCGCGAACAGCCACGCGACCGGCGACAACATCGCCGGCACCAACAACAACGTGATTCAATTCTTGAATGCGCGCCAGCGCGCGGACGGCCAGCTGCTGGTCATCGCGCGGCCGTTCATCGGCACCCAGCTGGGCGGCGACATCGTCGCCATCAACGCCCAGAACTTCGTCGAGATCAATCAGCCGAGCTCGCCCACGAGCACGGTCAAGGGTCCCGGGCAAGTGAGCGCGACTTCCCTGGGGGTGACCACCGACGCGAACCTGCCGTCGCCGGGCGGACGCTTCTACTCTATGTATCCTCTCTACGATGGCACCAACCGCATGTTGGTGAGCTGGGCGCCGTGTCTGATATCGGGCGCAGGAGGCACCACCGAGGTCTGCAGCAATACGAACACCACGGGCGCAAACGTCGTGCTCGCACCGCCTCAGTACACGGTCTGGATCTACGACTTCGACGCCGGCACGCTGATGCCGCTCCTGTCCGCCGAGCAAGGCACCGAGATCGTCGAGCCGGTCATATTGCAGGCCCGTAATCCCGTACCGGCCTTCATCCCGGATTCCTCGCCGGCCAACGCCGCCCAGCAAACCCTGGTGAACAACGGCGTCGGCATACTCAACATCTCGAGCGTCTACGACTTCGACGGCGTCGACACGGCGAAGCCGGACATCGCCACGCAGGCGAGTCCTGCGAATGCGAGCTTCTACACGCGGCCGGCGCGATTCGTCCGCATCGAGAAGGCCGTCGAGATTCCACCCAAGACGGTGCGCAAGATCGACCAGAACGACTTCGGACCCGCCGGCATGGGCATGCGCGAGATCCTGGGTTATGCGCCCGTACAACCCGACGGCTCGGTGTCGATTCAGGTTCCCGCGCAGGTGCCTTTCACCATCGACGTGCTCGATGGGAATGCGCGACGCATCACCGCGCAGCACACGAGCTGGATGTCGCTGCAACCCGGCGAGACCAAGTCCTGCAACGGCTGCCACACGGCAGGCAATGTCACGGACCCCTCGCACGGCCGCGGCGGCCTCACGGCGCCGGTGAACCCGGGCGCGCCGACCACCGGCTCGCCCTTCCCGGGCACGTACTCCGCGCTGTTCGCCAACGCGGGCGAGACCATGGCGCAGACGCTCTCGCGCATCAGCTGCGAGACCGGCAGCGCACTCGCAACCCTGGCGCGAGCCATACACTCAGCCGTGCTCCCAGATTCTCACGACCGACGTCATCTATCCGCCGGTCTGGACGAACGGCGTCACCACGCCCCAACCCGATGCCAATATCGATCTCTACTACGGTGTCAGTGTCGTCAACGGTGCCTCCACCCAAGGCATACCGAGCACGCCGCCCATGATCATCGGCAACTGCGTCCCGTGGAGCGCTCAGTGTCGCATCACCATCCACTATGCGAACCCTGCCTCGAATCCGGCGCAGCTCTTCATTCAGAATCTGTGGACGATCGCTGCGCGGACCTGTGGTCGCCGGCGTCGCGACGCAGACGTGCACCAACTGCCACAATCCGGTGAGCCTCGCAAATCAGGTCCAAGTGCCGGCGGGCCAGGTCGACTTGACGGCCGTCCGCATCGACCACCGATGCGACGATCGTCACGTCTTATGAGAACGTCCTGTTCCAACATGACGAGCTGACGCTTAATATGGGCGTGCTTCAGGATTTGACGGTCACCGATCCCGGCCCTCCGCCGACCCAAGTGCCCGTCATGCTTGCGGCGCCGATGTCTGCAGGGGATGCGGGAGCGTCTACGGCGTTCCTACGGATGTTCGATGGGACTTTTCATGACCCCGTGCTCGATCACACTGGGTTCTTGACGAGCGGGGAGCTGCGTTTGATCTCGGAATGGTTGGATATCGGTGGCCAGTACTACAACGATCCGTTCGTCGCCCCGGTCGCGAACTGACGTGACGGCGATATGAACTGATGCGACGTCTGCTCTGGCTCATTCTGCTGCTGCAGACGTTGCATCTGGGTATCGCCCACGCGGCGAAGCGGCCGCTGTTGCAACTCGTGGTGACTGCGCCGTATCTCGAGATGCACTCGGGACCCGGGCGGGGATACCCCGTGATCTACGTGATAGGCCGGGACGAGATCGTCACGGTGCTCTTCAGCCGCACGGACTGGTACAAGGTGCGTGCCGCTCACGGCGAGGAAGGCTGGGCACGGCGCGCGGATCTCGCAATCACCCAACTCGCCGACGGCGAGCCGGCGCCGATCCCGCCCTACCCCGATTTTGCCAGCCACCATTGGGAGCTCGGCGCGGGGTACGGGGTGTACAACCGGCAGAATCTGGTGACGGCCTATGTCGACTACGCCATCACCGAGAGCATCGACGCCGAAGGCGTCGTCCAGCAGGCCTTCGGCACGCTCGACAACCGCGTGATCGGCGACCATCGGCCTGCGGCACACCTTCATCCCCGAGTGGAAATGGTTCTCCCCGACCGCGGGCCTGGGCGGGGGCTATCAGCACATCGTGGACAGGGTCCCGCCCGCGCCTCTCGAGAACAACAATGAAATGGCCTACGTGTCGCTCGGCGCACGCGGATTCATCACCCGACGCTTCATGTGGCGCGCCGATTGGCGCCATTACGACGTCTTCAACCACCTGAACGTCTACGAGGACCTGGAAGAATGGAAAGTCGGCTTTGCAGTATTCTTCTAGCGGCCGCGCTGCTGTCGGGCTGCAGTTGGTTCCATCGGGGCGACAAGCACCCGCAGCAGGTTATCGTGGAGGAGCCGGGGGCCGAGCCGACCATCATCGAGCCCCAGGTCAACCGGCGCGTGGTGAAGACGCCGAAAATCAAGGCCAAGGACTTCGAGGTCGGCGCCTATTTCGGTGCGCTCAGCATCCAGGACTTCGGCACCAATCCGCTGTACGGCGTGCGCGCCGCCTACCATGTGACCGAGGACTTCTTTCTCGAAGGATTCCTCGCGCGCTCGAAGGCCGGACAGAGCAGCCTGGAAGAGACTTTTCCCGCAATCACGGTGCTCAGCAACTCTGGGAGGTACTTCACGTACTACGACCTCGACGTGGGCTACAACATACTGCCGGGCGAGGTGTTTCTGGGACGAGGCCGCGCCTTCAATACGGCGCTTTACGTCATCGTCGGCATGGGCGATGTGAAGTTCGCCGACCAGGATCAGTTCGCGATCAATTTCGGCGTCGGCACGCGCATCTTGGTCACCGATTGGCTGGCTGTGCACCTGGACGTTCGCGACCACGTGTTCGAGGACAATCTGTTCGGAGTCGACAAGAACGTCCACAACATAGAAGGGACACTGGGCCTGACGACATTTTTCTGAAGTTCTTGGCCGAATCAATTAGGAGAGAGATCATGCGAAAGAGTACCCACATGTTGAGACGCTGCGCGATGGCCGCCATCGTCATCGCCTCCGCCGCCTTCGCCGCCGATGCGGGCGGCCCGGCTCCCGCCTTCACGCTCGCCGCCCTCGACGGCGGTCAGGCCGCCCTGAGCCAGTACAAGGGCCAGGTCGTGATGGTGAACTTCTGGGCCACCTGGTGCGGACCGTGCCAGCAGGAAATGCCGCTCCTCGACCAGATGTACAAGAAGTACAAGCCCGCCGGCTTCACGCTCATCGGCGTGAACGTCGACAAGGAGGCGCCGCCCGTGAAGGAACTGCTCGCGCGCAAGCCGGTGAGCTTCCCCGTGCTGCTCGATCCCGCCAATCAGGTGAGCAAGGCCTACCACGTCGATGAGATGCCGAGCTCGGTGATCATCGACCGCAAAGGCGAGATCCGCTACATCCACCGCGGCTACCGGCCGGGCGACGAGAACGATTATCAGGATCGTATCCGTCAGCTCATCCGGGAGTAGCGCATGCGCCGCCTTCGTCCCGTGCTGCTGGCGGGCGTCGTCCTGATGACGGCGGCCTGCAGCAACATTCAGCCCTGGGTCAAGCCTTACGAGCGCGACAAGCTCGCCGATCCGATCATGGCCTGGGACCGCGACGCGATCTCGTCGGCGTATCTGGACCACATTCGGGAATCCCGCGAGGGATCGCGCGGCGCGACCGGCAGCGCGGGCGGCGGTTGCGGTTGCAACTGATGAAAGTCGCGGCGGTGCGGCGCATTCTCGGACGAGTCGCGGCCGTCGTGGCACTGCTGCTGCTTCGAGCCACCTGCGCGGACGTCCTGCCGGACGACCGCGCGGACCTCTTTTATTCGAAGTACAGCGGCGGCGGCATGGACATCACCGGCGAATCGGCGGCGCTGAACAAGAAGTTCACCGAGAACTTCGCCGCCCAGGTGAACTACTTCATCGACCAGGTGAGCGGCGCGTCCATCGACGTGCTGAGCCAGGCGAGCCAGATCAAGGACGAGCGCATGCAGAAGAGCGCGACCCTGGAGTTCGTGCACGACAAGACGACCTATACCGCTTCGTACATCGGGAGCGTCGAGCGCGATTACCGCTCCGATACCGCGAGCATCGCGATGAAACAGGACATGTTCGGCGACCTGACGACGCTGTCGCTCGCCTTCGCCAATACCACCGACAAAGTCGGCGAGAACAACGGCACGGCCTACGTGCCCATCATCACCTGGCTCGGGCATGCCGCAGAGCCGCAGCTACGACATCGATTTGTCGCAGATTCTCACCAAGAACCTGATCGCGGGCGTGAACTTCAACGTCATCACCGACCAGGGATATCTCGCCAATCCCTACCGATCGATCCGCTATCTGGACGCCGGCACGCCCAAAGGCTATTCGCTCGGCAGCCAGGTCTATCCCGACACCCGCACCAGCACCGCGGTTCAGGTGCGAGGGGAAGTACTTCCTGCCCTATCGGGCCGCCGTCACCGGCTCATTCCGATATTTCCGCGACACCTGGAGCATCGTGGGCAAGACCTTCGAGATCGACTACACCCACCCGATCAGCAATATCTGGATCCTGGAAGGCCGGTTCCGCTACTACACGCAGAATCACGCCGATTTCTATTCCGACCTGTTTCAGTACGCCGACGAATATCGATTCGAGGGGCGCGACCAGGATCTCGCCGCTCAGGACAACTACACCATCGGCGCGAAGGTGACCTATGCGTTCCTGCCGAACGGCTGGAAGATGTTCAAGCGCGCCACGGTCACTTTCGACGTGAGCCGCATCACGTTCCACTACTCTCGATTTCAGCAACATCAAGTATTACGGGGTGCCGCAATACCAGCCGGGCAACGAGCCGCTGTATCAGTTCAACGCGACGGTGTATCAGATCTACATGTCGATGTTCTTCTGACCGGATCTCACCACGCCGCGCCACCAGACCAGGATCATGGGGGCGAGGGCCATGGCGATGGCGACGGTATCGGCGACCCAGTCCCAGAAGTCGCGGTCGCGATGCACGATCGAAAGTCCCTGCACGAACTCGATGAAGGCCCCGAACCCCGAGAGCAGCGCCGCCATGACGAAGAGATTGCGCCGCGGGAAAGGCCGCCACGGCGAGGCCCGTCAAGGCGTAGAACGCAAGGAAATGCTCGGCCTTGTCCCAGGGCACGAGCTGCACCGCCTGTTGCGGCGGAATCACGGCGCTGTAAAACGTGAAGATGAGCGCCGCAAAGAAGGCGACCTGCGCGAAGCGGATCAGCCAGGAGACTTTGAGCACGGGGCGTCCAAAAAACGCGGAGCATAGCAAATCGGGCTGCGCACGCCCGCGTCGAGCTGCGGCCGCAGTGCCGCGTGACTCGCCCGCGATTTTTCTGCATATTAGGTGACATGTCGAACAAGGCAGGCGCGCACCTCGCGCAGATCTTCTCAAAGGGCTGGCGCTCGGCGCCGCGGCCGCCGCCATCGGTGCGCGCGGCGCGCGCAGCGCCGAGACCGCGAAGGTCGACGTGCACGATCCCGCGGCCGTCGCGCTCGGCTACGTGGAGAACGCAGCCAGGTCGACGCCAAGAAGTATCCGCGCTACGTTGCGGGCTCGAATTGCGACAATTGCCTGCAGCTGCAGGGCAAGCCCGGCAACAACTACCGGCCGTGCACCCTGTTCCCGGGAAAGCTCGTGGCGGTGAGCGGCTGGTGCTCGGGCTGGACCGCCGAGATCTGACGCCGCGCCGCCCCGGTCAGTCCGACCGCGTCGCCGCGCGCACGTCGCGAACGCGCACCGATGGCCGGAAAATCCGTGAAAAATCCGTCGATACCGCGCGCCAGATAGCGAGCGATTTCCGCCCGCAGATCGCCGTGCGCCGCCGGCGACTCGCTCGATTTGAGATCGTCCGGAAGAAACTCGTTCTCGGCCCGGAACGTCCAGACATGAACGAGCAGACCCCTGCGCATGCGCCTCGGCCACCGCCTCGGCGGTCGCCAGGTCTTGGCGATGCCGATGCAATCCGCATATTGCGCGATGCGTGCGATGTCGCCGATCTCGTGCTCGAGGAGCTGTACCAGCGGCAGCGCGTCATACCGCGCAATTGCCGCAAATTGTGCGGATCGAAGGACTGGATGAACACCGGCGACCGCGCTCCGCGTAGCCGAAGCGCGCAAGCGTCTCGAGCACGGCAGCTCCTGCGCGAGACCGATCGCCTTGAAATGCGCGGGATGCTTGGTCTCCGGATACACCCCGATCTTGGACTTGCCGGCCGCGCCGCGGTTGGCGCGCTTGCGCAGCTGCATGATTTCATCGAACGTCGGAACTTCGAAGAGGCCGTCGAAGGCGCAGTTCGCCGGCCGCAAAGCCGGCAGCCGCTCCCGTGCGCGCAGCGTCTTGATCTCGGCAAGCGTGAAATCCTCGGTGAACCAACCCGTCATCGTCTCGCCATCGATGATCTGGGTGCGGCGGCGGTCGCGCGAATTCGGGATGATCCGCGACATCGGTCGTGCCGCCGATCTCGTTCTCATGCCGCGCGATGAGCACGCCGTCGCGGGTCATGACCAGGTCGGGCTCGATATAGTCGGCGCCTTGCTCGATGGCCCGCTGGTAACTCTCCAGGGTATGTTCCGGCCGCTCGCCGCTCGCCCCGCGATGCGCAATCACAACTAGCTCGACGAATCGGCCACCGGCATATCCCCGCTGAAATAACGGGATATTTTAGACCACGAGCACAACCCGGGGCTCCCTCGATGGGAAGCCCCGGGCGTGCTGGCGGCCTAGATATGCCGACTTACCGCGGTGGTGCCAGCGGAAAAGCGCTCGTCTCGTACGCCGCCATCACGCCGTTCGTTCCCGGCGTCCACGAAGTGGGCTGACGCGACTCTGCCCTGCAGCCGATCCGCGCGCGTGGAGGTCGGTGCGCAGCGAAAGCCGCCCCGATGGCAAAAACCGCCACAGCCGTAACCATTATCTTCCCACGATACATGACAGGTCCCTCGCCTTAACAGTGCGACGAGCCGGCGGATTACCCCCGGATCATCCATGACGCGACCTTCGGCGGGCTCACGCCCGGATCGTCCATCAGCGCGACCTTCGGCGGGCTCACACCCGGATCGTCCATGACGCGCGAGCCTTCGGCGGGCTCACCCCCGGATCATCCATCAGCGCCGGCTTTCGGCGGGCTCGACGCCCGGCTCATCCATCACCGCGAGCCTTCGGCGGGCTCACCCCCGGATCATCCATCACCGCGAGCCTTCGGCGGGTCACGCCCGGCTCATCCATCACCGCGACTTTCGGCGGGCTCACGCCCGGCTCATCCATCAGCGCGGCCTTCGGCGGGCTCACGCCCGGGTCGTCGCGCATCACAAACTGCGCCCCTGGGTGCCCATCGCATAGGACTGGGCCGACATGACCCGCTTGTGGGCTGTTTTGATAGGCAAAAGCGGCACTGGACACTGCGCAGCAGGCATACAAAGCGATTAGACTTACCTTCATATATCAATCTCTCCCGGGACTTTTTTGGTGTGAAACACGTGGACAAAGCTAGGCGGCGCGAATACGGCCCCGCCTATTAGGTAAAGCGACATTCGCACGGAAATCCCCTCATGTTGCATCGCGACAATTTACGGCGTGCATGCTGCGCAGCGGACGCCCGAGGCGCGAAACGCGCTTGTTTTGGCGGCGATGAGAGACCTGCGATGCAAGTGCCGGCGAATTTCACGCAGCTACTGACCGACTGGCGTGACGGCAATCCCCAAGCCTTGGAGCGGCTGACGCCCCTCGTTTATGAGGAGTTCGCCGGCTGGCGCGCAACTACATGCGCGGGAGAGCGCGGCGGCCACACCCTTCAGGCCACCGCAGTGGTGCACGAAGCCTTCCTGCGACTGATCCAGGGGAACGTGGCGCTGCAGGATCGCGCTCATTTTTTTGCCCTCGCCTCGCGCCTCATGCGCCGGGTGCTGGTCGACCATGCTAAATCGCGCGGCCGAGCAGAAACGAGGAGTTCCGCAGGACGAGCCGTTCCACGCAGGACTCCGTCCCCCGGGTGGCCGGATTCGACGTCATCAGCCTCGATGATGCGCTGCAAAGCTTGCAGCAAATGGAGCCGCGCCTCGCGCAAGTCATCGAGCTCTATTATTTCGGCGGCCTGACCTACGATCAGATTGCCGCCGAGAGCGGCGCCTCGGCCGCGACCGTTCACCGCGACATACGCCTCGCGCGCGCGTGGCTTCATGCAGGAAATTGCCGGGACACCGCCCGACATGATCCCGCGCGGCGCGTTGGCAGCAGATTCAGTCGCGTGTTCGAGCAGGTGATCGATGCGCCGCCCACGGAGCAAGCTGCGCGCCTGGCGAGCCGCCTGCGGCGCCGACAGCGAGCTCATGCGCTCGGTCGAGTCGCTGCTGGCCTCGGATCAAAGCACCGAGGACCCGTTGATGAACGTCATCAGCGAAGCGGCGGAATCGCTGTTGGTGGAGCATCAGGACCGGCTGGTGGGCACGCGCGTCGGCAACTACCGCATCGTCTCCATGCTCGGGCACGGCGGCATGAGCACCGTCTACCGCGGCGAGCGCGACGACGCCAAGTACCAGCAAACCGTGGCCATCAAAGTGCTGCACCACGCCGCCACTGCATCCCCGGCTGCGCAGCCGACTGCACAGCGAGCGGCACATCCTCGCGACCCTCGCCCATCCCTCCATCGCGCGTCTGATCGACAGCGGCGAGCTCGAGGACGGCACGCCGTACTTGGTGATGGAGCACGTCGATGGCGAGTCCATCGATGCCTATTGCGACAGCCGCACGCTGTTCGTGCGCGAGCGTCTCGAGCTGTTCGTACGGGTCTGCGCGGCGGTGCAATACGCGCACCGCAACCTGGTCGTGCACCGGGACATCAAGGCGGCGAACATCCTGGTGACCACCGACGGCACGCCGAAGCTTCTGGACTTCGGCATCGCCAAGTTGCTCGCGCCGGAGAGCATGCTCGCACACCGTGCCGGTGACGCGCCTGCAAGAGCGCATCCTCACGCCGGAGAACGCCGCCCCCGAGCAGGTCCTCGGCCGCTCCATCACCACCGCGACCGACATCTATGCGCTCGGCGTGCTGCTGTATCAACTGCTGACGGGCCGCTCGCCCTACCGTCTCATGAGCTACAGCCAGCTGCAGCTCGAGCGCGCGATCTGCATGGATGACCCGATGCGGCCGAGCCAGATCGTGCTCGCCAAGCTCGGCGGCGAGACCGATGCGGACCGCAGCCGGCTCTCGGACCGCCGCGGGCTTTCGCCGCTGCGCTTGCGGGCCCGGCTCTCCGGC
>CAVWME010000032.1:0-122746 GCA_963755935.1 uncultured Gammaproteobacteria bacterium
CAGGTAGGACACGGACGGCGCGCTCTGCGCATCGATCTGCACACAACGCGCCGACAGCTCATCGAGCGTGAGCCCGTTGCGCTTGCGCAAGGCGCGCAGCTTCGCGCCTAGAAAGTGGCCCTGCCGGATCAGCCCGCTCATGGCGTCCTCGTGACGTAAATTCACAAAATTACTCTTGTGAACTTAACATTGTGAAATTTCTATTGTGTAAATGTTCTCCAGACGCAATCTAAACTGCTCGGAAGCCGGGGGCAAGCCCGAATTCATCGAGACAGGAGACTTTGCATGAGCGAGAACAGCACGAATTCCGGGGGTGGCAACGCCCGCGGAGGCGCCATCCAGCGTCCCTACAGCGCCGCCGACGTGGCCAAGCTGCGCGGTACGGTGCGCATCGAATATTCATTGGCGCGTCAGGGCGCCGAGAAGTTCCGGCATCTGCTCGAGACCGAGCCCGTGGTCGGGGCGCTCGGCTGCATGACCGGCAATCAAGCGGTGCAGGCGGTGCAGGCCGGTCTGAAGGCGATTTATCTGTCGGGCTGGCAAGTGGCCGGCGATGCAAACACGGCCGGCGAGATGTACCCCGATCAGAGCCTGTACCCGGTCGACTCCGTGCCGCGCGTCGTCGAGCGTATCAACAACGCACTGCTGCGCACCGACCAGATTTATCACATGGAAGGCAAGTCCGGCGTCGACTGGATGGCGCCCATCATCGCCGACGCCGAGGCAGGTTTCGGCGGAAATCTCAACGCGTTCGAGCTTACCAAGGCCCTGATCAAGGCCGGCGCGGCCGGTGTGCATTTCGAGGATCAGCTCTCCTCGGCCAAGAAGTGCGGACACCTGGGGGGCAAGGTGCTGGTGTCGACCACCGAGGCGATCAACAAGCTCGTCGCCGCCCGCCTCGCCGCCGACGTCATGGATGTGCCCACCTTCATCATCGCCCGGACCGACGCCGATGCGGCCAACCTGTTGCTTACCGATCACGATCCAAGGGACAAACCATTCCTCACCGGCGAGCGCTCGAGCGAGGGGTTCTTCCACGTGCGCAACGGCGTCGAGCAGGCGATCGCGCGCGGCCTCGCGTACGCACCCTACTCGGATCTGCTCTGGTGCGAGACCTCGAAGCCCGATCTCGCCGAGGCACGCGAGTTCGCCGCAGCCATTCACGCGAAATTTCCCGGAAAGCTGCTCGCTTACAACTGCTCGCCGAGCTTCAACTGGCAAGCCAAATTGAACCAGGCGACGATGAAGAGCTGGCGCGAGCAGCTGGCCGCGATGGGCTACCGCTTCCAGTTCATCACCCTCGCCGGCTGGCACGCTCTCAACCTGTCGATGTTCGAGCTCGCCAGCGCCTACCGCGAGGACGGCATGCTCGGCTACTCACAGATGCAGCAGCGCGAGTTCGGACAGGAGCAAGCCGGCTACCGCGCGACCAAGCATCAGGGCTTCGTCGGCACGGGCTATTTCGACGCGGTGCAGAGCGCCATCACCGCCGGCCAGACCTCAGTCGCCGCCATGGCAGGAAGCACCGAGGAGGAGCAGTTCCACGGGTCGGCGCACGCCCCCGAGCCGAAACGTGTGGTCGCCTAAAGACCACGCGGCCGCGATCGCCGAGCATTTCCGCGCCTACAACGACGAATTCGGGCGGATCACTCGGCGCGCGGCGCTCAACTTTCTCGCGGAGGACTGGCGCGCCGCGCAGCACGATGCGGTCGCCCGCATCGAGCTCTACGAGCAGCGGGTCACGCGCTGCGTCGAGGCCCTCGCGGCGCAGCTGCAGCCGCGTGCGACCGACAGCGCCCTTTGGATGGAGGTCAAACGCGCTTATGAGATGCTGGTCGCGCGGCGTCCCGACAGCGACTTCTATCGCACCTTCTTCAACTCGGTCTGCCGCGATCTGTTCGGCACGGTGGGCGTGAACGCCGAGGTGGAGTTCACCGCCACCAGCATGGGCCGCGCCTCCGGCGCCGTGCCCATCCGGGTCTATCGCGTCGGCACCTCGCTCCCGACCGCGGTCCGCGAGGTCATTGCCGACCTGCCGTTCGGCGCGGCGATCCGCGACCAGGAGGCCGCGGTGCATCGCATCAGCGCCGAGATCGGCCGCCATTTCTCGACCGGGCGCCAGCGCGCGCCCGAATCGATCGAATTGATCGAGCCCGTGTTCTACCGCGGCTTGAACGCTTTCATCGTCGGCCGCCTCATCGCGGACGGCTCCATCACGCCCATCGTGGTCGCCTTCAGCAATTCGCGCGAAGGCGTGAAGGTCGATGCGGTGATGCTGTCGATGGCGGACGTGGGCTCCTTATTCGGCTACGCCCGCTCGTATTTCCACGTCGATCTGCCGGTGGTCGGCGCAGCCATCACGCTGCTGCGCTCGTTCATGCCGCGCAAGCCCGTCGACGAGCTCTATACCGTGCTCGGACGCGCCAAGCAGGGCAAGAGCGAGCGCTACTTCAACTTGCAACGTCACCTCGACTCCTCGATCGACAGCTTCGTGCACGCGCCGGGCGACCGCGGCTTGGTGATGATCGTGTTCACGCTTCCCTCTCATGACCTGGTGTTCAAGGTCATCCGCGATCGTTTCGGCGCGCCCAAGACCAACAATCGTGCCGACGTCATGGAGCGCTATCAATTCGTGTTCCGTCACGATCGCGCCGGGCGCCTGGTCGACGCACAGGAGTTCAAGCGTCTGCGTTTACCGCGCGCGCGCTTCATGCAGGATCTGGCGGACGAGCTGTTGCGCGAGGCCAGCGAGAGCTGCCGAATGGAGGGCGAGCATCTCATCGTCGAGCACTGCTACATCGAGCGCCGTCTGCGGCCGCTCAATCTGTTCCTGCGCGAGGCCGATCCCGCCGCCGCGGAGGCCGCGATCGTCGATTACGGCGACGCGCTGCGCGATCTCGCGGCGAGCAACGTGTTCCCCGGGGATCTGTTGCTGAAGAACTTCGGCGTGACCAGCCATGGACGCGTGATTTTCTACGATTACGACGAGCTATGCCTGGTGTCCGACTGCGTGTTTCGCGACCTGCCGCAGCCGCGCTGCGAAGAGGAAGAGGCCAGTGCGGAGCCGTGGTTTCAGTGCGGACCGAACGACGTGTTTCCCGAGCAATGGCTGCAGTTCCTGGCCGTTCCGAAGGTCTTGGAGCCGGTGTTTCTCGAGCGCCATGCGGCACTTTTGACCGCCGCGTGGTGGCGCGACATGGCCGCGCATGCGGCCACGGAAGCTCAGCCCGCCGAAGCGCGCCTCGCCGAGCGGGTGTCCGTCGCGGAGAGCGCTCCCGCAGCCTAAAATTTCTGGCCGAACTTGATTCCGAAGTTCATCGGCTTGATGGCATAGACACGATAGTCGCTATAGCAAACCGCCGCGGAGGTGCATTGCGGTGACCCGCGCCAGCTCGCCGCGCTTGTCGAAGACATTCTCGATGTACGCTGCCAGATGCCAGTTCTTCATGCCCGTGCCCGCCGACAGGTCGAACGTCGTGAAGTGCGGCAGATTCCCCGTCAAGTTGTTCTGAAAGGTCTGCAGCGCCGACGTGCTCGAGCTCTGGTGAATGACCCCGCCCTGCACGAAGCTTTGATAATCGCCGACGTTAAATGTGTAGCGTGCGGTGCCGTTGGTCTTTCAATTTCGGCGTGACGGGCAAGGCCGTGCCGGACGGTGCTGCGAGGATCGACGGGTCATCGGCGCAGTTGTGCGTTACCGTCTGGGTGTTGGGATCGAGATTGCAGTAGTTTTGCGTGGTTCTTGCGTCGACGTAGGTTCCGGAGGCCGATAGCGTTAAGTTGTCGATCGGCAAGCCAGCTCACGCTCCGACTCGAAGCCCTTTGTGTAGGCGTTGGCGGCGTTAACAATGCTGGTGATGCCGTTGGGGCCAAACACCGACAGCTGCATGTCGTCCCAGCGCTCGTAGAACAGCGCGCCGTTGGCGCGCAGCCGATTATCGAGCCAGGAGGTCTTCCAGCCGACCTCCATATTGGTGATCCTGTCCGAATTGTACGGTGCGACGCCCGGGAGGCGATTGATTCCGCCCGGACGGAAGCCGGTCGAGTAGGTGGCGTACACCATGCGGTCGGGATCGATCTGGTAGGTCAGATTGACCTTGTGCGTCTCGCCATTCTCCACGACTTCCTTATTGGTGTTGATGCAGGGCAGGAGCCCCGGGATGATGGTCGCCGCGCTGACCGGGGGGTTGCACAGCGCCTCGCCGTGACCGCTGTAGCCGTCGTTGTTGAAACCGAAGAAACCGAACAGCGTATTTTCCACCCAGAAATAGCGGATGCCGGCGCTGACCTTCAAGTTACTCGTCACGTCGAAGGTCATGTCGGCAAAGACGGCGTAATCTCTATCGACGCGAGTTTGCTGCGTCAAGTAGATGGTATCGATCTGGCCGTCGACGGAATAATACTGCGGCAGATCGTGAGCCTCGAATTGCGGCCCGTGATATCGTCCGTCTGCCGCTGATAAAACGCCCCGCAACGCCGCGCAAGCGCCAATCCGCCGGCGAGGTGACGCGGATCTCCTGGTTCAGCTTGGTGTACTTGTCGTGGTTGTCCACGAACTGGGTTGGGTCGGTGACCGTGCCGCCCGCGCCATTGCAATTGGTCGCAGGAGTACCGGATTTGCAATCGAGATAGCGGGTTGCCGTATAGGTGGCGCCCGGCTGCTGCGACAGGGCATCGTAGCCGACCGTGTAGTTCGCATAATCGACGAGGTTGTGGACGTTGCGCTCGAACCAGCCGCCGGAATAGACGATATCGAAGTTCGCGACCTTTCCTTCGACCGTCAAGGCGGACTGATACCATTTGTCCTCGTTGATCCCGTCGATGAAATCCGTGACGTTCAAGTCCCCTTGCTGGGATCGTACGTAAAGTTCCCGTCCGCCCTTTGGCTCTGCCATAGGACTTCCGGCAAAATCGACCAGTTGTCGTTGAGATCGATCTTCAGCGCGCCGCGTCCGCCATAGGTATCGACGGGATTGAAGCGTCGCCCCGAGACGTCGAGGTTGCTGACGGTCAGCGGGTCGTTGGGTCCGGTGAAGGCACCCACGGTCGGTGCCCGGCACGCCGCGCTGATAGGTGTTCTCGCCGACCACGTTGTTGATATAGCCGCCGTCATGCTCGTAGTAGCCGACCAACCGCACCGCCATGTGATCCGTGAGCGGCACGTTGACATAGCCCTCGAACTCCCCGCCGCCATTGCCCTTGCCGTACTTGTCGGCCTTGACGTCGTAGGAGGCGGAAAAGGCGGTCGGGTCGGGCTTGTTGGTGATGATGCGCAACGTGCCCGAGAGCGAGCTCGCGCCGTAGAGCGTGCCCTGCGGTCCCGCCAGCGCCTCGACGCGCGCGATGTCATAGACATGCACGTCCAAGCGTGTTGCCGATGGTGGTGACCGGAATCTCGTCGACGTAGACGCCCGTTGCCGGAAGCGAGCCGGCGTGCAGGCCGTCCTCGCCGCTCGCGATGCCCCTGAAATAGAGCTGTGATTGGCCGGGTCCGAAAGACTGAAAGCTCACGCTCGGCAGCAACTTGGCGTAGTCGTCGAAATTGCTGACCTGATGCTGCTCGAGCGTCTCCGCGCTGAGGACCTCCAGGCTGATCGGCACCCGCTGCAGGTCCTCGGTGCGCTTCTGCGGCCGTTACGACGACTTCCTCGAGCGTGTTGGTGTCGCTCGCGTCCGCGGCGTGCACGACGCCCCCGGCGAGCAGCGTGGAGGCGAGCGGCATACCGGCCCATCTGGCGCGCAGGCGCGCCAGTTTTCGCTTACGGCTTCGAGTCATTGCAGCATCCCCTGATTTTTATCGGATGCCAGCTCCCTCGCCCCGAGTGTAGCCGAGAATCGGCCCGAATTAGAAGCGCGGCGAATCCGGATAGCGGTCGAGCGCATCGCCGAGCGCAGCTTTGAGCGGCTCGAGCCAGGGCTCGTAGTTGCGCCAGTGCTCCATGCCGTCGCGGTAGATCGGCTGTCTCACCTGTTGGGCGCTGGGCGTGCGCACCGGGCGGTCATTCTCGTAGAACCGCAGGCAGTCGCTCTCGAACTCCAGCCCGCAATAGGCGAGCAGGCGGCGCACCTCGGCTTCCGTGTCCTCGATCATGCGCTCGTAGATCACCCGATGAACCTTGCCCGCGCCGATCCGATCGAAATGGGCCATCAGATCGACGTACTCGCGGTAATACCGGCCGAGGTCCTCGAGGCTGTAGCTGTAGCGATGGCCCTCGGCAAATTGCTGCTTGAATCCGGAGAAGCAGCAGGCCATCGGATGACGGCGCGCATCGATGATTTTGGCGTTGGGCAGGATGAGCCGGATCAGGCCGATGTGCAGGAAATTGTTGGGCATCTTGTCGATGAAGAAGGGCTTCGCCGTTTTGCGCTGGATGCGCGTCTGCTCCATGTACTGGCGGCCGAGCGCCTGAGAGGCCTCGAGCGCTGAGCTCGCCCAGCACCGCGGGATAGCGCGCCTCGTCGGAGGCCTGTTTGCGGCCCGCCAGCGTTCCGGCGATCATGAGCAGATCGGGCAGCTCCATGGTCCCCTCGACCTGCGAATGACTGGCCAGGATCTGCTCGATCAGGGTCGATCCGGCGCGCGGCAGGCCGACGATGAAGATCGGATCGGGCGCGCCGATGCCGAACCCTTCGCGCCGCGCAAAGAACTCGGCGGTGAGCAGCGCCTTGGACCGCCGCACGAATTCGGCCATCTCGTCGCGCGTCGTAATTGACGCGCTCGATGGCGCAGCTGGTTGGCGAGCTGATAGTGCGCGAAGGACTTGGGCATAATTGGCGTTCGTCCTCGAGTGCCTTGCCCATCGCGAAATCGAAATGGCAGCGCGCCTCCTCGCTCAAGTCGGATGCGCGCGAGCTGCGTCTGCATGGCCTGCTTCTCCGGCGCGGTGAAGCGAAATGTCTTCAGGTTGGCCAGGCTCCAATAGGCCTCGCCGAGGTCCGGCGCGAGGCGGATGCTCTTGCGGTAGGCGGCCATGCTGTCCTGTTCGCGGCCCGCGGTCGCCAGCGCGTGACCGTAGCTCAGCCAGATTCGCGGATGCTCCGGATGAGCCGCGAGAACTTCTTCGTAGAGCTTGATCGATTCGCGGTACTCGCCGATCTTCGCGAGCACCACGGCTTTGAGGTTCCGGTAAGTGGAGTTGCGCGGGATCGACGCTTCTCCAACCGGTCGAGCTGCTGCAGCGCCGCCGCCGATTTGTTTTGCCGTTGCAGCACGATGGCGTATTGGTGACGTGCCGGATCGAAACTCGGCGCGAGCTCCAGGCAGCGCTCGAGCAGGGTCTCTGCGCTGGCATTGCGGCCGAGACGCGCCGCGACTTCCGCCAGCATTCGAATGGCGACCACATCGGTCGGGTATTGCTTGAGATGCGCTCGGAGGAGTGCTTCGGCCTGCGATATCCTGCCCTCGACCAGGGCCGATGCGGCCGTCAATAGCTTCGGGTCCTGAGTCGACGCCTTGATGTGCTGCGCGTATGCCGCGTCGGCGCCCGCCGTGTCGCCGCTCGCGGTCAAATAGTCGCCGATCGCGCGCCACGCGTCGGGCATGCTCGGCTTCAATTGCACGGCGCGCCTGACCGCCGCGAGCGCCGCAAGCGGCTGCAGCGAGTCGCCCAACGCGAGTCCGCGCTCGTAGTGAGCAGCCGCCCAGTTCGGTTGTTGCGCGCTCAGAGCGGCTCCAGCAACTGCGAGATGCGGCCGCCGGCATCGCCGTCCAGCCGGCGGGCTCTGGCCAAGCAGCAGAGTCGCCGGCGGGTGATCCGGAGCGACTTTCAGAATCTCACTCGCCTGCTCGCCCGCCAGCCGCGGATCGACGCGGAGCAGTCGCTCGGCGTGCGCCAGCGCGCGCTCAACGGTCCCGGTCGGATCCGCGCTGTTCACCGGTCCGCAGGCCAGGCCTCTCTCCCGGATTTGGCGCGCATCACGGATGAGGCCGCGAGCACGCCATCCTCGATGCGCACGCGGCCAAGTACCGTATAAGGCTGGCCGACGATGAGTTGGGTCGCCCGCTGCCGCTCCAGTGCCGGACTCGCGTCAACCCCGACTTGCTCTCCCGTTCGCGTAACGAGCGTGAGCTGCGCAGCCGAGCTCGCAATGAGCGTTCCTGTCAGTCGCTTCATATCGGGCGGCAGGGCGATCTGCGCCTCGCTCAGAGCAGCGGCAGCGACGGGGGCCGTGCCATTCGGCCCGAAGATGGTCACAGTCTGGTAGGCGCCGACATAGACCAATCCGTTGGCAACGAGCGGCACGACGTTGGCGTTGCCGCCGAGATTGGGCCACTGTCCGGCGGCCGCGGAATACAGCAGCGGCAAGCTGCCGTTGACCGGCGTCGCGGAAAACGCGTAGAGCGTCAAGCCGGTGGCCGAAGTGGGCCTGCCGACCGCCCAGATGATGGCCGTTCCCGCCTTGCGCTCATCGGAGCTTACGACGGTGAAGAACCCGGGATCCTGTACCGAGGTTGGGATGGTCGTGGTCGTCGATTCGGCCACCCAATGAGGGGCCGGTGATGTGCTCACCTGCCAGGTCTGCAGCGACCCCGCTGCCGTCACCACGCGGCCGATGCCGTCATGACCTCTATAGTAGGAAGGGCCGCACCAGCAGCCCGAGCCAAGCTGCTGCATATCGAGCGCCGCGCCCAAATCGCTCTGGTCGAGCAGAAACAGACGCCCATCCTTGGAGACGATCGCCGCGAGCTCGTCTCCACTCGGCTGGACCGGCAGCAGGAGCACGCCGGCCGCACCCAAGTCGGCATCGTCGATGTCCATCTGATAAACATTGCTCGGTGTAAAGACTCCGGTGCGTTGCGAGAGGTTCGGTGAGAGACCAATGACGCTCTCCTGAATGTTCGTGACTCCGTCATAGGTGCTCTGCGACGGGCAAAATTCGGGACTCAAATAGAAATTGCAATCGGAATTGCCGGTTGAAAAATAGAGGGTCCGCCCGTTCGTCGCGATCCCGAATCCCGACATCCACACGGAACTCAAAAAGAAATCCGTCGGCGAACTCGCCTGCGTATCGTTCAGTTGCGAGCTGGCAAGCGGCCTGAGATCTCCGGCACGCCAACCGAGTACCCAGCCGCGAGAATGGTTGGCCTCGAAATCGCAGAAGCTGCCGAAGCCCGCGTAAATCGCGCCATCGTGCAGGAGCAGCGCCGGCCGCTGACGCTGATAAGTGGCATCGAAGCGAACGTCGTGCCGTCGTCAACGTGTGCGCCGCGGCCACCGTCACCGGCGCGACGTCATCTGCCAGCGTGACCAGATCGAGCGCGTGCAACTGATATTGGGGCGGCATTCCGTTCACGTATGCCATGACGATGATGCGGTGCCTGCTCATATCGATGACCGGCGTGCTGGTGATGCCGACGTTGGCGGCGTTGTTGCCGCAGCCGAGCGGCGTCGGTACGGGCGGTCCGAGATTGCGCGAGACGAGCACCGCACCGCTCTGCGCATCCAACCCGTAGACGGTATTGTTCTCGGTGACCACATACAGCACGTCGTGGACACCCCCGGCGATCGACTGCGCGGGCACCAACAAGGGCTGCGCGTCGACTTGGTCATCGACTGCCACCGTGCTTAATACACCGAAACTCGCCGGAAATGCTGCGGCGCTCAGGCGTCGTCTCCTGCTTGTTCCATCCGGTGCGCAAATCGTTGTAGTGATAGGTCGCGACTGTGATGGGCCCGGCCGCGGTGCCTTCCGCAACCAGCCACGAAGCAATGCCGATCAGGCCCACAGCAATGAGCAGGCGCTGTCCGCGTAAAAAGCTAGCCATGATTTGATCCCCTGTTTTAGAGTTGTGCGGTGCGCCGCTCGTTATCTTCTCCGCACAAAAAATAGCACCTGGCGGCGGTTCGCGCCATCGTCGGGCGCCCGATGATCTTGCGCTCTGGTTATTTCTTGCCGTCGTTGGGCGATTTGACAATATCTGAGCGTTTGAAACGCCGCTCGAGGCGCCATCGTGCCGGCTGCGCCGGCGCCGGCCGAAGAGTGTCCCTTCTTCTTAGCTCAAGCCGTTGGTCCAAGTCGGCGCGGTGAGCAACGCCTGCTTCTCGACCACGACTCGCCCATGAGGGTCAACAAAGACATGATATCGGTTTCCGTCCTTGCAGGTGACCAGTGTAATCGCTGTCTGTGTTGCGCCTCGAGGCGACCACCTGATCGCAGGGCTTCCCTTGCAGCGCGATGGTTGCCTTGAGATCCTTGCCAATGGGCGGCGCATCGGCACCTAGGGCGTGAATCGCGCAAATGAAAGCGCCGAGTGACAGAGATGATGAGACACATCGTTTTGTCATGGGATCCCCATTCCGAGTTAGAGTTGGCTGATGGTGGTCGGGTCCGTGAGGAGTGACCAAATCGCCTCGCGCGACGAGGAGATGTCCTTGGCAAGAGAGGCGTCCCCGGTCTGCAACAAGCCGATCACCTTTTCCAGCAGCGCATCATAGCGCTGCCGTAACTGGGGAAGCGAGTGCGCTCGTCTTCTTTAGATGGTATGCGCGCAGCTGACTGAGAAGGTCGTCGATCTGATTCTTGAGTGAGAGCTTGGTGAAGACGCCGATGGCATGCGTGTCTCGAAGGCGCTGCTCGAGGTCGCCGAGGCCCAGCGTTTGCGGAGCCGCAGCCCGGGGATGCCCTTTGTCGGTCACTGAGTCGCCCGTTCACCGGTGAGGGCATCTTCGTCGCCTGCGGGGGTGCCTCCGTTGCTTTTTCGCGCCGTGGTGACCGAGGTGTTGCCGGTGCCCGTTGCCGAGCCGAGTTGGCTTGTGTCGAGTCGCTGTCTGCTGGGCGAGAGGCGCCGCGCGTCGATGATGGCAAAACCGCCGTGCCTGCCCCCGGGCGGAGGCCTTGGGGCACGTCGGCGGTTTTCGACGGCGTCGAGGTCGAACCCACGGCGATGGTGTGGGAGATTCCGAGATGGGCACAACCCATGATCGAGATCAGTAGATCGATCCCGCGACGTGGGATCGAGATGCCGAGGATCGCCCGGGCCAAAAGATTCGATGCGTTGCCATCCAAGGCATTTATGACAATGCCGCGTACCGATTTGCCAGGCTCAAGAGCGGCCGGCGCGCGGCGCTCGCTGACGACCTGCTCGGGAGTAGGCGATGACCAAAGGCGATGCAACGCGTTTCTGACCCGCCGCGGAGTGGCGAGATCGGTCCAACCGCAGGCGGGCACCGCAAATACGCAAAATGCCGGTTTCGTCGCCCCGCCCGACCACTTGCGATAGATTCAGCGCCGGCAGGTTCTGGTAGAACTCATGAAGATGTCTCGTTGTCTTCTCGCCGGAAATATCGCTCGCGACGCGAGCCGCCAAGCCGGCGACGATCTCCCCGTATCGTTCGCGAATACACTCGACGATGCCGGTCCCCGTCGCCGCGAGGATAAGACTGTTGTAGAGGGTGCCGCGCCGGGCGAGGTCTCGCGCAGTCACCACGGTCGTCGCATCGGCAAATCGACTGACCTCACGAATGCCATGACTTAGAGGATCGCCCGGAACGATGTAGCTGAGAGCGTCGTCCAGATCGTCGGATGCCATGCCCAGCAGCAACACGCGGTCGCCCGGAGGGCCATCGCGATCGCGATACAGGGAGGTTATCGCGCTGCGTACCGAATTGACCAGCGTTTCCTCCTCCAACACGTGATCATCGGCCCGCCAGACGACGACACGAGCCTCCGGGTCGCGCTTCAGGATTCCCAGTACGCCCAACAATAGAGCGTTCATCGTTCCGCGCTCGCACGGCTGCGCAATGATATTTCTCTTGGGTAGCACCGTCAGCATGGGACGCCAGTAGTGCTCGTGGTCCGGATCCACGACGGCGCAAATTCGACAGGAAGGCGCAAGCTGCCGCGCCCGGCGCAATGAGCCTTGCAGGAGGGAGTCGCCGCCGTTCAGTGAACAAAACTGTTTCGGCAGCCATCGGCCCTCTGGGTCGGTGGTGAGATGTCCCAAAGTCTCGCAGCCGCCCGCCGCGAGGACGAGTATCCAATCGTGCTGTCGAAATCTCATGAGCGGGTCTCCGCGTTCACTTGGCTTGGGACGAGAGGGTCGATCCCGAGTGCGCGAGGGAAATCCTAGATGAAAGTGTCGCCGCCAATAAGTCGGGCGCCCGCGTACGGGACTGCCCTATAAGGCAGCGCGGATCAGTTCAGCGAGGCTCCGGCATTGCAGTTTCTCCATCATCCGCGCCTTGTAGACCTCGACCGTGCGCGGACTGATGGTCAGGCGCGCCGCGATCTCCCGATGAGACAGCCCTTCGACCAGGAGATCGAGCACCTCGCGCTCACGCGGCGTCAATCGTGCAAGCCGGGAGCGCGAGGCATCCTCGGCGCGTTCCACGGCGTGACGATGAATGTCCTCGCGAATGGCGTTCTTGAGGACGTCGAGCAGAACTTCGTCGTTGATCGGTTTTTCGAGAAAATCGAATGCGCCGCCTTTCATGGCGACCCGTGTCGTCGGCACATCGCCGTGCGCGGTCAGCACCACGACCGGCAAGCGAATGCCGCGCTCGTGCAGGGCTCGTTGCAGATCGAGTCCGCTCATTCTCGGCATCTGCAAGTCGGTGAGAATGCAGCCGCGCCATTCTGGACGGTATGCCTCGAGAAAGTCCTCTCGCGGAAGAAAAGAGCTGCGTCCGCATCCCCTTCAGGGACAAAATGAGATGGATCGAATCGCGAACGGAGGCGTCGTCGTCGATCACGAATACGGTCGCGTCGTTCACGCGGCGCTTTCCGCGAGGGCGACAGGCAGTTCCACCACGAATCGAGCGCCATAGGCATCAGGATCCTCACTCCCCGAGGCGTCCAGACGCAACTCGCCTCCCTGACTTCGTACCAAGGAGCGTGAAATCGCAAGACCTAAGCCCATGCCGTCGAATTTATTGGTGACAAACGGCTCGAACAGCTGGCTGCGAATCTCGGGCGGCACTCCGTATCCGGTATCCTCCACCGTCAGCCTCAGTCGTTCGCCCTCCATGCAGACCGTAATGTGCACGCGTCGGCTACCCGGCGCGGTGTCCGAAAGCGCGTCCAGGGCATTGGACAATAGATTATGCAGGACGATTTGCAGTTGAATCCTGTCGACGCATACCTCGTGAGCCACCCGAATGTCCTGTGACAATTCCACGCCGAGCCGCGCCGCCCGATCCGAGAATGCGGACACCACGTCGGCGATCAACGGGCGAATCTCGATCATTACGCGATTGAGCGCACCACCGCGATAGAAATCGCGCAGGCGCTTGAGGATGTCGGATGCTCGAAGCGCCTCGCGCGTCGCCTTGTGGAGCGTGTCGTGGACGCGTAAGTCCCGTATCTCGAGCGGCTCGGCCAGGATCTCGACGGCTCGTAGATAGGATACGAGTGCGGTGATCGGCTGATTGAGCTCGTGCGTAAGGGCGGTGGCGAGTTCACCCGCGAGCGCAAAGCGCATCGCCCGCGCGAGCGCGGTATCGCGTTCGCGGAGTTGCGTCTGGGCGTAGTCATGTTCGGTCATATCCCGTGCGATCAACAGATAGCCGGTGCGCGCCGGCGGATCGAGGCGGACACAGGCGATTTCCGCGGAGAATATCCCGCCATCGGCGCGACGCCCGCCAAGCCGCCGGCGTTCGAGGCGGTCATGCAAATCAATCCCTGGAAGCCACTGGACCAGACTCGCTCCCAGTAGCTCGCCATCCGCGGCGCCGAACAGACGCTGCGCGGCAAGATTGGCCGAGGTGATCTGACCACCCAGATTCGTCGCGAGTACAGCGTCGGGTGCCGCTGCCAGCAATGCCCGCTGTTCGGCCTCGCCAGTCGCGACCCGCGCGAGTGCGCTTGCCCGCTCTGCCAGCACGGCGCCGAGGAGAAGGGCGGTGAGCGCCAGTGTTACGAGCAGATACTGGATCTCGACCAGCGAGCTGCCGCTGAGATGCGGCGCGGCTATGGCGAGCAGACTGATCTGGATGAAGAGCGTGGCGGCGGCGGCACCGATCACGCCCCAGGTGAGCGTGATCCAGATGACGGGCGCAAAAAGCACGTAGGCAAGCGGCAGGTCGCCCGTGCGGCGCAGTCCGAACAACAGCAGCATCAAGATGGCGAGGCCGCCTCCCTGCAAGGTGATGAGCAGGCCATGCTCGCGCAGCGCAGGTAGCGCCCGCAACGCAAGCGGAGCGGCCAGCAGGAGCGGCGTGAGAGTCAAGATGCCGTTCGAGATCACCCACCCAATTTCGCGCGATCGCGTCTACCGCGGAGCTCGCTGGAAGAACGCCCGCCGCCACGAACGTTGCCGCGTAACCGCTCGCGACGGCCATCGCGGTCAAGGCTGCACCCGCACTGAACTCCAGCGCCGCTCGGCGCGATGCGAGCAGGTGATCGAGGCGTCGCTGCGCTAATACGAAGGCGAGGCCGCCGTATCCCGCCGCGATGATGATCGAGGCGCAGATCAAGGCAGACCACGGCGCCGGCGCGCCGCGTACCCAGATCTCGGCGGACAGCGCCGCCACCGCCGTCCAGGGGGCCTGCCGCCAACCCCGGAGGAGGAGAAACGCGAGGGTAAGCCCTGCGTCCGGGTTCCAGGGCGTTATGCCGAGTTTCAGCAGGGGCTGCACGTAGCTCAGCGCGTCGAGCGACGACATACGCAAGCACGTAGCCGACGCCGAACAACCCACTGCGCCACATCGCGCTCACCCGTGCATCCGCTTCATGGGTCGCATTGTGACGGACGAGCCTCACCCGAGAAAGGGAAGTGGCGGCTACGTGCGAAATCCACGGCAGGCTTTGACCCCATACATGGCGTGATCGGCTCTTTGCAACGCCGCCGATATCGAGTCCGGCGCTTGCTCGAAGCTCGCAAATCCGATGCTTGCCGAGATCGAGAATCCTGCCGAAGCCATCCCTTCCACGATCGCCGTCGACAAATTGCAGCACAGCAACGCGCAATCGGCCGCTGGGGTCTTTGGCATCACGATGACGAACTCGTCTCCGCCGAGCCGAGCGGGTGAATCGGATGCTCGAGTGCCCCTTCTCAGAACATCGCCCAGGAGCCTGAGCGCCTGATCGCCGGCGTCGTGTCCTCGCCGGTCGTTCAACTCCTTGAAACGGTCGAGATCGAGTACTGCCAGTGAAAGCGCGCCACCATGACGCCTTTGGCGGGCGATCTCCACGGCCAATACGGACTCGAAGCCGCGGCGGTTGTGCAACTGGGTCAACTCGTCCGTAATTGCCAGCGCCTCGATCCTCGCAATATTCGTGCGCACGGATCTTGCGAACGCGATAATCATGACTGCAGAGGCCAGGGCAATGGCGATGTTCAGGAGAATTGCGGGCGTCGGAATCCCATAGGCGACGAGCGTCACCAGCTGCAGCACGAGCGAGATGCCGACGATAACGCCCAGTAGCAGTGCTCGTTCACAATAGTAAGCGGTGGCGGCAATCGGGAACACATACAGGACATGCAACCAAACCTTCGACCCGTCCGCCAAGTCGAGGGCGAAGATTGATACCATCAGGAAGATGCAGCCTAGAAAGGCCCCTCGCGTGGTGATGGCGATTACTCTCGTCACTGGATCGGAATCCTCGCATCGACCAGCACGCCGCTGGGTTGAACGTTCGACACGATGAGTGCACCGCCGATGGCGGTCAGCCGTTCATGAAGTCCAAGCAGTCCGAGGCTGTCGGGCTTGGCGCGCGCAGCCGCGCCAATACCGCGGCCATCGTCTGCGATCGTGATCCGGACCGATTCCGGCTCATGGTGACACTCGATCCGTACATGACTTGCGTTCGCGTGCTTCGCGACGTTGGTGAGCGCCTCCTGTACGACTTTGAGGCATAAGGTGGCATATCGCGGCGGAACCAAGTCCAGGGCCTCGAAGCCGTGCGTTTTGACGGGCAGGCCCGTGCGGCGCGTGAAATCTGCGGCGCAGCGCTCGACGAGCGCTGGAACTCCGCCCGATTCGTGCTCCGCTTCTCGAAGCGCCACAGCCTTGCGATGCACGATACGCAGCGCGCTATCGATCACCAACCGCAGCTCGGCCGCCTCCGAGCGCACTTTTGCTTCCTCCGTCGCATACCGGGCCAGTCCATCGAGCGCCCAGCCGACGGCAGCCAATTCCTGACCGAGCCCCTCGTGCAGCCAGCGGGACAGTTCGACTCGCTCGGCATTGGCGGCACGCTCGGCGGCCCCGTTCAGTTGCTCCAATTGGTTCATCGCGTGCTCCCGATCACGGGCCAAACGCGCGTTGCGCCATACGACCAGCGCGACCAGCCACATCAGAATTGAGCCAAGGACGCGGTTTACCGGCCCCGCCCAGCTCCGCGCGGTCGGTGGCGACAACAAAGAGCCAAGAACGATCGGCAGCAACAACCCGAACGCCGTATATAGGGCCGCCCTTACACGTGGCACCCACGCGCACGAAACCACCGCAAAAATATAGAAAAAACCGTCGGCGATATCGTCTGGAGTCTTGAGATCGATAAGAAAGGCGACTGCTGCGATTCCGATTGGAAGCATCGCGCGCGGTGGCAGCGATCGCATGGGGCCACGCTGATCGAACAGTGCGGGTCAGTAGGGCTGCCCGTGTCCCGAGGCCATGACGATGCCGGCACTGCTCTCGCCGTCCCGACATGGGCTGCCGAGCGGCGCGGCGGGCAACGGGGCATAGTCGTGCCACCCATGAGCCTTGGGGCCGGACATGAACTGACAAATCGTGCTGACCGCGATTTTCGTCCCCCCTGTGCTGCCCTGTATGGGGCTACTCCATGGCATCGCGGCCGCACCGGCCGGAGCAATAATCGCAGTTCCCGCCGACGATGCCCCATCGGAGCAAGCACTGCCAACCGGAAACGGCGCTCCTGGGAGTTCCGCGATCTCTCCGGCGCGCGGGCCGCTGGAGAACTGACACGTCCCTGTCAATGCGCCTCGAGTCGCGGCAGCATCGCGGCCATTCGCTGAGGCAAGGTGAGCACCGGCCTGCGCGACAACAACTCCAGTCGATGAGATGCCGTCAGAACAACTGCTCCCGGCTCGAACGGTTGCCGCGTCGAATGCCACCGAGAGCGGCTCCGTGCCGCCGGCGCGAGGGCCGTCGGTATACCGACAAAGAAATGTCGTTCCAGGAGGTTGTGCGTCGTCGCGTACCCACTGGGCCTGCGCCATCGTGCCAGGAGGGTGGCTCACGAACAGTGCCACGCACAGGGTGTTGATTAAACGTCGCATGGGCTGTCGGATCCAAGCAGCAGGTCGGCCAGCGATGCGTTCATTGATTGGATCTTAGCGGCAGGGTCCCACTGCGGCCATTCGGTGGAATACGTACGGGCGAGCCCGCATTGCCGCCGCAGATGCCGGCCCCGCATCCACCTCTCGGCCCGGCCTTATCTACCGGAAAGTGGCTTCTTTCGCGCTGGAGACCTCGACCCACTTCGGATCCGGTGACGCCTCGGAACCGTAGTTGTCGTGCCAGTTCCACCACTTATAGGGCGGCGTCTGCGGGTAACCCTGCGGTGAGTCCTCCCAGATCTCCTGTCGGCCGAGCGCAGTGATGTCGAGGTAGCTCCAGGTGGTCCCCATCGCCTCGTCGCCGCGCTCGTTGATGAAGTATGTGCGGAACACCCGTTCACCATCGCGGATGAATGCATTGTGGCCATGCCATTGGTCGACGCCGAAATCCACGTCGAAGCTGTCGGTGATCGTGTACCAGGGTATCTGCCAGCCCATCCGCGCTTTCAGACGCGCGATATCCGCCTGTGGCGCTCGCGAGGCGTAGGCCAGCGTCGTGCCGCGAACGTTCAGATGTGCCAGGTGCGCGACCTGATCGGCCCCCAGCGAGCAGCCGCGGCAGGCGTGCTCGGGCCAGCCGAACACGCCAGGCTCGAAGAAGGCGCGATAGACGATCAGCTGCCGGCGGCCCTCGAACAGATCGAGCAGGCTCGCCTTGCCGTTGCGCCCTTCGAACTCATACGCCTTCTCGACCGCCATCCACGGCATCCGCCGGCGTTCGGCGGCCAGGGCGTCCCTGGCCCGCGTATGGGCCTTTTCCTTTATGAGCATCTGCTGGCGCGCAGCTTCCCAGGCATCCGGTGACACGATCGGCGGGATGTGCATGGCGGGCTGTTCGCCGATGCGGTCGCTCTCAGCTGGCTTCGTCGTGGTCATGCGTTTCTCCTATCTCGATCGGCCGTTAACGATATGGGGAAGATTGGCATAAGCCATCGATCGGCGTGAGTTACAAATGTGGCGCGATAGGCGCGGCTCGAGCCTCGACCATTCAGCTCTTGCGTTGCAAAATACGTGTCGTCCGCGGCGGCAGCTCCGCCTGCACCGTCCCGCCGTCGGACTCTTCGGCCTGCGAGTCGAGCACGAGCTGCCACTCCCCGGCGGGCAAGGCGATTCGTCTCGCCACGCTCGCGAAATTGAACATCGCGAGCACGCCCGCGTACTCGAAGCGCAGCCATTGCGCCTTCACATCGAAGCGCACTTTCGGCTTTGCGGAGGCGACATGCCGAACGCGGCTCTTGCGCAAGGCGATCAAGGCCCGGTACCAGCCGAGAATTTCCGCGTGACGGGGCTTGGCTGCCTCGGCCCAGTCGAGCTTCGAGCGCTCGAAGCTCGAGGCGTCTTGCGGATCCGGTATCTCGCCTCCCCAGCGAAAGCTCTGAAACTCGCGCGCCCGTCCTTCGCTCACCAGTCGGCCGAGCTCTGCATCCTCGTGGTCGGTGAAGTAGAGAAACGGCGTGCTCGCGCCCCACTCCTCGCCCTGAAACAACAGCGGCACGAAAGGCGACAACAGCACGAGGGCCGCAATCGCCTTGAGCTTGGGCGCCTCGACCAGCATCGACAGCCTCTCGCCCCGGGCACGATTGCCGATTTGATCGTGATTCTGCGAGCACACGACGAGCCGATCGGGCGTCACACCGCGCGGCGCGCGGCCGTGACGGCGTTGGCGGAAAGCCGAATACTGGCCTTGATAGACATAGCCTTGCGTAAGTGCCGTGGCGATGTCGGGGAGACCGTGGTAATCCGCATAATAGCCTTCGGCCTCATCCGTGAAAAAACGATGCAACGCGTGGTGAAAATCATCCGCCCACTGCGCGTCCAGCGCGAAGCCACCGCGCGCCGCCGGCAGAACCAGCCGCGGATCGTTCAGGTCGCTCTCGGCGATCAGCACGAGTTCGCGGCCCTGCTCGAGCGCGAGCTGGCGCACCGCTGCTGCGAGATCCTCGAGCACATGCACGGCCTCGAAGCTGAAAATGGCGTGCACCGCATCCAGCCGCAAACCGTCAAAACCGTAATCCCCGAGCCAAGTGAGCGCGTTGTCGATGACGAACCGGCGCACCTCATCGCTCTGCGCAGCGTCGAAGTTGATCGCCTGACCCCATGGAGTCTTCACCCGATCGGTGAAATAAGGACCGTAGGCGCCGAGATAATTGCCGTCGGGGCCGAGATGGTTGTACACCACGTCGAGCAGCACCGCGAGGCCGCGCTCATGGCAAGCCGCGATGAAATCCACCAGCTCTTGCGGCGTGCCGTACGCCGGCAGCGGCGCATACAGATCGACCCCGTCGTAACCCCAGCCGTGCCGCCCGGGAAACGTCGCGAGCGGCATGATCTCGACGTGCGTGATACCGAGGTCGACCAGATGATCGAGCCGCCCACGCGCCGCAGCGTAGGTCCCATCCGGGGTGAAGGTGCCGACGTGCAGTTCGTAGATGACGGCGTCGCACAGCGCCTTCGGCCGAAACTGCGCAACCGGTGCCGCAGCCCGCCGCAGCTCGGCCACGTGCGAAGGGCCGTGAACACCCTGCGGTTGCCAGCGCGAGCGCGGATCGGGCAGCGGCTTGCCGCCATCGATCGAATACCTGTATCCGCCGCGCAGGTCGGCGGCGTCGACCTCGCCTTGCCAGTGCCCCTGATCGTCGACAGTGAGCGCAACGCGCCGCTCCGGCGTGACCAGCTCGACGGATTTCGCGGCGGGCGCCCAGACAGAGAGAATCATGCGAGATCGCGCGTGAGCAGCGCGACGGGAAATGTCCCGAAAAGATCGGGAGGACTCACACCGCCTTGCAGCCGTGCATCCGTGAAGGTGTTGACCCAGACGCCGCGCGGCAGCGGCAGGAGCGTGTCCCCCCAGTCGCCGTTCACCGTCATGCTGAATCGCGGCACCACCGCGATGACATTCTCGCCGCGCCGAAAGGCCAGTAGATTGCCGAGATGCGCGCCCTGCGCGACCAGCGGTTGATAGCCGCTCTGCGGCAGAAAATCGCTCGGGCGCCGGCGCCTGAGCGCCAGCAGCCGTGTCGTCATCCAGATCTTGGGTAAGCCGCTGTCCCAATCCTCGAGCGCATCCTCCGCCGAGAGCGAGCGGCAGCGATTGAGCAGCTGCCCGCGCAGCTCGAAATCGACGGGCCGTCGATTGTCCGGATCGACCAGGCTGAGGTCCCACAGCTCCGATCCCTGGTAGAAGTCCGGCACTCCCGGGGCGACCATCTTGATGAGTGTTTGCGCGAGGGAGTTGATGCGCCCCGGCAGGATCAAGGGCGCGATGAACGCCTCCAGGCTCTCGATGAACTCCGGCGTGTCGTACACCCCGTCGACGAAGCCGCGAATGTTCTCCTCATAACCGGTGTTCGGCTCGTGCCAGGACGTGCGGATCTTCGCCTCGCGGCAGGCCTTCAACATGTATTGCCAGCAGCGTTCCTGCGACAGCGGCCATGCGCCGATGAGAGTCTGATAGAGCAGATACTCGGCGTGACGATCCGGCGTGCGGTTCTTCCATGCGGGGGCGGTGAGCTGCGGCCACAGATGCAGCACCTCCGCCCAGCGGTCCGGAATCTCGGACAGGAGCGAGATGCGCGTGCGCACGTCCTCGCTGCGCTTGTTGTCGTGGGTCGAGGTCGCGAGCAAGTTTCTGGGCCAGCGCTCGCTTAAGGTATGACAGAACTCGTGGAACTTCTCCGCCGAAATGCCCATGAGCGAGGCCTGCGATCCGACCTCGTTGCAGGACACCAGCCGGTCAAAAAGATAGAAGGTCGTGTCTTCGACGCCCTTCGCCGTCACCGCCGGAGTGAGCTGCTGCCAGCGCGCGATGAACTCCTGCTCGGCTGCCTCGAGCTTCGGCTTGTTGAAGAGGGCCGCGAGAAAATCGAATGCGCTGCCACCGCTGTTGGGCGGTGCGCTCATCCGCGCGCTCTGCACGGCCTCTGCGAACACGCGCTCGTCGCACGGACTCAATGCCTCGGCGGTGCGATAGGTCCGGTATACGCCCAGAGCCGTCGTGATGCTCGCCAGCGCCTCGCGCAGCCGCCGCGGGCTTAAATCGCGAGTCCGCCAATCGGCGCGCGCGAGGTTGAGCGCCATGGCGCTCAACCGATCCAGATCGGCCGAGAAAGTGGACTCGACGATTTCGCGTTTCTTCGCGCGCACCAGTGCGGCGAAATTCACGGGGTGGCCGGTGAAATCGGCGTAGGTGCCGGTGAACGCGTCGATGCGACGATCGTCCATCCACAGCCGATTCACCTTGGCCATGAACTCGTAGCCCACCGTGCCGTCGATGGGCCAACCCTCCGGCAGCCGCTCGTCGTTCTCGAGGATCTTCTCGACATACAGCCGCCCTTCGGGCAGCAAGCCCGCAGCCGCTCGAAGTAGCCGAGCGGATCCCGCAATCCGTCCGGATGGTCGAGCCGCAAACCGTCGAGCTGCCCCTGCCGGATCATGCCCTCGATGCGCGCATGCGCCGCCTCGAACACCGCCGGCATCTCGACCTTGAGGCCCACGAGGCCGCTCACGTCGAAGAAGCGCCGGTAATTGGTGAGCTCGCCCGCGAGCTTCCAGCTGTGCAGCGCAAAGAACTGCCGCTGCAGAATCGCATCGAGCCGCGCCGGATCCCCGCGGGTGCGCTCGATGGCCGCGGCAAGCCGTCCCGCCGCGCCGGCCTCGGCAAGCACCGTCTCGGCGCGCTCGATCTCGCGACGATGCCGCGCGTGCTCCGCAGCGGACGGCGTGACGACGTCGCTGCAGCCCGATCAAGTCCTCGAAGCACGCGCGTGCAGGCGCGTCCAGGTCATCAAGCAGCTTGCCCCAGGACGCCGCCGACAGCGGCCAGCTGTTGTCGAAGTGCACGATCCGCGGCCGGCCGCCGCGCGCTTCTATGAAGAGCTCGCCTTTCTCGAGCGCTTCGCCATAGGCGTGCGCCAGCGTGCAAATGTGAACCTTGAAGGGCTCGTGCGGCGCGCTGCGGATGTCGAAATAGTCCGCGAACCTGCTGTAAGGACCGCACGCCAGCACATCGTCCCACCAGGCGTTGTACTGCGAGGCGGACATGTGATTGGGCACGAAGTCGAGCAGGATGCGCAGATGCTGCGCCCGCGCCGCCTCGACGAAGCTCGCCCATGCCGCCTCGCCGCCGAGATCCGCGCTGATATGGCCGGGATCGGTGACGTCGTAGCCATGCATGCTGCCGGGGTAGGCCTGCAGGCACGGCGAGACGTACACATGGCTTACGCCGAGCTCGGTGAGATAGGGAAGGATTCGCTCCGCGTCCCTTAGGGTGAATCCCGCATGCAGCTGCAGGCGGTAGGTGCCGATCCATTCATCGGTCATGGCTTAGGACGACGAACGAGCGTTCGGTGAGATCGACCAGCCGGTTGCGGCCAACGGATTGCTCCTCGACGGGCAAATCGGGACGCGCGGTATCCAAGACGATCTTCCAGCCGGAGTGATACAGCTCATAGGAAATGCGAAACGCGACCCGCTGATAATGTGCGTTCAGCAGGATCAGGAAATCCTTGTCCTCGGAACAATTTCCGGCGCTGTCGCGTATTTCCGGCGCGGTGCCGTTCAAGAACATGCCGAGAGTGCGCATCCAGCCGCCGTTCTCCCAATCTTTGGCGCCCATCCGCTTGCCGTCCGCGCGGAACCAGACGATGTTCTTGTCGGGGTGGGACGCGTCCGGGTCGTTGTCGTAGAAGGCGTAGCGATGGAAGTTCGGGTGCCGCTTGCGGTACTGGACCACGCGCTCGGCGAAATCGAGAAACGCCTTGCGGCGATCGTCGAGATCCCAGTGATACCACGACAACTCGCTGTCCTGGCAGTAGGCGTTGTTGTTGCCCTGCTGGGTGCGGCTGAGCTCGTCGCCCCCGGAGATCATCGGCGAGCCCTGGGTGAAGAGCAGCGCGCACCAGAGGTTGCGCTTCTGCCGCTCGCGCAGCTCGATGATGGCCGCGTCCTCGGTCGGTCCCTCCACGCCGCAGTTCCAGGTGTTGTTGTCGTCCGCGCCGTCGCGGTTCTCCTCGCCGTTCGCCTCGTTATGCTTGTGCTCGTAGCTCACGAGATCCTGCAGGGTGAAGCCGTCGTGCGCGGTGACGAAATTGACGCTCGCCGACGGCGGGCGGCGCGTGCTTTCGTACAGGTCCGCGCTGCCGGCGAGGCGCGTTGCGATTTCCGAGTGCAGGCCCATATCGCCCTTCCAGAACCTGCGTACCGTGTCGCGATACCTGCCGTTCCACTCCATCCACCCGAGCGGGAAATTGCCGACTTGATAGCCGTTCTCGCCGAGATCCCAGGGCTCGGCGATGAGCTTCACGGGCGCAAGTGTCGGGTCCTGGTAAATGGTGTCGAAGAACGCGCCGAGCTGATCGACCTCTTTCAGCTCGCGCGCAAGCGCCGCGGCCAGATCGAAGCGGAAGCCGTCGATGTGCATCTCCGTCACCCAGTAGCGCAGGCTGTCCATAAGCAACTGAATGGCGCTGGGATGCAGCATGTTCAGCGTGTTGCCGCAGCCGGTAAAATCCATGTAGTAGCGCGGATCGTTCGGCACGGTGCGGTAGAAGGCGAGATTGTCGATGCCGCGTAGCGACAGCGTCGGCCCGGCGTGGTTGCCCTCGGCGGTGTGGTTGTACACCACGTCGAGGATCACCTCGAAGCCGGCGTTGTGCAGATCCTTGACCATCTGCTTGAACTCGCGCAGCACTTCGATCGGACTCGACGACTTCGAGGCATAGCGCGGCTCCGGCGCGAAGAAGCCGAGCGTGTTGTAGCCCCAATAGTTGGAGAGGCCCTTGTCGATGAGGTGACGGTCGTCCAAGAAATAATGCACCGGCATGAGCTCGACCGCCGTGATGCCGAGCGCGCGCAGGTGCGCGAGCACGGGTTCGGAGGCCATCCCGGCATAGGTGCCGCGCAGCTCCTCGGGCACGTCCGGGTGCAGCTTCGTCATGCCGCGGACGTGCGCCTCGTAGATGATGGTCTCGTGCGGCAGGTGCGAGGGGCGCTTCTCGCCGCTCCAGTCGAACGTGGGATCGATCACCGCGGCGAGCGGCGCGAACGGCGCACTGTCGCGCTCGTCGAGCGTCAGGTCGCCCTCGGGGTCGCCGAGCTGGTAGGCGAACAGCTCGTCCGCCCATTGCAAAGGCCGCCCGATCGCCTTCGCATAGGGATCGAGCAGGAGCTTCGAGGGATTGAAACGCAGCCCGGTGTGCGGATCGTACGGTCCGTGCACACGATAGCCGTAGAGTTGCCCGGGCTTGATGTCGGGCAAGTACAGGTGCCAGGCGCCGTTCGTTCGCTCCCGAACCCGCACGCGGGTCTCGTTCTTGCCCGATGCATCGAACAGGCACAGCTCGACCGATTCCGAGCCTTCGGAGAACAGCGAGAAATTGACGCCGCGGCCGTCGCAGGTCGCTCCCCTCGGGAAAGGCGAGCCTTGCGACTGCTGCGCCCGTTCGCGTTGCGAGGACGGCGGATTCACTGCGGCTTTCGGGCGCAGTCTTCGACTGCGCTCGGCTGATCAAGGCGGCGAGCGGCATCCATGGGTGGCATTGGGTGTTCTCCTGCCGGGAGCGTGACGGCCGGCGCGAAGTTTTGCTGTCGGCACCCGGCACATGGCCTTGTAGGACAACCGCGCAGCGCTAGCCGCTGCTCCGCCGCTCAGGCCACACCCAATCGCGGATCTCGGGCATGTCCTGCCCATAGCGATCGATGTAAAGCTTGTGCTCGACCAGCTTGTCCTTGAGCTGTTGCTTGAGGTAGGCGCCCTCGCTGCCGGTCTGCGGCAACCGGTCGATGGTATCGATCACCAGGTGAAAGCGATCCAGATCGTTCAGCACGGTCATGTCGAACGCCGTGGTGATGGTGCCTTCTTCCTTGTAACCGCGCACGTGAAAGTTGTCGTGATTGTGGCGCCGATAGGTCAGCCGGTGAATGAGCCAGGGATAAGCGTGAAACGCGAAAATGACGTGCTTGTCGCGTGTGAACAGCGAGTCGAAATCGCTGTCGGACATGCCGTGCGGATGCTCCGAGGGCGGCTGCAGCTTCATCAGATCGACCACGTTGACCACGCGCACCTTCAGCTTCGGCAGGTGCTCGCGCAGAATCGATACCGCGGCGAGAGTCTCGAGCGTCGGCACGTCGCCGGCGCAGGCCATGACGACGTCCGGGTCGCCTTGCTGATCGTTGCTTGCCCACTGCCAGATGCTGGCCCCCTCGGTGCAGTGCTTGATGGCCGCGTCCATCGGCAGCCACTCAGGCGCCGGGTGCTTGCCTGCGACCACGACGTTCACGTATTGGCGGCTGCGCAGACAGTGATCGACCACCGACAGCAGGCAGTTGGCGTCCGGCGGCAAATACACGCGCACGACCTCCGCTTTTTTGTTGATCACGTGGTCGATGAAGCCGGGATCCTGATGCGTGAAGCCGTTGTGGTCCTGACGCCAGACGTGCGAGCTCAGCAGATAGTTGAGCGAGGCGATTTTCTGACGCCACGGCAGTCCGTTCGGTGACCTTCAGCCATTTCGCGTGCTGGTTGAACATGGAATCGACGATGTGAATGAACGCCTCGTAGCAATTGAACAATCCGTGCCGGCCGGTGAGCAGATACCCTTCCAGCCAGCCCTCGCATTGATGCTCGCTCAGCACCTCCATCACCCGGCCCTCGGCCGCGAGGAACTCATCGCCTGCGATCGTTGCGGCCTCCCATTGCCGCGACGTCGCCTCGAACACCGACTCGAGGCCGTTCGATACGGTCTCGTCCGGGCCGAACAGGCGGAAATTGCGGCCCTCTGCGTTCATGGCCACGACGTCCCGTAAATAGCGTCCGAGCACGTGCGTCGCGCCGATACCGCCGATTCCCGGCGTGGCGACTTCCAGTGCGTAGTCGGCAAAATCCGGCAAGCGCAGGTCGCGCAGCAGCTTCCCGCCGTTCGCAACCGGATTCGATCCCATGCGCCGCTCGCCTTGCGGCGCGAGCGCCCTGAGCTCCGGCTTGAGACGCCCCCGCTCGTCGAACAGCTCTTGCGGCCGATAGCTGCGCAGCCACTCTTCAAGCTCGCGCAGATGCGCAGGATTCGTGGCGGGATCGGTGATGGGCACTTGATGCGCCCGAAACGTGCCTTCGATTTGCTTGCCGTCGACCACTTTCGGGCCGGTCCATCCCTTGGGGGAGCTCAGCACGATCATGGGCCACCGCGGTCTCGCGGCCGCCGGCGTCGCGCCGCCGCCCTTCGATCGGGCCTCGCGTTGAATCGCGCCGATGCGCTCGACCACGGTATCGAGCGTCGCGGCCATCGCCGCGTGCATTTTCATCGGCTCGTGTCCGACGACGTAGTGCGGCTCCCACCCATAGCCGCGCAACAACTGATCGAGCTCCTCGCGGGGGATGCGCGCCAATAGGGTCGGATTCGCGATCTTATAGCCGTTCAAGTGCAGAATCGGCAGCACGGCGCCGTCGGTCATGGGATTCAGAAACTTGTTGGAATGCCATGCCGTCGCGAGCGGCCCCGTTTCCGCCTCGCCGTCGCCGATACAGCAGGCCACCGTGACCAAAGGGTTATCGAATACCGCCCCGAACGCATGACTCAGCGAGTAGCCGAGCTCGCCGCCCTCGTGAATCGATCCGGGACACTCCGCGGAGGCGTGACTCGGGACACCCCCCGGAAAGGAGAATTGTGTGAACAGCCGCTTCAGGCCCGCCTCGTCCTCACCGATGCTCGAGTAAATCTCGCTGTACGTGCCCTCCAGATAAGTGCCGGCAATCACCGCCGGACCGCCGTGCCCGGGACCCGAGATATAGATCATGTTGAGGTCGTATTTGTTGATCACCCGATTCAGGTGCGTGTAGATGAAATTCTGCCCGGGCGTGGTGCCCCAATGGCCGAGCAGCATGCGCTTGATGTGCGCGGCCGCGAGCGGCTCTTTCAGCAAAGGATTGTCGCAAAGATAGATCTGAGCCGCGGATAAATAGTTCGCCGCTCGGAAGTACGCGTCCATCCGCTGCAACAGCGCCTCATCGATCGCCCACGAGTTTTCTGTCATGCTTCAAGCTCCTTGGGGAGGCCGCGTCAGGGTCTCTGCCGTCATGCGTGCGATCACCGATTCCTCGTCCGTCGCGATCACCCGGACCGCCACCCGGCTCGCCGCGCTCGAGATCAGCGGCGCATGCTCGCCGTTGCGCGACTCATCGAGCTCCAGCCCGATAAACTGCAGCCCCGCGCACACCCGTTGGCGGATCGCTGCCGAGTTCTCGCCGATTCCACCCGCGAACACGAGCGTGTCCAGTCCGCCGAGCGCACCCGCAAACGCCGCGATCCATTTCTTCGTCTGGTAGCAAAAGACGCCGATCGCCTCCGCGGCGCGTACGTCCTCGCGCTCCCGCGCCAGCAGATCGCGCACGTCCGAGCTCGTCTCGGATATTCCGAGAAGGCCCGATTCGTGATTCACCATTCGTTGCAGCGAGGCCGGATCCCGGGCTTCGGAAGTCGCGAGAAAGCTCAACACCCCGGGATCTAGATCCCCGGAGCGCGTGCTCATGGGCAGTCCGGCGGTCGGCGTGAACGCCATGCTGGTGTCGATGCTCTGCCCGTCGCGCACCGCGGCCACGCTCGCACCGTTGCCGAGGTGCGCGAGGATGACGCGGCCGTGCTCGCAGGCGCCATCGCCCAAGCGGCGCAGCTCGCGCAACAAGAACGTGTACGACAGGCCGTGGAATCCGTAGCGCCGCACGCCCTTGGATTCGTAGCGGCGGGGAATCGGCAATATCGTCGCGACTCTCGGCATGGTGCGGTGAAAGGCAGTATCGAAGCACGCCACCTGGTCGAGCTGCGGGAAGCGCCGGCCCAAAGTCTCGATGAGCTCGATCTCCTGCGGCAAATGCTCCGGGTCGTAAGGAATGGCGGCCTGCAACTCCTCGAGCAACCGCGGCGTCACCCGCGCGGGCTGCGAGTGCGTCATGCCATGCACGACGCGGTGACCTACCGCGGTCACCTCGGCGAATCGCGGCTGCGATTCGAGCCAGTGCAGCAGCGAGTCGACCGCGGCTCGAAAGCTTCCCGCCTCGAGCGCAACGCGCGAAGGCGTTTTCCCCGGTGCGGCGCTCGCCTCGAATGACGCACCGGCCTCGCCGATGCGCTCGATCTTGCCGTACTCGAGCTTCGCAGGATCGGAGCCGGGCCCGTAGAACGCGAACCTGATGCTCGATGAACCCGCGTTGATGGTGAGCACCGACATACAGCCAGTCTGCCACAAGCATCATGACAATTTGCATAGGACGCCGGCTCATCCGCCGTGCGGTGACGCGCACGGCTTGCCCGCCGCGGGGCCCGCCCGTAACATCCCCCCGGAAGCGCGCGAACGGCGCCGGGGATTCTCATCCACAAACAGTAGGGAGACAGCCGTGAGTATAGCGTCGGAATTCAAAGAGTTTGCGATGAAGGGCAACGTTGTCGACCTCGCCGTCGGCGTGATCATCGGCGCCGCGTTCGGCAAGATCGTGTCTTCGTTGGTGGGCGATATTCTGATGCCGGTTTTCGGCAAGCTCATCGGCGGCTTCAACTTCTCGGATCTGGCGTTCGGGTTGGGAAAGGATCCAACCGGCAAGGACGTTCTGATCAAGTACGGCGCATTCATCCAGAACACCATCGATTTTCTCATCATCGCCTTCGTGCTTTTCTGCGCTATCAAGTTCATCAACCGCTTGAAAAAGCCACCGGTCGAGGCGACGGCCGTGGCCGCGCCACCGCCGCGTGAGGAAGTGCTGCTCGAGGAAATTCGCGACTTGCTCGCCAAGCGCGCCTGAGCCGCGGGGCACGCTGCAGTCCCCGCTCAGGGGACTCTCGCGTGTACTCGTCCGTGATTCATCGGTCAGTTCTCGCCGCCCTGCGGCGCTTAGGAGGAATTTTGATTTCATATCGACGCCATCCCCTCATCACCGTGATCCTCTCTGCCTCGGCGAGCATCGCCGCGCCAGGCGCCGTTGCGCTCGCCGATGACGCCCCACCGCCGCCCCCGCCGCAAGACACCTGGATCGGCAAGGGACAAGTCGGGTTCCTCGAGTCCAAGGGCAACAGCAATGCCGAGTCCATCAACGGCAACGTCGACGTGTCTCGCTTCGACGGGCCCTGGAAGAACGAGATCGTTCTCGTCGCTCTCTACGGCAAGAACAATGGCATCGTCTCCGCCGAGCGCTATGAGGCCCGTGAACAGACCAATTACGACTTCTCGCCGCGGACGTTCGCGTTCGGCGGCTTGCGTTACGAGCACGACCTGTTCGATGGCTTTCAGTATCAGACAAGCGCCACCGCCGGCTTGGGATACAAGTTCATCGATGGCAAGGACACGACCTTGAGCGCGCAAATCGGCGCGGGCTTTCGGCAGATTCGTCCGGAGATCCTCACCACGGCGCCCGACGGCGAGGTGACATCGCGTGTTCCGCAGGACACGACCCGCTCGGGTATCGGCACGGTGCAGGTGGATTTCATGCACAAGTTCTCTGCGACCACGACCTTGACCGACAAGTACTACATGGAGGCCGGCGCCGGCAACACGATGCTGCAGAACAATCTGCAGCTCGCAGTGAAGATGACGACCAAGCTTGCACTCGCGATCGGCTACCAGGTCATCGACAATACCAATCCGCCCTCCGGTAGTATTCCGCCCTTGAAGAAAGTCGATCAGCTGACGACCGTGAACCTGCAGTTCTCTTTCTAGCGGCGCAGGGCGAGGGCCCACGCAAGCGCGATCAGCGCAAGCGCCGCGGCGCCCGCAGCGCACTGCACACCGCGGCCGCGGCTCCGCGGAACGCCGAGGCGGGAGTAGAGCCAGCCGGTCGCGACGCCGGCGATGAAGCCGAGCGCGTGGGCGAGCACATCCACGTGTTGATCGCCCGCGCCGAGGAGCACGAGCAGCGCCACGCCGCCGAACACGGGTGCGTACGCGTACTTGAATCGGTCGCGCAGCGTCAGCCCGTGGCGCCACCCGAAACCGACGAGGAGCCCGAGCGCCGCGAACACGGCGGTGGAAGCGCCGACGGCCCGATGGGTCGACGGCGAGATCAACATATCGGCGTAGTTCGCCGCCGTCGCTGCGGCGAGAACGCTTGCCCATGCGATGCCCGGCCCGAATGCGCGCCCCGCGAGTCCGCCGATGGCGACGCCGAACAACAGATTGCCGAGCAGGTGCGCTTGATCGAGGTGCAACGTGAGCGCCGTCACGGCACGCCACCATTCGCGCGCGCCGCCTCGCCGCGCATCGAGCGAGCCTCGCGCGAGCCAGTCTGCGCCGAATGCCTGGATGCCCGCGCAATAGGCAACCAGCACCAGCAACGCGGCGTAGATCCCGGATCCGATCTCCGCACCGGAAAAGGGCATGAACAGCGGCCGCGCGCGCCGCACGGGTGCGCGCTCGAGCGCGTAACGCTCGAGTTCCTCGCGCGCGGCCGCGAGCCGCCCGAGCGGCACCACGAGCTCATACTCGGCGCCGAGCTCCACGGTCTCGTAGGGAATGTCTTTCGCCGCCAGCACCAGTGCCGCTTCGGCACAAGCGCGCTGCGGGCCCCGCAGGAGCGTGACGGGTGCGGTGGGGTCGTCGGCCGAAGGTTTTGGAGAGTTGCTTTCCACGGGCGTCGGAGCGGCTCGCTGCGGGAGCCTTGAGTTTAAGGCCGCCCCAACCTAAGTGCTGCGCGGATCCCCGAGCATGCGATAGATCTTCAGCACTCGCGGCACGTAGGCCATGGTCTCGGTGAAGGGCGGGATTTGCCCGCCGTTTCGATCCACCGCTTCCTCGCCCGCGTTGTAGGCAGCGAGCGCGAGGCGCACATCGTGGCCGAATCGATCCATGAGAAACTTCAAGTACGCCGCGCCGCCGCGGATGTTTTGGATCGGATCGTAGCGGTTCGCGACGCCGAAGCGGGTGGCCGTAGCCGGCATGAGCTGCATGAGGCCCACCGCGCCTTTCTTGGAGACCGCCCGCGAATTGAATCCCGACTCGACCACGATGACGGCGCGCAGCAGATTCGGCTCGACCGCGGCGGAGACGGCGGCCTTCTCGATGATGGAATCGTACTGAGTGGCGCGCGCGAGCACCGTCGGATCGTAATGATCGCCGCTCTGCGTTATGTCATGACTCGATAGCGCCAGCAGCTTGTAACGGTTGTCGTCCGGCACGTCGGTGTAATGCCGTACACCGTCCGAATCCAAATACGTGTAGATCTTGGCGTGCGCCCCGGCGCTTGCGGCACCGAGCATCATGGCCAAAAAAATGAGCGGCTTGAAAGACATGGCAGGGGCTCCCGCAAGAACAATAGACGAAGGCTCGCGGCCCCGATGGGACGCGCATCACCCTTTGGGACGCCCTATTCGAGACACGTGTGGGGAGCGCAAAGCTGAGCCGCGCGGTGTTTACCTATGACGGCGTTATTCACACAGATAACGGAGATTTAACCTCCGTTATCAGCAAGAGCACGCGCTCCGCGGCAAGCGCGCAGATAGAATCTCCAGCAAAGCCTACCGTCGGTATAAAGGGATGCCGGCCCGCTCGGATCATTTTACGGGTCGTTTTTGCACTGCAACATCCATGGGTTTCAGTCGATGAGCACACCGGAAAGATTGTTATCTCAGACTCTGGCCCCGCCCGCCGTCGCCGTTCCGGTTCCCTGGGCACACAGCGCGCGGCGCAGCGCCGTCGGCGTACGCGCTTGGCTGGTCAGCGCGTTCCTGTTCTTCTTGCCCGTCGTGGCCTACTGGCCCGCTACTTTTCACGACTACGGACTGCGCGACGATTATTCGAATCTGCGCGAGTCGCACGAGGAGCTCGGCAAGGTCGTGCAATTTTGTGCCTCGCATGCCCGGCCGATTTACGGCTGGCTCCTGCAAGCGACCTACGGGCAAACCACGAGCGTGCACAACCTGCAGTGGATGCGCTTGCTCGCCTCGCTCCTGCTCGGCTCGCTGGCGCTGGTGATCTATCGAGGCCTGCGCGCACTCGGCTGGTCATCGAACTCGAGCCTTTGCGTGGCCGTACTCGTATCGCTCGTGCCGGCCTCGCAGGTGATTGCCGCCTGGGCGGTTGGCTGGCCGTATGCGGCGACGGCGCTTCCGGCGGTCGCCGCATTCTTCACCGTCGAAGGGGCTCTGTCCGTGCGCCGGGCCGCGGGCACGATCCGGTTCTTGGGCCAGTGGGCTCTCGGTGTCGCGCTCATGGTCGTGAGCGCGCTCATCTACCAACCGAGCGCATTGTTCTATGTCGTGCCGATGGCGGCGGCCCTGATCGCCCGGCGCGAGCGGACGCTCGCCGCGACCCTGCGCTGGGCGCTCACTCACATCGCCACCGTCTTCGCCTCGCTCGGCCTCGCCTACTGCACCATGACCGCGTTCTACTCGGCGGGCGTGTTCGTCAAATCGGGCCGCATCGCCTTCGAGCATCATTGGTTCGACAAAATCGCGTGGTTCCTGTCGGAGGCATTGCCGAACGCGCTCAGTTTATTCGTGCTGAACGACAACAATCACCGCGACCATGCGCTGTACCTCGGCTGCGCCGCGGTGGTGGGGCTGATACTGGCCGCGGGCGCCTGTCTCGAGTGGCGGCGTCACGGACGTGAGCGCGGCATCGTCTGGACGGCGGGCCTCGTCGGCCTGCCGGTTCTCGCGTTCATCGTGAGCCTGGTGGCCTCCGAGCACTACGCGACCTATCGCACCGTGCTCGCCATGACCGCGGTGCTGGTGTGTTTCCTCGTCGCCTCGCTGCGTATGCTCACGGAGCGCTGGAGTCCCGCCAATGTGCGGTTGATCGCGATATTGGTTTTCGCCGGAGCGCTCGTGATGGCGCGCCATCATGCCTATGCTCTCATCGCGGTGCCGCAGGGCAACGAATGGGAGCTGATTGTCGAGGGAGCGAAGCACGTGCGCCTCACGCCGACGGCCAAACCGCGCATTTTCGCGATCGCCTCGAGCCCGGCCGACATTTCGACAGCGACCATCTATCACGACGAGTTCGGATCGCTGTCGTCGAACTCGGAGTGGGTGCCGAAAGAAATGTTCAAGCGCGCCATGCACGACCTGCATCCCGAGATCGCCAACATCAATGCCCGCTACGATTTTTCCGAGGGCTACAAGTTGCCCGCCGGCCAGCACTACGACCTGATCATCGACATGCGCCGGCTGCGCCAGTTCTACTCGGACAACTGATCGAGCAGCCGCGCACCGGCTGCGCCGCACGGCCACAACGCGCGCACCGCGCTTAGATTCCGAAGAAGTCCCGCACCCGCCCGCTGACGATCGCCGCCTTGACCGCGACCGGCCAGAAGGCGTGCATCGGAATGGGCACTATCGGCGTGAGCGGCATGTCGAAGGCCGCGCCCGGATGCGCCATGCGGTCCGCGAGCGCCCGTCCCATCGCCGTCGCCATCGCCACGCCGCGGCCGTTGTATCCCAGGCAGATGAGCACACCGCGGGCGGGCTCGTGCACGTGCGGATAGTGGTCGCGAGTCATCGCGAGCCGCCCGCCCCAGGCGTGCGTCCAATCGACGCCCTCGAGGACCGGCCAGAGTTTCGCGGCGTAGCGAGTCAGATGGGGAATTGCCGCGGGCGTGTCGATCTCGCGCATCGGCCCGCGTCCGCCGATCAGCAGGCGCTGCTGCGAGTCGATGCGGTAATACACCGTGATGTTGCCGCTCTCATAGAGCACCGGGCGGTCGGGGAGAATCGAGCCGGCGCGCCGCGTCGGCGAGCGGCGCGGTCGCGGCGATCGCGCCGAACAGAGGAACGACCGTGCGGCGCAGACCCGGCCAGAGGGGATCGGTGTAGCCGTTGGTCGCGAGCACCACGTGCCTCGCCGTGGCCGAGCGCTCCGGCCGGTGTCGAGCCGCCAGCCGCCGTCCACGCGCTGCATGCCGAGCGCGCGGCTTTGGGCATGCACTCGAGCGCCCGCCTCGATCGCCGCCCGCGCCAGACCGCGCGCATACATCAGCGGATTCAAGTCGCCGCCGCGTCGATCGAGCATGGCGCACGCATAGCGGTCCGTGCCCGTGGCGCGCGCGAGCGCATCGCCCTCGAGCAGCTCGACAGGCGCGCCGCGGCGCTCGAGCTGCGCGCAAGTCTCGCGTATCGCCGCCGCGTGTCGCGCGTGCACGGCCGCGCGCAGCGTGCCGTTTTGCCGCGCGTCGCAAGCGATGCCGTGGCGCTTCACCAGATCGAAGACCAGCGCCGGCGCGGTGCCCGCCAGCGCATTCATGCGGCGGCCGAGATCGGCGCCGAAGTCGCGCTCGACCGTGTCCGGGTCGAGCTTGAGCCCGGGATTGACTTGTCCGCCGTTTCTGCCCGATGCGCCGAACCCGGGCTCTTCGGCCTCGAGCAACACCACGGCCGCCCCGGATTGCGCAGCGTGCAGCGCCGTCGAAAGTCCGGTGATGCCGCCTCCCACCACCGCCACGTCGGCGCGCACATCGGCCTCGAGCGGGGCTGCGTCGGCGCGGTGGGCGCGGGATCTGCTGTGTCTTGGTACAGGTTGGGCATTGCTTCGGCGCGTGCGCGCGGCCTACCATGCGGCAGGCGCATCTCGTCAAGAAGGAAAAACCATGCGGTATGAGGGCTTGGGCGGACTCATCGTTCTGATCGCCGACGTCTGGGCGATCGTGAACATTCTTCAAAGCGGCGCAAGCACCGGGAACAAAGTGCTGTGGACGGTGATCGTGGTCGTGCTGCCGATACTCGGATTCATTCTCTGGTTTTTTTTGGGGCCGCGGACCGGAAGAGCGTGAGGGTCGCGCGCCCTCAGGCGCGCAGGCGCACCGGACCCAGCAGCATCGCGGCCTCGTAGCAGCTGTCGCGCAACGCCGAATCGATGGTGGTGATCAAGCGCTCGCGCGCGCTGCGTGAGTCTGCCGGCCGGCGCCTTCACGGCGGTGCCGAGATGGAACACCGTCGTGTCGAGCGCCTTCTGCAGATTACCTGCACGGTCGGTATTTGCGGCACCGGGCTTGGTCGAAAGCACGCGCCGATCGAGCAAGCGCAGATCGTCGGTCAAGGCGGTCAGCTGGCGTTTGCAGCGCTCGACCACCGCGACCGCCTGCGGATCGTCGAAGCTCGCCAACGCGCGAACGTCCTCGCGGGCGCCGTTCAAAACGCGATCGAGACGATCGAGCCACTCTATCCACGATAATGAACTTTGCATACTTCCCTTCCTGAAGGTCGTGTGCCGGCCGGAGATCGTGTGCCGGGATGAACCCCGCTCAACCGCGCGCCGATAAGCGCTATTATTTTGAGGGCCCAGAGTACCCATGTTGAACGCGCATCGCCACTGTCGCACGCGGATTAAAAATTCAGGATTGTTGCGAGGCGGCTGTAAGAAGATTCGGACAATACATTGAATTGACTGACTATGGTTAAAGCAGCGAAAAAAATCCGCCGCTGTCGCGTCGCACGCACGAGCGCCACCGCTTGAGCGCGTTGTCGTGGCTGCGCGCGAGCGTGCTGGGCGCGAACGACGGCATCGTGTCGATCTCCAGCCTGATCTTGGGCGTCGCCGCGGCGCACGCGAGTCACGCCGACATCGTGCTGAGCGGCATCGCCGCCCTGGTCGCCGGCGCGATGTCGATGGCCGTCGGCGAATACGTCTCGGTGCATTCGCAGGCCGACAGCGAAGCCGCCGCGCTCGCCCAGGAGCGCGCCGAGCTCGAGTCGGATCCCGTCGGCGAGCGCCACGAGCTCACCGACATCTACCGTGCGTCGCGGGCTTTCGGCGAGTCTCGCCCGCGAAGTCGCGGAGCAATTGACGGCGCACGATGCGCTCGCGGCGCACGCGCGCGATGAGCTCGGTTTCTCCGCGCGATCGCTCGCGCGCCCGCTGCAGGCCGCGCTCGCCTCCGCGGGCAGCTTCACCGTCGGCGCCTTGATCCCGCTGCTCGTCGCGCTTGTCGCGCCGCCGCCTTACGTCATCGCCATCACCGTGGCCGCCTCGCTCGTGTCCCTGTTCTTTCTCGGCGCGCTCTCGGCGCAGGCCGGCGGAGCGCGCATCCTCACGGCGGGGCTGCGCGTCACGGGCTGGAGCGCGCTCGCGATGGCGGTCACCGCGGGCGTCGGCGCATTGGTCGGAACCCTGACTCGAGGTTGAACATGAACGCCGTGACGAACCGTCGCATTGTGCTCGCCGCCCGACCTCGCGGCGGCTGCCGATCTCGCCTGCTTTCGCCTGGAGAGCGGTGCCGCTCGCAGCGCCGCGCGAGGGCGAGGTGTTGCTGCGTAGCGTGTAGCTGTCGCTCGATCCGTACATGCGCGGGCGCATGAGCGATGCGCCCTCCTACGCGCCGCCGGTCGCGGTCGGCGACGTCATGATCGGGCAGACGGTGTCGGTCGTGGTCGACCTCGCGCCATCCGGACTGGCGGCCCGGGCGATCGCGTGCTCGCCAACAGCGGCTGGCAGGAATACGAGCTGAGCACGGGCCGCTCTCTGATGAAGCTCTCCGCGGACATCGAGCCGCCCTCGTACGCCCTCGGCGTGCTCGGAATGCCGGGCTTCACGGCGTTCGTCGGGCTTGCTCGATATCGGCAAGCCTCGGCCGGGCGAGACGCTGGTGGTCGCCGCGGCCACGGGAGCCGTGGGCTCGGTGGTCGGCCAGATCGGGAAATTGCAAGGCTGCCGCGTCGTCGGCATCGCAGGCGGTGCGGACAAGTGCGCCTGGGCCGTGCACGAGCTCGGGTTCGACGATTGCATCGACCATCGCTCCGCGACGCTCGACGCGCAGCTCGCCGCCGCCTGCCCCGGCGGTATCGACGTCTACTATGAGAACGTCGGCGGCAAAGTATTCAGAGCGGTGCTTCCCTTGCTCAATGCCCACGCGCGCATTCCGCTATGCGGGCTCATCTCGCAGTACAACGAGGCGCCGGCGCAATCGCCGGGCGATTCGGTGACGCAGCTCATGCGCACGATTCTGGTGAAGCGTCTCACCGTGCGCGGCTTCATCATCAGCGACGGACACGAGCATCGGCGGCCGGAGTTTCTCGACTCGATGGTCGGCTGGCTGCGGGCGGGCAAGATCAAGTACCGAGAGCACGTCGTGCAGGGACTCGAAAGCGCGCCCGAGGCTTTTCTCGACATGTTGGCGGGGCGTAATTTCGGCAAGGTGGTGGTCGCGCTGGGCGATGCCGCCGGCAAAGACGCACGAGGATGAACGGCTCGGCCGCCGACGCGAGCGCGCTGCTCCGCGTCGCGCAGATGGAAGAGGCCGACCGCCTGACCGTGCAAGCCGGCACGCCCGGCATCGAGCTCATGCAGAACGCGGGCTCGGCCGTGGCGCGCGAGATCGCGCACCGCTGGTCGCCGCGGCCGACCGCGGTGCTCTGCGGGCCCGGCAATAACGGCGGCGACGGATTCGTCGTCGCGCGCCTGCTCGCCGCCGCGGGCTGGCCCGTGCGGCTCGCACTGGCCGGGATCGATGCGAGGCGTTGCGCGGCGATGCGCGGCATCACGCGATGCTCTGGCAGCGTCCCGTCGAGCCCCTCGAGATCGGCGTGCTCGAGGACGCGGCGCTCGTGGTCGATGCGTTGTTCGGATCGGGCCTGCGCCGGCCGCTGAGCGGCGAGATCCGCGCGCATTCTCGAGGCCGCGGCGGAACGTCGCATGCCCATCGTCGCGGTCGATGTGCCGAGCGGCCTGCTCGGCGACACGGGCGAATCGCTCGGCGCGGTGCCCGCCGCGCTGACCGTGACCTTCACGCGCAAGAAGCCCGGCCACGTGCTCCTGCCGGGCCGCGAGCTGTGCGGCGAGACGGTGGTTGCCGACATCGGCACGACCGCGGCTCTCCTCGAGCGCATCCCGCGTCGAGACGTGGGAGAACGATCCGGCGCTCTGGCGGGGCGATCTGCCGCAGCTGCGCGCGTCCGGCAACAAGTACTCGCGCGGCCACGCCCTGCTCTGGGGCGGCTATCCCACCACCGGCGCCGCGCGCATGGCGGCGCGGGCCGCGGCGCGCGCGGGCGCGGGTCTCACCACGATTGCCGTTACGCCCGAGGCGCTGCCGATCTATGCGGCCGCGCTGACCAGCATCATGGTGCGCGCCGCCGCCGACGCCTGCGGAGCTCGGCAAGCTGCTCGCGGATAAGCGCTTCAATGCGCTGCTCATCGGACCCGGGCGCGGGGGTCGATGCGGCAACCCGCGCGCGTGCGCTCGCGATGCTCGCGACACGCCGCGCGGTGCTTCTCGACGCCGACGCCATCAGCGCATTCGCGCAGGATCGGGCGACTCTCTTCGCCGCGGTGGCCGGCCCGTGCGTGCTCACGCCTCACGACGGTGAGTTCGCGCGCCTGTTCGACGCATCCGGGGACAAGCTCGCGCGCGCGCGCGCCGCGGCGCGCACAAGCGGCGCGGTGATCGTGCTCAAGGGCGCGGACACCGTCGATCGCCGCGCCCGACGGCCGGGCGGTGATCAATTCGAATGCGCCCGCAACGCTCGCGACGGCCGGCTCCGGGGATGTGCTCGGCGGCATGATTCTCGGATTGCTGGCTCAGGGCATGGAGGCGTTCGCGGCCGCGGCCGCCGGAGTCTGGCTGCATGGCGCCGCGGCGGGCGACTTCGGGCCCGGCTTGCTCGCGGAGGATCTTCCCGATTTGTTGCCGGGCGTGCTGCGCCGGCTGCTCGCCTGATTCAAAGGACTGCGGATAGCCGTGACGGCCTGGTTTCCCCGCATCACTCTGCACTCCCTCGCCATCATGCTGGCGCTGCTCACCTACGTGCTGACCACGCGCCTGGAGCGTGAGCGGCGGCCGCCGTCCGTCGCGATTTCCTGGGTGTTCGCCATGATCGCACTGCCCTACCTCGCGCTTCCCGTGTACGTCTTGTTCGGACGCCGCAAGCTGCCGCGCAAGAATCACGCCCTGCCTCGCGCGGACCCTCGAGCGCGACGCACTGGGCGGAGTCCCTGATCGAGAGCTTCGGGCTGCCCGCACCCGCCCCCGCGCGCGTGCGCATGCACGCCGACGGTGCGGAGGCTGCGAGCGCGTTGTTCGAGCTCATGGCCCGCGCCGAGCGGCGCCTGGATCTGTGCACTTACATGTTGGGCGATGATGCGTTCGGCGAGGACGTCACGGCCCGCATGATCGCCTGCGCCGCGCGCGGCGTGCGGGTGCGATTTCTCATCGACGGCGTCGGGGCGATCTTTCTGCCCGAGCAACTGGTTCAAGCGCATGCATCGACGCGGGCGCCGAGACCGCGGTATTCTCCCCGCTCCTCGCGCGCAAGACCCAGGGACCCCGGAATCTGCGCAATCACCGCAAGTGGGTCATCGCCGACGGCGAGCGATTGTGGACCGGCGGACGCAATCTCGCGGCCGAATATTTCTGCGGGACGCCGGGCATCGCCGCCCTGGCGCGATCTGTCGTTCGATCTCGATGGGCCGGTCGCCGCCTCCGCGGCGAACCAGTTCGAGGTCGACTGGGTGGCCGCCGGCGGCAAGCCGGCCGCCCGCGCGGCCGTCGCCGCCGTGGAGGAGCTGGGAAGCCGCGCGCAATTTCTGCCGAGCGGGCCCGATCAGACCGAGGACACCGTGCGCGCAGTGCTCATCGATGCGTGCTTTCACGCCACCGAGCGCATGCTCGCCGTGTCTCCCTACTTCGTGCCGGACTCGAGCCTGGAGACCGCCATACGCCTTGCCGCACGGCGCGGCGTGAAAGTCGCATCTGTGCATACCCGCGAAATCGAATCATCGCCTCGCGGATTTCGTGCGCAATCGTTCGCTGCGGGCGCTCGCCGCCGCCGGCGTGTCGATTCATCTGCTGCGCACCATGAACCATGCCAAGGCCGTGGTGTTCGATCACGGCCTCGCCCTCTCCGGCTCCCCCAATCTCGATTCGCGCAGCCTCCTCCTCAACTACGAATCGGCGGTGGTGTTCTATGGCAAGCGCGAGATCGAATGGCTCGCGAGCTGGATCACCGACCTGATGGCGGAAGCGGACGCGTTCGACCCCCGCGCTCCGGGTTTGTGGCGGGACCTCGCGGAGGGATTGGTGCTCACCCTCGCCTATCAGCTCTAGCATTGCAGGGCGAGGCCCGACGTAGGAAGCCGCCTACAGGGCGCGCCATGGGATGATTGGACCCACTGTCATGTGCGCATAGTATTCTTGGCTGCTCTCAAGATAGGTGCCCGGTGGAATTCAAGGACTATTACAAGGTCATGGGCGTCGCGCGCGACGCGACCGAGGCCCAGATCAAGCAGGCGTATCGCAAGCTCGCGCGGAAGTTCCATCCCGACGTCAGCAAGGAGCCCGACGCCGAAGCCCGCTTCAAGGAAGTGGGCGAGGCGTACGAGGTGCTGCGCAGTCCCGAAAAGCGCGCGGCCTATGATCAGCTCGGCTCGGGACCGCGGCCGGGCCAGGACTTTCGTCCGCCTCCCGACTTCGGCGCGGGTTTCGAGTTCAGCGGCGCCGGGCCCGGGGAGCGGCGGCGAGCGACTACAGCGATTTCTTCGAGTCCCTGTTCGGCGCGAGCCCCGCGCGGGCGCGGGTCGCGCGGGACGGCGCGGCTTCGACCCGGCCACGGCGAGGACCACCACGCCAAGGTGCTCCTCGACCTCGAGGCCTCGCTCGACGGTGGCTCGAGGAGCCTCACGCTCCGGGTCCCCGAGATCGACGCCGAAGGCCGGGTCACCGCGCGCGAGCGCGTGCTCAACGTGCGCGTGCCGAAAGGCATCCTGCCCGGTCAAACCATTCGGCTCGCTGGTCAAGGGGCGCCACCGCTCGGCGGGGACCCGGCGCGAAGCAAGGGCAAGCCGGGCGATCTCTATATCGAGGTCGAATTTCAGCCCCACCCGCTGTATCGAGTCGAGGACCGTGATCTGTACGTCGAGTTGCCCGTGGCGCCGTGGGAAGCCGCGCTCGGCGCCACGGTGAAGACGCCGACTCCGGGTGGAGTCGTCGATCTGAAAATTCCTCCGGGTGCGCAGGCAGGGACTAAGCTGCGCCTGCGGGGCCGGGGCATCCCCGCCTCCCCGCCGGGAGATCTCTACGCCGTGCTGCAAATCGCCCTGCCGAAAGCGACCGACGACAAGGGCAAAGCCGCTTACCGCGCGCTCGCGGAGGCAATGCCGTTCAATCCCCGCGCAAATCTCGGAGTGTAATCATGCCGACATCCGAAGAGCATTTTCTGTCCGGCGACATCCTCGACGAAGGGACCGAAGTGAGCGTCGCGGATCTGTGCCGCATGTTCGCCGTGGAGGAGCACCACATCGTCGAGCTGGTGGAAGAAGGCGTGCTCGGCACGCGGCAAGCGGTCTTGATCGAAATCGACAAGACCGAGTGGCGCTTTCATGGTAGCGAAGTGCGACGGGCCCGCATCGCGCTGCGCCTCGAGCGCGACTTGGGAATCAACGTTCCCGGTGTCGCGCTCGTGCTGGAGCTGCTCGAGGAGCTCGAGCAGTTGCGGCGCGAGCGGAGAGTCCTGCCATGAGCACACTCGAATCCGATGCCTTCGTGTTCTTCGGCGCGACGGGCGATCTCGCCTTCAAGCAGGTGTTTCCGGCGCTCAACGCCCTCGTGAATCGCGATGGGCTGAAGATTCCCATCATCGGCATGGGGCGCTCGGGCCTCACTCTCGAGAAGCTCCAGGCGCGCGCGAAACAGAGTCTCGAGCACGCCGGGCAAATTCGACCCTGAAGGCTTCGCGAAGCTTGCGGCGCAGCTGCGCTTCGTCAACGGCGACTACACCGACCCGGAGACTTACAGCAAGCTGCGCAAGGAGCTCGGGCTCGCCAAGCGCCCCATCCACTACCTCGCCATTCCGCCGAGCATGTTCGGCAGCGTCGTCCAGGGACTCGCCAATTCGGGCTGCGCCAAGGATGCGCGCGTCATCGTCGAGAAGCCCTTCGGCCGCGATCTGGCGACGCGCCCAGGCGCTCAACGCCACGCTCCTCGGCGTATTCCCCGAGGAAGCCATTTTTCGCATCGATCACTACCTCGGCAAGGAAGCGGTGCAGAATCTGCTCTACTTCCGTTTCGCGAACCGGTTCCTCGAGCCGATCTGGAATCGCGACCATGTGCAGGACGTGCAGATCACCATGGCGGAGGCCTTCGGCGTCCAGGGCCGCGGCGCGTTCTACGAGGAAGTGGGTGCGGTGCGCGACGTGGTGCAGAATCATCTGCTGCAAGTGATCTCGCTCCTCGCCATGGATCCGCCGGCGGGCAACCACGATCCGCAGGCGCGCCAGGCGGAGAAGCTGCGGCTATTTCGCGCGATGCGTCCGCTCGACCCCGGCCAAGTCGTGCGCGGGCAGTTCCGCGGCTATCGGGATGAGAAAGGCGTCGCCAAGGACTCGCAGGTGGAAACCTTCGCCGCCTTGCGACTGCATATCGACAGCTGGCGATGGGCGGGCGTACCGTTCTACATCCGTACCGGCAAATGTCTGCCGCTCACGGCAACGGAGGTCCGCGTGACCCTCAAGAAGTCCGCCGCTCGCCGTCTTCGATGCGAGCGATACCATGCCTTGCAACTATTTTCGATTCCGGTTGAGCCCCGAGGTCGTGATCGGCGCCGGCGCGCTCGTCAAGCGCAGCGGCGAGGAGATGCGCGGCGAGCCGGTCGAGCTCATTGCGCGGCATCACACCGCAAAGCGACAAGTCGCCCTACGAGCGGCTGCTCGGCGATGCGGTGCGCGGTGACGGCTCGCTGTTCACGCACGGCGACGCCGTGGAGGCCGCCTGGCGGGTCGTCGATCCCGTGCTGCAGAACCCTTTGCCGGTCGTGCAGTACGAGCCCGGCACCTGGGGTCCGCCACAGACGCAAACCGTGATCGAGGGTGGCGACGGCTGGCACGATCCCAAGCCCGAGGCGTCCTCGCCATGCTGAGCGAGCGACACCGTGTTTCTGCTCGACGTCGACGACACGCTTGCTCGACAACGACCGCTTCGGCGCCGAACTCGGCAAACGCCTCGAATCGGACTTCGGCGTCGAGGCACGCCAGCGCTACTGGGGCATTTTCGAGGAGCTGCGCGCGAAGTCCGGCTTCGCCGACTATCTGGGGAGCCTGCAGGTGTTCCGCGACGGCCTGGACGACGATCCGCGCTTGCTCGGCATGTCCGACTTCCTGCTCGAGTACCAGTTCTCGAACCTGCTGTACCCGCAGGCGCTGCAGGCCATCGGACATCTGCGCACGCTCGGCCGCCCGGTGATATTGTCGGACGGCGACGTCGTATTCCAGCCGCGCAAGATCAAGCATGCCGGCATCTGGAACGCGGTGGACGGGGCCGTGCTGATCTATATTCACAAGGAGAAGGTGTTGGATCACGTGCAGCGGCGCTACCCGGCTTCGCACTACGTGGTGATCGACGACAAGCCGAATTTGCTGGCCGCCATGAAAAGTCAGCTCAAGGAGCGGCTGACCACCGTATTCGTTCGTCAGGGGCACTATGCGCTGGCGCCCGGGTCCAATTCCGTTCAACCCCCGCCCGATCGTGTCATCGAGCGCATCGGCGAGATACTCGACTTTCAATCATCCGACTTCGAGGTACGACCATGAGCACACCCAAGAAATTGCATGACCTCGGGCCAGAGCCTTTGGCTCGACAACATCACGCGCGGCATCCTCGACAACGGGACTCTGCGCCGTTACATCGACGAGCTACTCGGTCACCGGACTGACCTCCAATCCCACGATCTTCGACGAGGCGATCGGCGGCTCCTCGCTCTACGACGACAGCATCCGCAAGAAAGCGCAGGCGCGGGCGCCAAGGGCGAGGCGCTGTTCGTCGACCTCGCGCTCGAGGATCTGAGGCGCGCCGCGGACCTGTTTCGTCCCGTATTCGACCGCACCGGCGGGCGTCGACGGCTGGGTGTCGATGGAGGTCTCGCCGCTGTTGGCGGACGATACGCGCTCGACCATCGAGGCGGCGCGCAGCATCCACAAGCTGGCCGACCGGCCCAACTTGTACGTGAAGATCCCCGGCACGCCGGCCGGCGTGCCTGCCATCGAGGAAGCGATCTTCGCCGGCGTGCCGGTGAACGTCACCTTGCTGTTCTCGCGCGAGCAATACCTGGCGGTGGCCGAGGCCTACATGCGCGGCCTCGAGCGGCGCGTCGCCGCCAAGCTCGACGTGCGGGCGAGCAGCTCCGTGGCCTCGCTCTTCGTCAGCCGCTGGGACAAGGCGGTGGCGGACAAGGTGCCCGCGGAGCTGCGCAACCGTCTCGGCATCGCGATCGCGGCGCGCACTTACAAGGCGCACTGCGATCTGGTCAAGACCGAGCGCTGGCGCGCGCTCGCCGCCGCGGGCGCGCGGGTGCAGCGCATGCTGTGGGCGAGCACGGGCACCAAGGATCCGAAGGCCTCGCCGACGCTGTACGTCGAGGCGCTGGCGGCGCCCAATACGGTCGACACCATGCCCGAGAAAACGCTCGCCGCCCTTGCCGAAAGCAAGGGCGACGTGGCGGCCGCGAGCGCTCACCGCGGACGGCGGCGATGCGGAACAGGTCCTCGCGCGCTTCGCCAAGGCCGGCGTCGACGTCGACGCGCTTGCGAAAAAGCTTCAGCTGGAAGGCGCGGAGTCCTTCGTCAAGTCCTGGAAAGAGCTCATGCAGAGCATCGCGGACAAGAGCGCGGCGCTCGCCACCACGTGAGCGCGCGATCTTGAGCACTCGCGTGGACCCGCTCGCCGGCCGGCCGGCGCCGCCCGACCGGCTGGTCGATGTGCCGCGCCTGATCACGGCCTACTACACGTTGCGAGCCCGATCCGGGCGTCGCCGCGCAGCGCGTCTCTTTCGGCACGTCCGGACACCGCGGCAGCTCCTTCGCCGTCGAGCTTCAACGAGAAGCACGTGCTCGCCATCACCCAGGCGATCTGCGCGTACCGGCGGCGGCGCGGCATCGACGGCCCGCTGTTCATCGGCTTCGACACGCACGCGCTGTCGGCGCCGGCGTTCGCGAGCGCGCTCGAGGTTCTCGCGGCCAACGGCGTCGAGGTGCTGATCGCGGCGGACGATGAGTACACGCCGACGCCGGCTGTTTCGCACGCCATTCTCACCTACAATCGCGGCCGCACGGCCGGCCTCGCCGACGGCATCGTCATCACGCCCTCGCACAATCCGCCCGACAGCGGCGGCTTCAAGTACAACCCGCCGGACGGCGGTCCCGCGGACACCGAAGTCACCGGCTGGATCGAGGCGCAGGCCAACGGCCTGCTGGAAGCGGGCCTCAAGGGCGTCGCGCGCATGGATTTCGCGCAAGGCGCGCCGCGCCGCGCACGCGCACGACTATCTGGGGACCTACGTCGCCGATCTCGGCAACGTGATCGATCTGGACGTGATCCGCGGCGCGGGCGTGCGCATGGGCGTCGATCCGCTCGGCGGCGCCGGCGTGCATTACTGGGCGCGCATCGCCGAGACGTACAGGCTCGACCTCACGCGTGGTCAACGATGCGGTCGATCCGACCTTTCGCTTCATGACGCTCGACTGGGACGGCAAGATCCGCATGGATCCTTCCTCGCCCTACGCCATGCAGCGCCTGATCGCGCTCAAGGACTCGCTACGACGTCGCCTTCGCCTGCGATACCGATCACGACCGCCACGGCATCGTCACCCAGAGCGCCGGGCTGATGCCGCCGAATCATTACCTGTCGGTGGTGGTCGATTATCTGTTTCGCCAGCGTCCGCAGTGGCAGCCGGGCGCCGCGGTCGGCAAGACCGTGGTGAGCAGCGCCATGATCGATCGCGTGGCCGCGCGGCTCGGCCGGCGGCTGTACGAGGTGCCGGTGGGCTTCAAGTGGTTCGTCGACGGCCTCGTCTCCGGCGATCTCGGCTTCGGCGGCGAGGAGAGCGCGGGCGCGTCCTTTCTGCGCCGCGACGGCACCGCCTGGACCACCGACAAGGACGGCATCATCCCCGCGCTGCTGTCGGCGGAGATCACGGCGCGCACCGGCCGCGATCCCGGGAGAGGCGTATCGCGGGCTCACCCGCGAGCTCGGCGAGCCGCTCTCCGATCGCGTGGAGGCGCGCGCAACCCCGGAGCAGAAGAAGAAGCTGTCCAAGCTCGACCGCTCGCAGATCCGCATTTCCGAGCTCGCCGGCGATCCCATCGATGCCGTGCTCACGCAGGCGCCGGGCAACCAGGCGCCGATCGGCGGCGTCAAGGTCACCTCGAAGAACGGCTGGTTCGCGGCGCGCCCCTCGGGCACCGAGGACATCTACAAGATCTACGCCGAGAGCTTTCGCGACGAGCAGCACCTGCGCGCGCTCCTCGAACGAGGCGCAGAGCATCGTGGACGCCGCCCTGGCCTGACGCGCGATGCACCAGCGCCAGAGCAGCAGGACGCACCGCCGAGCGCCGCCGCGAAGCGGCTTCTGCCCTGGCTCGTGGCCGTGGGCTTCTTCATGGAATCGCTCGACACGACGATATTGAATACCGCCGTGCCGGCGATCGCGCACTCGCTCAAGGTCCCGCCGCTCGACATGAAGGCCGTGCTCGCGAGCTACACCTTGAGCCTCGCGGTATTCATTCCCATCAGCGGCTGGATGGCCAACCGCTTCGGCACGCGCCGCGTATTCGCCTCCGCCATCGGCGTCTTCACGCTGGGCTCGTTTCTGTGCGGCATCTGCACGAACATCCATCTCCTGGTCGCGTGCCGCATCCTGCAAGGCTGCGGCGGCGCCATGATGCTGCCCGTGGGCCGGCTCACGCTGGTGCGCACCTTCGCGAAATCGGAGCTCATCCGCGCCATGAGCTTCGTCGCCATTCCCGGCCTCGTCGGGCCCGATGCTCGGACCGCTGCTCGGCGGCTTGATCGTCGGCTATTTCCACTGGCGCGTGATTTTCTTCGTCAACATCCCGATCGGATTCGTCGGGTCTGTTGCTGGTGCGCAAGCACCTGCCGAACTATGCGGCCGCCAAGAACTATCCTCTGGATTTCGTCGGTCTGGTGCTGTTCGGCGCGGGCATCTCGCTCCTGTCCTACGTGCTCGAGGTATTCGGCGATCACACCTTGAGCGGCCGGGAGATCGCGGGATTGCTCGCCCTATCGGCGGCGCTCATCGCGGCTTACGGCGCGCACTCCGTGCGCACGCCGCATCCGTTGCTGCCGCTTGAGCCTGTTGCGGATACGGAGCTTTCGCGTCGGCGTATGCGGGAAATCTCCTCACGCGGCTGGGCATCGGCGGCCTGCCGTTCCTGTTGCCGCTGCTTTATCAGATCGGGCTCGGCTACAGCCCGATCCAGTCGGGCCTCATGATCATGCCGCAAGCGCTCGCGGCAATCAGTTTCAAGTTCACGCTGCCGGTCATCCTCAAGCGGTTCGGCTACCGGCAGGTGTTGATCCTCAACACGGTCATGCTCGGCGTGATGCTCATGCTGTTCTCGACGATCGACACGGCGACCCCGCCCTGGGCCATCGCGCTGCTCGCCTTCGCATTACGGATTCTTCACCTCGACGCAATACACCAGCCTGAACACGCTCGCCTACGCCGACGTGACCAACGAGCAGGCGAGCGGCGCGAGCTCCATCGCGAGCACGGTGCAGCAGATGGCCGTGAGCTTCGGCGTGGCCGCCGCCTCTCTCGCGGCCGCTCTGTTCATTCCCGACCACACGCGCGCGACGCCGCCGGAGATGATCCACGGCATTCATCTCGCGCTGCGCGCGCTCGGCGCATGGACGGTGGTCTCCACCATCGTGTTCGGCGAGCTGAGGGCGAGCGACGGCGCGGCCTTGAGCGCGCACAAGGCAAGGCGTCCCCGCCGGTTAGCGCGGCTTGAGCGGAACCATCACCGCGGGACTGCCGACGGCCTCGAAACGGCCGGTGAACGCCAGCGCGCCGTTCGCCGGATTGACGCGGAACGAGGTGAGCGAGTCGCTGCGCTGATTGCAGGAGAACATGATCTCGCCGCTCGGATCCATCGCGATGCTGCGCGGCGAGTCGGCGTGCGTCCAGGTCTCGTAGGCGGTACGCAGCTGACCGTCCTCGGCAATCGCAAAAATGGCGATCGAGCTGTGCAAGCGATTGCCGACGTACAGGAAGCGCCCATCGGGAGAGACCACGATGCCGGAGGCGAGGTTGCTGCCCGCGAAATGCGGCGGGCAAGGTCGACACGCTCTGCTTCAGACGCATCGCTCCTCGCGAGCTGTCGTAGTCGTAGACCACCACGCGCGCATCGTGCTCGTAGAGGTTGTAGAAGAACTTGCCGCTCGGATGAAAGGCGAAATGCCGGGGTGCCGAGCCGGGCGGAGCGACCAGCACGGGAGCCTCCGCGGGCAACAGCCGTCCGCCCTGGGCGTCGAGGCGCCAGATCAGCGTGAGATCCAATCCCGCATCGTTGGCGATGACGAACTGGCCCGTCGGGTCGGCCGCGACCATGTGCAGATGAGGGCTATCATGATCGCTGACGGCGAACTGTCCGGGAGGATCATCGATGGCGCGCGCGTGATGCCGCGGCCCGACGCTCGGCCGCACGTCCGAGGCGGGACCCAAGGTGCCGTCGGCCGCCACGGGGAACACCGCGACATTGCCGCCGCCGTAGTTGGCGACGAACACGAACTTGCCCGACGGATGCACGCTCACGTGCGCGGGCGAAGTGCCGGAGGAGCCCACCGCGGAGAGACGCGTGAGCTGCATGCTGGTGGGATCGATCGCAGTAGGTCACGACGGCGCCGTCGTGCGCTCCCTGGTAGTTGTCGATCTCACTGATCGCGTACAGGCGCGTCTGCGCGGGATTGATCGCGAGCCAGGACGGGTTGCGGATGTCGTCGACGACCTGCATCTGCAGCAACGCCGTCGGTGGCGCGATCGACGCGGAATAGATAGATGCCGCCGCCGTTCGGCGTGTAGGTTCCGACATAAGCGTAGAAGGATCCGGACGGCCCGGAGGCCAGCGCCGCCACGTCGCGCGCAACCGGATAGGCGAGCGCGGCCGCGGTGCGGCTCAGAAACGCGCGGCGGGTGAATCTTCTGTCGATCGCCATCGCGCCAGTGTAACGCAGCGCCTGGGCGGCAGCGCGGCAGACCGGACCGGGCGTGCCGGCCGGCAGCGCTAGTTGTCCAAGAACAGCGTAATGCTCGAAGCGCTGAACGTATAGCTCGAGCTTGCGTATTGCCCGATCGCCGTGATGCCGGTGGCGACGACCGAGCCGGCCAATTCGGTCTGCAGCTGCGTAATGAAGGAAGCAACGTGTTGAAGCTCTCGTAACTGCCGCTCACCGAATGCCCGATGGTGAACACGGTGTTGCTGCCCGTCGAGTTCGGCTCGATGAGCAGATCCGTGGACGCCGATGATGTTGAAGGTCTGCGCGCCGATCTTGAATCGTGTGCCGAGTCCCGACGCCGACACTTTGCGAGGAGAGCTGGATCTGCGCGGTGTTATAGGAGGCGAACGGCGCTGAGGTGCCCGTCCAATCGAGCACGAGCACCGCATTGATCGTGGTGTAGTCGAGGAACGAGGATTGCTGCGTGAAATCCCCAGCCGAGGAAGCCGAGCCGAACAGCGCAGGATAGCCGGTCACCTGCACAGGCTCGCCGGCGCTCGCGTTGGTCAGGTCGGCCGTCCCGGTGTTCACGACATACGCGGGCGCGGTTGCGTCGTTCGCCGGGGTCGAGCCGGTGCCCGTAAAGTCGAAGGCCGCAGCCGACGCGACCTCCGAGCTGCGAGAGGTTCAGCGTCAGCGTGGTGCCACTGCTGCCTTGTGCCGTTACGACTCCCGAGGCGGTGCTTTGACCGATCCGCACGCGTCCGGCGCTCGCGTCGAGCGTCGCGCTGGTCGAGCTGACGGCGCTGGCGGTGCCGAAGGCATACACCAGCGATCCAACGGATATCTGTGCAATGCCATTCGAGTCCGGGGTCGCCTCGCCGAACTGTGTGACTTGGGAATTGGGGCCTACGGTCACGGTGGTCGTGCCGAAGATCAGGCTGTTCGTGCCGCTGCTCGTCAGCAGCGTCGCATCGTCGATGGTAAAGGTGTCGCCGCTGCGGGCGGTGACGATGCCCGATACCCGATCGAAGTCGCCTCCTTGCACGCTCGTGCCCGCCAGCACTTGCGTTGCAGAGAACGAGACGGTGGTAATGGTGCCCGCAGTACCCGTAGTGCTCGTGGTTCCGCTATTCGTCGACTCGAGCGTCGAGCCGTCGGTGCAAGTGAGTACGCCGTTGACGGTTGTAGGTGTCGTGCCGTCGGAGCAGGTCTCGCTGGTGACCGAGGCACCGGTCGACTGGAGCGTCGCGCCATCGGTGCAGGTGAGTACGCCGCTGACGGTCTGCGGGGTGGTGCCGTCCGAGCAGGTCACGTTAGGCGACGCCGTGTTCTCGCCGAAGACCGAGTTCGACGTGGACGTCGAGGTCGTCATCGTGCCGAACGCTTCGACCGTCGTACCCGCGCTCAAGGACGCGAGCTGCGTGAATCCGGCGGCGCCCGAGGAAGGAGTCCCGTTGATCTCATAGATGGCTCCCGTGGTCGGCGTGATGCGGAGCGAGCCGCCCTGGGAGGTACCGTAGCCGGACGAGCTGATCCCCGTGGAGAACCAGGTATCCGTCGTGTTGACGGTGCCGATCGGCCCGCCAATGAGCACCGTCTTGGCGTCGATGGGAAGCGCGCTCGCCGCCATCATCGGCATCACGGAGACCGTCTTCTGGGTCAAATTGACCACGTTGGAAGCCGCCAGGTTGAAGTCGAGGCTGAGGCGCGTCGAGCTTTTGGCCGCGATGCTCATTGCGTTGGACGGGTCGAGCAACAGGGTAAGGGTCACTTGACCGAGGGCCTGACCGCTGGCACCCAGCGGCGTGAGTGCCACTCCATCGGCTGTGCCGTTGTCGTAGATGATCTGCGCCGAGGTATAGTCGAGCGTGACGACGGCCTGCTTGAAAGTGCCGGTCTTCACCGACGACGAGCCTAGCACCTCGCTCAAGTTCACCAGACGGGCGAGGTCCACGGTGGTCCCGGCCGGCAGCACATTCACTGAATTTCTGCCGCTCGAGCCTTGCAGCTGAACCGACACCAGGCCGACCCGATAGGCGAGGAAGGTGTCCGTCGACGGCGTCGATGTGAGGGTGACGACAGCGGTGCCATTGCACGCCGCGAGGGCGGCAAGCAGCAGGCCGCCGAGCGATGCCGCGAGCCATCGTTGGCACCCCGCGAGCGGGCGAGCGGCGCGGTTTTCGGGCAACAAAGCGGTCATCGGATGAAATCCAATTGAAGGATGGTTTGCTTATTCTACCGGCATCGTAAGCGTGGAATCAGCAAAGATCTGTGAAGTAATCTCTGAACGAGCACGGCGTCGCATCCTTGCGACAGCGGCGCGCCGGGGCGTCGCCACCCCCCGCATTGCGCCGCCGCACGTGCCGTCGCAGCTCCGATCGGGCCCTAGATCGAGCGGGAGATCAATTCCTTCATGATCTCGTTGGTGCCGCCGTAAATGCGCTGTACGCGCGAATCCACGAACAGGCGGCACACCAGATACTCGTTCATGTAACCGTAACCGCCGTGCAACTGCACGCATTCGTCGAGCACTTCCTGCTGGGTATCGGTGACCCAGTACTTGGCCATCGAGGCTGTGACGGTATCGAGCGTGCCGGCGACGATTCTCGCGATGCAGTCATCCACGAACACGCGCGCCACGCGCGTCTTGGTGGCGATCTCGGCTAGCTTGAACTTGGTGTTCTGGAACTCGGCGACGCTTCTGCCGAAAGCCTTGCGCTCCTTCACATAGCGCGCAGTCTCCGCGAGCGCGCCTTCCATGGCGCCGACCCCCACCACGGCGATCAGGGCGCGCTCGTAGGGTAAGTCGCTCATCAGCTGATAAAACCCCTGCCCCTCCGTGCCCCCGAGCAGATTGGCCGCAGGGACGCGGACGTTCTCGAAAAACAGCTCCGCCGTGTCCTGCGCCTTGAGCCCCATCTTGTCGAGAATGCGCCCGACGCGGTAACCCGGAAGGTCTTTCGTTTCCACCATCAGGATGGAGGTGCCCTTGGCGCCCTCGCCCGGCGTCGTCTTCACCACCAGCGCGATGAGATCGGCAAGATAGCCGTTGGTGATGAAGATCTTCGAGCCGTTGACGATGTAGCTGTCGCCGTCACGCACGGCGCGCGTCTTCAGTCCCTGCAAGTCCGAGCCCGCCGCCGGCTCGGTCATGCCGATCGCCCCGATGAGCTCGCCGCTCGCCATGCGCGGCAGCAAGCGGCGCTTCTGCTCGTCGGTGCCGTGATTGACGAGATAGTGTGCGCAGATGCTGTGCACGCCCTGGCCGAAGCCGCTGAGTCCGCGGCGCGACAGCTCCTCATAGATCACCGTCTCGTGGCGAAAGTCACCGCCCGCGCCGCCGTACTCCGCACTCACATCGGTGCACAAGAGACCCATGGCGCCGGCCTTACGCCAGATCTCCTTGCCGACGTTCTGCTGCTTGCGCCACTCGATCTCGTACGGAACCATTTCCGACTCGACGAAGCGGGCCACGGCGTCGCGAAATATCGCCAGCTCCTCGTTCATCCAGGGCGATTCGTACCCGCCCGCAACCGCAGCGTTCATGTGACATCCATAGTGGCTCGACTCGCTCAAGTCTACCCGCTGCGCGGGGGCAATTTGCACCCCAAGCGCCGCACGGGTTGTTAAAATGGGTTTACGCATGGCAGAGCGCTCGCACAGCACGGGGATAAGGTCGCGCGAGGCACTGATCGGCTCGGCGGGGGCCGCGCTCGCCGTCCTCACATTCATCAATCTTTTCAACTATCTCGACCGCTACGTTTTATCGACGCTGGTCGAGAGCTTGCGCCGCTCGGAGCTGCATCTCAGCGACACGCAAGCGGCATCTCTGATGTCGGGATTCTTGATTGTGTTCGCGCTGGTCGGGCCGATTTTTGGCTCCCTGGGTGACCGCCGCTCGCGCCCTCGCGTGATCGCCTTCGGCGTGGCGTGCTGGAGCGTCGCCACGGCGCTCTCCGGCTTCGCGTGGAACTTCGCCTCACTCTTTGCAGCTCGAGCGGCGGTCGGTGTCGGCGAGGCTGCTTACGTCACGGTCGGACCGAGTCTGTTGTCGGACTATTTTCCGCAAGGTAAGCGCGGGCGAGTCATGGCGATTTTCTTCTGCGCGATCCCGGTCGGCTCGGCGCTCGGCTACGTGGTCGGCGGACTCGTGGACGCGCACTTTGGCTGGCGCATGACGTTCTTCGTCGCCGGCGTCCCCGGACTGATCCTGGCGCTGCTGTGCCTGGGTCTTCGCGATCCGCCTCGCGGCAGTCAAGATGGCGGCGCAATGGAGGAGCCCCAACCCGCGAGGCGACCGCTCGCCGGCTATCTCGCGCTGCTGAAGAACCGCCCCTACGCGCTCACCATCGCGGGCTACGCGGCGTATACGTTTGCCCTGGGCGGCCTTGCGTACTGGATGCCCACCTTCCTCGAGCGCATGCGTCACGTTCCGGAGAAGAGCGCGACATTCAGCTTCGGGATCATCGTGGTCATCACGGGTTTCGTCGGCACCTTCGCAGGCGGCTGGCTCGGCGACTATTGCGCCCGCTACACGCAGCGGGCTTATTTGTGGATTTCGGCCGTGGCGACGCTCGCGGCCGTGCCCTTTGCCTGGCTCGCCCTCACCGTCACCTCGCCGCGCACGTATCTGGTTTGTATGGTGATCGCGCAGCTTCTGATGTTTCTTTCGACCGGCCCGATCAACGCCACCATCGTGAACCTGGTACGGCCGACGCAGCGCGCCTCGGCGAACGCGCTCGGCGTCTTCGCCATTCATTTACTGGGCGATGTTCCCTCCCCCTTGCTGATCGGGTGGATCTCCGACCGCTCCTCGCTCCAGCAGGGCGTGAAGCTCGTGCCGCTCGCCATTCTCGTCTCGGGCCTCATCTGGATATTCGGTGCGCTCGCGCAACCCGCAGGGCTCGCGACACCCAAGCTGCAGGGTGCCCCCGCATGAGCGAGCGCCGGATCAACATCGCCGTCGAGGATGCGGCACAGCCCGACGTCGCGCCGCTGCTGCAGGCGAGCGATGCCTACATGGCCTCGCTCTATCCGGCGGAGAGCAATCACATGCTCGACGTGGCCTCGCTCCGGCAGCCGCAGGTGGCATTTCTGGTGGCGCGGGTCGATGGGCAGGCGCTCGGTTGCGGCGCCGTGGTCGATTCCGGCGAAGGCTGGGCGGAGGTCAAACGGATGTTCGTCTCTCCGGCGGCTCGTGGGTTGCAGCTCGGCCGCCGGCTTCTCGATGAGATCGAGGCCATCGCCATCCGCCGCGGCGCCCGCATGCTGCGCCTCGAGATGGGCGGTCTGCAGCCCGAGGCCCTCGGCCTGTACCGCTCCGCAGGCTTCGTCGAAATCGGCCCCTTCGGCGCCTATGGTCCGGATCCGCTCAGCATTTTCATGGAGAAGACCCTGTGAGCACTTACACCAGCACGCCGCGCACGCGCGTCAAGCGGTTGAGCAAGCGCGCCGTCTACGACAAGCCTCGCGTGCACGAGATTCTCGATGAGGGATATCTGTGCCATGTAGGCTTTGTGCGCAAGGGTCAGCCGTTCGTCATACCCACCCTGTATGCGCGCTCCGGCGAGAGGTTGTACATCCACGGATCGGGCGTGAGCAGGATGCTGAACACGCTGGCTGAGGGTGTGGAGGTCTGCGTCACGGTGACGCTGGTCGACGCCTATGTGCTCGCACGCTCGGCCTTTCATCACTCGATGAATTACCGCTCCGTGGTGATCTTGGGACGCGCGCACCTGCTCGAGGAGCGGCAAGAAATGCTGCGCGCGCTCGAGGCGATCACCGACCACGTCGTGCCCGGCCGCTGGTCCGAGGTCCGCGCGCCCAACGAGCTCGAGATGAAGCAAACGGCCGTGCTCGTGCTGCCGCTCGAAGAAGTATCGGCAAAGGTGCGCGTGGGGCCGCCCGTGGATGACGAGGAGGACTATGCGCTGCCGGTCTGGGCGGGCTTGGTTCCGATCCGCACGGCGCCCGCCGAGCCTCTCGCGGACGGCCGCGTGCCGCCCGGCATCGAGGCGCCGCAGCTGTCGCGGTTCGCTCGCCCGCGGCGCTAGGCGCGCGCGCGACTCAGATCGGCGAACAAACTATCCAGATCCGCCCGCGTCTCGAGGTCCTCGATGTCCACGGTCAGCTTGCGCTGCCAATTGGGGTACTCGCGATCCGTTCCCGGCACGTTGACCGGATCCTCCATGCCGATCAGATCCTCGATTTGTACTGCGGCGAGGATCGCGCTCGAGCGCGCGAGGTAGACATGAATCGCGTGCGCGAGATCGGCCGTGAAAGGTTGGTCGGGTGTCGCGGGCGATGCCGGCGCGAGCCCCTGCTCCTTGAGCGCCGCGAGCAGCGCCACGCGATCCCGGGCGCGCGCCTCGCGCACCGCCTGCTCGAGTTCCTGTGTGGGATAGAGGTGCAATTCGCGCCGAGCTCGATGTCCCGGCCCTCCCAAAAACTGCGCAAGGTCGGCATGTCGTGAGTCGTTACGGTGGCGAGGGCGCCGCGCACGAATTCGTCGGGTCGGCGGTACCGGCCGCCGTCCTTCTCGAACAGCAGCACCTTGTAGTGATAAAGACCGAACTCCGTCATCGCCCGGCGCATCTCGTCGGGCACCACGCCCAGATCCTCGCCGACGACCACGCAGGCGCTGCGCGCGCTCTCGAGCACGAGATTGGCGAGCATGAGGTCCAGCGGATAATGCACATAGGCGCCGTCCACCGGCGAGCGGCCGGCGGCTACCCACCAGAGCCGGAATAGCGACATCACGTGATCGAGCCGTAAGGCGCCGTAGTAGTGCATGTTGTTGCGAAGCAGGCGCACGAATCCTTCCAGATGCTGCGATTCCATGACCACCGGATCCGGCGGAGGCAGTCCCCAGCCTTGGCCTCGAAGCGCCAGCGGATCGGGCGGCGCACCGATCTCGGCGCCCAAGCGGTAGCCGGTCTGGTCGACCCAGGTCTCCGAGCCCGACGGGTGGGTGCCCACCGCGTAGTCGCCATACAAACCGATGGGCATGCCGAGCTCGCGCGCCAGCGCTTGCGCGGCGCCGAGCTGATCGTGCGCCAGCCATTGAAGATACAGATAGAACTCGATCTCGCGAGAGTGCTCGGCCGCGAAGCGCACCGCGGCGCTCGAATGCGGATCGTGGAACTCCGGCGGCCAGCTCGATCCAGCCCGAATGCGTGCCCTGAGCGTCGAGCACAGGTGCCGGTCGAGCGCATCGAAGCGCGCGTGCAGCTGCAGCAGCTGCGCCGCCTGCCGCCACGAAACTGCGGAACGCAGCGGCACGCTCGCGTGCCGGGGATGAGATGACGCTCGCTGAAACTCGGCGAACAAGAGCCGCAGGATCTCGAGCTTGAGCGCCGCGACGCCCGCGTAGTCGACGAGCCGTCCCTCCCGCAGCCGGCGCAAGCGCTCCTCGAAAGACGGCTCCTGCATGCGCGCCTGAGCGGCCGCGCAATGCTCGAGCTCCGGCACATCCGTGACCGCGATGTAGAGGACATTGAGGAAATGGCGGCTCGAGGCGCTGTACGGACTCGCCCGCTCCGGGTCCGCCGGCGCCAGGGCGTGCAACGGATTCAAGCCGATGAAGCCCGCGCCGCGCGGCGCGAGCCAGCTGATCAAGGCCTTCAGATCCTCGAAATCCCCGATGCCCCAGTTGCGCCGCGAGCGAACGGTGTAGAGCTGAACGGCGACGCCCCACAATCGTCGTCCGCGGCGGATGGCCTCGGGCTCATAGCACTGGGTCGGCGACAGGACCAGCGGACAGCGGCCGAGCGCACCGGCGCCGATCTTGACCTCGATCTCATGTCGTCCCGGCGGGAGCTCGAGCGGCAACTCCAAGCGCCGGCGGGTGATCCACGAGCCCTCGATCTCCCCGCGCCAGGTCTCCGGGCAATCGGCGGTGGATACGACGCCTGTATGCCTGTCGCCGTTTTCCAGGTTCACGGCCCAGACGAAGCCCTGCACCGAAATCGCGCGCGGCGATGTTGACATCCACGCCCGCGCGCGAGCCGTGCGCCGCGGCAATCGTAGGCAACAGCGCTCGACCGCGCTCAATGGTCAGTCGGCTCACCTCGGCCGCGAGCGCGGCGGGATCGTCCACCGCACAGCCCATGGCGCGCAGAATGTCGGTCTTGGTCTCAAACGTGAAGTAGCGCAGCTCGCCGCGATAATCGTGGTACGCATCGCCGATGCCGCGCAGGCGCGCGAGTCGCTCGATCAGGTTCGCATCCAAGGCTCAACACTCCAGAAAGGCGGCGCTGCCGGGAGCCAAGGGGAACACCACGTCGTCCTCGAGCACCAGCACCTCGGTGGTCTTGCTCGCCGTATCGAAGCGGCGTCTCCACGGGCTGTCGGCGGGCGGCGCAGGCAATGTGAATGTCTGCACCGAGTCCGAGGCGTTCAACAGCAGCAAGAGCCTTGCGGCCCAGTTGCTGCGCTTGCCGTACCAGATCCCGAGCGTGCGCAAGTTCCCGTCGCGCCAGTCATCCTGCGTCATTTCCGCGCCGCGCGCGTGCAGCCAAGTCACATCTTTTACCTCGACCCGCGAGGCGGCGCCCTTCAGGAACGTCTCGCGGCGGAACTCGACATGACTGCGCCGCAAGCTCGCAACCAGGCGCACGAAATCGACCAGGTCCGCGTTTGCCGCGAGCAGGCTCCAGTCGACCCACGATATCTCGTTGTCCTGGCAGTAGGCGTTGTTGTTGCCGCGCTGAGTGCGTGCGAATTCGTCGCCCGCCTGCAGCATCGGCACTCCCTGTGACAGGAACAAGGTCGCGAGAAAATTGCGCATCTGGCGCTTGCGTACATCGTCAAGCTCGGCACTCGGTCCCTCGTGTCCCCAATTCCGGCTCAAGTTGTGCCGATGGCCGTCCTCGCCGCCCTCGCCGTTCGCCTCGTTGTGCGGATGATCGTAGGACACGAGGTCATTCAGCGTGAAGCCGTCGTGCGCGGTCACGAAATTGAGGCTCGCCGTGGGCTTGCGGCCGTTGTGTCGAAAAATATCGCTCGATCCGGCGAGGCGCTCCGCGAACTCGCCGATGTGCCCGCCGTCGCCGCGCCAGAAGGCTCGCACCGTATCGCGGTAGCGGTCGTTCCACTCGCTCCAGCCGGCCGGGAATCGACCGAGCTGATAGCCGCCCAGCCCGACGTCCCAGGGCTCGGCGATCAGCTTCACATAGGCGAGCGCGGGCTCGGCGCGCACGGCGCTGAAAAATGGCGAGTTCTCGTTGAAGCCGTTCGCGTCGCGTCCGAGAACCGTCGCCAGGTCGAAGCGGAATCCGTCGACGTGCATCTCCTCCACCCAGTAACGCAGGCAGTCGATGATCAAGGAGCGCACGGCGGGGTGCTCGCAATTCACCGTATTGCCGGTGCCGCTCAGATTCTCGTAGCCGCGCTTGTCCGGCGTCAGCCGGTAGTACACCGCGTTATCGATGCCCTTGAAGCAAAGCACCGGGCCGGTCTCGCCGCCCTCGGCGGTGTGGTTGAAGACCACGTCCAGAATGACTTCGATCTGCGCGCGATGCAGCGCCTGCACCATGGCCTTGAACTCGCGCACCGCGTCCTCCGCGGCGTACTCGTTCGCGGGGGCGAACCAGGCGATCGGATTGTAGCCCCAGTAATTCGTCAGGCGGCGAGCGCGCAGGAAATCCTCGCTCACGAACGCCTGACAGGGCAGCAGCTCCACGGCGGTCACCCCCAAAGACTTGAGGTGGGCGATGACCGGCTCCGTCGCGAGCCCCAAATACTTGCCGCGCTGCTCGGGTGGCACGAGAGGATGCCGCTGGGTATAGCCCTTCACGTGCAGCTCGTAAATCACCGTGTCGCGCCAGGGTGTCGCCGGCGGACGATCGTCGTGCCAGTCGAACGCCGGATCCAAGACCTGCGAGCGCAGCGGCTGCTCGATCGACACAGCTCGGCCGTACGGATCGAGCAGTGCGATCTCGGGATGGAAGCGCCCGCCGCCTTCGGAATCGTTCGCTCCGTGGACACGGAACGCGTAGCAAGTGCCGGCACTCGCGCGGCTCGGGGACAAAAGTCCATGCCAGACATCGCCCGTGCGGCCCGGCAAATCGTAGCGTGCGGTCTCAGCGCCGCTGTCGGCATCGAAAATGCAAAGCTCCACGCGGGTTGCGTGGCTGGAAAAGAGCGCGAAATTGACTCCCTGAGGGGTCGGGGTCGCGCCGAGCGGGCGTGGGGACCCCACTTTGATGAGCTGCACCGCTCGAGGCGCTCCTACAGCACCGGCCGGACGTCCCAGATCCGGTCGGCGTACTCGCGCACGCTGCGATCGCTGGAAAAATAGCCCATGTTGAGGCAGTTCAGAGCCGCCTTGCGGGTCCATTCCTCGGGCCGCTCATAGAGCGCATCCACCCGTTCCTGCGCCGCGGCATAGGAGGCGAAGTCCGCGAGCACGAGAAACGGCTCGCCGTCCTCGAGGAGCCGGCTCACCACCGGTTTCGCATCGTCCGGGCGCGAGGGGGAGAAATGGCCGGAATCGATCAGCTCGAGCGCCTCGCGCAGCTCTGGGTTGCGCTCGAGCTCGGCCCTGGGACGATAGCCCGCGGCGCGCGCGGCGACCGCCTGCTCGGCGGTCAAACCGAAAATGAATATGTTCTCCTCGCCGACGTGATCGCGAATCTCGATATTGGCGCCGTCCAACGTGCCGATGGTGAGAGCGCCATTCAGCGCGAGCTTCATGTTGCCCGTGCCGGAGGCTTCCATCCCGGCGGTCGAGATCTGCTCGGACAGATCCGCGGCCGGCATGATCTTCTGCGCGAGCGACACATCGTAATCCGGCAGAAACACCACGCGCAGGTGCTTGACGATCTCAGGCTCGGCGTTGATGGTGCGCGCCACGTTGTTGATGAGCTTCACGATGGCCTTCGCCATGAAGTATCCGGGCGCCGCCTTGCCGGCGAACAGCACCGATCGCGGCACGACGCCCTGGGGATCGCGGCGGATACGCTGATAGCGCGTCACCACGTAAAGCAGGTTCAGGAGCTGCCGCTTGTACTCGTGAATACGCTTTACCTGCACGTCGAACATCGAGTCGACGTCGAGCTCCACGCCCGTGCGCCGCATCACCTCGTCCGCGAGCCTCTGCTTGTTGGTCCGCTTGATGCCGCGAAAATGGCGCAAGAACTCCGGCTCGTCGGCCGCGCCCACGAGCCGGCCCAGCTCTTCGAGGTCGTTTTCCCAGGCGAATCCGAGCCGCTGCGTGAGCAGCGCGGAAAGCCCGGGGTTCGACTGCTTCAGCCAGCGGCGTACCGCGATGCCGTTGGTGACGTTGACGAAGCGCTCGGGATACAGGTCGACGAATCCGGCGAACACGCTCGTGCGCATGAGCTCGGTGTGCAGTTGCGCGACACCGTTCACGTGATGGCTGCCGATCACCGCGAGGTGCGCCATGCGCACGCGCCGCTCGCTCTCCTCGGTGATGATGGAAAGCCGCCGTTGTGCATCGAAATCGCCGGGACGGCGTCGCTCGAGCGCGGCAAGAAAATCGCGATTGATGAGGTAGATGATCTCGAGGTGTCGCGGCAGCAGCCGCTCGATGAGCGCCACCGGCCAGGTCTCGAGCGCTTCCGGCAGCAGCGTGTGATTCGTGTAGGCGAATACGCCGGTGGTGATCGCCCAGCTTTCGTTCCAGTTGAGGCCGTGCTCGTCGATCAGCAGCCGCATCAGCTCCGGAATGGCCAGCGCCGGGTGGGTATCGTTGAGCTGAATCGAGATCGCCTCGGGCATGGACGCGAGCGTGCGCCCCTCGCGCAGATGCGTCGCCAGGATGTCTTGCAGGCTCGCGCTCACGAAGAAGTACTGCTGTTTGAGACGCAGCTCCTTACCCTGCCGGGTCGAGTCGTCCGGATAGAGCACGCGTGACAGGTTCTTCGCATCGACCTGCTCGCGCACGGCGGCGTCGTAGTCGCCTGCATTGAACGCATCGATGTGAAACGGCGTGACGCCGCGCCCCGACCACAGGCGCAGGTGATTGACGGTCGGACTGCGGTTCCCGGGAATCAGTTGATCGAAACCGATGGCGTAGATGTCCTGTGTGTCGACCCAGCGGTGTGCCTCAGCCTCGGCGCCCGAGGGCGGCGCGACGCTGCGTCCGCCAAAACGCACCCGGTAGTGCACGTTGCCGCGTCCGGTCTCCCAGACGTTCTCGAGCTTGAGCCAGCTCGAGGCGATTTCGCGCTGTGCGCCATCCACCGCGATCACCTGCGTGAAGATTCCGTAATCGTAGCGGATGCCATAACCCACGGCGGGGTACTGCAGGGTGGCGAGCGAATCGAGAAAACAGGCCGCCAGCCGTCCGAGGCCGCCGTTGCCGAGTCCGGGGTCGATCTCCTGGGCGAGAATGTCCTCGAGGTCATAGCCCATACCCTTCAAGGTCGTGCGCGCCTCGTGCACGAGATCTCCGTCCAGGCTGTACAGGGCATTGAGGAGCGACCGGCCCGGCAAGTACTCGACGGACAGATAGCAAACCCGCTTGACGTGCGCGTTGGCGACCCGTCGCTGGGTCGCCAGCCAGCGCACCATGAGCTCTTCGTGCACGGCGAGCGAGAGGGCATCGAATATGTCGCGTTCCGTGGCCTGATCGGGCGTCTTGCCGAGCGCGCGCGTGAGCCGATCCAGCAAAGCCGCCTGCACCGAACCGGCTCGCAAAGCGGTGCCTCCTCGCGTGGAGAACTGGGTATCAAACGAATCCATACGACGGTTATTATAGGGTCGTTCAGCGGCTGCGGGGCGATGCAACCACTTGAAGCGCGCTTTACTTGCTGTGGGAATCGCCGGGTTGCTCGGCGGCTGCGCGATGCGACCGCCGAACCCAACGCCGGCGCAGACGCCGCCCGTGTCGAGCATCGCGCCCGCCCCGCAGGCCGCGGCCGATCAGGCCGGGCTATTTGTCGCCAACGCGACCGCCATGCTCGGGCAGCCTTATCGCTATGGCGGAGCGCAGCCCGGGGGATTCGACTGCAGCGGCTTGGTCGAGTATGCCGCGAGCCGCGCCGGCATCGACTTGCCGCGGACGGCGCAAGAGCAGCAGCACGCGGGCGTCCCCGTGCGACGCACTGACGTGCGGGCAGGCGATCTCGTGTTCATGCATCTCAAAGGCAAGGATCTACATGTGGGCGTCGCCCTCGACGCGCAACGCTTCGTTCATGCGCCGGCCAGCGGCGGACACGTGCGCATCGACTCGCTCGAGCGGACCCCTTATTCGACGGGATTCTCGAGCGCGCGGCGTGTCGCCGACGCGGGCGCGGCGCCCTGACGTTGGCTATACTCAAAGACAAATCATTCACACGGAATTCCCATGAAGCTTTACTACTCCCCCGGTGCCTGCTCGCTGTCGCCTCATATCGCGTTGCTCGAGTCGGGGCTGCCCTTCACGGTGGAGAAGACCGATCTCAGGACGAAGAAAACCGCGAGCGGCGGCGACTACTATCAAATCAACTCCAAGGGCTCCGTACCCGCCTTGCAGCTCGACGACGGCCGCGTGCTCACCGAGGGGCCGGCCATCGTGCAGTACATCGCCGATAGTGCGCCCGATTCGGGCCTTGCTCCGCGCTGCGGGACATTCGAGCGCTATCAGCTCATGGAAATGCTGAATTACATCGGCACCGAGCTACACTCGGGTTTCCATCCGATATTCACGCCAAGCTCCTCACCCGAGGCAAAGGCGGCCGCCGTCGTGAATCTCGGCAAGAAATTCGATTGGTTGTCGAAGCGCCTTCCGAGCGGCAAGTATGTGCTGGGCGACACATTCACCGTCGCGGACGCTTATCTTTTCACGGTGCTGCGCTGGACCGAATACGCCAAAATGGACCGCAGCAAGTGGCCGGCGCTCGCTGCCTACTTCGATCTCGTCGGCCGCCGGCCCAAGGTGCAGGAGGCGCTCGAGGCCGAAGGCCTCACTAAATAGCGCTTTCCACGGCTTCGCTCGCGATCGCCGCGAACTGAAGCGAGGCGAGCCGCGCGTACAGCGGACAATCACGCAACAGCTCGGCATGCGTGCCCACGGCGATCTTGTGACCGTGATCCATGACGACGATCCGATCGGCCTTCAGCACCGTGGCCAGCCGGTGCGCGATAATCAGCGTGGTGCGTCCGTGCATGAGCCCCTCGAGCGCTTGCTGCACGAGCAGCTCCGACTCCGCATCGAGCGCGCTCGTGGCCTCATCGAGCAGCAAGATAGGCGGATTCTTGAGGATCGCGCGGGCGAGAGCGATGCGCTGGCGCTGCCCGCCCGACAGGCGCGTACCGCGCTCGCCGAGGAACGTGTCGTAACCCTGCGGCAGCTTGCGGAGAAAACCGTCCGCTGCGGCCGCGACGGCCGCGGCTTCGATCTCTGCATCACTCGCATCGGGCCGGCCGTAGCGAATGTTCTCGCGCGCGCTCGCGGCGAACAGCATGGTTTCCTGAGGCACCAGTCCGACTTGCGCGCGGATTTCCTTGAGCCGCAAGTCCGCGAGGCGCCGGTCGTCGATCGACACGCGCCCCGCGTCCGGATCGTAAAAACGCAGCAGGAGCTGAAACGTCGTGCTCTTGCCGGCCCCCGAAGGTCCCACGATGGCGACGGTCTCGCCGGGCTTGACCTCCAGACTGAAATTGTCGAGTGCCGCTACTCCGGGCCTCGAGGGGTAATGGAAGCTCACGTGGTCGAAACGGATGGCGCCGCGAACCCGTGGCGGCAGTTCCAGCGGATGCGGAGGATCGGCGATTGCAGGTCGCGCGTCGAGCAGCTGCGCAAGCCGCTCCATGGCGCCGGACGCGCGCTGCAGCTCGCCCCACATCTCCGAGAGCGCGGCCCCGGAGCTGCCGACCAATGCGGCATACACCACGAACTGCGCGAGCTGGCCGCCGGTCATCGATTTTTCAAGCACCTGATGCGCGCCGAGCCAGAGCACCCCGATAATCGCCGTAAGCACGAAGAGGATGGCGACTCCCGTCAGCACCGCCCGCACCTGCGTGCGGCGGATCGCAGCCGCGAAGCTCTCCTCGACCGCGCCGCGATAGCGTTCGCTCTGCAGGTCCTCCAGGGTGAATGCCTGCACGGTCTGAATGGCGTTCAGGGTCTCGCCGGCGAGACCGCTCGTTTCCGCGATGCGGTCTTGCGACACGCGTGACAGCCCGCGCACCCGACGGCCTATGACGATCAGCGGCGCGACGACCACGGGGATCAGCACGAGAATGATGCCGGTGAGCTGGGCGCTCGTAATCGCGAGTAAGACCAGCGAAAGCACCAGACTCAAGCTCGATCGCAGGATGATGGACAGGTTCACGCCCGAGATGGATTGCACCAGCGTCGTGTCGGTGGTGAGGCGCGACAGCACTTCGCCCACCCGGGTGGTCTCGAAGAACAGCGGGTCCATGTGCACCACGCGCCGATATACTGCGGCGCGCAGATCGGCGATTACGCGCTCGCCGACCCAGGTGACCAGATAAAAGCGCACCGCCGCGGCCCCCGCCCAGAGCACGGCTGCGGCCAAACAGGCGATGAAAATGCGATTGGTCGCGGTCGCATTGTTGGCCGCCAGCACGTCGATGAACCGGCGCAGCGCCAGGGGCAGCGCCAGCATCGCGGCTGTCGCCACCAGAAGAGCACCGAGGGCGCCGTAGGCCCGTACTCGATACGGCCGCACAAACGGCAACAACGCGCGCAGCGGAGAAAGCGACTTGGCGCGCGGGCGATCCAGGGGGACGTTCATCCGCGCATGATCCCACAACCACCGCGCACGCGGGCGGCGCGCGGGCACTCGCTGTAGCGGCGCGGTCTGAAGCGCACTTTCGACCTCACCTTCATTTACCGCAGCAAGCGAGCCATGCTAGGGTGCGAGGTATCCATCGTAGGTGCGACGCAACAACCGAGGATGGACGGTGATTGATGCACCGGCCGAGTGCCGTGGAGGCCGCCCAAGTGCCCCGACATGGATCGCTCTAGTTACATGACCATACAAATAGTCACGGCTGGCGTTGCGCCGGTTTTGAGCCGATGCTACTGTCGGTCCAGCTCAAGTTATCTGACCATATAACAATTTCGGGGATATCATGCCGAAGGCTCGCGCCAAGTCGTATGCCGGTTTTGCTCCACGCCAATTGTTGTTTTTCTGCAGCGTCCTGAGCGGCGCTTGCGCGCTCGCGACGGGGGCGATCGCGGCGGACGCCAATGTCCCCGTTGTCGCGCCGGAGAGCAGCTCCAATGGACTTCAGGAAATCGTGGTCACGGCGACCCGCCACGAGGAGTCCCTGAGCAAGGTGCCGATCAGCGTCACGGCGCTCACGCAGGACGCGATGGACGAGCGCGGCATCAAGGATTTCCAGGACATCGCGCGCTTCACGCCCGGCGTCAACATCGACAATTCCGGCACCAATGCCATCTCGATCCGCGGCATTTCCTCTTCCGCCGGCGCCGGCACCACCGGCATCTACATCGACGACACGCCGATCCAGATGCGCTCGCTCGGTTTCAATCCCGACGACACGCTGCCGAAGACCTTCGACTTAGAGCGCGTCGAGGTCCTGCGCGGCCCGCAAGGCACCCTGTTCGGCGCCGGTGCCGAGGGCGGCGCGGTGCGCTACATCATGACAAAGGCCAGCACGACCGAGTCCGACACCTACGTGCGCAGCGAACTCTCGTACACGCAGAACGGGCAGCCGAGCGGCGAGTTCGGCATCGCCCACGGCGCGCCGATCATCGACGGCGTTTTCGGACTGCGCGCGAGCGTCTGGTACCGCTACGACGGCGGCTGGATCAATCGCGCGGACGACACCACCGGCGGCATCATCGACCGCAACGTCAACTTCTCCAATTCCGGGGCGGGCCGCATCACGGGAACGTGGACGCCCAACGCCAGCCTCACCGTGACGCCAGGCATCCTGTACCAGCAGCAGGACAAGAACGACGACTCGACTTACTGGCCGGCATATTCCGATGTCGGCGCCGGGCATTTCAACACGGCCACGCCGGAGAAAGTCGGCGGCCCGGACACGTATTGGCTACCCTCGCTTAAGGTGGAGTGGGACCTGGGCGGCTCGGAGCTCATCTCGAACAGCTCCTACTTCAGCCGCCGACAGCTCACTGCCTACCAGGGCACGGTATATGACCTGGCCTACTGGCAGACCATTAATTGCGCCGAACAAAGCATCGGGCCCTGTGCGAATGACACTGCGCCGGAAACCGTAAGTCCGCTGATCGACGCCAACGGCATCCACCTTCCCGCGGCACTGGCCGGCACTCAGACGCCGAACCATATGACCAACAAACAGCAAAGCATCACCCAGGAAATCCGTTGGCAGTCCGGAAAATCGGACTCCGCTTGGTCCTGGACCACGGGCCTTTTCTGGCAGGTGGCAAAAGAAAGCAGCATCGAGGAGTTGAGCTCCACCAACATCGATCAGGTGTTCAATTACTTGTTCCAAACGACACCGTCGAACTTCTATGGTGGAAACTTTTACTCGTGCCCGACCAGAGCAAATTATACGGCGATCCCCGCCTGCGACATTTACTACAACAGCAACACGACGTTCGACCGCCAGGTCGCGGGATTCGGTGAGCTGAGTTACGCGTTCACCGACTGGATGAAGCTCACGGTCGGCGAACGCGTCGCGCGCACCACGTTCACGCTGAACCACTATGCCGATGGGTATGAGAACGACGGACCGCAGGGCGCCGCAGCCAATCAGAAGCAGACGCCGAATACGCCGAAGGCAACACTGTCTTTCCAGGTCGATCCGAAGGATCTGTACTACTTCACCTACGCCAAAGGCTTCCGCATGGGCGGCGGCAACGCGCCGCTCCCGTCCTACTGCAACGCGGACCTCGCCGCCGCCGGTTTTCCGAATGGCGCACCACTCAACTACGGCTCCGACACCACCCAGAGTTACGAGGTCGGCGCCAAGAACGGCTTCGGCGACTGGCTCAAGATCGCGAGCAGCGTGTATTACATCAAGTGGAATGCGATCCAGCAGAGCATTTACGTTTCGGGTGCGTGCGGCCTGCAGTTCACGGATAACCTGGGCAGCGCGGCGGCTTGGGGCGGCGACATCCAGGTGGAGGCCAAGGCGGGGCCCGTGGACATCGATCTGGCGACCGGCTACACCAGCGCGCGCTTCACCAAGGACGCCCCGGGCGGATGTCAGCAGGGCGCAAACATAAATGTTCCCTGTCTCGCCAGCAGCGGCGATGCGATTTCAGGTCAGGCGGCCATCAACTATGCACCGGGCACGAACGCGCCGTTTACCATGGCGCTCGGCGCCCAGTACAATTTCCAACTCGCCTCGCATGACGCTTACATACGCGGGGACTGGGAGTACGAGGCCCGCAACCATTGGCTCGCAGCCGTGCAGGACCCGAACAACGGTGCATCGTACAATTATGGTTACTCGTACACGCTCCCCTCGACGAGCTTCTTCCAGGGGCGCGCCGGCATGAACTTCGGCTCGTGGCAGCTCGCAGCGTTCTGCGACAACCTGTTCAATTCGCGTACCGTCACGAACTACGCTCTCGGGCAGACCGACGGCACCACCACGCCGCAGCAGAATGCCTACACATTCCGACCGCGAACGGCCGGTCTGACGTTCACGTTTCGCACTCACTGAGAGACTGCTGACCCGATCGCAGTCGATGGCCTGGGGGTGAGGCGGCGCGGTGCCGGAGTGGTCCGGGCCGCGCCGGCCTTTATCAGGCGACTGCGCGCGCCGCGCCGACGCCGGTCTTCGCTTCGACGCTCGCACCCAGGCCAGCCGCCTCCTTGACCGCCGCCGACAGAATGCCGAGTCCCTCCTCGAGCACCGCGTCCGGGATGGTGAGCGGTGCGAGCAGCCGCACCACATTCGCCGCGGTGCCACAGGACAAGAGAATCAATCCGCGCTTTTCAGCGCTCGCCAGAACCGCAGCCGTAAGAGCCGCATCAGGCTCCCGGGTCTTCGGATCCTTGACCAGCTCGAAGGCCATCATGGCGCCGAGGCCGCGCACCTCGCCGATGGCGGATACTTCCTTGGCGAGCGCCTCCAGATGCGTGCGCATGTGCGCACCGATGCGCGCCGCGCGCGCGCACAAGCCTTCCGCCTCGATGACGTCGAGCACGGCGTGGCCCGCGGCGATGCTCAACGGGTTTCCGCCGTAGGTCCCGCCCAGCCCGCCGGCGTGCGCCGTATCCATGATCGCGGCCTTGCCGATGACGCCGGACAGCGGCAGTCCGCCGCCGATACCCTTGGCCACCGTGATGAGATCCGGCACCACGCCCGAATGCTCGATGGCGAACATTTTGCCGGTGCGCGCGATGCCGCTTTGCACCTCATCGGCGATCAGCACGATCCCGTGCTCGTCGCACACGCGCCGCAGCGCCTGTAGGAAATCGAAGGGCGCGACGTTGAAACCGCCCTCGCCCTGCACGGGCTCGATGACGATGGCTGCCACCGCCCGCGGATCGACGTCGCCGTGGAACAACCGCTCCAGATCGAGAAGCGCCTGCTCGGTCGTGATGCCGCGATAAGGCAACGGAAATTCGGCATGGTAGACCTCGGCAGGAAACGGGCCGAAGCCACGCTTGTAAGGCATCACTTTGCCGGTAAGCGCCATCGTCATGAGGGTGCGGCCGTGGAAACCGCCGGAGAAGGCGATAACTGCCGAGCGCTGGGTGTGATAGCGCGCGATCTTCACTGCGTTCTCGAGAGCCTCGGCGCCCGAGGACAAAAATAACGTCTTCTTTGCGAAGCCCCCCGGAGCGAGCGCATTCAGCCGCTCGGCAAGGTGCACGTAGGACTCGTACGAGCCCACATGGAAGCAGGTGTGCGCAAAGCACTCGGCTTGCGCGGCCACTGCCGCCATGATGCGCGGATGACGGTGGCCGGTATTGAGCACGCCGATACCCGCGGCAAAATCGATGTAGCGCCGGCCATCGACATCCCAAACCTCCGAATTCTCGGCCCGGACGACATAGATACCCTTAGTGCCGACGCCGTTCGGTACGGCGGCCGTCTTGCGAGCCCTGAGATCAGCCGATTTGGACATGACTTGCTCCTACTTTTCCCAAAAATGCGCTTCCAGGCGCTCGAACGGTATCATTGCATCATGGGTTTGAGCAAAAACGCGGCATCGCAGGCGGCCGGCGGCACCTCGCGCATTCGCATCCTCCGCGTGGGGCCGGAACGCCGCGTCGAGGAGGACGATCGGGTTGCCGTGGAGGCGCCGCTCGAATTTCAATTGCACCATCCGAATCTGGGATTGGAACCGGTCTCTTTCGGCACCACCATGCGCACACCGGGCGACGACGAATCGCTTGCGGCGGGGTTGTTGTACGGCGAGGGAATCGTCGAGCACGCATCGGACATCGACGCCATCGAGTCGAGCACGCGTCGCCCGAACCTCGTCAATGTGCGGCTGAAATCGACGGTCACTCTCGAGACTCAGCTCTCGCCGCGCCGGTTTTCGGCGGGCTCGAGCTGCGGCGTATGCGGGACGACGAGCCTCGATGCGGCGATCGCCCGCGCCGCCGCGACGCGCATCGACGCGACCGGCAAGGTGGACTTAGGCGTGCTGCTGCACCTTCCTCAGGTCATGCGCGAATCGCAAGCACGCTTCGGGGACACGGGCGGTATTCACGCATCGGCACTGTTCGACCGCCAGGGAACGATGCTCAGTATTGCCGAGGATGTTGGCCGGCATAACGCATTCGACAAGCTGGTGGGCGAGAGCTTGCTCGCGGGCCGCCTGCCATTCTCCGATCACATCGTGTTGCTGAGCGGCCGGGCCAGTTTCGAGCTGGTGCAAAAAGCGCTGCGCGCCGGCGTCTCGGTGCTTGCAGCAATCGGAGCCCCGTCGAGTCTTGCGGTGAGCCTTGCGGCGGCCTCTGGGCTCACGCTGGTGGGGTTTTTGCGCCCCACACACTGCAATGTTTATTCACACGCCGAGCGTCTTACCGGAGCCTAGGCCTGTGAGCCAGTCGTGCCCGGCCTTGAGTGCCGTCGCGACATTCGCGTAAGCGGCTGGCGCTTGCACAGTGGCGAGGAAAGCACGCCAATCGCGATAATTCGAGAATGTCTGGCTGCGCTCGTGGGCTGCCCGGGTAACGCGGATGTAGGGCATGTTCATACCCTCTACGATCGTCGCGAGCGGGCTATGAAGAAGCCGAGCGTCACCCCCAGCATGGCGCCGACACCCACCGCTGCCCACGGATTGTCGCGGACATAATCATCGGCGTGGGTGATGAAATCTCGCGCCTGTCGCACCCAGGTCTCGGAGGCATCCACCAAAGGATCGATCACTGCCGAAAGCGCATTCGTGCCGGCAGCCCCGACCCCGCCTATATGCAGATCTTTTTTCGCCGCCGCTCCATTCGGACTCGTCAACATGGGGATGACCTCCGCTGCGCTTTCGATAACTCGGTTGATCTTCGCGCGACGCGGAGCTGCCCGGCAGCGGCCGCGGACGCGGCCGTGCGTAGGAATTCCCTCACTCAGCGCCTCAATTCACCTGATAACCGCGGCCCTGCAAGCAGGCGGCCATGGCGCGGTCATAATTGCTGCGCGCGCGGTCAGCGTCGCCCGCGGCGACACCACCGCCCGGCTGCGTCGGATCGAAGCCGGTCTGCCCCTTCGCCCAGTTATGGCACTCATATTCGTCCGCGGCTTGTTGATCCTTCGACTGACCCTGTTTGGGGTAGATGATCAAGTCCGAGGGCGCCTGTGCCTGCGGCGCCGCTTGCGCGTACGAGCCGCCGGGTTGGGCGTTGGGATCGCCGCTGCCGTCGGGCGGTGGCGCGCCCTGGCCGCCGTCATCCGGTGGCGTTGCGACCATGTAGCCGCTCTGATCGGGCGCCGCGGTGTAGTAGACGTTATCGGCGTAATAGTACGGGACGCCGCCGATCCAGAGCGTGGAGTAATAAGGCGGCAACACTGCGATGGACAAGCCGATGGGCGGTGTCACCACCACGAAGCCGGGCCCGCGCGGCGCGTACCACACACCGCCGCTGAAATAATACGGCGCGCCGCGGTGGTAATACGCGCGGTATTCACCGGGCAATGTGCGCGCCACCGTCCCCACGGGCGCGTAATACCGCCCGTGGTTATAACGCGCATCGAGCATTTGCCCGCGTCCATCGTAGTGCGCCGCCGGGGGAGCCCCGTGAAACGCGGGCGGCGCTGTGGTATGCGGCGCCGGCGCGCTGGGACGTGGGCCCTCCGAATGGCCGCCACTCTCTGGCCGGCTGCCGTGAGGCTCCTGGGCAAACGAGACATTGCACAGCGTGGCGCCCAAAAGCGCCGCTGCGATGACCAAAGATGCGGGTATTCGATATGAGCTCATGGGGTTCTTTGCTGATGACTCAGGTGATGGTGTAGCCGCGGCCCGTAAGGCACGCGCCTAAGGCCCTGCGGTACGCATCGGCGCGCGCGTGACCTTGAGCGATCTGCGCATTGATCTGCGCCTGGGTCATATTCGCCTGGTTCTGAGCCTGGGCATTTGCGTTCGCCTCGGCGGCGGTACCCACGAGGGCCCCCGTGGCGGCACCGATCACCAGACCGGCGCCGGCATTGCGCGGCCCGCCGATAATGGCGCCGAGAATCCCGCCTGCGATCGCACCGGTCGCGGTCCCGGCACCCGGCGGTACCGCGGGCTGCACAACGACACGCTCGTAAGGGTTCGCGTTCGGCAGGCTGGGGTCCACCCCGGTCTGTTGCACGGCCCACTGATGACATTCATAGCGGTCGCGGTCGGTCTGCTCCGGAGACTGACCATTCGCCGGGTACACGAAAATCTTCTGCGGCGGCGGCGGTGGGGGAGCCGGGACGACGACGGTACGCGGCGGCGGCGTCACACAGGCACAGAGTGTCGCAGCGCCCATGGCGACCGCGGCCAGGTGAAGTCTTCGTCGAGAAATGTTAAGCAATGTCATATGGTTAGGAACCTCCAGCTAAGGCAAATCAACGTTCAAGACACCGCCCAGTTGACACCGAAAACGCACATCGAGTTCGATCCGGGCAACACATCCGCTCAATGCGCGGGCTTCTTGAACTTGAGGATGAACTGATCCGTTCTGCCTCGAATCGCGGGATCGAACACCTTGGCGGTATGCGGATCCTGGGGATTGCGCAATAGGTTGCTCTGACCGTCGTACACGAAGCCCGCCGCAAGCACTTCGCGCTTCACGGTTTCGGGGTCGATCCTATGTAAAGTCGATGTCTGGCTCGCGCCGGCCCCGGGCTCGGTCGCGTGATCGAGGATCAGGTAGGTGCCGCCGGGTTTGAGCGCCTCGAACACCATCTGGTTGAAAACCGCCAGATCGAGTCCCGGCAAATTGTGCAGGTCGTGATAGTTCTGCGACGTCCACACGAGATCGACGGGCACCGGCGTCTTGAGTTCCCCGAACGGCTCGACCACCACGCTCACATTGGCGTAGGCGGGGTCCGCGGCGAGGGCCTTCACTCGCGCCGCGAAATCCGGGGCGTTCGACGCAGCGTCCGCTCGCGGCGCGGGCACCAGGGCATAGATATGTCCGTTCGCCCCGACTGCCTTGCTCATGATACGAGTGAAGTAACCTCCACCGGGCAACAGCTCCGCGATCTGTTCTCCGGGCGCAACGCCTGCGAACAGCAGCGTCTCGGCGGGCTTGCGATCCGCATCGCGCGCGACATCCTCGGCGGGGCGGCTCGGATTGGCGATCGCGGCCGCGAGGTACGCAGGCACCGCGGAGCTTGTCGCCGCAAGGCCCGAGCCGGTTACGAGAAGCGCGGGCAAGAGCGTGCGCAAGACCTTGAGCGAGCGATACATGAGTTTCTCCCTGATCGAAACGCACCGACGCGGCGCGCGATGGCAATTCTAACACCTGCGCCATTGCACGCAGCCGCGTATGATCGCCAAGTCTCAAGGCCGCAAGGTATTGCATGAGTCTCAGCGTTTTCGACATCTTCAAGATCGGCATCGGCCCATCGAGCTCTCACACGATGGGCCCGATGAACGCGGCGCGCAGTTTCGCCGAGCTCCTGGCCGCGCGCGGCTTGCTCGCCCGCACCACGCAGGTCTCGGCGCAGCTCTACGGCTCGCTCGCGCTCACCGGTCGGGGCCACTGCACTGATCGTGCGGTGCTCCTGGGTCTCGAAGGCGCGAGCCCCGATACGCTCGATTCGGCCTCGGTGGAACCGGCATTGCAGCGGATCCGCACGCAGGGGCGGCTACGCCTTCTGGGTCAGCACGAGATCGCCTTCGACGAGCCGCTCAATCTGCTGTTCCACACCGATCAGGTCCTGCCGGGCCATTCCAATGGAATGCGCTTTACCGCGCAGGACGCCGCGCTCACGGTGCTCGCGCGCGAGGAGTACTACAGCATCGGCGGAGGCTTCATCCTGCAGGCGGGGGTACTGCCCGGATCCGGCGATGCCCGCGCCTTGCCGCCTTACGAGTTCGATTCCGCGGCGCGCCTGCTCGAGCTCGCGCGCCAGGGGGGCCTGGAGATCCACGAATTGATGCTGGCGCGCGAGCGCACCTGGTACTCGGATACGGAGATCCGCCAACGGCTGTTGCGCATCTGGCAGGTGATGCAAGATTGTGTGCGCCGCGGTTTCGAGGCTCAAGGACTGTTGCCGGGGGTGCTCGGAGTGCGCCGCCGCGCGCCCAAGCTCTATCGCAAGCTGATGAGCAGCGATCCGCAAAGCCCGATGCACGCACTCGACTGGGTGAACGTGTTCGCGCTCGCGGTGAATGAGGAAAACGCGGCGGGTGGACAAGTGGTGACCGCGCCGACCAACGGTGCGGCGGGGATCGTGCCGGCGGTGCTGCACTACTACCGGCAATTCGAGCCCGGATCCGATGACGCGGGCGTGATGCGATTCTTGTTGACCGCCGCCGCGGTGGGCATGCTCTTCAAGAAAAATGCCTCCATCTCGGGCGCCGAGATGGGCTGTCAAGGCGAGGTCGGCGTCGCCTGCTCCATGGCCGCCGCGGGGCTTGTCTCCGCGTTGAACGGCAGCAACGAGCAGATCGAAAATGCCGCCGAGATCGGCATGGAGCACAATCTCGGGCTGACCTGCGATCCGGTCGCCGGGCTCGTGCAAATCCCGTGCATCGAGCGCAATGCCATGGGATCCGTCAAAGCCATCAACGCCGCGCGGCTGGCGCTCGGAGGCGACGGATCACACAAGGTCACGCTCGATCAGGTGATATCGACCATGCGTCAGACGGGCCATGACATGTCCACGATCTACAAAGAAACATCGCAGGGCGGTCTCGCGGTCAACGTCCCGGAGTGCTAGCCTGACGGCCAGGTCCTAGCCGGTCGCCTGCAGCCCTTGCGCGATGCCCCCGATGGTCGCGCGCAGCGCGGCGAACAATGCCCCGTCCTCACGACCTGTGGCACGCCAACGCCTCAGCAGGTCCACTTGCATGAGGTGCATCGGATCGATATAGGGGTTGCGTAGCGCGATCGAGCGCTGCAGCGTCGGATCGCTGTCCAGAAGCTCGTTCGATCCGCGCAGCTCGAGCACGCGCCGCACCGTGAGGTCGTATTCGCGGCGCACCGCGTCCGCGTAGACCGCAAGCTCCGCACCCGCGAGCGCATCGTAATAGGCGGCGACCTCGAGGTCGGTACTCGCCAGCATCGCTTCGAGGTCATCGAGCAAGTGTTCGAAGAACGGCCAGCGCGCGAGCATGGCCGTGAACGCCTCGCGGCCGTGGCGTTCTATCGCGGCACTGAGGCCGCTGCCGAAGCCATACCAGCCGGGCAGCATATGACGGCTCTGCGTCCAGGCAAACACCCACGGCACGGCGCGCAAGCCCTCGATGCCTTGCGCACCTGCGCGCATCGCCGGCCGCAGGCCGATATGCATGCGCTCGATCACGTCGAGCGGTGTCGCCGCGCGCAGATAGTCCACGAAGCGCGCATCGTCGAAGACCAGCCGGCGGTACGTTTCCAGGCTCCGCGCCGCGACCGTGCTCATCGCCTCGATGAACTCGCGGTCGATGGGGCCTGTCTCACCGGCGCGCGAGCTCGCGACGACCACCGCCGAGAACGTGCGCTCCAAGGTGCGCATCGCAATGGGGCGCAAGCCATAGCTTTGATTGACCACGTCCGCCTGCTCGGTGAGGCGGAGCTTCCCGGAAATCGCCCCCGCGGGCGCAGCCTGCACCAGTTTCTCCGGAGTGCCGCCACCGCGCGCGGGGCTGCCGCCGCGTGCGTGCAAAATGGTGAGAGTGACTTGGCTCTCGCGCGCCGCCCGAACCAAACGGTGCTGGGCCGTCTGCAAGGCCCAGCGCGAGGCGGCGAGGCCCGCTTGCTTGTTCGGGTCGGAATACCCGATTACGACCGTTTGCGCGTTCCCGCAGGCCGCGAGATGACGCCGGTAAGCGGGTTCGGCGCACAGCCGCAGCAACAGCTCGCCCGCGCCCTCGAGCGATTCGACGCACTCCAGCAGAGGAGCCACTTCGAGTCGGCATTCGCCGCTATGCTTATCGACGATACCGGCCCAGCGGGCGAGCAGCAGCACCGCCAGCAAGTCATCGGCATCCTGCGCGCCGCTCACGATGTAAGTGCCGATCGCGCGCACGCCGTAGCGGTGGCGCGCGTGCCCGATGGTGTCGAACACTGCAAGCGCGCGGCGGCCGGCGGCATCCAGAGGCGCTGTCGGTCCCTGGTCGCGCTCCAGCAGCTCGCGCAACCGAGCCAGCCGTTGGGCGGCGGGGAGCGCGGGCCACTCGGGCAACCCGAGACCTTGGCTTATCACGGCATGATGCGAGCGGGCGCTCTGGGTCACATCCAGCGTCGCAATGTGAAAGCCGAAAGTTCGCACGCGCCGAATGAAACGGCGCACCAGGAAATAGCCCGCGTGTCGGCCGCGATGGGCGGTCAGGCTGTCGGCCGCGAGCTCGACGTCCGCGAGCAATTCGTCGGCGCTTTGATACGCATTGGGCCGTCCATCGTAGGTGGCCTTGACGCGCTCACCGATCTGGCCGAAATAGATTCGATACGGCATGCGATCGTGCCGGGCCGGTGCCAGCCGCGCCGCGCCCGGCAGCAACGCCGAATACGCATCGATGCGCCGGGCGAGCTCGCCGCTCACTTCGACGCGCCGCGCGCTTTGGCTGAGCGCCTCCGCCAGATGGCCGCATTCGTCGAAGTAAGTCGACAGGATCACTGCCTGATGCCGCTGCAATGTCTCGCGGATGGTCTTCGCATGGACCTCCTCGTCGCTCTCCATGTCGCCGCCGACCCAGGACCCGAATCGCAGCATGCACGGCACGTTCAGCGAGTCACCCGGAACCTGATAGGCCTGTGCCAGCGCCGCCTCGATCTCCTCGTAGAACAGCGGCACCACCCGGTAGATGATCTCGATCAAGTAGAACAGGACATGCTCGCGCTCGTCGGCGACGGTGAGCCCCTCGCGCGGATGCTCCTCGGTTTGCCAGATGCTCGCCATTTCCAGGCGCACCCGCGACCAAATGGTCTCGAGCTCGCCGCGCGTGAGCCCGGCGTTCAGCCGGTCGAGGAGGTCCTGCGCGATGCGCTGCTGCTTGCGCAGGATGGTCCGTCGTGTGGACTCGGTCGGGTGTGGTGTGAAACGCGGCTCGATGCTGATGGCGGCAATGAGCGCCAGCGCCTGCTCGAGCGAGTATCCCTCCTCCTTCAGGCGCGCGATGCATTCCGCGATGCCGCCGGGTTGGGTCGCGTCCGAGTCGGCGAGATATTGTCGGCGGCGGCGCACGCGGTGCACCTTCTCCGCGGTGTTGACCGCCTGGAACCAAGTGGAGAACGCGCGCGTGAGATTGGTCGCGGATACGGGCTCACGCCCGCTGGTGCGTCCCTCGAGCAGAGCCGCGGCGCCCGGCGCCCGGCCGCTCTTGCGCCTCTCGAGGGCGGCGAGGCGGTCGCCCTCCACCGTCTCGAACAGCTCCTCGCCCCCCTGGTCGCGCAACACCTCGCCGATGAGATCGCCGAGCGCATGCACGTCCTCGCGCAATCCCGAGTCCTTGAGAGGAAATTGAATGGCGTCGCGTTGCATGGTCTGGGCGGTACGAGTCCCGGGCCCCCGGCGGGCCCGCGCCGCCCATTCTAATGCGAATTCAGCAACACCGTCGTATCGAAGCTCTCGAAGCTGGTGAGCACGCGCCGGTAAGAGTTCTGCATGATGCGCTCGGCATTCTTGTCGGCGCGGTGGCCCAAGAGCATGCGGATCAAGACGTCATCGGGGGGACGCGCCGCGTCCTCGGACAGCAGTTGGAAGCTGAATCGGGCGAGCCGCTGCATCATCTCGTTGGTGAAGCGCAGTCGGCTCAAGTCCTGACCATCGCCCGCGCCCACCTTCGCTTCCTCGGCGATTTCGCCGATCAAGCGGATGATGAAGCGCGCCTTGTCGACGAGGCCAAGGTCGCTGAAGAATTCGATTTCGGATTGAATGTTCATCCGGCTGGGAAGAAGTCAATGGGTTTGGTGGCAGTCAAGGTCGCCACATCCTTCGCATCGAACCTGAACAGGCGCACGCGCGCGAGCAGTTTCGATTCGAACTCCGGGTCATTCAGATCGCTCGAGACGATGCGCGCCGCGGTGATTTCGCCGCTCGGAGCGATCGTGATCTCGAGCACCACCTTGCCCTGCAGCGCCGGATTGTCGCGCAGCGCGCGGGCATACATGGCATCGATGGCCCCCTTGTTGCGCGTGAACACGAGCGCGATCTCATCGGCGCTGCGCGAGGCCTTGCCGCTGCCGCCGCCTCGCGTCGCGCCAGCTCCCTGGTTACCGGTCGCCAGCGTCGGATCCTTTACCGTCCCGGCGTGATAGCCGTTGAGCGAGCCGCTGCCCGCGGCGAGACCCGAGCTCGAGGGCGCGCTGATGCCGCCGCTGGTGCCGCCCGCTTTCGAGAGAATGAGCGAGCGCGACACTTGCGTGACGTCGCCGGGGTCGGTGGTCTTCGGCTGATTCTTCGCCAGCTTGTCGAGATTCATATCCCGCAAGGCGGCCAGATCGTCCATGCTCGCGAGCAATCCGCTCTTCGAGGCCTTGACGCGGGGATCCACCGGCGTCACCGGCTTGGGCGTCACCGGCGCCTTCTCCACGGGCTTTTGCGGCTGGGGCTTCGGGGGCGGAGGAGGAGGCGGCGGCGGCGGGGGCTCCTGCACGAGCTGCACCACCCGCTCGGGCAGAGAATCGGTGTTGACCACGCGCTCCGTCCGCGGCAGAAACGGCATGATCACCGCAATTAGCCCTAAGACGATGAGCAGGTTGCGCAGGATGCGGCGGAATCGCCGTTCCATTTCCTCGGACGGCGACCAAGGCAACTCGTAGCGGCGGTAGAACGGAGCGAGTCCGGGCGTCGCGGGGCGTTGGGCGGGATTTGCTGCGGTAGCCATACTAGCCGTGAGCCCTCTCGCGCTCGACCACGGCGAACGACACCTTGCCGTACTCGGCATCGCTGCACGTCAGCATGATCCTCTTGAGCACGCTGTACGGGATGCTCTTGTCGCCCATGATGGTGACCTCGCGCTTGGCGATCTCGACTTTCTGCGCCCCCGCGAGGACCTTGTCGTTCTGCGCCATCAACGCGGCCTTGAGCGGCTGAAAAACCGGACCCGCATTGGCGACTACCTGCGCAATCGTCCCCACGGGCTGACCGTCCACGTACACCAGATCCTTGGTCACCATGACGACCACTGCGGCGCTCGGCTTGCGATCCGAGAGCGACTGCGGGATCGAGATGTTCTTGGTGTTCGGCAGGATGTCGACCTCGGCGGTGTGAGCGAGCAGGAACACCACAAGGATGGTCATCATGTCGATGAACGGAATCAGCGCGAAGTGGTTCGCGCCGGCACGATGTTTTCGACGTCCCCGAATGCGGCGTACGCTCATGGCGGCGCGTCCCCGATGGCGATGTCGGGAAAGAGCTCGGCCTTGGAGAACGGCGCCACCGGCAATTGATAGACGCGCACCGTATCCATGACTTGCACGAGCGTGTCGTAAGCGATGTTCGGGGCGGGCAGGACGGTCGCATCGGTCATCTGCGGGTAGGTCGCCTTGACCCGCCGCATGTATTCCGACAGGCCGTCGAGATCGTAGCCGTTCGGCGTGTTGTCCAACACTTTCAACGGACCGGAGTTGCGATCGTTCACCACCAGGTCGTCGGGCCGAATGATGACCTCGAGCTTCAGCCCTTTCGGCAAGTCGAGCGGAGCGGCACTCGCGTTCGCCGGCAGGTTGAGCTGCAGGATGTTGGTCTTGGAGAAAACCGCCGTGAAAATCAAAAAGAACACCAGGATCACCATCATGTCGATCATCGGCACGATGTTGAGATCGTCACGCCCCTGGTGATAGCGGGCGTGATTGCGACGGACCATGCTCGCGGACTTGGACTTCATGAGTTATCGCACCGTTCGGCTGAGCTGGTTCCGTTGCCTCAAATCGTGCCGCGCGCTGCCGCGGGAGCCCGGGTCTGGGGCGCGGGCGGAGCCTGCGGAACCGGCGCATCGTGCTGGCGCTCGGTGATCGAGTTCAAGAACTTGACGGACGCAATTTCCAGGCTGTCGATCATATTGGTGGTCTTTGATTCCAGGAACATGTGCGCGAGCAGCAACGTGATGGCGACGAACAGGCCCGACGCGGTGTTGTTCATCGCGACCGAGATGGCGGCTGCCAGCAGGCTCGCCTTCTCGGCAGGATTCGCCGTGGCCACCGCGCTGAACGCGCCGATGAGGCCCGTGATGGTGCCCAACAAGCCGATGAGCAGGCCGACGTTCGCAAGCGAGGACAGATAGTGCGTGCGCTTCTCGATACGCGGGATGACCTCGAGCAAGCTCTCGTCCATCGCCTTCTCGATGTCGTCGCGGCGCCGTGCGCTCGCCACACGCGCCACGCCGTAGTTCAAGATCGTGGCGATCGACGCTTTGGAGTTTTGCGTGAGCGACACCACTTGCTTGAAGTTGCCGGCGCTCAGGGCGGGAACGAGGTTTTCCCAGAGGCTGCGATTGCGCATGGTTTCGCGGGTGAGGTACACGTATCGCTCGATGGCGATCGACACGCCCACCACGAAAATCAAGGCGAGCGGATAGAGGAACAACCCGCCGTCCTTGAAGAAGTTGATTGCCGAACTCATGAAATTCATCTTCGCGCTCCTAGAAAATACGGTCCCGCTGCGACCTTGAATTCAAACAGATTCCGTAAAATCGGCTATGACTTACTTCTCAACCTGCGTCGCCGGTGGCTTGGCTGCACCATTTTGAGACGCATCCGCCTTGACCACCTGGTAATACATCACTTGCCGTTTGAACTCGTCGCGGTCGACGGGCGCCAGGGCCTCGTCCAGCAGACTGTTCATGGGTTTGCCGGAGAGGTCGCCGATATCCGACTTCTTCCACGGAACGATATACATGACTTTGGGCTGTTCGCGGTCACCCGTCACGGTCGCAGTGCCCAATTCCAAGCGGTCGGTGGCGGGGGTCTTACCGCCCGCCGCGGTCGCTGCAGGCGGGCGCGAGCCCGCCGTGGAGGCCGCCGGCGCTCGGGCCGGAGCCGTCGTTCGGGGCGCCGGTGCCGGCTGCGCCGCCGGCTCCGGAGTGGCTTCGGAGGTCATGGCGCGCGGTTCTCCCGCCTCGCTCTGGGCGCTCGAGGGCGTCGATTTGACCGCGGCGCCAGCGGCAGGACCGCTCGTTTGTGACGAAGATGTTGCAGGCGGTGCCTGCTCGGTCTGCGCGAGAGCGGCAAGCGGCGCGGCGAGTCCTGCCAGCACCAGGGTTAACGTTTGTAGGCTCATGCAGGCTCCTTCTTCGCGGCGGGCGCGGCCGCGGGCGCCCCAACCCGCTTCTTCAGCTCGATCACCCATCCGGCGACTTGCTTATTGTCGCCCGCGAGTGTGAGGTAATGCTCGAATTGCTCGAGCGCCTTCTGCGGCTCCGCCAGATACAGATCGTACAGTACGCCCAAGTTCAGATATGCGGGTGCGTAATTCGGTTCAACGGCGATCGTATGCTGATAAGCCGCCTCGGCCTCGGTGAACTTACCGAGCTTGCGCTCCACGATGCCGAGCTCATCGCTCGCGACGGCGTTATCCGGATTGCGCGCAAGCGCCGCCTTCAGAGCGGCCTCGGCGTCGGCGTAGCGCGCAGCGCGCAGGTACAGAAGACCCAGGTTCACATCCGGCCCCGCGAACTCGGGATAGGCGACCGCGAGCTGTTTGAACTCGAGCTCGGCATCGGTGTTGCGGCCGGACTTCATCAAGGCGAGCGCCTGTGCATATTGTTGCGCCGCACGTTCCGGCACTGGAGCTTGGGGCGCGGGCGGCGTGGCGGCCTTGCCGGCCGCGGCGGACCCGGCGGCAGGGGTGTTGCCGGCTTTGCCTGGGGCACTCGCAGACGATGTACCGGCCGTATTCGCAGCAGCCGTGTTGGCGGCCGGCGCAGGCGCGGCCGCCTTGGGCGCGGCCGGCCTGGGCGGTGCGCTGTGGCAACCCGCGACCAGCAGGAGCGCCGTCAGGCTAACGAATCGATTCGACTTGCTGTTCACCGATCTCCACCTTCGCGTAACGGCCGGGATTGAGCTGCGCGAGCGCCGCAAAGCTCTTCTGCACCCACTCATCGTAAGTGCCGTCCTTGACCCGTGCCGTATTCACTTCGTGCAACTGGATCGCTTTCTCCTCGAACGGGAACGCCTGCTCCTCGAGCAGCACGTTGTATTGCTCGAGCTCGTCTTTCGACAGGTTGCTCGGACGCTCCGAGCTCATCAGATCCTTGCCGAGTTGCCGGTACAGCTCGGCGCTCTCGTAAGTCGCGGCCGTGGTCACCTCGGCGACCTGATAATCCGCAGCCTGCGTGTACGCTTTGAGCGCAGTCTCCATCGCCTTGCGCTTCTCCGCGAGGGATTTTTTGAGCGGGGTCACGAGCTTGATGCGCATGAATTCATCGCGGGCCGGCGCCGCCAGCGTGAGGGTTGCCTTGGCGGCAAGCGCCTTGCTGCGATCGGTGCGCGCCGCGCCGGCGACGCGGTCGGCGTTCACTATCTCCTTGAGCCAGTAATCGCGTGCGTTGACGTCGCCGAACTTTGCGGCGATCAGGCTCAATTTGTTGCGTGCTTCCATCGCGGGATTCAAGGGCTGCGGGAAGCGCTTGACGAATGCCTCGAGCATCGCGCGCGATTTGGTCGGATTGCCGGCCTTGTCATACAGATCCGCGGCTTGCAACGTCGCCTCGCGCTGCAGCTCCGGGCTCTCCGTCGGAGTCTGGGCGATCTGCTCGAACTCGGCCGCGGCCTCGCCCGGATGGTTGGACTCCGAGTACGCCACGGCGAGCTTGCGCGTCACGTCGGGCTGCAGCGGGCTTTGCGGGAAGTTGCGCCGAAAGCCCTCGAGCACCACGATGGCGCGATCCCATTGTTTCTGCGCGATGAGCAACGCCCCCGCGTCGAAATCCGCGTTCGCGCGCACTTTGGAGCTGGGCGCCTCCTTCGAGACGCGCAGGAAATCCTCCACCGCCCCGGCACTGTCACCCGACTGGCTTTTCTGCTCACCCTGCTTGTAGATCGAGGCCGCGAGGCGATCGACGATCGCGGCACGCTCCGGATCGTTGGCCGGCATCAGCGCCTGCGCGCTCGCATAGCCCGCCTCCGCCTTGTCGAAATGGCCCTGCTCGAAGTTCGAATTGGCGATCACCGTGTAAGCGACCCGCTGCTTGGTGGCATCCACCGGCGGTTGGCGGGCGAGCAGCATCTGCGCCGCCGCGGTGGCGCGCTGATAATCCTTGGCCGCGTACAGATCCGTCGCGGCGCGCGTCAGCACCTGCGCGCTCTCCGCATGGGTCGGGAATTCCTGCGCGAACCGCAATGAGCTGTCGACCTCGCGGAGGTGGATCTTCGCCTTAGCCTCGCCCGACAACCCTTCCTCTTCCTTGCCATAGGCCACCAGCGCCGCGTAGCCGGCATCCGCCGCCTTCGCGTGGGAGCCGTACGAATACGCCGTGTTCTCGTATTGCTGCGCGGCGTCCAGATACTGCTTGCTCTCGAACAGCGTGTCGGCGAGCAGGTAGTTCGTGACCGCCGAGTCGGGGTCGTCGGGGAACGAGGTCAGATAGCTGCGGTACCATTTCGCCGCTTCCTGGAAATCCGCCACGTTCTTCGTCTTCTGAGCCTGCGCGTGGTAGTACTGCGCCACGTCCTTCAGGTTGATCTTGAGCTCGGCCACGACCTTGGGCTCGTCCTTCGGCGTGCGGCCCTGCCAGAAGGCCGTGCCGTAGCTGTAATTCTCGACGAACTCTTTCTTGCCCTGGAGCACGAGATCCGGGAAGCCGCCCTTCGAGTACGCCTCGATCGCCTGCATCTCGAGAAGCGGCGCCTTCTCGTTGTTGCGATCCTGCGAGACGAACGCGCGATAGACATCCGCCGCGTCGGTGTAGCGCTCTTTCTCCATGTACAGATCGCCGAGCCGCGCGTACAAAAGATAGTAGTACGGCCGCTGCTGCTTGCGGTGCTTCACGAACTCATCGATGCTCTTCGCCCCGTCGTTGTACGAGAAGGTGATCGACATGACGCGGAACGTGTCCTCCACCAGCTCGCGATTCGGCTTGCTCAACGTGTCGATCTCGATCAGGGTCTTGGCGTTGCTCTTCGACACCAACACCGAATCGAGCACGTTCGCGAAGGAATCGAGGCTGCGCTCGTTCTCGCCCTGCTTGAACAGCGACCAGCCATGCTTGTAAAGACTCTGGTTGTAGAATCCCGAGGTCGAGCCGAACTTGATCACCGCCTCGTAGGCCGCCTGCGCGGCGGGATAGGACTTGTCGGCGAACAGGATCTCGCCGCGGCGGAATTGCGCCTCGTCGATGTACTTGCTGCTCGGATAGGAGGCCACCAGCCGGTCGAGCGTCGCAAGCGCCTTGTCGGGCTGCGCATTGAGCTCGTAGGCCCGCGCCAGCTGATAAAGCACCGAATCGTTGCGCTCGTACTTGGGATAGGTCTTGAGCAGTGCCGTGTAGAGATGGATCGCCTCGGTCGCGCGCAGGCCCTCGTTGGTCGCGAGCTCGTGCTCGATGCGCTCCGACTCCGAGCTCTCCAGGTTGAGATCGCCCAGCCGGCGCATCGCCTCCTCGCGCAACGCGGCGTCGCCCGCGTTCAAGTCGAGGAAGCGCTTGTAGCTTTGCATGGTCTTATTGTTGTCGACGTTGTGCGGCGGCTCCGGACTCACGTCGGCCTGCTGCTGCTTTTCCAGGTCCTTGATGGTGGGCTCGTTGCTGGACGATGCGCCGGCAACGGCCGAATACAGCAGCACGCCGGCCAATGCGATGCGAAGAGCGGTGGGGCGCATCACCACGGCCACCACCACTTCTTCTTACCCTTCGGCTTGGCCGCAGGCGCCGAGTCGGCCGGCGGCGGGGCTGCCTGTGGTTTGCCCGCCGGCTTGTTCACGGTCTTGTCGTAGATCGCGGCGAGCTCGAAGCGGGCCTGAACTTGATAGGTCTCGATGCGCTGCCGCTGCCGTCCCAGCTCCTCGATCGCGAGATCCTGCAGGTAGTGTGCCTGCTTGTCCGTGAGTGCCTCGAGGCGCGCCTGCAGCTGGTCCATCCGCGCACTCGTCGCCGCGACGCGGTCGGCGAACACGCCGGTGTTGGTCGGCACGGCGGCGCGCGCCTGGCGAACCTGGACGGCGCGCTTCTGCGTCTCGATGAGGGAGGCCTCGAGCTCCTTGACCGAGCGCCGCTCGTTCCAGAGCCGCGCCTTGAAGCTCTCGGACAGCCGCCAGTACATCACGCCTTTCAGCAGACGCGCTTTGTCGCGCATTTCCGCGAGGTCCGGATCGTCCGGATGCATCTGTACGAAATCGTCGATGCGCTTGATGCGCGCCCAGGTGCGCTGCTCGTCGGGGGTGCCGAGCGCCGCCACATCGTTGGACTTCTCGATCGCGTTGATCCGCGACTCGAAGTCCACCCGCTTGTTGCGTGAGAGCGTCGAGATCGGTGGCCGCCATCACGGCGTCGGCTTTCGGCACCTCCTCGTCGTAGGCGTGCTGCCGGGTATCGAGCATGTTGGTGTATGCCGCGACGCTCTCGCGCCAGTCATCGATGTTGCGGCTCATGAACTTGAGCTCGCGGTAGTTCTTGAGGCCCTCTTGGAATTCGTTGCTGGCGAGCAGCTGATACAAATAGCGCGACTCCGGTGCGTCGGGGAGCGTCTTCAGCTGCCAGTACCAGGTGAGCGTGTCCTTCTTGTCTTCCTTCAGCAGCCGGTCGAGCAGATCGCCCGCGCGGATCTGCGCGATCGAGTCGTCGATCCGCTTGAACTCGACGTCGAAGGAATCGATCGCAGCGCTATAGTATTCCGCGGCTTGTCCCGGCGCACCCAGCTGGTTGTACGCATAAGGCACGGTGAGATAGGACTCCTGCACGGCGGCATCGAGCAGGTTGCGCTTGCGCAGCGCGAGCCACGGCACCAGGGCTTGCTTGAACTGGCCGAGCGCGGAATCGGCCCAGCCGACGCCGAGCAGCGCCATGCTCGAGAACGGCCCCTCGAGGCGCACACGCTCGAGGATGGGTTTCGCGTCCGCCGGCCGTTTCGCCTGCAGGTAGGCGAATCCGAGCGCGAGATTCGCCTTGTCGCGCAGGGAGAGCAGCTCTTCGTAGCGCGTCTCCATCCTGCCGACGCGGTCGAGATAAGCGATCGCCTCGGGCAGCCGGTCCTTGCGCACCAGGGCTACGCCCAAGTTGAACTGCGCATAGGCGGTCCAATCGGGCGCGCCGTGCCAGCTCTGCAGCGCCGCGATCGCCTCGTCGTAGCGGCCTTCGCGCAGCTTCAGCTGCGCGAGCAACATGTAGCGCTCGGCACTGATGCGCGGCTGGATCTTGTCGGAGACCTGGCGCAGCGCGCGCTCGGACTCGTCGAGGTAGCCGCGCTGGTACCAGACTTTGCCCAGATAGAACCAAGCCTTGTTGCGCACGGCTTCGGAGACCTTGCCGGCGAGCAGCGCCTCGAAAATCTTGCCCGCCTCGACATGCTCGCCGAGCGAGAGATAAAGCCCCCCGAGCAGCAGCTCCGCCTCGCCCTCGGTATGCGGCAGCCGCTCGAGCTGCTGTGCCGCCAAGAGGCGCGTAATGGAATCGAAGTAATCGTCCTGATAGAAGTAGAAGAGGACGTCGCCGTAGTGCAAGTCCTTGACGTCGTGCGGCGGCAAGCCGTCGGGATCGGGCTTCTGGTTCTTCGCCCACGCCGCCGCCAGCGGCAGCGCGACGAGCAAACCGCAGAGCGCGATCGGCCGCAGCTTGGATCTTGGACGCCGCACCGTTACACCCGTCATCATTCCCAGTCTTTGATCAGAAACTCTGGCTGGTGCTTCGCGACCTTGTCGGTGATCTTGAGCTCGAGATACTTGGCGCCGACGCCCTTGTCGAAATTGACCGTGGCGCCGCGCCGATAGTCGCGGTCGACCGGAAGTCCCTTGCCGGTGAAGAAGGCGACGAGCTCGTGCTTGCCGACCTTGAGGTTGCCGAGGTAAATCTGCTGCACGCCGCCCTTGAGCAGCGCGTCGGCCTCGCGGGCGGTATACAGGTAATTCTTCACCTGCTTGTTGTCGATCTTGACGGTCACCGAATCGAGCGCAAAAAAAGTGCCCACGTCCATCGAGACGTATACCGCCACCTGCGTATTGGCCGGGAACAGGAGCTCTTCCTCGAGCACGAACAGATCCTTGTTGAGATCGATGACGTCCTTTTTCATGCTCTGCACTTCTTGATCGAGCGTCTTGAAGTCGCCCGAATCGGCAGCTGCCGCGGGCGGCGGCGCGGCCGCGGCGGCATCGCCCGCTGCAGGCGGCGCGGCCGGGGCCGCTGCAGCACCGGGCGCCGCCGCGCCTGGGGCTGGCTCCGTCGCGCCCGCCGCGGCTGTGGCGGCCGGTGGAGCGGTTTGCTCGGGGCCCGCGTGCGAGGCCTGCGCGAAATATGCGCCTGCGAGCAACAGGGCTCCCGCAACGGTGGACTTAAGTCGAGACGTACGATTCATATCGAGCCTTACTCGCGAAGCAACTCGCGTATGTGATCGAGGTACAAGCGGTCGTCGCCGCGCTTGTACCCGAGATGGGAGTAGCGCACCACGCCCGAGCGATCGACCAGGATGGTCATGGGCAACTTGCCCAATTGATAGTCCCGGCCGATGCCTGAGCCGGTGTCGAACATTACCGGATAGGAGACTTTCATCGAATCGGCAAATTCCTGGGCGCGCCGCAGATCGTCGTCGATCGAGATACCGAGCACCACCAAGCCCGCGCGCCCGTAGGTCGTGTGGATGCGATTGAGCGCCGGCATCTCACGGCGCGAGTCATTCGCCCAGCGCGCCCAGAAGTTCACGAGGACCACCTGGCCGCGAAATTCCGACAGGCGCAGATTGGCGCCATCCAGCGCCTTCAACGTGAAATCCGGCGCGTCATGGCCCACCATGGTGGGCGTATCGGCGACGCAAACACCTGCAGCGCCTAAGGCGAGGCAGGCGAGGAGCGCCAGCATGGCGGGAATTACCCTCACCGCGCCGCACCCGCGCTGTTGCAATCATCGTCGGCGCGCGCGCGCGGCCTCATATCAATCACGCTGGTAACCCCGCTGTCCTAGGTTCGAGTTCGTAGGGAACAACCCTGTAGACCGGAAGCTTTGCGCCCTCGCTTTTCAACGAGTTTGCCCTGATCAGACCTTATGCAAAATCGCATACTGCGAGCCGCAGTGTCAACGCGTCGGGCTTCGCTTTGCACAGACCGAATATGACTTGGCGCACATTCGTAGCAAGTCGTTGTGCATCACGACCGTTGCACGCGAACGTCGTGGCGCTCGGGCGCGCTACGCTCGATATCGACGGGGGAAAACGATGACGCGTCTCCTGCTGGAGACGGTTGCCGAGCGCGTCGTCCAGCCCGGCCGTGCGGCCGGGCCGGAACGCGCTGGAATCAACCCACGACTCTGCCGTTCGAGAGTCCCGCAAGCGGCTGGTACATGACCAGCGGATCGAGGGCGGAACCGCTGCCGAGCGTGTTGACGGTGTTCGGACCCGTCAGGCCCGGTCCCGGCCACAGGTTCGGCCAACGCGCGAGGTCGTTGGCGCTATGCAGCGCCAGATAATTCAGCACGACCATCTGCACCAGGTTCGGCACGTTATTGCCGGCCGGGCTGCTGTTGGTGTTCTGCGAGCCGTCCGAATTGAGGTAGCCGAGTTGCAAGCTTGCCTCGATATTGCTCTGCGCGGTCACCGCCCTGCCGGCGGGGTTGTAAATCAGCCAGTAAGTGGCCGCAACGTTCTGGTTGTCGGCGGTCCATACGCCCTTGCCGCGGCCGCCGACCGAATTATCGATCGTCCCGTCGCTCGCCAGCGAGCCGTCGCTGAATATGTAGATCATGACGGGTTTCTTCTTCGCGGCCGCGTACTGCAACACGGCCCCGATGCACTGGCCTGCATCGAAGTCGCGCGACTCGCCGGTCGCACGTTCGCCCGTGTGGTAGTCGTATCCGCCCAGCTGGATCGTGCCGGCGGCGGCGTCGCCGTCGATCACGAGCTTCATCACGGCAGCGGTCATCTGGAAGTCGTTGCTGCCCTGATACTCCGCGGTGGTGAAAATCGAGCCGGAGCTGCCCACGATCAATCGGGTCGTTGTCCGGATCGACAGCACCGGGGTTCGGGTACGCATTGAGCAGGTACGCCGCCTTGGTGTAGGCGCAGGCCTGGACGGCCTGGGCATTCGCGATCGCCGTCGGACTGGCGTAGGTCTGGATGACACTCGTCTGGAGTTTCGCGTCGCTGATGCGTTTCATCGACTCGAGCACGTTGGTGACGTCGTTCGCATTGGGCAGCAACGTGCTCAACTGACCTGTGCTCACGAGACCCGCCGTATCTCGGCCGCTGTCGATTACGCTGGGCTGTGCGGCCACGTTGATCATGTTCGGCGGAGCCATGGAGTTGCCGCCCGAGGCCGAGCTGTCCGTGCCGATGAGATTGAGGAGCGCACCCTGCGCCCCCGCTTGCCAGATGCCATACATCGGGTTGTGCGGGTTGGTATTGGTGTCATTCTGCGAAAGCGCCGGAATGAGCGTGCCGGTGACGTTGGCCATGGCCGCCGTGTTGGTGAACGTCGTTTTGATGCCCCGCAGCTGCGCGCTGTCCTTCTGATAGCGAAGCGTCAAGCTCGCGTCGATGTTGTTCGTGGTGCTGCTGTTCGGGATCATGCTGCCGGGCAGCCCCAGCTTGCTATAACCCGCCACGCTGATGAAATCGAGCTGGCCGCCCTGCATTCCGCCCAACACGTTCGAGCCCATGATATTGGCGCCGCCCGAAAGGTCGAAGCAGATGAAGGGGATCATCCCCGCTCCCTGCGTGATGCCGCAGGCGGTGCACGGCCGCAGCGATATCCGGCTGCAAGCTGCGCGTGGGCGATTTTCGGATTTGCCAGCAACCCCGCCAGCGAAGGAAGTACCACGGAGGCTCCGCCTGCCATGAAGCCCTGCGCGATGAATTCCCGGCGCGTGGTGGGCCGCGGATGGTCCGGGTGACGGAGCGGCTCGCCCCGTCCCAGGCCTTTGGGTACTTTGCGGAACTTCGGTACGTTGCGCATTCGCATAATTGAAACCTCTTCGATCCTTAAGCTGATTAATCGATCATCACGTCGGCATTGCCGAGCGCCGCAGCGCAAGCACCGACCGTTACCGCAGTAACACGCGCGGTGCTGTTGCAGGCGGAGCTGGTGCACAGAGTTACCGATGAGATTGGTGAGCTCAGTCGTGACCGTCGACTTCGCGGGCTGATGGGTCAGCGTGCCGTTGCCGACCGCGAGCGCCGCAAGATCGTGGATCACCGTGGCCGCGGCGCCTGAAGCCGAGTACTGCATGACACCCTCGGGGTTCGGCCGTGGTGGCGGTCACGCTCGAGTACGTCGAGGCGCTGAAGGTCACGCCCGGGAACACGATCGATGGGAGCGGCCACCACTTCCTGGCAGTACTGCACCGCCAGCTGGGCGACACCGACCTGCGCCGCGGAGGAGTAGGCCTCGAGCGTATTGACCGCCGGCAGCTGCTGCTGCACGGACTGGTAGATCGAGACGACCGAGGCATTGGAGGTCGGGATGCCGGTGAGCTGCGAGAAGGTCGAGTTCACCTGCGCGAAGCTGCGCACACCCATGTCCGCCATCGCCGGCCCGAGGTTCAGCGCCTGCATGCAAGTGGTCTGTCCCACCGGGCACGGCGATGCATCGACGATCACGTCGCTCGCCGTGCCGAGCTGATCGAATTGCAGGAAGAACTGGTCCGTCAGCGGCCCGCTCTCCAGCGCGATCACCGTGCCGACGGTCGACAAGACCTCGCCCTGCGCCGTATATCCCGCGGCCGTGATGGTCGTATTGAGCGGGGTGTAGGCCTGGCCCACCAGCGGAATCGTGCCGTTGATGCCGATGCGCATGCCCTTGACGGGAATGCTGGTCGTCGGCTTGGCCGTGGCATAGAGCGAGATGAACGTCGGCTGATAGAACAGGTAGCTGTAGTTGTCGTACTGGCTCACCGTCAACATCATGTACGCCTGCGGCACATTGACGCCCGGCACGTTGGAGATGTTGAACAGCAAGTAGTAGCGCTGTCCGACGCCGGCGTTGAAGTTCTGCATCACCTGGGCGGCCGTGAGGGCGCGCTGGTGGATCGCGAGGAACTTGACTTCGCCCTGGAAGGCATTGTCGCCCGAGACTTCGCTGCCGAGCACGAGGGCGAAGGTGGTGTCCCAGTTCGAGATGGTGCCGCCCTTCTGCGGGTCCGGAAGGTTCTGATTGACGCCATTCACGTAGATCTGACGACCATTGATCGGATCGTAGGTGAGCACCACGTGCTGCAGCGCCGCCTGCAGCGCCATGGTGGCGTCCGGCGTCTGCAACTGCGGCATGCCGTTCAGACCCGTGGAGTTGGAGCTGCGCAGCTGGAAGTCATAGTCCTGGTTGGTCTGCGCCAACGTGAAGTTGCGCAAGGTGTCGCCGCCCGAATAACTGACGATGTTCGACAGATTCGTGGCCACGACCGCCGGGGTCGACCCAGGCCTCGATCGAGAATTCGCCGCTCGCCTGGATGAGCGTATTGAGCTTGGAGCTCGCCTGCACGGTCGCCTGCGCCTTGCCGCCGCCGGCGAGGAAAATGAGGCCCCAGCTGCCGTCATATTGATAGTGGCCGGTAAGCGTGAGATCCGCCGCCGGATCGATACCGCTGGTGTCGTACGCGATGGCGCCATTGCCCTCCGAGAACATGTACTTGGCGATGGTGTCGGCATCGTAGCGGTTGGCGCCGCTCGCGACCGTGCCCTGGGTCATCGTAAGGCCTTTGCTCACGACCAGAGACGGATCCAGGTTGGTCGGTGTCGCATCCATCGCAAACGCCTGGATTTGCGCGAGCATGAGCGCCGCGTCGGCCGAGCAAGTGCTCCAGCAATTGTGCATGTCGATCGCCAGGCGCTGGTAGAAGCGCGAGTTGACGCCGCAGGTCGTCGCGAAAGTCGCCGAGTTCTGCGGCAAGCAGCCGGTGAAGTCGATCTTCGGAATCGCCGCTTGATAAGCGGTCGTGATGTTCGGGTCCGCGAAATACGGCGCCTGCTGGGTGGCGGGATTCGCCTGCGAGGAGTGGCACTTCGAGCAATAGCCGAACGGTGGCCCGCTGGGATTGTTCGAGGGTCCGCCCGTCAACGTGTAAATCGTGTTGCCGTAGTCCGTGGCGGCGGTGGTCGCCGAGGAGAAGCTCAAGCTCTGCCCGACCGACTGGTCCGGCGGCGCGACCAGCGTGACCGTCGTCGCGGACGTCGCACCCGTGGCATTCGCCCAGTTGCTGATCCAGGTCGTCAAGATCTGGCCGCAAGCGCTCGGGTCGGCGAGCCAGCAGTTGTGTCCGCCGCTCACCTTGACGACCATCGTCGAGGTCGAAGGCTGCGCGAGATTCACGACGGTGTTCGCCTCGGCGTAGGCGAGGTTCACATTGTCGCTGCGCGCGAAGTTCGGCATCTGCGCGGGCGTGGTCGCGTTGTGGCATTGGCCGCAGCGGTTCTGGCCGCGGATGTTGTTCCACAGGTTGACCTGGAAGGCCTGCACGTCCGCCGTCGCGGGCGCAGGTCCCGTGTAGGCATCGACGCTCGAGGTCGGAGCACCGACCGGCAGGGCCGAGTCGCCGGCGCCGCCGCCGCCGCAGGCGGCGAGGGCGAGCGAGGCTGCCAGAGTAAGCAGGCCAAGTATGCGTGTGGCTTTCATGATCAATTTCCCATGCAGTAGGCGGCGGCTTCAGCAAACACCTGCCGTAACGAGTAGTTGTTCGACTGGAACGAGGTGATCATCGACTGAATCTGTTGCGTCGTCGCCGCTCGGGTTCTGCAGGCTGCTCGTCGCGGGCGCCCGGTAGCACACCGTCTTGAACACTCGAGTGACCTGGCAGCTCGCGAACGCGCCGCTGCTCTCGAGCTCCGACCCAAGGACTGGGCGCCCTGGCCGGCGCCGGACAGGCTCGCGCTCCAACCCAGGTTCGCATTCGGTCCGGTGCGCCAGCGGTTGTTCCAGCTGTCGTCCGGCGTGTTGAAGCCTTGCGGGAAGTTGGTGTTGTTGATGTGGTATTTCGGCTGCGTCTGGCCGGCCGTGTATACGATCTGGCCGATGGGCCAGGCGGTGGCGCCGACTTCGCTCGCCGGATACGAGAAGTCGTAGTAGGCGAAGGCCTGCGCCATCGGATCCATGCCGCTGTGGCAGCCGATGCAGTTGGTCAAGAACAGCGTGCTGACGCCGCCGGGGCTGCGCGTCACGTCCTGGCGGATGCGGTCGGGGGGCCGGGTGGTATCCATCACCGTCGGCAGATCGTTGCAGAGGTGGTTGATCATGGTGAAGCGGAACATCGCCCGGTTCGTGCCGTTGACGAAGAAGGCGCTCGCCGCGCCGCGCGTCGTCATCACGCCGGCCACGGCCGCCGCAGGGATGCCGATGACCGCGGATTGCGTGCTCTTCTTCAGCTTCATTGTGATGTTCGAATCGGACGATAGCGGGATTTTCGAAATGTACATGTACGCGACGGATGCCGGGTCACCCATGGTCTTCGTCGATCCGAGCGACGCCCGCAAGCTGCTGCGCGATCTTGCCGCGTGGTCGCAATCGATCGGTTTCGCGCCGCACCGGGACTTCGCTGCGGTGGAGCGGATATTCGGCGACGTGAGCGTGGACGCCAGTGACGCGGTCTTTCGATTGGTCGTGACGGCAAGCCGGTCTATATTCCCGGCCCGAACGACACCGCGCCTCTCATTCGGCGACGGATCGCGCAACTGCAGAATGTCTCGGCGATGACGGCTTCGGATTCGAGACGGCGGCCTGATCTCAGCGAAGGGATGCTGCAATATCAGCGATCGACCTGAACAGGATAAGCGGATCAGGCTTTCAAGCTGGTAATGAGGCAGAATAGCGAGGCGTATTCCGCCGATCCATTTGCTGCGATCAGCCCGGCTGGCGCGCAGCAAGGTATTAGTCGGTGACCTCGATCGAATTAACCTCGCACCATTCGCGTAAGATTTGTTCTGTCGCTTTCGATTCGAATTCATACCATTGCTCAAGGGCGTTTCGTCGTATCAGCAAAACGCGAAATTTCGAGTAGGCCTTTCTCTTGCTGAAGATATATCTGACCTCATCGAGGTCGCCGGGCAGAAATTTGCGTGCAAACTCCAGCGCCAACGGTTTGCCGAGACCGAGTTCTCGTTTGTTGGGGATTGTGAGGTATTTCTCTTCATCCTCGACGTCATCGGGCAGTTCATCATTCAGTTCGTCGAAGTCGGAAAATTCGGAGCGCAAATAAATTTTGCCGGTCCGCCGGCACAGGATGGCCAGATGTTCGCCGAGTCCGGTTGAACCGACGAATTCAAACGCGGTGAGTATTTCCTGAAAGTTGACGGGCATGGGTATGCCTGCTGAACTGTGACGAGCGTCTGGACTACCAGCCTATCCATATCCGTGGATGTAGGCGAGCATCTTGAAAATCATATCGTAACTTCAATGCTATACGACTTCGCGATTTTATTCTGAGCGGTGCGTCAGATCTCCACAATCGAAATCAAGCTGCGAACGGCGCTCTGCCGCATCGCCGGGCTCGGCTCTGAGCCCATGGAAATTTCTCAGGCGCGTCCGGCAGAAATTGCCAACAACGGGTAGGCCAGTGATAGCGTTGTTGCACGATGTGGCCCGATTCGACGTGCGGTTGTCTGGGCCTAGTCTCAGATTCGGCGGTCCGACGGCATGGTTTCCTCAGACGGGCAGGTGACGACGGCGCCGGCGCGCCTTGCTGCGTGGCCGGGCTCAGATCGGTCTGTGGCAATCACGGTGTTTGCGCTGCTCGCCGCCGCCTCGTTTCTTCCGGTGCTGCTGACGCCGATTCCGGCGATGGTCGATTATCCCAATCACCTCGCCCGCATGTATATTCTGAAGCCGGAACGGCACGCCCGATGCCAACCCGTATTACGCGGTGGCCTGGGCGCTCTACCCCAATCTGGCGATGGATTTGCTGATCCCGCGGATGGCGCGCCTGATCAGCGTTGAAAATGCCACAAGGCTGTTTTTGCTTTTGAGCCAGTTTCTGATCGTCGGCGGCGCGCTGCTGCTGGAACGGGTGGTGAAAGGGCGCGTCCATCTCGCCGGCTTCGCGGCGCTGATGATGCTCTATTGCCTGCCGTTTACCTGGGGCTTTCTGAATTTCGAGTTCGGTCTCGGGGTCGCGCTCTGGTGCATCGCCGTCTATCTGATGCTGATGGAGCGCGCTTGGCCGCTGCGTTTTGTCGTCAACGTGGTTTTCGTCGCGGTGCTGTTTACGGCGCATTTCTTTGCGCTGGGCGTCTATGGCGCGACGTTGGGGCTCTATGAGCTGTGGCGCGCCCGCGACCGGAAAGTGCGGTACCGCGAGGTCATATCGCGGCTTGCGATGCTCGCCATCCCGGTGGTGGCGCTGTTCGCCGTCATGCAATGGACCGCCGGCTCGATCGGAAGCGATGGCACCACCTGGTCTCTTGAATTCAAGCCGGTCTGGCCGTTTCGCATCATGAACGGCTACAATATGACGGTGTCGGCGGCGACCGGGCTGGCCCTGATGGCCTCGCTGTTTCTGGCGGCCAGGCGTGGCGTGCTGAAGCTCGAGCCCGCCGGGATCTGGCTCGCGATCGGCTTTGCGTTGCTTTATCTCGCGATCCCGTCGAGCCTGCTCGGCACTTCTTTTGCCGATCTCCGCGTCATCCCCGCGGCGGCTTTGATCATCCCGGCCTTCAGCTCGCTGAGGCTGCCGAGCCGGCGATGGAACATGGCGGCACTCGCCGCCGTCGCCGGCATCACGCTCGCCAACCTGGCCGTCGTCGATGTGGTCTGGCTGTCCTACCGCGCAGACTATGCGGCGATCATCGCCTCGTTCCACCGGATCGACCGCGGATCGCGGGTGCTGGTCGGGGGCAGCGGCGAGGGCGACGACCCGCCGTTCAAAGACCTCACGCGGTATCCGATGTTTTATGCGCCGACGCTGGCGGTGCATTACGCCAATGCCTTTGTGCCGGATCTGTTCACCGCGGTGGGCAAGCAGCCGGTACAGCCGCGCGCTGCGGTCCAGCGTCTCGCCATCCCCTATGGCGGACCAATGCCGATGCGCGTGCTGACCGCGATCGCAACCGGTCAAATCTCGGCTGGCCTTCCGCCTTTCATCCGCACCTGGTACCGGGATTACGATTACCTCTATCTGCTCGGCCCGCACGTGGCCAATCCGTTGCCAAATCTGCTCGAGGAAGTGGACAGCTCCGCGCGCTTCGTTCTCTATAAAATCCGCCACGCGCCCTGACTATTTTGAGGCCCGATCCCTGTCATGACTGATTTCCACGGTGTCTTTCCCTATCTGGTTTCTCCGCTCGATGCTCCGGGCAATCCGCGGCGATGTGCTCGGCCGGCTCTGCGATGATCTCATCAAGAGCGGCGTGCACGGGCTGACGCCGCTCGGCTCGACCGGCGAATTCGCCTATCTGGACAACGCGCAGCGTGCGGCGGTGGTGCAGACCACGATCGAGGCCGCCAGGGACGCGTGCCGGTCGTCGCCGGCGTGCCTCGACCTGACTCGGATGCGGTGGCGCAGGCGAAAGCCTGTCAGAAGCTCGGCGCCGACGGCATCCTTGCCATTCTGGAGGCATATTTCCCGCTGTCCGATGCGCAGATCGAAGCTTATTTTCGCGCCGTCGCGGATGCGGTCGATATTCCCGTGGTGATCTACACCAATCCGCAATTTCAGCGTGCGGACCTGACGCTCGATGTCATCACGCGGCTCGCCACGCATCCGCGCATCGGTTACGTCAAGGATGCCTCGACCAATACCGGGCGGCTGCTGTCGATCATGAACCGCTGCGGCGACAGCATCAAAGTGTTCTCGGCGTCGGCCCATATCCCGGCCGCGGTGATGCTGATCGGCGGGGTGGGATGGATGGCGGGACCGGCCTGTCTGATCCCGCGCCAGAGCGTCGAGCTGTACGACCTCTGCAAAGCGGCTCGCTGGGACGAGGCACTGGCCCTGCAGCGGCGATTGTGGCGCCTGAACGAAGCGTTCGCGCGCTATAATCTCGCGGCCTGCATCAAGGCTGGGCTGGCGCTTCAGGGCTATGCGGTCGGCGATCCCGTCGCACCCCAGGCGGCGTTGAGCGCGGATGAGCGCCGGGCGGTCGAGGCGGTGCTGCGGGATATCGGTTAGTCGAGTTGCCGCGGCGTCAACTAGCACCACCTCGTCATTCCGGGCCGCGAGCGAAGCGAGCGAGCCCGGAATGACGGAGGGACGAGTTGTTTCGAGAAAAAAAAGCACTAGAACAACTCTGATCGAACAAAATCCCCGAAGGACCAATCGATGAACATTCTCCCCGGCAATATGCGTTTCGGTGCGGGCCAGCCGGTCAAGCGTCTTGAAGACCACCGGCTGCTCACCGGGAAGGGGCAGTTCATCGACGACAAGCCGGAAGATGGCGCGCTGTGGCTGCATGTGCTGCGCTCGCCGCATGCCCATGCGAACATTGTGTCGGTCGACATCAAGGAAGCGGCCGGCATGCCTGATGTCGAAGCGGTCTATACCGGCGCTGATCTGATCGCCGATGATATCGGCACCCTTCCGACGCTGCTGGTGTTTCCGCGGCCCGACGGTTCGCCGATGACGGCGCCGCCGCGGCGGCTGTTGGCGCATGAAATCGTACGCTTTGCCGGCGAACCGGTCGCCGCGGTGGTGGCGACGTCGCGGGTCGCGGCGCAGACCGCGGCCGAGGCGATCTCGATCGAATACGACGTGCTGCCGTCGGTGGTCGATCCTGTTCTGGCGATCAAGCCGGGCGCGCCCGTGGTGTGGGCCGGGGCGCCTGACAATATCGCGGCCGTCTATGAGCTATGGCGATGCCGCCGCGGTCGAAGCGGCGTTCGCCAAGGCTGCGCATGTGGTCTCGCTCGATCTTGTCAGCCAGCGGCTGATTCCCTCGGCAATGGAGCCGCGCCGCAGCATCGCCGAGATCGACAAGAAATCCGGGCGGCTGATCCTGCACACGCAGTCGCAGACGCCGGGCTCGACCCGCGACCTGCTGGCCGAGGCGGTGCTGAAGCGGCCGAAGGAAAGCGTCCGCGTGCTGGTCGGCGATATCGGCGGCGGCTTCGGCCAGAAGACCAGCCTCTATCCGGAAGACGGCATCGTGGCCTATGCCGCGGTCAAGCTCGGGCGCAAGGTGCGCTGGCGCGGCGACCGCACCGACGAGTTCGTCGGCGGCACCCATGGCCGCGATCTGACCTCGACCGGCGAATTCGCGCTCGACGCCAAGGGTCGCGTGCAGGCCTATCGGGTGCGCTCGGTCGGCGGCACCGGCGCCTATCTCACCGGCACCGGCGCGATCATTCCACTGGTGCTCGGTCCCTTCGTGCAATCCGGCGTCTACGACCTTCCGCTGGTTCACTACGAGATCAAGGCGGTCATGACCAACACCGCTCCGGTCGGCGCCTATCGCGGCGCGGGCCGGCCGGAAGGCGTGTTCATCGTCGAGCGGCTGATGGATGCCGCTGCCCGTCAGATCGGGATCGATCCGCGCGCCATCCGAAAAGTAAACTACATCAAGCCCGCGCAGTTGCCCTACACCAACGCGGTCGGTCAGGTCTATGACAGCGGCGCGTTCGCGCACATGCTGGAGCGCGCCTCCGAACTGGCGGACTGGGACGGCTTTGCCGCGCGCAAGAAGGCGGCCAGGAAAAAAGGCCTGCTCTACGGCCGCGGCCTGACCAGTTACATCGAATGGACCGGCGGTCGCGCCCATACCGAGAAAGTCAGCCTGCATGCCACCGCGGAAGGCCGCATCATCCTGCATTCGGGTACGCAAGCGATGGGGCAGGGGCTGCAAACCAGCTATTCGCAGATGGTGGCGGCGTCGCTCGGCATCCCCATCGATAAAATCGATGTGGTGCAGGGTGACACGGATCTGGCCACCGGGTTCGGCAGCGTCGGTTCGCGTTCGCTGTTCGTCGGCGGCACGGCGGTCGCGGTCTCCACCAGCGACCTGATCGCCAAAGCGCGCGAGAAAGCGTCGAACCTGCTCGAAGCCGCGGTCGAGGATATCGAATATCGCGACGGCTGGCTCACGGTGGTCGGCACCGACAAGCGGATCGGCCTGTTCGATATCGCGAGCAAAGAGACCGGCGCACGGTTGAGCGTGGACAGCCAGGGCGAAGTCGACGGGCCGAGCTGGCCGAACGGCACCCACATCTGCGAGGTCGAGATCGATCCGGAGACCGGCGTCAGCAAGGTCGTGCGCTACACCACGGTCGACGACGTCGGCATCGCCGTCAATCCGATGCTGGTAACGGGCCAGGTTCACGGCGGCGTCGCGCAGGGCATCGGTCAGGCGCTGTATGAGGGCGTGTCCTATGACACCGAAGGCCAATTGCTGACCGCGAGCTATCAGGATTACTGCGTGCCGCGCGCCGACGATATTCCGCCGATCGAGGTCACGCTGGATAATTCCGCGCCCTGCCGCACCAATCCGCTGGGCGCCAAGGGCTGCGGCGAATCCGGTGCCATCGGCGGGCCGCCCTGCATCGCCAATGGGGTGATGGACGCCTTGAGTGAACTCGGCATCAAGACGCTGAACACGCCGCTGTCGCCGTTGAAGGTCTGGCAGGCGATCCGCGAAGCGAAAGCGGCGCAGATGTAAGACGTTGCCGCTGGTAGATGGGGTAACGGGCCCGGCGCCTTCGAGCAAGCCGCGCTCGCTACGGCGCTGTTGATGGCGCGCTTCGCGCGGCTTGCTTGGAAGGGGGCGGTCGTCCCTCACATGATGGTGTGACGGAGTCGAGGACTGGCCTCGCTCCAAGCATCAAGGAGAGACGACCATGGACCATTATGCCGGAATCGACGTGTCATTGGAATACTCAAGCGTGTGTGTTGTGGACGCGAGCGGCAAGATCGTTCGGGAGAGCAAGGTGGCGAGCGAGCCGGAGGCGTTGATCGGCTGGTTCGGCTCGCTTGGGCTTTGACCTGAGCGGATCGGGCTGGAGGCGGGGCCGCTGTCGCAATGGCTTTATACGGCGATGAGGCAGGCGGGGCTGGCGGTCGAGCTGCTGGAGACGCGGCACGTGCACGAGGCGTTCAAGGCGATGCCGGTGAAGTCGGACCGCAATGACGCGCGCGGGATCGCGCAACTGATGCGGCTCGGCTGGTTCCGGCCGGTGCACTGCAAGTCGATCGCCGCACAGGAGATCGCGCGCGATGCTGACGGCGCGCAAGCTGGTGCAGAGCAAACTTCTGGATATCGAGAACAGCCTGCGCGGGATATTGCGCGGCTTCGGGCTGAAGGTCGGCAAGACAACGGAGCGCAAATTTGCCGGGCGGATCGAGGAGTTGGTGGCGGGGCATCCGAACCTTGAGACGGTCGGCGAGGCGCTGCTTCGGTGCACGCCGTGCTGCTTGCAGAGTTCAACGCCTTTGAGAAGCGCGTGCGGACGATGTCGCGCCTCCATGCAAAGGCCAGGCTCTTGATGTCGACACCGGCGGTAGGGCCGATCGTGTCGCTGACCTATGCCTGCGCGATCGATGATCCCGCCCGTTTCACATCGTCGAAGCGGCAGGGCCGCATTTCGGGCTGACGCCGAAGAAGTACCAGTCCGGCGAGACCGACTACACCGGCCGCATCAGCAAGATCGGCGACGCCTCGGTGCGGGAGGCGCTTTACGAGGCCGCCCACATCATGCTGACGAAGCCGATCAAGGGCTGCTCGCAGCTCAAGAGCTGGGCGATGCGGATCGCCCGGCGCGCCGGCATGAACAAGGCCAAGGTGGCGCTGGCGCGCAAGCTCGCGGTGATCATGCATCGCATGCTCGCAAGGATAAGTGCCGTTCAATCCGGCCGCCAAGCGCTGCCGCCTAACAGGGAGGACAAACAGGTTTTCGGGCGGGTCACGACACCAGGCCTTCCCGAAGCGAAGTCCCTTCGCCGGGACGATGGATCAGGTCAGGCCGCCATCCGGGTTGTCGACACATCGCCGATGTGATCACGCTTCCGTAGATTGGCCGACCTCTCCTCTCATGAACCCCATCAGGCGACGGCCTCGCGCCGATCCCGGACAGAAGCAAGTCCCCGGCGAGTGGATGACGCAAAAAGGGATTGACTTATCAAGGCCCGTTACAGAAGCCCGGATGAGCGAAGCGACATCCGGGAACGAACGTGCTGACCCGGAGGTCGCTTCGCTCATCCGGGCTACGGTCAATCCCAACTCACAGCCCCAGCACCATCTTGGCGACGATGTCGCGCTGGATCTCCGACGAGCCGCCGAAGATTGTATAGGCGCGGCTGTTGAGAAATTCCGGCACCACCGGCAGCATCTGCTCCGGAATCCCCGGCGCCTCGTTGAGCTTGTAGAACGGTCGCATCGGCTCGACATAGAGGCCGTCATGGCCGATCACCTCGACGCCGAGCCGGGTTACGGCCTGACGGATTTCGCTGACCCGCAACTTCAACAGCGATGACACCGCGCCGGGATTCTGGCCGGTCTGCAGCGCCGACAGTACCCTTAGTTCGGTCATCTCGAGGGTATCGATGTCGACCTCGATCTCGGACATCCGCAAGGAGATATCGGGATCGTCGATGGCGCGGCCGGTGGCGTCGGATTCGGCGAGATCGGAGATGGTCTTGAGCGCGTCGCGCAGCTTGGCCGAGGCGATGCCCGAGCCGCGCTCGAATTCGAGCAGATATTTGCCGTAGGTCCAGCCCTTGCCTTCCTCGCCGACGCGGTTGGCGACGGGCACGCGCACATTGTCGAAGAACACCTGGTTGACTTCGTGGTCACCGCCGATGGTCAGGATCGGCCTTGTCGTGATGCCCGGGCTTTTCATGTCGATCAGGATGAAGCTGATGCCGTCCTGCTGGCGTGGCGTGTCATTGGTGCGTACCAGCGCGAACATGCGGTTGGCGTGATGGGCATGCGTGGTCCAGATCTTGGTGCCGTTGACGATGTAGTCGTCGCCGTCGCGGACCGCGCGGGTCTTCAGCGAGGCGAGGTCGGAGCCCGAACCGGGCTCGGAATAGCCCTGGCACCAATAATCGTCGCCGGAAAGAATCCGTGGCAGGTAAAAATTCTGCTGCTCCGGCGAGCCGAAGCCGATGATAACGGGGCCGACCATCTTGACGCCCATGACGTTGACGTTGGGTACGCCGGCGCGGGCGCATTCGGCCTCGAAAATCCAGCGCTGCGCCGGGGTCCAGTCCGGTCCGCCATGTTCCACCGGCCATCCCGGCGCGCCCCAGCCCTTTTTATGCAGCGATTTCTGCCAGGCGATGCCGATGTCCGGATCGGAGAACACCGAAGGCGTCAACGATTGCGCGTGCTTCATCTCCGCCGACAGGTTCGCGGCGATGAAGCCGCGGACTTCTTGCTCAAAGGCGCGCTCGTCGGCACTGAAGGTAAGATCCATGTTGCGCTCCGCTCAGGTTTGAACCGGCCGCCCGCCCAATGCGGCATGGCGGCGATAGTGATGGGCGCTGCCGCCGAACAAGGTATCAAAGGCCAGCAGCCGCTTGAAGTAGGAGCCGATGTCGAGTTCCTCGGTGACACCCATGGCGCCGTGAAGCTGGACCGATTGCTCGGCCACGAAACGCGCGCATTTGCCGATCTTGGCCTTGGCGCCGGACGCGGCGCGCCCGCGCGCGACCGGCTCGGCGTCGGCCATCAGCGCGGCGCGCAGCGCCATCGACCGCGCCTCGTCGCATTGCATCGCCATGTCGGCGAGGCGATGTCGGATCACCTGGTTGGCGGCGAGCGGCCGGCCGAATTGCTGACGGATTTTGGTGTAGTCGAGCGTCATGTCGAGCATGATCTGCATAATGCCGACGGCTTCGGCGCCGAGCGCTGCCAGCGCGCGGTCGACCACGGCTTCGATTTTCGACAGCACGTCGCTGCCGTCGCCGAGTAGCGCGTCGGCGGCCAGCTCTACGCCGGCCAGATCGAGATTGCAGGCGCGGCCGCCGCCGAGCCGCGAATAATCCCGCAAGCTGAGAGCTTTGCTGCCTGATGGCACCAGAAACAGGCAAAGCCTGCCCGGCGCGCCATCCTCCTCGGCGAGGTGGGCCGAGACGATGATGTCATCAGCGGCGTTGCCGTCGAGCACCGCGGTCTTGCGGCCATCGAGGCGCCAGCCGTCCGGCGTTGGTCTCGCCGTGGTGTCGACCCGGGCGAGATCGTAACGCGCCGCGCGCTCCGAATGGGCGAACGCCAGACGCAACGAGCCGTCGGCGACCTTGGGAAGGATTGCCTGCTTCTGCGCATCGCTGGCGCATTCCGATATCAAGGCGGCGCCGATCACGACGGTCGACAGATAGGGCTCGGTGACCAGCCCGCGCCCGAATGCTTCCATCAGGATGCCGGTCTCGATCGCACCGGCGCCGAGCCCGCCATAGGCTTCATCGATCGGCAGCGCCAGCCAGCCGAGATCGGCGAATTTCTGCCAGATGTCGGGACTGAAGCCGAGCGGATCGGCCGCCGCGCGGCGGCGGTGATCGGCGTCATAGGTTTCGGCAATGAAGCGGTCGACGCTTTCGCGCAGCAGGCGCTGCTCGTCGCTCAGGGTAAGGTCCATTTGAGTTACTTCACCACGGCGGTTTTTCTGACGGAGGGATGAAGTCCGGCGGGATCGACCACCATTCCGAATTCCTGCAAATTATGCGCGTGACATAATTGATGCAGCCCGAAGGCCTGATCGATCGCGGCAGGTTGGCCCATCACATCGACCGACCGGTTGACCGCTTCCTTGGTCATCTTCAGCGCGAACGATGGCTTTGCGGCGATCTTTTGCGCCAGCGCGATCACGAAGGCCGAGAGTTCGCCTCGCGGCACGACGTGATTGACCATGCCGAGCCGATGCGCCTCCTCGGCGCTCCAGACATCGGCGGTGAACAGGAATTCCTTGGCCTTGCGCGGGCCGAGTTCCCAGGGATGAACGAACCATTCGTGGCCGCAGACACCCATGGTGACCGTGGGATCGCAGAATTCCGCGTCGCTGCTGGCGACGATCAGATCGCAGGCCCAGGCCAGCATCAATCCGCCGGCGATGCATTTGCCGTGGATTTCGGCGATGGTCGGCTTGGCGAGATTGCGCCAGCGCCGGGTGATCTGCAGATAGATCTCCTGCTCGCGCGCAAAGCGGCCATGGGCGTTGGGCTCCGCGAAGCCGCCCCAATTTCCGATTGGCGGAAAATCGACCCCGGCCGCGTTCTTGGCCGCAGGCCGCAGATCGTGCCCGGCCGAGAAATGCGGACCGCTGCCGGCCAGGATGATGACCTTGACCGCGTCGTCCTGCACCGCATCATCGAATGCGGCATTGAGGTCGTAGGTCATCTGCAGGTTTTGCGCGTTGCGCGCCTCGGGCCGGTTCATCACGATCCGCGCGATGCGCGGGTCCGGCCGTTCCACCAGAATGGTTTCAAATGTGGTCATTGGTCCTCGCATGATCGGGGCGGTCATGTTGACTATTTCAGCGAAAGATAGGCAAGACCCATCCGCGGCAAAATAACCGCCGAAGCCGCCCTGCGGCGGCTTACCTGGCGGGAACGTTCTGATACCTTGCGGCCGCTTGGCAGATACTTGGCGATACTTGGCGATCCTTGGCGAAAAAATCGTAACGGGAGATTTCGATGCGCAGATTATGGACCGTGCTGGCGGCGCTGGCGACGTTGAGCCTCACCAATTGCGGTTACAACGCGATCCAGACCAATGACGAGCAGGTCAAGTCGAGCTGGTCCGAGGTCTTGAACCAGTACCAGCGCCGCGCCGATCTGGTGCCCAATCTCGTCAATTCGGTGAAGGGGTTTGCGCAGCAGGAAAAGGACGTGCTGCTCGGCGTCACCAACGCCCGCGCCAAGGTCGGCAGCATCCAGGCGACGCCGGAACTCATCAACGATCCCGGAGCATTCGCGAAATTCCAGGCCGCGCAAGGCGAACTGACCAGCGCGCTATCCAAGCTCCTGGTGGTGACCGAGAACTATCCGCAGCTCAAATCCGACGCGCTGTTTCGCGACCTGATGGCGCAACTGGAGGGTACAGAAAATCGCATCACGGTGGCGCGCAACCGCTATATCAAGACGGTGCAGGACTACAATGTGACCATCCGCATCGTTTCCGACCAACCTGACGGCGATGGTGTTCGGATACAAACCGAAGGCGAACTTCGCCGTCGAGAACGAAAAGGAAATCTCCACTGCGCCGAAAGTGGATTTCAACCCGCCGGCGACCGCCCCCGCCAAGTAGTTCGACCACCGGGTTCGCATCAGAGGTGCCGTCAATGCTGGCGACCATCGGAACCGCTGCACGGGTTGGGCCACGATGAACGCTGCAAGAGCCTCAATTCTGGCGCTGCTGGTATGCTGGGCCTTCGCCGCCTGGGCGGATGTCGCGGTGCCGCCCCTCACCGGGCGGGTGGTCGACCAGACCGGGACGCTCAGCGCGGGTGATATCGCCGCGCTGACGCAAACCATCAAGGGTCTTGAGCTCAGGAAGGGCAGCCAGATCGCGGCACTGATCGTGCCGACCACCGCGCCTGAAACCATCGAGCAATATTCGATCCGGGTCGCGGAGGCCTGGAAGATCGGGCGCAAGAAGATCGACGACGGCGCGCTTCTCGTCGTCGCCAAAAACGACCGCAAGCTTCGCATCGAGGTCGGCTACGGCCTCGAAGGCGCATTGACCGACGTCACGTCGAGACGCATCATCGATGAAATCATCACGCCGAAATTCAGGAGCGGGGATTTTGCCGGCGGAATCTCCGCGGGCGTCGAGCGGATCATCGGGGTGATCGACGGCGAGCCGCTGCCGGCGCCGCAGCCGCAGCAAAGTTTCGGCGGTGGTCAGGAACACTTCGATTTGCTGTTCAATCCGCTCGTCCTGTTCGGCATCTTTGTCGGCGGCGCGTTGCTGCGCACCATATTGGGCAGGCTGATCGGCTCGATGGCGACCGGCGGCCTGGTCGGGGTTGTGGCGTGGTTCATCTTCGGATCGCTGATCATCTCCGGGATCGCCGGCCTCATCGCGTTGGTCTTCACGATGTTCAGCGACGGCATTACCGCGCCGGCGCCGCGCGGAAGAGGCGGGTGGTCCGGCGGGTCCAGTGGCGCATCCTGGGGCGGCTCCTCCGGCGGCGGCAGTTCGAGTGATGGCGGCGGATTTAGCGGCGGCGGCGGCAGCTTTGGCGGCGGCGGCGCCTCGGGAAGCTGGTAGGGGGCCGGCGGGTATGGGCATCAGGCGCATCGGCAAGCATCTTCTGGAGCATCGCTGGCGGGTGAGGCGCATCTTCACGCCTGCCGTGCTGGCTGCGATCGAACAGGCGATCAAGGCCGGCGAAGCCACGCATTCCGGACAAATCCGTTTCGTGGTGGAAGGCGCGCTGGACGGCGCGCCGCTGTTCCGCGATCAATCCGCGCGTCAGCGTGCGCTGGATATTTTTTCACAACTGCGCATCTGGGACACCGCCCATAACAACGGCGTGCTGATCTATCTGTTGTTCGTCGACCACAATGTCGAGATCGTCGCCGATCGCGGCATCGACGCGAAAGTCGGCTCCGCCGGCTGGACAAAAATCTGTGCCGACATGGAAACCGAATTCAAGCGCTCGAATTTCGAAGGCGGCGTGATCAAGGGAATTGCGGCGGTCTCGCGCGAACTCGCCAGGTATTTTCCCGCGCAAACAGCAGGGCCGAACGAACTGCCGGATGCGCCGGTGGTGATTTAAGCACGTGCGATCTGTCGTTCCCGGATGCTGCGCAACGCGAAGCGGTGCGCTGCTGATCCGGGGTCCATGTTATTTAGCTCCGCGTGGGTTCCGGCTCTGCGGTGCAACGCAAGCGGCGTTGCACCGCGTCGGGGACACGAGGCTAGTTTTACGCCTGCACCGACGGCCGTTGACCGACCCTAGCAAACCATGCCGCGATGGTGGTGTTGGCAGCATCCAGCGGCTGGCCGACCTGGCCGCCGAAGTCGATCCAGCAGTACAACACCATATCCGCCAGCGTGAAGCGGTCTCCGCACAGGAATTCCTTGCCCGCCATCTGCCCGTCGAGCCATTGCAGGCGGTTCGCGGCTATCATCTTGAGGCCCGGCGACGCTTCCGGCGCGACGGGGATTCGCTTCTGGAAGAATTTCAGGGCTTCGCCGAAGCGATATCCGTTGGCCAACGGCTCGCAGATGTTGAGATCGACGCGGCGGGTCCACATCCGGCATTCGGCGCGCTCTTCCGGCGTCGATCCGATCATCGGCGGATTTGGAGTTTTCTCCTCGAGATATTCACAGATCGCGGTGATCTCCGACAAATAGCTGCCGTCATCCAGTTCCAGTGTCGGCATCTGGCCGTGCGGATTGCGCTTGAGGTGTTCGGGCTGGCGATTTTCACCGCCGCGCAAATCGACGGTCTGTTTGGGCATCGAGATGTCTTTTTCCGCCATGAACATGCGGACAATGCGCGGATTCGGCCCGACCGAGTCGTAGAGTTTCATCGCCAGCTCTCTCCCTTGTGTCTTATGTCGGCGTTGTTGTTGGGTTCTTTGAACAGGCGTCGGCCCGATTTGTCAAACCGGTGAGGGGCGCTCAGCCGTCATCGAGCTTGTTGAGGTCGCGTACCGATTGCATGATCGGCTCGAAGTTCGACCGCGCATCGAGCGCGTCGAACAGTTGGGCGGTGTCCGACAACAGCGCGTGCGATCGCGCAATCGCGATTCGGACATCGTCCTGCGGCGTGTCGGACAAGGCGGCCATGTCCCGACAGCAATATCCTGGAATTGAGGCCCTTCAGCCGCTCCAGCGACTGGATGTAATCGCTGATGCTGCCCGATCCGAACACGCCGCCCATCACGCCGCCGGGCATCAGGGTGTCGGCGGCGAACAGCAATCCCTTGTCGTCGTCGAACAGGCTGATGCAGGCCGAGGTGTGACCCGGCGTGTACATCACGGTAAGGCGGAAATTGCCGAGGTCGATCAGATTGCCTTCTTCCAGCCAGATATCGACATTGATCGGCACGTTCGGCTCGTTGAACATCTTGCGCAGCATCGAGAAGTCGTCGCGCAGCATGATCTTGTTGGCGGCGAGGCGATGGGCGGCCGTGATGGTGCGGCCGCCGAAATAATGGGCGGCGCCGATGTGGTCGAGATGTTCGTGGCTGAGGATCACCATGTCGATCTTGTCGGGCGGGCAGCCGACATGTTCGAGGCATTGCAGCAAATGCGGGAAGTTGGAGGACAGCCCGACGTCGATCATGATGGTTCGGGATTTGCCGCGCACCAGATAGGCGTTGGCGGCGCGGTTCGCGAACCGGATCTGGTAGACGTCCTCGGCCGCCTGGATCAGCGAGCAGACGTCATTTTTCAGCAGGACCGGAAACGGGCTCGATTTGCGCTCGCTCATGGGTTGGCCGCCCTGAAGGTGACGGCATTGGACGCCCGCAGCCGCTTGCTCAGTGCGTCCATGACCATCAGCGCGAAGGCCGGCTGCTGGCTGACCAGGTAGACGAAGCGGGCGTGATTGATCCGCATCACGCGGGTGTTCGGCGCCGCCGCGATCGCGGTTGCCGAACGGGATGAGCCGTCGATGACTGCCATCTCCCCGAAGAATTCACCCTTGCCGAGGGTTACGATGACGGTCTTGCCGGCGCCGCTGATCTTGGCGATCTCGATCTTGCCGTCGAGCACCACGAACAGCTCGCGTCCGCTCGAGCCTTCCTCGAAAATGACGTCGCCGACATCAAACTCGTTGATGCATTTCTCGATGGTCATGGAGCCCCCGCCTTCTGGCTGGACCGCGCCCCATGTTAGTCGGGAAATCCGGCTATGCAAACGACACATCGGGGCTGCCGAGACGATACCGCGGGGCAGCATGGGTCGGATCAGACCGCCGCGGCGCCGGTTGCAGGTCAAAACCGGGCCGGGCGACTTCCTAAAATTTTCGTAAGCCCGCGGCCGGTAACGAATTCGCAAGCAATGAAAGTTACCAAATAGTCAACCTTTATTGGAGATTTTGACGTGAGCGAGCAAAAGGCCGAACCAACCAGCGGTGAAACCGGTTTCGTCGGAGCCGGCCGCTCCCCGTTCATCCGATGCGCAGGGCGAGCCCGCCGCCGTCTCGATGCAGGGTTCGATGGAGGCCGATGCCGGACGCGACCAGCGTCGATTCTCCGAATCTGGTGCCCGAGCAGGGCGGCGCTGAGGAAATGCCCAAGGCGGACCCGTTCAAGATTCTTCTGGAGAAGGCTGACGCCGAAAAAGTCGATCGGCCCAAAGCTGATGCCCCAAAGACCGAAATTCCCGCGGCTAACCCGCCGCGCACCCCTGGCAGGCTCTTAATCATGTCGGCCGGCGAGCGCTCCTGGAGCCACAACGAAGACGCTGGTCCGGCGCCGGAATCCGAGCCGAACTCCGCCATGTTCGGCAAGCGCCGGCTCGGCGCACTTGCGGCGGTGGTGGCGTTGGCTGCGGTGGCCGGCGCGCTCGGTGGCGCCGTGGCGACCGCGAGCCTCGGGCATTTTGGTGGTAATGACATTGGTGGCAGTGACACGGCGAGCGTCACGAACCACGCGCTCGAAGCGTCGGTCGCGCGGCTCGATGCCGACATCCAGGCGATGAAGGCTGGTGCCGAACATGCCTCCAGGCTCGGCATGACCCAGTTCAACAAGACCAGCGAGCGCCTCGACAAGCTCGAGAAGGCGCAACTTGATGCCGCCAAACTCGCCAAGCTCAGCGAGGCCGTCGAAAGGCTCCGCGCCGCGCCGCCGGTTGCCGCGGCAGCCGCCACGCAGCCCCCCCGAAGGAAACCACCGGCTCGATTTCGCCTCCGGCGGCCGCGGCACCCAAGGTTGAAGTGGCGAGAATGCCGACGGTGGAAGGCTGGTGGTTGCGCGACGTCGCCAATGGCGGCGCCTTGATCGAAGGGCGGCAGGGAATCTACGAAGTCTATGCCGGCGACCCGGTACCGGGTCTCGGCCGGATCGATGCGATCAGGCGCCAGGACGGCCACTGGGTGGTCGTCACCAGCAGAGGCCTGATCGTCGCGCGCTGACGACCGACCGCTTCACCGCAGCGTGAAGCGGCGGCGAGCTGTCTTCCGGTCGCGCCGAGACAGCGCGTGCTTTTCGGCTATTTTCCCGAATGGAAGCCGCCGCCCGAAAGCGCCTTGAACACGCGCTTCGCGGCCGCGGCATTTGTCGGGACATGGCCAAGTGCGATTTCGATGTGCGATTTCTTGTCACCATTCTGGTTTTGCTTTGCGGCGTGCTGCCGGCGCGCCAGGCGCAAAGCGCGGCTTGCTGGAGCGTGGCGCTGCGATCACCGACCCGCTCAGCCTGCGCGAACTTGACCACGGAAGATTGGGCCTCGGCCGCGTCTGATGCCGATGCGGCCGGTCGGCGCGCCGATCCACCAACAGCGAGTTGTTCGCTTTGCCGTCGATGGTTCCGATCCGCAAGGCGCTCGACGACGAGTTCGAGCGATATGTCGCGAGGCATAAGGCCGATCACCCGGCGAAACTATCGGCGTCGGCAGCTCCTACGACCTTCAATTGTTCGATCGCACGCTGCTTTATTCGCCCTGATTCACGTTTCGTGCTGGCCGGCATCATCAATCGGATGGATCGCGGCTACCTCGCCGAGGCCAATTGCGGCGAGATCAGGCTGATCTATCGTCTGACGCGGACGGATGTGCGCGAGGCCGGCGATGCCGCGGCCTCGCCCCGCCTGCCGATGACGCTCAACCTCGTGCTCAAGGCCAAAGCCGATCACGCGACCACCCGCGATGGTGTTGCGATCACCTGCGCGGAAATCGCGCGCCGCTGGCTGGCGACCGCGGATTTGCCGCTGACCGGTGCCAGGCTAGCGGAAGAATTGCTGTCGGGCGACGGCCCGCTGGATTTGGTCAAACCCGAAAACATCGATCTCATCGAAACCAATCTTCAGATCGCGCATGTGCCGAAATCGGCCAGCCGCGATTTCCGCACCGACTACCTGTTGAAGGTGTTTCACTACAACGCGCAGACCGGATGTTCGATCAGGTGCCGCTCGAGAACCAGATCGATCGCGAGCGGATTTTGGCGGATGAGCATCTCAAGCGCGACTTCCGGGCGTGGCTGCTCGATGTCGGGCATTTCAGTGAACTCGATCGCGGCACGATTGTGATCCCCGAGAGATTTCTGGCTACCGCCGCGATTGCGGCAACCCCGGCCGGATTTGCGCCCTCGAACCTGCAGCCCGCCTTCGGCCTGGTGCAGGGCGAGGACGCAGCGGAGGATCCCGTCTTCAAGAAGAGCGACGTCGTCGCGGCATTGAAGAAGGCCGCGGAGCGCGGTGTCGACTTGCAAAATATCCGCTCGGTGGCCGGCTTCGAGCGCCGGCTCAACGACGTGACCTGTGCGGGATGTCATCAGACCCGAAGTATCGGCGGCTTCCATTTCCCGGGTGTCGACTGGATGGCGGCCCATCCTTCCAATTCGACGGTCGTGCCGGCGTCGCCGCAGTTCTTTGGCGACCAGATCAGACGCCGCGATATCCTGATGTCATTGCGCGACGGCCGGCCGCCGGACTACTCGCGCGGATTTTCCGGCCGTCCCCAAACGCGCGGCAGCACCGAACTCGCCGGAACCGAATACGACGACGGCTGGGGGGCGCATTGCTATCGGCAAAAGCCCGATGCCGCCGACAATGATCGCAGTTTCCGCTCATGGACCTGCGCCGAGGGGCTGGCGTGCCAGGTCGTCGGCCATGCCTCGCGCATGGGGATGTGCTTCGTCAACAGCCGGTAGGGCGTTTTCCGGATCGCTCGAATCATTGCCGCTTCTTCTGTGGCTTCATGGTTCGAGACGCGCATTGTAGCCAAGTTTACGCAGGCTGCGTACACTTGCATGCGCGACGCGCTCCTCACCATGAGCCCCCAGCTCCGAAACCGGCGCTGCACACGGGCCATGAACACGGTATCCTGGCTGCGGGGTTCCGCCGGGAGCAGTATGGCCGCATGATCCTCTGGTGCACTGGTTGCCCGGCCATGAGGTTGGTTCCGATCGCTGGCGATTGCACATTTTGGCGAGCATTGCGCTTCCCGTTGGAGAGGTTTGCAATCTCAAAGCGCGGTCGGGCTCTTGGCGGGACTTCGTACCAGAATGGACAGCAGAAGGACATGAGGGCTCGAATGAGTAACTTGGCGGTGTTGGATCCGCGTGCAGCCTTTGTTGATGTCGGCAGCGAGAAAATGCATGTGTCGATCGCGGGTGGGTCACCTGCGGTGTTCGGCACGGTGACCTCGCAGCTGCATGCGCTGCGCGACTATATGGCCGAACATCAGGTGCGCTCAGTCGCGATGGAAGCGACCGGGGTCTATTGGTTACCGCTCTATGGGGTTCTGGAAGCTGCGGGCATGGAGGTGGTCATGGTCGATGGTCGCCAAACGCGCAATCTTCCGGGGCGGAAGACCGACATGAAAGACTGTCAGTGGGGCGCCACGCTGCATGCGCATGGCTTGCTGCGGGCGGGCTTTGTTCCCCCGGCCAATATCCGCCGTCTGCAGGACTATCTGCGCCTTCGCGGGGAACACATCGCGGCGGCCGCCGGGCATGTCCAGCACATGCAAAAAGCGCTGGAGCGGATGAATATCAAACTGCACGAAGTCATCAGCTCTCTGACCGGGACGAGCGGTCTGGCCGTGATCCGCGCCATCCTCGCCGGTGAACGCGATCCGCAGGTCCTGTTGGGTCTGTGCGATATTCGAATCCGCAACGTCAAAGCTGAGCGCGTCGTCGAATTACTGCGCGGCGACTGGGCCGAAGAACATTTGTTCGCCCTCGCGCAAGCCGTTCAAAGCTGGGACCATTATCAAGGCCTCATCGCCGCCTGCGATCGCCAGATTGCGGTCGTCCTTCGCCAGATGCCGGACGCCAAGGCGCCGCCATCGGCCACTTCGACAACGACAGGAAAACCGCGCACGCGGCCGGGCGTCAATGCGCCGGATATCGCGGATCTGCGGGAGATTCTCGCGCAGATCTGTGGCGCCAAGGATCTGACGACACTACCCGCCCATAGCGAGTACAGCGTTTTGCAGCTCATCGGCGAAGTTGGCACGGATCTGACCAAGTGGCGGACCGAAAAGCACTTCACCTCGTGGTTGGGGCTTGCTCCCGGAAGCGCTCAAAGCGGCAAACGCAAGGCTTCGATCAAACGACGCCGCAACCGAGCCGGCCAGATTTTTTGTGTGATGGCCCGTGCCTTGGCGCGCAGCAAATATGTCGCGCTCGGCGGCTTTTACCGGCGCATGGCGGCACGGCGCGGCGGCTTGGTGGCGAACAAGGCCCTCGCGCGAAAACTAGCCACACTCTTCTGGCGCGTCATGGTCAAAGGCCTCGACTTCGTCGAGACAGGTGTGGCTCAATACGAGGCCAAGGTATTGGAAACCAAGCACCGCATTCTGCACCGACTGGCTCGCCAGCTCGGCCAGCAAATCGTCCCCAATCCAGCCGTCGTCGCCTGACAGCGTGTTCATGGAGAGGGACCTCATCCTGAGGAGCCCGCTCTTGCGGGCGTCTCGAAGGATGAAGCCAAAGAAATGGAGATTGCTTCAGCTTCCGCAGTCGGCTGCGAAAGCCCGCAGCAGAGCGTTAAATTCGTCCGGGCACTCCCAGTGCGGGGCGTGACCCGCTTCAGCGATGACCTGCGTGGCACCGCGCCACAGCGTGGGAAGTTTCAGCGATTTAAAATAGGCGCCGTTGACAAGTTGCTCCCGCGCGCCGTGCAGGATCGCAAGCGGAGCCTTTAAGGCGGCGGCAATTTCGACTTCATCGCGGGTCAGGGCCGGATCGATGCTCGCACCAACTTGCGCACGTGCGATGCCGTCGGTTCGTATCGCCTCCTCGATGAAAAATGGGGGAATGTCGGCAAATCCGGGCGCGAAGAACGCGGCGACGTAGGCCTTGGCCGTCTCGGGGGTGATTTCCGGCGTGAAACCGACCGCCATGGCAGGATTGGGCAGGAAGGCCTGGTCCATCGCCGGCGGGAATCCGATCGGCGGCGTGCCGAAGATCATCAGGCCGCGCGCTGCGGCAAGGTCGGGCGCCGCCTCAAGCAGGATATGACCCCCGAGGCTCCAGCCGACCAGGATCGAATCCTCGATCCCGCGAGCGGTCAGCAGGGCCACGAGCGAGCGCGCATGGCCGGACAACAGATAAGCGGCGGGATCGCGCGCATTGGCCGAACGGCCGTGTCCCATCAGGTCGATCGCGACGAGACGGTGCGAAGCGCCCAGCGGCCCCTCCAACTGGCGCGAAAAGGCGCGCGCGGAGCAGGAATTACCGTGGATGAGAACAATGGGCCGTCCCGCCCCTTCCGATTCGTGGACGGCGATCTCGCCGAAGGGCCCAGCGAACATCGTCGTTTTCGTCATACCAATCTCCTCTCGTCGCCTTTAGCCAACTTAACGGCACGGCGCGCGGAATGACAACCCTCGCGCCGCAAAACATCTTGCGGGTCGTCCCCAACGCTGCGCGGCCGATCGGCGGGTATTGCCCGAAGCGGATTGCGTCCGTCGACGGCGGCGGCAATGTAGGATAGCCTCCGAATGCTGGAGGCGAGCCGGGCGAGCTTGACGGATACGAGGGGAGGGCAGGCGATGAGCGATACGGAAAAAGAAACCAAGATGCGCAACCGCGAGATCGCCCAGAATGAAAGCACACGACAAACCATCAGCGCCATCCGCGTCAGCGGATGGGCGATCGCGGCCGCGGTCGTCATCGCGCTCGCCGCGGTCGGCTGGGTATTGCTCCACAACAATTAGATGACGGAGATGCTCTGATCCATTCACGCCACCGCGCCCGATGCGCGCAATTGCCGGATCGCGGCCTCGTCATATCCGGCCTCGCGCAAGACCTCGTCGCTGTGCTCGCCGATGCCGGGCGGATGCCGCGGTTGGGTCTTTTGGCTGCCGTCGATCCAGATCGGGCTGTTGATGGTCAGCATGCGTGTCGCCCTCGAACGGCAGCAGCACATCGTTTTCGATCATCTGCCTGTCGTTGGGGATGTCGTCGAGGATGCCGATCACGCCGAACACCAGCCCGTTGCCGTCAAGTATCTTGCGCCATTCGGCGAGATCCCTGGTGGCAAAGATCTCGTCGAAGATCCTGATCAATTCCAGCGACCGCGCATGACGGTCCGGCTTGGTGGCGAATCGGGCATCGTCGATGAGATCCTCGCGGTCCGAGGCAGCGCGCCAGCGTCGGCCATTGCCGGTCCTCGTTGAGCAGCGACAGGATCAGCCAGCGCCCGTCGCGGCACTGGTAGTGGTTGGTCACCGCGTTCAGCGCGCGTTCGCGCGGCCGCCGCTCGCCGAATTTCGCGCCGCATAATTTGGCCTGGGCCGAGCACGCCGTTGGCCCAGATGCCGTTGGCCATCAGGTTCGAACTCACATGCGAACCCTTGCCGGTGCGCTCGCGCTTGTAGAGCGCGGTGACGATCGCGCCATACAGCGCCATCGCGCAGGGGTGATCGCCCATGCCGGCGACCGAACGCGCCGGCGCGATGCTGGTATCCGCGCGCACCAGATCCATCAGGCCCGAACGCGCCCAATAGGCATTGCTGTCGAAGCCGGGCTTGTTGGCTTCCTCGCCTTTTTCGCCGTAGCCGGTGAACGACGCATAGATCAGGCGCTCGTTGAGCGGTGCGAGTGTGGCGTAGGTCATGCCCGAGCCGGCCGCGCACGGCGGGCGGAAAATTGGTGATGAAGACGTCGGCGTCGGCGGCGAGCCGATGCAGCACCGCCTGGCCTTCCGGCTTGGAGAGGTCGAGCGCCAGGCTTCGCTTGTTGCGGGCTTCCAGCAGCCAGGCGAAATTGTGCGCGCTGCGCGGATAGCCCGGCAGATTCGGCAGGTTGCGATAGGGGTCGCCCGCGCCGGGCGGCTCGATCTTGATCACTTCGGCGCCGAAATCCGACAGCACGGTTGCGGCCGCGGGCGCTGCGATGAAGCTCGCGCAGTCCAGAACCTTGAGGCCTTCGAAGATGCCGTCTTCCATGGTGCATTCGCTCCCGTGATTGTTGTTGGTTTTGTCCGTGTGCTGGAATTATCTCAGCGCACGGTCAGATCGATGCCATTTGACCCATGTTGGGCGGAGGATGCAACCATTGCCATCCGCCGCGAAGCCCCTCGCGATCAAGGCCTCGATCAGGCCGCTCATGGGCCGCGGAATTTATCGGCAAAAAGCGCGCTTTAGTTGTAGCATTGGTACCGTCGCCGGCCGGTTCAGCACAAGCGGCGGAATGTTGGCTGCCCCGCTTCGAAGAGAGAGATAACGATGTCGTCGTTTTGTTTCCGGCTGCTGGCGTCGTTGCTTTTCGTCGCGTTGTGCTGGAAGCAGGGGCCGGCCCGGGCGGGCGATCTCGAAGATTGCAGCGAGCAACGCGCTCGACAAGATCGAGATGGCCTGCACGACGATCATCAACGATCAGTCGCAATCGGCCGGACAATCGGGTGAAGGCCTATGTGAGCAGGTCCCGTTTTTTCGCCATCCGATCGCAAGTTCGATGATGCCGCGGCCGATGCGGACGCCGCGCTTCAACTCAATCCGCATCGGTTCCGGCATTCTGGCACGCGGCTATGCGCGGCAGCGAAGGAGAAATCTCGACGCGGCGGCTGGCCGATTAGAACCGGGCGATCGAGCTCGAACCCAAGAACCCTGTCGGCTACGCCGCACGCGGGGGCTTGAAGAATCGACCAGAAGAGCCTGGGCCGACGCGCTGTCCGATTTCAACCAGGCGATCGCGCTGCGCCAGGACTTTGCCCGGCCTATGTGGCGCGGGCGCGCGCCTATATCGAGACCGGTCAACTCGACAGGCGCTGAGCGATCTCAATACGGCGATCTCGATCAATCCAAACGTGTGCAGAACGGGTTCTTACTGGCGCGGCCAGGTCTATCGCCGCAAGGGCGACATGGATCACGCGATCGACGATTTCTCACGCGCGATCGTGCAGGGCCGCAACCGAGCGCGCCCTTATTATGCGCGGGCGCAGCTCTTCGTCGCCAAGGGCGACTACGCCCGCGCCATCGCCGATTACGATAAGTTGCTGTCGATGGCGCCCGACGACAAGATACGTCCAGCAACAGCGGCAGTCCGCGGTGGCGATGCAGGCGGAATTGGCCAAGGTTCGTGGGCGTCACAGCCGCCGCCGGCGGGAGCCGCCAAGCGAAGCTCCCCCCGGTGGCGCCCACGACACCATCCGCGCCGGCTCCCGCGGTACGCCGTCCTCGTCGCGGCAACCTAGATCAGGTCAGGCCAGACAGTTCTTCGCCCAGAGAAATTCGGCGACGCCGTGACGCGTCTAACCAGGCCATGGCGGCCAATCCCACAACGAATTGGCGCTTCGGCTTCGGCGCGTTCGCGCTGATGGCGTCGAGCCGATTTTCCGAAAGCCGTGCGGATTACGACGAGGTGCTCAAGCTGAAGCCGGATGACACGGCAATATTGGCGAATCGTGCACATGACGTCGATCAGCATGAGACAGTTCGAACAAGGCTGAACGCGGATATCAAGCGCTGCGATCGCCCTGAACCCGAACAATGCGGCGGCCTATCGCGCGCGGGGCATGGCCAACAGCATGACCGGAAAATACCAAGACGCCTTGCCGATTTCGACCACTCGATCTCGCTCAATCCGAAGGACAGCACGAGCCTTACATGGAACGCGGCCTGGCTTATATGTCGGACAACCAGCTCGACAAGGCTCTGGTGGATTTCGACGAGGCACTTGTCCTCAACCAGTCGAACGACATGGCGCGTGCGGCGCGCGGGCTCGCCTTGCTGATGAAGGGCAATAACGCCGAAGGGCTGCTGGACATCAAGAGCGTGCTGGATCGGAATCCCAACAATCAGCTGGCGCAGGTCGGGCAAGGGCTGGCGATGCTGGTTTCCGGTCAATACGACCGCGCATCGTGGCGCTCGATCAACTGATCGGAAAAACGGTTACCTTTGACGGCCTTCGCCCGGATGCTTCGCGCCCGGGCCTATTCATGCGCAAAGAAGATACGGCCAGTGCCATGACCGATCTCAATACTGTGCTCGGTACGGCACCCGAACGATGCCGATGCGCTCTGAAGCTGCGCGGGCATCACCTGGTCGGCCATGCACGACTATGGCAAGGCGCTGGACGATCTCACAAGGCCATCGCCCGGCGCGAAACGGTCGAGGGTTATTTCGCGCGCGCGAAAATATATGAAGCGCAGAGCCGATTCGACAAGGCCACCGATGATTATCGCCACGCGACCGAGCTAAAAGCCACCAGCGTATTCGATGTTCTGGCCCAGGCCGATCGAAAGCAGAAATCCGAGCAATTGTCGAAACAAGTTCCCGTGCGGCAATTCCGCGCACGCCACCGGCGACGGGACGTGCCTGTGATGGGGCTATTCCTCACCCGACATCAGCGCGGCATTGCCGCCGGCGGCCGACGGTGTTGATCGTCACGGTCTGTTCGGTCGCAAAGCGCGCCAGGTAATGCGGGCCGCCGGCCTTGGGACCGGTGCCGGACAATCCATGGCCGCCGAACGGCTGCACGCCGACCACCGCGCCGATCATGTTGCGGTTGACGTAGACATTGCCGACGGAGAGCCGGTCGATCACATGCTCGACGGTGTCGTCGATGCGCGAATGGATGCCGAGCGTCAGTCCATAGCCGGAGCGTTCGATCGATTGCAGCACGCGCGTCGAGCCGGTCGGCGCGGTAGCGCACTACATGCAGGATGGGTCCGAATACTTCCTCGGTCAGTTGACCGGCATCCGACAGTTCGAAGATATGCGGCGCCACGTAATTGCCTTCGGGCGCGCGTGCCCGCGATAATGCACGCGGGCTTGCTTGCTTCATGCGCGCGATATGCGCGTCGAGCCGCTGCTTGGCCTCGGCGTCGATCACCGGCCCGACCTGGACGGCGGGATCGCTGACGTCGCCGATCCGCAATTCGCGGGCGGCGCCTGCGATCATCTCGATCATGCGGTCGGCGACATCGTCCTGAACGAACAGCAGACGCAGCGCCGAGCAGCGCTGGCCGGCCGAGCGGAACGCCGAGGTCACGACGTCGTCGGCGACCTGCTCGGGCAGTGCGGTCGCATCGACGATCATCGCATTGATGCCGCCGGTCTCCGCGATCAGCGGCACGATCGGGCCGTCCTTGGCGGCGAGCGCACGATTGATCGAGCGTGCGACCTCGGTCGATCCGGTGAAGACGACGCCGGCGACGTCGGGGTGCGCGACCAGCGCCGCGCCGATGCTGCCGTCGCCGGGCACCAGATGCAGCGCCGAAGCGGGCACGCCGGCCTCATGCAGCAGGCGAACGGCCGCGGCGGCGATCCGCGGCGTTTGTTCGGCGGGCTTGGCAACGACCGCATTGCCGGCCACCAGGGCCGCCGTCACCTGGCCGAGGAAGATCGCCAGCGGAAAATTCCACGGCGATATCGCGACGAACACGCCGCGGCCGCGCAGCTCAAGCACATTGCTCTCGCCGGTCGGGCCCGGCATGGTTTCGCCAGCGCCGAAAAGTTCGCGGCCCGAGGCGGCATAATAGCGGCAGAAATCGACCGCCTCGCGGACTTCCGAAAGCGCATCGTCGAGCGTCTTGCCGCCCTCGCGTTGCAACAGCGCGATGAAATGCGCGCGCGCGTTGCTCCAGCAGGTTGGCGGCTTTCTCCAGGATTTCCGCGCGCGGCCTGCGCCCGCGTTCGGCTCCACGAGCTGGAAGCCTGCGCCGGCGTGCCGATGACGGCGTCGCTCGCGGCTTCCGGATCGGCGTCGAACGATGCCTTCGCCGTTCGAGCTGCTCGCCGCGACTGCCGAGCAACCAGATCGTTCAACGCCGCGCGCTCGCCGAATTCGATGCCGCGCGAATTCGGCCGCTGCGGCAGATAGAGATCGCGCGGCAAGCGGATATGCGGGTGCCGCGCATTGGCGGCGTCGCCGATGATTTCGGCCGGGCGTCGCAGCAGCGTCGCAACCGGGACCGCGGCGTCGGCGGCGAGCGCCACAAAGGATGAATTGGCGCCATTCTCCAGCAGGCGCCGCACCAGATAGGCCAACAGATCGCGGTGGCTGCCGACCGGCGCATAGGTCCGATGGGCGATCTTCGGACGATCCGCGCTCAATTGCGCGTAAAAGTGCCTCGCCCATGCCGTGCAGGCGCTGAAATTCGAAGCCGCCTTCGCCGCCGGCGAGTTCGAGAACGGTCGCCACCGTCAGCGCGTTGTGGGTGGCGAATTGCGGAAAGATGTGCGGGCGAAGCGCAAGCAGTTTCTGCGCGCAGGCGATGTAGTTCAGGTCGGTCATCGCTTTGCGGGTAAATACCGGATAGTCGTCGAGGCCGCGCTCCTGCGCGCGCTTGATTTCGGTGTCCCAATAGGCGCCCTTGACCAGCCGCACCATCATCCGCCGGTTCCGTCTGCGCGCCAGCGTGTCGACATAGTCGATCACCGCCCCGGCGCGCTTCTGGTAGGCCTGGATCGCAAGACCGAAGCCCTCCCAGCCGGCAAGCGAGGCGTCCCCGAGGGCTGCTGCGATCACGTCGAGCGACAGTTCCAGCCGATCCGCTTCCTCCGCATCGACGGTGAAATTCAGATCGAATGCTTTGGCCCGCCGCGCCAGATCGATCAGCCGTGGAACCAGTTCCGTCATCACCCGCCGATGGCTCAGCGGCCTCGAAACGCGGATGCAGCGCCGAGAGCTTGACCGAGATGCCGGGCCGATCGGGCAGCGGCCGATCGCCGGCGACGCGGCCGATGGCTTCGATAGCAGTGGCGTAGGAATTGAAATAACGCTCGGCGTCGGCGGCGGTGCGCGCGCCTTCGCCCAGCATATCGAAGGAATAGCGCGACGCGGCCGCCGCATGCGGCTGCGCCCGCGCCAGCGCCGATTCAATGGTTTCGCCCAGCACGAAATGGTTGCCCATCAGCCGCATCGCTTGCCGGGTGGCGGCGCGCACGGCCGGGGCGCCGAGCCGCTTTACAAGCCGCCCGATCGTGCCCTGCGGGGTTTCGCCGGGTTGAATCACCCGCGCCGACATCCCCAGCGCCCACGCCGACGCATTGACCAGGAACGCACTGGATTTGGTCTCGTGATGCACAAAGTCGCCGTGGCCGAGCTTGTCCTCGATGAACTGGTCAGCGGTCCGGGCATCCGGCACCCGTAACAGCGCTTCGGCGAGCACCATCAGCGCCAGGCCTTCCTTGGTGGAGAGCGCGAACTCGCGAAGCATGTCCTCGACGCCGCCGAGCCGGCCGTCGTTGGCGCGGATGGCATCGATCAGGCGGATCGCGGTGCGGTCGATGCGCTTTTCATGCGCCGCGCTCAGGCCGGCGGTTCCGAGAAGCCGGGCCGCGATGACGCTGTCGTCCGGTGCATAGGTCGCATCGAATGGCGGTAAGGCCGAGGGCTCGGACGTCATGGCATTTATTGGGCGCAAGGTTTTGGAGCGGAAGGTCCGTCGGGTACCATCACGCCATCATGCAGCCGTCACGGCTACCGCGAAACCGCTGTGACAGCTTTTGCGTGATTTTTTTGGCTTGGGGCGTGGCGACGGATGGATCGCGCGGCCGCTTTCCGCGGCAGCAGGATGTCATGACAATGGCCAAAATTTCAGGGAGTGCCGGTTGTCAGGGAGCCCAGGGCAATCGAACCAGCGCATTCTGCGCCGTTTCGAAAATATGCAAAAAGCGGTGCTTACACCTGCCGGATGCACTCAACTTTTTTGGAGATATTTCTGGAAGCCCCACTCCCGGATTGGGTCCGAGAGTGCGCTGTTGCGGACCGCGTCTTCGGCGTTAAACCTTGAGGTTCTCGGCCGAGGTCTTGCCGCGATTGGCAACCTCTTCGTATTCAACCGTCTGTCCTTCGTTGAGCGAGGAAAGGCCAGCTTTCTCGACCGCCGAAATATGAACAAAAACGTCTTTTCCGCCGCTGGAGGGCTGAATAAATCCGAAACCCTTGGTCGCGTTGAACCACTTCACAGTACCTTTAGCCATCACGTCGTCTCCGCGGGATCAAAAACAATAACGAACTGCCGGTCCCCGCAAACCGGCACGTTCGACGGGCGCACGATACGCGGTATGCGCCAAGCTTGATAGCTTAAACGACATCGGGATTTCGGCGGAAAACGATCATTATCGCTGCGCATTCGCGCTTTTTGCTGTTTGGCGATCATTTGGAGCGATCAACCACTCCATTATGTCACCTGTCCAAATTTTTTTAGAAAAATGTCATCTGATCCAAATTTTTGCAAGACGAAGCCCAAGCACTGCGTCCGTTGAAATAGCGCTGGCGCCCGAGCTCAACCGCAGCGGAAAAGTTCTAGGCCGCGGCAACATTCGAACCGTCAACCAGCGCCGACAAGGTTCTGGTGTCGGCGACCGGACGAACCATCATCGGTTCGCCGCGGCCGCGGATTGTTACCTGCTGTTCGGGCAGCGCGTCCGATGGCAGCCCGGCGGTAAGGCGGACCTCCTCCGAAAGGATCGTTTCGCATCCGAGAATCTTGGTCATGTCCTGCAGGCGTGCGGCGACATTGACCGCGTCGCCGAGCGCGGTGAACACCATGTGGTCGCGGTAGCCGACATTGCCGATGATCACCTCGCCGCCATGAATGCCGATACCGAAGCGGATTGGGTCGTGCAGATCTTGGCCGAGAAACTCGTTCAGTTCGTCGACATTGGCGGCAATCCCGCCGCCGCCTTTAGCGCCTGTCGGCAGGCGACAGGCGGGCTGGTCGCCAGCCCAAACAGCGCCAATTGTCCGTCACCGACGAATTGGTTGGGTTGACCGCCGCAAGCGATCACCGCCTGCGACACCGCGCTCAGGAAGCGGTTGACGATGAAGACCGTATCGAACGGCAGCTGCTTTTCCGCCAGCTGGGTCGATCCGCGCATGTCCACGAACATGCTGACCAGATAGCGCTCCTGGCCGACACGGTGCGGGTGCGAAGCGTGCGCATCGGCCGACATCGCGTGCGGTACAAAGAGCTGGAAGAAAGCCAGGTCCGCGGTCGGACGTAATTGACAGGCGAGGCGGATCGATGGGTCGGCTGCTCCGAACCGGTCGAGCACGAACGCCTCCCGCGGCGATGGCGCCGGCAGCGCGC
>CAVWME010000033.1:0-14991 GCA_963755935.1 uncultured Gammaproteobacteria bacterium
ACGAATGCCTCAGCGTGTGCATCGGGACGCGTTTATCGATGTGCGCAGCTCGTGCCGCCTCGTGTACCGCGCGGTTCAGTTGCCGGGTGCTCAGCGAATCCATCGGATCGAGGCCCGGGAAAAGATACCCGCCGGGCAGCACCTTGCCCTCGGCCCGCGCGTAGCGCCACCAGGTGCGCAGCCGCTCGAGCAGGATCGGCGGTAGCAGCGCGTAGCGATCCTTGTGACCCTTGCCCTTCTCGATCCGCAGGAGCATCCGCTGACTGTCGATGTCGCCGACCTTCAAAGCGGAGACTTCGCTCACCCGAAGCCCCGCGCCATAGGCCACCGAGAGGGCGGTGCGATGCTTGAGGGTGCTCGCGCTCTCGATCAAGCGGCTCGCTTCCTCGCGGCTCAAAACCACTGGGAGCGTCCGGGCCACACGTAGGTGGCGCATCTTGCCCATCAATTCGGGACGCTTCAGCGTCACGTCGAAGAAAAACTTCAATCCTGTGATCGTCGCGTTGAGCGTCATCGGCGATACACCTCGATCCACGCAGTGAAGCTGGTAACGGCGCAAGTCCTCGTCTGTGGCCTTATCGGGAGAGCGGCCCAGGTATCTGGCGAAGTGCCGCACGGCACGAATGTAGGTGCCCTGGGTCTTGGTGGACAGCTTGCGCATCCGCATGTCTTCGATCATGCGACGACGCAGCGGTGAGATCTTCTCGGGTGAATCCTTCATGGCTCTGCTCCGGTTGCGAAACGAGGCGGATTGCCTCACCGTGCAACATACGAAACAGAGCCTCAGACCTCAGCTCCTCTCGGCCCCTAACGAAGCCACCCCTACCGCGCGAGCGGTTTAGTCCCACGACCCACTCCTGACGGTCGCAACGTCCGCTGACGGGCAGGCGGTGACAAAACCCAACACGAGGCCGGGGATATCGTCACTCCTAGTACAGCATCCGATAGATGCCGCCCTTAGATGAACGGCAGGCACCGGATCCATGCCCCGTCATGTTTGCGTTTAGAAACTCGCATTGCATTGACGTGCCGCGATCTCCTACGAGTGACGCGGTTCCCTCGCCTCGTCCGTCAATTTTGACGCTCTCAGACACACCATTTACTGAAGCAGCACCGCCAGGTCCGTATGCTGAGCCGAGAATTGCTCCGAATCCGACAGAACCCCCAAATACGATGGAGTATTCGCCTAACAGAATCTCACCTTCCGGCGTGATTATTTTCGCCGTGCCGTGGCCTTGTCCGTGGCCAGCCCACACACCTTGAAGCACCGCCGTCTCGGCGGGAGGGGGATTGATCGGATAGAGATGGACCGTACGGGTGACGGTACATGCCGCGACCAGCGCCACCGTTGGCGCCAACAGTGCGCCTCGTAGACTTACTACTCGCATATCAGCTACGCTCCCTGTGCACCATATTATCGGTTTTTTATCATGGCAGCGCTGGGCAATTGCGGGACGCGCCACTCGGTTTTGTTGTCCTGGGCGTCCCCGCGCTAGGCGCTAGTTTACTGCCGGTTACCTCTCGTCCGCTTGGGCTTTTCCGCTTTCTTCTTCGCCTTCCGTCGCAACCACACGTGCGCGTCGATTATGTCTGCTTGATTGGATACCGCGGGCGGTGACCGTCATCGACCCTGAGCGGCAACGACGGAGGTCGGCTTTAGGCACGCGGACCCTCGCCCGAAAGTGGTTATTTGTGGAACCGGAGGCGAGGAAGAGTAATTGTGGTCCATACGAGAATTGCCACGATTATTGAAACAGCAGTTCCGAGTGCGACAATCCACATTGCCCAATTCGGGGTCAGAGTGCCTTGCGCGTAGTTCAAGGAAATAAAAAGCACGTCCATTGGCAAGCCAAATATCAGACCGAAGCAGAACATGTCCGGCGAGGGAGGTGCTTGCCCAAACCAAGAAACGATTGCGTTTCAATTCATCCTCTCTTGTGCCACCAGACCCTTTCCTCACTGTGCCCGACCTATTTCCGCAATCGACCCGCAGCCGCCTGTCATCAGCGTCAGCCATGCGGAAGGCCATTCCTTGTCTGACTTGCGGCTCATCGGCAGTAGCTTCAAGTGATTCCCATAGTCCTGTTATTGATTACCGGTAACTGCGTCGACAGCGACTAAATGATGTTCATTATCAAAACTGAGTGTCAACTGCCAATTGCGTTTGTGAATATCGCGAAAATCAGTGATCCATGAATTGCTCGTGAGTAGGCTAGCGTCCTCAACCTGGTCCGATCGAATATCGACTGGCTCGGGAGCAGGCATGGGCTCAATCCACCGGCCTCCGCCCGTCAAAAACTTACTGAACAATGAGAAAACCTCCTTTCGAGAAGAGGTTGTCCGCAATTCACTACAGCTAGGCGACAGACACTCCGACGGCACCGTGACTTCCTTGACGTGGTCGCCCTGGAGGACCACCCGGGCGTTGATTGGATGAAGCAGAAAGTCCGAATAGTCATTTAATCTTCCCAAATCGGAAGCCGCTGTTATTGGACCGTACGTCGCGCTCTCACCAAGCACGTACTCAGCTCCCAGCGATTTAAGTTTTCCGAGGGCTTCCTGTTGTGAATCCCCAATGGTAAAGCCCAGAAAGATTCCCTTCGTCACAGTCCACGATTTAACGGACGCGGCTTGCGCCAATGTCGCATCCACTGCCGCCGCAAGGCGCGTTGCATCCATTTGTGGCAGCTCACCTTGACCTTGCTCGGTTCGCAGTCGCTCTAAGATGTCGTGCCTCAAGTCCGAGATTTGAGCATCCGATAGCTGCTTTGGTGTAGTAGTCACTGTAGGGTGGCATCCGCAGTTAATCATGAGCCCGAGCCCAAACAATCCGAGCCAACAGATTTTGACTATTTTAGACGGTTGCGACAATTTACCTCGCATCAGGTCATGCTGATTGTTCATCGGCCAGCCACGTATCGCGTCGTATCGGGCATCGGTGACACGCAGTCCTTTTGCCTGCAGGTCGCCGAGCGAGTCCACGTCAGCCTCTATCGCATCGGGAAGCATGGGGCCCTCAGTCAGGATTTAATTCGTCAACCAACGACCCGACGCGGTCCTCGACGAGCGGCAGGTATCTCGCCGGTCGCGTACGAGAAGACATGGGGAGTGACGAGCCACACACTGAGCGCGACTTATAAATCCTTCCGCAACGAGCGATCGATTTGCATTAGTTCTACAGGCGCCCCGTTCACTTCAATGAAGGCAACGATTACGCCATTGCTCGGACTGTTAGGCTCAATGATCACTTTCTGATCGCGGATCGCTGCCACCAGGTCATCGACCTCGAAAGCAACGTGTGGAACGGTCTTCACCAAGTCAGGAACCAGTGCACCGTCCCAGTACCTTTGCCACTGGATGCCGAACGGATTGTTCTGGTGATCGCTTACCGTCACCTTCAAATGCGGCAGCGGAATTTCGCCATCGAAATGGGCAGTCGTTGGTATCCCCACGTGGTTGTACTTCATTGGGAAGGTTGCTCCTGCGTCCCGCGATGCAGATAGCTTAACGCAGGCTGCGAATGACCGCTAAGCAGCGGCCAACTTCGCACGGTCACCGGCCGGAGTTGGCCGATCTGAGACGAATTGGCCCGGCGGATCTCTATCCGTCTCTCATCGATCCGCCGCTCCCCGTGGTCGGTATCCGCTTCGCGGCATTCGATCACCGAACACGCGCCCCGCGATTCGCTCAAACCGATTTTTAGGAGTCCACGCCGATAGTATCGCCGACATTGATTTCGCCACCAATGACGATGCGAGCCCTCAGACCACCTCTCCCTAAGAAATACTTCAATACATCGCGGTGCGTCCTGCTCGCGAACAGCGCGCATGGTTCGCACAGCTCCAGGCCCTCAAACGTCGCGCTTCCAACCTTAAACCGTTTGCCGCACAAGTCGTTGAGCACAACTCCACGCGTTACCAAGTTACGCCGAGGCATATCCTCAGTGAAAAGAATACTTGCGGTTTTCGCAAATGCTTCGATGTTCTCTATCTCAATCAACGTCACTTGATATTCGGGTCCCCGGCGAACTGAAGCGTTGGAATACCGATCCCCCTGGAGCCCCACATCCGCCAACGCTAGCGCAGACGTCCACGGTTCCATCGGTGCTCCGCGGGCCGCAGCAGTAAAGATATGCACGACTGTACCCATGGACTCCTGACCGTCAAAACAGGCTGAACCGCCGTGATGAAATGCAAACCATTGCGTTAGACTACCGCAGACGGCGAACGGCTGCTTCGCGGCGACTATTTCGAGACATCTCAGTGCCCGCTCTTGGCCGCGTGGAGCCGGTGGCGGCGACAACCCCGGTCCACCGACTCGCGACCCTATCCGCCCGCTGGCGGACGGCCGCTATAGTAGGGCCGAATGTATGTCTTCAAACGATCAAATCACAACGTGAGTCGCGGGTGTACGAGAAGTTATCGACGTTCACGAGAATACTCGTGCAACGAACGGCAGCCACCATTTCGCACCTAACGCAATTGCCGTCAGATGGAATGATGCGATGAGGAGCGTGGCACCCAATCCGAACGCCAGATGCAATCGCCGATGTACAAACGTATCAATAGCGACGAAAATCAAGACGCAGAAATCGAATGCCAAAAACTGTGCCGTTGGGTCGTGCGTGAATAGTAGGGTAATCCGCGCTATAGCGGGGGCAAGCATGCTCAGAGTCGCCATCAGCATTAGTCGCTTGTGAAAATCCGGACGGGAGCGCAACGCCAGTGCCGCGACCACGAATGCTGCAAACAACAACAGATTGACCAGGTTAAGGCCAAAGAGGTAGTGAAACGGACCAACTACATGATTTCGTACCTCGCGGATGGTCGCTTCAACGGTGGTATACGTGCCGATGGCCACAACTAAAAAGGCAAGAGCGGCGCCTAGAATTCCGAGGCGCCGGTGCACACGAACACGGTGTGTTGCGACCAGATAAGCCTGCGCAAAGAACAGCGCGCACCACGACGACATAATGACGCCGTGGATGTGCAATAACGGAGGCAGTGATGGCCGCCCAAATAGCGATTTCAAATAATAAGATCGTGCGAAGCCGGTTACTGCGATGGCCGCGCATGCCAACGCCGCCACAATGTAGGCGGATCCATCAGTGCGAGGAGTGACTTTGGTTTCCATGGGCGCAAGATGTAAACACTAAGGCACAAACGGGTTTTATTAGATCATCGCCAGCGGGGAATGTCTGCTTTGTTCCGTGAAACCCGACTCCTCCGCCGGCGGCTTTTGGCCGCTTGCAGCCCGTCGGCTGAAAATGGCCCGTACTTTCCGCCATCGGACCCGCAGCGGCCGGTCGCGAACGCCGGCTAAAGTGCTGTTCAAACCTTAAGCTCGCGGCTCCCAAGAGCCGCTCTGATGAAATCCGATTTCGCCTCCGTGTAAGACTGTCGATCGCCAGCGTGTCGAACGGCGAGTTGACGCTTTAGCTCAGCATAATTGCTTCTCAACAAACTATCCGCACGCAATGCGTCGCGGAAGGCAATATGGCGACCCAACTCATCCGCGCCCTCGCTCAATACGTAGAGATGATGACGTACCTCGTTCTCCGGCGCGCGGAATGCCTCGCGCCCGGTTACTCCCAGGTTGCCCTCATGCACGTAACGAATTGTAGCCAGGAGACGAATCGCCTCCGGCAAATCGGCGTCTGAGCCTAATACGACGTCTACATCGATGATTGGCTTGGCGATAAGATCAGGCACCGCAGTACTACCAACATGCTCGATACGGCGCACTATTTTCCCCAGGACATTGAAAATTCGCTCGGATAGATAGCCAAATTGGCTGGGCCATGCGGGATCGTACTCGCAAATAAAAATGGGTTCTCTTCGATGACTCATAGCGTCAGGACATGGAATAAAGTCAACGTGGATCACGCCATTGACTACTTGCCGTTCTTCGCTCCTGGACCGGTAGCCTACTGCAATCTTGAGAGGCAGCTAAGTAGATATGAGTTCTGCGGCCCGAGCTACCGTTCTTGGCCGACGGCGGCGATACGCTGGACGCGAACTCTCGGACCCGTTACGGTCACTCGTCGACGACCGGTTCGGGGAAATCCGTTTGAACTGGGATGCAGTTGCGTCTCCGCCTAGACTGTCCACGGTCGGACCACGCGCGGACTGATGTGTGTTTCTATATTCTGAGATGCACCGCCAATAGGCCCGCTGCAATTCCAATCGCGAGCACCACGAGCGCGATAAGCCCCAGTACTCGGGGTGGAAGCACTCTTCCCGTCATGACCAGCGAGGGCAAACTGATCGGCGCGAGGGTCATCATCAGCGCCGCAGCGGGACCTACCCCGACACCCAAGGCGAGCATTGCTTGAACGATGGGTACTTCTCCCGCGGTCGGGATCACGAACACAAGTCCGGCTGCCGACATGAGGACGATCCAATGCAGGTCATTGCCGATCGCAGGCCCTACCGGAGGAAAGATCCAGGCACGAGCCGCGCCAAGGATGAGCACCAGAACTGCATACTCAGGAATCAGTCCGATCAGTAACCTGCAGAATCGAGTGAGCCAGCCCCTGATTGAAGGGCTCCCGGTTCTGAATTCATCAACGGCCCGGCTCAACTGTGTCTGCAGGAATGCAACTTCCCCGGGTAGAGTCAGCTGCGTGACGAGGTATCCCGTACCGAACACGAGCGGAATGCCCAGCGCGATACGTAGTCCCAGCCATTTCCAACCCAAGACGAAGCCCATGAAGACCAAAGTCGCTGGATTGAGTACCGTATTACCAAGCCAAAACGCGGTAGCCGCCGCCGCGGAGGCATTTCGGCGTCGCAGTCCAATGACAATCGGCGCCGCACAACATGTGCACATCATCCCAGGTATCGCCAGCAACCCGCCAATTGCGACGCTTCGCCAACTCGATCGGCCCAGGGATCTGGCGATCCAACCCATCGGCGCGAATTCCTGGAATGCGGCTCCGAGCAGCAAGCCGAGAATCATCGCCTGCCAAATAGCCCTCCCGTAGTCGAGCGAGTAACCGATGGCTGCTCTCAACGACGGTGGCGGTGGCCGTGCGGCGCTGCCCATTAAGATAGATCGGCCGAGAGAGTGGATGGCGGAAGCGACAAGCGCCTTGTGATAGTACGGCAGCCACTTGACGTAGAAAAGGCCGCCGACCGCAATGACTGCGAGGATGGCAATCCCGGTAGCGGGCGATAACCGGCGTTCGTACAGATGCAAAGCAGTCATCGGCGCTCGCTCATTCCATCCGACCGTCGATCATTCGGCCGATCGCCAAAATCTACTTTGGCGACAGCCGCACACCACCCCTTGGAGGCGAGCTGTTCAGGGAGGAAGGATCCTTTGAACTTCCGCGTTAAGAGAAACTGCTTGCATGGTGTCCTTTCGCCATCGGGCTGGTCAAACAATCTTGCGAATGACTGCAATTTGGTAGGGATCATATCCTGTCGAATTACTGCTTTCGGGCCGGTTGTGGCCGGTGAAGCATCTACTTACGGTCTCCACCCCTGCATTGCGAGGACAACATAGCGACTCAAAATGCGGTTTTCCCTCCGTTCACGTGGACGATCTCGCCTGTGACAAACGACGCGTTGCTCGAGGCCAGAAACACAATCGCCTGGGCAATTTCCTCCGGGCGCCCAAGACGCTTAAGCGGCAGGCTGTTCGCCATGGCTGTCTTGCGGTCGAGGTTTCCGGCGAAGTGACTCAACAACTCGGTGTCAACGGGACCTGGCGCGACCGCATTGACGCGAACACCGTGAGGAGCCGCCTCGAGCGCTGCCGATTTCGTCAGCCCTTCCACCGCATGTTTGCTGGCGACGTACATGGAAGCGCCGGCGGCACCTCGGCTCCCCATCGTGGAGGAGAGATTAATGATGCTGCCGCTTCCCTGAGCGATCATGACTCGCAACTCATGCTTCAGGCTCAAGATTGTCCCCAGTACGTTGGTGTCGAAAGTCGCAGCATAGGTCTCCGGCGAATGTTCCGTGAGAGGCGCCTGCCGCCCGTCTGTGCCGGCGTTATTGACCGCTACATCGAGGCGGCCAAACCGTTCAACGGCACGATCAACCAAACCGCGCACATCTTCCTCCTGTCGCACATCAGCCCTCACAAATTCAGCCTCAGTGTTGCTCGCGCGAAGTTCACTGACTAAGCGCAGTCCTACCTCATCATTCCGGCCCGAAACGACGAGTCGAGCGCCTTGATGTGCAAATGCCATGGCGGTGGCGCGGCCAATTCCAGCCAATGCACCGGTTATAAGAACAACTGTCGTACCCATGTCACCTCCGGAAATATTTCAGCTTCACACCGCAGACGTTTATATCGCAGGATGGTATCCCTCAGTCTAGCCGCGAAGTGGCAGCTTACCGGCGTGCGTCTTCGACGGTCGAGTGCTCCTCAAGCTAGCCGATGCCATACCACCCAGGCATATGACGCGACGGTGGGAAGCGCTGTGAGCACCATGCCGAAGGCACGGCCCGTGGGGTGGATCAAATACCCGACCCAAAAGGCACCGCGGCCGGCGGCGAAGAGCGCCGCCATCGCCGGTATTAGAGCGAGATGTGCGATTGGCAGGCTGACGGCCAGATTAGCCCACGCGATGCATGCGAGGACCGTTTGTTCGAGGGTATTCTGGTTGTAGCGTAGATTGATCTCCAGGCTACGGCTTGCCGGCGTGCGTGTTCCGTCAATGGCATCGGGGACGAATCCGCGTCGTGCGGCGATGATGACACCCAACAGGAGGCAGCTTCCCGGCAGCAACATCCATCGCAACGCAAACGCCAGGCGGCCGGAAAGATCATCTGAGGGTAGTGCAATGAACGCGAAAAGAGAGCTGGCGTTCTCAAGCGTCAACGCGACCACAACGAAGGCCGGTAGAGCGCCGGCGATCCCCACCAATTGTTTGCGGCGGAATGGAGTCACGCCACCGCAGTCTACAGAGAAACGCGAATTCGCGGCGCGCCGACGAGGCGCACCGCGAATCGCGCGGCAATCGCACAGCCGAACGGTTAGCCGTGGATGACCTCGAGGGCGTGCTTCACCGAATGGCGCGCCTCCTCGATGTGACGAATCACTCGCAGCTGCAGTCCCATGGTGTCGGGCTGATCTTCCTCGCCCGATACATCGCGCTGCGCCTTGTCGAGCAGCTCCAAGGCCTTCACGAAGCGATCATGGCGGCCGAGGTGGGTGTCGATCGGCATGTGATCGCCGATGTTCTTGCCATCCATGATGGCCGCTTGCTTGATCTCGCCGATGGCCTTGTCGATGTGGTCGATGGCGTGCACTTCCTCGGGAACGACCGGCTCGGCCGTGGCGTGCTCGAGGTGAGCGCGCGCATCGCGCAGATCGGCGAGCGCATGCAAGTAGGCGGGGTGATGTCCGGGGGCATCTGCCCACGAGGGCATCGCGGCGATGAGCGCGACGGCGGCCGCGGTAACGAGAAATCGCACTGAACGCATGAAGAGTCTCCTTGTCGTTGAAAGGCTGCGCGCATTATAGAAAGACGGCCGTCCCGGGGCGCCGCCGAAGCGAGGCCGCTGTCACAGTTTTCCGAATTACAACCGTTTAATGCGTGCCGCCGGTCAGCGCCTTCAAAAACGAGTAGTAGAACTCGACGCCGCGATAATACGACTCGACCTTCACGCGCTCGTCCTTGCCGTGCATGCGCACATCGTCGCGGTCGATCAACACACCGTTGACACCGTAGCTCGGAATGCCCGCCATCATGGTGTAGATGCTATCCGATGCGCCCGGCTCCATGATGGGCAGCACCGGCACCCCCGGCCACATCTTCTGCGACACGCTCGTGAGCGCGTGCATGAACACCGGGTTGAGAGGCGGCGGCGTCATCGCCTGGCGATCCGAGCCGTGATCGAAGAGCTGGTCCGAGTCCGCGCGGTAGCGTACCGAGAGCTGCGGATCGTCGAAGAGCTTCACCAGATCGAGCCGGATATCTTCTTGCGAATGGCCCGGGAAGATGCGGCAGTTGACATTCGCCTCCGCGCGCTGCGGCAGAGCGTTGTACGCATGACCGCCGGCGAGCATGGTGGCCACGCAGGTCGTGCGCATGGTCGAGTTGTAGCGCGGATCCTTGGACAAACGCAGCAATGGCCTGCGCATCGGGAGGCGTTTGCAAAATCGCGCGCATGTCGGCGGCGGTCTGTCCGGACTCGATGCGTGCCATTTGCGTGAAATACTCACGCGTCACCGCGTTGAGCTCGAACGGGAACTGGCTGCTCTGCAGCTTCGTGAGAGCGTCCGCCACGTGATAGATGGCATTGTCCGGCCGCGGCAGCGAGCTGTGGCCGCCGGCGTTGGTGGCCAGCAATTGATAATCGCCGTAGAGCTTCTCGGTCGCCTCGAACTCCACCGTCAGGGCCTTGCCGTTGTCGGCCCAGACTCCGCCCGAGTCCGGGTTCAAGGCGAACTCGGCGTCGATGAGATCGCGATGGTTCTTGAGCAGCCAGTCGACACCGTTCGAGGTGCCTCCCTCCTCGTCCGCGGTGAGCGCGAGGATGATGTCCCGGTCCGGGACGAAGCCCTCCTTTTTCAGGCGGATGAAATTGGTGACGGCAATGGCGTCGCTGTCCTTCATGTCCTGCGTGCCGCGGCCGTAGTAGTAGCCGTCTTGCTCGACGAACTGAAAGGGGTCCGTGCTCCAATCCTCCTTGCGCGCCTCCACCACGTCGAGATGACCGATGATCAGGATCGGCTTGAGCTTCGAGCCCGGCCGGCCGCGGTAGCGCGCCACCATATTCCCCTTGCGGTCGTTCGGCCCGAGAACCACCACGTCCGCGGCCGGAAAGCCCGCGTCGCGGAGGCGCTGCGCCATCGCCTGAGCGGCGACCGTCGTGCTTCCGCTAGAATCCATGGTGTTGATCTCGATCAGCTGCTTGAAAATGTCGTGGGCGCGCTGCTTCTGAGCCTCCGCGCTTTCCGGCGCACTGAAGGCTTGCAGGCCGATCGACATGAACAGGGCGCCGAGTGCTGCTTGCGTGTAGCGAGCCGTTTGCTTGCACTGGGAACGGTTACGATGAGTCACTGAGGCCTCCGCTGCGGCGATGGGTATCAAAAAGACGCTGACAATGACCAGGAAGGGAACGATGGCGAAGTCTGAAAGCAAAGTAACGCGCACCGGCGCGGAAGCGGCGGTGCGCACCCTGCTGCGCTGGGCCGGAGAGGATCCGCATCGCGAGGGCCTGCGCGATACGCCGAAGCGCGTGGTCGACGCCTATCGAGACTGGTTCTCGGGATACACGAGCGATCCCAGGAACTACTTACGCCGCACGTTCGAGGAGGTGGAGGGCTACGACGAGATGATCGTGTTGCGCGACATCTCCTTCGAATCGTTCTGCGAGCACCACATGGCGCCGATCATCGGCCGCGCGCACGTCGGCTACCTGCCGACGCAGCGTGTGGTCGGGATCAGCAAGCTCGCGCGCGTGGTCGACGGTTTTGCGCGCCGCTTCCAGGTCCAGGAAAAGCTCACCGCACAGATCGCCTCCTGCATCGACGACGTGCTCAAGCCGCGCGGCGTCGGCGTGGTCATCGACGCGGTTCATCAGTGCATGACGACGCGCGGCGTGCACAAGCGCGGGGTCTCCATGGTCACCAGCCGAATGGTCGGCGCGTTCCGCGCCGATGCGAGCACGCGCTCGGAATTCCTCCGCTTCATCGGCATCGAGGGGAGCGAGCGGCGCTGAGCCGCGCTTTAGCGCTTGCCTGGAGGGCGCGCCGGCACCACGTCCACCGAGAAGGTGAATTTATGGCGCTCGCCGGGCGCGAGCGCTCCGACGCCGACCACGTGCCGCGCAAGCTTCTCGCCTTGCTCGTTGGTGATCGAGATCACCACGCAGTACTCGCTTTCGCTGCGGCTCGGATGCGCGATGGTGCCTTCGAGGCGCATCGCCGAGTGTCCCGCGGCTTGCGGCTCGGCGTTGTTGCCGACGTTGAATCGAAGGTGATGCTGACACCCAGGGCAAATGTTGGCGCTCTGCAGAACAGTCGCCTTGCAATGCGGACATGTTCGCGTTGCGCCAAGCGCGCCTGGACGAACTACGCTCATCAGGACCCGGCGGCGGTGCCCAGCTTCTTCAACTTCTCATCATCCCAGCCGAACTCGACGTGCCCGCGCATGCGCGAGCCGGCGGCCACGGTGATGGAGCCGGCCTTGACGTCGCCGACGATCACGCCGCCCTCGAGGACGTCGACCCGTTTGGCCGATTCGATGTTGCCCTGCAGCTCTCCACCGACCACGACGACCGCGGCGAGCACTTGACCGGTCAGGTGGGCACCCGGCTCGATGTTGAAGTTGCCGTCGATGCGCACATCGCCCTTGAAGCGTCCCGCCATGCGCACATTGCCCGATCCCTCGATCTTGCCCTCGATGGTCAGATTTGCCGCGATGACGGACTCGCCGCCCTCGCCGCGAGGAGCGGGGCGGGCCGACGCGGCGCGGCGGCCAGGGCCGCATCGCTCGAGATTCGATCGCTCGGCGCCGGACGCTCCGCGATGGGAGCCGGTGCCGGAGGAGCCGCGCCCGCGGGCACGGGCGTCAAGGGTTCTTTACGGCCCGTCGGGGCAGGACCGGGCGTGGGTTTCTCGTTCCAAAGTGCCATAGCAGACTCTCCCGCAATTGAGGATCACAAGCGTACACGCTAACACTTGAATATGTCACCGGAACAAATGTCTTGGATTGGAGACGTGCCGCACAATTTGCGGGCCTCCCTTACGCCCTCCTAAGGCGGCCGGGGGCGGGGCCGCGCCGGGACTATAATGGGCCGCTAAAAAAAGGGGCCTACGTTGTTTGAGACCATCGACCGGTTGAAGCCAGATCAGATCTTGGGGCTCATGGCGCAGTTTCGCGCCGATCCCTTCCCACAAAAAGTCGACTTGGGCGTCGGCGTCTACCGGGATCCCAGCGGCAACACGCCGGTGCTCGACTGCGTGCGCCGCGCCGAGCAGCTGGTGCTTGCAGGGCAATCGACCAAATCCTACGTGGCGGCTGCGGGGCGCGAGGAATACAACACCGCCGTCGAGACCTTGGTGCTGGGCCCCGCGCATCCGGCGCATACGGCGCGCCGCACACGGACCGCGCAAACGCCCCGGGGGTTGTGGTGCACTGCGCGTGGGCGCGGAGCTCATCCGCGCCGTCGCGCCCGACGGCTGCGGTGCATCTGAGCGATCCGACCTGGGGCAACCACGCGCCGCTCCTCGGCGGCTGCGGCCTGCAAGCTCGAGCGCTACCCCTACTACGACGCCGCCGCTCACCGGTTGCTGTTCGAAGCCATGCTCGAGCGGCTGGAGCGCGCGCGCGCGGGCGATGTGGTGCTGGTGCACGCTCCTGCCACAACCCTGCGGCGCCGACCTGTCGCTTGGCAGTGGCGCGCGCTCGCGGAGCTGCTTGCGCGCAAGCGCCTCCTGCCGTTCATCGACTTGGCTTATCAAGGATTCGGTGCGGACCTCGAGGAGGACGCCGCGGGCTTGCGGCTGGTGATCGAGGCGCTTCCGGAGGCCATGATCGCCGTGTCGCACTCCAAGAACCTCGGCCTGTACCGCGAGCGGGTCGGCGCGATCATCACCGTGAGTGAGAGCGAATCGCGCGCCGACGCCGTGCAAAGCCACGTCCTGCAGATCGCCCGCAGTATTTATTCGATGCCGCCCGATCACGGCGCGGCTATCGCCGCCCGCATTTTCGCGGATCCGGAGCTGTCGCAGACATGGCTCGCGGAGCTCGCGACGATGCGCGACCGCATCCGGGAAATGCGCGCGCTGCTCGCAGGGCATCTGCGTGAGTCGACGCGCGGCAACTCGTTCGACTTCATCGATACGCAGCTTGGCATGTTTTCATTGCTCGGCGTGCCGAGCTCGACGGTGGAGGCGCTGCGGACGCAGCATCACATTTACATGACGGCCGACAGCCGCATCAATCTCGCCGGCATCATGCCGCACAACGTCGCGTACGTGGCGGCGGCCGATCGCCGCGCAACTGTTGAGCGCGCGTCGCCGCGGCTCAGTCGCCGAGCGCGGTGCCCAGTGCTTTTACTTCCAGCGCCGAGTCGCGCATCACGGTCACGATGCGCGCCTCGCTCAAGCCGAGCCGCCTGCTCGCGGGCAGACCGTCGAGGGCCTGGACGACGTCGGTCTCGCTCGGGGAGTAGCGTGACATCAATATCGCGACGGCCAGCACGTCGCTCAGGTCCGCCTGCTCGGGTTCGTGCCGCGCGAGTTCTTCCTGCTCCCCGACCGCCTGCGCCATGCTCTCGGGGAACTCCCAGTTCTCGAGGATCGCCTTGCCGATCGAGGCGTGCCATTCCGCGACGATCTGCTCGATCATCCCGCCGCTGGTAAAGAGCTCCGGATGCGAGACCGCGCGGGTCAGCACATACAGCTTGCCGATGCCGTGCATCATGCCGACGAGCAGGGCCTCGTCGGGATTTACGCGGGTGCAGCTGCGTGCCAGCACGAAAGAGAGCGCGGCGACCGACGTGCTTTCATTCCATAGCTCTTCAGCTGATCCTCGAGCCCCACCAGCTTGTTGCTCTTGCGGATTTGCGCCATGGCGAACGAGATCGAGGCGCTGCGCACCATGTTGTGGCCGATACGGTTGATCGCGGTGCGCAAGTCGGTGACGGCTTTGCCGCTGCGGTTGAGCGAGGCGGAATTGGCGATGCGCATGAGCCGCGCCGAGAGGGCCGGCTCGGACCCCACCACGCGCACGACTTGATCCACCGAGGAGTTCGGATCGGACAGAATGCGGCGCACGCGGACGGCGATCTCGGGAAAGGAAGGCAGATCCACCTTGCCGGCGGATAGCTCGCTCGCCAGCGAGCGGATGAACGCGAACGCATCCTGCGAATCCTGCGGCGGCAACGATGTTTGCGCTGAAACGGTCAATTTCGCTCTCGCACGAAAAACGGCGCGAGCCCCTGGGCGGTGCACGCTTCCCACGAAGTCGGCCGGAAGGCGCCATTCTTGAGTGCCGGGGAACCCCGCAATCGCCGCTAAGCG
>CAVWME010000034.1:0-82794 GCA_963755935.1 uncultured Gammaproteobacteria bacterium
AGTCGAGCGCGCTCGAGAGCTCGAACGTCGACCTCACGACCGAGCTCGTGAACATGATCACCGAGCAGCGCGCCTTCCAGGCGAACGCCCAGGTCATCACCACCGCCGACCAGATGTCGCAGACCGTGATCGGTATCGCCACCAATGGATAGAGGGCTCTATGTGGCCATGACCGGCGCCAAGCAGATCATGCAGGCGCAGGCCGTCAACAACCACAACATCGCGAACATCAACACCGTCGGCTTTCGTGCCGACGCCGTGTCCTTCGTGAGCCAGCCGATCTACGGGCCGGGGTACGCGACGCGTGTGAACGCCGTCGCGAGCGACGCCGGCACCGATTTCTCGAGCGGCGTGATGCAGGGCACCGGCCGCGACCTCGATGTCGCTGTGAATGGCAGCGGCTACATCGCCGTCCTGGGGAGCGATGGCACGGAAGGCTACACGCGCGCCGGCGATTTGCGGGTGAGCGTGGACGGCGCGGTAACCACCGCCGCCGGGCAGCCGGTGCTCACCGAATCGGGCCCGCTCAACATACCGCCGGCGACGACGGTCACGGTCGGCAACGACGGCACCATCTCCATCGTGCCGCTCGGCTTGAACCCGATCGGCATTTCCCCGACGGACCGGATCAAGCTGGTAGATCCCCCGCAGAAGGATTTGCAAAAAGGCAGCGATGGGCTGCTGCGACTCAAGGACGGACGCAAGGCAGAGACCGATCCGAACGTGACCGTGACCTCGGGGGTGCTCGAGTCGAGCAACGTCAACGCCGCGCAATCCCTGATCAACATGATCGAGCTGCAGCGCCTGTACGACTTCCAGGTGAAGAGCATGAATTCGAGCGATCAGAACGAACAAGTGGCTGAACAAATGCTGTCGAACGCTTCGTAGAGGAACTGAACCATGAATCTCGCACTATGGTCCGCAAAGACCGGTCTCGACGCCCAGAACACGCAGATGGCGATCATCGCCAACAATCTCGCGAACGCGAACACCACCGGCTACAAGTCGCAGCGCGCGGCGTTCCAGGACCTCATGTACCAGAACGTTCGCCAGGTCGGCGCGCAGAGTACGCAAAACACGCAGTACAGCACGGGCCTCACGCTCGGCACGGGCGTGCGCATCGTCGCCACCGAGGCGAACTACTCTCAGGGCAGCTCCACCACCACGAATAATCCGCTCGATCTGCAGATTTCCGGCCAAGGATTCTTCCAGATCACGATGCCGGACGGCTCGCTCGCCTACACGCGCGACGGCTCGTTCACTCTGGACAACCAGGGCAACGTGGTCACGGCGAGCGGCTACCCGATCCAGCCCGCGATCACGATTCCGGTCGGCACGCAGTCGGTCACGGTGGGTAGCGACGGCGCGGTGACGGCGGTGTCCGCGGCCGGCAAGACGACTCAGATCGGACAGGTGCAGCTCGCGGATTTCATCAACGCGCAGGGTTTGCAGAACATCGGCAACAACCTGGTCATCGAGTCTGCGGCGAGCGGCTCGCCGCAGACAGGCACCGCCGGATCGAACGGCCTCGGCACGATCCAGCAGGGCTCGCTCGAGACCTCGAACGTGAACACGGTCACCGAGCTCGTCAACATGATCGAGTGTCAACGGGCCTACGAGATGAACTCGAAGGCGATCACGACCACCGATCAGATGCTGGAATACCTGACGACTAACCTGACATGATCAAGTCCCGCATGCGCTTGAGCACGGCGGTGGCGCCGATACTGGTCGCCGTCGGCCTTGCCGGTTGCTCGTTGCTGAAGAGTCACGACCACAAGCCGGAGGCCGCCGCCCCTGCGCGCGCACTGCCTCCGCCGATGCCGCGCACCGACGGGGCCATCTATCAGCAAGGACAGGAGATGGCCCTGTTTGCCGACCTGAAGGCGCGGCGCGTCGGCGATGTGCTCACGGTCGTGCTCAACGAAGCCACCGCCGCGAGCAAGAACGCGGCCACCACGACCTCGAAGACCTCGGCGGTGACCGATACCGGGCCGACGATCTTCGGCAGGTCCATCACGACCCATGGCGTGCCGATCCTCGACACCACGCTCTCCGGCTCGCACACGTTCGACGGCGAGGGTACTGCATCGCAAGGCAACAGCTTCGTCGGCTCTCTCACCGTGACGGTCACGGAAGTGCAGAGCAACGGCAACCTGGTCGTCGTGGGCGACAAGACCCTCAAACTCAATCAGGGCGATGAGTTCATCCACATCTCGGGGGTGGTACGGCCCGCGGACGTGGCGACCAACAATACCGTCACTTCCGACAAGATCGCCGATGCGCGGATCAGCTACTCGGGTAAGGGCGTCATCGCCAACGCGAACCGCATGGGCTGGCTCACGCGCTTCTTCAATTCCGTCCTGTCGCCTTTCTGAGTATGCGACCCATGTCGAAAATCATTCGCCGCCTCTCGATTCTGGTCGGCCTCGGGTCACTGCTCGCCTTCACGGCGAGCCCGCCCCCGGCGCACGCCGAACGCATCAAGGACATGGCCCAGGTGCAAGGGGTGCGTACCAACCAGCTGGTCGGCTATGGCCTGGTGGTCGGGCTCGACGGCACGGGAGACCAGACCAGCCAGGCGCCGTTCACCATCCAGTCGCTCACCAACATGCTCGCGCAGCTCGGCGTCACGGTGCCGGCGAACGTAACGCCGCAGCTCAAGAATGTCGCCGCGGTGTCCGTGCACGCCGAGATGCCCGCCTTCGTCAAGCCCGGACAAACCATCGACATCACGGTGAACTCGATCGCGAACGCCAAAAGCCTGCGGGGCGGATCGCTGCTCGTCACCCCGCTGCACGGCCTCGACGGCCAGATCTACGCCATCGCCCAGGGCAACTTGATCGTGAGCGGCTTCGGCGTGCAAGGCAATGACGGCTCGAAGCTCACGGTGAACGTGCCGAGCTCGGGACGCATTCCGAACGGCGCCACCATCGAGAAAGCGGTTCCCACGCAGCTCGCGCAAGGCGATGCCATCGTCCTGAACTTGAACGACCCCGACTTCACCACCGCCACGCGCCTGGTGCAGGTGGTGAATCGCGGCATCGGCGAGGACATCGCCACCATCGTCGACGGCGGGTCGGTGCGCGTGCGTGCACCCCTCGATATCACACAGCGGGTCGCGTTCCTCTCGACCGTCGAGAATCTCGAGATCGATCCGGGGAGCGGCGCGGCGAAGGTGATCATCAACTCGCGCACCGGCACGGTGGTGATCAGCAGCAACGTGCGCGTGAGCCCGGCGGCGGTCTCGCACGGCTCCCTGACGGTCAGCATCAAGGAAGAGCAGAAGGTGAGCCAACCCTCCGCGTTCGCGACCGTCGGCACCACCACCGTCACGACCAATTCCACCATCAATGTCGACCAGGGCTCAAATCGCATGTTCCTGTTCAAGCCCGGGGTGGACCTGGAACAGATCGTGCATGCCGTCAATGAGGTCGGAGCTGCGCCCGGCGACCTGGTCGCCATTTTGGAAGCGCTGAAGGAAGCCGGAGCACTCCAGGCCGAGTTGATCGTGATCTAAATCGATTGAGGGCTTGCAATGACCTCGCCGCTGTCCACTTCGCTCTCCCCGACATCCGCCGCGCCGGAGGCCTCGGCGCAGGCAAATACCTATACGGATTTGAATGCGCTCGCCTCGCTCAAGAACGCGCCGACCTCCGCCGCGACCGTCAAGGCGGTGTCGGAGCAGGTGGAGGCGCTGTTCCTGCAAATGATGCTGAAAAGCATGCGCGATGCGGGCGAGGCGACCGGCGAGCCGACGAGCAACGAGACCGGCATGTATCAGGACATGTTCGACAAACAAGTGGCGCTCACCTTAAGCAAGCGTCAAGATCTCGGCATCGCGCGCCTGTTCGAGCGGCAGTTGGGCGGGAAAGACCCCGGCAAGGCCGCGGGCGGGAAGCTCCCGGGCGGGTTGGCCCCCGCGGCTGCGTCATCGCAGCTCAAGCCGCTGCCGAAAAGTACGCTCCCCGACGCGCGCGACCGCGCCGCCCCGCCGCCGACCGGCGCCAATCTCTCCGAGCAAGCCACCGACTTCGTCCAGCAGGTGCTGCCCACCATTCGACAGGCGGCGGCCGCTGTCGGCGTCAACCCGCTTGGCATGCTCGCACAGGCGGCACTCGAGACCGGGTGGGGCCAGCGCATGCCGCGCACGGCCGACGGCAATTCGAGCCTGAACCTGTTTGGAGTCAAGGCGGGGAGCGACTGGAACGGCGCCCGGGCCGTGGCCGATACCGTGGAGATCAGCGGTGGCGTCGCGAAGCAGACCCGTACCGCCTTCCGGGCCTACGGCTCCATCGAGGAAAGCGTCAGCGATTTCGCGCGCCTGTTGACGAGCTCGCCGCGCTATCGCGATGCCGTCGCCGCGGGCGGCAGTGCCCAGGCGTACGTGCAGAGCATCGCCAAGGCCGGCTATGCCACCGATCCGGAGTACGCGAATAAGTTAAATGAGGTGCTGAACAGCGGCACGTTGCAGGCGGCGCTCGGTGCGCGGCTGGCCAAACTTTAGAAACGGCGGCGACTGCCGATAGAGCGTGAAGTAGATCCCGGCGTCGCGCGGAGAGAATAGCTTGTCGAGCATATTTGGAATTGACCTATCGGCGCTGCAGGCCTTTCAACAGGCCATCGAAGTGACGAGCAACAACGTCGCGAACGCGAGCACGCCGGGGTACGACGAGGAATCGATCGAGCTCGAAACCGCACTCCCGCAGAACAGCGGCGGCATGGCGATCGGCTCGGGCGTCGATGTGGCGGGCGTGCAGCGCGCCTACAGCCAGGCGGCCGCGACCCAGCTCAACACCTCGCAGAGCACTTTGTCACAGCTCACTTCGCTGCAGAACTACACCAGCCAGATCGACAACCTGTTCGGCACCACCGCCGGCGGGCTGACCACGGCGCTGCAGACCTATTACAGCGGGTGGTCCGCGGTGGCCGATGACCCCACCTCGACGTCCGCCCGAGAAGCGTTGCTCGGCGACGCCAATGCGCTCGCCGCCAACCTCAACTCCACGAGCTCGCAGCTCCAGGGGCTGAATTCCGACGTCAACACCCGCATTACCGCGGACGTCAATCAGATCAATTCCATCGGCACGCAGATCTCGAGCCTCAACGCGCAGATCACGCAAAGCAACGGCCTCGCCCAGACGCCGAACCAGCTGCTCGACCAGCGCGATGAGCTGGTCTCGAATCTGTCGCAGCTCGTGGGCGTGACCACGACCAGCAACAGCGACGGCTCGATCAACGTCTACCTCGGGAATGGCCAGCCCCTGGTCCTCGATGAGAACACCTACCAGCTGAGCACCGTCCCGAACCAATTCAATGCCTCGCAGCTCGAGGTGGCGAGCACGGCGTCCGACGGCGCCTCGATCTCGAGCGCGATCACTTCCGGCGACCTCGGGGGCCTGTTGTCGGCGCGCACGCAAGCCATCGATCCCGCGCTCAATCAACTCGGACAGATTGCCACCGCGGTCGCGCAAAGCGCCAATACGCAACAAGCCTCGGGTCTCGATTTGAACGGTCAGCTGGGCTCTGCGCTTTTCTCGGTCGGCGCGCCGGTGGCCACTGCGTCGAGCGCAAACGCCGATGCCACGACGGCGAGCGTCACCCTGACGAATATCGGAGCGCTTACTTCGGACAATTATCTGCTCACGTACAAGGCGGGCGCGTACACGCTGACCGATGCCACGACGGGAGCCAATGTCGCGCTCACGGGTGCGGGCACCGGCGCGAGTCCGCTCACGGCGAGCTCGGTCGGCCTTTCCATCGTGCTGTCGGGAACGCCGGCGTCGGGGGATCAGTTCTTGGTTCAGCCTACCGTGCAGGCCGCCTCGACCCTCGGGGTGGCGATCACCGACCCTTCGGGCCTCGCGGCGGCAGGTGCCGTCCAGACGTCGGCCGCGGACACCAATGCCGGCAGCGCCACCATCAGCGCAGGCACGGTGCTCGATCCCACGAACCCCAATCTCCTCAATACGACGACCATTCAGTTCTTGACCCCGACAACCTATTCCGTCAACGGTGCGGGGAGCTTTGCCTACACCTCCGGCGGCGCCATCGATCAGAACGGCTGGCAGGTGAAAATCGCCGGCACCCCCGCCGTGGGCGACACGTTCACGGTGCAGAGCAACGCGGGCGGCACCGGCGACAACACCAATGCGCTCGCTGCCGCGAATCAGCAAACCGCCGGCATCCTGTCGAACGGCACCATCAGCATCTCGGGCGGCGTGGGCGCGCTGATCAGCGGAGCCGGCGCCCTGGCACAGCAGGTCAACACCGCGCAAACGGCGCAGACGGCGGTGAACACGCAGGCGACGACCAACGTGCAATCGATTTCCGGAGTCAATCTCGACGAGGAGGCGGCCAATCTCATGCAGTGGCAGCAGGCTTATCAAGCCTCTGCGCAAGCGCTGTCGGTGGCCAACGGCCTGTTCACGACTTTCCTCGACTCGATCAACGGCACTTATAGCTAAGGATACATTCGATGCGCGTCACTCAAAATATGGAACAGGCCCAGTTCTTGACCGCGCTTAACCAGCTCGAGTCCGGAATCTCCTCCACCCAAAACGGCATCTCCACGGGACTTGCGTTCACCACCGCGTCGCAAAATCCGGTGGGTGCGGGCCTCGTCGCCGGCTACAACCAAGTGCTGGCGCAGAGCCAGCAGTACACTACCAACGGCAGCAGTGCGACCGGGAGCTTGAATACCGAAGACACCGCGCTCACTCAATTGCAGAGCCAGCTGCAGAGCCTGCGTGACCTCGCGCTCGAGGCCAACAACGCCAACGAGTCACCGGCCGACTTGAGCGCCATCGCCACGCAAGTCCAGCAGATCCAAGGAAGCATCCTGGCGCTCGCCAACACTCAGGACGGCGAGGGTAACTACATCTTCGCCGGCTACTCCACGCAGACCCAGCCGTTTGCGCAAACTGCGACCGGCGCAACCTACAGCGGCGATCAGGGTCAGCGGCAGGTGCAAATCGGCGCGGGGCAGACGGTGGTGGTGGGCGACAACGGCGATCTGGTGTTCAACCAGGTCAAGACCGGCAACGGCACGTTCAATGTCACGGCCGCGAGCACGAATACCGGTTTGGGGCTCATCGGCGCGACCGCCGTGACGGATCCGGCCAGTTACATCGCGGGCACCTATTCGATCAACTTCACCGCGCCGGATACTTACCAGGTGGTGAACTCAGGCGGAACGGTGGTGACGTCGGGCGCTTACACGAGCGGACAGGCCATCACATTCGCGGGCATGCAGGTGACGCTCTCCGGTACGCCGGCCGCCGGCGACTCGTTCGCCGTCGCGCCGAGCACGGACCAGAGCGTCTTCACCACCGTACAGAATCTCGCCAATGCCTTGCAACAAAGCACGGCGACGCCGGCAGGACAGGCGCAGCTCAACAATTCCATCGTGAGCGCCATCAACGGCATCGACCAGGCGCTCGATAACACCCAAACCGTGCAGACGAGCGTCGGCGGTCGGCTGAACACCATCACCACCGCCCAAACGGTGGCGACGACGCAGCAAACTCAGCTGCAGCAATCGATCTCGAACATTCAGGGCCTCGATTACGCGAGTGCCGTGACGAGCCTCGACTCGCAAAACACGACCTTGAGCGCCGCCATGGAGGCCTACACCGAGACCCAAGGGCTTTCGCTCTTCAAGTACCTGCAGGGCTAGTGATGATGATGGCCGCCGGGGCCGTGCACGTGTCCGTGCTCCAGCTCCTCGGCAGTGGCGCCGCGCACCTCGATCACCTCGACGTCGAAATGCAGCGTCTGATCGGCGAGCGGATGATTGCCGTCGAGGGTGACCATGTCGCCCACGACCGTGGTCACCGTGAATACCCGCATGCCCTCGTCCGTCTGCGCCTGGAATTGCATCCCTTTGCGAATCTCGCCCGCGCCTTGCAGTGAACGCTTGGGCACGCGCTGCACCAGCGCCTCGTTGCGCGTGCCGTAGCCATCCGCAGGCGCCAGGGTGACCTCGATGCGGTTGCCCTGGGCTTTGCCCTCCAGCGCCTTCTCCAGGCCCGACACGAGATTGCCGTGACCTTGGATGTAGGCGAGCGGCTCGCCGCCCGCCGAGCTGTCGAGAACTTTGCCGCCGTCGTCTTTGAGCGTGTAGTGGATCAGCACCACGCTATCTGCCGCAATTTCCACGTTAGAGTCTCCTGTGCGCCGTTCTCGACGCTGCGATGCGCCGTCGCCGACGCGAAAACAAACTAGTGTGCGACTCGCCCCTCGAGGTCATAGGCGCCGGATTTCGTGACCCGGACCTGCGCCCAATCGCCGACCTTCAGGCCGCCGCCATCCAGGATGCGCACCACGCCGTCGATCTCCGGCGCATCGCTCGCCGAGCGCGCGATCGCGACGTCGCCGTCGATGCGGTCGATCAGCACTTGCAATGTGCGGCCGACTTTTTTCTTCAGCCGCTTGGCGCTGATCTCGGCGGAGAGCTCCATGAAGCGGCCGCGCCGCTCCTGCTTCACCTCCTCCGGCACCGGCGTCTCCTTCAATGCATTGGCGGCGGCGCCGCCGACCGGCGAGTACTCGAAGCAGCCGACGCGGTCGAGCTGGGCGCTGCGCAGCCAATCGAGGAGCTCTTGGAAGTCCTGCTCGGTTTCGCCGGGAAATCCGACGATGAAGGTGCTGCGAATCGCAATATCCGGCACGTCGCGCCGCCAGGCGGCGATCCGATCGAGCGTGTTTTCCGCCGCGGCGGGACGACGCATGAGCTTCAAAATGCGCGCGCTCGCGTGTTGGAAGGGAATATCGAGATAAGGCAGCACCCGACCATCGGCCATGAGCTCGACGACCTGATCCACGTGCGGATACGGGTAGACGTAGTGCAGCCGGATCCAGACTCGCAGCTCGCTCAAGGCCTCGGCGAGATCGTAGAAGCGCGTGCGGCGCGCGATCCCGCGCCACGGCTCCTCGGCATACTTCAGATCGGCGCCATAGGCGCTGGTGTCTTGCGATATGACCAGGAGCTCCTTCACGCCGGCGCCCACCAGACTCTCGGCCTCGCGCAGCACTTCGCCAATGGGCCGGCTCGCCAGGCGGCCGCGCATGGAGGGGATGATGCAGAAGCTGCAGTGGTGATTGCAGCCCTCGGAGATCTTCAGGTAAGCGTAGTGGCGCGGCGTGAGCTTCACGCCACCCGCCGGAATGAGATCGAGGAAGGGCTCGTGCTTGGGCGGCAAGTACTCGTGTACCGAGGCGATCACCTCCTCGTAGCGCTGCGGTCCCGTGATTTTCAGCACTTGCGGATGCCGCGCGAGGATTTTCTGGGGCTGCGCACCGAGGCAGCCGGTGACGATCACCTTGCCGTTCTCGGCCAGCGCCTCGCCGATCGCCTCGAGCGACTCGTCCACCGCGGCATCGATGAAGCCGCAGGTGTTCACGATGACGAGATCGGCGGCGCGATAGCTCGGCGCAACTTCGTAGCCCTCCGCGCGCAGGCGCGTGAGGATGCGCTCGGAATCGACCAGCGCTTTTGGGCATCCTAGGCTGACGAAGCCCACTTTGGGCGCCGTGCGCCGTGCGGGCGCTTTGCGGGTAGCGGTTTTCAAGAGATCCGGCGGGTGTCTGGGAAAAGCGGGTGATTCTACTCCAACCCGCGCATCCGACCGCTAAATCGCACTGTCAAATGTCGGCGCCGAAAATCGTGACGCAGTGCCACGAAAGGCCGGATGACCCCCCGGGACAGCGCTCAAGAACCGCCGCCGCCGTCCGATAAACCCTTTGAATGTGGTCACCGGTCCGCCCGCTCGGCGGGTGAAGTGAACACAAGCGATAACCGAATGGCCTTGACGGGCCGGTAGATCAACACGGAGCACAGTAATGTCACTAGTCCTCAATACCAACATCGATTCGATTGTTGCGCAAAACAATCTGACCGGTTCCCAGTCGCTGCTCACGCAGTCGCTGACGCGCCTGTCCTCGGGTCTGCGCATCAACAGCGCCGCCGACGACGCGGCGGGCCTGGCGATCAGCCAGCAGTTCACCACCCAGGTCAACGGCACCAACCAGGCGATCAACAACGCGAACGACGCGGTGTCTGAATCACAGACCGCAGCCGGCGCGTTGACCACCATCGTCAACAACCTGCAAAGCATCCGCACCCTCGCGGTGGAAGCGGCCAACGGCTCGAACAGCGCTTCGGACCGCCAGGCGCTCGACCAGCAGGTGCAGCAGCAGATCGCGGAAATCACGCAGATCGCCCAGCAGACCACCTTCAACGGCTTGAACGTGCTGAACGGCTCGAGCGGCGTGCAGACCTACCAGGTCGGCGCCAACGTCGGCAACACGATCTCGATCAACCTGGCCCAGGGCGTCGGCGCCAACCAGGTCGGCGCGGTCGCCTCGACCACGACGGCCGTTGCAACCGGCGGCACCAGCGGCGCCCTGACCATTGCGGTCGGCAACGGCACTGCGACGACCGTCGGCGCGAGCAGCTTGTATGCGACGACTGCCAGCGCCGGAACGGGCGGCAGCGCGTATGCCTATCAGGATGCGAGCTCGGCGTACGCGAAGGCGTCCGCGATCAACGGCGCCAACATCTCGGGATTGACGGCCACCGCCAACAATTCCCAGGACGTGACCTTCGGCGCCGTCACGGTCGGCACCGGCGGCTATTCGCTGGCGGTTAACGGAGTGACCGTGTTGAACGCGACCTCCGGCACCCTGACCGCGGCGAATCTGGTCACGGCGATCAACAGCTACTCGACCCAGGACGGCGGCGTCACGGCGGCCACGGGCGGCAATGGCCTCATTTTGACGGCAGCGGACGGCAGCAACATCCAGTTGAACCAGAACTTGAATCCGCTCGCCGCGACTGCCAGCACCGGCGGTATCACGAATGTCACCTCGTACAACGCACAGACCGCTGCGGACATCGGGACGGGCGCGGCGTACACGACGGGCGCCACGGCGTTCTTCGGGCAGGTCTCGCTGTCCTCTTCGCAGAACATCGAGGTCGGTGGTCTGGCAGCGGATCTCACGGCGAGCGGCTTTGCGGCGGCGACGACGGTCACGGCCACCGGAACGCTTCAGGGCAACAACGTGCTGACGGTTAACGGCGCCAACTCGACCATTGAGTCGGTGGATTCCGCGCTCACCACCGTCAGTCAGTTCCAGTCCCAGCTCGGCGCCATTCAGAACCGCTTCACCGCGCAGGTGAGCAATCTGCAGTCGACCAGCCAGAACCTGACCCAGTCGCGCAGCACCATCGAGGATGCGGACTTCGCGCAAGAGACGGCGAACTTGACCCAGGCGCAGGTGTTGGAGCAGGCCGGCATCTCGGTGTTGGCACAAGCCAACCAGCAGCCGCAGCTGATCCTCAAGCTTCTGCAGTAACAGTCGATAACCCGATAGATGGGTTCACCCACGGCTCGGCCGCTCACGCGGCCGGGCCGTGGCCTCACCAGAGTACTTCGAGGAGTTTGGCCCGCGTTTCATTGAGCAGGTGTCATCATGGCGAGCGATGCAAACCCGGTACAGATACCGGTGGCGAGCCTCGTGCACGGAAGTCAGGCGCCTACGACGATCCCCGTGTCGAGCGGCAAAGCTTTGCCGCCCGCCGGCAACACTGCGTCCAGCGTTGCCGCAAACGCCAAATCGAGCGCCGGCAGCCGCAGCACCGACGTGCAGGCGCAGGTCGCCTTCCTCAACAAATACCTCAATGACTCAGGTCGCCCTGACCAATTCCGGGTCGATCCGAACTCGGACTCGATGCTCATCCAGGAGGTCAATCCGGCCACGGGAGCCGTGATTGCCGAATATCCCTCCGCGACGTTCCCGGCTCTGGCCAAGAGCCTGGGGATTTCCAGCGCGATCATCGACGACCACGCCTGAGACACGCGTGAAGCACGTGCGAGGAGGCGCGGAGTAACTGCGCCTTGGTATGCCTCTTGCTTAAGTTCTCCGGTGTCGTACCGATAAATAGACCACTGATTGCTAAAAGGCCCCCATGAGCTCAGCCGTAAACAGCAGCACCGCCTCCTCGTCGAACTCGCTCATCACCTCGACGGGCATCGGGTCGGGCCTCGACATCAGTGCCATCGTCTCCTCGCTCACCTCCGCATATGGTGCGGCGCAAACCAATGAGCTTGCCGCCGAGCAGACCTCGCTCAACGCGCAGGTGTCCGCCTTCGGTACGTTCTCGAGCGCACTCTCCACGCTGCAGGCGACCTTGTCCTCGCTCGAGACGCCCTCGTCGCTCGCGGGCTACGACGCGACGGTCGCGGACAAGACCATCGCTTCGGCCAGCACGAGCTCGGACGCCGTGCCGGGGCAGTATTCTCTCGAGGTGCAAAATCTCGCCACGGCCGCAACCCTCACGTCGGCGCCGGTGGCGAGCGGCGATACCGCCATCGGGACCGGTACGTTGAACATCACCGTGGGTGCCGCCTCCACGTCGATCAGCATCGATTCGACGGACAATACGCTGTCGGGCATCGCCACGGCCATCAACTCGGCACCCAACAACCCCGGGGTGACGGCGAGCGTCATCACCACCACCGCAGGCGCAAGGCTCGTGCTCAGCGGCACCGTGACCGGCGCCGCCAATTCGATTGCCGTGAGCGAAAGCGGAGGCGACGGTGGCCTCGCCACGCTGGTCTATCCCCCGTCCGGCACGACCGGCCTCACGCAAACCCTGGCCGCAACGGACGCGAACTATTCGATCAACGGTTACCCGGCGACCAGCGCGAACAACGTCGTGAGCGGCGCGATCAGCGGCGTGACGCTCGACTTACTCGGCCAATCCGCAGCGGACACGCCCACGACCTTGACCATCAGCGCAGACAGCTCCGCCGCGTCGACCTCGATCGGCACATTCGTCACGGCCGTGAACGGCGTGCTGAGCGCGATCCAAAGTCTCGGCGGCTACGATGCAAGCACGCAGACAGCCGGTCCGCTGAACGGCAACGCCACGCTCGAGTCGTTCCAGAATCAGCTCGAGAATATTCTCGGGCAGGTCAAGTCCGGCAACACCAGCGGTGTGGCCTCGCTCGCCGATCTCGGCATCATGGCGGACGCCAACACGGGAGAGCTCGATTCCAATTCGACCACGCTCACGAATGCGCTGAACGCCAACTTGACCGCGGTCGGGAACCTCCTGGGCGGCTCTAGCGGCATCGCTACCCAGCTCAACACGCTGATCAACCAGTACTCGGGTCCCGGCGGCCTGCTCTCGAGCATCAACCAGGGTCTGCAATCGAGCTTGAGCAATGTCTCGCAGCAACAGACGGCGCTGCAAGCCGAGCTCGCGACCTATTCGGCGACGCTCACCTCGGAGTACAACGCCATGGACGCGGCCGTCGCCTCGCTCAAGGAGACGCAGACTTATCTCAACGCCGAGTTCAATCCGAACCAGTCCTCTAGCTCGAGCTCGTCCTCGACGAGCAGCCTGAGCAGCGGCAACCTCGGCACCTGAAGCACCATCCCATGATGCAGCAACGCGGCGCCGCGCAGTATCGCTCGGTCTCCAATCACGGCCTGGTGGCCGACGCGAGCCCGGCGCGGCTCGTGCAGATCATGTACGAGGAAGTTCTCACGCAGCTCGCGATCGCGCAGGGCTGCATGGAACGGATTCGCGACAACCTGCCCTTGCAGGAGGTGGTGACCAAGGGCAAAGCCATGGGCAAGGCCATCCGCCTCATCAATCAGCTCAACGTCACCCTCGATATGGAGCGCGGCGCCGAGATCGCGGCGAATCTGCGTGCGCTGTACGTCTACATGCTCGCTCGCTTGACGCTCGCCAACGCCACCAACGACGGCACGATTGTCGGTGAAGCGATGGTGCTGGTGCGCAAGATCAAGAGCGGCTGGGACGCTGTCGTGACGGAGAAGCGATGAGCCGCGCGGAGGCCGTGAGCGCCTTGCAACGCGCCTTGGAGCTGTCGCAAGAGCTGATGACGCTCGCCGAAAGCGGCGATGTCGGTGAGGTGGTGCGGCTCGACGCCGAACGGCTGCGGCTGCTAAAGTCGCTCCGTCATGCCCTGCAACCCTTAAGCCCGGCGGAACGCTCCATGCTGCGCGCCATCGCCGATTTGAATGCCCGATCTCTCGGGCGGATGGAGCATCGCTTCCGCGCGAAATGCCGCGACATGGACATGTTGACGGCCGGCCGGCGCGCCGTACGCGCTTACGCCCATCATCGATAGCCGGATCCCTCCATGCCAGAGTCGTTCCTCGGCGATGGATTGATATTCGAGGAACTGCTGCCGCTCGAATGGTTTCCGGGGGCGTTGCCTCAGGGCGTCGAGCTCGCCCGGCTGAATGCGGACAACCATCAGCTGTTGGGCGCCGAATCCACGCTCGAGGAGGTGCGCGTCTCCGAAGCGGTGAGCAAGGAGGAGTCGTCCGCACTGGTACACGAGCTGCAACGCCTCGAGTACAAGCTCAACGTGCTGCTGCGGCTCACGGCGGATCTCGTGGCGCAAGCCAGGCAGCTCTCGGCACCGCAGCGGGTGCGGCTCAGTGCGCGCGCGTTGGAATGGCTCGACGCCCCCGCGCTTAAGCGTGGCGATGTGGGGCTACTTCACATTTATATCAATCGCACCCTGCCGCAGCCTTTGAAAATTCCCTGCAGTGTGGCCGGCGAGCGCGTGCAAGAGGGCACGCGCGTCGCCCAGCTCGTGTTTCGCGACCTGAGCGATGGCGTGGTCGACATGCTTGAAAAGCTTATCTTTCGGCATCATCGGCGCCGCGTCGCCGGTGCAAAAATCACTTCGGCTTAACGACGACCAGCGCTCGCCCTAGAGTTCTCTGGCGCATAACCTTAGGCGCGCATTGGGTGATCTCCTCACACCCGTTCCGGGTATTTCCCAACTGCTTTCCCGTAGAGGTCATCAGTTAGTATGAGCCGCCTCATTGGAATTGATTGAGCAATCTCAATGAGTTAGAAGCGATGCTTAAGATTGGACTGGAGATCTGTGGACTCCGTCACAGTTTTTAACGGGAAGGAGCCCCCGATAGTGGTCGACGCGAAAGTTATTGTGATGGAACCCTCGGATTCGCAGGCGCGAACCTTAGAGGCGGTGCTGAAGTTTCTAGACCTTTCTCCGGTCCGCTTTCACGATTTAGCAGAGCTCGGCCGCAAGACCGAAGGCGCCCACGACTGGCTGGCGCTGATCGTCGGCGCCGAGACAATCGCGCGGGAAGGTCCCGAGCTCGTCGCGCGCTTGCGCGCGTTGGCGCAGCCTTTGCCGGTGATCTACCTCTCGAGCGACGGCCTGCCGAAGATTGCCGAGAGCAGTGGCGACCTTGCGTGGCTGCACTTGGAGCTCCCGGTGAAGCAGCGGCGCCTGTCGGCGGTGCTCAACCAGGCGCAGAACGTGCGCAACGGCCACCCGACGCAGCCCGGGACGTACCGCTTCCGGCCGAGCGGCGCTTCCGGTGCGATGCGGGCCATTCACCGGCTCGTCGAGCAAGTGGCGCCGTTCGACACCAACGTGCTCATCTTGGGCGAGTCCGGCACCGGCAAGGAGATGGTCGCGCGCCATGTGCACGAGTTGTCGGGCCGCTCCGGCCACCCCTTCGTGCCGGTCAATTGCGGCGCCATCCCTGCGGACTTGCTGGAGAGCGAGCTGTTCGGTCATGAGAAAGGCGCGTTCACCGGGGCCTTGAGCACGCGCGTCGGCCGTTTCGAATTTGCCGAGGGCGGCACGCTGTTCCTGGACGAGATCGGCGATATGTCGCTGCAGATGCAAGTGAAGCTCCTGCGGGTCCTGCAGGAGCGCAGCTTCGAGCGCGTCGGCAGCAACCGCACGATCGACTGCAACGTGCGCATCATCGCGGCCACCCACCGGGATCTCGACGCCGCGATCATCGCCGGCCGGTTTCGCGAGGACTTGTTCTACCGCCTCAACGTCTTTCCCGTGCAAATGCCGCCGCTGCGCGAGCGGCTCGAGGATTTGCCGATCCTGATCGAACATCTGCTTTGCCGCCAAGGCCAGAATTCCGGACGCCACATCCGCCTCGACAGGAGCGCCATGCGCTGCCTGGCACGCAATCGTTGGCCTGGCAACGTGCGCGAGCTCGCGAACTTGCTCGAGCGCCTCGCCATTCTCTATCCGGACCAGACCATCAGCGCCGCCGATCTGCCAGAGCGCTACCGCGCGGGCGAGGCCGCACCATTTCTCGGCGGCGACGTGCGCATTCTGGTGCCCGAGACGCCCACTCAACCGCTCCTCCTTCGCGAGGACGAGGGGGCTGACGAGACCTGCGACGACGCGGAGCAGGCGGTGAACTTCGTTTCCTACGAAAGCCTCGACGAGGATCCGGCGGTCGATAGCGCCCTCAAGAACGGCGGGATCAATCTCAAGGATCATCTGTCCGCGATCGAGATCGGACTCATCCGCAAGGCCCTCGAAAAAGCCGACGGCACGGTCGCGGAGGCCGCGCGGCTTTTGAACATGCGTCGTACCACGCTCGTCGAGAAATTGCGCAAGTACCGGCTCTGCGCCTGACGGAAATTTGACGCTCGCCGCCCGTCTCCTCGCGGGCAACTCGTAAACGGTTGATCGGCAGGGGAAAAGCAACGAGGGCATAGAAGTTGCTTTATCCCTGGCATATGGCCGCAACGCCTTCAGATCTCATCGACAACCAACGCCACGAACTGCAAGCCGCATTCCGGGCCTTCGGGTCCGTCTCGGAGCAACTCGCCGGCGCCTACGAAGCTCTGCGCGGCCAAGTCGCGCAGCTGCACATCGAGCTCGGCGAGGCCCGCGCCGGCAAGGAGCACCTTGCCGCGCGTCTCTCGGCGCTGATCGAGGGGCTGCCCGGCGGGGTGCTCGTGCTCGATGCCCGCGGCGACATCAAGGAAAGCAATCCGACGGCGCTCGCGCTGCTCGGCGAGCCGCTGCTCGGTGAGTCGTTCGGCGCCGTGCTCGCGCGCGCCGCTGTGAGGAGCGCCGGCATCGGCGAGCATACGGAGCTGCGCAGCGGCCGGTTCGTCAGCGTATCGCGGCGCGAGCTCGCCCCGCGCCGCGAGCTCGACGAGGGCGGCGAGGTGGTGCTGCTCGCCGACGTGACCGAGGCTCATCTGATGAGCGTTTTCCTGACGCGCCAGCAACGGCTCGTCACCTTGGGAGAGCTGGCGGCGGGTCTCGCACATCAGATCCGCACGCCGCTGGCCGCGGCGTTGCTGTACGCCTCGCAGATGACCCTTCCGGGCCGCGCCTGCGAAGATCTGTCGCGCTGCTCGGAGAAGACCGTCGCGAGCCTCAAGCAGCTGGACCGGCTGGTCAACGACATGCTGGCGTTCGCGCACGGCGGCGCCGCGCGCGAGATCGTGAGCGTGAGCGCATTGCTCGAGCAAGTCGCGCAATGGCTGCGTCCGGCGCTGCGCACGGGCGTGCGCCTGACAATCCGTACCGCGGCGCCCGGTTTGACGGTGCGCGCGAACGCGCCTTCTCTGGTATCCGCGGTCCTGAATCTCGCCACCAATGCGCTGCAAGCGAGCACCGGCGAGCTCAATCTCGAGCTGCTCGCACGCGGCACCCGCGAAGGGCGCGCGGAAATCGTGGTGAGCGATGACGGTCCGGGCGTGCCGCTGCACCTGCGCGCGCGGATTTTCGAGCCGTTCTTCACGACCCGGGCACGCGGCAACGGCATCGGGCTCGCCATCGTCAGGAGCGTCGTCGAGGCGCATGCCGGCGGGGTGCGCCTCGCAGAGACGCCGCGCGGCGCCACTTTCATCATCGATTTACCCGCCGAGGAAACTGCATGACCACCCTTCAGGAATCGGTACTCATCGTCGAGGACGACGCGGCGCTGCGCGAGGCGCTCACCGACACGCTGCGCGCTGCCGGCATCACGCCGCTTGCCGCCGCCGATGCGCGCGAGGCGCTGAAGCTCCTTGCGAGCGAACAGATCGCCCTCGTCATCTCCGACGTGCAGATGCCGGGTGCCAGCGGCTATGAGCTGCTCGCGGACATCAAGCGGCTGCGTGCCGACCTGCCGGTGGTGCTGATGACGGCCTACGGCACGATCGCACAGGCGGTAGCGGCGATGCGGGAAGGAGCCACCGACTACATCGTCAAGCCCTTCGATGCGCAGGCGCTCATCGACATGGCGCGACGACAGCTCGCGGCGCGGACGGCGCCGGGAGATCTGGTGGCGGCGGACCCGGAGTCCAAGCGCACCCTCGCGCTCGCCCGCAAGATCGCGGAGAATGATGCCACGGTACTGATCACCGGCGAGAGCGGCACCGGCAAGGAAGTGTATGCGCGCTACATCCGCGACCACTCCTCGCGCGGCGACAAGCCCTTCGTCGCCATCAACTGCGCGGCGATTCCCGACAACATGCTCGAGGCCACGCTGTTCGGCTACGAGAAGGGCGCGTTCACGGGCGCGCTCGCGGCGCATGCCGGTAAGTTCGAGCAAGCGCAGGGCGGCACACTGCTGCTCGACGAGATCTCCGAGATGGATCTGGGGCTGCAGGCCAAGATCCTGCGCGTCCTGCAGGAGCGCGAGGTCGAGCGGCTCGGCAGCAGCCGCACCTTGAGCCTCGACGTGCGCCTGATCGCCACTTCCAACCGCAACTTGCCCGACGAGGTGCGCGCCGCGCGCTTTCGTGCCGACCTTTATTACCGACTGAACGTCATGTCGTTGCGTTTGCCCGCGTTACGCGAGCGCCGCGGCGACATTCTGCCCCTCGCGCGTCGCGCCATCCAGGCCTGCGCACGCGGCGCACAGCCGCTGTCCTTGTCCGCCGAAGCCGAACGCCGGCTGGTCGCGTACGACTGGCCCGGCAACGCCCGCGAGCTCACCAATATCGTGCAGCGCGCGGCCTGGCTCGCGTCCGGTGGCCGCATCGATGCGGCGGACCTCGATCTGCAGTCGCTTGCGCCTGTCGGGGCATCCCTCGCGGTGTCCGATGGCTCGATCGTGGCCGCGCCCGCGGCTGCCGACACCACGACCACCCAGGAGGTCGGGCTCGGCAAGGATCTCAAGGAACGCGAGCGCGAGCTGATTCTCGCAACGCTGCGGGTCACGGGCGGCAGCCGCAAGCTTGCCGCAGCGCGACTCGGCATATCGCCGCGGACGCTGCGTCACAAGCTGCAGCAACTCAAGGCGGCCGGCGTGACAGTGCCGCGTCTGCACCACGAAGAATTCGCGGCGGTCTGATCCATGAGCAGCATGCAAATTCAGCAAGTACTCGCGGAGATGCGCGCGTTGCAGGCACGCGCCGCGGGCACACCGGCAGAGCTCGCCCCTCCGGGCGCACAGGCGGCGGGCACACCGGATTTCGCGAGCCTGATGAAGGACTCGGTGGACCGGATCGCCGCGATGCAGAACCAGGCGTCGGCGCTCGCGAGCGCCTACGAGACCGGAGACAAGAGCGTCGATCTCACCAAGGTGATGCTCGAAGTGCAAAAAGCCGATCTGGCGTTCCGTGCCATGACACAGGTGCGCAACAAGCTGGTCGATGCCTATACCCAAGTCATGAACATGTCGGTTTGAACACTTTAGAGGACTGATCCATGGCGGATATCGTACCGGCGGCGCCCCGCGGCTTGATGCTGGCGGGCCCCGTGCTGAAGCAGGTTGGACTCCTGGCGGGAGTGGCAGCCGCGGTTGCCGCCGCGGTCTGGCTGGTGCTGTGGTCGCAAGGCCAGAACTACTCCGTGCTTTACGGCCAGCTGTCGGAGCGGGAAAGCGGGCAGGTCATGGACGCGCTCACTGCCGCGGGCATCGAGTACAAACTGAGTCCCTCGGGCGCGGTGTCCGTGCCCGAAGCCAAGGTGCAGGAGGCGCGCATCCGCCTCGCTAGCCAAGGACTCCCACAGAGCGATGCCATGGGCATCGAAATGATTCAAAAGGACTCGCCGCTCGGCTCGAGCTCGCTGATGGAGAGCGCGCGCTATCAATCGGTGCTCGAAACCGAGCTCGCGCGCACCATCATGAAAGTGCAGGGCGTGCAGAGCGCGCGGGTGCATCTGGCGCTGCCGAAACCGTCGGTGTTCCTGCAAGACGCGCATAAGGCGACAGCCTCCGTGATGCTGCAGCTCTATCCCGGCCGCCGGCTCGAACCGGGGCAAGTCGCAGCGATCGTCCACCTGGTCGCCTCGAGCGTGCCCGAGCTGTCCGCGACCGATGTGACACTCGTCGATCAGGCGGGCTCGTTGCTCAACTCGCCGGACGAGAACTCGGAGTCGGCCGTCAGCACGCGGCAGCTCGAGTACACGCACAAGCTGGAGGAAAGTTACCAACGACGCATCGTCGAGCTGCTCGAGCCGCTCGTCGGCGCAGGCCGGGTCCGAGCCACCGTCACGGCAGATCTCGATTTCACCGTGACCGAGGAAACGCACGAGGACTACGATCCGCAAAAGACCGCCGTGCGCAGCGAACAGACGAGCAGCGAGACGCGCAAGGGCGGTGACGGCGCCGAAGGCATCCCCGGCGCGCTCAGCAACCAGCCTCCCGGGACCTCGGGTGCACCGGTCATTCCCGGCGCCACGCCGACGCCCGGGTCGCCGGCCGCCGCCGGGCAGGCGGGCGCCGCCAGCCAGACGGCTACGAGCACAGGACCCTCGTCGAACTCGCAGAAGAGCACGCGCAATTTCGAGGTGGACCGCAGGCTCGCCTACATCAAGCAGCCGGTCGGCACCTTGAAGCGCCTGAGCGTCGGCGTGGTGCTCGATGACTGGCAGAAAGCGGGCGACGACGGCAAGGTTACCACGCAGCCGATGAGCGATGCGGACATCAAGCGCTTCACGCAGCTCGTGCGCGAGTCGATCGGCCTCAAGGATGACCGCGGCGATCAGTTGAATGTCATGAACCAGACCTTCCGCGGCAACGGCCCGCTGGGACCTGTGGAGAGCCCGCCGATCTGGGAAGCGCCCTGGGTGCCTAGCGTCGCCAAGCAGGCGGTGGGCGCGGGTCTCGTGCTGCTGGTCGCGTTCTTGATCCTGCGGCCGCTCATGAAGTCATTGACCAAGTCTCCGCGGGCCGCGCGCGAGGGTGAGGACCGCGTGAGTCTGTCGGGTCAAGGCAAGCCGATCAAGCTACAGCCGAGTTTCGAGCAGCAGATCGCAGCGGCCCGCACTCTCGTCGGTCAGGATCCGAAGAGGGCCGCACAGGTTGTAAAGGATTGGGTTGCCACCGATGGCTGACAAGCCGGGAGATCTCGCAGGCACTCAGCGCGCCGCGATCCTGCTCATGAGCCTCTCCGAGCAGGACGCTGCCAGCGTGCTGAAGCAGCTCGATGCGCGCGAGGTGCAGAAGCTCGGCGTCGCGATGGCGGAGATCAAGCAGATCACCCGCGAGCAGATGACGGCAGTGCTCGACAACTTCATCGGCACGCTCGACGGCACTGCCAACGTCGCTTCCGGCTCGCCCGACTACGTGCGGCGCGTGCTCACGCAGGCGGTGGGCAAGCAAAAGACGGACATGCTGCTCGACCGCGTGTCCACCGGCCAGACCGGGCAGGGCATCGAGGCGCTGCGCTGGATGGAGGCGAAGGCGGTGGCGCAGATCATCTCGGGCGAACACCCGCAGATCGCCGCCATCGTGCTGTCGCACCTCGAGGCGGAGCAGTCGGCGGGCGTCCTTGCGCTGCTGACCGAGGAGATGCGGACGGAAGTGCTGATGCGTATCGCGACGCTCAACGAGGTGCCGCAAAGCGCGCTGACCGAACTCGATCAGCTGGTCGAGAAGCAGGCGAACGTGGCGCCGCCTTCGCCGTTGCGGCGCATCGGCGGGGCTCGTACCGTCGCCGACATCTTAAACGCCATGGAGCGCGACAAGAGCGGCGAGGAGCTCGGCAAGATCGAGAAAGCCGACACGGAGATGCATCAGCAGATCAAGGACCTCTTGTTCGTGTTCGACAATCTGCTGAGCGTCGACGACCGCGGCATCCAGGCACTGCTGCGCGAAGTGGGCTCGGATACCCTCGCCGTCGCGCTGCGCGGCGCCGAGCCGGAAGTGCAAGAAAAGATTTTGAAGAACATGTCGAAGCGCGCGGCCGAGATTCTCAAGGACGACATGGAAGCGCGCGGCCCGGTCAAGCTCGCCGATGTCGAGGCTGCGCAGAAAGAAATCGTGACCGTCGCACAGCGCCTTGCCGATGAGGGAACGATCAGCTTGGGCGGCAAGGGCGCCGGCGAATTTGTCTAACCTTCCCAACAAGCCCGGCTCGGCGAAGGTAGAGCGCTGGGCGGCGCCCGAGGTCGGCAAGGGCACGAGCGCGCAGAGGCCCATGGCGACCGTGAGCGGGCTCGCCGACCTGCAGGCCGAAGCGTACAAGGAGGCCTTCGCGCAAGGGCTCGACGAAGGCCGCAAGGCGGGACGCGCCGAGGTGGCCGCACAGGTGGAGCGGCTCGAGGGCATGTTCTACGACCTCACGAAGCCCTTCAAAGAGCTCGACGACGAAGTGGAGCGCGAGCTGCTCACCCTCGCCATGGCGCTCGCGCGCCAGATCGTGCGCCGCGAGCTCAAGGCCGACCCCACGCACATCATCGGCATCATCCGCGAGGCCATCGCCGCGCTTCCCGTCGCGGCTCGCGAGGTGCGCGTGCATCTGCACCCGGAGGACGCCGCGGTGGTGCGCCAGAATCTCGCCCCTACCGAGAGCGAGCGCGCCTGGCAGATCGTCGAGGACCCGGTGATGGCGCGCGGCGGCTGTCGCGTCACCACGGCCACATCGCGAATCGATGCGCGCCTGGAGACGCGGCTCGGCGCAATCTTGAGCGAGCTCATGGGCAACGAACGCCATCCCGATAACCCGCGGGGACCGTCGTGACGGCGGCCGCACCGCCGCGCGCCAAGGCCTGGGCTGAATCGCTCGTGCAAGCGCGCGAGCGCATGGCCGGCGTCCGCGAATTCGTGGTGGAAGGCACGCTGAGCCGCATGGTGGGCATGACGCTCGAGGCCGTCGGCTGCGAGGCCGCCGTGGGCGGCCGCTGTCTCATCGATACCGCCGAAGGCAAGCAGGTCGAGGCGGAAGTGGTCGGCTTCTCCGGAGACAAGCTGTTTCTCATGCCTACGGGCGATATCCGCGGCATCATGCCAGGCGCACGCGTGATCCCGACGCACAGCGCCTCGGAGGTTCTCGTCGGCGAGGAGTTGCTCGGCCGCGTGCTCGACGGCGCCGGCAGGCCCTTGGACGGCGCCGGGGAGTTGCGCTGCACCGACCGGGTGTCGCTCACCGGCGAGCCGCTGAATCCCCTCATGCGCCGCGCCATCCGCGATCCCTTGGATGTGGGTGTGCGCTCGATCAATTCGTTGCTGACCGTGGGCGGAGGACAACGCATCGGTTTATTCGCGGGCTCCGGCGTCGGCAAGTCGGTGCTGCTCGGCATGATGACGCGCTACACGCAGGCGGACGTGACCGTGGTCGGACTCATCGGCGAGCGTGGTCGCGAAGTGCAGGATTTCGTCACCAACACCTTGGGTCCCGACGGCATGCGGCGCGCCGTGGTGGTCGCCACACCCGCCGATAATCCGCCGCTCATGCGCCTGCACGGCGCGTGGCTCGCGACTGCCATCGCCGAGTATTTCCGCGACCGCGGCATGAAGGTATTGCTGTTGCTCGACTCGCTCACGCGCTTCGCTCAAGCGCAGCGCGAGATCGCGCTGGCCATCGGCGAGCCGCCGGCGACCAAAGGCTATCCACCGTCGGTGTTCGCGCGGCTTCCGCAGTTGGTCGAGCGCGCCGGCAATAGCGATCGCGGCGTGGGCTCCATCACCGCCTTCTACACCGTACTCGCGGAGGGCGATGACCAGAATGACCCGATCGCGGATGCCGCCCGCGCCATCTTGGACGGCCACATCGTCCTCTCCCGCCGCCTGGCGGAGAGCGGACTCTATCCTGCCATCGACATCGAGGCTTCCATCAGCCGCGCGATGCATCAAATCGCGACCCGGGATCAGCTCGACCTCGCGACACGCTTCAGGCAGGTGTACTCGACCTACCAGCAGAACCGCGATCTGATCACCGTGGGCGCCTATCGCCGCGGCAGCGACCCGCGGGTCGATATGGCGGTGGAGCAATGGCCGAAAATGCAGGAATTCCTGCGCCAGGACATGTACCAGCCGGTCCCGATCGCACGCAGCCACACCGATCTCAAGCAACTCGTGACGCAGTTCTCGGCGCAGACGCCGGCAACCGGCAGATAGTGGGCTGCCCATGACGAAATCGAAAAGATTCGAGCCGATCCGGCAGATTGCCTCGAGCTCGGCCGATGCGCTGAGTCGCGCAATGGCGGACGCCGCGCGCCGCGTCGCCGACCTCGAACGTCAGCTCGAGCAGCTCGAGACCTATCGCGCGGAGTACATGCAGGCTTCAGCGACCACCGGCTCGAGCATGGACGCCGTGAAGCTGCAGAATTATCGCTCGTTCTTGGATCGCCTCGGCGATGCGAAGCGTCAGCACCAGAAGAATCTCGACGCGGCCCGCGCCGAGTTCGAGAAGCGCCGCGCATTGTGGAGCGAGAAGCGCGTCGAGGCGGAGGCCTTAGGAAGCGTGGTGGAGCGGTTCCGCAACGAGGAGCGGGCGGCCGAGGATCGCAAGGAGCAGCGCGAAGGCGATGATGCGGCGATGCGGATATCGCTGTCGCGAAGGCAGTGGAGCTGAGAGCGGTCAGTGCCTGCGGGCAACCGCAACGAGATGTGCACTGGCTCCGACGATCGAAGGCTCGCCTTCGATTTCCGCGAGCATCTGGAGCAGTGCTTCGCGCTGCGCGACGCCGGCCAGTGCCGAGCTGACAGCCCCCCCGGCCGGTCCCTCGATACCTAGAATCTCGATATCGTGAAAATTGGCGTCGTGGATCTCGGCCCGTAACTCATCCGGGCGGTGGAAGTAGGCGGTCGTAAAATACGCGACAGAATCCGTCGGATTGCGATGCTGGCCGGACGATAAATCCCTCTTTACGATCTCCCTGAATTGCGCATCGGCGAAAAAGCCCGCAGCGAGCCCGTCGATCAAGGACGCGTAGCGACTGATCGCAGCAGCAAAAAGAAGTCCGCCGGGTCGCAAGATACGATGCGCTTCCAGGAGCGCCGCCTTCCTGCCGGCGCGATCGACAAGATGATAGAGCGGCCCGAAAAGCAATGTCGCATCAGCCACGCCCGCGGGCATATCGATGGCGCGCGCATCTCCCTGCGCCATCGATGCGAGCGGTACTCCCGACCTTGCCGAATGTGCCTGCGCCTGCTGTATGTGGAGCGCAACCGGGTCTATCAGATGAACGCGATACCCGCGTTGCGAGAGTGGAAAGGCATAAATTCCGGCAGCTCCCCCGATATCGCAGAGGACCGCCGGCGGCGGCGCCAAATACCGGCTGAGAATATCCAGTGTCCGCAGGCGCTCGAGCTCTCCGGCCGGAGCGAGAAGCCGGGTCTGTTCCTGGCCGAGGTCGTAATAGCGCTGGATCGCCTCGTCGATCATGGGGAGACTCGCCCAGGATTCGGCGCCGATCCCTAATGCGCCGTCAAGGCGCCCATGCAGCCGAGTTGAATCGGGATTGCGGGGAACAGAGGTAGCAGGGATCGTGCAAGCTCGGTGACGCATACAGCCCGTTGGTGACCGCCACCGGATCGGGATCCGCGGATGCATCGAAATGCGGCAGCACCTGGCGGCCGAAGTTGGGCTTGTATAAATCGTCGGCGGTGACGCTCGCGCAAGCGTTGAGCAGCGAGACACCGGCCAACGAGACGCCGGCCAATAAACACGCTTTTGCGTAACTAGGAAGCGAAGGCATGACGTCCTCCAAGAATCCCGGGCGTAGATGCGAATTCGAAGTTACCCTAGCATCGTTCCTAACCATGGGCAACAAATCCACCGGTATCTCTCGTCGTCGGCTGTTGCAGGGCGCCGGCGCCCTGCTGGTCAATTCGGCGCTGGCGTCGACCCCGGGTATCCCACAGCCGTCCGAGATAGCGCGGAACGATGAGGTCGAGTACGGCAAGGACACGCTGCCTGCGGGAATCCGCTCGCGCTACGTCGACAACAACAACGGCCTCAGGATGCACATCCTCGAGGCCGGATTCGAGGAGCAGGGGAGACCTTGCGTCGTTCTGCTGCACGGCTTTCCGGAACTCGCCTACACCTGGAGAAACCAATTGCTGCCGCTCGCGCGGACCGGGTTGCACGTCATCGCCCCGGATCTGCGTGGTTACGGCAGAAGCGTGTCGCGTCCGGTGGCGTTCAATGATGATCTTCTGCCCTATGTTCTTCTTAATCGCGTCAGCGACGTGCTTGGGTTGATCCGGGCATTGGGATACGAACAGGTAGCCTGCGTTGTCGGCCACGATTGGGGCGGCCCCACGGCCGCATGGTGCGCCCTCGTTCGTCCGGATGTTTTTCGCTCCGTGGTCTTCATGAGCACTCCGTTTGACGGAGCGCCCGAGCTGCCGCTCGGAACCGCGGACCATCCCTTGCCGAGGATCCCGGACATCGACATCGACCGGGATCTCGCGGCATTGCCCCGGCCGCGCAAATATTATCGCTCCTATTATGCCGGCCGCGCCGCGAACGCTGACATGTGGCATGCGCCGCAGGGCGTGCACGACTTGTTGCGCGCCTGGTTCTACTTCAAGAGTGCCGAGTGGCCGGGGAACAAACCCTTTGCATTGAAATCATGGGCGGCAAGCGAATTGGCGCAAATGCCCGAGTACTATGTCATGGATCTTCACAAGACAGTCGCCCAAACAATGGCCGAGCACATGCCCGCGAAGGCACAGATCGCCGCTTGTGCGTGGATGACGGAGCGGGATGTGCAAGTCTATGGCACGGAGTACGCTCGAACAGGTTTCCAAGGCGGTCTCAATTCTTACCGGCTTTTGAGCAGCTCCCGATACGAATGGGAACTCAACAGCCTTTCCGGGCGAACGATCGATGTACCCTCCTGTTATATCGCCGGCGCGAGCGAGTGGGGCATCTATCAATCGCCCGGTGCGTTCGAGACGATGCAAAAAACCGCATGCACGAGACTGCTCGGCGTTCACTTGATCCGTGGCGCCGGACACTCGGTTGCGGAGGAGCAGCCGCTCGAGGTCAACCGCTTGCTGATCGAATTCCTGCAGCAAGCAAAATCTGATAGAAAGCAGGCGTGACGGACGACAACCAAGCGAACGACGAGCCGTCGGCGAGTCCCGTCGACGTGCCGCACACGGCTCTCGCCCAGGACCTCCTGCGCGCGGTGATCGAGTCCTTCGTGCTGCGCGAGGGCACCGATTATGGCGAACGCGAGCTCTCGCTCGACGACAAGGTGAGACGCGTGGTGCGGCTGCTCGAGCGCGGCGATGCGCGCATCGTCTTCGATCCTCGCACCGAGAGCGTCGATGTCGTGACCAAGGAGCGACGTGCCTAGCGCGCGCACCGATCCGGTCGTCATCGCCGGCCATGCAGCCCGGTTTGACCGCGACGGACGGCTCGCTGCCTGGATCCCATGGCGCGACGCGCTCGCCCGGGAGATGGCGTTCTACCAATCGTGTCCAAGCGATCGTGGCTACCCGCGCTTCGCCTACGTGACTTTTCTCGATGCCGAGTGGCGGCCCCAAGCCGATCGCACGGACAGCATCCCGGCTACACAGTGCGGCATGGGCATCATCTCCTATCTCAAGTACGCCGCCTGGCGTCCCGAGTCGACCGGCTTTTGTCTCGCGATCGCGCGCGGCCTCGGGAACTACCTGGTGCAGGAGGCGAATACGCCCGATGAGGGGCGTTATCCCCTGTTCACACGTTCGACCGGCCATCGCGATCTATGCCCGCTGCCGCCGGATTGCGGCTCGCAAGGCGATAGGCCCTTCGAGATCGAGCCCGACAAGGGCGGTATCGCGGGCTATGCACTGTCTTTGCTGTTCGATGCCACGGGCGAGCGCATATACCTCGATCAAGCGTTGCAGAACGCGCGGGTACTGAAGGCCAATCAAGTCGAAGGCGGCGCCGCGCATTCACCCTGGCCTTTTCGCGCCGATTGTCGCAGCGGCGAGGGCCGCGGGCCGGTATCCGGCAATATGACTTATATCCTGCGCCTCTACGACGCGCTGCTCGAGAAGGGCCATGGCGAATTCGCCGCCGCACGCGCCTCGCTCTGGGACTGGATCACGCGCTATCAGATTCCGAGCGCCGCGGTCGACGGCGCTTTGTTTGCCCAGTTCTTCGAGGATCATGAGACGCCGACCAACCGCACCGCGTGGGCACCGTTGAATCTCGCCCGGTATCTGCTCGACACGAGAGAGCCGGGCGATCCGGATTGGCGCAATCACTGCGATGTGCTCGTCGACTTCGTGCGTCGCACCTTCACGCATCGCGAGTTCGGCATCGTCGTCTGCCACGAGCAGGATGAGGATAAGCAGGCGTGGGGCGGAGTCGTCTCGACCTACGGCGCGGTGCTCGCGTCCTATGCGAAGGCGGTGGGCGCGGCGGACCTCGCAAGCGAGGCGCGTCAAGCGCTCAACTTCACGCTCTATTGCGTCGATGATCAAGGCCGGCCGCGCGATCTGTTCTCAAATCCTGCGCCGGGCGGCTGGCAGGAGGACGCGCACACGGACGTCATTCACAACATCGTGGATGCGATCGAGGCCTTCCCGCAGTGGGCGGAGTGATGTCTTGCCTTCGCCGAACTTCACGGTCACGCTGCGCGCCGCGCGAGCGGACGCCGCTGCGCCCGCGCCGCTCCGCGTCGGCACCGACCTTAGCCATCAATGCCCGTAAGGGCAGTGGCCTTTAGCCACCGATGCCCGTAAGGGCAGTAGTTTCGGGTGTAGCCGTCTGCTACGTTCTTTGCGCAGTGCACGCTTAGAGCCGTGCGGATCGCCTTATTCGGAAATATTCCGGCGGGCACGCGCGGGACTCATGACCGACAACATGCCTATGCGACCACCTTCTCCGTCGCAGCGGCGTGACTTCAAATTCAGCAAAGGGGTGGCGCTATGTCCCAAGCATCCGATCGAAAGGACTGGACCAAACCAGCGGCGAAGGCGATCTCAAAAGGGGCACGCCGACAAGCTCGAACAGGGGAGATACGGCCCGATCTACCCGAGGACCCCTGCGTGCTACGGCTTTTCGGTCATGGCGAAGATCATTCCCGGGCGCGAAGAAGCATTCCATGAGTACGCGCGAAAGATCGAAAATACCATCGCCACCCAACCGGATGCCCTCGCCCTACTGAAGCTGCATTACTTGCGCTGGGTGCTGTTTCCCATCAAGGGCGACACCTATTTCATGTACCAGGGCATCTTCGATACAGACTTCGACAAATACACCGAGGATGCGATAGCGATTTTCAGCGAGGGCGGTTTCAACACGGTTTTTGAAAATCTCGAGGGGTTCCCCAAGGACTGGAAGACGAATCCGCCGGCCTTTATCAAGTTCGTGCGCGAGCACCAGCAAGCCAGTTTCCTCGAATACGGCGAATATCCGTATCGTGACGGCGGACGAGATTAAAAAGGCGCTGCGCGTGAAGGCCTCGCTCTCGGAGATGCTTGATCAGATGCAATGAGCAGCGAGCCGCCTGCCGTGCTTGAGTTGGACGACGTGCAGCACATCCTCCTGAACCGCGCCCCGGCGCTGACCGGCCGCTACGAGTTCCTCTCGTTCAGAGATCCTGTGGGTGGGCGGGCATGGCTCGCCGCTGTGCTGAACAAGGTCCAATCCGCAAAGACCATGCGAGAATCCGTGGAAAAGGACAATCGCTGGGTCACGGTGGCCTTCACCTGGCACGGCCTGCGTGCGCTCGGGGTGGAGGAGGCAGCGCTCGCCGCGTTGCCGGAGGAGTTCCGCCAGGGCATGGTGGCGCGAGCCGAAATGCTCGGCGATTTCGGGGCCAATGATCCCTCGCACTGGGTCGACAAGACCGCAAGTGCCGATCTGCACGCCATTGCGATCTTATTCGCGCGCAATGCCACGGAACGAGAGCGTTGTGCCATCGAGCACCGCAAGCTCGTCGCCGAGTGTCAAGGCGTCGAAGTGCTGTCGACGCTCGATCTCGAGGCGACCCCACCGCTCGATTACGCGCACGATCATTTCGGTTACCGCGACAGGCTTTCGCAGGTGGTGATCGAAGGCTCGGGGGAAGAACCGACGCCCGGCTCGGGAGCCCCGCTCAAGGCGGGCGAGTTCATTCTCGGCTACCCCGACGAGAGTGGGGTGGATCTGCCGGTGCCGCAGCCGGAAATTCTGTTCCGCAACGGCAGCTTCATGGCCTATCGGCGGCTCGAGGAGCATGTCGGCAGGTTCCGTGACTTCCTGCGCGCGAACGGCAAGACGCACGAGGAGCAGGAGCTCATCGCCGCGAAGTTGATGGGGCGCTGGCGCAGCGGCGCGCCGCTCGCACTCGCACCCGACAAGGACGATCCGGCGCTCGGGGCCGATCCTCAGCGCAACAACAATTTCAACTACAAGCGCGAGGACCCGCAGGGTTACGCCGTGCCGCTCGGCTCGCACATTCGCCGCATGAACCCGCGCGACACGGCGGCCAACATGAACCGTCGGCGCATGATCCGCCGCGGCGCGACGTATGGGCCGTCTCTTCCGGAGGGTATGGCGGATGACGGTCAGGAGCGCGGCATCGCGGCGTTCGTGATCTGCGCGAGCCTCATCCGGCAGTTCGAGTTCGCGCAGAACGTATGGGTGAACGACAGGAACTTTCATGAACTCGGTAATGAGCACGACCCGATCATCGGCACTCAAGATGGCACCCTCGAATTCAAGATCCCGAAACGGCCGATTCGCAGAAAGATCACCGGCCTGCCCGCGTTCACGACCGTGCGCGGCGGAGCTTACTTTTTTTTACCAGGACTTAAGGCACTGCGCTGGCTCGCGACGGTAAAGCCAGCTGATTCACGTGCCAGGAGGCCACTCATGAGTACACCACCCCCGCCCGCTCGCACTTATAACCAGACGCACGTTGCCCGCAAATACACACCGGGCAAACGCCGGCTGAGCATCTACTGGACCTGGAGCTATCCGTTCGAGGCGCAGCGCGATCCGGCCGCGATGGAGAATCGCTTCTCGACCATGACCGAGGTGCGCACGGTGGTGTGGCCGGCCTACGAGGAGCCCGAGTGGGGTGCGGCGCAGTTCCTACAGGGGATCGCCGGCACGCTCGAGTTGTTCCATCACTCCGCGCTCAACTTCCAGCAACTGGCGGGCGAGGTCACGGGCCACCCCGTAGCGGTATTCCAGCGCGTCGACCAGGCGGGCTTCAGGCTGCCGATCGACGAGCGGATTCTCGCCGACACCGACACCCTCATGGTGTTCGGGCTCGACCATCTACAGTCCGGGGAGGCAGTGCACACCCGAGGAAGTGGCGGCCATTCGCAAGTGGCTCGAGCGTGAAGGCACCTGCTTGCTGCTCGCCCCGCACCATGATGTCGGCTTCACCGATGACTTGAAGCAGCGGCAGATGGAATACGTTCATCACGGTGATCGCCTGGTGCCGCGCCAGCAGCGCTTCACGCAGTACGGCCGCTCGTTGATGAAGGCGCTCGGGGTACCGGTGCACAACATCTGGGGACTCTGTCCGGCCCGGGTCAAGGGGACGACGGAGACCGCGCCGCTCACGAGCTTCCGCGACCTCGACAAGCGAGGGCTCCTCAGAGGACGTCACGACGCTCAGTTTCCATCGGCACCTGCCGCACTACGAGATCACCGACAAGAACAGCAAGGCGATTCACGTGCTGGCGCGCCAGCCGATCGAGCCGGAGCGTCCGCACCCGTTTACCGCGGCAGGGAACACGGAGTTCAACTGCCTCGTGTGGATGCCGCCGGAGAAGCAACGTGCCGGAGACATCGTACTGGTGGACTCGACGCACTTCACCACGCTGTTTGGGCGTTACGGAGAGTCTGAAGAACTTCTGGCGGAACGTCGCCACGATGAAATGAACGCGGGCCTGGGAGATGACGGACACGTATGACCTGGTCGCCATCGGAGCGGGCCCGGCGGGCGAGAGCGCCACCGAGCTCGCGGCATTTTTTGGCCACCGCTCGGCGGTGATCGAGAAGGCCCAGCCGGGCGGAACGGTGACGACGACCGGCGGTGCGCCGACCAAGACGCTGCGCGAGGCGGCGCTGTATCTCTCAGGATTCTGCCAGGGCGATGTTTACGGACTGCGGATGGCAGCGCCCCCCGAGATCGCGACCGATATCGTTCGCAAGCGCACGCAGGCTGTTTGCGAGCTTCTGCAAAAGGTCACGGCAGACAACATCGCGAGCCGCGACGTCGATTTTATCCGCGGCACCGCCCGGCTCGATCCGGCCGGCGGCGTGATCGTGTCCGATGGGGATGAGCGGGTGCGAAAAATCCGCGCCAAGACGATCCTGATCGCGTCCGGCTCGCGGCCCGCCCGGCCGAAGAACATCTCCTTCGAGATCCCGGGGGTGTGCGACACGAACACGATTTTGCAGCGCGGCCGCGTCCCCAAAGCCATTGTCATCGCAGGCGGAGGAGCGGTGGGCGTCGAGTTTGCCACCATCTGCCAAGCCCTGGGCGCCGAGGTGACGCTCCTCGAGCGCGGCACGCGCCTCATGTCGGCCATGGATGGTGAAGTGTCGGCGTGTATGGAAAGCCTCTTCGTCAAGTGGCGCATCAAGCTCCTGTTCGGCGCGAGTGTGGAACGCGTCGCGGCGAGGGAGGCCGGTCTCGACGTGGAGCTATCGACGGGCCAGAGGCTCTTTCCGGATACGCTCCTGTTTGCCTCCGGCCGCGTCGCGGATACTCAAGGTCTCGGCCTCAAGGCCGCAGGGGTGGAGTGCGACTCCAGCGGGCGGATCGTCGTAGACGCGCAATTCCGCACGACCGCGCCGGGCATTTACGCTGCGGGTGACGTGATTCGGCCGACGCTCGCCTCGATTGCGATGGAGCAAGGACGAGTCGCGATCTGTCACGCGTTTGGCATCCCGTTCGAAGGGACTGTCGACCCGTGTCCCGTATCGGCGATTTATGGGATGCCGGAGGTTTCCGGTGCCGGCCTCACCGAGGAGCAGTGCCGCGAACAAGGCATCGATTACGAGGTGGGCCGCGCCGACCTTGCGCTCACGCCGCGCGGCGCCATTGCCGGCCGCGGCGGGCTGCTGAAGCTCATCTTTTTAAAAGCCGATCGGAAGCTGATCGGGGTTCACTGCATCGGCGACATCGCGTCGGAGATCGTCGGCATCGGCCAGATGGTGATTCGCTGCGGCGGGACGGTAAACACCATCGCCAACATGTCGCTCAACACGCCGACCTATAGCTACGCTTACAAGTACGCCGCCTTCGACGGTTTGCGCCGTTTGGCGACCGTCCCACGGTTGGCGGCAAACCCCCTACGCGCGCGGGAAGCGGCTGGCAGTCAGTGAGTGGGCACGTGGCAGCCGCGCGACCGCCGTGGGTTCTGGTCGCCGTTCTGGCGTTGGTCGCGACCTCAGCCCAGTCGCAGAACCGCGGTGTCTATCCTCTTGGTCTCAGCGCCATCAATTCCGGCGTCGGTGCCGCGCCCGGATTCACGTACAGCAACGCCTTCTTGTTTTACTCGCGCAGCGAGCAGGTGGGGGGTAGCGGCGAGGTGCTTGCCACCGGAGAGCAATCCGTACTGCTCGACATGAACACAATTCTTTGGGCGGGCAGCCAGGAAATAGCGATGCTGGGAGGTGCACGGTTCTCATCCGCCGTGACGATACCGATCGCGAACAATTCGCTGACTTCCAGTGCTCAGGGTGCTATCAGTGGCGGCGGTGGCTGTGGGGGACCTTTACTTTCAGCCCGCTATTCTTGGCTGGCGCAACGAACGTGCCGACATTCGTGGCATTGTCGGCTTCCTTGCACCGACCGGCAAATTCAACGCTGGTGCGAACGACAATGTGGGTAGCGGGTACTGGACGCCGGCGATCTCAGCGGGCGAAACGTTCTACTTATCCGAGGATAAGGCGACCACACTCTCTGTCTTTGAGATGTACGAATTTCATGGCACTCAGTCGGGCACGCATATTCATCCCGGCGAGACGTTTGACCTCGACTATTCACTCATGAGGGCATTTACATTTACGGATTCACGACTGCAAGTTGGGCTGCTTGGCTATGGGGCATGGCAGACCACGGCGAAGACGGGGCCGCGAGATCACAGTCGCCCAGGAAGCGCAGCGCTACCGGGTCAACGCCATCGGCGCGGGGCTGAACTTCGTGTTACCGGCTCGGAAGGTGACTCTGAGCTTCAAGTACTTTGACGAGTACTCGAACCAATGGACTTACGAAGGCCACTCAGTCCAAATCTCTGTGGGCGTTGGTTTCTAGGCCGCGACCCAGCGACTTGCACAACCAGTAACGGTCGTGTTTCCCGCTAAATCCGGAGAGCCTCCCAAACTCGGTGTAACCCAGTTTTTGATAAAACCCGAGCGCCTGAAAGCTCAGGGTATCCAGAAAAACGTGCTCACATCCCCTGTTGCGGGCTTCATCCTCCGCCGCGTTCATCAGTTGGGTGGCAACGCCACGCCCGCGATATTTCTCATCGACCCAGAGGAAGGCGATGTCCAAATAGCGCCAATAAGTCCTGCCCGTTAAGCCGCCGACGATGGCGGCGTTGTCATCCCGGGCGAACGCGCAGAGAGTTCGGTGATCAGTCTCGGCAAATGTCGCGTTGTAAGCCCGGGTCTGCGCAATGACAAACGCTTCATCGCGTTCGCGCGGTGTGTCGGTTACTTCGAGCAGCATGCGATGACTCCCGACTCGGTGATGGATTCACTCATATTAGTGTCTGCGCATCGAGCCTGACAGAGACGCGCCACGCTTGGCACGTCGCTTGCTACCTCATGGACCATGAACGCCGCCATCCTCGCTATCCGCACGCCCGTGGTCACAGTATCCCAGCAGGCTCCGCCGCAAGAGAGCCCGCAAAACGCCCTCGCGTCCGGGGATAGCACCGCGAGCTCATCCGGCGCGCGGGATTTTGCCGGAGCGCTCGACCGAGTCTCAGCCAAGAACAGCCGAAAAGACGACACTGCCAAGCCGGCTGCCGGCAAGCGGAGCGGCGATGCGTTGCCGCCATCCGGCAGTGTTACGCCGCCTGCGGCAGCCACGCCTGCCGCGGCGCCGGCGCTGCCGGCGCTTCTGCTAGGCCCGAATGCCGCTGCTGCCGCCGCCTCTCCGGGCCTGGACGCCGGAGCCCCAGCTGCCTGGCCCCCGGCGACTCCGGGTGTCGCAGGCGCCACCCCGGCGGGTGCCGCCGGGGCCGCGATGCCGAGCATGGTATTGCCGACCGCTTCGGCAGACGTCGAGCCCGCGGGCACCGACCCCGCCGCTGCGACTGGTTCCCCACAAAATGCCGCGGGCGCTCAGGGCGCGGTGTTCGCTGCCACGGCAACCGATCTCGATCCTCCAGCGGCTGCCGTCGCGACCGCGCCGGACGGTTCTTCCGCCACTTCCGCTGCTTCCGCCACTTCTGCCGCCACGGCGCAGCCGAGCGACGCCTCGGCGGTCCCAGCGGTCGCCGCCCCGGCCACGAAGCCGTCCGCGCCGAGCACTCCGATGGGCGTCGTCCGTGCGACCCCGAGCCCGGTTTCCGGCTTAAGGCTCCAGCCGCTCGCATCCGGGAGTGGGACTGCGGCGGCTGGTGCTCGCACCGCCGCGCAAACTGCCTCGACTTCGGCCACCTCAACGGCGCCGGCCGACGCCGCGGCCGCCGCGCAAGCTCCGGTTGCGAGCGGCGCTCTTATCAATCTAGCGCTGAGTGAAGGCTCGGACGCGACGGGCTCCGCCGCATCCGCATTGCAGGCAGCCAATGCCGCCGCGTCCGCATCCTCGCCGATCACCGCGCTGCAAGGTTTCATGATGCCCGGCACCGGCCCCGTCTCTTCGGCAACAGCGCCGGACACAGCGGCGACGAGCTTCGCAGCCATCGCGTCGCTCGGCAGCGGCGCCGATGCGCACGGGCACAGCGGTGCCGGCGATTCCGGCTCCGACACGGGCACGGGCTCGGGCTCGCTCCCCAACGGCGATGGGGCAGCCGCACTTCAGCAACTCAGCACCACGGGGGCGTCGAGCTCGAGCGACGCCGCTCCCGTCCCCACGGTGAGCGTGCACGCCGACGTGGACAGCGCTGATTTTCCGCAAGGCGTAGCGGACAAGGTCTCTCTTGCAGTGGACAACGGCTGGAGTAGCGCCAAGCTGTCGGTTAATCCGCCGCAGCTCGGACCGATCGAGCTGCAGATTGCCGTGCAAGGCGGGCACGCTCAGATCGCGATGAGTACACATAGTGCGGTGACCCGCGAGGCGCTTGAATCGAGCGCGCCGAAACTGCGCGACTTGCTGAGCTCACAGGGCTTCACGCAGGTGAGTGTCGATATCTCCCAGCGCTCGTTCCACGAACGTTCCGCGCCCGAGTTACCGTATAGCCGAGCCTCCAGCGGCGCTCGCGAGACGGCGCCCGTCGCCTCATCCTCGGTGCAGCTCTCCAGGGCACCGCTCGGCATGCTCGACACTTACGCTTGATCTAGGCCTGCCGGACGCGCGACGGCTAACGCATGCGGTTGCCAAGCCGGAGTGCTTGGGCGACCATGTCGCGCTATAAAAAGAACGGAGGCTGCCATGGTACAAGGCTTGTCACCGGAACCGGACGACCGCAGGCAGCTTAGGCGCGCGATTATTGCTGCGATCCTGAGTTTGATCTCGACAGCGATGCTTGCGGACTACACCAAGCGCGATATCTCACAGGAGTAGCATCATTCGGTCACTCTCTTGCGGCTATTGGTACGGTAAAATGAAACGCGGCCCCGCCACCGGCTCTGCGGGTCGCCCACAGGCGACCCTTGTGCGCAGCGATGATGGACCGGCAGACCGCGAGCCCAAGTCCCAAGCCGCTCTTCTTGGTCGTGAAGAACGGTTCGAAGAGTCGCCCGATCTGCTCGAGTTCGATCCCTTTGCCACGATCGAGAACCGAGGTGCGGATTACACCCTCGCTAGCGTCGAGAGCGACCACGATCTCTATCCGCCGGTCTTCTGCAGCATTGGCACCCATCGATTCGCAGGCGTTCAGCACCAGATTTAGCAACACCTGTTGAAGTTCGATGCGATCACCCTGCATTTCCGGGACGCCCTCATCGATGTCTACGCTCAGTTGCACGTTCCGCTCGATGAGCGTGGCGCGCGCCAGTGTCGAAACCTCGCAAACGAGTTCCCTGATGTTTAAGCTTCGAGGCTCGATTTCTCCGCGAATCAACATCGAGCGCAGACTCCGGATGATCTCTGCGGCACGCCGGCTGGCACTGGCGATGTCCTGAAGGATTTCACGGAGCTCTGCGGCGTCGAACTGTTGTTGGGCGGCGAGCAGTTGGGCAGCCTCTGCATCGCACATTATCGTTGTCAGAGGTTGCTGTAGCTCGTGAGCGAGGGCGCCAGACAGTCCGCCGAGCGTGGCGACACGATTCAGATGTGCGACTGCGCTCCGCCGCGGATAGGCGATCGGATCGACATCGTCCCGGCTTTCGGGCAATGGCAGAATATCGATCTCCCTTTTCAGGCGCATGGTCCTAGTGGACTGCGCTCGAGTCGAAGTAGCGCCGCCCGGCCAGCAGCGCGTCGATTGCCGGCATCAGGTCCCGACCGAGGGCACGCTTCAGAACCAATCCGTCCGCGCCTGCAGCTCTCGCCGCGACAATAACCGTGGGTTCATCGTGCACACTCAGAAACAGAAGCTTCGCCGCTGAGGTCTGCTGCCGGAGCGCGCTCACCAGATCAGGCAGGTTGCCCGCCGCATAGGCGATATCCATAACGATTACTGTGGGTTGCAGCCGTGCGGCCCCTGCCAGCAGCGATACTTTGTCCGTCACGAGAAACACCTTGTCGAAGGTTGTCTCGAGAAGTCCGAGGATCCCCTGGAACAGGCTGTGATGCTGGTCCGCTATGAGTACACAGGTTGCCGCGATCGCAGACATGCAGTGCCCATTCGGTGGCAAGAAACAATGGGGCTAGGCTAACCGCGGTGTGTCGAGTTGTGACCTCGTAAAACTACTAGAGGGGACCGAGTGCTGAGTCAGCCATCGCTCCTATCTCACTCTTGAACGCGAGCCGCATCGTTGGCGCTGCGTGGATTTTCGACGTCTGCGCGGCGAGGCCGCTCGAAGAACAACCGGAGCAGCGCTCCCTCACCCATCGCGCGGTCGACATGTTGCAATACGAGATATGACCCGACGACTAAGCTAACCAGCAGCACCATCCCTAAGAATCGATCCAGATTTGCGTGGGAGATTACAAAGTCGATGCCGCCTTGAAGACTGCCGGTCCGGCGACCAGCGTGAAAAATCTTCTCGCCAATCCCGAGTAAGACTACGACCAGACCGTAGACCAAAGTCTTGCAGGCAATCACAACGGCCGCGCGATGGGCGAATCGCAAGCAGACCGGCTTCACTCAGGCGACAATGAATTCCACTCGCGGTGACGCCCCAAACCCGCGGGTTCTCTCAGCGGAGGGCGTGATCTGCGGCGGAGGCCCTGATAGGCTATGAAGTTGCGGTGCCACAGATCAATGAGCTGTCGAATAGATCGAGAATAATGAACATCTCACGAATAAAGGTCGTTCCCGGCATGGCTACTGCGGCGTTCTTCGTCACTCGATGACGGATACGTCCAAGGCCGTCTTCCTCAGCTATGCCTCGCAGGACTCGGAGCCTGCGCGGCGCATTTGCGAGGCACTGCGGGCGGCCGGCATCGAAGTCTGGTTTGACCAGAGTGAGCTGCGGGGCGGCGACGCGTGGGATTCCTCGATTCGCCGCCAGATCAAGACCTGCGCCCTGTTCATTCCGCTCATCTCCCGCAACACCCACTCCCGGGAAGAGGGCTATTTCCGTCTGGAGTGGAAGCTCGCGGTGGACCGATCGCATTTGATGTCGGCGGCGAGGGCATTTCTCCTGCCCGTCGTCGTCGACGACACGGAGGACACCGACGAGCACGTCCCGGACAGGTTCCGGGACGTGCAGTGGACGAGGCTTCCCGGTGGCAATACACCCGCGACCTTTGTCGAGCGAGTCAGGCAGTTGTTGTCGGGGGAACAGGCGGCGACCTCGCAGCCTCCGCTGCCAAAGACCCGTCAAAGCGTACCGCGTGCGGCGATCGCGCCCGAGGCCCCGTCATCGCGCGCGGCAGTTCGCTTTCCGATGCGGCTGGGCGTTGCACTCGGTCTGGCGGTCGTGATCGGCGGCTACTTGGCGATCGACAAGCTCATATTGTCCAAACATCCCGCCGCCGCCCCAAGCTCGACGGCGGGGGCGCCTGCCGCGAGCGGAACCGCAGCGCCCGCAGTGAACGCGAATTCCATCGCGGTGCTGCCCTTCACGGATATGAACGAGAAGAAGGACCAGGAGTATTTCTCGGACGGGCTCGCCGAAACGCTCTTGGACCTCCTTGCCAAAACACCGGGGTTGCATGTCATCGCGCGCACCTCGTCGTTCTCGTTCAAGGGAAAATCGGATGACATCCCGACGATCGCAAGCAAACTGCATGTTGCCAATATCCTTCAGGGGAGCGTGCGCAGGTCGGGCAACCACCTGCGGGTCACGACGCAGCTCATTCGCGCTGCGGACGATGAGCACTTGTGGTCCGAGACTTACGATCGTGAAATGTCCGACGTGTTCGCGGTTCAGGACGACATCGCCGCCGCCGTCGTGGCGGCATTGAAGCTCAAGCTCGCACCGGCGCGCCAAACCGCCGCGCAACGGGCCTCGAGCCCTGAGGCGTATAGCGAGTACTTGCTCGGCAACCAATTCGCGAACCGCTTCGACACCGAGGGCTTTCGACTTGCCGCCGCGGCCTACAAGAAGGCGACGCTGTTGGACCCGCGCTATGCAGACGCATACGCCGGCCTATCCAGAGCCGAGTTCATGGTGGCGGACGACAGCGGTGATAACGCCGGTATGGAGCGCGCCGAAGTTGCGGCAGACAGAGCGATCGAGCTCGGGCCCGAAGATGCCGCCGGCTATCGCGCCCGAAGCTTTCTGCGCACGCTGCATACGTGGGATTGGGCCGGCGCCCGGGCCGACGCAGATCGGGCCATGGCCATTGGCCCTGGCGAGGCCGCGAACTACGTTCAGCTGGGCATGCTGCTGATCGTGACGGGACACGCGTCCGAATCTACCAAGGCGCTAAGCAAGGGCGTCGAGCTGGACCCCTTGTCGACGACAGGATGGACGTTGCTTGCGCGCGCGCAACTGTATGCCCACAACTTTCCGGCCGCACGCGAGTCAACGCGTCGCGCGCTCGAGATCAGTCCAAAGGCCTCTCGTGCGCTCGGCTATCTCGGGTACGTGCAATTGTTCGAGGACCAAGCACCCGCGGCGCTGGCGACGTTCCAGAGTATCTCGGATGCTCGCTGGCTGATGCTGACCGGTGAGTCGATGGCGGAACATACGCTGGCGCACCACAAGGAATCGCAAGCGGCGCTCGATGAGCTAGAGGCCGCCTTTGCCGACACAGCGGCCTACCAGATCGCGCAAGTCCACGCATGGCGCGGCGAGAAGGATCTCGCATTTGACTGGCTTGACCGCTCCTATTCACAGCGGGATGCGGGTCTTACGCTCCTGATGGATGATCCGTTGGTGGATTCATTGCGCAGCGACCCCCGCTTCACCGTGTTGCTGCACAAATTGCAGTTGCCGCAATAGCGGCGCCGGGTCGCCGCCGCCGCCGTACTCAGCGGTTCTTTTCTGCCTCTTCGATTTTGTGCTGCGCCTCCTTTGCGGCGGATTTGACGGTGAAACTCGCCGGCGACTGACTCGGCGGATACTGCTCAAACGTCTGCAAGTACGCGCTCGCCTTGATGGTCAGCCAACCCAGAGCATAGGCATTCTCAAGGCGCCACCTATCGTATTCACCGCAGACGTCAGCGCGCTCGTACGGGTCCATACGCAAATGAAATACTTTTGGGAGGAGGCAATCCGTGAACGGCTCGTACCAGACCCGAAAGCCTGCCGGCTTTCTTTGCTCGCGAAACACGGCCTTCCAGACATCATAGCGATAAGCGACAAGCTCGCCGTCGTCGTTGAAGTATGCAAAGTCCGTGCGGGCGCCCTTCGCACGCTTTCCCGTCAAGTGATCGAGTTGATTGTGGCCGTCCAAATGGATCTGGTACTTGGTCCCGCCAATCTCCTTGCCCCGAAGTAGGTCCTCTTTAATGGTCGTTTGGCCTGCCGCTGCCAGAAGAGTCGGGAACCAATCCAGGCCGGAAACAATCTCGTTCGACACTTCCCCGGATTTCACATGCCCAGGCCAACGGATCATCGCCGGGACACGGAACGCGCCTTCCCAGTTGGCATCCTGCTCGCTACGGAAAGGTGTCGTGGCGGCGGCGGGCCAGGTGAGCCGGCGGGGTCCATTGTCGGTTGAATAAATGACAATGGTTTCGTCGGTGATTCCCAGCTCATCCAACGCGTCGAGCAATTTGCCCACGTCACGATCGTGCTCGACCATGCCGTCGGCATAGGCGTTGCCGGGCATGCCGCACTGGCCGCGCATCGAATCGCGTAGCGTGGAGCCATGCATGCGCGTGGTATTCATCCACACGAAAAACGGCGTGCCGGCTTTGGATCGGGCTCGAATGTAGCCGATCGCGGCGGCAGTCGTTTCATCATCGATGGTCTGCATGCGTTTGCGATTCAGCGGCCCGGTGTCCTCGATCGTCTGCTTGCCGACTCGGCCCCAGCGCGGGTGCCTCGTGGGATCGTTCTTGTGGGAAGCTTTGCAGCGCAATACCCCGCGCGGTGAGTTCGCAAGCACATATACCTTGCCGTCTTGGGTCCAATAGGGACGTCCCGCTCGTTCCTCGGCATGCAGGTCATCGAGATTGCCGAAGAATTCATCGAAGCCGTGGACCGTGGGCAGAAACTCGTTGCGATCGCCCAGGTGATTCTTGCCAAACTGCGCGGTTGCATATCCAAGTGGCTTGAGTGCTTGCGCTATCGTGACGTCGCGCGCCTGAAGTCCGAGCGGCGCGCCCGGGATGCCGATCTTTGATAACCCGGTGCGCTTCGGCGATTGCCCCGTGATGAACGATGACCGGCCGGCAGTACCGCTGGTCTCCGCGTAGTAATCCGTGAACATCATGCCTTGTTTGGCGATTCGGTCGATATTCGGTGTCTTGTATCCGCTCACTCCATGGGAGTACGCGCTGATATTGGACTGACCGATGGCGTCGCCGAAGATGACCAGAATGTTGGGTTTGTTGATTTTCACCGGCATGGCACTTTCCGCTTGGCGTTGCGTCATGGCAACCCGATAGTACCGATATGCCTCCTGGCTCATCCGGGGTCCATGCGACTTTTGTCCAATGGATGATCGGCGCCACGCCGCGCCCGCGCCATGTAATGGCGCAGCGCCGGCGTCGTCATCACCGTGCTCACGATCGCCATGATCACCAGCATGGTGAACAGCTTCTGCGAGATCACGCCCAGGTCGAAGCCCACGTTGATGACGATGAGCTCCATGAGCGCGCGCGTATTCATCATGAAGCCGATCATCGCGGACTCCGTATGATCGAACCCCGAGCGCCGTGCCGCCCAGTAGGCGCCCCCCAGCTTGCTCAGCGTGGCGAGGCCCACAACGGCCAGACACCAGCCCCAATCGGCCGCGGTATCGAGGCCGCCGATGAACGTGCGCAGGCCGGTGTAGGTGAAGAAGATCGGCAGGAAGAACACCGTTACGAAATCGCCGACGCGCACTCGCCAGGCGGTCACCAGCTCAGGCTCGTCGAAGAGGATCACGCCCATCAGAAACCCGCCGAATATGGCGAAGATACCGATCTCCGAAGTGGTCATGGCACTCAGGAATATGACGCCGAGCATGCAGCCGAGGAGATTCCCCGACATCCGACCGCCGCGCAGATTGGTGCGGCGCACCGCGGCTTTCAGGAGCGGCCGCACCGCTTTGATGCTGATCAGCACGAACAGCGCGACCAGCGCGACTTTCAGACCCCAGCGACGCACATCGAAGTCGCTCACCGCAAGAGCCGTGATCAGCGCGAGCAACAGCCATCCCACGACGTCGTTCGCGGCGGCCGCGGTCACGGAGATCACGCCCAGCTTGGAGCGCTGCAGACCGAGCTCGATCATCATGCGTCCTAGAATGGGCAGTGCCGTGATGGAAAACGCAGTGGCGACGAACAGCGCCATGTTGATGCGCGCGCCTTGGGACGTGTCACCCGACGACATCGCGAATGCCAGCGCGAATCCGGCGGCGAAGGGCAGCACCAGACAAGCCGCCGCCACGCGCACGACTGCCGCCCGGTTGGTCGATTGACGCAAGTGCGCAAAATCGAATTCCAGGCCGATCTGGAACATCAACAGCACGAGTCCGAGGCTCGAGAGTACTTGCAAGGCCTCGGGAGGGGCCGAATGAAATACGAAGTCGAACGTCCGTGGGCTGAGCCATCCGAAAAGCGAGGGCCCGAGCATAATGCCGACGATGATTTCGCCCACCGCCGCGGATTGTCCGCAGCGCCGCGCGACGGCACCGCCGAGGCGTCCTGCGAGCACGATGAGTGTCAGCTCGAGGAGCGTGAAGAAAAGAAGCAGCTCGTTTTTGTGAGGGCTCGCGAGGGCTGCGCTCGCCGTGCTCATTTCAGGCCATGCCACCGTTCACGGAGATGACCTGACCGGTGATGTAGCCGGCCTCGGCGGAGGCGAGATAGCCGACCAGGCTCGCCACCTCATCCTCGCTGCCGGCGCGCTGCATGGGCACGAGCGCCGCTATGGTCGCCGCATCGAACAGCGCCGCGCTCATGCCGCTCGCGATGATGCCCGGTGCGACCGCATTCACCGTGATCCCGCGCTTCGCGACCTCGAGACTCAGAGCCTTGGTGGCGGCATTGAGCGCGCCCTTGGCGGCGGCGTAGTTCACCTGTCCGCGATTGCCGATGAGTGAGGCGACCGAGGAGATGCTCACGATGCGTCCCCAGCGCGTGCGGATCATCGGCAGCATGAGCGGTTGCGTGACGTTGTAGAAGCCCTTCAGGGCGACATCGATGACGCGCTGCCACTGCACGGCGCTCATGCCCGGAAATGCGGCATCGTCGTGGATGGCGGCGTTGTTGATCAGGATTTGTATGGGCGCCTCGTCCAAGATGCGATCCAACGCTGCACGCGTCGCTTCCGCGTCGGTCACGTCGAAGGTGACGGCCAGCGCCTCCCCGCCGGCAGCGCGGATCTCGCGCACGACTTCTTGCGCCGCGGACTCGTTGCGATTGGCGTGTACGTACACGAGATGGCCCGCGGCGCCGAGCCGCCGGCAGATCGCGGCGCCGAGCGCACCGCTCCCGCCCGTGACCAACGCCCGCAACTGCGGATCGCTCATCGCGGCACGCTCATTGCCGGCCACCTGCGCGTGCGCGGGTCGCCCGCGTCGAGCACCACCGTGGCGCGGCCGCGCAGCAGGGCCGAGCCTGCGCAGCTGAGCTCGAACTCGTACAGGGCCGTGTCCTCATCGCCGGCGACGCGCGTTGCCTGGCATATGATGTCGTTTTGTGCCTCATCGAGCCGCGCCGCGTACATGCGCACGCCGCGCACACCGGCGAGGAGCCCAGCGCGCGGGCGGCTGCTCGAGTCGGCGGCGCTGAGGGCGCCGTGCACGGCCATGGTCTGGGCCGCGATCTCGATGCCGCAAGCGATGCCGAGCCGTCCATACGCCCGCAGCGGATGATCGGCGGCGCGGTGGCCGCCGCTCGCGCAGCGAATTCGATCGCTCTCCCAGTCGAGTACCTCATCCAGCAGACACATGCGGCCGCTGTGCGGGATGTGCGATTCGATCCAGTCGCGATTCAAGCGCACGGCTCGATATCCACGGCGAGGCTCGATCCGTCCAGATACTCGAGCACCGTGCGTGCGGGCCGACCGATCGCCAGGTGCCGCAGCAAGGGCACCGACCGCGCAGCGGGGTTCGAACGTCGCAAGACATCGAGCGGTTCCTCGAGCCGATCGGCAGGCTCCTTGCAAAGCGTAATCTCGAGACGCGCGAGCGAGTCGGGTCCGCGCCGTGGCGTCAGCACCAAGGCCGCGCCGAAGGCATCCGGCACGGGCCGTTTCGCGTTCATGGGCGGGGGATAATCCGCGTCGTAGGACACCAGCAATACCGGCTCCTCATCCACCGCCACCTGCACGAGCGCCTCGAGCAAACCCGCGCAAAAGCTGCCGTCGAACGCGCACAGCACGGTGGAGGGCTGCATGGCGCTCGTCGCGATGCTCCAGTAGCCAGCCGCCGCATTGTGTACGGAATTGGCAAAGCGGGTGGGCGAGATCTCGGGAGCGGGTTCCGCGAGCGACTCGCAGAGCTCATGGCAATTCTGCCCGTCTCCCGTCGACGATGTGAAGACGCTCCGCAGCTGCGCGGCCGCAACGTTCGCGTGCTCGACAGCCTCCACCGCGATGGCGAGGGCGAGTCGCACCACGCGTCCGGTGCGGCGGCGCTCCGTCGCGGACAGCAACGCGGGCAAGGGCAACACCGTCGGCACCGGCGCGTACGGGCGCTCTCCGGCCAGCACATTGCGGCTCGCCGGCCAACCATCGAGTCCCGGCCCGAGCACTCCGATGCCCGCCACGTACGCCTCGATCTTCATCCGGCGCGGCCGAGGATCAGACTGCAATTCGTGCCGCCGAAGCCGAAGGAATTGGTGAGCACACGCGTGAGTGCAGCGCTGCGATTGTGGCGGATGTAGCGGGCGGTGAGTGTCTCGTCTACGTGCTCGGTATTGACTCCGCCCGGCATGAGCGAATGCTGCAGGGCGAGCGCGCTGATCACCGCTTCCAATCCTCCGGCCGCACCCAGCGCGTGGCCCGTTGCGCCCTTGGTCGAGCTGCACGGCGTGGCGGGGCCGAACACGCTCGTCACCGCGTGGCTCTCCGAGCGATCGTTGCTCGGTGTGCCGGTGCCGTGCAGATTGATGTAATCGATGGCGCCGGGCTCGAGGCCCGCGTCGAGAAGCGCGGCCTCCATGGCAAGTCGCGCGCCGCGACCTTCGGGATGCGGCGCCGACATGTGATAGGCGTCGTTCGATTCGCCGACACCGAGCAGCAGCACGTCAGCGCTCGCCGTGCGGCTCGATGGCCGCTCCAGCAGCGCGAATGCCGCTGCCTCGCCGATGGAAATGCCGTCGCGCGCGACATCGAACGGGCGGCACGGCCCTGCGGCGCAGAGCTGCAACGAGTGAAAGCCGTAGAGCGTGGTGAGGCACAGCGAATCGACTCCCCCCACGAGCGCTGCATCGATGAGGCCCGCCTCGATCATGCGTTGCGCCGCGCCGAATACCTTCGCGCTCGAGGCGCAGGCGCAGGAGACCACCACCGTCGGGCCCTCGAGGCGCAGGCGCCGGCGCACGTAGTCTGCGACCGAGAAGGTGTTGTGCGTCCCTGCGTAGTCGAATGCCTCGGGCAGCGCGCCCGTGATCGGATCACGCGCGCGGTAAGCGAGCTCGGTCTGCAGAATGCCCGCGGTGCTCGTGCCGAGGAACAGGCCCACGCGCGCACGGCCGTAGCGACGTGCGGCCTCCTCGACGGCCTCGGTGAAGCCGTCCTGCTTAAGGCCGATCTCGGCCAGCCGATTGTTGCGGCAATCCCAGCGGCGCCATTCCTGCGGCAGCCCCTGTGCGTCGACATCGGCGACCTCTCCCACGTGAGTATCGAGACGCACGCTCTCGAAGCGGCACGGCGCAAGTCCGCTGCGCTCGTTGACGACCGACTCGAGTGTCTGCGCCGTGCCTCGGCCGATGCAGCTCGTGGCGGTGAATTTGGACAGGACCAGCGGTGTCATGGGAGCGTCGCGCGCAAGCTGACGGGCTGCAGCCGCCGCCGCCGCAAAGTCTCGAGCAATCGCGGCAGCACTTCCAGGATCACCGGCGTCCCGGCGGCGGGTGCGCCTGCGGGCGCGCGCGCCGCGTGGCCGTCGTGCAGCAGCAAGATGTCGCCGTCGATCAGGGAGTGGCTCAAGCGGCGGTAGACATCGTCGGCGTCGGCGTTGACCGTGTCGAAGCCGCGCCGCGTCCAGCTCACGAGCTGCAATTTCAGGTGCTTGAGGATCGGCTCGAGAAAGGGATTGCGGAGCCCGGCGGGCGCTCGAAAAAAGCGCGGGCGCTCGCCGGTTACGCGCGCGATGCACTCTTGCGCCTGGGCGATTTCACGAGCCATGCGCCAAGGTCCGAGCAGTGAGAACGAGTGCCGGTGCCGCTGCGAGTGGTTCTCGACGCTGTGGCCGCGGCGGACGATCTCTTGCGCAAGGTCCGGATAGCGCGTCACGCGCTCCCCGATGCAGAAAAAGCTGGCGCGTGCCTCGAAGGCGGCCAGCACCTCGAGCACGCGCGGGGTGACTTCCGGATCGGGCCCGTCGTCGATGGTGATCGCGATCTCGCCGCGTGCGGCGCTCTGCGTAGGCAGACGGGTCCAGTTCGAGCCCAGCCAATTGCTGCGCGGCCAGAGTCCCGCGGCAGCGATCAACAGGTGATCGAGCACCACGGCACCCAACGCCCACGGCCAGAGCCGCGGGCGAGCGATCGTCACGGCGGCCGCCGCAAGGTGAATTGCCGCCGAACCGTACAGGAGCGGCATACCCGCGGAGCGCTGCTTGACCTCTTGATTCATGCCCAGCTCATATCCAAAAATCCTTCCCAGAGTGCCGACCACGTGGACCAATCGTGGCCGCCCTCGATCACCTGCACTGCCGCCGGCGGCAGCGCCTGCGCCATCAGATCGAGCCCGCGCGCAAAGCGATCATCGCGCCCGTAGCCCAGGTACACAGGCGCTCTTCTGGCGCCTGGCTCTTGAATGAAACGCCATATTCGACGTTCTTCGTCGCAATCCGCAAGCGGCGGCGGCCGACAGATGGCAAGGCGCCCGGCGCGAACTATTTCCCCGATCAACAGCCGGTTGCCCGGATAGGGCGCGAGCAGGCACAGTCCGTCCCACGGTCCGGCATCGGTCGCGGCGTAATCCAGGACCAACGAGCCGCCGAGCGAGATACCACCCAGCCAGACCGCGCCGCAACCCGCCTCGCGGGCCGGCAGCACGATATCCCGGGCGAGCCGCTCGATGGCGCTGCGATCGCCGAGATGATCGAGGGCGAGCTCGGCGAATTGCAAATCGATGTCGAGGCCGCGTCGCGCCACCGCGGTATCGAAGCCCGCTTGCAGGAAATCCTCGGGCGTGTGGAAAGCGCCGGGCAGCCACACCATGCGCGTGTGCGCGAGTCGATCTTGCCGCACGGGCCGGAACAGGCTACGCATGGCGGGTCAAGAGCGCAGCGTACAAGAGTGCCAGGAACGCCCCCGGCGCCACGGTGGTTCCCAGCGCCTCGAGCACCGGAACGCCCGAGAAGGAGAGCAGGCCAAAACCGATGACGGTGCACAGATTGGCCAGCGCCAACGACGCGACGGTGAGCGGGGTCCCGCCGTCTCCTCCCTGACGGCGATCGAAGAACAAGGCATAGTTCGAGCCGACGGCGATGATCAACAGCATGCCCACGAGGTGCAGAATCGTGAGCTCGACGCCGCAAAGCACGAGCACGGCGGCGACCGTCAGCACCGCGAGCAGCAGGGGCGCCAGCACGAGCGCGGCTCTTGTGAGCGAGCGCAGAGCGAACCACAGCAACGCCACGATCGCGGCGAGACCGGCCAGCGACAGCCGCATCGCCTCGTGCAGGTAGTCGTCGTAGAGCGCATCGGACTCGCGCTTGAGGTCGAGCAGATAGACGCCGGCCGACGGCACGCTCGCGGCCGCGAGCGCCGCGCGCACCGGCGGGATATCGATGTCGGATGCGCCGCCCGGCGCCGCGCGCAGCGGCAATAGCGCGCTCCAGCGCCCGCCGGAGTGCATGAGCAGAGCATCGAGCCCCGCGGCGAGTGAGGTGCCGGAGAGATCTTTGGGCGTGAGCAGCGTGGCGTGACGCGCGGCCTCGACGTCGTCGAGAAAGGGCGTCAGTTCGCGGCTGTCGAGCGCGAGGCCGTGGGCGGCGCGGTCGAGGTTGTCACGCAGCTCCGCTCTGGGCGGCAAGCTGTCGCGCCGCGCGGCCTGCGTTGCGAGACTCGGCAGATAGTTGGACGGCGAGTCGATGCCGCCGATCAGGTGCGCGTCCGTCAACGGCGCGAGCGCGAGCGCGGTGCGCTCGGCGCCGCGCAGCACCGCCTCGACGCTGGCACCGGATACGACCACGAGGTCGAGCGAGTCGGGCGCGCCGATATCGGCGCGCAGCTCGGCATCGATGCGGTCCTGCGCGGGCGAGGCCGGGCTCAAGCGTGACAGCTCCCGGTTCCACAGAGTGGCGCGCCCCAGCACCAGCACGCCGAGCGCAATCGCCGCGAGCACGAGTGCGAGCGTCCACGGCACGCGCGCTGGCGCGCGGCGCGCGGGACCCATCCATGCCGTCACCCGCGCGCCGAGCGGCGCCAGATCGCGTATCGCAAAGCGCCGCGGCAGCAGTTCCGGCAGAACGAAGCGGGTGACCGCCGCGGCCGCGAGCAGGCCGCTGATCGAATACGCGCCGAGCTGTGCGAGTTCCGGGAAGTCCGAGGGCAAGAGCGAGGCGAAGCCGCACACGGAGGTGAGCATGCCGAGCCGCATGGTCGGCCACAGCAGCCGTTGCCAGGATGCCGCGCCGGATTCGCCGCGCGCGGATTGGATGAAGAAGTAAATGGAGTAATCGACCGATTCGCCGATCAAGGTCACGCCGAACCCCAGGGTGATGCCGTGCACGGCGCCGAAGATGAGCGCCACTGCGGCGACTCCCACGAGGGCACCCGTGGCGACCGGCAAGAGCCCGAGGAGGAGCGCAGCCAGGGAGCGGTACACCGTGAGGAGGATGACGACGATCAACGCGCTGCTCGCGATCGACAGGCGCACCACCGCCCGCTCGATGCCGGCCCGTGAGGCGACTGCAAACACGCCGGGTCCGCTGAGACGCAGCTCGACTTGCTGGGCGGACGCGCCGACGTCGCGTACAGCCGTGTCGAAGGCCGCCTGCGCGGCACCGATCGCATGCTCCTGGGCGTCGGTATCCGAACCCGCCCCGGCGGTCTGCGCGACGAGCAGCGCCCGCTTGCCGTCGCCGGACGCCCACACTCCGTCCTGCAGCTGGGGTGCCGGGATGTGCGACAGCCCATCGATGATGTGCAGTGTCTCGCCCGTGGGATCGTGGGGCACCAGCGATTTGATCATCAGCCCTTCGGGCGAGGCGAGCTCCGCCACGGTGTCGCGCATGGCAGCCTCGAGACCGGCGGCGGAAAAATGCCGCGCATCGACCGCGTCGCTCAAGAGATAGCGGTGCGCGAACAGGAACTCGCGATCGCGATCCAGAGCGGCCTCCTGGCCATTGTTGACGCTCGCGAACTCCGGGTCCGCGCGCAGGCGCTGCGCCATGTCGATGGAGACTGCCGCCCGCGCGATGCGCGAACCGCCCTCGATCCCGGCGAGCAACAAGCGCGACGCCGGCCCGTCGCGCAATTGCTCCACCAGGATGCGCTGCTGCGGCGTGGGATGCGCCGGCAGGAAAGCCGAGAGATCGGTGATATAGCGCGCATGCAGGGCGACTGCGCCTGCCGCCGCCAGGGAGCAAAGCCACGCGGCGAGCACCGCGGCTCTGCGTGCGCTCATAAATGCTCGCGCAACGTCATGAGCGAGCGATCGCCATCGGTCTCCAGTATCTCGACCGTGGTGAGGGTGCCGTTGGCGCCGTCGATACGCACCTGCGACACCGTCTTCGCGACTTGCGCGTCACGCGGCGTAAGCGTGAGCCGCCAGCGTGCGACCGTGCCGGCGAAGTCGACCGTGAAGAGCCGCTGCAGCGTCGGCAGATCGCCGGCGAGCGTGGCGCGGATGCTTTCGATGAAGGGGACGAGCGCCGGATAGGACTTCAAGTCGAGGGTGCGAGTCCGGCCGCCGCGCACGACGGTGAGCACATCGCCGGCGAGCGTCAGAGTCTCAGGTCTAGGCTCGACGGTGCGCTTCTCGAGCCGGTCCGGTGCGTCGTAGGTCAGCTCACCGTAGGATTCGGCCGGGCGTTTCAAGAGCTTGAGGAAGTGTTGCTCGACGAAGCTCACCTCGCCGTGGCGGCGCTCGGCCAGTTGCCGCATCAGCTCGCCGATATCGCCCGGTAGCTGCTGACTCAATGCCGCCGCGCTCGACAGAGCCAAGACCGCGATAGCCGTTATGCGCCGTGTCACGATTTATCGTTGCGCTCGCGCCAGAAGTCGAAAAAATTGAACCAGTTATAGGGATCGCTGCGGCAATAGCGATCGAGAATCGCGGCGTAGCGCTCGATCGCGCTCGCGATGGCGCTCTCGCGCTGGCCTGAGGGCGTCGTCGAGAAATCGGCGATGGGCTCGAACACCAGATGATAACGGTTGGCTCCACGGTACAGCCCCGCCATGAAGAACACGGGCCGACGCAGGATGGCGGCGGCGCGCATCGGGCCCACGGGCAGATACGCGCGCTCGCCCAACAAGCGCACCGATTGCAGCGGCTCGTCGCTCAAGGTGCGATCGCCGAGCACGCCGACGAAGCCGCCGCGGTCCAAGCGGTCGGCGATGCGCAGCATGGCGTCGATCTCGCCGAGCGCGACGATATCGGCCTTCGCTTGCGGGTCGACCGCGGCCATCATGGCGTTGATCTTGCGCGCATTGTGCTCGTACATGGCCATCGATACGCTGAGTCCCGCCTGCCGGCGGCCGACGCTGCGCAGCACCTCGAAGCTGCCGAGGTGCGCACCCATGAGAAAGGCGCCGCGGCCCGACTCGAGCTGCTCGCGCATCAGCGCCTCGCCGTCGATGCTGATCTGAAAGCGCTCGTACTGCTGCTTCACGAGATACACGCGATCGTGGATGCACGTCGCGAAATAAAGCACATGCCGGAAACCATCCGCCGGGGTGGGAGCTCGTCCCAGCGCCAAGCGCAGGTAGCGGCGCGAGTTGCGCCGCGCGGCCGGCGCGAACAGAAAAAAGTACAGCGCGATGCCGTACAGCACACTGCGGCTCACGCGCCGCCCGAGCCGCAACGACATGAACACCATCACCTTGAGCAACGCACTTGAGCCGCGCTCACGATTGCCGATCCATTCGGCACGCTTGCGGGGCGTCTCGAACAGCCGCGCCGGGTCAGAGCTCATGGGCACTTTGCGACCGGGCCAGAGTGCCGGCGGCGGCGGCACGGTCTGCGATGCGAACGGCGAAGCGAATCACATCGGTGCTCGCGGAATGCTCTACGACGAGCACATCGCCTGGACGCACGGGCTCCAGAAATTTGGCCGTGGCGATCTGCCATTCGATCGGGTCGAATGCAAGATCTTCCTCGAGCACACGCAACACGGTCGTCGAGCAGCGCGGCCCCCGGCAGCAGCGGCATCCCCGGAAAATGTCCCGCGAACGCCGGATGATCGGCCGCAATGGTGAGCGTGCGCGCCGCCTTCAAGACAGGCTTCTGGGCGAGCGCCGGTGAGTCGCCGTTTGCGCCGTCCGACGGGGCTGTCGGTCGGCGAGTGCCTGCAGCGCTTGCTGCGGCAGCTTGCCGGTCGCATTGCGCGGCAGCCGCTCGACGATCACCAGCGGCCGCGGCAGAAACACAGGATCGATGCGCCGCCGCAGATGCCGCATGAGCGTCGCGGCCGAGAGCGTCGGTGCGACGACGGCAGCGCGCCAGGCGCGGGATGCCGGTGATGCCGCCGTGATCGCTTTCGCGCAGGAAGAACACGCCGTCCTGCACGCCCGGAATGGCATTGAGCTGCGCGTTGAGGTAGCCGAAGGAGCTGCGCTTGCCGGCGATGTTGACGAGATCGGCCGTGCGCCCATGCAGAATGAAGTGGTCGTCGCCGCATTGCTCGAGGACGTCGCAAAGGGCCGTCATCTGCTCCACGTGACCGCCGTAGGCATAGGTCTGGCCGTTGTCGGCGCGCAGCCGCACACCGGGCAGAAGCGCGAACGGCACGCCCTCGGCGGTGCGGCGTATCGCGATCTGTCCCGTCTCCGTCGCGCCGTAGATCTCGAGCAGCGCGGGCGCCGAAGCGGTGCTCGGCTTCGCGCGCGAGCTCCTGCGAGAGCGGCGCGGTGGCCGACACGATCAGGTCGAGCGACGGCAATGCCAGCTCGTCCGCGAGCACGGTGCGCAGATGCACGGGCGTGGTGATGAGCACGCGCGGTCGCGGCGCCGCGTCGATGGCGGCGCGAACATCGGCGGGATAGAACGGCCGCTCGCGCCGTGAAGGCATTGCCCGTCAGCAAGGCGAGCAGCACCGTCGACTCGAAGCCATACATGTGCTGTGCCGGCACCGTGCCGATGAGCGCGGCGCCCGCGGCAGCATACCGAGCGCGGCGGCCGCGCCGCGCACACAGCGCGACGAGATGTCCCCAGGTCTTGCGATACGGAGCGGCGCGCCCGTCGAGCCCGAGGTGAACACGATGGCCGCCAGCTGCTCGGTGGGAATGAGCGGTGGGCGATACTCCGCCGCCGGCTCGAGCGGGCTTGCGCTGCTCATCCGAGAATCGAACGAGCGGCAGCTCGATGTCGCAATCCGGCGCATCGGTCAGGCAAAAGGCATCGGGCGCGAATTGTTTGAGCTGGCGTACCACCTCTGCGGTATGCGTCGAGGGCAAAAGACTCACGCGGCCGGAGATCAGGCAGGCGGCGAGCCCCACGGTGAATCGATAACGATCGACGCAGGCGTTGAGCACATGCTGACCTGTGGGCAGGTCCGCTGCGAGGCGGTTCGCGTCGGCGAGGAACTCGCCGCGCGTGACGGCTCGGCCGTCACGGTAGGCCACCACCGCGCGAGGCGAGTGCGATGCGATAAGAGGGGCTCGAGCTCCATGGACGCTAGCGACTCGCGAAGAAGACCCGCATGGTCGCCCAGATGCCGCGGCGCTCGGTGTGCGGCAGTACGCGGCCCCGCACCGCGTATTCAGCAACGAACATCGCGACGATCAAGGGGGTCGCCACGAAGTTGACGAAGGCCGACCATACGGCGCGAGGCGCCACGACATACAGAACGGCAATGGTCACCCCCATGAGCGTGAAGAATAGCGTCCAGGCGAGCGTCACCCGCCGGGTATAAAGGATCTCGGCCGCGTTCAGCGGGCCGTGCAGTTTGTCCGCCAGCCGCGTGCATAGCGCCACTTCGCCGGCACGCAAGGAGCGGCCGAACCCAGCCGCCAAAAGCCCGTACATCCCGAACTCCTGTAGTAAATAAACAACGGAGAAGTTTTTCTCGAGTATGCGGCCAATTATCATACAAGAGCAGCGCCCCGACGGCGGCAGCCGCGCACACAATGTACGAGGGGACGGCGTGGCGCAGAACGGTGAGCAGTAAGGCGACCGGCGGCGCGAGTGCCAGGATTGCCCCGAGGCGGTGGACCCCCCGGGTATTGCAGTAGTGCGAAAGGCAGGCGTAGCGCGACGATCAGGACGCCGATCGCGACGATCCGCAGGGCACCCTGCGGGCAGCCCCTCACTTGGTTCTCTGTGCCGCAATGTACTCCGCTAAGTGCCTCAGCGAACGGAAGATTTTGTGATTTTCCTGGCTGTCCGCGCGCAGCTGCACACCGTATTTCTTGGATACGATCAGCGCCACCTCGAGAATGTCGATGGAATCGAGGCCGAGTCCCTCGCCATACAGCGGCGCATCGGGGTCGATGTCCTCGGCGGCGATTTCGAGGTTGAGCGCTTGAACGAAGAGGGAGGCGAGCTCCCGTTCTAGGTTGACATCCGTCGGCGGCGCCGAGGGTTGCACGAGCGACGCTTTGTCGGACATGGGCATGGACTCTGGACGTGTGAACTGGGAGCAACCTCATTATATAGGCCGCGCGCGGGGGCGGCAACCGACGCTTGATGCGCTCCCGCACCCTGAGCGAGCACCGAGCAGGAGCGCAGCAGAAACTCCACAAAGCAGCCGCGCGTGCATCCAGGTGAGCAGCGCGTTGTCGCGCCAGTAATTGAAGTGCGAGACCCCGCCCTCGTCGGCGCGGAAATAGCGCACCGGCGCAGCGACGTTGATCGGCCGGGACGCCGCGCCAGCAAAGCGCACCACGGCCTCGGCATCGAAATCGAACCGGCGCATCCAGGGCTGACGCCGCATCACGGCGATGAGCGGTGCGATGGGGTAGACGCGAAAGCCGTAGAGCGAATCGCCGATACCGGCCCACAAGGTCTCGAGATTGACCCACCAGTTGGAGATCTTGCGTCCCCGCACCCGCAGGCGCGGCGCGCTCGCATCGAATACAGGACAGCCGAGCACCATGGCGGCGGGATTGGCCTGCGAGACGCGCATGAACTCCGCGATGCCCTGCGCCGGGTGCTGTCCGTCGGAGTCCATGGTCAGCGCGTGGGTGTATCCCGCCGCGGCGGCTTGCTCGAGGCCGTGCGAGCACGGCCGCGCCCTTGCCGCGGTTTTCCGGCAAGGACGATGACCTTAAGACCCGGGCTCCTCGGCAGCGAGCGCCGCGAGACGCGCCGGCGAATCGTCGGTGCTGCCGTCGATCACCACCCATACGGGGCTCCAGCTGCGCGAGCGCCGCGCGCACCGTGGCGTAAACCCGCGACCCGGGGTTGTAGCTCGGAATGAGCACGAGGTGGGTCGTGCGAGGGCGCCCTCACGGCGCGGGCTTCTTCAGCCAGCTCGCCTGCAGGGCGCCGTCGAGCTCTTGGCGATAGTAGCGCTCGAGCTCCTCCGTGAAAGCGGCGGCGTTCTCGGGCGGATCGAACCGCTTGCCGAGGCGAACCCGGTAGACGATGGGAGGCGCGGGCGGCGGAACAGCGGCCATCCCTTGCTGAGGAAAGGCGAGTCGGTCTCGATGATCAAGGTCTGAACCGGCACCGCCGCGCGCTTGGCGATCAATCCCACGCTCGCCGCCAGGGGGTTGATCGGCCATTGCGCGGGTGCGCGTGCCCTCCGGAAACAGCAGCAGCAGGCACCCCGGTTGATGCAGATGCGCCACCGACTCCTTGACCATCTGCCGCGGCGACTCGTTCGGCACGTAGCGCGCGAGACGCGAGCCCGCGCCCAAGAAGATGTTCCTCATCAGTTCCGCTTTCATGACGCACGACGATGTCGGGATGCCGGGTGAGGATCAGCAGCGCATCGATGAGCGAGGGATGATTCGGAGCGAGAATCAGCGACGGGCCGCCGCGCAGCGAGTCGATGGCGGAGAGGTCCAGTCGATAAGTGCGCGTGACCGACGAGCGACCACGCATACAGGCGAAAGCCGCGCATGATGCCGCGGCGTCCCACTTTTTTCCCGAGGTCCGGCGGCAGCAGATAATAGAGCGGCAGCGCGAACACCGACCAGGTGAGACAGATGAGTCCCAGCAGGGTCAGCGAGGTGTAGAGCGCGAAGTACTCGTAGGCGATTTTGAAAAAGCGCGGCACCCCGCCCTCAGTCCCGTCGGCAACTCAGCCTCTACGGGGCGGATATTGACCGCGCGGCGGCGTGCCGCGCGCAGCGATCGGCCGCAGATTCATCAGAGGATACCAAGTAGTACGCGCCCTTGAAGGCGCGCAGCGCACCCCAGATCGGCGTGCGGCCGAAAATATCGCCCGCCAAGCAGCGAGAGCAGCGCCTCTTTCATCCGCAGCACGTTCCTCGGCTCGAGGAACATCTCGCGCATGGTGGGATTGGTGACCCGGTAGATGAACCAGGAGAAATGCTTCGGGCCGTGGCGCATTAACCGGTCGAAACGCCTGAGCGCGCGCGCGCGCGCGCGCGGGTCGCCGCAGAGCATTCATCGATGGTCAGCGCGGCGGCCTCGCCGCTCGCCATGGCGAGCATGACGCCCGAGGAGAACACAGGGTCGATGAACGTGTAGGCATCGCCCACCAGCAGATAATTCGCACCGTGCGAATGGTCGCAACTGTAGGCGTAGTTACCGGTGGCCTCGACGTCGGTGCTGAGCACGGCATCGCGCAGCCGCTCCGCGAGCGGCGGACACAGCGCGATGGTGGCGAGAAAAAAATCACGCACCGAGCCCTTGCGGGTCTTCATGTAGTGCGGCCACACGACGGCGCCGATGCTCGTGTTGCCGTCGGCGAGCGGAATGAACCAGAACCAGCCGTGGTCGAACCAGTAGACGCCGATATTGCCGCCGCACTTGCCCGGCGTGCGCTGTGCGCCCGTAAAATGCGCATAGATGGCGGCGCTGTTGTGCCGCTTATTGCGGCGTTTGGCGCCGAGGCTTTGCCCGAGGAACGTGTCCCGCCCCGTAGCGTCGATCAGGTAGCGAGCCTCGAAGCTCTCGCTGCCGCCCGTGTCGTGCGCAACGTCGACGCGGGCGCTGCGGCCGTCCGCGGCGAACACGGCGTTGCTGGCGCGACAGCCTTCGATCACCCGCGCGCCCGCCTGCCCGGCGCGGCGGATCAGGATCTCGTCGAGCTCGGAGCGGCGCACTTGATAAGCGAGGGGAAAAGATTTGTCCCAGGCGTCCGCGAACTCGAATTTCTGGTGGCGGCCGTCCCACGAGGAGGTGAACTCCGCGCCGTACTTCTCCATGCCGATGGCCCGCACCTGCGCCGCCACGCCGAGCCGCTCGAACAGCGGCAGGTTCGCCGGCAGGAGCGACTCGCCGATGTGGAAACGCGGGTGGCGGGCTTTCTCGACGAGCACCACGTCGTAGCCGCGCTCGGCCAGCACGACGCGGCGGTCGAGCCGGCCGGTCCGCCGCCCATGACCAGGACATCGCAACGCTGCGCGCCCGCCGGCGAGGCTGGGGCGCCGCCTGGGAATCTATCGCGCGCGGAAGATGTCAAAGGGGCGCCTCGGTGACCTGGATGCGAAGCTTATCGTGCCGACAAACACGGGTTCAACGTCTGTAAGATACCAGCCATGCACATTTTGATCGTCGAAGATGACGAGGTCGCGCGCGATTACTTGGCGAAAGCGCTGCGGGAAGTGGGGCATACGGTGGACGTGGCAGGCGACGGCCTGGCGGGTCTGCACATGGCCTCCTCGATCGCCATCGATGTCGCCATCGTCGACCGGATGCTTCCCAAGCTCGACGGCCTCGCACTGGTGCAGTCGTTGCGCGCGACGGGGCGCAAGCTCCCGGTCCTCATTCTGAGCGCGCTCGGCGAGGTGGACGACCGCATCACGGGATTGCGGGCGGGCGGAGACGACTATCTCACCAAGCCCTATCACGTCGCGGAATTGCTCGCGCGGCTCGATGCGCTCGCCCGCCGCGGCGAGTCGGGCAACGCCGAGACTCACACCAAGCTCAAGCTCGCCGACCTCGAGCTCGACCGCATGACCCGGCGGGTGGTGCGCAACGGCAAGAAGATCGAGCTCACGGCGCGCGAGTTCCAGCTGCTCGAGTTCATGATGCGCCATAGCGGCCAGGTGGTGACCCGCACCATGCTCCTCGAGGGCGTCTGGGATTATCACTTCGATCCGCAGACCAACGTGATCGACGTGCACATCAGCCGGCTGCGCCAGGCCATCGACAAAGGTTTCGACAAGCCGCTGCTGCACACCGTGCGCGGCGCGGGCTACAGCCTGCGCGAAGACGAGTAGTGGACGCCGAGCCGCGACGGGTCGCAAGTCCCGATCAACGCTTCCTCGGCATCCTCGACACTTCGCCGTTTCGCGTCGCCATCGTCTATTCCATCGTGTTCGCCTGCGGTGCGGCCCTGTTGCTCGGCATCGTCGACTTCGCGGTGTCGCGCGTCGTCGATCGCAGCAGCGACGATCTCATCGATGCCGAAGTGCAGGGACTGCGCGAGCAGGTGCTGGTCCTGTCGCGCAGCGATTTCATCGAGCTGGTGGAGCAGCGCTCCCAGGATCAGGACGTGCGCGGCGCCGTCTATCTCATGGTCGATCCGCAGCTGCGGCCGGTCGCGGGGAATGTTCCCGCGTGGCCCAAGACGGAGTCCGATGACGGCAAATGGATCCAGTTCAAGGCGGCGGTGCCGTTCGGCGAGGAGATGCGCGACCACGAGATGCGTGCGCGCCGCTTCAAGCTGCCCGGCGGCTACAACATGCTCGTGGGGCACGACGTGCAGGAGCGCCAGGACGTCAAGAATCTGATGATGCGCGGCCTCATCGCCGCGGTCGCGCTGACGTTGCTGCTCGGACTCGGCGGCGGCTTCTGGATGGGCCGGCGCATTCTTGCGACAAGCCGGCGCCATCTCCGCGGTGGCGACGCAAATCATGCGCGGCGATCTGTCGCAGCGGCTGCCCGTGCGCGACGCGGACGATGAGATCAACACGCTCGCCCGCGAGATCAACACCATGCTCGACCGCATCGAGCAGCTCACCCTCGGCATGCGCACCGTTCTCGACAGCGCGGCCCACGATCTGCGCACGCCCTTGAACCGGCTGCAGGCGACCGCGGAGGGCGCCATGGGTCAGGTGACTGCCGGATCGCCCGAGCGGCGCGTGCTCGAGCGGGTGACGAACGAGGTCGATCACATGCGCGCGACGCTCGATGCGTTGCTGCGCATCGCGCTCGCCGAGACCGGTACCGTGGCGCGCGAGCCGGTCGATCTCTCCGAGTTGGTCGCGAGCATGGTCGAGCTGTACGCGCCGGTGAGCGAGGAGCGCGGCATCGCCTTGGAGAGCGCCGTGGCGAGCGGCGCGCAGGTGCAGGGAAGCCGGCAGCTGCTCGCGCAGGCGCTCGCGAACCTGCTCGACAACGCCATCAAGTTCACCCCCGACGGCGGCCATATCCGCGTGCTGCTCAAGTCACAAGCGGCCGGGCCGCGCTCGCCGGTGGCGGGCCGCCGGTCCGGAAGTCATCGTCGAGGACGACGGCCCGGGCATTCCGGCAGACAAGCGCGAAGTCGTTCTCGGCCGGCGCGTGCGCCTCGACGAGGCGCGCAACGTGCCTGGATCCGGCCTCGGGCTCTCTCTCGTGGCGGCGGTCACCAAGCTGCACGGCGCGCGGCTGACGCTGGACGATGCGGCGCCCGGTCTGCGCGTATCGCTGCAGTTCTGAGCCGATTGAGCGTCAATTTCCCGGCGCAATCCTAGGCAACCGCCGCCGGCGGGCGTCGCCGCCCGCGCGGGGCCGCGACCCGGCGTCAGCTTAAGGCTCTGAAAAATAAAGGGAAGCGAGATAAGCCACCCCGTGGCACAGAACTTGCTCCGCTCCGCCTGCGGCAGTTACGCCGCACGAGGAATGCCATGGCCGAAGACGCCGAAGAGACTCGACCCCCGCCACCCGCAAAATCAGGGGGCGGCGTGTTCATGAATGCCATCGTCGTATTCGTGATGGCGCTGCTCGCGGTCATCGTGGGCGGCTTTATCAACGCGAAGCTCCACCCGCTTCCCGACCTCAAGATGGGCAAGGACGGCCTCATCACCGCCGTCGCGCCCGCGGCGAGCGCGTCCGCCGAGGGCGGCGAGGGCGGCGCGAAGAGCGCCTTCTACTACGCGTTCGACCCGCCGATGGTGGTGAATTTCGAGGACGGCTCGGTGGTGAGGTTCCTGCAAATCAGCATGGAAGTGATGGCGCACGACCAGAAGGCGATCGACAGCGTGCAGAAGAACATGCCGTTGATCCGCAACAACTTGCTGCTCCTCATGAGCAACCGCAACTACCAGTCGCTCATGTCGCGCGAGGGCAAGGACAAGCTGCGCGAAGAGGCGCTCGCCGAGATTCGCGAAGTGCAGAAGAAGCAAGGCGGCGGCGACGTCGACGATCTGCTGTTCACCAGCTTCGTGGTGCAGTGATGGCGACGGCCGAGGCGCCGGTTGGCGCGAACGACATCTCCGCGGAGGAGGTGTCCGCGCTGCTCGAAAAGCAGGGAGCGGAGGCGGTGCGGCCGTTCGATTTCTCCGCGCAACGCATCAACCGCACGCAGCTGCCGATGCTGCAGACCATTGCCAAGAGCTTCGCGCCCCGCGCTGCGGCCACGCTGTCGGGGCTTATCGGGCGCGACACCGCAGTCGAGTTCACCTCGATCGAGTCGATCCGCGTGGCGGACCTGCAAGCCTCGCTCCCCACACCGGGAATCGTGGCGGCCGTGCGCCTCAAGCCGCTCGCGGGCCTTGCGTTCATGGGTGTGCAGCCGAGTCTCTTGGTGGCGCTGCTCGATGCATTCTTCGGCGGCTCGGGCCGGCCGGCCGCGGACACGCAGGCTGCCGTCTCGGCGGCGGCGCAACGCTTCCTCACTCTCGTGCTGAAGAGCTTCGCTCCGGATTTCACCGCCGCCTGGACGGTGGTATCGCCGCTCGAGCTCGAGCTCGCGAAGCTCGAGACCAATCCGCGGCTGGTGCAGCTCGGCTCGGCACAGGACTCGGTCATCGTGGTGCGCTTCTCCTGCGAGCTCGGTGCGCGCAGCGGCACGATGGACTGGATGCTGCCCGACACGCAGCTCGCGCCCCTCCGCGAGGCACTCGCCTCCGACGGCGGCAAGGCACCGGCGCGCAAGCAAGAGGCTTGGGGTCCGGCGCTGTCCGCGGCGCTGCACGAGGTGGAGGTCGAGATCCGCGCCGTGCTCGGCCAGGCTCGACTCAGCTTGCGCGAGCTCGTGAGCCTCGCTCCCGGCGACATCCTTCCCATCGAGACACCGCAGGATGTGACGCTGCTCGTCGGCGACGTGCCGCTGCGGCACGGCCGGTTCGGCGTCTCGCAGGGGCGCAATGCATTGAAGATTCTTCCCGGAGGTTCCGCATGAGTGTTCCCGATCCCAAGGCGGCCCCCGTGGCACGCGCCCAGTTCAACGATCTCGGCCCGAAAGGCGCCGGCCCGGCGGGCCAGGAGATGAACCTCAGCGTGATTCTCGACGTCGCGGTCACGCTCTCGCTCGAAGTGGGGCGCGCGCGCATGTCGGTGCGCGAGCTGCTGCAGCTCGCCCCGGGCGCGATCGTGGAGCTCGACCGGGCGGCGACCGAACCGCTGGACGTGCTCGTCAACGGCGTGCGCATCGCGCGCGGCGAAGTCGTGGTGGTGAACGACAAGTTCGGCATCCGCCTCACCGACGTCGTGAGCGCCACCGAGCGGATGGAACAAGCCCGGTGAATGGCTTGGTGCAGCCTGCCTCCCCCGTGTCGGTGGGGAGTGTCGCGCAGCTCGCCTTGAGCCTGGCGGCGATCGTCGCCTTGATTCTGGCGGTGAGCTGGGTGCTGAAACGGCTGAAACTCGGCACGCTGCGCGGCCGGGGAGAGATCGCCGTCATCGATCAGCTCTCTCTCGGGCCGCGCGAGCGCATCGTGCTGGTACGCGTCGGCGAGTCCCAAGTGCTGGTCGGCGTCAGTGCGGGCGGTCTGGTGGGACTCACACCTCTCGCGGCGCCCATCGCGATCAAGAGCCCGCCCGCCGCGGCGGCGTTTGCCGATCGCCTGCGCGAGCTCATGCAACGGCCCGGACGCGGATCATGAGTGCGCGCATCCTACGAGCGGGGCTCATAGCGCTGAGCCTCGCGTGTCTGCCCGCGGCCGTGGCGCTCGCCGATCCGAGCCTGCCGGCGCTCGCCATCAAGTCCGGCGCGGACGGGGTGCAGACCTACTCGCTCACCTTCCAGGTCCTGATCCTGATGACGGTGTTGACGCTGCTGCCGGCGATATTGCTGGCAATGACGGCCTTCACCCGCATCATCATCGTGCTCTCGATCCTGCGCCAGGCGCTCGGCATGGCCACCACGCCGTCGAACCAGGTGCTCACGGGCCTCGCGCTGTTCCTCACGTTCTTCGTGATGAGCGCAACCCTCGATCAGTCCTACAGCAACGGCATCAAGCCTTACCTGGACGGTCAGCTCGCCGGCGAGTTGGCCATCACCCGCACCGTCCAGCCGCTCAAGAAATTCATGCTCGCGCAGGCGCGCGAGAACGATTTGCAGCTTTTCACGAAGCTCTCGGGGAAGGAGCAGTTCGCGAACCCCGACGAGGTGCCTCTCAGCGTGCTCGTGCCGACGTTCCTCACCAGCGAGCTGAAGACGGCGTTCGAGATCGGTTTCATGGTGTTCATACCGTTCCTAGTGATCGACCTCGTGGTCGCGAGCGTGCTGATGTCGATGGGCATGATGATGCTCTCGCCCGTGCTCGTGTCGTTGCCCTTCAAGATCATGCTGTTCGTCGTGGTCGATGGCTGGACGCTGCTCATCGGCACTCTCGCCGGGAGCTTTCACCGATGACGCCCGAGACCGTCATGGACCTCGCCCACAGCACGCTCACGGTGACCGCCATGATTGCCGCGCCGCTCCTGCTCACCGCGCTCGTGACCGGCCTCCTCATCGGCATGCTGCAGGCCGCGACGCAAATCAACGAGGCCACTTTGAGCTTCATTCCGAAACTCCTCGTCCTGGTGCTGGCGCTGTTCATCACCGGACCTTGGATTTTGCGGGTGCTCATCGATTTCACTCAAAACCTTTACGCCGGCATTCCGGCCATGATCGGCTGAGCGCGCAATGCAGCCCGTCGTCGTCAACGTCGCCGACCTCTCGCAGTGGGTCGCGCGCCTGTGGTGGCCGGTGCTGCGCGTCGGCGGCTTCGTGGCGAGTGCGCCGGTGGCGAGCGAGGCCACGATCCCGGGCCCGGTGAAAATCGCGCTGTCGCTTGGACTCGCCTTCATCTTGAGTCCGCTCGCGCCGGTCCCTGCCGGCCTGTCGGTGTTCTCGGGCGCCGGCGCTCTCGCGGCCGTGCAGGAAGTGTTCATCGGCATCGCCATCGGGATGGTGATGCGACTCGCCTTCGAGGCCCTCACCTTCGCCGGTCAGAGCATCTCCATGACCATGGGCCTCGGGTTCGCGAGCCTCGTGGATCCGGCGCACGGCGCCGAGACCCCGGTGCTCGGCCAGCTGTTCACCATCTTCGGCACGCTCATCTATCTGGCCGTGAACGGGCATCTCGCCCTGATCGGCGCCCTCGCCATGAGCTTCAAGACCCTGCCCATCGGCGGCCCGAACGTCGACCGAAATCTGCTCTGGTCGCTCGCGGTGTGGGGCGCGCGGGTGTTCGAGACGGGATTGTTGATTGCGCTGCCGGCGGTGATCGCGCTGGTCATTGTCAATCTCGCCATCGGCGTGGTGACGCGCGCCGCCCCCCAGCTCAATCTTTTCGGCATCGGCTTCACGATCACCTTGATCGCGGGGTTCCTCGTGCTCATCGTCGGCTTGGATGGACTCATGGTGGGCATTTCGAGTCTCATCGACAGTGCGCTCGCCGCCGCCGCGGATCTCGTGGCGGTACATCCGGCAGGGGCGCGCTGATGGCCGAGGAAGCGGAACAGGGCGGCGAACGAACCGAAGAACCGTCGCAACGGCGCCTACAAGAGGCGCGCGAGCACGGCCAGGTACCCCGCTCGCGGGAGCTCACGACGTTCGCCACCATGATCGGCGGCAGCGTCGCGCTGGTCATGACGGGATCGGCGCTCGCCGGCCACATGAGCGAGATCATGCGCCGTTGCATGGCGGTCGATCCGCAGAGCCTCGACGACACCCGCTCCATGTTCGCCGCACTCGGCGAGGCAGCGACTCTCGCGCTTGCAGGCCTTGTGCCGATATTCGGCGCGCTCATCGTCTTGGTGCTGCTGGCGTCCGTCGCTCTCGGCGGATGGAACTTCGCGCCCTCGGCGCTGGTACCCGATTTCAACCGTCTGAGCCCGCTCGAGGGTGTGAAGCGCCTCCTCGGTCTGCGCGGACTCACCGAGCTCGGCAAGGCGCTGCTCAAATTCGCCGTGGTGGGCGGCGTGTGCGCCGGGGTGGTGTCGTGGCTGTTCGGCGACGTCCTCGCGCTCGGCCGCATGGCGCCGCGCGCAGCCATCGGGCGCGGCACGGGGCTTCTTTCCTGGGCATTCGTCTGGCTGTGCTCCTCCCTCGCTTTGGTCGCAATCGTCGATGTGCCGCTGCAGCTCTTTCAATTCAAGCGCACCTTGCGCATGACTCGCCAGGAAGTGCGCGACGAGCACAAGGAGCACGACGGCAATCCGCAGACCAAGCAGCGCATCCGGCAGATGCAACAGGCGCAGGCGCGCCGCCGCATGATGCACAACGTGCCGACGGCGGATGTCGTGATCGTCAACCCGACGCACTTCGCGGTGGCCCTGAAGTACGAGCCGAACAACATGCGTGCGCCGCAGGTGGTCGCCAAGGGCGTCGATCTGGTCGCACAGAACATCCGCCGCATCGCCGAGGAGCACCGCGTGCCGATCTTCGAGTCGCCGCGGCTCGCGCGCGCGCTGTACAAATCCACCGACCTCAAGAGCGAAATCCCCGCGGGTCTGTACATGGCGGTCGCGCAGGTTCTTTCCTATATCTTCCGGATCCGCACCTTGAATCCCACCGCCGCGGCGCGGATGGCCCGGCCGGACCCGAAGCTTGGGCCTGAGTACGCCGACGTATGAACCGTCTAGCCGGCGTCATGGGAGAGTTCGCCCGCAACGGATTGGGGGTGCCCGTTCTCGTCATGGTGATCCTCGCCATGATGGTGCTGCCGCTGCCGGCGTTTCTGCTCGACGTGCTGTTCACGTTCAATATTTCCTTGTCGTTGATGGTGCTGCTGGCGGTGATCTACGTGCGCCGCGCGCTCGAGTTCGCGAGCTTCCCCACCGTGCTTCTGGGTGCGACGCTCCTGCGGCTCGGCCTCAACGTCGCCTCCACCCGCGTCGTGCTCATCAGGGGCCACACCGGCGCACACGCCGCCGGCCACGTGATCGCCGCCTTCGGTCAATTCGTGGTCGGCGGCAACTACGCCGTCGGCATGGTGGTGTTCACGGTGCTCGTGATCATCAACTTCGTCGTGATCACCAAAGGCGCCGGGCGCATCTCCGAGGTGAGCGCACGCTTCACCCTGGACGCGATGCCGGGCCGGCAGATGGCGATCGATGCCGACTTGAACGCCGGCATCATCACCCAGGCCGAGGCGATCGTGCGCCGCCAAGAGGTGCGCGAGGAAGCGGATTTCTACGGTGCGATGGACGGTGCAAGCAAATTCGTGCGCGGCGATGCGATCGCCGGCATCCTGATCGTGTTCATCAATCTGTTCGGCGGCATCCTCATCGGCGCGATGCAGCACGGCATGTCGCTGTCCGATGCCGGGCATACCTACGCGCTTCTCACCATCGGCGACGGCTTGGTGGCGCAGATACCGGCTCTGCTCCTGTCGGTGGCCGTCGCCATCCTGGTGACGCGCGTGTCGAGACCGCACGACATGAGCCAGCAGATCATGAGCCAGGTGTTCGGCCATGCGCGCGCGCTCGGCGTCACGGCGGGCATTCTGGCGTTGCTCGGCATCATTCCCGGCATGCCGAATTTCGTGTTCCTCGCCATGGCGGGGGCATGCGCAGCGGGCGCCTTCGCCACCGCCAAGCGCCGCGCTGCCGAGAAGGCCGCCGCGGCGGCGCCGCCCAAGCCCGCGGCAGCCGCACCCAGCGAGCAGCGCGAGCTCTCCTGGGATGACGTCGAAGCCGTCGACGCCGTGGGGCTCGAGGTGGGCTACCGCTTGATTCCCCTGGTCGACCGCGCGCAAGGCGGCGAACTCATGGGTCGGATCAAGGGCGTGCGCAAGAAACTCTCGGAGGAGATCGGCTTCCTGGTGCAGCCGGTGCACATCCGCGACAACCTTGAGCTCGGTCCCAACTCTTACCGCATCACCGTGCTCGGCGCGCCGGTGGGCGAATCCGAGGTCTTCCCCGACCGCGAGCTCGCCATCAATCCCGGCCAGGTCTCGGGCACCCTGCCCGGATCGGCGACCAAGGACCCTGCGTTCGGTCTCGATGCGGTGTGGATCGACAAGACACGGCGTGATCAAGCGCAAGCGCAGGGCTATACCGTCGTCGATGCCGGCAGCGTCATCGCCACCCACTTGAGCCACTTGCTGCAATCGCACGCGCACGAGCTGCTCGGCCACGAGGAAGTGCAGCAGCTGTTGAACCGCCTCGGCAAGAGCGCGCCGAAGCTGGTCGAGGATCTGGTGCCGAAGATCCTGCCCATGAGCGTGGTCGTGAAGGTCATGCAGCTGCTGCTGCTCGAGCGTGTGCCCATCCGGAACGTCCGCACCATTTGCGAGACGCTCGCGGAGCTCGCGCCGAAAACGCAGGATCCCGGGGTGCTGGTGGCAGCGGTGCGCGTCGCCCTGGGACGCAGCATCGTGCAGAACATCGGCGGCCTGCGCGAGGAGCTGCCTGTCATCACGCTCGATCCCTCGCTCGAGCAAGTGCTGCAGGACTCCATGGCGGGCGGCGCGGATGCGCCGGGCTTCGAGCCAGGTCTCGCCGACAAGATCCAGCAGACGCTCATCGACAGAACACGCAAGCAAGAGGCCGCCGGCGAGCCCGCGGTGCTGTTGGTCGCGCCGAAGATCCGGCCGTGGGTCGCCCGCCTGATGCGCTATGCCAGCCCGACGCTGTCGGTGCTCGCGTACAACGAAATTCCGGAGAGCCGTCGGATCCGCGTGATCTCGGCGGTCGGACGCTGATGAATCGGACTCATGGAGGTCGATGTGAAGATTAAGCGTTACATGGCGCCCAGCATGCGGGCGGCCCTCGATCAGGTGCGCGCGGAGCAAGGCGAAGATGCAGTGATCCTGTCGAGCCGACGCGTGAAGGAGGGCATCGAGGTGATCGCCGCGGTCGACTACGACGAAGCGCTCATGGCGGGTGCTGCCCGCCAATACTCGATCTCACTGGCCGCAGCCACGCCGCCCGAGCCTGCCGCGCCGCCACCGCATCCCACCATCCCCGCTCTGCGCGTGCCCCCTGCGCCGGGGGCGGCCGCAGGTGCGGCGCCAACTCGGGCCGTGGCGCCGGTTCGGGCCGCGGCGCCAACTCGGGCCGCGGCGCCCCCTCGCGCCATGGCGCCCGCTCCGGCGATGACGCCGGCTCCTGTCGCGGCGCGTGCCTCGCAGGCGCGCGCGACTGTACCCGCACCCGCAATGATCGTGCGGCCGACGGCGCCGGCGGCCGATGAGACGCGTCGAGGATTCGCCAGCATGCAGCGCGAGATCAAGGATCTACGCAGGCTGCTCGAGAGCGAGCTTTCGCACATCTGCTGGAACGACAAGCGCCTGCGCGAGCCTTTGCGGGCGCGCGTGCTCGAGGATCTGTCGTCGATGGATATTGCGCCCGACGTCGCCGCGAAGCTGGCGACGCTTACACCCCGACGCACCAATCTGGGCGATGCGTCCAATATTCCCATGGCGCTGCTGCTCAAGCACTTGCCGGTGGTCGATAAGCTGAGCACGGTCAACCCCGGGGTATTCGCCCTGGTGGGTCCGACGGGCGCCGGCAAGACCACTACCATCGCCAAGCTCGCTGCGCGCTGGACCATGCGCTATGGCAGTCAGGATCTCGCGCTGGTCAGTACCGATGCCTATCGCATCGGCGCGCGCGAGCAGCTCATGACCTATGCGCGCATTCTCGGCGCCTCCGTGCACTCGGCCAACAGCGGCCAGGAGCTCGCCCGCGTCCTCGAGGGGTTGAAGTCGAAGAAGCTCGTGTTGATCGACACCGCGGGCATGGGACCGCGCGATGTGCGTCTCAGCGAGCAGCTCGCGGCGCTCGCGCAAGGCGCGGTCGGTGCGCAATTCTTGCTCGCGCTGCCGGCGCAGGGCGAGGGGCTCGCGCTCGAGGAGATCATCCGCGCGTTCGCGCAGGTCAAACCGACGGCCTGCATTATCACCAAGCTGGACGAGGCGGCGAGCCTCGGTGCGGTGATTTCGACGACGCTGCGTCACAAGTTGAAGATCGCCTATCTCTGCAATGGGCAACGGGTGCCGGAGGATGTGCACTCGGCCCATCACCGCCGTGTCTGGCTGGTGCGTGCCGCGCACGAGCTGACGCGGCGCGCGCCCCGGTCCCGTGACGATACCTACTTTGCCCGCAACTTCGGACGAGCCACTGCCCATGCGTGACGACAGACTCAACAATACCCAGGCCGAGAGGCTGCGCGAGCTCAACTCCTCGCGGCCGGTCAAGGTGATCGCCGTGACGGGCGGCAAGGGCGGCGTCGGCAAGACGACCGTCTCGACCAACCTCGCCCTATCCATTGCGGCCGCGGGACGCGACGTGATGCTGGTCGATGCCGATCTCGGGCTCGCCAACGTGGATGTGCTGCTCGGCTTGCACACGCGCTTTCACTTGGGTCACGTGGTGGGCGGCCAATGCACGCTCGAGGAGGCGATCGTCACCGGGCCCCACGGCCTGCAGATCGTGCCGGCCGCGTCCGGCTTCCGGCATATGGCGAGCCTCTCCGCCGCCGAGCATGCCGGGATCATCCGGGCGTTCAGCGATCTGTATCACCGCGTCGAGGTGCTGATAGTCGACACGGCAGCGGGTCTCTCGGATAGCGTGCTGACCTTCAGCCGCGCCGCGCACCACGTGCTGATCGTGGTCTGCGACGAGCCCGCTTCGATCACCGACGCCTACGCCCTGATCAAGGTGCTGAGCCGCGAGCACGGCGTGCAGCGCTTTCAGATTCTGGCCAACCAGACGCGCCGCTCGGGCGAAGGTCCTGCCCTGTACGACAAGATTTCCCGCGTCTGTGACCGATTTCTCAATGTCACCCTCGAGTTCGCCGGATCCGTACCGTATGACGACTACCTGCGCAAGGCGGTGCAGCGCCAGACGGCAGTCGTGGAGGCGTACCCCGCCTCTATTTCGTCCATTGCGCTCAAGAATCTCGCCTCGAAGGCCGATAAGTGGTCTGCGCCGCAAGGTGCGCGAGGCCACCTGGAGTTCTTCGTCGAACGAATGGTGGGGGCCCGGGTAGGGGCTGCAACGGTATTGCAATGAGAGCAAGCACACAGTACTCAAATTCCCGCCGGCGGACTCCCCGTCCTGCGGTCGACGCGGCGTTCGAGGAGTTGCCCAATCAAGAGCTGGTGCTGAAGCACGCGGATCTGGTCAAGCGTATTGCCTACCATCTGGTGAGCCGGATGCCGCCCAATGTCGAGGTGGACGACCTCATCCAATCAGGCATGATCGGATTGCTCGACGCTGCCAAGCACTACTCGCCCGACAAGGGCGCGAACTTCGAGACCTACGCAGGCATCAGGATCCGCGGCGCGATGCTCGATGAGGTGCGCAAGTCCGACTGGACGCCGCGCTCGGTGCACCGAAACATGCGCGAGATGGCGGAAGTGGTCCGCAAGATCGAGAACGCCAAGGGCCACGATGCGACTCCCACGGACATCGCCGAGGCGCTCGGCATTTCCATGGAGGAGTACCACCGGCTGGTGCAGGATGCGGCGAGCTGCCGCCTGTTCAGCTTCGATCAAGTGAGCTCGGGCGAGGACGAATCGAGCCCGGCGGATCATGCTCGCGATGAAGGGCCGGGACCGTTCGATCACATCGAGGAGGCCGGCTTTCGCGATGCGCTTGCCGCCGCGATCAACGGTTTGCCCGAGCGCGAGAAGCTGGTGCTATCCCTGTATTACGACGAGGACATGAACCTGCGGGAAATCGGCGAAGTGCTGGAGGTGTCCGAATCGCGTGTTTGTCAGATCCACGGGCAGGCGCTCGTGCGCGTGCGCGCCCGGCTCACGGAATGGCTGACGCCCGCTTAAGCTCATGGACATACTGAGCATCATCGGCGTCGTCTTGGGCCTGATCGCGATCATCGGCGGTGCGATCTTGAAAGGCTCGAGCGCCGGTGCGCTCGTCGGCAGCGCCGCGTTCGTGATCGTGGTGATGGGGACCCTCGCCGCGAGTCTCGTGCAAACGCCGATGTCCACGTTCTTGCGCGCCTGGCGCATCATTTCCTGGGTGTTCAAGCCGCCGACCGCCGATGCGACGGCCATGATCGAGAAGATCGTCGAGTGGAGCAATATCGCCCGCAAGCAGGGCCTGCTTGGGCTCGAGCCCGCCGTCGAGCACGAGCGGGACGAGTTCCTGAAGAAGGGACTGCAGTCGCTCGTCGACGGCGGCGAGCCGGAGGCGATCCGCTCCAGCATGGAGATCGAGCTCGACACCATGGAGCACTTCGATACGCAGGCGGCCAAAGTGTTCGAGTCCATGGGCATTTACTCGCCGACGCTCGGCATCATCGGCGCCGTCATGGGTCTCATGGCAGTCATGCAGAATCTCAACGACCCCTCCAAGCTCGGACACGGCATCGCGGCCGCCTTCGTCGCCACCATCTACGGCATCGCCTTTGCGAACCTTTTGTTCCTGCCGATGAGCAACAAGCTCAAGGCGGTGATTCACGGCCAGATGCAGGTGCGCACCATGGTCATCGAGGGCCTCATCGCCATTGCGCAGGGCGAGAACCCGCGCAACATCGAGTCGAAGCTCCAGGGTTATTTCCACCACTAGCCGAACGGCTGGTGCCGACGGCAGCATGGCGCGCAAGAAAAAGCACGAGGAACACGCGAACCACGAGGCCTGGGCCATCCCCTACGGCGACCTCGTCACGCTGCTGTTCGCCCTGTTCACCGTCATGTATGCCATGTCCTCGGTCAACGAGGGCAAATTCCGTGTGCTGTCCGACTCGCTCATCGCCGCGTTTCATGGGGCGCCGAAGAGCTTGCAGCCCGTCAACATCGGCGAAAAGGAGCCGGGCAAGGGCGGCGAGAAGCCGCTGAGCGGGATACAGCCCACGGTGTTCATAAAGATCAAGGAACAAGGGCCCCCCGGGGAGGGCCGCTCGCCGCGCGATCCCGATGTTCCCAAAGCGCCCGACCCACAGGCTTCGCCCGCGGCGCTCATTCGCATGGAGCGCGAGGTGCAGAATGCGATGCAGGGGTTGATCGACGCCAAGATCGTGACCGTGCGCCGCGAGAGCCTGTGGCTCGAGATCGAGATCAACACCGACATCCTGTTCGCGAGCGGTGTGTCGGATTTCTCGCCCGCCGCCGTAACAGTGCTCGATAAGCTCGCCGATGTGCTGAAGCCTTTTCCGAACCCGGTCCGCGTCGAGGGACATACCGACAATCGGCCGATCAAAACGAGCGCCTACCCATCCAACTGGGAGCTGTCGGCGGCGCGGGCGGCGAGCGTCGTGCACGAATTCACCAAAGTCGGGCTCGATCCGATGCGGCTCGAGATCGTCGGCTTCGGCGAGTTCCATCCGCGTCAGGCCAACGATACGGCCGAGGGGCGCAACGCCAACCGGCGGGTCGCGATCCTGGTGCTCGAGGCAGTCGCGCCCGGCGATCCGGTGGTGGCCCGGACGCCCACGTCGATTCCGGCGGATGCCGCACCGGGTATCGTCCCGGCGGATGCGTCGGAAGCGGCAAATCGGCTACTATGGCGCGTGCCGCCGGCGGATCTTGGGAAGACCGTGCTGGTCAAGGATCATGCCGATGCAGCGACGGCCGCTGCCGCGCCCGTCGAGGCTGCGGCGGTGAAGGAGACGGCGGCCAAGGAGACGGTGGGGCAGGCCGAGGCGGTGGCCGCGCCCGCGGATCTGCCAAGCCTGCCGCCGAGCCAATGAGGGAAATCACTCATGAGCGAAGTTGACCGGCTGAGCAATTCAGGTCTTTATCCGGCGTTGCCGATTGCCGATAAGCGCAGTCGCAAGGATGGCCCCGGGGGACAGCCCGGTGCCGACGGGAAGAGCCCCGACAAGCGTCCGCCCCCCGCATCGCCCGCGGCCGAGACCCGCGACCCCGGGCGCCCGCCGAAATCGCTGATCGACGATTACGCCTGACCAGGCCGAGCGTTCGGCCGCTGCGCCGTGTCCGACGTCGCACACGATACGTGGATTATTTGCCGCCACCGGTTTGCGGTCACGGGCGAGAGCGCCGTAATCACCGTGAACACGACGCTCGCGCACCGCCTGCGCTTTGCCGACTATCCCTTCCACGTCTCCGTCGCGATTAAAGCCGCGCCGCGCGCGCTCGACGCATCCGGGCGCATCAACGCGCACGAGAGCCAGCATCTTTTGCACTTGAGCCGCGTGATTCGCGAGCATCTCGAGTGTGAGGATCAGCATCTGCTGGCCATCGTGCACGGCGCGGGTGCGCGCACGCTCGAGTTCCAGGCCCGCGACAGCGAGGCCGTCGCGCGCCGGTTGACGGCCTTGAGACAAGAGAAAACCTGGGATCGACCCTGGACCTTCGCGGTACGGCCGGATCCCGCGGGCAAACTCTCGGCAGGATGGCGTACCATCGTCGAGGCCTCCGAGGAGCATCACCTTTCCGTGACCGTTCCGCAGGGGAGCGTGGATCATCATCACTTTTTGTTCTGACCGCTGAACCCGAGTCAAAGGAAATTCGCGATGCATCGACGATCGGCATGGCTTCCGGTGCTCGTTCTTCTCGTCTCGCCGCTGCGCACTTTCGCGGCCGCGCCGTGGATCGAGGAGAGCAACCACTTCACTCAGATGTTGGTCGACGTGCACTTGCGGCACTCGCCGGAGTACGGATCCTCGCAAGGACTTGCCGAGTACGACTCGCGCATCGGAGTGCCGACGCTCGCCGACGAGCTCGCCCAACGCGCCGAGCGGGATGCGGTGATCGAGCAGATCAAGGCGCAGCTGCCGCTCGAGAAGGACCGCAAGGTCGCCGAGGACATGCAGATCCTCACTCACGCCATCGACCTCAACGATCGCGAGCTCGACCTGCAGATCCGCCTCGACGTGCCCTATATCAACGCGAGCGAACGAGTGTTTCGGGGCCTCAAGGTCTTGCTGGATGATCAGGTGGCCGTGGAGCGCCGCCCCGCCGCGGTGATCCGGCTCAAGAAATACGCCGGCGTCGAGCCCGGTTTCGTGCCCATCACGCGGCTCTACAAAGAGCGCGTCGAGCAGCAGATAGCCAAGCCCGGGATGACCTATCCCTCCAAGAGCGAGCTCGAAACCGAGCTCGGACGCAACTCGAACTACATCGAGGGCATCGCCGCGCTCTTCAAAAAATATCAACTGACCGGTTGGGAAGAGGCCTACGCGCAGCTGAAGACCCAGCTCGCCGATTACGATGCGTGGGTGCGCAAGGATCTCTTGCCGAAGGCGCGCACCGACTTTCGCCTGCCCCCCGAGGAATACACGCTGGCGTTCGAGCAGTACGGCATCGACCTCACGCCCGTCGACATCGCCACGCAAGCGCACGCCGCCTTCAAGGAATACCAGGCCGAGATGGCACCGATCGCCGCGCGGATCGCACGCGAGCGCAAGCTCCCCTCGAGCGACTACCGCTCCGTGATCGCCCTGCTCAAGCAGACGCAGATCACGGGTGATGCCATCCTGCCGTTCTACGAACGGCGCCTGAAGGACATCGAGGGCGTCATCGTCAAGCAGCAGATCGTGACGCTCCCCGATCGCCCCGCGATCATCCGCCTTGCGACGGCCGCCGAGACCGTGCAGCAGCCGGCGCCGCACATGAAGCCGCCGCCGCTGCTGCACAACACCGGACAGCGCGGCGAATTCATCCTGCCGCTCAACATTCCGTCGGCAACCGGCGGCACGGAGGACAAGTACGACGACTTCACCTTCGATGCGGTCGCCTGGACCCTGACGGCGCACGAGGCGCGCCCGGGCCACGAGCTGCAGTTCGACTCGATGGTCGAGCACGGCACCTCCATCGCCCGCGCTCAGTACGCCTTCAACTCGACCAATGCCGAAGGCTGGGGACTCTACTCGGAGTATCTGATCGAGCCCTACATGCCGCCCGAAGGACAGCTCATGTCGCTCGATCTGCGGCTGCTGCGCGCCGCGCGCGCGTTTCTCGATCCGGAGCTGCAGGCGGGCAAGATCCAGCCGGAAGATGCCTATCGCGTGCTGCAGACGGACGTCGTGCTGTCGCATGCATTCGCGACGGAAGAGGTCGAGCGGTTCACGTTCCGCTCACCGGGACAGGCCAACAGCTACTTCTATGGGTACACGCGCCTGCTCGAGCTGCGCCGCGAGACCGAGAAGGCGCTGGGTAAGAAGTTCGATCAGAAGAAGTTCCACGATTTCATTCTCGCGCAGGGCTTGCTGCCTCCCGATCTGATGCGCAAGGCGGTGATCGAGGAGTTCGTGCCGGCTCAGAAATCGGCCGGCGGCTAGAGCCCATGATCGCGCTCGCCCATCGGGCGTCTCTCTGGGCTATTGCGCTCGCGATTCTGGTCGCGAGCGCGGGTGTGGCTGGGCGCGCAGCCGCGGCGGCGCCAGCTGCGGTCGCCGGCGCCGCGACCGTCGCAGTCGATGCACGCGAGGCGCCGCGCGGCATCGTATCGGCTCACCTCGAGCTGCCCGTGGACGCGGGGCCCTTGACCCTGGTCTATCCCAAATGGCTCCCGGGCCAGCACTCTCCGGCTGGCCCGCTGACCTCGCTCGGGGGGCTGCGTTTCACGGCAGCGGGCCACGAGCTACCGTGGCGCCGCGATTCCGTCGATCTCTATGCGTTTCACCTGGAGGTGCCTTCCGGAGTGAGCCGACTCGGCGTGGATCTCGAGGTCGACACCTCGAGCGCCCCCGACGGGGTCGTGCAGGGCCACGAAGTGCCGCGCGCGGCGACGGAGTCGCTGCTCATACTCGAGTGGAATCAGCTCATCCTCTACCCCCAAGGGGCCCGCGCCGACGACCTGCCTTACCGCGCGTCGGTGCGCCTGCCCGATGGCTGGAAGTTCGCGAGCGCGCTCGAGACCGCGTCGAGCACGGCCGGCGGCGCCGAGTTCGCCACGGTGTCGCTGACCACCCTCGTCGATTCGACGCTGCTTGCCGGACGCTATATGCGCGACATCGCGCTCGGCGGGACTCCGCCGGTGAAGCTGCATATCGCCGCCGATACACCGTCGGCGCTCAACCTGTCGAGCGGCACCGAGGCCCACTATCGCGCGCTGGTGCGCGAGGCGACGGCGCTGTTCGGCGCGACCCACTATGATCATTACGATTTCCTCTACGCGCTCACCGATCAGGTCACGCCGGACGGGATCGAGCACCATCAGTCGAGCGATGATCGCTCGCCGCTCCGTACCCTGGTGGACGACTCCATCCGGCGGGCAGAGGCGAATCTCCTGCCGCACGAGTACGTGCATTCCTGGAACGGGAAGTATCGACGTCCGCAGGGGCTTGCGACCATCGATTACCAGGAGCCTATGCAGGGCGATTTGCTCTGGGTTTACGAGGGCCTCACCGAATATCTGGGCGATGTGCTGGCGGCTCGCAGCGGACTGCTGAGCGAGGAGGAACTGCGCAGCGAGCTCGCGCAAGACGCCGCCGCCATGCAATCGCACAGCGCGCGCACGTGGCGCTCCTTGCAGGACACCGCCATATCCGCGCAGCTCCTTTATTATCAATCGCGCAACTGGGCCGCGAGATTGCGCCACCAAGAGGACTTCTATCAGGAGTCGGCCCTGCTCTGGCTCGAGGCCGATGCGCTCATTCGGCAGGCCTCGAAAGGGCACAAGAGTCTCGACGATTTCTGCAAGCTCTTTTACGGTCCACCGAGCACCGCCCCGCAGGTGGCGGCCTATGATTTCGACGACGTGGTCAAGGCGTTGGCCGCGGTTCAACCCTACGACTGGAGCGGCTTCTGGACGGAGCGGCTGAATCGCCTGCGGCCGCAGGGGCCGCTCGAAGGATTACGGGCGGCGGGCTGGCGGCTCGAGGTCAATGCGACGCCCTCGATCATGCAGGCCGCTCACGAGGCCGACGACAAAGACCTGGATTTGCGCTACTCCCTCGGCTTTTTAGTCGATGACGAGCAAGCGGCCATCGGCGATGTGATTCCGGGGTCCCCGGCCGACGCCGCCGGTGCCTCGCCCGGCAGTCGCGTGATCGCGCTGAACGGCTATCGCTGGTCCAAGGAGCTGCTCCATGACACGCTGGCCGCGCCGGCCGAACCGTCGTGGAATGCCGGCCGGGGTAAGCTCACGTTCCTGGTACAGAAGGATGACAACTTCAAGACGCTGGAGCTTCAGTATGCGGGCGGCGAGCGCTATCCGAATCTGGTGCGGGAGCCGGGCAGCGCGGACTTACTCGCGCGCATCGCGCGCCCGCGCGCGCCCCTGCCGGCACCCTAGAGCCCGTGGCCTCGGGGCAGGCGCTGCGTGCTGCCAGTCGTACTAGCCGAGGCGGTGAGGGAGGCCGACTTCGCCGTTGCGCGGCTGCTGTTCCGGGAATATGCCGCCGCTCTCGGCATCGATCTGTGTTTTCAGGGATTCGACGCCGAGCTCGACTCATTGCGCGAGATGTACGGCGCTCCGCGGGGGTGCTTGGTTCTGGCGCGCGCCGGCGAGCAGCCCGTCGGCTGCGGCGCACTGCGCAGCCTTACCGCCGAGGTATGCGAGATGAAGCGCTTGTACGTCCGTGCCGAGGCGCGCGGCACCGGTCTCGGGCGAATCCTCGCCGAGAGCCTCATCGCGAAAGGCCGATCGCTCGGCTATACGGTCATGCGTCTCGACACGCTCGCGCATATGACCGCGGCGCACCAGCTGTATCGCTCGCTCGGCTTTGCGGAGATTGCGGCTTATTACGACAGCCCCCTGCCGGGCGTCGTGTACATGGAGCTCGACCTGTTGGCCGGCTGAGCTGCTTTTTGACCGGTCACTTGCGTGGCTCTTTGGCGGCGATCTCCTGCGCGGCCCGCTTCAAGATGTCCGCGACACGCTCTTGCTCCTCGGTCGAGGCGCTCCACTTCTCGGCAACCGCCGACCGCAGCGCGTGCCGTGCACGGATCAAGGCCTTGGACCAGCCCGCCTCGCCCGACTCGTCTGCGTTTCCCTCTGCGGAGCGCATGACCCGGCGCATATGCTCCAGGCGCTCCCCGACCCGGCTGAATTGAGCAAACATGGCGTCGACTTCCTCGCGATGCTCCTCGAGATACGCACGCCCTAGAACCGTGAGCTGATAGAGCTTGCGGGTTCCTTCGGTCGCGACCGTGGCATGGCCGATTTCCTCGAGATAGGTCAGGGCGGGGTAGACCATGCCGGGGCTCGGCACATAGAACCCTTTCGAGCGCTCCTCGAGGGCCTTGATGATCTCGTAGCCATGGCGCGGTTTTTCAGCGAGTAATTCGAGGATCAGCAACTGCAGGTCGCCCGAAGCGAGCTTTCTGCCCATGCCGAAACCGCGGCCACCGAGCTCTCCGCCGTCGGCGAACCAGCCGCCGAAGCGGCCCCGGCCGAAGCCTTTGCGCGGACCGCCGAAGAATTGTTCCCAGCGCGAGTGGTGGTGATGATGGTGATGACGATGCATGAATTCTTCTCCGTATAATCTGTCTTACAACCTATCGTAAGATACAGTATGACTATCGTACGATAGAGTCAAGTGGGCAATCCCGGGAGCCGTCGCGGAGTCGTTGTGGCCGCCCTGGAGGTCGAGTTGCACAAGTCGCAGCCGCCGGCAAACTGGTACGGCAGAGGGCCCGCGGCGCACCGAGTGCGAACGCGTTCGGCGTTGACAGCGTGAGGCGTACGTCCCACAATACGCGGCTCATTTTGAGGAGGGGTACCCAAGCGGCCAACGGGGGCAGACTGTAAATCTGCTGGCTTATGCCTTCGTAGGTTCGAATCCTACCCCCTCCACCAAGCGGGGTTGATTGAAGGGTACGGTGCCATTGGCTGTCGGCGTGTAAAAGCGGGTGTAGTTCAATGGTAGAACGTCAGCCTTCCAAGCTGATCACGTGGGTTCGATTCCCATCACCCGCTCCACTGGACGCGGGCCCACGTAGCTCAGTCGGTAGAGCACGTCCTTGGTAAGGACGAGGTCAGCGGTTCGATCCCGCTCGTGGGCTCCAATTTTTTAACTGAGAGGTACTTGCCGTGTCGAAGGGGAAGTTTGAGCGAACGAAGCCGCACGTGAACGTGGGGACGATTGGTCATGTAGATCATGGCAAGACGACTTTGACGGCAGCCTTGACGAAGGTGATGGCGGAGAAGTTTGGCGGTGAGTTCAAGGCGTACGACCAGATCGACAAGGCGCCCGAGGAGCGCGCGCGCGGTATCACGATTGCGACCGCGCACGTTGAGTACCAGAGCGAGAAGCGCCACTACGCGCACGTGGATTGTCCCGGGCACGCGGACTACGTGAAGAACATGATCACGGGGGCTGCGCAGATGGACGGGGCGATTTTGGTGGTGTCGGCGGCCGATGGCCCGATGCCGCAGACGCGCGAGCACATATTGCTGGCCCGCCAGGTGGGGGTGCCGTACATCGTGGTGTACCTGAACAAGGCGGACATGGTGGACGATGCGGAGTTACTCGAGCTGGTGGAGCTTGAGGTGCGGGATTTGCTTTCGGTGTACAAGTTTCCCGGGGACAAGACCCCGATCGTGACGGGCTCGGCGTTGAAGGCGCTCGAGGGGGATGCGAGCGATATCGGGGTGCCCTCGGTGTTGAAGCTGGTGGCGGCGCTCGATGAGTACATTCCGGTGCCGAAGCGTGCGGTGGATGGGGCGTTTTTGATGCCTGTGGAGGATGTGTTCTCGATTGCGGGCCGGGGCACCGTGGTGACGGGGCGCATCGAGCGCGGCATTGTGAAAGTGAACGATGAGGTGGAGATCGTCGGGATACGGGCGACGCAGAAGACCACCTGCACGGGCGTTGAGATGTTTCGCAAGCTCTTGGATGAGGGCCAGGCGGGGGACAACGTCGGGGTATTGCTGCGCGGCACGAAGCGCGAGGAAGTCGAGCGCGGGCAAGTGTTGTGCAAGCCCGGGAGCATCAACCCGCACACCAAGTTCGAGGCCGAGGTGTACGTGCTGACGAAGGAGGAAGGGGGCCGGCATACGCCTTTTTTCAAGGGGTATCGGCCGCAGTTTTATTTTCGCACGACCGATGTGACGGGGGCGGTGGAGTTGCCGGCGGGGACCGAGATGGTGATGCCGGGGGACAACATCAAGATCGTGGTGGAGCTGATTGCCCCGATTGCGATGGAGCAGGGGCTGCGCTTTGCCATCCGCGAGGGCGGCAAAACGGTCGGCGCCGGCGTCGTGTCGAAGGTCATCGCCTGAGTTGATTTTTCACGGACGGGGTCGCGAAGCGACCCCGTAGATCCTGCGCGAAGCGCATTTATAGGGCAGTAGCTCAATTGGCAGAGCGGCGGTCTCCAAAACCGCAGGTTGGGGGTTCGATTCCCTCCTGCCCTGCCACCAAAGCAGGTCCCAAGGTCGAGCGGTAACTATGGCGGAAGTGCAAGCACCCGAAGGGGCATCGGCGAAGGACAACGCGCTGATGATACTGTCGATCGTCGCGCTCCTGGCAGGGGTCGTGGCCTTCTACTGGTACGAGGAAGATCCGCTCGCGCTGCGTCTGGCGATGGTCGGCAGCGGTGTGGTCGTGGCCGGCGGCCTCGCGTGGGTCAGCTGGTACGGACGAGAGTTTTGGCAGTTCGCGCAGGCGGCGCGCGTCGAGCTGCGCAAGGTGGTGTGGCCCGAGCGGGAGGATACCGTCAGAACGACCGTTCTGGTGATCGTCTTCGCCTCGCTCATGGGACTGTTTTTCTGGGTACTCGATCTGATCCTCACCTGGTTGATCAGGCTTCTGACCGGCCAACCGCCCGCATGACAGCAGCTGGAGCATCTATGGCTTTGCGATGGTATGTGGTTCACGCCTACTCGAACTTCGAGCACAAGGTGTCCGAGTCGCTCAAAGAGCGCGTCAAGCGAGCGGGGCTCGAAGCCAAGTTCGGCGAGATTCTCGTGCCCACCGAAGAGGTGGTCGAAATGCGCGACGGCCAAAAGCGCAAGTCCGACCGCAAGTTCTTTCCGGGCTACGTGCTCGTGCAGATGGAGATGGACGAGGACACCTGGCACCTGGTGAAAGAGGTCCCGAAGGTGCTCGGCTTCATCGGCGGTACGAGCGACAAGCCCGCCGCCATCACGGACAAGGAAGCCATGTCGATCCTGCGCCGCGTCGAAGAGGGCGTGGACAAACCGAAGCCCAAGGTGCTGTTCGAGCCCGGCGAAGTGGTGCGTGTGACCGACGGTCCGTTCAACGACTTCAACGGCGTGGTGGAGTCGGTGAACTACGAAAAGAACCGCCTGCAAGTGGCGGTGCAGATCCTCGGGCGCTCGACCCCCGTGGAACTGGATTTCTCTCAGGTTGAGAAGGGTTAATTGGTTGGCGCGCAGCGCCTAACAAAGGGGAGTCGCGCAGGCGACGTTGGCACCCACCAGGAGTGAAGAGCGATGGCGAAGAAAGTCACAGGCTATATCAAGCTGCAAATCCCCGCGGGGCAGGCGAATCCCAGCCCGCCGGTGGGACCTGCGCTCGGTCAGCAAGGCGTGAACATCATGGAGTTCTGCAAAGCCTTCAATGCGCAGACGCAGACCTTGGAAAAAGGATTACCGACCCCAGTTGTGATCACGGTGTATAGCGACCGCAGCTTCACCTTCATCCTGAAGACTCCGCCCGCCTCGGTGCTCATCGCCAAGGCGCTCGGCATCCCCAAGGGCAGCGCCACGCCGAACACGGCCAAGGTGGGCAAGATCTCGCGCAAGCAGCTCGAGGACATTGCCAAGCTCAAGACGCCGGATTTGACGGCGTCCGATTTGGACGCAGCGGTCCGCACCATCGCGGGCAGTGCGCGCAGCATGGGCGTCGACGTGGAGGGGATGTGACATGGCGGCCGTAGCGAAACGAACGAAGTCTTGGAAAGAGAAGCTGCCCCCGGGCAAGTCGTATCCGCTGGATGACGCACTCAAGCTCGTGAAGGAGCTGGCGACCGCGAAGTTCGACGAGTCCGTGGACGTCGCCGTGAATCTCGGCGTGGATGCGACCAAGTCGGATCAGCAGGTCCGCGGCTCCACCGTGATGCCGCACGGCACCGGCAAGACCGTGCGCGTGGCGGTGTTTACGCAGGGCAAGAATGCCGATGCGGCGCGCGCCGCCGGCGCCGACATCGTCGGTTTCGAGGACCTGGCCGAAAAGGTCAAGGCCGGTCAGATCGATTTCGACGTGGTGATCGCGAGCCCGGATGCGATGCGTATCGTCGGTCAGCTCGGACAGATCTTGGGTCCCCGCGGACTGATGCCGAATCCGAAAGTGGGCACGGTCACGCCCGACGTCGCGGGTGCGGTGAAGAACGCCAAGGCAGGCCAGGTGCGCTACCGCACCGACAAGGCCGGCATCGTGCATGCGCAGATCGGGCGGGCGAGCTTCGAGCCGCAGGCTCTCAAAGAGAACCTGCTGGCGCTGGTGGCGGATCTGCAGAAGATCAAGCCGGCGACCTCGAAGGGCATTTATTTAAAGAGAGTGACGGTGTCCTCGACCATGGGGCCGGGTGTCGCCGTCGATCAGTCGAGTTTCGGAGTTTGATGGAGGGTGGCGCGAAGCTCCGCAAGGAGTTTCGCGCGCTCACCGTCGAAGACCGCAGGCGGACCGGCTCGAAGAGCATGGGCTCAAGACGGTCCTTAATCGAGTAGGCCTGCGCAGATGGTGGGGCCCGAATCAGGAATTTCCTGGTAACGGTCGCACCGCACGAGTACTCGCGTACTCGAGGGTGGGCAGGGGCGGCGGCGCTCTTGTCCGTGTGTGACGCTTCTGACCAGGAGGGTTTAATGGCACTCAAGTTAGAAGAGAAGAAAGTCGTGGTGGCAGAGGTCAACGCGGTCGCGGCGAAAGCCCTGTCCGTGGTGGGCGCCGAGAACCGTGGCTTGACGGTATCGCAGATGACCGACCTGCGCGCGAAAGCGCGTAAGGAAGGCGTGTATCTGCGTGTCGTCAAGAACACCCTCGCGCGCAAGGCCGTTGCCGGCACCGCTTTCGAGTGCATTTCTCCGGCGTTGAAAGGACCCGTGGTCCTCGCGTTCTCCAATGACGATCCCGGCGCGGCTGCGCGCATCGTCAAGGCGTTCTCGAAGGACAACGACAAATTGGTGACGACACTCGTGTCTTTGGGCGGGCAGATGCTCAAGCCCCAGGATCTCGACCGCGTGGCTTCATTGCCGACGCGCGCGCAGGCGGTGTCGCTGCTGTTGGGTGTTCTGCAGGCGCCGATTGCGAAGTTGGTCGGGACTCTGGCCGCTCCTCACGCCAAGTTGGTGAGGACGATTGCGGCGGTTGCCGAGGCGAAGAAGAGCGCGGCGGCCTGACCGGTTGTTTTTAACCTGATTCGGGTCGCAGGACCCATCTTAGATAC
>CAVWME010000035.1:0-11666 GCA_963755935.1 uncultured Gammaproteobacteria bacterium
AAATGCCGAGCTTGCGTCCGTGACGGTCGATGATGACGGTCGGGGCAAGGTGGAGGACAGCGTTCGGCGCCTCCGCGATCCAAGCGCCCACCGCGGCCGCGCGACCGGGAAGCCAGACGTCGTCCACGCTCAGTAGGCAAACGTAGGGCGACTGCGCGAGCGAGACGCCGAAATTCGCCTTCCCCTGCCAGTCGCTTACATCCTCCCGCGCGACGATGCGTAGCGGCACGCGGTCGTGGAATTCTCGTGCGATGTCGCGCGCCGCGGGCGTCGGACCGCCGTCGATTAGCAGCACCTCGATCCCATCGGCCGCTTCCGCGGCGAGCGAACTCAATGCATGGCCAATCCATTCCTCGCCGCGATACGACGGCATGACCACGGTGAGCCAGGGGTGCGGAACTTTGCTCGGCGTGCTCATTGGCAGGTGGCGTCGCGTCCTCGGAATCGCCCAGAGCGCGCGTGGTAGTCTCAGGTTCGATGTGCTATAGATTATAGGTGCCAACCACCTTGCTGATCATAGCGGTAACGCTGAACGCGGTCCTTGGCCAGCTGATGCTCAAATACGCGGTGACCGGGCTGGGCGGCGCGCCCGCGCTGTCCGACCTGCCGACATTCATTCTGAGCGCGGCCAAATCTCCGCTCGTCTACATTTCCATCGCCATTCAGGGATTCGGTTATCTGCTGTGGATGATGCTCATTGCGCGGATGAAGTTGGGTCTCGCAAGCGCGAGTGTAGGCGCCGGGTTCTATGTTTGCATGGCCCTTGCCGCCTGGGGCGTCTACGGAGAATCGCTCAGCCGCCTGCAGTGGCTAGGACTCGGTCTCATAACTCTTGGGGTAAGCTGCATCGGCCTCGCGTCAACTTAGCGCGGAATGAATCGGCCGCTTCCGGCCGCAGGTGCATCCCCCAAGCACCACTGCACCACCCCGGGCGCGCTGCCACACTGTACGGCACCGGGCCAGTAGCGCTGAACAAGCCCACCATCCAATCCGCTGCCCCAACTTGCCAGGTATAGATCGTCCGAACGCAGCAGGGGATCCATTTGTATCATATCGGCGATGTAGTATCCGCCGCGGAAATCGATGAAGTACACGTTTCCGCCGGGTCTTTTGGCCGGCGGCAGCATCGCCAGATGACCCGTGATGAACGCATCGATTTGAATCAACTGAAACGGCACGAGGATGAGTAAGCTCAGCACCGCGCTCGCTCCGGCGAACGCGACAAGTCTCCGCCCGGCTTCTTGCCGCTCGGTCAGCGCACAGGCTGCGAGTATCGGAACGACGCCCCACGCCGAGTGGAAGTAGCGGTAACCCCAGCCGTGCCCTTGATCAAGATTGACGAAAAGATAGCCCACGAACGTGCAGATCGCCGATAGCATGAGCAGTCTGATGTGCCGGTTATCGCGCGCACGCAAGTATCCGAGGAACGCGAAATAGAAAGAACGGCAACGCCCACACCCACATCTTCACGACGGCGGCCGCCCTCATGTTGAGGATGTCGGCGTCCGGCAGCATGAAGACGCTCTTCAGGGTCGCTGCCATCGCAATGCTCGGCGCGGCCGGCGTGATGTCGTTTCTCAGCCAGACCCAGCCGAGACCCACCGCAATGCCCGGGAGGTAACCGAGGGCCAGCGGTATCAGCCGCCGCCTCGTGCCACCGTCCTGGGCAAGGGCGATCAACCAGGGAGCGGCGAAGAGCATATGCGGAAAGGGATTGTGAAGGAGCAACGCCAGGGCACCGACCAGTCCTGCGCTAACACTCCTGGCGCAGGTCGGCTTAAGCAGCAACCACGCGTAGAGCAGATTGGCCGTCAGGTGCGCTTGCATGGAGTAATACGAGATTGCATTCGCCCAGAAGGCTGATGAAGCGATCGCGAACAGGCTTGCCCAGCCCGCGGCGCGGCGATCCCCGGTCACATCAAACGTAATGCGATGCATCAGAAAGACTGCGAGCCCTGCCAGCGTCGCGTTGCATAACCAGGGGATACCCAGCAATTGGAACGGCGCGAGCACGAACGCGAATCCGGGCCAGTAGCTCTCGATTGCCCGGCCCGTCTGTGTCGAAATCAGCAGAAAATGTCCGTTGAATCCGGGCGCAATCAGCCAGGGAACGAGCGCAGGAGGCAGCTGTGCCGCGAGACGGCCGGAAGCGAATACTTGCGCCTGAAACACCGCCGCATACTCGTCCATGCTCAGCGGATAATTCTTATAAATGCCGATGGCGCATGCCGCAAAGAGCGGCGCAATCGCGATCCCTGTGACCGCCGCATGACGGCCGAGGTAGTCGACAAGACGCAGAAGCGGCGCGGTGTTCGTCCAGAGCAAAGCCGCAAGGCATACGATTACCCCAAGGAGTGCCGACCGCCGATCGTAGACGTACAAGAGATCGTAGAAGATGGGCGCGAAATGCCGGTGGTCAAAGACGATGCCGCTGTCCAGCAGGTAGAAGTACGCCAGGGACAAAACGCAAAGGAGCAAGCCGAGCACGCCCGGACTACGAATTTTGATGAGGAGGTTTATAATTTTAAAGCTTTACGATTTCGGCCGACATGAATGATCTCCATCCTCGCGGACGCGTGCCTCCGGCGCTTGCCGCGGACTCCATCCCGTTGAGGATCGTCGCCCGCCGCGCGGCGTGCGGAGCGGTACTGTCTCTGTTGCCCGTCGCTCTCTGGTGTCTCACGCACCGGTATCGCGGCGTAGTGGGCGACGCCGAACTCTATGCGATGCAAGCCCTTTCCCGCACCAATCCCAGCCTCGCGCACGACGTGTTCTTGAACAACGCATCGCAGGATCGCTACACCATATTCTCGCCCGTGTATACCTTTTGCATCAAGCTGCTCGGGCTGCAACGGGCGGCCATAACGCTGCTCATGTGCTGCAAGCTCTGCTTTTCGCCGCAGCGTGGCAATTCACGCGCAAGCTTTTCGATGCGCGTACCGCGCTGTTGACGACGGCGCTGCTCATCGTCGTGCCTCTCGAATATGGAGCTTTTCACGTATTTCACGTCGCGGAGGACATGCTCACCGCACGATCCATGGCGGAAGCGCTCGCAATGACGGGCCTCTGTCTGCACGTCCATGACCGTCGAAATTCGGGTATCGCTCTCTCCCTCGCCGCCCTGAGCATCCACGCGCTGATGGCATTGCCGATGGCGCTTCTCCTGGTGTGCCTGCGCTTGCGCCTTCGAACGAGTTTGCGGTGGGCGCTGGCGGCCATCGTAGCCGCCCTCTGCGGCGCCTTCGCGGCGGCGATGGCGCTGCAATGGGCACCGAGCGTTCTGCGCGTGATGCAGCCGAGCTGGCTGGAAATGGTGCGCGAGCGATCACAGTTCGTGTTTCTGCAGCTGTGGACCTTGAGGGACTGGGAGGCGAACGCCCGGCCCTTCGTCTCTTTGGCGCTGGGCGCGCTCGTGATTCGCAATGTGTGCGTCCGGTCGCTTTGCGTATCCTCCATGATAGTGGGCGCGACCGGCTTGGCTATCGCGCTCATCGCGGGCCTCATCGGCCCCGTCCCGATATTGCTCCAGGGCCAGGCTTGGCGATGGACCTGGGTCACCGGCCTCGCGAGCATCCTTATGCTGGCGCCATCCGTGTTGGCGATGTGGCGCAGCGAGCGCTGCGGGCCTCTTTGCGCGGTGCTGCTGCTCATGGGTTGGCTGATTTCCGCCGTCGAAGGCGTTTATTGCGTCGTAGCTGCTCTGTGCCTCTGGTACGGCCGCGACCACATCCCTGCGAGCGCGGCGCGGTACCTTCGAGCAACCATCGCGTTAATCGGCGTGCTGGTACTGGCGCGGGTCATCGGTACTGGCTGGACCGCTCTTTCGTCTCTCCAGGCACATGCGGAAACGGACGGCAAGACGTTGCTGCTGGTGCGCACGTTCCTGGGCCTGGATTGCGTTGCTGTCGTCCTGGTATTTCTCTTGAGCTCTTGGGCGTTCAACAGCCGATCCATCGGGCCGGCCGTCGCTATTGTAGTCGCGCTCGCCACGACGACAGCGCTTGCCGTCCCCGGCGCGCTCGAGAACCCGCTCGCCGACGGTACGTTCGCTCAGCTGAAGGAGTTCGACGATTGGCGTAGAGTGATACCGCCCGGGAACAATGTGCTTGTCGTGCCGAGATACTACAGCGCCGGATTTGCGTGGTTCACGCTCCAGCGGCCAAGCTACCTCACGGTCGATCAGTCCTCTGGCGTGATTTTCTCACCGGCTACCGCAGCCGAGGTACGACGCCGCTCGGATGTCCTCCTACCATTGCAGGAACCAGACTGGCGTTTGCTTTCCCGCCGCGCAAAGCGCGGCGAGAAATTCGACGCCGCCTCATTGCCCCTCACCCGCGACGTTCTGGCGCGGATCTGCTCCGATCCCGAGCTGAATTTCGTCGTGGCGAGAGAGAATGTCGGCTTCGATCCCATCCCTCATCGTCGCCCGGGCATCGGGCAAGGTTGGAATTTGTACGACTGTATGCATGTAAATTCGTCCGCAAACACCGATCGTCACGAGGGTCCCATCAGCGAGGCGGTCACGAGTCAACCAACGCGTTGATACCGCTCGCGCCCTGCGCCCATGCGCTCTCCAGCGCGAGACCGCGCACGAACACCGGAACCGATACGCGCTCGCAAAGAGCGGCGAGGCCGGCGGGCGCGACCGGCATGCGTAATGCCAGGAAGTGTGCGCCCACCGCCGCCGCCTCCTCGGCCTCGCCCACACCGCGGCACAACACGCCCTCGAGTCGCGCTGCGCCCCCGCGGCCGCCGGCCATCGGCGCGGCGCGGGCAGACAAGAATGCCTTGAAGCCGCACACGCTGTACCAGCGGGTACAAGCGCGGCACAGACGCTGGGGGAGCCGCAGCGCGGTAATGATGGGCCGATCGGCAGGAAGTAGCTGCGCACTCCGCAGAGCTTTGCGGTCGCACCAACGAAGCGCCTGCCCGTCCAAGGCCCCGCGGCTCACCCCGATAGCGGCGCACCACCCAAACATCGAGGAGCACCTCGCCGTAGGGATACGCGTGGCGCAAGCGCAGCAGCGGCCGCGGACGCTCGATCGTGACGCCGAGCTCTTCTTTGAGCTCGCGAGCGAGCGCCGGCCGTGCGGGTTTCGCCCGGCTCGATTTTTCCGCCCGGAAATTCCCAGCTGCCGGCGAGGTGCTTGCCGGCCGGCCGCTGAGCGATGAGGACCCGGCCGCGGCGGTCGATGAGCACCGCGGCCGCGACATGAATCGCCGGCGCGCCGTGCTCGACGCTCGCGCCGGCTCCGTCAACCGCTCGCTTGCTGCAAGGCGCCGTGACAGTGCTTGTACTTCTTGCCCGACCCGCAAGGACACATTTCGTTGCGCCCCACCTTCGGCACCTGCCGCACGAACGGCGCGGCCGCAGGCGCGGCGGGCGGCGCCGCACCGTGGGCCCGCGGCTCGGCTCGACCTCGAGGGAATTGCCGCCGTCGCCACCGGCGTGGCTCCTCGGTCACCATTCCCGTCTGGATCGGCGACACCGCCTCCGCGTGCTGCAGCTGCAAAGCGCGGGCGAGGCGCTGCTGGCGCTCGAGCTCCTCGCGCTCGATTTCCGCCTGGCTGCGTACCTGCACCTTGGACACGGTCGTCACGGTGTCGAACTTGATGCGATCGAGCATGGCGGCGAACAGCTCGAAGGCCTCGCGCTTGTACTCCTGCTTCGGATTCTTCTGCGCGTAGCTGCGCAGGAAAATACCCTGGCGCATGTAATCCATGGCCGCAAGGTGCTCGCGCCAGTGCTGATCGAGCGTGCGCAACATCACTTCCTTCTCGATGTAGCGCATGATCTCCGCGCCCACAGTGGCGCGCTTGGTCTCGTACGCGGCCGCGAGCGCCTCGATGATCTTGGTTCTAAGCACCGCGATGTTGCCCGTCTCGTCGGCTTTCACCCATTCATCGACGGGCAAGCGCACGCCGAAGTCGCGCTCGATCGACTGCGTGAGCTCGGGCAGGTCCCAGTTCTCCTGAGGAACGCCCTGCGGCAGGTATTGCTCGACGAGTTGCGCGACCGTGTCCTCGCGGGCGCCCACGACCGCCTCGGAGACATCCTCCGTGCCCATGAGATCGGTACGTTGCTGATAAATGACGCGGCGCTGATCGTTGGCGACGTCGTCGTACTCGAGCAGCTGCTTGCGGGCATCGAAGTTGTATTGCTCGACGCGGCGCTGCGCGCGCTCGATTTGCCGCGTCAGCATGCCGCTCTCGATGGCCTCGCCGGCTTTCATGCCGACGCGTGTCATGAGCGATTTCATGCGCGTCGGATCGCCGAAAATGCGCATCAAGTTGTCTTCGAGCGACAAGTAAAAACGGCTCGAGCCCGGATCGCCCTGACGGCCGGAGCGGCCGCGCAGCTGGTTGTCGATGCGACGCGACTCGTGGCGTTCCGTGCCGATGATGTGCAAGCCGCCCGCCGCGAGCACTTGCTCGTGGCGCTTCTGCCAATCCTCGCGGATCTCCTTCACGGCGGCCTCATCGGCGCCGCCGCTTGCCTCGATCTGTGCCGCCGGATTGCCGCCGAGCACGATGTCGGTGCCGCGGCCGGCCATGTTGGTCGCGATGGTCACCGCCCCGGGGCGGCCCGCCTCGGCCACGATATGCGCCTCGCGCTCGTGCTGTTTGGCATTCAGCACTTCGTGGGCAATGCCTGCGCCTTGCAGCAGCTTCGCGAGCCGCTCGGAGGTCTCGATCGAGGTGGTTCCCACCAGCACCGGCTGGCCGCGCTTCACGCAGTCCTGGATGTCCTCGAGAACGGCCTGGTACTTGTCCTGTTCCGAGAGGAACACGAGATCGGAGTTGTCCTTGCGGATCATCGGCTTGTGGGTCGGGATGACCACGACCTCGAGGCCGTAAATCTGCTGGAACTCGAACGCCTCGGTGTCGGCGGTTCCGGTCATGCCGGAGAGCTTGGCGTACAGCCTGAAATAGTTCTGGAACGTGATCGAGGCGACCGTCTGGTTCTCCTCGCGTACCTTCACGCCCTCTTTCGCCTCGACGGCCTGATGCAGGCCATCCGACCAGCGTCGTCCCGGCATGGTGCGTCCGGTGAATTCATCGACGATGATCACCTCGCCCTGACGCACGATGTACTCGACGTCGCGGCGATAGAGCGCATGTGCGCGCAGCGCGGCATTCAGATGATGCATCAGACGGATATTGGTGGCGTCGTACAGGCTCTCGCCCTCGCGCAAGAGCCCGATCTCATCCATCAGCGACTCGACTTTCTCGTGGCCTTCCTCGGTGAGCGTGGCCTGCTTGGTCTTCTCGTCGACGGCGTAGTCGCCCGGTCCGTTCTCTTCCTTCTGCCGGGTGAGCCGCGGGATCAAAGTGTTGATCTTGATGTAGAGCTCGGTGCTTTCTTCGGCGGGCCCGGAGATGATCAGCGGCGTACGCGCTTCGTCGATGAGGATGGAGTCGACCTCGTCGACGATCGCAAACGAGAGCTTGCGTTGCACCCGGTCCTCGAGCCGGAAGGCGAGATTGTCGCGCAGGTAATCGAAGCCGAACTCGTTGTTGGTGCCGTAGGTGATGTCGCGGGCATAGGCGGCGCGCTTCTCATCCTGCGACTGGGCATTCTTGATGACACCCACGCTCATGCCGAGGATGCGAAACACCGGCGCCATCCAGTCCGAATCGCGTTGCGCCAGATACTCGTTCACGGTGACCACGTGCACACCGTCTCCCGTGAGCGCGTTCAGGTACGCGGGCAGGGTTGCCATGAGGGTCTTGCCCTCGCCGGTGCGCATCTCGGCGATCTTCCCCAGATGCAGCGCCAGACCGCCGATCAATTGCACGTCGAAGTGGCGCAAGCCGAGGACGCGCCGCGAAGCCTCCCGCACCAGTGCAAAGGCTTCGGGGATCAGCGCATCGAGGGGCGTACCCGCGGCAAAACGCGCCTTGAGGTCCTGCGTCTTTTCCGGAAATTGCTCGTCCTTGAGCCCCTGAATCTCGGCCTCGAGCGCATTCGTGGCGACGACCGTGCGGCTCAACTCCTTGATGAGACGTTGATTACGGCTGCCGAATACTTGGGTGAGAAGCTTCCACACGCGGGGAGTCCTTGAAAAACTGGGTATTGTACGGATAGACCCGAAGGCCGGTAAATTGGTTTCGACCGGGCCGCAACATCCCGGCCGGGCCGGCGAGGGATTCCGGGCCCTGACTAGGGCCCTATATGAGGCTAGCGATCCTCGCCAATGAAGTGCAGCGGATCTACCTGCGTGCCGTTCTTGAGCACCTCGAAATGCAGGTGCGGACCGGTGGAATGCCCGGTCGAGCCCATCAGCGCGACTTCCTGGCCTTTGCTGACCATGTCGCCTTGCTTCACCAACAGCCTCTCGTTGTGGCAGTAGCGCGTCGCGAGGCCGTTGCCGTGGTTGATTTCCACCATTTCGCCGAAGCCCGAGCGGTCGCCGGCGAAGGTCACCAGGCCGGCCGCGACGGCTGAAACTTTGGATCCTTGGGGACCGGCGAAATCGACGCCCTTGTGCACCGCCAGGTACCCGGTGAACGGATCCGCCCGGCGCCCGAAGTAGGAGGAAATCCAGCCGTCTTGCACGGGCCGCCCCTCGGGGTAGACCTGCTTGTTGAGCTCGCGGGTAAGAATCAGATTCTCGAGCACACCGAGCTCTTGCTCACGGCTCGAGAGCTGCGTCTGCAGATCGTCGACCATCACGCTGAGGCTCGGGATCTGAGCCGGCTGACCGTCGACTCCCTCCGCTCCGCCCATGGCCGGCGGATTGCCGAAGTCGAATTCTCCATCATTCAGATTCGCCATGCGGGTCAAGCGCTTGCCGAGCGCATCGAGCCGGATCACATTGGCATTCATCTGTCCGACACGCATGGCGAGGGCGTTGACCTTTTCCTGCAACATGCGGCGCACATCATCGATTTGCTGCTGTTCCCCGACCAGCGCCTTGGACCAACCGCCCAGCTGATCGACGGTGCTGGCGCCGCGATGGCGCGCGCCCAGGCCAACTCCGACCGAAAATGCACCGCCGACGACCAGAAACACCAATGCCGCCGCCGCGGCCAGCACCAGCGGGTGACGGAGATCGAGCTGCTTGACGCGACCGCTCTTGCGGCCGACAAAAATGACATTCATGTGAAATTGGAGGCGGTCATGCGGGAGGTCGGCCTCGGTCCTGACGAACAACGGCGTAGACTATGCAGAATAAGGTGAGTAGAAACAAGGAAATTAAGCACGCTTTTGTTGTCAATTACGGCCAGCGTTCCAGCTCATAAAATGCGTAAATCTATAAATATCAATGAGTTGCTGGAGACTGGAGGGCTGAAAGGCCTGCAGGCTCGCAGGCGCGAGCGCCGCGACGTGCTCGCGCATGTCCGAGCCGCCCTGCCACCCGAGCTCGAGGTCACCGTCCTCACCGCCGGCATCGAAGAGGGCCGCCTGACCGTGGGGGTATCGGGCGGCGCCTGGGCCAGCCGCTTACGCTACCGCTCGCAGGCGTTGCGCGAGTGCGTGGCGGGTACGCTGGGCAGAGAGATCCATAGTGTTCGCATCAAGGTGGTGCAGCTGCCCACGACCTGATTGCCGCGTCGCAGCAATGCGAGTGCCAGGCTTTGGGGGGAGCCCCCCGCGCAATTTTCAGACTCGGGCAGCCGCCGCCGCGACGTAGGAAATGGGTGCCTCGGCCAAGCTCTCGAACGTGACCTCTTCCCAGGCACTTTCCCGGGCGATGAGCGTGCGCAGCAAGCGGTTGTTGAGAGCGTGCCCTGACTTGTAGCCGCTGAACTCGCCGATGAGGCTGTGGCCGAGCAGATACAGATCGCCGATGGCATCGAGAATCTTGTGCTTCACGAACTCATCTTCGTAGCGCAGCCCGTCTTCATTCAGCACCCGGTAGTCATCGAGCACGATGGCGTTGTCCATGTTGCCGCCGAGCGCCAGATTTCGCGCGCGCAGGCTTTCCAGATCACGCATGAAGCCGAACGTGCGTGCGCGGCTGACTTCCCGCAGGAAGGAAGTGGTCGAGAAGTCCATCGAGGCGACCTGGGAATGCTTCTTGAACGTGGGGTGATCGAACTCGATCTCGAAGTTCACCTTGAAACCGTCGTACGGGTCGAAGCGCGCCCACTTGTCGCCGTCCTCGACCTTCAGGCTCTCGCGGATGCGGATGAACCGCTTCGGCATCCGTTGCTCCTCGATGCCGGCGGACTGCAGCAAAAAGACGAAGGGCCCGGCGCTGCCGTCCATGATCGGCACTTCGCCCGCGCTGACTTCGACGAGCGCATTGTCGATGCCGAGACCCGCAAGGGCGGAGAGCAAGTGCTCGACCGTCGAGATCTTGGCCTCGCCGCTTTGCAGCGTGGTCCCCATCATGGTGTCGCCGACATTCTGCGCATGCGCCTTGATGTCGACTGAGGCGTGCAAGTCCGTGCGCCGGAACACAATACCCGTATCCGCGGCGGCCGGGCGCAGGGTCATCAGCACCTTCTTCCCCGTATGCAGGCCAACTCCGGTGGCACGAATCGAGTTCTTCAGGGTTCTTTGATTCAACATCGAGCAAAACCGACCATAGGCATCTTAAGTTAACCAACAAGGTACCATACGCAACAAACCGGCTAAAGCCGCCCTAAGTATTAGGACATTTTCAGCAACAACCGGCATCTTCAGCACGGCGCCCTTGAGACTCTCCGCGATCTCGCGGGCGATCTCAGGGGCCGATCCCTCGGCCCTTGCCTTGCAGCGGGCGCCATTGCCTACGTCTCGACGCGGCTAGTCCGCTTGGCGGCGCAAGAACGCCGGTATGTCGAGCAAATCCTCCGCTTCGGTTTCCGACCGCAGGCCATCGCCCACAGCGCGCTGCCGCTGCACGGTCGGCTTGTCGAGCATGGCGTAGTCGGTCGGAGCCAGCGGTGACTTCTGTCTCACTACACGCATGGTCGGAGGCGGAACGGCAGCCTGCACAGGCGGCTGCGCAACCGCGCGCGCGACGGGCTTGCCGAGGCCGGTGGCGACCACGGTGACCCGGATTTGATTGGACATCTCGGGGTCGATCACCGTTCCAACTACGACGGTTGCATCGTCCGAGGCAAACTGCTTGATGACATTGCCCACTTCCTGGAACTCGCCGATGGAGAGATCCATTCCCGCGGTGACGTTCACCAGAATGCCTTGCGCGCCGGCGAGGTTGATATCCTCGAGCAGCGGGCTCGAGATCGCCGCCTCCGCCGCCTCGCGTGCGCGCTCATCGCCCGCGGCCGCGCCGGATCCCATCATCGCCATGCCGGTCTCCGACATGACCGTGCGCACGTCGGCGAAGTCCACGTTGATCAAGCCGGGGCGCGTGATCAGCTCGGCGATGCCCTGCACGGCACCCTGCAGCACGGTATTCGCGGCCTTGAAGGCATCGAGCAAAGTCGTGGTGCTGCCGAGCACCTGCAGCAACTTCTGATTCGGAATGGTGATCAGCGAATCGACGTATTTCGACAACTCGAGCATCCCTTGATCGGCCACGCGCGAGCGCTTGTTGCCTTCCATCTCGAACGGGCGGGTGACCACGGCCACCGTGAGGATGCCGAGCTCCTTGGCGACTTGCGCGACCACGGGCGCGGCGCCCGTGCCGGTGCCGCCACCCATGCCGGCGGTGATGAACAGCATGTCGCAGCCCTCGATGAGCTCGATGATGCGGTCGCGATCCTCC
>CAVWME010000036.1:0-17993 GCA_963755935.1 uncultured Gammaproteobacteria bacterium
GATTGCTCTTTCCTGGACCGGGCTCGTGCGTGAGCCCTTAAATCCACGGGAACGCGATACCTTTCTGGACTTTCGGAATATTTTCGAAGTCTTGCGAAAATCAATGGCCACTCCCCTTGTCGCCAATCTTCATAGAACTCCTTCTTCAGAGGAGGTTCCTTCCCTGGCGCATATCGCTCGAGGGACCAAATATCGAAAAGGCAGCTTTCTGGATCCATCCCGTTCGGACGCATTCTGTACGATAACACCGCTTCGACCGCGCCGTGCAGGAAGACGGCGTTCGGAAACACATGCCAATCGAATCCCGAGGCGGCAGGTATTCGGCGTGAGATCCTGAGGCCAGCCCGTCCGTACCGATGGCGGAACTGTAGATCAGCTCTCCCCACCGCGTAAGAACCTCTGCGGCACCTGCGGAGGCCGGCAGCTCCGTCCTCAGCCGTTGCACGGCCTGATAGGCTCTTTCGGTCTGCATCGCGGCCAGATCGTTTTTGAATTGCTCCGCGTATTCGAATACGTACTGACGGAAATCCGGCTCCTCCTTGGGGGGCAACCGGCTGGAGCGACCAATGGGCAGCCCAGCCGCGCAATCATAGGAAATCGAGCTATGCCGGCCCATGGCACGGCTGGTGGAGTAGTCTTGAGTGTAGGTCAGCATCTGCGGGTGCGTCGTCTGCAGATGGTAGAACTCGATGAAGGCTTCAACCACCGTTTTCCAATTGGCGGGAACGATCGTCGTCTTGTACCAGGCAAAGCGCAGCTTATCCAATTCGAATTTGTCGCACATGGAGCGCATCGGCTCGAGAAATTCGAGCAGCGGCTGGCAATCCGGATCCATGTTGATCCAAACCCATCCGCCCCATAAACCTGCCTGTACAGGTGCGAGAGTAAGTCCCCTGAGGCGGCTTCCCCAGTCCTTGCCATCGATAATGTGTGTACATCGACCATCGAGCGCGTAGCGCCACCCGTGAAAGGAGCAAATGAACTGCCCCGTTTCCCCGCTACCGTTGACCAGCTGGTTGCCGCGATGCAGACAGGTATTATGGAATGCCTTGACCTGTTCGTCCCGCTCGCCGGAACGCACCACGATGATCGAATCCCGACCAATCTCGTACGTTACGAAGGAGCCGACCCTCGGCAACTCCTCCAGTCGGCAAGCGATCTGCCAGACCTTCGGCCAGAGATTTTCGAATTCGAGTTTTGCGAACTCGGGATCGACGTTGTCTTCCTTCGGAACGAAGTCGTCTTTGATTTCATCCGGGGAAAAGCGATTGGTCGCCATGGAAGTCCTCCAACTCTGTAAGGGCGACGAAAAAGAACGCCTAACGCTTGGCGAGCGCGCGAATCGCGCTATCGACCTCTTCCATGGAAGGAAGTGATGCGGTCTCGAGCGGTTGCGAGAAAGGAACCGGTGCGTACTTGGCTCCGATCCGCTTCACGGGCGCCCGCAAATCTTTATGCGCTCGCTCATGGATGGTCGAGGCGATCTCCGCGCCGGGCCCGAATTTCTTGACGGCTTCATGCACGACTATCGCCGCCCCGGTCTTCCGCACGGACTTCAGAATCGCATCGACATCGAATGGCGCGATGGATCTGAGGTCGATGAGCTCGATCGAGACTCGGTCCGCCGCGAGTTTCTCAGCCAATTTGTCGATGAAATTCACGATGCGCCCGTAGGCGATCACCGTTACGTCCGTACCCTCGCGAACCACTCGGGCCTTACCGATGGGAACCCGGCTTCCGCGGACGGGGGCTGCAGCCGGCGTGAACAAGGCTGGTAGCGTTTCCACGAAAATGCAGGGATCCGGGTCCTCGATGCACGACCGCAGCAGACCGTACGCATCAGCGGGGTTCGATGGCAGGACCACTTTCAGGCCGGCCGTGTGGGCAAACCAGGCTTCGAGGTAATCGCTATGTTGGCCACCGTTGCCCATGCCGGCACCGGTCATCGTGCGGATAGTTATCGGCACCGTCGTTTGACCGCCCGACATGAAGCGCAGCTTCGCGGCATGATTGACTACCATGTCGGAGCAAACCGTCATGAAATTCATTAGCATGATTTCTGCGACCGGCTTGAACCCGATCATGGCCGCGCCGATCGCGGCGCCGATGATCGCCTGCTCGGAAATTGGTGTTGATTTGACGCGAGCGTCGCCAAACTTTGTGGATAGGCCCTTCGTAATCCCCACCACACCGCCGCCCTCGCGATCGCCGACGTCCTCTCCTAATAGAAGTACTGTATCGTCTTCTTCCATCGCGTCATGCAACGCCATGTTGATGGCCTGGAGCATCGAGACTTTCTCACTCATTGGCGAGCTCGTGTTCATACACGTCCAAGAAGACTTCAGATGAATCCGGATAAGGACTATTCAGCGCGAACTGAAGCGCGTTCTCGATAGTCTCAGCATGCGCCCGGTCGATGCCGATCAATTGGTCCTCGGTAGCGTGGCGCCCCTCGAGCAGCCAGTTTCGATATTGCACATAAGGATCGTTTTGCATCGCTGCGGCTCTCTCTCCAGCCAGCATGTAGGCGTCGTCGTCACCGAAGACGTGACCGAAGAACCTGAAGGTCTCGGCTTCTATGAGCGTCGGACCGCGCCCCCCGCGCGCGGCCTCAATAGCCTCCGAGGCCGCGGCGTAAATCGCGAGAGGGTCATTGCCGTTTACCGTTACACCCGGCATCGAGTAAGCGGCCGCGCGCTTGGCGATGCGATCGATCGCCGTGCAATTTTCAGTGCGCGTGTGCTCGGCAAATTTATTGTTGGCGCACACGAAGATGACCGGCAGTTTCCAGAGAGACGCCAGGTTCAGGCTTTCATGGAAATGGCCGATATTCGTGGCGCCGTCTCCAAAGTAGGCGACCGTGACGGCATCCGTACCTTTGAGGGTACTGCCCCAAGCCAGGCCATTGGCGATAGGCAGGCTCGATCCGACGATGCCGGTCGTCACCATGACTCCCGTCTCGGCGTGGCTGATGTGCATCGCGCCGCCCTTTCCCTTGCAGAAGCCGGTGGCGCGGCCGGCAACCTCGGCCCAAAGCCTGTCGACGGGGCAGCCTTGCGCGAGCATGTCATGAATACCGCGATAAACGGTGCAGACAAAATCCGTGGGACGAAGGATTGTGGAGATCGCCGCCGGTATCGCCTCCTGCCCGCGATAGCTGTAGTAGGGCGCGAAAATCTTGCCCTGCCGAAGCGTGGCACGCATTCGCTCGTCGTTTTGTTTCAGCAGCGACATCTTCGAAAAGATGCTCAGCAACACATCGTTGGGCGGGGTTTTTGGCACCGAGTCAATCCTTGGGGGGAACGAAATAACAGCGCTAGCGTAGCGGGCGCCGCCGGCCGGCACTTGATGGTGCACGACAAATACTTGACTGCGTGGCCCGGCTACGTGACGGGTACCCACCCTCGCATACCTTTTCCTGCCAAGAGGCGGCCGAAATGCGCGCCGGGGAAGTGCGAAGCGGACACCAGCGTGCCGCTTCCTTCAAGCTCCCTCGAAAACGCCTCCCGTACCTTATTGGCCAGCTGCTGATCGAAATCGCCGATAATGTTGAAGTCATCGTCCATCAATTCCAACGGACAATGAACGACATCGCCGAGCAGCATTGCCCCTTGATCTTCGGAGTGCAAAACAACGACGCTGTTTCCGGGTGTATGACCGGGTACGACTCGAATGGTCACTCCGGGCGCGAGGGTCGTATCGCAATCCCAGGGCTCGAGACGATTCAATACAGGCGCAAGGATTTCTGCCACCAAGGGACACCCGAATAGCGCGCTGTTGAGCCGTTCGTGGGGTGTGCCATGAAAGTGATCCAGATCTGCCCGCGGCGCGCGATAGGTCGCATTCGGAAAGTATGGCTTGCCCATGTCCGACGCCCAGCCGATATGATCCCAATGCAAGTGCGTGAATACCACATCGGTAATGTCCGCGGGTCGAATTCCCGACCCTGCGAGATTATCGGGCAACGAGCCCGTGTGCACATCAAGGCGGCTGAAGTTATTAACGAAATCAGCGATGTGGGCCTCCGAATGGCCTCCCTCACGCAACAAGCCGTGGATCGCTTCGGTGCGCGGATGGCGATGCCCATCGGGAGACATATCGACGCGACCGCCGCCGGCATCGATGAGCAGAACGCGATCACCACTTCTGATCACGAAGCAGCCGATGGGGCACTCGACCAAGCCATCCTTGCGGAACATTGCACAGTGCGGCTCGAGCGAGGCCTCTGGTGGCAGCGGCTTTGTGAAGCGAATGCCGGCTGCCAGATAACCGTCGCTGACCGGTGTTATGTGAAGGGCACCAACTTTCATGACCCACCCCAGCTTCTGAAAAAGCTAAATACCCGCCGGCACTCCGATCATTCAGTTCGGGCCTGCGGACGGCGCCCGCGTTGCGAATTGCTGTCGGTCCACAAAAATTGGCGTCACGCGGTACTCCGAGATTTGCCAACGGCCCGTCTCGTTACGTTTGCATTGCAGACGCGCATCCGAGATCGAAACCGGCGCGGTGTGATCCATGATCGGAAGGTCACCAAATCCCGCGTAGCTCAGAAGAGTAAAGGCGAGTGTCGCAATGTCCGGCGATTCAAAGGCGAGCTGTAGATTGACGCACGTATGCCGCGATGTCCTCGGCTTCGTATTCTGAATGTGCATGCTTTCCGAGCGATCCCGGTAATATTTGCTCACGCCTTCGTGGCCCTCCAGGTTGAGCGCCCCGACTGCATACGTGCAATTCTCTGTGAAGAATTCATAGGCCCTGAGGCCACGATTTCCGTCGACCTCGCGCCAGTAGCTGATGAGCATCTGCTCGAGCTCGAGGGCCGCAAGGGCCGACTCTGCCGTAAATCGACTCATGTCTTTTCCCGCCGCTCAAACTCGATGTTTAGCCGCAAGAGGCCGTTGAGGATATAGGTCGGTTGGCGCTCGAAGCGCCGTGCATAAGGCGGCCCATGCTCCACCTCCGATATCCGGATATTTTGCATGCGGTCGAGGAAACGTTCGATGGTGACGCGGCCCTCCATTCGGGCCAGCGGGGCACCGGGGCAGGCGTGGGTCCCACGCGCAAAAGACAGGTGGTCACGAACGTTTGGCCGATCGATGTCGAACCGGTCCGCATGCTCGAACTTGCGCGGGTCCCGATTGGCCGCGCAATGAGCCAGCATGACCATGGTTCCCGCGGAAACCGTCTGACCGCCGATGGTGGTGGTCATCTGCGCCGTTCGCGGACTTTGCTTGGTAGGAGCCTCCATTCGCAACGTTTCTTCGATGAAGTTGGGAATCTTGTCGGGCTCGGCGCGCAGCCGATCCTGCAGGTGCGGATAATCGCAAAGGAACTTGACCGCCCAGGTCATCATTTTCACGGAGGTATCCTGACCCGCTACAAACGTGAACGTTGCGATACGAACGAGCTCGTCGAGATCCGGAATCGAGCCGTCGGGGAAACGTGCATTGGCAAGCTCTGTCATGATGTCCTTGCGCGGACGCTTGCGACGCTCCTCGAGATACGGGGTAAAACGCCGATCGAGCCACTCGAGTGGATCGGCAGCGCTCTTGTGGTTGGGATCGTCCACCATGCCCGGCGGTGGACCGATGGCTGCCACGAGCTCAGCTCGATCCTCCTCCGGCACCCCCAGAAAGTCTGCGATGACGAGCGTCCCCAACTCCTGGCCGAATTCCGAAACGAACTCGCATCGGCCTAGATCGATGAATCCATCGATCAACCGGTCTGCGAGTGCGGTCATGTAATCCGTATTGGCCTGCAGCCGCCGATACGTCATGAGCCGCGTCATGATCGCGCGCCGAGCACTGTGCTCCGGCTCATCCATGGTGATGAAATGAGTAGACCAGGGAAGTTTGTGACGGTGTTGCCGGACTTGTTCGCGGATGTCGTCGCCTTTGACTTCGAAGGGAAGGTGATGCTGTGGGCCGCCGACGATTTGGCAGTGCGTAAATTTTTGCTCTTGCTGGTAGACCTCGACCTCCTCCTCATGGCCGGTTATCACCATCATTCCGTAGTGGGGCTCCCGAACTACGGGGCATTGCGACTGTAGATGCTTGTAATAGCTCAGATAATCGTCCACCAGCGACATGTCGGTGACGATGTCCGCTGACGTCCAATCCTTCATTGTCGTCTCCTCGCAATTTGCATCGAGCTGACGCAACTGCTCACGCCCCCGCCGCTCCGTCGACCCGGATTTCCGCGCCGTTCACATAGCTGGCTTCGTCAGAGACGAGATAAAGAACTGCGTAGGCGATTTCTTCGGGCATTCCGAACCGCTTCATAGGCATGCCTTGCACCAGGGCGTCCCAAGCCTCGCTTTTGGTTTTCTCACCAAAGAACTTCATCCTATGGGCGGCGTCCAGCCATTGGGTCATCAGTTCGGTCTCCACACCGCCCACGATGACGGCATTGGATCGTATTTTTTTGCCTGTTCTCGCGAATTCCGAGGCCATCGACTTGTTGATGCTGATGACCGCCGCCTTGGACGCGTTGTACGCCATCTGCATCGGCGGACCGCTGTATCCAGCGGTCGAAGCGATGTGAACGATCGACGCGTATCGGCCGCTGTGTTCGGCGCCACGAAGCAGCAACGGGTACAGATGTTTGCCGCCGAGGAAGCAGCTCTCGGCGTTCACGCGAAAATGACAGCGGAATTCGTCGAGCGAACACTCCCAGAACGGCTTCTGCAGCGTGTACCCTGCATTGTTGACGAGGATGTCGAGCCGACCGTAGGTGCATTCGACCCGCCCCGCCGTCTCCTGCCATTGCGATTCGTCCGTGACGTCTTGATGCAGCCCGAGGATGTCCAGGGCCTTCGCGAGCGCTTTGACTTTTTGTTCCTGGATATCGGTGGCGATCACCGCAGCGCCCGCACTCGAGAGTTGCCGAGCGATCGCCGCCCCGATTCCCTGGGCGGCACCGGTTACCAGTGCGACGCGTCCTTGCAACCGGTTCGGATTATGCGTGGGCATGGGCCCCGCCGGCAGCCTCCCGCATGTCACCCGGCAAGACGGTTGTCGTGTCTCGACCGGAGCGCAGGATGGTGCCGGGCAGTTGGCCGGTGTGCTTCCCGCTGCGAACGATCGCGACTCCGTTGACGAACACCAAGTCTATCCCCTCGGCATCCGCGTAGATGCGTCCAGCGCCGCCGGGAACATCGAAGCGCATATAGCTTGGGCCGCGCTTGATTGCGGTTTCGTCGAAAATGACTAGGTCCGCATAATGACCCTCTTCGATGAGCCCTCTGTCGATCAGGCCGAGATAGCGCGCGATACGCCCGGTCATTCGATACACGGCATCCTCGAGTCCGATGACCCCGTGTTCTCGCACGCCTTTCTCCAGCAGCGTCGTGGAGAATGCGAACGTATCGATCATATCGAGATGCGCACCTGCATCGGATGCACCGATGAGCGTCCGATCGTCGCGCCAAATCTTTGCACGAATCTCGTATGAACGAAGATCATCGCCGCCTTGGTCCGGCATGAAAGTCGTCAGCAGATCGTCGGCTACCGCAATATCCATCATGACGTCGATCGGCTCGCGACCTTCCTCACGCGCGATATCACCGACCTTGCGGCCTTCGTATTTCTTGTTTTCCGCACTCTCGACCGAGACCACAATGTACTCACCGATGGCGGCAAGGAACAACACCGGGCTCGAGGGTGCCGTCTTTGCCGCATCGACAGCCAGCTGTTTGCGGATTGCGGGGTCGGAGAACTTCTTCTTGCGCTCGTCGTGGGACAACTTGAAGACTTCCCGCCATATGCCGAGATTCGTGTCCCAACCCGCCCCGCTCCGGAGGTTCAAGAACAAGTTGGGCGTGCAGGGGACGGTAAGGGCGAGCACCTCACCGCCCCGTTTCCGGGCGAAATCGCTGACCCCGAGTTGAAAATTGGCAATGGCCGCCGCATCGGGCCGGCCGTTGATCGCTAGCACATTCCAGTTTACGGGTCGATTGCCGGCGATCGAGAAGTCGTTCAGGAGGTCCGGCATCCCTGGGCCGAATTCGATGTCCGGGAGGAGCTCTAAGCCCGTTCCGGGGTAATCCTTCACGACCCGGCCGAGCTCGATGATCTCGCTGTGCTCCGCCCAGCGCGACGGAACCGGGTTTCCTTCGGCGTCGTGGTGGCCAGGCGAGACCGACGTGGAGAAGCCGAGCGCTCCTTCTTCAATCGATCGAGCCAGCAGCGTTTTCATGGTTTCGAGTTCTTCGGCCGTAGCCTTCTCGCCGACCGCCCGTTCGCCGAGAACCACCCGCCGGAGGGCCGAATGTCCGCAGAAAAACCCGATGTTCAATCCGACCTTGCCCTCCGCCAGCTCCAGATATTCGCCAAAGGAGGACCAGGTGCCCCAGGGTACTGCGTCCTCCAACGTTTGCAGGGGCATGCCTTCCACGCGCGCCAGCATCCGACGTATATAGGGGGCCGCCTCAGCGGACATGGGTGCGACGCTGAAACCGCACATCCCGCCGATGACGGTGGTGATCCCGTGGTAACAAGACGGCGACAGGCTGGGGTCCCAGAAAATCTGCGCGTCGTAGTGCGTATGTGCGTCGATGAAGCCCGGCGCCACGATCTTGCCGGCGGCATCGATAACTTCTCGGGCCTCGCCGGCGACGTGCCCGACAGCGACGATTCGCCCATCTTTGATACCGACGTCGCCGCGAAATCTTTTTCTGCCCGATCCGTCCACGATGGAGCCGTCTAAAATCTTATAGTCCAGCACAGTGCGTCTCCTGGGACCAACAAATATTGTCGTCGTCGAAGAAGTTCGGCATTACGGCGTCTGATATGGAAGGGTAAGATCCGGGCCTCAGAAGAGTCTTGACTGGCTGCGGCAGGCAAGCAACAGTGCGCGACAGCTACGGATCCGCCGGAAACATCATTACCAAGAAGGATCTTCTGCCGGATTTCGCATTTTTCCGCGACAGACTCGTGTGCTCATGCGAGGGTCGTATGGGATCGCGCGGTGCAAGTTGGCGTGATTGTTCCAAAGCACCAAATCCCCCTCCGCGAGATCGATGGAATGCCCGCCAACTGCGGGAATGTCTACTTGCACATATGTCATTTCTGACATATAATGAACCTCGTGAGCATGAAGGACAAGCCCCTGGCCTGGCTTCACGGCGAGGTTAAGACTCCGCCGTTTTCCAAGGAGGCGCGCCTTGAAGCTGGGTTTCTGCTACGGCGATTGCAGCGCGGCGAATCGCTGCCAATGCCCCAGTCGCGCCCGATGCCAAGCATCGCTGCACGATGCCACGAGTTGCGAATCAATGATGCCGGCGGCAACTGGCGGTGGTCTACCGTATTGATTCCGACGCCATTGTGATTCTGGAGGTTTTCGCGAAGAGGACTGGAGCTACGCCCAAAGCCGTGATCGCGACGTGCCGCAAGCGCCCGAAGGAGTACGACAGTGCGAGTAAGTAAGCGCAAGAAGCTCGAGACCAAGGGCTGGAAAATCGGGACTCCGAGGGAATTCCTAGGAATGACCGATGAAGAGGAAGCTTACGTCAATCTGCGACTGAAGCTCGCGGAAGGTCTAAAGACACGCCGGCATGCCCGTGGCGTCACGCAGGTCGGTTTGGCGCGGGCGATCAAGTCCAGCCAGTCGCGCGTTGCCAAGATGGAAGCCGGAGATCCGACGGTGTCACTCGACCTACTGGTAAAGTCACTTTTGGCACTCGGCACGTCCAACCACGAATTGGCGATGATCATTGCCCGATCGTGACGGTAATTCCCGTCGAAGCCGTGACTGCCGATGCAAAAATCGGGGCATACGCTGTTCACTCGTCCGCCACGTCCTTGATTGAGCGCGGCATAATCCTCTGGGCCATTCCCCTGCGCCAGCACTGCGGAGTCGCCTACGCGCGCCGCCTGTTGCCCGGTCGAGCCGTGCGTCCGGTCCGCAACGTCAGGCGAAGATGTCGAGCAGAGTGCCGAGCATATTGTTGGATGCTCGGATCACGTCAGCGCCGGCTTCGGCGAGCAGATTTGATTGGCTCAGATTCGTCAAAGGATTCAGTAGGTCCTGATTGTCAGGGTTGGCTATCTGTTGCGCATCCTGGTTGAGCAGTTGGCTTCCGTTCGCAATCGCGACGCTGCCGCTGCTCACTGCGCTCGGTAAGCTGATCAATGGAAGTGCGCCGCCGATTGAGCTCATCTCAGGCATATCGGCAACAAGCGCCCGAACTTTACAGCGGGCAACGATTTGACAGATTGCAGAGCGCGGCCCGCCCAATTGAAGCGTACGCTCAAGTCCGCCGAAGACGCGCGCGTCTGCTCGTGAAACGACTTACCTACGAGTCGCACCTGAATCCCGCACGCGTCCCGCAACAACGGGCGATCGATCTCGCAACACCGACAGCGAGCGGCGTTTCAATCCCTCGAGCCGCTTCCGATAGCCGACCTGATATCGCGAGCCAGCTATTTCGTTCCGCCAGGTGGCGCTTGAATCCATACCTTTCTGATCTGCACACACACACTCGCCAAGAGAAATATGGCGGCCAGCAATCCCGCACCTTGCCGATCTAGTTCCCCCAGAAGCAATATGGCCGGCGGCTTTGTTAGGACAAATGTGCAAAATATCGCCACCGCGCTGTAAATCTGCAAGAGAGACAGTGCCAAAGCGACGACATCGTCCGTCGCGAGCCAGCGGCCTTTCCTAACGCGGAGCGCGACTAGATAGGCTAGGACAGCAAGTGCTGCGCCGATAATCAGCCAACGCGTGTCCAATGTAAGTAAAAATCGACCAACCGAATCCAAGACACCGGGCTCTCCACCCTGTTGATGCTCCGTGTTCATGAGCCTTTCCCCACAACGCTGGCGGCAACAACGGCCGCTACTATTGCACCGACAATCGCGGTTTTAATGCCGACGAGCCAAAGGCACAGCAGCCCGGCTACGGCGGCAGCCAACACAATTTTGGCAAGATTCGGATTCGTCATTGCAACCTCCTCTGAGTGATTATTTGAGGCAGCAGAACGGACAGGCACATCGCCCCGCGATGTCTTTCGCGTTCAATCGATTTAGCGAGTAGAGGAAATTCTATGCCCGCGGTGTTCCACCGTCCCGATCCGGGCTCCGGGCACCCACTCCTTAGGATCGAACACCCGCGCATTGTAAGGCGCAAAAATTAAAATATCATCCAGCTCGACGCGCCGCTTTTCTGCGCTCTCGGTACGCCTCGCGGAGAACGCGCGATCCGCGTGCTGTCGTGTCTTCAACGCCATCCAAGCCGGGTCGAAAGCGACCCGGCGACGCGCTGAATCTCCGAACCAATGCGAGCGCGGTCGGCCATGAAGGGCGCGGTGTATCCCAGCGTAATGAGCGCGAGCACCATGGCCCGGCTGTGGTCGAACACAGGCGAGGCGATTCCGCTGATGCCCGGAATGAAATCACTCGTGAGGGCGTATCCACGGTTCAAGGTCTCTGCCACCGAAGCCGACAGTTCCTCTCGGCTTCGGGGTTTAAGTCCAGCGCGTCTATTCTGCGCCATCTCGTCTTTGACGAGCGAGCTCGTGACGCGCTCGGACAAGTAGGACAGAAATGCGAGGCCGGTCGCCGACCGGGTGAGCGGCATGACGGATCCCACGCGCAAAGTCGCTGCCACCGGCGTATCCAGTGCAAGCCAGCGCACGATCACCGGACCTTGGGCGCCCCAAACCGCGAGCGCGACGGTCTGGCGAATCGTCTGTCTCAACTCCTCGAGAAATGGCTCCGCGACAGCAACCGGGGAAAGTCGTCCGAGGGCACTCAAGCCGAGATCGACGGCAAACGGCCCGAGTTCATAGAGGCCAGTTCCGGCATTCTGCTGCACCAGGCCGGCACGACTCAGGCTGACCAGATAGCGGTGAGCCTTGGCCGGCGGCATTCGCGCTGCGGCCGCCAGGTCTTTCAACATCAAAGGATCGCTTGCGGCGGCAAGCGCCTTGACCAACCGCATGCCCACCTCCACGGATTGCACGCCCTGCTGAGGCTTGGCGCGCCCTGCCAATGCGACGTTTGACCGAGCCTGAATCATGTGATTATCATAGTCATAACGGAGTTACGAATATAGTAATTCTCCATGTGACAGTAGGGAAATTCAAGTGCCAAGCCGTCCTACATCCGACACCCACGCCGCAACCGGCGCCCGGCGCGGCCATCAAGTGCTCAAGCGTCTTAAGGACAATCCGCCGGCCCTCTGGTATCAGGGCGAGCTCGTCAAGGACGTGACGACGCATCCCGCGCTCAAAGGAGGCGTCGAGACGCTGGCCCATCTTTACGACTTGCAGTGGCAGCATGCCGACGTTGCGCTCTACGACTCACCCTCGTCGGGGCGCAAGGTCTCGCGCGCTTTCATGATGCCGAAGACCCACGAGGAGCTCGCGAGCATTTCGCGCGCGATGAAGGTCTGGCAGGACTATACCCACGGCATGATGGGCCGCGTGCCGGATTACATCAGTCGCGCCATGACCGGGTACGCGGCGGGAGCGCCGTTTCTCGCCGAGGCGGACCCGCGCTTCGGTGCCAACGCCATTCGCTATTACGAGTATCTGCGCGAGAACGATCTCTGTCTCACGCATACACTCATTCCGCCGCAGGCCAATCGCGCGGTGAACTCGGCCAAGCAGGCGGACCCATTCCTTGCCGCACGCATCAAGGAGGAAACCGACGCGGGTATCGTGATCCGCGGCTGCCGCATGCTCGCGACCCTGCCCATCTCCGACGAGATCATGGTCTTCCCGTCGACACTCCTCAAGAGTCCGGAGGAGGACGCACCGTACGCGTTCGGCTTCTCGATCCCCAATAACACGCCGGGCCTGCGCTTCATTTGCCGCGAGAGCGTCGATTATGGCCGCTCGCACTTCGATCATCCCTTGGGCTCGAGGTTCGAGGAGATGGACGCCGTGGTGATATTTGACGACGTGTTCGTGCCCTGGGAGAACGTCCTGTTGTATCGCGACATCAAGCGTTGCAACGAGGCTTATGCCCGGACCGGCGCCGTTGCGCACATGACTCACCAGGTGGTGGTGAAGAACATCGCGAAGAGCGAGTTCATGCTCGGGCTCGCGAGCTTGCTGGCCAACTCGATCGGCGCGGAAATCTTCCAACACATCCAAGAGAAACTCGCCGAGCTGTGGGTGAATCACGAGACCATGAAGGCATTCCTCCGCACCGCTGAAGTGGACGCTAAACTGGATGAGTGGGGCGTGATGCGCCCGGCTTGGGATCCGCTCGATGCGGCCCGCAATCTTTTCCCGCGCCTCTATCCGAGAATGGTGGAAATCATCCAGCAGATCGGTGCCAGCGGCCTCGTCGCCATGCCCACCGAGGCGGATCTCAAGGGGCCGCTGGCGGAGGAAATCAAGCGCTACTATCAGGCCGCGCGTGCGGACGCTTTCGACCGGGTGCCGCTGTTTCGGCTGGCGTGGGACACCGCGATCTCGGCGTTCGGATCGCGCCAAGTTCTGTACGAGCGCTTCTTTTTCGGCGATCCGGTAAGAATGGCAGGCGCCTTGGTGACCGGGCATAACCGTCAAATCCAGGAATACGCGGAAAAGGTGCGCTCGTTCGTGCGCGAGGGCCGGGACGAGGCGCTCGGTGGGGTGCGCGACTGATGGGTACCGCAGTGCGTCCGCCGCCGAACGAGCGCGAGTACCGCGATACGGTCGGACTTTTCTCAACCGGCGTCGCGGTGATCGTCGCGAACATTGATGGTGAAGTGTTCGCCATGACGGTGAACGCCGTCGCCTCCCTATCGCTCAGCCCGAAGCTGATCATGTTCGCGCCCGGCAAACATACCCGATTCGCCCAACGGATCGGCGAGCTGAAACATTACTCGATCAACGTATTGCGCAGCGACCAACAGGCCTTGTCGACCTACTTTGCCGGCGGCTGGACGGAGACTGCCCCGCCTCCCTTTCGGTTCGTAGCAACGGGCGAGACGCTCAGACTCGAAGGGTGCCTGGCCTGTATCGAATGCTCGAGCGTACAACATCTCGAAATCGGCGATCATTGGCTCGTGATTGGTCAAGTGCAGAGTCTGCACCGCGGCATCGAGCCGCATAGCCCGCTGCTCTTCTTCAAAGGTCGCTACCGCGATATCGACTTCCGTTCCGGCACGCCGGCCCCGGATCTGGCCGAAGCGCATGATGCCCCGGCGCATATCTACTATCCGACCTGACGGGCTACCCCCGGCCTTCTCTCACTCACTCTGACGTCCGCGATCTTTGCGCACCCTGCTGCTCAAGCGTTGCGATCAGCGTGTCGAGGGCGCGATACAGCTGCCGGGTCGCGCTCGGGCCCAGCTCTGCCTCGATATCGGCATAGATCGCATCGATCTGCGGCGCCATGCGGGCCGCGAGGGCGCGGCTGCGGGAAGTAAGCGATACGCGCACGCGGCGCTGATCGTGCTCGAGCCGCTGCCGAGCCACCAAATCGATCTCCTCCATTCGGGCCAGAACGCCCGCGAGGCTTGGGCTCGACAACCCGCACAGCTCGCCGATTTGCTTGGGCTCGAGCGCCCCCTGGTCGGCCAGCACGCGCAGTATTCGCCATTGCTGCTCGGTGAGGCCGTTCCCATGCAATAGCGGTCGAAAGCGGCCGATCACCCGCTCTCGCGCTTGCAGCATCAGCAGGGGCAGGTTCCGATGTTTGAATCGCGAAGCCACTTTCTTGACACGCCATCCGGTTAATGGAACGATCACTAATATATTAGTGAGATTCACGGGAGAACGGTAGTTGGCCATGCCGGTGCTCAGGTTTCCGTTCGAATTCCCACCTTTCGCACTGAGTGGCAGGGTCTATGGGGCCTTGTTGAATCATCGAACGGCGGTGGAGGCGATTGCGAGTGCCGCGTCGAACCCACCTTATAAGGGGCTTCCGAAGGCCCCCGTACTCTTCATCAAGCCGCGCAACACCCTGGCGCTGTCGGGTGAGCCGATCGAGGTGCCGGCCGGCGAGGATGAGCTCGAGGTCGCGGCGATGCTCGGTCTCCTGATCGGCAGAACGGCATGCCGGGTCGCCGAATCGCGGGCGCATGAGCACATCGCAGGCTACCTGATTGTGAACGACATCAGCGTGCCCCATCCCGACTACTACCGACCCTCGGTGCGCTACAAAGCGCGCGATGGCTTCTGTCCCTTAGGTCCCAAGGTGGCTGCGCCCGACGCGGTCGGCAATCCGGACAAGCTCGCCATTCGAACCTATGTCGATGGCGCATTGATCCAGACGACGAGCACCTCGCAGCTGATTCGATCTACCGCGAGGCTCCTCGCGGACGTGACCGAATTCATGACCCTCGCACCCGGCGACATTCTGGCGCTGGGCGCCGCCGCGCCGGCGCCGCGGGCGCGCGCGGCGCAAACGGTCGCGATCGAAATCGACGGCATCGGGCGCCTCGAGAATCCGCTCGTCCCGGAGCGTGCGTGATGCGGGCTCGCGTCGCCTACGCCGGTGCCGTTCACGAGGCAAACCCTACGGCCGTTGAGGGTCGGGTGCGGCTCGCCGACGGACGGGAGCTCGCCGAAGAGGACGTGGTTTGGCTGCCGCCCTTCGAACCGCAGACCATCCTCGCGCTCGGACTGAACTACGCGGATCACGCCCGGGAGCTCGCCTTCAAATCGCAAGACGAGCCGCTCGTCTTCCTGAAAGGTCCCGGCACACTGGTCGGCCATCGCGGCACGACGCGCCGGCCGGCCGAGGCGGCATTCATGCATTACGAGTGTGAGCTCGCCGTCGTGATCGGACGAACCGCGAAAAAGGTCTCGCGCACCGACGCGATGCGTCATATCGCGGGGTATTGCATCGCGAATGATTACGCGGTGCGGGATTATCTCGAGAACTGGTACCGTCCCAACTTGCGGGCCAAGAATCGCGACAGCGCGACCGCGCTCGGTCCGTGGCTTGTCGAGCCGGCCGAGGTGGCCGACTCGGGGAGCCTCGCTTTACGCACGTTCGTCAACGGGGAGCAGACTCAATCGGGCAATACGCGCGACCTGATCTTCGACATCCCTTATCTGATCGAATACTTGAGCTCGTTCATGACGCTCGGTCCGGGCGATGTCATCCTGACGGGGACGCCCGAGGGGGTACGGAACGTGATGCCGGGCGATGAGGTCGTGTGCGAGATCGACGGCCTCGGACGACTCCAGAACTCCGTCGTCTCGGATACACCGTTCGGTCGCTGAAAGGAAGGATCACATGAGAATCGAGCACTTGATCGGCGGATCGCCCACCGCCGCGAAGGAATACTTCCAAACGGTGAATCCTGCCACCCAAGCGGTGCTGGCCGAGGTCGCCCGCGGCGGGGAGCTGGAAGTCAACGCCGCGGTGGCGGCCGCCAAGGAGGCCTTTCCAAAGTGGGCCGCGTTGCCTGCGGCGGATCGAGCGAAGCTCATCCGCAAGCTCGGTGATCTGATTGCGGCCCATGTGCCGGCGCTGGCGCAGACCGAGACGGAGGATACCGGACAAGTCATCGCGCAGACCGGCAAGCAGCTCATCCCTCGAGCGGCGGATAACTTCTACTATTTCGCCGAGATGTGTGTGCGAGTGGACGGTCATACCTACCCCACCTCATCGCACCTGAACTACACGCTTTTCCATCCCGTCGGCGTGTGCGCGCTCATCTCCCCCTGGAACGTGCCGTTCATGACGTCCACTTGGAAAGTGGCTCCGGCGCTCGCTTTCGGCAACACGGCCGTGCTCAAGATGAGCGAGCTGTCGCCGCTCACCGCGGCCCGGCTGGGAGAGCTTGCGCTCGAAGCGGGTATTCCCAAGGGCGTACTCAATATCGTGCACGGCTACGGCACCGAGGTGGGCGAACCCTTGTGCAAGCATCCGGACGTTCGCGCCATCTCCTTCACGGGATCCACCGTGACCGGCAATCGCATCGTCAAGGCCGCGGGACTCAAGAAGTTCTCCATGGAGCTGGGTGGCAAGAGTCCCTTCGTCATATTCGACGATGCCGATCTGCCCCGCGCTCTCGATGCCGCGATATTCATGATCTTCTCGAACAACGGCGAACGTTGCACCGCCGGCTCGCGGATCTTCGTGCAACGGTCGATCTACGCGGACTTCGTCGAAAAATTCACCGCGCGCGCCCAGCGCCTGCGGGTCGGCGATCCGCTCGATGAGAAGACCATCATCGGTCCCATGATCAGCCCGGACCATCTCGCCAAGGTGCGGCGTTACATCGAGCTCGGTGCAAAGGAAGGTGCGACGATGACCTGCGGCGGGGTCGAGGCACCGGCGCTTGAGGGGGAGTTGCGCAAGGGCAATTTTGTGAAGCCTACGGTATTCGCCGATGTGAGCAATCGCATGTGCATCGCGCAAGACGAGATCTTCGGCCCGGTCGCCTGCCTGATCCCGTTCAACGACGAGGCCGATGCGATCGCCCAGGCAAACGACATCCCGTACGGGCTCTCGAGCTATGTTTGGAGCGAGAATCTCGGTCGGGCGCATCGCGTCGCCGCCGCCATCGAGGCGGGCATGTGCTTTGTAAACAGTCAAAATGTCCGCGACCTGCGCCAGCCGTTCGGCGGCACCAAGGCTTCGGGCACGGGACGCGAGGGGGGCTCCTGGAGTTACGAGGTGTTTCTGGAGCCAAAGAACGTGTGCGTGAGCCTCGGTTCGCATCACATACCGCACTGGGGCTCATGATGAGCCTCTATCAAGTGCAGAAGTTTCTGTTCGATATCAACCGAGACCGGCGCGTGCAAGCGCAATTTCGCGGAGAGCCTGACAAGGTGCTCGAGAGCTATCATCTGACCCCGGAGGAACGGAATGCCATCGCCTCGGGAGACATCGGGCTCATCTACGTGCTCGGCGCCAACGGCCAGCTGTTGATGCACTATGCGGCGTTCCTCGGGATGCCCTGGGCCGACTACATCGCCGCCATGCGCACGGTGTCGCCAAGCACGGTCCGGTGCGTGCCGGTCTTTATCATATGACGACGAATGCGGACGAGAAGGTCGCCGGCTTGTGAGCTTGGTTTACGCCGGGATTGCGAGCCAC
>CAVWME010000037.1:0-97159 GCA_963755935.1 uncultured Gammaproteobacteria bacterium
CGGCGCTTGTTACCCGATCGGCCCCAACCGACGGACTTGTCCACCCCGCTCTATTTGGATGAAAGCGCCCTCGCCTCACCATCTGTCGCACTGGCTTGCGCCGCGCGCGAAACGCTCCACATCGGCGACATCGTGGAGAGCATGCTGCGCAAGACCATGGAGGCGCTGCGCACGGATAACCGCGAGCTCATCGCCGAGATCTGCCGCATGGACGATGCCGTCGATAAGCTCGACGAAGCCGTGAAACTTTACGTCACCAAGCTGACTCGCGAGAGTCTCGGCGAGCGCGATGCGCAGCGCGCCATGGAGATCATCTCGTTCTCCATCAACCTCGAGCACGTGGGCGACATCATCGACAAGAATCTGATGGAGCTCGCGAACAAGAAGATCAAGCGCAACCTGTCCTTCTCCAAGGAGGGCGCTGCGGAGCTGGCCGCCTTCCACCAAGAGGTGCTCGACAATCTCAAGCTCGGGATCAGCACCTTCATGACGGGGGATGCGACCGTGGCCCGGCGCTTGATCACCGAGAAGACGAATCTGCGGGCTGCGGAGTTCGCCGCGGCAGAGAGCCACCTGGCGCGCTTGCGCGACGGCCGCGCGGAGAGCATCGAATCGAGTTCGCTGCACCTCGATATCCTTAGGGACCTCAAGCGGATCCACTCGCATATCTGCTCCGCGGCTTATCCCGTGCTGGAACGCATGGGTGAGCTGCAACCCAGCCGGCTGAAGGACGTCTGAGCCTTCGCGGCAGCCGCACGTCACGAGTCTGAGCGGCGGCGGTTGACGTGGCTGCGGATTGGATGTAAAGCCTACTTATAATTCAGGCGGTTGCACGCCTTCAGGGAGACTCATGGAAACGGCCGATCTCAGCCATCACATTTCGCGGCGGTTCAATCAGGACCTGGAGAAGGTGCGCAACCAGATGCTGCAAATGGGCGGATTTGTAGAACAACAGCTGCACCGGGCGATTGTTGCGCTCGTCGAGGGCGACGGCCGCCTCGGCGAATTGGTTGCCGCGGACGACCACAAGGTCAACGGTATGGAACTGTCGATCGACGAGGAGTGCAGCCGGATCCTCGCGCTTCGATCGCCGGCGGCCGGCGACCTGCGCGTCATCATTGCCATCATCAAGACGATCACCGATCTCGAGCGTATCGGGGATGAGGGCGAGAAGATCGCCTACATCGCCTCGCGCCTGGCCACCATGGAACAGCCGGAGGACGGCTACCGCGAGGTCAAGCACCTCGGCCGGCACGTCGCGCAAATGGTGCATGACGCGCTCGATGCGTTTGCGCGCATGGACTCGCATGCGGCGTTGAAAACCGCGCAAGAAGACCGGATGGTGGATGAGGAATACGACTCCATACAGCGCCAATGCATCACGTTCATGATGGAGGATCCGCGCACGGTGCGGCGCGCACTCGAGATCATGTGGATCGTGCGTGCATTGGAGCGCATCGGCGATCACGCCAAGAACATCTGCGAATACGTGATCTACATGGTTCACGGCAAGGATATTCGCCATACATCGCTCGAAGAAGTGGCCGAGCAGCTCGATACGAGGCACGCCATCGCCCCCACCTGACGGGACGCCGACCGCTGCCGCACCCGCATGCCCATCGGCGTATTTGCAATAGTCCTGTTCGCCGCCGCCCTGCACGCGAGTTGGAATGCCATCGTGAAAGGGGGCGGCGACAAGCTCCTCACGACGATCCTGGTCACCACGTCGGCCGCCCTCATCGGCGCTATAGCCCTTCCTGCGCTACGCCAGCCGGACGCCGCCAGCTGGCCTTTCATTCTCGCCTCATCGCTGTTTCAGATCGTCTATTTCGTGCTGCTTGCGCGCACCTATCAAGTCGCCGACATGAGTCAGACCTATCCCTTGATGCGCGGCACGGCGCCGCTGTTGGTGGCCATCGTGAGCGTGCTCGCCTTCGGTGCACACCTCGCGGCAACGATGTGGGTCGGCGTGGGAATCATTTGTCTCGGAATACTCGGCATGGCGGCTGGGACGCGAGGCCGGAGCCGCAAGGGCGTGGCGCTTGCCCTCCTCAATGCGATGGTGATCGCCGGCTATACATTGATTGACGGCTTGGGAGTACGCCGCTCGGGCGCGCCTGCAGCCTATACGCTGTGGATATTCCTCGTCAGCGGTGTGCCGCTCGCGGCTTGGGCGCTGCGGACGCGGGAAGGCGCGTTCCTCGCCGGCTACCTTCGTCGCAACTGGCACTTCGGACTGATCGGCGGCGTAGGCACGCTCGCTTCCTACGGCTTGGCACTCTGGGCAATGACGGTGGCGCCGATCGCGGTGGTGGCCGCGTTGCGCGAGACCTCGATCCTTTTCGGGGCCATCATTTCCGGATTGGTGCTCAAGGAGCATGTCGGATTGGCACGATTGGCGGCTGCCTGCACAATAGCCCTGGGTGCAGCGGTGCTGCGGCTCGCGTAGGCCGCGGGCGCGACCGCCCAAGGGGACATTGTGATCAATCCTATCGCGTTTCTCTCGACCGCGTCCGGCGGCCAAACTCTCATCCAGCTCGGCGAGCTCTTGCTTGCGCTGGTGCTATCGACAGCCATCGGGCTGGAGCGCGAGTTCAGAATGAAAAGCGCCGGCCTGCGTACCCATACCCTGGTCGGGGTTGCAGCCGCGCTGATCATGCTCGTGTCCAAATACGGTTTTAGCGACGTGCTCCAGAAGGATCTCGTCGTGCTGGATCCTTCCCGAGTGGCCGCGCAGATCGTCACCGGGATCGGCTTCATCGGCGGCGGCCTCATCTTCGTGCAACGCGATATCGTACGCGGCTTGACGACCGCCGCCGCCGTATGGCTCACCGCCTCTGTAGGTATGGCTTGCGGTGCCGGCCTGCCGATCCTGGCGATCTTCGTCACAGGGTCATACTTTCTCGTGATGTACGCCTATACCATGATGACTCGCCGCATCCTTTCGGCAGAATCGGAGCTCGTGATCAACTATCAGGCGGGCAAGGGTACGGTGCGCGATATCATGAAAGTCTGCGGCGGGCGGGCATTTGCAGTGAACGAGATCGAGGTTCACCCCGGTGGCGACGCAAGTGAGCTTGAAACACGAGCGCTCCACCTGCGGCTGCGGGGACGTGGCGGCCTGGATGCGTTGGTGATCGCGCTCGGTGATCTGCCGGGCGTGATCTCGGTCAATATTATTTCACCGCGGCACGGATCCGAATAGCTCTACGTTTCCAGACCCAGCTCACTGACCCTGCGCATGAGCTCAATCGCCGTGTCGGCCTCGAGCTTCTGTTTGATTGCGGATTGATGATTGGCAACCGTTTTCGGACTGAGCCCCATCGATTCCGCTATTTCCTTGACACTCTGTCCTTGCGCAAGCCAGCGCAACACTTCCAATTCACGGGTGGATAAACCTTCGGTCTTTTTGCTGGCGAATTCGCGCAGTGCCAGCTTCTGTGCGATGTCCGCGCTGAGATATCTGTTCCCCGCCGCCACCGCATGCACCGCCTCGACCAACACGTGGGGTGCACTCGCCTTCGTCACATAGCCGGCGGCGCCCGCTTGCAGCGCCCGAGTCGCGAAGATGGTGTCCTCGTGCATGCTGAAGATCAACACGCGGGCCTCCGCTTTGTAGATCAACATGCGCCGCATCACCTCGATCCCGCTCGTGCCCGGCAATGTGATGTCCATCACCACAATTTGCGGGTCGAGGCAGCAAAACAGAGCGTGCGCCGTGGCCGCGTCCGCCGCCTCGCCGATGACGGCGATGCCGCCGTGGCGCTCCAGAAGGCGTCGATAGCCCTCCCGCACCACCGCGTGGTCGTCAACTAGCAATACGCTGACTTGATCCTTATTACTCTTCCCCATGGAGACTCCCGTGTGCCGGAAGATGCGCCTCGAAGCGCAATCCCTGACCCGGCGTGCTGGCGAGGACGAAGGTCCCCCCTGCCATCTCCACCCGTTCGCGCATCCCGCTCAATCCGAAGCGGGACGTGCGTGCGCTCGATTGCATGCCACGACCGTTGTCCGCGACCGTGAGATGGAGCTGGCCGGCATCCTCCGGTCCCGTTTTGATTCGCTCCAAGGCGATCGCCGCCTGCCGTGCATCGGCATGTTTGTAGATATTCGTGAGGCCTTCCTGGATCAACCGATACATCGTCAGGCTCAACGGCTCACTGAGATCCTCGAAATCTCCGCGGACGGACAAGACGAACCGCGTGCCCGGCAACCGCTCGCGCCAATAGTCCACGCAGTATTCGACCGCGGCGATCAACCCGAGCTCATCGAGTCCGACCGGCCGCAAGCGCGCGATCATGTCGGTAACCGCGCCGTGCACATGGTCGACAGTACGAACAATCGATTCGGCCGCCTGGGTCGAGAGCGCCGGATCTCGTCCGCGGCCGTCACAGATCGATACAGCGTCCAGCTTGATCGCATTCAAGTATTGTCCGAACTCATCGTGCAGCTCGCGCGCGAGGTGCTTACGCTCGGTCTCTTGAATGCGCAGGTTCTCCTGAGCGAGCTCGCGGTTCTCGGCGAGCACTTCGGTCAGTCGAGCCTCGACGATACGGCGCGCCTTGAGCTCGCGGCGAGCGTGTTGGTAACGCCGCCATGAGAGCCACATCAGGCATATCAGAAGCACGAGCATGCCGATCGGCAATTCATCGATCTGGAATCGCTCCCAGTGGCGCGTGATCTCGTACAAGCGTTCGCTGAGGTTGAAACGCGCCGAGCATATGATGCTCGCCACCGTGATGCCGATGATGAGCGCGGTGTCGCGCCACGCCGATTCGCGCGACATCTTCGACGGCTCGGATGGGGCTTGCGATTCACGCGCGAGCCGATCCTCGGCGCGCGAGAATTCAGAGCGCCGGGAAAAACTCCCGGGATCACTAGGGAATTTCTCTCTGGCCGAGTGCTGAGCGTTCGTAGACACTTCTCGCTCAACATAGAAGACTCGGGGGAGGTTTACCAGTGGGCCGATTCAAACTGATGGCTCATCAGCGACGATCGACAGAACAATTGGGATTTTTTTCCCGGACGTCGCCATCAATAAGGCCGAGCTCGCGACCTCGAGTCCGAGCAATAACCGAAAGAGAGATTTATGTTTTATCCAATGCGCAACGGCTCACCGCCGCTTTTATCCTTGGTATTGGCCGCAACTTTGACAGCAATCTCCCCCTGGGTCGTGGCGCAGCAGGCGCCGCAAGCGACCCAGGATCTCAATGAGATCGTCGTCATCGGCGTCACCCCCGTCCCGGGCTTCAAGATCGACAAAGACAAGATTCCCGGCAACATCCAAACTTTGAAATCAAGCGACTTGACGCGCAACGGCGCCGCCAACGTGCTCGGTGCACTGGATCAGCAAGTCAGCGCGGTCAATTTCAACGACACGATCGCGGACCCGTTCCAGCCCGACGTGCTGTTTCGAGGCTTCGAGGCGTCGCCGGTACTCGGTACACCGGAAGGCATGGCCGTCTACCAGAGCGGCGTGCGCATCAACGAGGCCTTCGGCGACACGGTCAATTGGGACCTGATTCCCGACATTGCCATCGACCGGATCGACATATTGAGCGCGACATCGGTGTTCGGCTTGAACGCATTGGGCGGCGCCGCGGCAGTCACAATGAAAAACGGCTTTACCTATCAGGGATTCGACGGCACGTTATCTGGCGGCTCGTTCAATCAGCGCCAGGCGCAGGCAGAGTACGGTGTCCACGACGGCGCACTCGGTGCCTATGTGGCGGTCAATACACTCAAGGAAGGCGGCTGGCGGCACTTCGCACAAGATCGGATTAGACAGTACTACCTCGACTTGAGCTTTCACAGCGATACCATCGTCGCGGACTTGAGCTATGAGCGGGACAACAACCGCCTTTTCGGTCAGGGCGCGGCGCCGGTGCAGTCGTTGGCGATCACTCCCGAGAACGTCTTTACCGGCCCGCAGAACAACATCAATAACGTCGACATGGTAACGCTCGACACGGGCTACAACTTCACACCGACGCTGTCACTCTCGAACGTGGTGTACTTCCGCAACTTCAGACAAACGGTGGCCAACGGCGATAACAGCGACTACGCGGCCTGTGACGACAGCGTCGCCCCCGGCCTGTTGTGCGACGGAGATTACGTGCTGACCGATACTCTCGGCCAGACTATTCCGGACATCACCAACGGCGGGGCGACCATCATCGGCCAAAACGACTATGAGCAGATTCACTCGCAAACCTGGGGCGGCTCGCTGCAGTTCTCCAGCACGGAAAAGATAGCCGGCCACGGAAACGCGTTCGCCACCGGCGCGACGATCGATACCTCGACCACCAACTTCTTTTCGGGGACTTGGCTCGGTGTGATTAATGCGGCTTTGTCGGTTTTGCCGTCGCCATATTTCGTGGCCACACCGGAAGGCGTCGATAGCACCGCGACTCCGGTCATTCTCAACGCGAACAACAAGTATTACAGCGCATATTTTACCGACACGTTCGATGTCACCGATCCATTGTCCGTGACGGTCACCGGCCGCTACAACATTGCCAAGGTGGATCTTGCCGATCGCAATGGGGACCTGTTGAACGGCAACAACCGCTTCACGCACTTCGATCCGTCCGCAGGCCTCACCTACAAGATCCTCCCCGCCTTGACGGTCTACGGCAGCTATGCGATCAACAATCGCGCGCCCACCGCCAGCGAGCTCGAGTGCGCGAATCCGGCCGCACCGTGTTTGTTGCCCACGAACTTGGCTTCCGATCCGCCGTTAAAGCAAGTCATATCGAAAACTGTCGAAGTCGGTGCGCGCGGCACATTACCCTATCTGAGCCTCGGGAAATTCAGCTGGGACCTCGACGTTTATCGGACCAACTCCGAGAACGACATTTACGGCATTTCGACGACGATCGCCTCCGGCTTCTTTCAGAACGTCGGGTCGACGCGCCGCGAAGGCGGCGATCTCGACCTGACTTATGAATTGGGGAGCGTTTCCGCCTACTTGGAATATAGCTACATCAAGGCGACTTTCCGATCGGCCTTCTTGGAGCCTTCACCGGCCAATCCATTTCAGGACGCGAACGGCAACGTTGAGGTGAATGTCGGCGACGAGTTGCCGTTGATTCCGAAGACTCGGGTGAAACTCGGTGCCGACGTCAAAGTACTGCCAAACTGGTCCGTAGGCGGTAACTGGAGCTACGTCGGACCCTCTTACTATCGAGGCGATGAAGACAATTTGAATCCCGAACTGCCGGGCTACACGGTGGCGAGCTTGCGTACGTGGTATCAACTCACCAGGAACGTACGGGTGTTCGCCAATATCCAGAACATGTTCGACCGGCATTACTCAACGTTCGGCATTTTGGGGGATCCTACGGGCGTCGGTGCGCCGGGCGTGCCGGCGGACGGCGCATTAGGAGACCCGGACGTTTATCCGCAGTTTCAAAGCCCGGCGATGCCGAGAGCCTATTTCGGCGGGGTGAAGATCTCGTTCTAGCCGCGCGGATCGCTGCCGTGAGTGCCGAAGTACGGAGCGGCACCGACTGGATGACCGATCTCGGTGTCGTGCTCGCCACGGCGACGGCGCTCTTTACGGCCCGGATCGTCTGCGAGCAGACGCTTTTGGCTTGGACGGGTGGCGTGCAGATGACGGGATTTCCCGTGCCGCAGCTCGCCCTCGATTGGATCGGATTGGTGTGCGCCCTTCTCGGGCTCGTGTGGGCAATCGCCATCGCCACCCTGTCCATTCGCAGCAGGTCGCGAATCTCCGCCACAGACAAATGGCTGGTTGCTCTGCTAGTGTTGTGCTGCGGATTGTGGCTGGTCCCCGCGGAGCCGTGGAAGCTGCTGATGCTCCGGGTTCACGGCACCCGGAACGTGCCGAGGAGCTGGGTGGTCAACGCCGCGGCATCGGGCGAAATCCGGCTGCTCGACTATTTGCTGGCCGCCGGCGCAGATCCGGACGTTCAAGTATCCAGCGGACAATCTGCGCTTGGGGCAGCGGCCGCCGCGGGTCAGATTGCAACGGCGCGCGCCTTGATTGCCCGAGGGGCTCACGTGGATAGTCGCACACGCCTCACCTTCGACACGCCGCTCACCGAGGCCGCACAGATGAACCAACTCGACATGGTGCGGCTGCTGCTCGATCGCGGGGCGGACATCGAGGCGAGGGATGTCATGGGCCGCACGGCTTTGGATTGGGCGCGTGAGAACGCGAATGCCGATATGGTGCAGCTGCTCCAAGCGCGCTCGGCCAGGTGACTCGGCGCGGCGCGGTCCGCCGCTCTCGCCGGCAGATGCCGAACGGCCCCGCAAATGCCGTCGCCGCGCGTTGCGCTGGGATCTCGTCTCCTGCATCCTAAGATTCCGACGTACATAAAGCTTCGCGCGTGAACGAGCCCAGGCCCGCCGTCTTTCTCAGCTATGCCTCCGAAGACGCGGCCGTGGCGCAGCGGATCTGCGCGGCGCTGCGCGAGGTCGGCATCGAGGTGTGGTTGGACCAGAGCGAGCTGCGGGGCGGCGATGCCTGGGACGCCGCAATTCGCAAGCAGATCAAGGCTTGTACCTTATTCATCCCGCTGATCTCCGTGCACTCGCAGGCTCGTGCGGAGGGCTATTTCCGGCTCGAATGGAAGCTTGCGGTGGACCGTTCACATCTGATCGCCGCCGATAAGCCGTTTTTGTTTCCTGTCGTCATCGATGACACTAAGGACGACCAGGCTCGGGTCCCGGACAAGTTCCGCGACGTCCAATGGACCCGGTTGCCCGCGGGCGAGCCTTCCCGGGAATTTGTACAACGGATATCCGGCTTACTGTCGCCGGGCGACCGCTGGGGGCCGGCCGCCAACCAGCCCCCTATTGACGAGGCGCCTGGTGCTTCTCACGCGAGGAGAACCCACCCCTATACATCCCGGCGAGCGCCAACGGTGCTCCTCGCGATAGTAGCGATGACCGCGATCGTCCTCGGTTACTTCGCGGTCGCCCACTTCGCACGGTCGAAGCGCGCAGCCGGCGCAGCACCCACGCCGGGGCTTAGTCCTGGCGAGGTCTCTCCCAGCGCCGCCCTTCCGCCGTTTACGCCCCCGGCGCATTCCGTGGCAGTCTTGCCATTCACCAACATGAGCGGGGACCCTGACCAGGAGTACTTCTCGGACGGACTGTCGGAGGAGCTGCTGAATTCGCTCGCGCACGTCGACGTATTGCGCGTTCCCGCGCGAACCTCCTCGTTTTCGTTCAAGGGAAAAGATGTCGACATCGCCACGGTTGCGCGCAAGCTAAATGTCGGTGCAGTCCTGGAGGGCAGCGTCCGGCGTTCCGGTCACAGGGTGCGCGTGACGGCACAGTTGATCGATGCGGTTACCGGCTTTCATCTCTGGTCCGAGACATACGATGAGGACCTCACCGATGTATTGACGGTACAGAAGAACATCGCGCTTGCAGTAGCCGCGCAACTCAATGTCACTCTTTCGGGTAATGCGCTTGCAAAGATCGGGCAAGGGACCACCCAAAATCCAAATGCCTTCGATGCCTACTTGCAGGGCGTACAAATAATGGCACGGGCGCACACCGATGCAAACTGGCGAGCAGCGATCGCTGCCTTCGACAAAGCCATTGCATTCGATCCCAAGTATGCGGCTGCCTATGTATTGCGAGCCGGAGCGCTGATCGATATCTCAGTCGATACAGAGGACCCGCGCGCTCTGGCGGATCTGCGGGAGCAGGCACGTCGATCCGCGGATACCGCCGTCCGACTCGCGCCCGATTTCGCCGAGGCGTATGCCGCGCGCGGCTTTGTTCGCGCCATAGGATTGCTTGATTTCGCGGGGGCGGGGCCGGACTTCGAGCGTGCAGTCAAAATGGCTCCGGGCAGCGCGCTGACCCAGAAAAGCTACGCCGGGTACGCCAGTATCGTGGGCGACTCGGATGCGGCACTTGCGGCGAGCCAACGTGCAGTCGAGCTCGATCCAGCGAACTACTCTGCGCTCAGTAATCACGTCATCGCGCTCGTAGGCGCGCGCCACTATGCGGAAGCGCTGCAGGCGATCGAAGAGGCCAAGAAAATCAACCCGAACGATGCGTGGCGTGCGACCACGGGCCTCGTATACCTTGCGACCGGACGCGCAGCCCTTGCCCGCGACACTTGCGCCGCAACGTTATCCGAACCGGATCCCGCTTACACCTGTCTGGCGATCGCCTACCATGCGCTGGGCGACCAAGCCGAGGCGGAGAGAATGCTTCATAGCAAACTATCGAAGGAAGGCGACGCCGGGGCGTATTCGTATGCGGAGATCTACGCGCAGTGGGGAAACACCAAGGAGTCATTGAAATGGCTCAGCGTCGTGGCGCGGGCCCGCGGTCCATTCATTCAGCACATACGTTCAGATTGGATGTTGGACCCGATTCGCGCAGAACCTGAGTACAAGGCGATCGAGCGTCAATTCAACTTTCCACCGTTGTCCTCATAACGATCGCGCCCACGTGCCGCGGGTGGCTGCGCCGCTGGGAACGACGCTATCGTTTACTCCGGCAGCCTCATTTTTTGCAGCAATGCCTTGTAGCGGGGATCTTCGACCAAACTGCCGAGAAGCGGATCCCCTTTGATCCAAGTCAATCCTTCACCGTACACGTTAAATGATCGATCGAGCCAGGCGAAGGCCCGATCGGAGTCGCCTCGCGCGGCATACACCATGGCGATCCAATAGCCCATTTCGTCGCCGAACTCCTGCTCCGCGGTCCGAAGCTCCTGGTCCGACTCGTCGAGCTGTCCCAGCGCACTCAGGGCTAATGCCATCCCGACGTGGCGAAAGCGCGGGTTTGATTCCTTCTTCATCTCCGCAAGCGCCAGTTCGTGCTGGCCTCCGGCGATGAGCACGGCCCCAAGAAGGGAGTGGAATTTTCCGGATCCGGGGGCTAAGTCCAGCGCAGTTCGAAAGTTGGCCTCCGCCTGCGCGAGCCGCCCGGAGCGGTAGGCCGCATAACCCCTCGCGATATAGTTCCATGGCCGGAGGGGATCGAGCTCAATGGCCTTGTCTGATTGCTCGATCGCTTCATCGAATCGACCATACGTCGTTGCGAGGTATGCCGCGAGTCTGTGCGCTTCGGCGTTTCCAGGCTCGAGTTCAATAGCCTGCTTCAGTTCTGCATCGGCCGCCTGCCAACTCCAATCGACTTCATATAGGACGCGCCCCAGTACAACGTGAGGCCGCAGGCTCGGATCCACCTTTCTGGCGTGGTCCAGCGCGGAATAAATCTGCGCGCGGGCCTCATCGTGAGGCTCAACATCAAACAAATTATAATCTGCGGCCAGGAAGCTTGCGAGGGTCACCCATCCCTGCGAGAACTCCGGATCGAGCTTTAGCGCTTCGTGCAGGTAGTTGACCGCCTTACGCGCGCTATCCAATGAATTGCCGCGGTCGTGGAGTTCCTTGGCCTGCAGATACAGCAAGTATGCATCGTGATTGGCCGTGGGTATCGCTCTCGGGATCGTCCCTCCCAGCACAGACACCTTGAGCTCGTTGACCACGGATTTAGCGATCTCGTCCTGGATCTGGAAAATATCATCGAGCTTGCGGTCGTAGGTCTCCGACCAGATGTGATAGCCGTTGTCGGCGCGAATCAGCTGCGCGGTGACACGAAGGGTGTTGCCGGACTTGCGCACGCTGCCTTCTAGAACGTGCGCAACGCCCAGCGCCTTGGCGATATCGGCAATGGTCGCTTGCTTGCCTTTGAAATAGAACGACGACGTACGCGCCGGCACCCGCAGATCCGGGATCTTGGTGAGCATGTCGATGAGTTCCTCCGACAGGCCGTCGGAGAAATATTCCTGATCCTTGTGCTCGCTCATATCCACGAACGGCAGCACGGCGATCGACTTATCGCTGACGACGTTCGTGGCAACAGGGCTGACCGTGACCTGGGCAACGCTCTCGCGGTATCGCGCATAGCCCACCACGGCAAGAATCCCGGCGAGCGCTGCAACGCTGACTGCGAGCAGCGCTCTATTGCGCAATATGAACTTGCGCAGACGATAAACGAGGCGTGCCGGTCGGGCACGGATGGGTTTGCCATCCAAGTAGCGTCGCAGATCCTCCCCGAGCGCCGCGGCACTGGGATAGCGCTGCGCCGGCTCCTTCGCCAGTGTCTTGAGCACCGCGGCATCCAGATCCCCACGCAGCTGCCGCGCCAGCCGTTCGACGCTACTCGCGCGGGTGGCGGCCGCCGACTCCTCGAGCTGCATGCTGGGCTTGTTCACCTCGATCGTGGCGATGGCCTGGTCGAGTGCACCGATCGAAGCCGCGCCCTTGAGCCGATAGGGTCGAGTTCCCGTCAGCAATTCGTAGAGCAAGACGCCCAGGGAATAGACGTCGCTGCGCGCATCGATCGGATCGCCGCGCAGCAGCTCGGGACTGGCGTAGTCTGGAGTCAGCGCTCGGCCGTAGACACTTGTCAGCGCCGGCTGATCCGTGTCTTCGCCCTCCAGCAGCCTGGCGACGCCAAAATCCAGCAGCCGCACCTGACCGGACTCGGTCACCAGAATATTCGAAGGCTTGAGGTCCCGATGGATGACTTTATTTGCATGGGCATACTGCACGGCCTCGAGCACTTGCAAGAAAAGCTCTAAGCGCCCGGGTATCGCGAGCCGCTGTGCGTCGCTCCAGTCTGTCAGCGGCGCGCCCTGCACGTACTCCATTGCGAGGTAGGGCAATCCTTGGCTGTCCACGCCGGCATCGTAGAGACGCGCAATGTGCGGATGCTCGAGACTCGCGAGGATATCGCGCTCGCGCGCAAAGCGCGCCTCCAAACCCGCCTGCAGACGATTGAGCATCGGCAGCTTCAGCGCTATCTCGCGCTTCAAGGCACCATCGGCGCGCCGCGCCAGCCACACCTCCGCCATGCCCCCGACGCCCAGCTGTCGAATCAGCTCGTACGGACCCACGCGTGCCCCGGGCGCGAGGCCGCTCGCGGCCGGGGCGCTCGCCTCCCGCGCAGTTCCGAACCTCGGCAGGCTCATTAGCGCTTTGAGCTCCGCTGCCTGCGCGGCTCCCGGCAGCAGCGCCTCGCGTAGCGCGGCGGCCAGATCCGGATGCTCTTGCAGAGCCCGCTCAAGCCAAGCGCGGCGTCCGGCCTCATCCAGCACCAGCGCCTCCTCCAGCAGCTGGCTCATCCGCGCCATCTGAGGAATCGATAGGGTCATTGGTCTGTTTGTTCGCCTCAGCGCAATGCGGCTGCGAGAATCAACCTCGCCTTCTCCCAGTCGCGCTGCACCGTGCGTTCTGTGATCTCGAGCGTTTCCGCAATTTCCTGCTCGCTGTAGCCGCCAAAGTAACGCATCTGCGCGACCTGCGCCAAACGAGGATCGGCTTGCTCCAAGGCCTCGAGCGCCTCGTGTACGGCCAGAACCGTCTCTTCGGCGCCCGGCAGCTCGGCCCCAAGGCCGTTGGATAAGGTGAGCGGCGAGCAATCGCCGCCGCGCTTCTGCGCGATGCGCTCGCGCACGCTGTTGACGATCACCGAACGCATCACCTGGGAAGCGTATGCAAAGAACGCGCGGCGATCCTCTGCACGCAGCTCCCCGGCGCGCACGAACCGAAGATACGACTCGTGCACCAGGCAGGTGGTATCGAGAACCGTGTTGCGCCCGCCGTCGCGCAGCCGTGCATGCGCCAGCCGGTGCAGTTCGCTATAAGCGGTCGCAAACAGCGCATCGCGAGCCTGCAGATCGCCCGCGTGTATGCGTCCCAGTAACTCGGTGAGCTGAGTCATTCGATGGCCACCAACTTAACCCACCCCGGAGCCCGGTGTGAGTCAATTTGCGAACCGAATGTCGGGTTTGGCACCCGGAAGGTGTCTGTATGGATGAGGCAGCGAATTGGGCCAACCGGAATAGCCCGGCAGAGGGCCGAGACACTGCCTCGTGACGATCGAACCAGTAACCCGACCGGCTTTATCAATTTTTCCAATGGAGACCACCATGAACATGATCACCCCCACACCCCTTCGCACCCTGGTTGCCGGTGCGATCCTCAGCGCCCTGGCGTTCAGCTTCGCGACCGTGTCCCACGCGGATGACGATACGGCTCCTCCGCAAGTTGTTGTGAAATTCGCGGATCTCGACGTCTCGACTTCGCAGGGCGCAGCGGCCCTGTACGGCCGGATCCACAGCGCGGCCGTCAACGTGTGTTTGCGAATGTACGTCGACGAACTGGCCTACAAGTGGCACGAGAGCGCCTGTTTGCAAAAAGTAATCGGAGACGCGGTGATCAAAGTCAATCGCGCCGCATTGTCCGCTGTTTTTGCATCCAAGTACGCCGTGCCGGCGCCGATAGTGCTAGCCGCGGCGGGGAGTCACTAGTCCCGTGCGGCGGGCCGCCACGCGACCAGACACCCTCGAGGACTCGGGCCCAGCACGCAAGTGCGTCTGGGCCCCTTCCTTTGCGACTGCGCGGCCAGCGTTAACCGTATGTGAGGTCTGTGCTCTGTCCGACCTCGATAATGTATCCGTCGGGATCGCGTATATAGCAGCGCGTCTCGCCGTACTTGGGGATTGGCCCCGTGATGAACTCCGCTCCTCGACTTTTCCATAACTCATAGCACGCTTGAATATCCGCAACGCGGAAGTTCATGAAGCTGTTGATGTGATTCGGGTCGGGAACGCTGAGCGTTATTGTCGGCTTATCCGGGGTCGGTCCGCCGCCGACGTTCAGGATCATCCAGATATTCGCCAGCTGAAGGTACGCCGGCGCATTGCCGTCGCCCAGGCTCAGAATGCGGGCGCCGAAGACCTTTTCGTAGTAGTGAGCCGATCGCTCGATGTCGGCGACGGTGAGAAAATGCGCGATACTGATCCCCTCTCGCGGGGGCATCTCATAGCTCTTCTGTCCGATTTGTACGCTGCTCATGACGACTCCAATTCCGATAAACGGTGCTTATCCGCTGATTCTGATTCTTTCGTATTCGGACCTTTATTACATTAGACCTGACTGGGAAAGACAAAACACTTGGACCAAGGTGTCGCCCGATACTTTGGTATCGTTTTCCAGGCTGAGGCACATCGATATAAGGGGAAACGCGGACTGGCCCCATGCTACGATCGTGCCGTCGAACAACCAATTGCGGCGGGCGCCGCTGTGCGCTCCGCTAAGTCCGACCTCGGGGGTTCTATGAAGCGAGTCACTGGAATTGGCGGCATCTTCTTCAAAGCCAAAGACGCTCCGGCATTACAAGCTTGGTACAAACGACATCTCGGTATCGATGTTCAAGAATGGGGTGGCGCAGCCTTCAATTGGACGGACGATGAAGGCAAGCCCGTTGCCGGAACAACCGCCTGGTCCATCGGCTCGGCGCAGAGCGATCAGTTTGCGCCCAGTACCGCCGCCTTCATGGTGAATTATCGCGTGGACGATCTCCACGCACTGGTCAAAGCTTTGCGCGAAGAAGGCTGCAACGTGCTTGAGAAGATCGACGACTCCGAGTATGGAAAATTTGCTTGGGTGATCGATCCGGAAGGAAACAAGGTAGAACTTTGGCAGCCGGTTGCCGGCCAATGACAAAGGCTACGGGGTACAGCGGCCGGACATCGCCGCTCGCGTCGAGCGCCTGAGGATAAGCCCAAGGTCGTTTATCGGCCGCGGGGAGAACATGTCGGCGGCACTGGTGATCGTCTATGCCTGCCTCGTGGCCGTCGAGATCGCCGTCGTCGTGGCCTGGGTGATCGCGACGCGCAAGCACCGCTGGCCAGTGCGCCCGTCCAGCAGCGACGTCGTGATCGGCGGCGTGACAAGCTTTCTCGACACGCTCGGCATCGGGAACTACGCGCAGATCACGGCGCTGTTCAAACTGCGCAGCCACCCGGCGGACGAGCTCATCCCGGGGACGTTGAACGTTGGCAATGCCGTGGGGATTCTTTTCAGCGCAACGCTCTTCATCACGACGGTCCGGGTCGAGCCCACGCTCCTGATGGCGATGGTCCTCAGCGCCGGGCTGGGCGCCTGGATCGGCGCCGGCATCGTCAGCCGAATGCGCCGTCGCGTCATCCAAGTATTAATGGGAGTGGCCCTGCTGACCGCCGCCTTGTTCTTCACCATGACCAACCTCGGCATAATTCCGCCGACCGGCTCGGCGATGGGACTCGCAGGCTGGCGGTTCGCCTTGGCGGTCGCGGCAAATTTCGTGCTCGGCGCGCTCATGTGCGTCGGCATCGGCAACTATGCGCCCTCGATGGCGCTGCTCGCGTTCCTCGGCATGCACCCCATCGCCGCCTACCCAATCATGATCGCGAGCGACGGTGTGTTGATTCCGGTGGCGAGTCTCGGCTTTCTGCGCTCCGGCCGCTTTGCGCCCGCGGTCGCGGTCGGGCTCACGCTCGGCGGAATCGTCGGAACGATAGCCGCTGTGCCACTCGTCAACATGCTCGGCGATCACCTCAAGCTGATGCGTTGGGCGGTCACGGTCGTCATCGCGTATGCCGCCATCGCCATGCTCCGCTCCGCTTGGGCCTCCCAATCCGCTACGCCGCTGCCAATCGTGCCCGAATAGCCGTTGGGCCCCGCTACGGCCCCATGCCCGTGTCGAACATCGGCCGAACCTCCGATTCGCCCTCGAATCCGGGCCAGTACTTTCGATGCAACTCCATGAACTCAGTCGCGACTCGGACCGCTTCCGCTTTCGAGTCCGCCGCCAAGATCGCCCAGCCACCAATGACTTCCTTGCTCTCGGTAAATGGTCCGTCTATCACAGTAATCTTGCCGTTGCCGAGCCGCACGCGAACACCGTCCTTGCTCGGCAGGAGACCGCCGGTATCAACCAGGATCCCGTCCTTAAGGGACTTCGCGACGAACTTGCCCATCGCCTCCATGAGTGCAGCCGGCGGACCGGATTCGCGATAGGACTCGGAATGGCGAATGAAAGTTAAGTATTTCATGGATCCTCCTTGGGGGTTTCCATTCATACGACGAGCGAGCCCGATCCCGATCGACACGCCGGACACTCTAATGATTGGATCGGTCGAGATTCTGCGATCAGGAGAGCGTTGCGCTCGACTTCGAGTCACCAACCGACGGCTTGACCGTCCTTGCGGAAATCGGACCCAGCGCGGTAATAGCCGTTGCCGCCATGGCTTGCGCTACCGCCGTCCAAATCCCTGGAACCGGGGACAAACATGATGATCTGAACGCCGCCGACAGATTCACCGTCGATGGACGTCACGGTATGTCCCATGCCAGCCAACTTTTTACCGACGATATCGTACAGCGGACCTTCCAGGCCGAGTACGTTCGATACTTGGCTGTGGCGAAACCTCGCCATGTCGGCCGCAGCCTGTACATTGGCGCCCAAATCAAGAATATCGACCAAGAGTTGGGCATGTCCCTGGGCCTGCATGTCGCCGCCCATCAGCGTCACGGTCATCACCGGCATGTTCTCGTGCAACAAAAAGCCCGCGGAGAGGGTGTTGAAGGGCCTCTTGTGCGGTTGGATCGCATTCGGACTTTTCGGGTCGAGTGTGAACAAAGCTCCTCGATCATGCAGTATGAAGCCGAAGCCGGGCACGGTGATTCCCGATCCGAATTCGTCGTAATTGCTGTTGACCCAGGAGACCATGTTGCCTTGGCTGTCGGCGGTCGACAGAACGATGGTATCTCCGCCCATCGAGAAGTTCCCGGCGGGGCCCGGCGTGGATGCATGCGCCGGATCGACCTTCGCGCACAGCGATGCCGCGTAGGACTCCGACAGCAACCGGTCCACGGGAACTGCCGCAAAGTTCGGATCCGCGTTGTATCGATAAAGATCGGCGTACGCGAGCTTTTTTGCCTCCACCAACAAATGCCAGTACAGCGGGCTCGTCGGACCCAGCGAGGTGAGCGTTTTCCCCGGGGCCCAATTGGGCACGCACGCTTGAAGAATATTCAGCATTTCGTTCGTCGCCCACGCCTGTGAGGGCGCAGGCAGCTCAAGCAGCTGGTAGTCGTGATAGCGGCTGCGTGCGGCCTCGACCCATTCCCCGTGGTAATGCTCGAGGTCCTCGAGCGTCATCGTTCCACCGAGCGCCCGCGATTTGGCTACGATCGCCTTCGCAATCGCGCCCTTATAGAACGCCTCGATGCCCTGCGCCTGCAATAGACGGAACGTCCGCGCGAGATCGGGGTTCTTGAAGATTTCTCCCGGCTTGGGCGGTGCGCCGTTGACGTACCAAGTCTTCACCGAATCCTGATCCAGTTGCGTGCAACAGCCCCGCAGCGGCAGCGCCTCGGGAAGGATCCAGTCGTGCGCGATCCGCTCGGAGACCGGAAAGCCATTTTCCGCATATTGGACCGCAGGCTCGAGTAGTTGTTTGAAGGTCATTGTCCCGAAACGTCTGAGCACTTCCTGCCAACCCCAGGCGGCGCCGGGAACGGTCACGGGCAGGATTCCATGCACCGGCATTCCGGAGGCAGGCCCCCAGTTCTTTGAATCCCAGTGATAGCCGAGTTCGTTAAGCCGCTCGAGCGTTGCACCCGTGGGAGCCGTGCCACTCGCGTTCAGCACATAGACCTTGCGCTCCTTGGCAACGTAGATGACGGCAAAGAGATCGCCGCCCACTCCTTCCATCATGGGCTCCACCACGTTCAGTACCGCGGCCGTTGCGACCGCGGCATCGACCGCGTTCCCGCCCCGCATCAATATTTGCAAGCCGGCTTGCGCAGCCAACGGTTGACTTGTGACCACCATACCGTGCTGCGCCATGACCTCGGAGCGGCTCTGCGCAAGCCAACCTTCGGCGCGAGCGCCGCGCACGGCGCTGCAAAACGCCGGTTCCGTCTTCCCCCCGCAGAGCACATCGGAGGTCACCGCTTGCGACCACACGGCCGACCCCGATAGGCTGAGTCCCAGTCCCCAGACCGCAAGCTTGAATTTTGGCATCGTCAGTCTCACGAGCGGGGAAAGCTACGCTATTTCTTTAGCGTGACCCAAACCAGATCGATCGCGTCCTTGCCGATGTTGCGTGATTGGTGACCTACGCTGATATCGATCGTGGGCATCCAGCCGACCTCACCATCCGGCGAGGAATTGGGATACGGGTGCTCGGGCTCCTTGTACGTCTTCTCTGCCCATTGACCGCCCTTGATGTGAATGTAGAGCATGTCCGGGCAGTGCGCATGCACACCCTCCCACTGGCCGGGCTGGACGATGAAGCGCTGTACGATGACCTGATCGTTCTCGAGCAAATCCTCTCCTGGAATGTTCGGGTAGTTGAGGTATTGGTACTTCGGCTTGCCTCCCACAACTGCAGCGGCGGCTGGCGCCACCGGCTTGAAAGTCACCAAGTCCATCTCAACCGGTGTCGCACCCGCATTGCTGCTGCCCTCGTCGGCGGGATCCGTCGCGTTTTGCCATACGACCCGACCGTCTCTCCAAACGGTCGAGCGTCCCGTCGCCTGAGATCTCAGTACGCCCCCCTCGATGAACACCAGCAGCTGATCAGCCGGGTGCAGGTGGCGGCCCGTCGATTGACCCGGCTGGACAACGAATTTCTGTACTAAGACGCGTGCGTTGTCGAGCAGCACCTCGCCCTGCAGAGCCGCGAAGGAAGGATCGTTCTTGGGGGACTCGGCGGCGATGCCGCAGGCTGGCTGTACGGCCCAACCAAGCAATAGCAGCGCGCGCAACGCGGTTCGGCCTGACGCAGACTTCATAGACACCCCTTTTTTCAGGACTTCTAGTCTACCCAAGGATTGCGGGTGAGGGTTACCCGCGGGCTCCCCAACGCGCCAACATCTTCGATAGATCCTCGGGACTGATATAGAAATACTCGCAGACCCGCCCCCACAGCATAGCCGTCGGCACATTGCGATTTCCCCGCTCTTTTTGCGCCTGCCGCAACACGTATAAGACCACCCGCTCCTCGCGGGTCAATCCGTCGCGCACATCAGGCAAAGCGTCGTACCGAACGTCGTCAGTCATTGTGAGTTCACTGCTCGCGGTAAGTGTGCGCCTTGAGCGCCAGGATCTTCGCGGTCGGATAGAACTGGGTAAACGTGGTGTCGACCGCACCGTGAGCCAGGTGACACTCGTAGCAGGGTGCTACGGCCGGAACGAGCGTTGCCGGCGCAGCGCCGTCGGAGGCGAAAAAAGCCCAGCCACCATTGAATCGAGACTCGTCACGAACGTGGAACTCGAGTCCGAGGAGCTCGGTAGTCTGGTAATGACCCCGCTTATTGATCGATCCTTTGCTATTGGCGGCGCGGTTCTCCATCACAAAAACTGTCTTGTCAGGCCAGTGTCCGGATCGCTGGAAGGCTGCCCAGGCGGCAGGATCGACAAACACATTATCGAACGCCGAGGCGCCGGGCATTGCCGGCTGTTCGGTGTAGCTCATGTCAAGCCCGGAGCTCAGAAACACCCACTCCCGATAGTCGACGGGCAGGACCAAACCACCGGCGGCCGTATAGTGCGGACCCGACCCCCCGTCGCCGGCGCCGGAAAGTAATGCCATCAACAAAGGGGCGGCGCATATCAGGCGGCGCGAAATTGACATCAGTTTCTCCCTCCCCTTAACTTATAGCGCGCCTCAGACGTATCTTCCAGCTCGCGCGGCGACCGGGCGGGTCATGGAGGACGGGATGTCGAACATCAATTCACGGCCGCGGACCAGCAAGATGGCCAGATCATGGAACGCGGTGGTGGCGGTAGGGCTCATCGCGTGGGCACCCGCTCGCGCCGTCGAGTGCAAGGTTCAGCTGTTTGCGGGCATGGAATTCACGACCTGTCGCGTGGCTTTAAGGCGCGAGTCGTTGCAGCTGTATTGGCGCGACAGCACCGGCAAGCCGTATGGCCGACTTCTGCATTTACGCGATTCGCTGGCGAGCCGCGGCAAGACGCTCGCCTTCGGAATGAATGCGGGGATGTATGAGGAGGATCTATCGCCGCTCGGCCTGTTCGTCGTCGATGGCCGCGAGCTCAGGCCGCTCAATCGTCGGTCGGGGTTCGGGAATTTTTATCAACCGCCGAACGGGGTATTCCTGGTGGATAGCGCCGGCGCGCGGGTGCTGACGACAGAGGAGTACGCAAACAGCCTGCCGCATCCACGCGTGGCGACCCAGTCGGGCCCGATGCTGGTGCTGCGCGGGGCCATTACGGACTCGCCGGTCATGAATCCACAGTCGACATCCGCGAAAATTCGGAACGGGGTCTGCGCACCCTCCCCGGACACGGCGGTATTCGTAATCAGCGATGCCCCGCTAACCTTCAATGAGTTTGCACGGTTTTTCCTCGATGAGTTGCGCTGCCGCGAGGCGCTGTACCTGGATGGCTCGATTTCGAGCTTGTATGCGCCGCAGGTTCAGCGTGAGGATGACGTGCGCGATTTGGGACCGATGTTTGGGATCGCGCAATGAGGCATGATGATGCCCTCGGACCACGCATGAGAGTGACGTATGCACGAAGATGCTGTCGTTCCGGTTGTCGCTGACACCCAAGCTCGGGAGGAGATCCTGGCCCAAGGGTTTACTCGGCGCCCGTTGAGCGTTGATGTGGATGTCGCGCGGACGCTGGGTGAGTTGGCGCACGCGGCTTGGACTCTGCCCAAGGATCAGTACTACCAGCAGGGAGACCGCTATCGGTCACTCAACCGGTTTAGGGCTGAAATCGTCGAAGGCGGCGTTCGCATAGCGTCCTGCGATGAGACTGAGCCGTACGTGCAGCTGGCGAAATACAATACCACTCTGGGCGGTCAGCCACGACGGTACGCACCGCTCCCCAAGGCAATCGCCGACACGGCCGGCGTTCGCAAGATGATGGCGCACCATCTTGGCTACTTACCGCTTTCGAAGGTTCGCGCAACCTATGCAGTCAACATGCATGTAATTCGATTTGCCGCCACCCCGTCTCGGCCGTGCGACACGAGCCCGCCCGGCTTGCACAAGGACGGTGAGAAATACCTCGCAACTCACCTGCTTGCCCGGTGCGGAGCACAAGGCGGCGAAGTCGTGATAGCCGACAACAGGAAGCTTGAGATAGAACGATTTACGATGCGTGAATCCGGGGAGTGTTACGTCTTCGACGATGACCGCATTTGGCACATGCTGACTCCGGTCGAGACGCTGGCCGGCAATGAGTTCGCATACCGCGACACGATGACCTTCGACCTGTTGCCGGATGCCTGGAAACCGACGAGCTGAATCCCAACCTTGGTCAAAGGCCGGTTAGAATGAGTGGTCGAATGCCACCTCTCCTTGAATCGCCACTTGATACGCGGATACTTTGCGCTCGAAGAAGTTCGTGACTTCCTGGACGTCTTGCAGTTCCATGAACGCGAACGGATTCCGTGAGTGATAGATGGCCGGCAAATTGAGTTTCACCAGCCGTTGATCGGCGACATATTGAAGGTATTGCCGCATCTCGATCCGCGTAAGGCCCGCCACCCCCTCGGATAACACATCGTCCGCGAACGCCGCCTCGCATTCGACCGCCTCCTCGATCATCACCCGTACCTGCGCGGACCAGTGCTCGTCGAACAGGCCCGGCTCTTCCTGCCGTACCGTATTCAGCACTTCGTACGCAAACGCCATGTGCGCGCTCTCGTCGCGGAACACCCAGTTCGTTCCCGCTGCCAATCCCGGCAACAGGCCTCTGGAGCGCAGGAAATACACGTAGGCAAACGCCCCGAAGAAGAACAATCCTTCGATACAGCTGGCAAAGCAGGTCAGGTTGAGCAGGAACTGACGCCTGTCCTCGAGCGACTCGATGCGGTTTAAGCCGAGTACGGAATCCGTCCAGCGCTGGCAGAACTGCGCTTTGCGTCGAATGGAAGGGATGTTGTCGATCGCTGCGAATGCGCGAGCGCGCTGCGCCTGGTCGGGCACGTAGTTGTCGAGCAACGTCAAATAAAACTGAACGTGCAGCGCTTCTTCGTACAATTGGCGAGACAGATACATGCGCGCTTCGGGCGCATTGATGTGCTTGTATAGGCTCAATACCAGATTGTTGGCCACGATCGAGTCGCCGGTGGCGAAGAACGCGACCAGCCTTTCGATAAGGTGGCGATCCGCGGCGCTCATGCGGCGTTGCATGTGGCTCAAATCGATTTGGAAATCGATTTCCTCCACGCTCCAGGTGTTCTTGATCGCCGCTCGATACATTTCATAGAACTTCGGGTAACGCATCGGGCGCAGCGTCAGGTTGAAGCCGGGATCGAGCAGCCGGCTCATTGGCAGGCCTCGCAGGTCTCTGGATTTTCGAGCGAGCAGGCGATGGCCGGCGCGCCGTGTCCGGCGTCGTGGCGGCGGGATTCTCGTGCACGGTGGTCTTCGAGATGCTGGTCGCCGGCCGGGATCGCAGATAGTAGGTCGTCTTCAAGCCCTGCTTCCAGGCGTACATGTACATGCTGGAGAGTTGCCCGATGTTCGGATTGGCGATGAAAAGATTCAAGGATTGGCTCTGATCGATGAAGGCGCCGCGTTCCGCAGCCATTTCAATCAGCGCCTTCATCGGCAGTTCCCAGGCAGTGCGATAGATGCCCTTGAGTTCCGGCGGTATGGCGTCGATCCGCTGTATGGAGCCATCCTCGCGCTTGATGGCGTCCCGTGTTTCCGGCGTCCAAAGGCCGAGCGCTTTCAGCTCTTGCGCGAGATAGCAGATTGACCTGCAGGAAGTCGCCCGACAGCGTCTCGCGCTTGAACAGATTCGAGATCTGCGGCTCGATGCATTCGTAACAGCCCGCGATCGAGGCGATGGTGGCGGTGGGTGCGATCGCGATCAGCAGGCTGTTGCGCAGTCCATGGGCGCGAATCTGCGCGATCAGGTCGCGCCAGCGGTCGGCATGGGTCGGCAGCACGTCCCAGGCGTCGAATTGCAGCTCACCTCGAGCGGCGCGGGTCTCCGGAAAGCTCGGATGCGCCCCGTGCTCTCGCGCCAGCTCCGCCGACGTGCGCAGCGCATGGAAGTACACTTCTTCGGAGATCTGGCGCGACAGGGCTCGAGCAGCTTCGCTATCGAAGGGCAGGCGCAGCTTGAAAAATACGTCCTGCAGGCCCATCAGGCCGAGACCCACCGGCCGCCAGCGCATATTGGACGCCCGCGCCGTCGCAATCGGATAGAAGTTCAGGTCGATCACCCGATCCAACTGCCGCACCGCCAATTCGACGGTGTGCGCCAGCTTGTCGAAGTCGAACCCTTCGGCGCCCACGTGACGGGCCAGATTGATGGAGCCCAAGTTGCATACGGCCGTCTCCGAATGCGCCGTGACTTCGAGGATTTCCGTGCAAAGATTGGATAAATGTACGACGGCGTGCGGCTGGGCCGTTTGATTGCAGGCCCGGTTGGACTTGTCCTTGAAGGTCATCCAGCCGTTGCCGGTTTGCGCGAGGGTGCGCATCATGCGCGCATACAGCTCTCGCGCGGGCAGAGTCTTGCGCGCGAGCCCGCGGGCCTCGGCCTGCGCATAGGCATTCTCGAAAGCACTACCCCACAGATCGGGCAGTTCCGGCACATCCTTGGGATCGAACAGCGACCAGGATTCATTCGCCTCCACGCGCTTCATGAAGAGGTCCGGCACCCAATTGGCGATATTGAGGTGATGCGAGCGGCGCGCGTCATCGCCCGTGTTGTCGCGCAGCTCAAGAAACGGCCTCGATGTCGGCGTGCCAGGTCTCGAGATAGACGCACGCGGCGCCTTTGCGCTTGCCGCCCTGATTGACCGCCGCGACGGAGGAATCCAACGTTTTCAGCCAGGGAACGATACCGTTGGACAGGCCGTTGGTGGACCGGATCAGCGACCCCTCCGAGCGCACGCGATGCCAGGCGATGCCGATCCCGCCCGAGAATTTGGAGAGCAGCGCGATGTCCTTATACCTGTCGTAAACCCCTTCGAGCGAATCGGGCGGCGAGTCCAGCAAAAAGCAGCTGGACAGCTGTTCGTGCAACGTGCCGGCGTTGAACAACGTGGGCGAGCTCGGCAGATAGTCGAGCGAGGCAAACAGCCGATATTGCTCGATTGCCTCGTGAACGGTGTTGCTCAGAGCAACCGCCACCCGCATCCAGAAGTAGGGAGGTGTCTCGAGGACATGCCGTTTGGTGGGATGTTTGAGCAGGTAGCGGTCATACAGAGTCCGAATGCCGAAGTATTCGAAGCGCCGTGTGTGTTCCACATCGATGGCATCATTGAGCTTGCGGGCGTTCGCCTCGACGAATTGCAACACGCGCTCGTTGACCAGACCGACGTCGAATCCGGTACGAATCGACTGAGAAAATGAGTAGATCCCGAGGCCTTGCACTTCCTTGTCGATAAACGCCGCGAGCAACCGCGCCGCCAGCTTGGAGTAGGCGGGCTCGTCCGCCATGAAGGAAGAGGCGGTGCGTATGGACAGCTCATCCAACTCTCGGGTGGTCGCGCCGTCGTAGAGTCCCGCGATCGTCTTCAGCGCCACGCGCATGGGATCCACGTCCGCGATGCCTTCACAGCAACGGGTCACGGCGCGCACAATTTTGTTCACGTCGATTGGCTCGTGGGCCCCGGAACGCTTCGTCACGCTCATGGGGACGAGCGCCGAAGGCGGCGGGTTTAGATTGAATCCAGGCTGCTGAGGGGCGGCGAGCGGCGCCGGGGAATTCGACGAGGGGATTCTGGTGGATGTTGGCGAGTGCATGGCGATGTTTCTCCGGCGAAATCCGATCGAGCCGACGATGGAGTGCGACGGAATGCAGCTGCGCTGGCGCGCAGACACGATCATCCCGGCCGCCCCTCCCGCGAGAGCTCCGAAACCGAACTGCACCCCTTCAAGGGCACAGATCGCGGCAGGTCTTCGGACTCACGGGCGCTCGGCCTCCAGGGGCCGGTTCCTAATGCATGCCGCTTCCCGATTCGACGACGGCCATCGATCCAGTGCTATTGGCATGGTTTGTTCCCATTCACCGCTGCGGGGCAGCTCCGGATTCGCACCGGATTCCCTCTTTAGCCCAACATTGTGTGTTGGGCGCCGCAATGGGACACAAGATATGGTGTTTCTCGCGCCCCGTCAATCGGGACTTCGGCTGATTTTTGGCGAGGCCGCGGGGGCGAGAGCCGCGGATCAGCCGCCGAAGTTATAGGTCATACGCAATCCGATGGTCCGGGGCCGATTCACGGTGACTGCCTTATAGCCTTCACTGTAATTCGCAAAGAGCTGCGCGCGCGTGTCCGAAAGATTGTCGCCGTAGAGCTGCACCCACCACGCCGGCGTCCCGGCACCGATAGCCGCATCATAGGTCGTGAACGCCGGCAAGTAATAAGCGATGGGCTGACCCTGAGGATCTCGGGAAAGCAGATCGGTGGTCGAGAGCGAGTGCGACTGGTGGACTGCTCCGATCTGTGCGAAGGCACGATAAAAGTCGAAAGACCATTCATAGCGCGCATGGGTGTTGCCCTGAAACGCAGGTGCTCCTGCGAGCGAGCTGCCGAGAGCGCCGGCCGGGTTCTGAATTCCCAGGGAGCTGAAATCGATGGGCTTTCCGGACGCCCAGAAAAAAGCCGCTTCCTTGACGAGCTCGCTGTGATTGAAGGCGGCAGCCACTTCCAGCGTCAACCCGGCAGTCGGGCTCGCCTGCAGCGAGGTCTCGAGTCCCTGCACGCGATAGTTGGCGCCATTGATGGTGGCTCCCCCAAGCACCCGCGAATTGAACGCGCCGATTTGCGCGTGCTCCCAGTCCTCGCGGTAAAGCGCGCCGTTCCACTGCAAGCGCCTGTTGAGCCAGAGCGTCTTCCATCCGATCTCGTTGTTGACCAGTGTGTCGGGCCCATACGCCACCGGTGCGGTCCACCCGCCGTTCATCTGCGCCTGCGAGGATGGACCTTGGCTGGACAACGGAGATCCTTCCGGGGTCCCGAAGCTTCGATTGAACCCACCGGGCCGAAATCCTTGGGACCACGTGTAGTAGAGCAGTGCCACCATGCTCGGCCGGTAGCTCAGGTTTACGCGACTGCGGAACCCTGCGTAAGTCCGGGCGAGGTGCTCTTCGTCGAGGTTGACGAAATTAGTGTGATCGACACAGGGATTCGGCGGATCGGAGGGGAGAGCACAACCGAAACTACCGGCAATCACGCCCTCTTCGGTGTTGTGCATGCTGAAGTAACGGGTGCCGACGGTCAGGGTCAGCGAGGGAAACAGGTCGAAGTCCAAGGAGATGTACCCGGCCTTCTGTGCGTAGCCGCGGGTGATGTCGTTGAAGAAGGCATCCCCCAGCGGGCGCACGTTCGGATTGTTCAAGGTCGGCGTATAGGGCACAAACACGGCTCCCGGCGTACAGGCGCAAACCTGCTGACCGTTGACCTCGAAGTAGCCGGTTGGCGGCCCCAAAGGATGGAAGTTCGGATACGCGGTGAGATAAAACCAGTCACCCTGATCGTAAATCCGGTAGTCCTCGTAGAACACTCCACCGACGGCGCGCACTCGAGCGCTTTCGGGTGTGCTTACCCGCAACTCTTGCGACAGATGCGTGTTGCGCTCGACATTGCGCCAGAACGAGCTCGGCGTGAAGCATTTAGCCTCCGCCGGCGGCCCCGGATTCACGCACTGATAATAGTCCACATAGAATCCGCTGTGCGCGTACGCGGTGTAGTCCTGGACTTGCTCGACATGGCGCGTGAGATAGGCGCCCGCATACAGGAGCTTGAGCCCCGCAGCGCTGCCGTCAATGGTGAGCGCGGTGTTCTCGAACCGGTCCTTGTTATACGAGGGGTTGTAAAGCTGTACCGTCAGAGGGGGTTGAGGGCTACCGGCAGGATCCGCCGCCGTCTCGGTGAATACGCCCTGCGCTTCCATGTTCTGGTACGACTGGGCAAGCAGTGCGTGCCAATCCTCGCTGAATCGATACAGTGCCTGGACGCGCAGCCCCTCGTAGGTGACAGGGTTAATGTTGTTCGCGACTTCGGCCGCATTGTTGATGGCCACGCTGTTCGCCGGCACGGAGCCACCCGCATAAGCGATACTCCGATCGGTATTACTGCGAACGAAGGTCGCCGGAATATTGTCGATATAGCCGCCGCGCGTCTCGTCATAAATGACGCCGCGCACGCGCCAGCCGCTCGGCGATAACCGGGACATTGATCATGGCTTGCACGGCGCTGCTCGGATCGCCGTGCGCGGTCACAGCGTATCCGGCGCTCACGCTCCCCTCGGTCACATCGAGCTTCGGCTTTTTGGTGATATATCGCAGCACGCCCGCCTCCGCCCCGGCCCCGAATAGCGTTCCCTGAGGTCCCTCCAGTACCTCGATGCGCTCGAGATCGGCCACGTATATATCGAGATTCCGGCTCGGCAGCTGCGCAGATTGCTCATCGAGGTAGATGGCGACGTTCGGGAAGCTGCCGTTCGAGCCGGCCGCTTGATTGCTGAAATCACCCGTCCCAAGGCCTCGTATGTAGATATAGTTTTGACTGGGCCCCACGCCGTGCACAGTCACCCCGGGCAGATAGTTCGCGAAATCCTCGAACGTCGTCACACTGAGGCGGGAGAGCGTCGCGCTCGTGAGGACCTGCACGGTAATCGGCACATCCTGGAGATTTTCCTCGCGCCGGTTGGCCGTGACGATCACTTCGGCCAGAGATTCCCCGGCGCTCGATCGAGCAGGCTCGGGCGGGGCAGATCTCGAGGATGCGCACGCTGTGCGTCGTGAGGTCTCGAATCGCAGCCCGGTTCCCTGCAGCAAGCGGGAAAGGGCGTCACTGGGGCGAAGACCGGCACTCACCGCCTGAGATTTCTGATTGCGCACGATGCGCGAGAGGTAAACGAGGTGCAGGCCCGTCTGTTCGGCGAACGCCTCGAGGGCGCGTGCCAGAGGTTGTGCGGGAATCTCGGTCGCGAGCGCCGCCTCAGCGGCCCAGGCACACTGGGCGCCGATGAGCGTAGCGGCACGCACATCGCCGACGCTCGGAGCAGTCCCGAGACGGCAATGGCGATGTTCGCTGCGGGGTGAGGCGAGCGAGCGCGCATGCACCTCCCTGCTGCTTTTAATTCTTTCCAAAGTGTACCGCGCTCCGTCTAGTCCTGCGACACCAGAATTCGTGATTCAGTCACCTCGACGTGCACCCCCTTCAGACTGCGTAGGAACGCAATGAACTCATCCGTGTCGTCGATGGCAAACACGCCGCTGATTTCCTGCTTTCCGAGCGCCGGCGTGGTGATTACGATCGGCTTCGACGCGTAGCGGTTGAATTCCTTGGCCACACTCGAGAGCGGCTCGTGCTCGAAAGTGATTTGCCGGCGCATCCAAGACGTTGCCGTGCGCGTCGGCCGCGAGGGGGCGCCCGGCGGCCATTGGGCCACGCGGAGCTGCTGGTTGGCGGTGAGATCGACGAATGCCGCCCGCGGGTTCGCGGCTCGAATTCGCAGCAGCCGCCGGCGACCGCGGCCCTACGGCGACTCGCCCTTCGACCACCGTGATCACGGCGGCATCGGGGCTCCAGACGGACATCGAACTGAGTTCCGATATCGAGCACTTGGGCTGCGCCGGCCAGCACCCTGAACGGACGCTTCGGATCGTGAGCCACCTCGAAATCCGCCTCGCCCGACTCGAGGGTGACGAGCCGTTCCGCGGCGCTCAACCGCACGGTGATCGAGGTGTCGGTGTTGAGGTGCAGGACAGAATCATCGGGCAGCCGATGTGTTTGCTGCTCGCCGTGCCGGCTCGAGAAATGAAGCGTCGTCGCCGCCTGCGCGGTCGCTTGCCCCGGAGGCTTGACTCTAAATGTCCACCACGCCAAGCAGCGACAGACAGATCACTGCCCATGGTCCGCCCACGCCACCGCCGCGAGCCGCCAGCGGCCGCGCGCGGTCTCCGGCACCGACGAACCGGGGACCCGATGCGGCGTAGGCTCCTCGCCGGCTGTCGCGCGCGAGCGCGACGAGACGAGTCGGTCGAGGCGGCCAGCTCCGCGCAGGCGTCGCGCAGATCGCGCGCCACGGCCGCAACCCCCAGGTATTCCTCGACATGCACGGGCGAGACCTTCAGCCAGGCGGCAAAGGTCTCGCGCTCGCGCGCCGAGAGCTCCGCACGATTTGCAACCAACCAGTCGGCCGCCTGCTGGGTCACGAGATCATGCACTTGTCGTTCTTTGCGCTCATCACCTTATCCCAGCCGCGCCATGCGGCGCCGGCAATGCACAATTGCCTGGCTCAGATATTTCTTGACCATATTCGCCGAGATCCCAAGTCGCTGGCCGATCTCCTCGTAGGTGAGCCCGTGCCAGTACTGCAGGACCACGGCGGCCCGGCATTTTGGAGACAATTGATCGAGCACCTCGCGGAGCCGCTTGATGCGTCTTCTCGCGATCCAGCTGTCCCGCGAAGGTCGGGAGCTCGGCGAGTTGCTCCTGCACCATCGGATCATCGATATCGAGCGCGCCCCGGTCGCGCGCCTCCCGATGCGCGTGTTCCTTCGCGAGATTGCTTGCCACTGCATACAGGTAGGCCTCGGGATTGCGAACCGAGGCCATGTCCGGCACCCGCAGCATGCGCAAGTACACTTCCTGCGCGAGCTCGGCGGCATCCGGGTGCTTGCGTACCCTGCGCGACAAGAAGGCTTGCAGGGCGCTGCCTTGCTCCGAGAACAGCCGTTCCAACAGCGATTTCTTTATTTCGGCCACTGATACCCGGGCGTTTGGCGGAATTTCCCGCCTGCCATGCCTATAGGAGTCGCCGCGAAAAGAATCGGGTACCTGAGAAACACGTCCGCCGACAGGAAAATCGCCGATCGGGGCCGCACCGGCGCCGGGGTACCCGACTCGCCGTGTCCGGACTCATACCTCTTTGAGTCGAGCCACGGCGGTCACGGCACGCCCGATCTCCCTGGATCGCGCGTGCCCACCCGTGTAGCGACCGAATGAGCAACATCAAATAACGTACAAGAGGTAGCTTCATGAAATCAAATCTCATTGCAACCGCCGTGGTCGCGGCCCTGACACTTCCAGGATTCGCGGCGCGTGCCGCCTGTGTGGACCCGAAAAGCGCAACTCAGCAAGCGGTGGGTCAGCAGATCGCTCCTCTGAGTATGAATCAGGAGGCCCTCCCGGCCCGTTCGGGAGGAAATGTAGGCGAGCAAATCGTCGGAACCTGGCATGTGGCCTACACGACTGAAGGGTCAGCGTCCGGTCAAGCCTTCATTCAATGGCACAGTGACGGTACGGAATGGGAAAACATCAATTTCCCGGTCCTGGGCGGAAACATCTGTATGGGCTCATGGAAGGTGGTCGATCGATGGCAGGTGTTTCGGAACCACTTTGGGTGGCTCTACAACGATGGGATCGTCGCGGGATACTTCAACGAAACGGAGACCGATACGCTGTCGTGGGACGGAAACTCGTACACCGGATTGAACGACACCAAATTTTACGATCTCACGGGCACGAAGACCATGGAACTGACGGGCACGGCAACGGCGAGGCGTATCGCGCCGTAATCTTTGCCTGAAAATCTCGTGCTTCCGTCGCCCAGATTTCTGGACGGCGGAAGCATGCCCGAGCCGGTGCCGTTGGACCTCACGCCACGGTCCACAACGTGGCATCATTGAGCACGAGCTGCGGGCCGCCGGTGACGCCGGCTCCGCCTGTCGTCACCCTGAGATATCCGGAGCAATGACGTGAGCCCGACCCTAATTCCCGCGGCTGTGCTCGTCGCGATCACGGTGGTCGGCATTCAGGTTCTGCGGCGCTTCTCCCAGCGTACACGCCTCACCTTCGACGTCGTGTGCTTCCTGGCCATCAGCTTTTACCTGCTCAAAGAACAGATCGTTCCCGTGTTCCCGCCCTTGGCGGGGCCGATCGAGGGCCGCGCCATTTGGTTGCGCGCCTTGGCCGGCGCCTGGTGGTGGCTCGGCGCGCGGATCATTGCGGTAGGTCTCGAATTCGCTGTGCGGCGCGACCGTCGCTCACGCGAGACCCGGCTATTTTCCGATTTACTGGCAGCCGCCATCTATATCGCGGCGGCTGCAGTCGTGCTCAACTCCGTGCTTGCACTGCCGGTTACCGGTGTCGTCGCAACGTCCGGCGTCGTTGCGATCGTGCTGGGACTTGCGCTGCAAAGCACGCTGGCGGACGTCTTCTCCGGCATCGCCGTCGGCATCGAGGCCCCTTTCGGGATCGGCGATCGCATCCTGATCGGCGACAAGATCGAAGGGCAAGTCGTGCAGATGAACTGGCGATCCATCCGCGTGCAAACCGACGGCGATGACATCGCCATCATTCCCAACAGTCTCGTCGCAAAGGCCGAGATCATCAACCGCAGCTTCCCCAGTCAGCAGCGGGCTGCTTCAGTCGAAATCTCATGCCCGCAGGGCGCGGGTCCGGAACGCGTCATAGAGGCGTTGCTGCAGGCGACGCTCCTCTGCCCCGACATGCTCAGGAGACCGGCGCCGCAAGCAGTCTTGGCGCAGCTCGGACCCAAACGCAACAACTACGAAATCTCATTCTTCGTCGCCCGCACGAATCAGCTCGCGACCACGAAAGATTTGCTGTTACGTGGAGCGCGACGGCAGCTTTATTATCGGGGGTTCCTCGACAAGAGGCGCGATGGCGAAGCCGATGGCGACGGTGGGAAACCGGACACGAAATCCCCGTATCGGTTGCTGGCCGACCTGGTGTTGTTCGAGAATCTGGAACCCCAGCTCATTCGCAAGGTTGCCGCCCAGGCCGAACCGCGGCAGCTGGAGCCCGGGGAGCGTCTCTTCGCCGAAGGCGTGGACGATCCGTCTCTCTACGTGGTTGCAGCCGGTGTGCTGGAGCTCACCCGACAGACGCCCGGAGCCCTCGAGACCATCGGTTGTATCGGCGCCGGAGAGTATGTCGGTGAAATCGGCTTGCTCACGGGAGCGCCGCATGCGGCTACTGCGACCGCGCGCACCCATTGCCAAATTTTCCAGTTGCCGCGCGAGGCGATTGCGCCTCTCCTGTCCGGAAATGCGTCGCTCGCCTCCGCGTTCGACCGATCCGTGCGGCGCGGGCTCGAGATACTGAACCGCGAGATCGCCACTCGCGCCACGCCGAGCGTGGGACCCGCGGGCCAGCTGCTTATGAAGATTCGCAGGATATTTCACTGAGAGGAGCCAATTGGCATGAGATAAGAATGGAAAGGTATTGGGCATGCCGCCGCCGCGAACGCTAGATGGCGCTGGCAAGCGCTACGGCGGCCCGCGATGACGGCGTTACGCCCCTAATCCCGGATGCTTCAGGCCGAAAATCGCGTAGATGGGATCTTGACCGGACATCTGTCCCGCGACGAAGTTACCGTTCTCAAGCCAGTCCTTCTCCACATCAAGAGAGATCGACCAATCGCGCACGCAGATACGCTTCGCCACTTTCCATTGCCCGTTCTCGCGGCTAAGAGTGTCCACATATCGTCCGGACAATAAGTTCACGACCTCGCGGCCATCCTGCCTTCTCGTGATGTCACTCGCCAGGAAGTAGGTTTCGGCGCCCGCTGCGTCGATATCGACATGAATGACAGACTGGCCGAGCAAATGAACCAGTTTGTGCTTCTCAGTGGCGAGTGAATGCATCACTTCTTTGACGAACGCCTTGCCGGGACCTTTGAAGGTCCCATGATCGTCCCAGGAGTCTTCGAGATAGACACTCGCCATGCGGGGTCCGTCGCCCCGATCACAGCCCTGGCAGTACACACCGAGCAGCTTTCTGATCTCGTGATGATCCATCATCTCTTGAAGGGTTTTCTGCATTTGGGGAGTGAAGTCCACGGTATCTCTCCTTCGTTCAGGCCGTCCCATTCATGCCAAAAGGGTTGTAGCTGCGCATCGGATTGACCACCGAGATGATGATCCCGAAGACGACAAAGAGCAGGATGACGCAGACAATCACGGCCGCCGTGTAGCCGGCGGCCTTCTCCCGTGGGCTGCGCATCAACACGGGCAATCCCAAATAAAGCAGATAGAGGCCCCAAATCGCAGCCACCAGACGCAGGGCCGTGCCGAATCCCCCCAGCAGCACGAAGACCGCCCCGACCGCGCCCGGCGTGAATGCGTAGGCTGCGGTTTTGACGGCTTGGCGACGATCGCGTTGCCCCGAGAAGGTCGGCGCGAGCATGTCGATGACCCACCCGACCACATATAAGCCGAGCAGTCCAAAAGCAAAGCCGACCAGCGCATAGACGAACCCGGTAAGCACGGGCATTCGCCAAAAGCCGATACCGATGACCGACATGCGAACGAACGACATGAGCGCCGAGAACGCCGCCAGAGGAATGACGTAGCCTTTATAGAGCTGTGCGATAGTCGTGGGCTCGGTGGCGACCACCGACCACTCGGTATTCGGCCTCAGGATAATGTTCTTGATTCGATCCATCAGCCGCGGCGCCGCCTCACCGGGAACCGCGGTCCCCGCGGGAGGACTCCCGCCGGAAGTGGCTCCGCCAGACGTCGCTCCGCCGCCAGCGACAGGGTCGCGCGGCGGGCGTGTCGCATCAAGGTCAGCACCGATGGGCTCCCCGCAGCTTCCGCAAAATCGCGCACCCTCTGCCAGCGGTTGATTGCATTTCGGACATAGCATGGTTTTTTATCCTTCTAATTGTTAAACCCCAGCCGGGAGGGAGGACCCGCTCCCGATTGTCGAGCCCATGGTAACTCCACCCCGCGAAAGTCCCCAATAATCGACTCCGAGTTATGGCTGTGCGCTGCTAGGACCACAATAGCTTCGGCTGTCTCTTATACTTCGATCGGGGCCGAAGTGTCGGCGTGCGAAGATCTCGCTGGATCGTCACGGAAGCCGGCGAGACAGGCCGTGAATTCGGCGCCGAACAGGAAGATCTGCGCGGTGTAATAAAGCCATACCAGGAGTGCGACAAAGGAAGCGGCCGCTCCAAAGGCGCTCGGCTGCGCAGAGTGCGCGAGATATAGGCCGATGAGCCAGCGCCCGAGCTCGAATAAGACTGCCGTCAGTGCGCCGCCGATGAGCGCCCACCGCCAGGGCAGGCGCCGAGCCGGCATGAATCGGAATATGACGGCAAACAGTACGGCGACCACGCCGATCGATATCAGGAAGTCGAGACCGCCGATCAATGAAATCAGAAAGCCGTGGTCTTGCACGAGACGATGTTGTATTCCGGCGATCGCGGTGGACACCGTCAGTGACACCAAGAGAAGAAATCCCAGCGCGAGAACGAAGCCCAATGACAGAAATCTCGCCCGTATCCAGCCCCATGCCCCGCCGGGGACGAGTTTCCCGCTCTGCCAGATCTGATCGAGCGCTGTCTGGAGAGCGCTTAACACCGTCGTGGCCCCGATCATAAGCGTCGCGATGCTGACGGCCGTCGATAACACGCCTTCGAAGTGCTCGGCCGATTGCGCCGCCGCCAATAGCGTCTTCGCGGTGGGTGCACCGAACAAGGCGACGAGCTGGGCATCGAGGTGGCTGTAGGCCGACTCACGACCGATGATAAGACCCGCGACGGCCAGGACGATCACGAGTAGGGGCGCCAAAGAGAACGCGCAATAATAGGCAAGCGCCGCGCCCGTCGTCGACACATTGTCGGCGCTCCAGCTGCGTAGTGCGCAGTTGATGAGGGCAAATCCGCGGCGCGCAGCGCGGCCCAGGTTCATAGGCGACCGCGATCCTATTTCTTGCGGGCGCTCTTCTTCTTCGGCACCTTGGCACCTGCCTTACGAGCCTCCGAGAGTCCGATTGCAATTGCCTGCTTTTTGCTGGTTACTCGCTTACCGGATCGGCCACTCTTGAGCTCGCCGCGTTTCCACTCGTGCATCGCGCGCTTGACCTTGCGGCTGGCGCTCGTCTTTTTGCTGGCCATGTCAGGCAGCCTCTGCGGTCGACTGTAATTCCCGCTTACGGGCCATCAACTGCTCGGCGAGGGCATGAAGGTCCATGGCGGATTTCTTTGCCTCGGCAAACATACCACCCGGCTGCTCCTCCTCTTTGACGTGGTGCTTGATCATTTCCGACAGTACCGTGACCTTGGCATCGAAGTAGTCATCGCTCGGGGACATGTCCTGAATCTGGGCAATCAGCGCCTTGGCACCCGCGTGCTCGACGATCGCTTCGTGGTGCATATCCTTATCCTCGGTCGCCTTTAGAAAGGCGGGATAGAAGATCTCCTCTTCGATCGAGGTGTGCACGGTCAACGCAGCGCAGATGCTCGATGCGAGCTGTTGCTTTCGACTGGCACTGTTGGTTTTTTCAAACTGCGAAAACCATTGCTCGACTTGGCGGTGATCTGCCTTCAGCAGAGCTACCGCATCGAGCGACTTGGCTCTCGATGATGACGAGTTGCGCTTTTTCTTGCTGGCCATTGGCTGTCTCCGAGGAATAATGAGGTGACGCGATCATGATGGTCGCTGAGCTAGAGCCCTATCGGTGAACGCCGCGATGTCGCGTGGGAAAGGCCTCCCATGCAAGCAGCTTGTAAGAATTGCAAGGGCGCGCTAAATCAACTGTCGCTGCTTTCCTAGGATTTCGCGCTCGACATTCAGTAGCTCCAGTCGGCGTTCCAGGCACTCCATGATGCGTGCGCGCTCCAAGACCCTGGCTTCTCCGATCGATCCCGCCCATGCGGTAACGACCATCACCGGCATGCGCCGGTCGTCGGCGTAAAGCTCCCGAATCCACGTATAGAGCGGACGAAGTTTCGGAGACTTGACCCACCACGGCAGCTCATCGGGAAGCCAAAGCCGCGCGGTGTTCAGATGCTGCGCGAAGCGCCGCGCCGGCGATTGCGTCTGACCCACATAACGGACGTCTCGAATGGACCTTGGATCCGAGAGCGCGTAGATGGCAATGCCGCGGGCGGCGTCGCCAGAATCATCATAGAGCTCGGCACGAATATGGCGACGCATGCGCGCGCCGATCGTCGCCTTATTGTCCCCGCCCGCATTCATTCGCCGACTCGCTCCTCACAGAATGACTGCTATATTTCGCACCATGCTCGATCTACAGCCTACTCTCGCGGGTGCACACATCACACTGCGGCCACTCGCGGCACAGGACTTCGACGCGGTGTTCGCCGCCGTGTCGGACCCCTTGATCTGGGCTCAGCACCCGGATCCAGGCCGAGGGACACGGGAAGGCTTTCCGCCGTTTTTCGACGACGCCCTGAAGTCGAAAGGCTGCCTGGTCGCGACCGAGGCTGCGCGGCTCGTCGGCTGGTCCCGATATACCAATTACGCACCGGGCGAGAGGGTCGAAATCGGGTACACCTTCCTCGCCCGGAGTCACTGGGGCGGCGCGGCGAATGCCGAGATGAAGCGGCTGATGCTCCGGCACGCCTTTACGGACGTGAAGGAAGTGCTGTTCTCAGTCGCCGAGCGCAATCTGCGCTCACGCCGCGCGGTGGAGAAGCTCGGCGCCGAGCTCGCGGGAGCCAGGGACACGCCGCGGTGGGGACAGATACACGTCATTTACCGCCTGACGCCCGAGCTGTGGGCGTGCGGTGCCGTGCCGGGGTACGGGCCGGAGCGCCTTTGCGAAAGTTAGAGGTGAGAAGAGGTAGCCGCTGGACGACGAGGGCGATGAGCTGCGCCTTTTTTGTAATCGCCTTCCGCGTCGCAAGCTCACCAGCGGCCGTTTGGCAGCCCTCGCCCGACCATGCAGAGCTGCCGCTGTGGCCGGCTGCGGTTCCGGATGCAGCCTCAGTACCTGGGGTGGAGTCAGCCGTGATGACGAAACCGGATCGCTTCGTCGCCGGAAAGCCTTTCACAGGTGTCAACAATGTTACTCAGCCCACGATGACCGTCTATTCGCCGGCGACGGCGAATACCGGTGTCGCTGTGGTCGTCTTTCCGGGGGGCGGCTACAAAGGCCTCGCCATCGACCTCGAAGGGACCGAGGTGTGCGACTGGCTGGTCACCAAGGGAATGACTTGTGTCTTGTTGAAGTACCGCGTGCCCGACTCGGGACCGCATTGGGAAGCGAAATGCGATTGCCACGTGGATGCGGTGGCGCCGACGGCGTTGGAAGATGCGCAGAGGACGGTGGGATTGGTTCGCTTTCACGCCGCGGAATGGCACATCGATCCGCACAAGATCGGCGTGCTCGGGTTTTCGGCCGGCGGACATTTGGTGGCGGATGTCAGCACCCATTGGAACAAGCGCCTATATGCAGCCGTCGATGCAGCCGACTCAGAGAGCTGCCGCCCGGATTTTGCCGTGGCGCTCTATCCGGGTCATCTAACCGAAAAGACGACCCAGGAATACCAACTGAATCCAACCGTTCCCGTCTCCGCCCAGACGCCACCGACCTTCCTGTTACAGGCGGTCGATGACCCCGTGGATACGGTCAACAATTCGATCGTCTACTTCCTGGCGCTCAAGAAAGCCGGCGTCTCGGTGGAATTGCACCTCTATGCGCGTGGTGGCCACGCGTTTGGGCTGCGACGCACGAAGTCACCCATTACTCGCTGGCCTCTACTGGTCGAGAAATGGCTGGGCGAGATCGGCATGACTTCATCGTGAAAGCTCCACCGAGCGACGCCGACGCGCCGCAGTCATTCAGGCCGCTGCTTGCGCCCCGGGTCGAACAGCGTCGAGACCTCGCCGGATACCGCGACGCTCAAGGATTTGCGTGACGTGGCAGCGCCCAAACCCGTTGCCGTGACTTGCACGGTGTAGTCACCGGCATGCGTGAAGGCGTGCGTCACTTTCATCCCGTCCATGCTCGAGCCATCACCGAAGTCCCAGTGACAGGTTAGCACCGGCGCTGCGCTCGACGCTGCGGTCGCAGTGAACTGCACGCTCTCGCCGGCCTTGGCGCTCGCCGCGGACTGTATCTCGACCGCGGGGTCTGCCGCGGGCACGGACTCGTCGATCAGCTTCAGCACGCGCACTGAGTGGGGCGTCTGCACGAGATCGATCGTCCGCGCAGAAGCTGTGCAGCAGTTCTGCTCGCCAAACACCTCGACGACTCGATACTTGCGGGCCTCCTTCAAGCCGAGAGCCACGAGATCGATGGCGCACTTGCGCTCCGCATCGGTCCAGTTGAACACGGTGAGAATGGATTGGCGCGGGTCTTTCCTTCAGCAGAAAGACGCTCGGTTGCCGGTCCTTTTCCGAATAGCTCAGCAGATCGATGGGCACGGAGGAGCGGCCGAGGCGAGCCATATCGATGAGGTCCGGATTCTTGACCAGCGCCAGCCGCTCGGCAGAAGGCGCGAGGGTCGGAAGATCGTCGCCGATCTCGAACATTCCGCCGGAAACCGCCGCGAGGGCGATGGATACTTTCGCCTCGTCGAGCGTGAGCGGTCGTTTGCCGCCGTGCCAGGAGTGATCGTCGACGGTCTGGGTAGAGACGGTGAACGCATCCGGATCCGCGACGAAAAAATTGCGATTCATATAGTAGCGTGCCGCAATGCCCGAGGCCGCATCCCTGCTGGCATCGAAGCTATGTCCCGTATCCTGGGAGATGCGCCCCGCATCCACGAAGCCTACGGGATTGAGCATGGGGCTGCCGTCCTTGTCGAGCACCACGTCTTCGCCCACGGCCTCGCGGATGATTTTCAGGCCGATCCGCTGCGCCTCCAGGGCGGTGGTGTTCGGGACGGGAGTAGGCACCTTCGACCGCAGTGTCATCCATGAAGTCCATTTTGATAAAGCGCAAGCCCCAGTTGTACAGCGTGCTGTAAGTCTGCCGCAGATACTGCTGCGCGCCGGGGTTGGTGGTGTCGAGCACATACAGCGCATCTTGTTTGTCGGTCACGTAACCGATATGAATGAGCTCGCCCGGCGGCGTTGTGCAGCAGCCATTCCGGATGGGTTTGAAATACCCACGCTCGCTCCGATACCTCGAAGGGCGCCGTCCAGAGCCCGAACGTCAGGCCGTCGTGGCGCACGAGATCCGCGATATATCCGATGCCGCGAGGAAACAGCCTGGCGTCGGCCGTGGTGTACTCACCGCGCGCGAATTGGTATCCCTCATCGATCTGATAATAAACATATCCCAGCTGCGCGAGGTTCTGCGCCAACCAGTCCGCGTTCGTGGTGGCCGTTCCCTGATTGATCCCGAAGTAGTACGCGGTCCAGCTCCACCATCCGATGGGCGTCGGCGCCTTGACTCGTGCCTGATGCAGGAGACCGACCGCCCGGCCATACTGCTCGAGCTGCGCATGGTAGTCCGGACCCATCGCAAACATGAGTCGCTCGGACGAGAGGCTCCCTGCCGGATCCACGCGCACGCTCAAGTTCACCTGCTCGCTCGCCGGCGATTCCTTGAGCGACTCGCCCTTCATGATTTCGGTGGTTCCCGTGGCAACCACTTCGTAGGCTTGCACACTCGCGCCGCCGCCCAGCCCTCGCTCTTGCAAGTGAAAGATGGTCAGGAGCCGTTCCGAGGTGAGCGCGCCCAGAAACAAGCTCTGGCCGCTGCGGCGGTTGTAAATCAGCTGGCTGCCGACGGCACGGTGGACGCCGTTCACCGCATCGCCGAGATCGCGGATCGCGAGCTGCGGTCTATCTTCACTGTAACTATCCGACAGAATTCGATCGGCAGCCGCCGGACCATTCAAATCGACGATGGGGGCAGCGGTTGCGTGAACGGTCCGTACCGCCTGCACCGAGATGGCGCGCTCCGTCGTATTGACGACTTTGACCTCGATGTCGCCCCAAGCTTGATCGCGGTACAGACGCAACGTGCAGACCAGATCCGGCGAGCCTGCGAGACCTTCGTGAGTGACGGTCAGAGCCGAGCCGCTGCCGAACTGATCCTGGAACTCGGATTGCGCCACCGTGTGTCGCGGATAGGCGGCTGAGCGCAACACCTGGGAGTCGACGTCCGCCTCCACGTCCGAACGGATCACAGTGCCGGCGACACCGGCGAGGGCGTAGTCCCCGTCGGCATAGATCGTGAGCGACGATGTCATGCCGCGCAGTGACCCCAGCACTCGTGCGCTCGGCGCCGAGTGCGATCCTTCGTCCGCCGCGGTGGCGCTTGCGGCGAGCACAGTCGCGGCAAGCACCCAGCCCACCCATTTCAACCGGGGATTCATTTCGACTCCTGCGCCGGTTTCGAGGCATGCCATGGATTGCCGAACCAGCGCTCGGCATTGGCGCTATAGATCTTGCGCACGACGCTCGCCGGTAAGCCCAGGCCGTGGACGGGTGCGTCCAATTCGGGAACGCGGAAGGTGCCGTTGCCGGTGAGATATCTCCAATCGCGCAGCCAAGTCGCGTGCGCTTCGCCGCGCACCTCTTGCGGTGCCGCGCCGGGATCCTGGCTGAGATCGGTGCCGTACAGCAGCCGGTCCTGGTAGCGGATGAAGAAGCGGCGCACCTTGCCGAGATCGCGATTGGATTGATATTGCACCTGGCCCATGCGCGCGGCGAGGTCCACGACCGTATTCGGATAGCGGTCCAGGAACGCGGCCAACCGGTCGACGCTCCATTCGAGACTCGCCATGTGTGCGCCCATGAATTTCAATTGCGGGTTCTTTGCCAGCATGCGATCGCGCGCGCTCATCTGATCTTCGTAAGACGGCAACTCCGGGTGCAGAAACATGTGGTACTGGGGATGCTCGCGAAAATATTCCTTGTCATTGTTCACGGTCATCTGATCGATGGGCAGCCAGCAGTTGTGCGGTTCCCCCTGATGTCCGATCAGCACGCGGTGCCGCTCGCGAATGAACTCGAACACCGGATCGAATTTAGGGTCATCGATCATGACCAGGCGACCGCGTGCGTCGCGAAACTCCATGCCGATGTTCTTCCATACCTTGACGGCGACGGCGCCGGCGGCGAACGCGGCATCGAGCTGTGCGATCGTCTGCTTTTGCCAGTTGGGGTCGTCCCAGCCGTGCATGGAGAATGCCGCGGCATAGGCGAGCGTCTCGGGGTGACTCGCGACCAGCGCCTGCGCGATGCGCGACTGGTCGGGGAGCGATGGAAAGTCGGGATAATCGACGTTGATGGTGAGCAAACGGAAATGGTCGGCCGCCGCCTGATCGAGCAGCGCCGAGTCCGGTGAGTTGATATGCACGTGAATATCGATCTTGTCGAGCTTCTGGAAGTCCGCCTCGGTGAATGAGCTTGACGCGGCGCCGGCGGCGGCCGTCCAGATCCCGCACACCAAGAGGCTGCCGAGCGCCGCATGCTTCATGATTCGAGCTCCGCTCGGCCGGCCGCGCTTTGCTCACGCAGCCGCTCGATGGCAGCACTCGACAAAGGATGGCCATGGCGTTTCGCGGCGTACAGCGCGGCGCCGAGGGCGGGCGGTAACGCCGGCTCGGCGACCTGGTAGCCTTCGCTGTATGCCCGCAGGCGCGCGGTGAATTTGTCCTTGAGCATCGCGCCGACATGCTCGAACACGCCCCCCGAATAGGAAACCGGCACCGGCTCCGCGGGTGCGAATTCGAGCTGACGCCGCGTGGCGTCGACCATGAGCGCGAGCTCTCGGGCGGCAGCGTCGACGATGACCATGGATTGTGCATCCCCGGCCCCGGCGGCCTGCGTGACCAGCTTGCTCAACTGCGCAATGCGCGCGCGATCGCCGCCGAGGCGGGAGAAAATATGCGCGCAGAGATCGAGATCCTCGCTGATGTGGAGCGATTGCTTGAGAAGATCGTACAACGCGCCCCGTGCCTCCCGGCCATCGCTCATGCGCGAGAACAGGTTCAGGCCACGGCAGGCGATCCAGTAGGCGGAGCCTTCGTCGCTGAACAACTCACCCCAGCCGCCGCAGCGCGCCGTGACACCGTGGCGCTCGCCGTAGCAGATCGAGCCGGTGCCTGCGACGATGCTGATGCCGTCGCGGCACAAGAGCGAGCCGGCCCAACCGCACACCATGTCGTTGCCGCACAGGAAGGTACCGGCACGCAGAAATTGCTGCGGCAGCCGGCTCAACGTGCTGAGCAAGGCGTTGTCCTCGCCATAGGCGGGCAGGCCGAAGAATGCGAAGTCCAGCGCGTCGCGAGGCGCCGCGGCCTTGGCCAACACAGTGCGGACCGCTTCGGCCAGCAAAGCGCCGAGCGCATCCAAGCCGATGCTCAAATAGTAGGAGCCGGGCGCGACATGAGTCGCCCGGATCTCGCCGTCGGAATCGATGAGCACCAGCGCGGTCTTCGTTCCGCCGCCATCGACACCGAGGTACAAGTGGGCTGCTGCGCTCACAGGCTATGAATGGTCACGCCGTGCACCACGCGAGTCACCGTCCCGGAATTGCTTGGCTGATCCGGGGTATTGCCGAGCGCGAGCGAGCGGTGAAAGGCATACAGCTGCGCGCAGACGACGTAGGGAAAATACAGTTCACCGTCAGGCGCTTGCGCGAAGCCCGCTACGTGCAGGTACTCACCCTGCCCCGTCGAGTCGCCGCCTTGGGCTGTGATGCCGATGATTTTTCCCGCGCGACCATCCGTGCGCAGTTCGCGCAGTATGTCGAGGTCATAGCGGCGGGTGTACGGATCGTTGGAGACGAACACGAACACGAGCGTGTCGTCCGTCACGATGGTCTTTGGGCCGTGACGAAAGCCGAGCGGCGAATCGAAGGCGGCGATCACCTTGCCATCGCTCAGCTCCATGAGCTTGAGCGCCGCCTCACGCGCCAGCGCCTTGAAGCCGTTGCTGCCGAGATACACCACCCGTGAATAGCCCTCGGCCGCAAGCGCGCGCAGCGGCGCATTGTGCTCGGCGAGCAGCGCCTGCGTGGCGCGTGCCACCTGCGCCACGCCGACGCTCTCAGCGTCGAATGCCAGCGAGGCTGCCAGCATCATGGCGGTGAAGCTCGAGGTCATGGCAAAGCTTTGATCGTGCGTTTCGGGAGGCAGCAGGATCGCGAGGCTCCTGGCGCGCCCGCGGCACCGCTGGTAGAGCGTGCCCTGTTCATTGCAAGTGAACACGAGCTGGTGACATTCGCGCAGCAATCGCTCCGAGAGGTCGACCACTGCGACGCTCTCGGGGCTGCTGCCCGAACGGCCGAAGGACACCAGCAGCGTCGGTACGTCCCGCTGCAAATATTGACCGGGGCCGGACAGCAAATCCGTGGTGGCAATGGCTTCCACGCGCCGGTCGAGCCGCCGCAACAGCAACGGCGCGAGACACTCGCCGATGAAAGCCGAGCTGCCGGCGCCGGTAAGAATGATGCGCAGATCAGGCCGGGCCAGGAGCGGTCCCAGAAAACCGGCAATCGAGGCCGCGTGATCGCGGAGCATATCCAAAGTGCGCAGCCAGCTCGCGGGCTGCTGCGCGATCTCGCGCGCGGTCCACAGGGCGCCGGCGCGGTTCAGGGCCGTCTCGCCCAATTCCAGATGGGTCGTCATATCAGGCTGACGAAGTCGCTGCAGGCCGCCGCGTACCGCTCGAGCACGTGTCGAATGGCATGCAGCACCAGCGCGCGCGCGCGCGGACGGAGCCTTCCCGCGCGCACGGCGTCGTATTGGAGCGGCAGATACTGGCTCAATAGCGTGAGCGGCGGCGGACTTTCATCCAAGTTCGCGAGCAAGCGCTCGAGCGCCGCATCGACCTCGGGCACCGGCCAGTAATAACGGATCCGGTCGCTCAAACTGTACTGCTGATCCAACGCCAACTGCCGACCGTTCGACAGATAGTACTTGCTCCAGGAGCCCGGGCTCGCCGTCATGGCGTCCTGCACGGTCTCGCGCAAGCGCGACGATCGTGCCGCGCCGAGCCACTCCAGCTCGATCGCATCGAGCGCCCATAAGGCCTCGCGCATGGCGAAGGTCAGCGCTGGGCCGACTTTGAGGATCGCAAAGTGATTTTGCACCAATGCACGCAAATTGGTCGGCGTTTGATAGTCGGTGGAATGCGCTTCGTAGAGCATATAGGGCTGCGTCTCGACGACGCGCGCGAGGTCGGCGACACGCGACGCTTCGAAGTCGATAACCCGGTGATGATCAAACTCCACACCCGGTTGCACCACGAGCCCGATCACGCGCGGCCAGACATGTTGCAATTCCGACGCGCGAAATGCCTCGAAGTGGGCGTCGATGGTCGCGTTGGCGGCGGCAGGCTCGGTCACGGCCAATTCGGTGAGCGCCTCCCGGGCGCCGCCGGGCACCGGCACTTCCGTGCCCACGACGTACACGAGCGGTTCGCCGCCGGAGTGCTGCCACGTTCGCTCCGCGACCGCACAGAGCCGTGCCGCTCGCGCGGCCACGACCGCGTCGCTGAGCGGCGCCGGATCGTCCGCGCAAGACATCGAGCAGTCGAGGTGAATCTTGCGAAAGCCTGCCTCGACATAGTCGGCGACGAGCTGTTCGGACTTCGCCAACGCCGCCTCCGCGGGCAGATGTTGCCAGCAGTTAGGCCCCAGATGATCCCCGCCCAAGCACACCTGCTCGGGCGGCACGTCGAGTCGCGCTGCGATCTCGTGCACGAAGCGGCTGAAGTCGACGGGGCGCATGCCCGTGTAGCCGCCATCCTGATTGACCTGGTTGGAAGTCGCCTCGATCAACGCCGAGCTGGACTCGCTGCGCGCGTGAGCCAGCGTCGCCTCGATCACCAAGGGGTGTGCCGAACAGGCCGAATAGATGCCCACGGCGCGTCCCGCCTTGTGTTCCGCCATGACCTCGAGGAGTTCCTTCAAGCGATGATCACCTCGACGCCGATCCGCGTCAGGGCCTCGCGGGCCTCGTCGGGTATGGCGGTGTCGGTCACGAGTTTCGTGATTCCCTGTGGCTCGACGATCTTGTGCAAGCAAATCCGCTCGAACTTGGATGAATCGGTCACCACGATGATTTCCGAGGCCGCGCGGCACATCATGCGATTCAGGATGGCCTCGGGCTCGAAATGGGTGGTGACGCCCTTGTCGATGTCGAAACCGTCGGCCGCCAGAAACAGCTTGTCGACGTGCAGATCCTGCAACGCCTGCTCGGTCTGTGTGCCGTAGAAGGATAGATTCTTGCGCCGCAAGGTTCCGCCCAGAAACACCAGCTGCACGTTCTCGCGGGCCACCAGCTCGTTCATGATGCCGACGTCGTTGGTGACGACCACGAGCGTCGCGGCCGCCTCGATGTGCCGCGCCACTTGCAGCGACGTGGTGCCCGAATCGAGCAACACCGACTCGTCGTCTTTGATCAGCTTTGCCGCCGCCCGGCCGATGCGCATCTTCTCGTCGGCGAACAGCGCGCGCTTGACGTCGAGCGCTTCCTCGGCCGGTAGCGGCGTCCCGCGCCGCAGAATGGCCCCTCCCGAGGAACGCGTGCAGATGCCCTTCTCGTCGAGAAAATTCAGATCCTTGCGCAGCGTCTGGGTGGAGACGCGAAAGCGTTCCGCGAGCGTCGGGATTTGCACGCTGCCTTGTTCACGCAGCAACGCGACGATGCGCTCGCGCCGATTGCTGGTGTCCCGGCGAATGATCATGATCGCCCATACTCCTTGAGAGCTTTTGCGGGCGGCGTAGTGGGCGAAGGCGTCACGGCCTCAGGCTCGATGGCCAAAAATACCGCCGCCACCAGCGCCAAGGCGATGCCCGCCAATTTGGTCGCCGTGGGTACTGTGCCGAGCAGCAGGATCGACAGCACGGCTGTGATGAGGGGCGCACCCGCGTTCGTCAGCGGCGACACGACAATCGCCTTGCCGTAACGAAACGCATACACCAAGGTCAATGCGCCCACGGCATTCAAGATCTGGATGGCGGCCGCGAGGTACGGACCCTGCATCCCCCAGTTAATGGGTACGGAAAAGTCCGTCATGGCGAGTGCCACCGGGATCAGCACCAGGCCGCTCACCGTCATATAGAAGAAGATGCTCTCGGCATCCATGGTCGCGTTCGCGAGTTTCATGAAGAAGGCTTGCACCCCCCAGGCGAGCAGTACGCCGAGCGCCGGCACAAACCACAGCTGGCCGTAAGCCCCCGCCCCCGCGCTGCCCGCGTAGTCGAAGAGCGGCAGGGAACATAAAGCCAGCACGATGCCGAGCGCGCCGAGCTTGCCGGTGCGCTCGTGCAACAGCACCATCGATAGGACCACCGTCACCACCGGCGACAGTGAGATCACCGGAAAGATCAAATAGGCGGGTCCCGTGCGCACGGCGTGGAACAACAGCATCTGGCCGCCCGCACCCAAAAGTCCGATCAATGCGCCGTAGCACACCGACCGAGCATCGCGCTGCAGGCGCCAACCGACGCGGCGCAGCGCATAGAGCGCCGGCGGTATCATGGTGAGCGCCCACACGGCATAGATCAGCGTCTCGGGAAAGCCATGGTCGGCCGGCACACCCGTGAAGGCACCCCACACCCCCCACGACGCGGTCGTCACCAGGGCATAGGTCAACCACAGCCGTGATTTCATGAGATTGAGATTCCCGCCGCGCTCTTACCGCGGCCCGCTTGTTATGAGTTCGCTCGGATCCGATTGCTCAACCGGCTAGCAACTTATATTTGAAACTTAGCTAAATTTCAATAGCTATAATTGTGTCACATATGAATCATAACTAGATAGTTAATAGCCCATTGGGAGGATGCCATACGCTAAGTATCGAGAATAACCACTATTGAAAGTTATATTTGTTTCGTTTAAGGTCGGGACCACATACCTGCGTGGGTCGGTCTTTCGCTGCGCAAGGTCTGAAAGAAAATACGAAAAAGGGGATGGTTATGCCGATACGCGTGCGCTCTGCGTGGCTCATGGCCGTCGCAGCTTGTCTTGGATATGGCGGATCGGTTTGCGCGGCGGACACGGTGGCTACCACCGGGGACACGACTGCAACAACCACGACCGCAACGCGCACCCCGACCACAGCGTCAACGACTCCGGCCGATCATGCGCCCGAGCTGGAGGAGATCGTGGTCACGGGGATGCGCGCCAGCCTGGAGAAGTCGCTCCAGATGAAGAGAGATGCCCCGGTCGTTCTGGATTCGATCAACGCCGAGGAGATGGGTCGGTTTCCCGACGCGGACGTTGCCGACTCGTTGGAGCATCTGCCCGGCATCACCATCCTTCGTACCACGGGCGGTGAGGGCATCACCGTGAACGTGCGCGGTCTGGGCCCCCAGTACAACATCACGACACTCAACGATCGCATTCTGGCCACCGACGACGATGGCCGCGATCTCGCGTTCGATGTGTTGCCCTCGGAGATCATCTCGGGAGCCGACGTCCTGAAATCCACGCAGGCCTCGGCCCTCGAAGGCAGCATCGGCGGCACCGTCAATCTGCGCACCGCGAGTCCGTTCGACAATCCCGGATTGCATGGCGGGGTGCATGCCGAAGGCAACGACAACGACATGTCGGATCTCAAGGGCAGCAAATTCTCGGCGTTCGTCCAAGATACCAACGATGGCGATACGCTCGGGATTCTCATCGGCGCGGTGCACTCGGAGACCAAGACCCGCACCGACTCGCTCAACGCCTACAATCAAAATATCTATGGGCCCCCGAGCTATCCGTTCGACGGGTCATCGCCCGCGATACCGCTGGTGGCGACGCCCTGCTGCATTACTTTCGGCTCGATCTTCGACGACAAGAAGCGCGATGCGCTCTCCGGGAGCCTGGAGTGGCGTCCCAACTCGGCCTTCAAGTTGGTCGCCGACGGCTTGTGGACCCATTTAGACGATCCCCAGATAGGTTACAACGAGTCCTACTATTTCCCTTGGGGCACCGACCAGAACGGCCTTTCCGAGTGGGTCAATCCCACGACGATTAAGAACGGCGTGGTTACCGCCGTCACGGCAAACGACTTCCAGCCGGAGATGGTGAACAACACCGTGGATCGCGTGGTCACGACCTGGATGGCCGGGTTGAATGCCGTGTGGAAGCCCACCGACCGATGGACCATCACCGCCGATGGCTATCAATCTCGGGCCGATCGCCCCGAGGGAGGTCAAGACACCTTCGTGACCGCCGGCCTCGTGACTGCCGGGCCTTACCCCGTCGACACCTTGAATTTCGCCGATGTGCCGAACAGCCTGCCGAACCTCAATGTGGTGATCCCGCCGAGCCAGCTCGGGATGTCGGCCTGCCCCAAGGGCACGGCTAGCAAGACGAACCCCGGCGAGTGCTCCTATACGGCATTGATGAATACGGGACTTCTCAACAACAACGCCTATTGGTCCACTCACTATGACGGCCTGAACGGCTATACCGTGAATGACAAGATCACGGGGTTCACGCTGGACGGTGCCTATGAGGTGGGCTGGGGAGGGTTCGACAAAGTCTTGTTCGGCAGCGGTTGGACCCAGCGCGACAAGAGCCGCGAGGACATCAGCAACGACTGGACTAACGGCTCGGGCCAGTACGGGACGCTGTATAACACGGCGGGGTGCCCGATACAGTGCACTCCCTACTCGTTCGGCTCGCAGGGCTTCAACGTCATCTCCATGGTCGACATTCCCAATTTCATGCATGGGGCCGGGGGATCCTATCCCGTGGTCCTACCGCAGCTGAATGTGGCTCAACTGGAAAATTTCTTGAAGAGCCTCAACGGCAAGCCCAATCCGTTAGTCTGTCCTGGCCCGACCTGCACGCCATTCAATTTTGCCGAGACCCTCCCGCAAGAGAACCCGTACAACTCGTATGACGTGACGGAACGCACGATATCGGCTTACGGCGAGTTGACGTTCTCCGGTCCCCAGTGGAACGCAAACGCGGGGGTGCGCGTGGTGCGCACCAACACCACCGCCGCCACCGCCGAAGCCGCTCCCACCTCCCTTTGGACGCAGAACGCGGTGAGCTCTACACAGACCTGGATCGTGAATTACGCGAGCACCCTGCCCTCCGATACCAAGGGCCAATACACGATCCCGCTACCTTCGGCGAACTTCAATTACTGGGCTGTGCCCGACCGGCTGCAACTACGCTTCGCAGTGGCAGAAACCCTGGCGCGTCCCGAGCTCAGCGAGCTGGCACCGACCTCGACCAACAATGCGATCAACGGCCAGCCTCAGCTCTATTACAACGGCACCGCGGGACTGCAACCGATCAAGGCCAATCAGGTGGATTTTTCGGCGGAATGGTACTACCACCCACATTCCGCGTTGACGGTTGCGCTGTTCGCCAAGAAAATCCGCGACGACATTTATACCGGCACCCAGACGAACGTCAATTTAGGCACGATCTCGTGTGTGGGCGGACCGCCGGGAGCCAAGGGAGCGACCTGCACGCCCTTCCCATGGACCGTATACGCGCCGGCCAACGGCGCGACCAGTGACTACTCCGGCATCGAGCTCGCCTGGCAGCACATCTTGGACAACGGTTTCGGTGCGCATGCGCAGTACACACACACTTGGACCAAAAGCTTCGATCAGAACGGCAACGAAATCCCGCCGATCAATGAGGTGCCGCCCATGACCCTGTCCGCGGGACTGTTCTACGAGAAGGGGCGGTTCAGCGCCGACGTCAACTGGGATTACGCCGCGAGTTATCAATCCTACTGCTCGCAGTGCACCGAGGTTCCCGGCTGGCCCGCGATCACGAGTCCGTTCCAATGGCTCACGGCCAGCGCGCACTACACCGTCTACAAGGGGCTGCAGGTCTATGTCGAAGGCAAGAATCTCACCGATTCAGTGGCGCGCACCTATCTGAACGGCAACCCTCTTTTGCCATGGGCGCCCGGACAGAATGTCGGTCAGAGCTCGAGCGGTGTGGGCTATGGGTACAGTTCCTACGGCAGAACTTATACGATCGGCGCGTCGTATAAGTTTTGAGGATCGGCCGGACGCGGGATTCGAGCGGCCAGGCCTCTACCCGATCAAGGTGCTCACTTGATCGAGGTCCACCGGCTTGGTCAGGTGGAAGTCGAAGCCCGCCTCGAGGGCCCGGCGTTTGTCATCGTTCTGTCCCCAGCCCGTGAGCGCCAGCAAGCGGATGTTTCTTCCCCAGGACTCGCGGCGAATGGCCTGGGCGACGGCATACCCGTCGAGCTTCGGAAGGCCGATATCCAACAGTGCAATGTCCGGTCTGAAATCGCCGGCGGCCATGAACGCCTGCTCGCCATCGTGGGCGACACAGACGTCATGTCCCTCGGCCTGCAAGAGGAACGCGAGGCTCTGCGCGGCGTCGATATTGTCATCGACGACGAGAATGCGGCGCGAGCGGGACGCAAGTAGCGAGCGCTGCGGATTCACCTCTGCGCTCGCTTCCCCGCGTCTTGCGGGCGAAGGCAGCCAGACGCGAAATTCACTGCCCTTCCCCAACCCCTCGCTCGAAGCGGCGACTCGACCTGCGTGCAGCTCCACCAGCCCTTTGACCAGCGCCAGACCGATGCCGAGGCCGCCTTCGGCCCGATCGAGAGTGCCTTTCACTTGCGCGAACATCTCGAAAACCCGCCCCAGCGAATCGGGCTCGAGGCCAATGCCGCGATCCTTCACGCCGATATAGACGCCGCCGTCACCGAACGTCGCGTTGACCTCGATCTGACCGTTGGGCTCCATGTATTTCGCTGCATTGGTGAGAAGATTCGAGAACACCTGGCTGAGCCGCAGTGGATCCACTTCCACCTCGATGGGCTCGTCGGGAAGCGAGACCACAGAGAGTGACGGCGTGCATCGATGAGCGGCCGGGCAACCTCGACGCTGGTCTCGATGATCGAGGCGATCGAAGTGAGTTGCTTATGCAGCGTCAGCTGGCCGCGGGTGATCTTCGACACATCGAGCAAATCCTCGAGCAATCCCGCCATGGTTTGGATTTGCCGATCGATGATCGTCGTCGCCCACTCCCGCGTTTTCGCGTCCGTCGCGGGGGCACGCAGGACCTTGGCGGCGTTGCGGAGCGGTGCCAGCGGATTGCGCAGCTCATGGGCGAGAGTGGCCAGGAATTCATCTTTGCGGCGATCGGCGTCGCGAAAGCGCGCTTCACTTTCGACGAGCGCCTGGGTCATGAGCACCCGGTCGGTGACGTCGGAGCCTTCGACGAATATTCCGGTCACCTCGCCTTTCTCATCGAGAACCGGCTGATAGACGAAATCGATATACCGCAGCTGCAGCGTGCCCGGATCGTCACACGTCGGTAAATAGATAGGCGCGGCGCGGGCGGCGTGCGCCGTACCGGTTCGATAGACTCCATCGAGAAGCGCAATGAATCCCTGGCGCTCGACGTCGGGCAACGCCTCGATCACCGACTTGCCCAACATGTCGCGCCGGCCGGCAAGCTCGAAATAGCGCTCGTTGCAATACTCGAAGCGGTGTTCGGGGCCACTCAAAACGCACATAAAGCCGGGGGCTTGGTCAAAGAGTTGCCGCCAACGCGCCTCGGCTGCGCGCATGGCCTGTTCCGCCAACACCTGCTCTGTGGTCTCCGTGCAGATAACCAACACGCCGCCCACACCCGTCGGCGCCGTTTCGTCGTCGATCGGGTTGTAGCTGTAGGTCCAATAGACCTGCTCGACCTGCCCATTGCGGGTGATGGGCACCAAATGATTGCGGTTCCACGTGGCGCCGCGACCGGCCATCACATGCTCGATCTGCGGCCCGATGATGGGCCAGATTTCCGCCCACACCTCGCGTCCCGGACGACCCAGGGAGCTCGGGTGTCGGTCGCTGCCGATCGAGCCGCGATAGGGGTCGTTGTACAAGCACGCAAGCTCCGGACCCCACCAGATATACATCGGATGGCCGCTGTTGAGCAGCAGCCGTAGCGCCGTGCGCAGCGGAGCCGGCCAGTCGCGGGGCGGCCCCAAGGACGTGCGGCCCCAATCATGCGCGCGCATCAACGTGCCCATCTCGCCGCCGCCGGCGAGAAAATTCGCGGACGATGATTCCGGCAAAACTGTTCGTTCTTGAGCGTTCATAAGGGATCCAACCGGGCGCGGGCGCCGCATGGGCCCTAGGCGCCCGGATCAGATTTCATACCTTATCGGGTAATCCAATTCTCGTAAATCCCCGGCGAGCCGGCCATCTGTCGATCACCCATCGGAAGCCGGGGCGATCCGGCCGGCGCACTGACAGGCTATTCCCACATCCGAAGGCTCGGGCAAGACTATGGGCGCCCAGGGCCGCCTATAGTCGAGGCCAGCGCTATCATGTCCGGAACTTCATCTTTCCTCCATGAAAAAAAAGAAGACGCCTCGCTCGATCCGTCCCGCCGATCCTTGCTGCGTGCCGGAGGCGGTCTGGGACTGGGGCTGCTCGCGGCGCGGCGTACGCACCGCCGCACCGGACTCCTCGCCCCCGCGCGAACAATCCGCAGCCGCGCCCCCGCCTCGCTCGCTTACGACCGCCGACATTCTGATCGAGACTTTGATCAAGTGGGAGGTGCCCTTCGTGTTTGGGATCGTCGGCGACGGGATCAATCCGTTGATCGAGGCGCTTGCGCAAGCGACAGGACAGGATCCGGTTCATCGCCGTTCGGCACGAGGAGGCCGCCGCCTTCATGGCGAGCGGGTACGCCAAGCACACCGGCAAGCTGGGCGTCTGCCTTGCAACGACAGGTCCGGGCGCCGTTCACCTCATGAATGGCCTGTACGATGCGAAAATGGACTCGGCGCCGGTGCTCGCGATCACCGGGACGACATTTCACGACTTGATCGGCACGCACTTCATGCAGAGCGTCGATACGGTATCGCTGATGAGCGATGTGGCTCTCTACAACGTCCAAGTCTCAGGTCCTTTGAATGCGCGCATCGTCGGCAATATCGCCTGCCGCGCGGCACTCGATGGCCGTGGCGTCGCGCACCTGACGGTGGCCAAAGACACGCAGAATATGCCTGCTGTCGGCGGACAAGCCGTCCATGGAAAATCACGGCGCTGCAGACCTCGTCCTCGTGGCGCCGCTCCGATCCGACTGCCCTCGGCGGACCGCCTGCAGAGCGCCGCCGATATTCTGAACTCGGGCACCAAGGTCGCGGTGCTCGTCGGCCAGGGCGCACTGGGCGCCCGCGACGAAGTGACGCAGCTCTGCCGAGCGGCTGGGCGCGCCCGTCGCGAAGGCGCTGTTGGGTAAGGCGGTGCTTGCCAGACGATTCACCCTACACGACCGGCGGCATCGGCCATCTGGGTACCGTGCCGTCGCAATTCATCATGCATGAATGCGACACGCTGTTGATTCTGGGATCGACGATGCCGTGGGTGGATTTCGTATCCGCCGCAGGGGAAGGCCCGGGCTGTGCAGGTCGACATCAAGGGCGCGCATATCGGCCTGCGCTATCCGGTGGAGATCGGGTCTCATAGGCGATGTACGCGCGACGCTGATCGCCCTGTTGCCGCTGCTGCACGCAAAAGCATGACCGTGAGTTCCTTGCCGAGGCGCAGCAACACGTACGCGATTGGAATGCGCTCTTGACCCGCGTGGCGGCGACTCAACGGACGCCGCTGCGGCCGCAAATGGTGCTGCGCGCTGTGAGCGACGCGCTGGCCGACGATGCCGTCATTTCTCTGGACTGCGGCGCGAACACCCATTTTGCCGCCCGCATGCTGCAACTTCGAGAGCGTCAGTCCCTGACCGGCACGGGGATGTTGGCGACGATGGCGCCCGGGAATGCCGTTTGCGATCGCGGCGCAACTGGCCTTTCCGGCGCGACAATCGGTTGCCATCGTCGGCGACGGCGGTTTCGCCCAATTGATGGCTGAATTGACGACAGCGGTCAAGTATCAGTTGCCCGTCAAGATCGTGATCTTGAAGAACAACAGCTTGGCCGAAGTTCGCTTCGAGCAAAAAGAGCTCGGCAATCCCGAATACGGCTGCGAGCTCAGCCCGATCGCCGGATTGTTCTGCGGCAGCGCCTTCGGTGGCACTCGCGACCCTCGCACTGACGGTGGCGAGCGAAGGCAAGTCTTATGCCGCGGTCGAAGCGCGGTCCATGATCGCCGGCGCGGCGGCCTTCCTGCTGTACGCGGTTTGCTGTGTTTACTTCATCGGAATGAGGCATGCCAAGGCCGCGCCGACCACTTTCGCTCTGCTGGCGGTTTGGGCCACCGCCGCTTTCGGACTTTGGTCGGCTCTGGCTGCGATAAACGATCATGGTCATAAAAATCGACCTGGCCTCATCTGCGCCGCACGAAATGGCACGACTACCTCGTTCGCTTCTTGCTGGGCGGCGCGATGACCGTGCTTGCGGGTCTCATCGCCAAACACTTCGGTCCGGTGGTCGGCGGTCTATTCCTCGCTTTCCCGGCCATCTTTCCCGCCAGCGCGACACTGCTCGATCGGGATCAGCGGGAGAAGAAACGCAGAGCGGGTATCCCCGCGACCCTAAGAGGCCGCCTCGCTGTCGCTTTGGACGCGCGGGGCGCCGCCATCGGGATGCCATCGCCTTGGGAGCCTTCGCGCTTTTCGTATGGAGGGAATTGCCGGCGCACCCTGCCGCCGGGGTGCTGGCGGGCGCGCTCGCGCTTTGGGTGGCCGTTGCCGCCGGCATCTGGCGCTTGAGGAGGCTGCACGTGTATTTTTCCCGGCGTAGCTTACCGCATGCAGGCGCAGACTCGCGCCCGGTGCGCCGGAAATCAACTTCCGGCGGCAAGCTACACGTCTATGCTTGCGCGGAAGTGATCGCTATTCATACCCACGGCGGATCGCTATCACGGGCGGGGTGTCGATGCTGGGCTACCGCGGCGATGAAGATCCGCGGGTCCAAAGCTTCCGATGACGCAGCCCGGATAAGACCCGGATCCTCCGCACCTTTCGCAAGCTGCGGGCTGATTCCCGCTTTGTCCAGCAGGCTCGAGGAAGCGCCCAGCGCCAAAATCGTCTTGCAGTGTCGATACTGATCCTTCAAGAATTCTAGCGTGTGCCCGTCGCGGGCTAAGTTCTGCACAGCTTCGGTGCCGTCGGGCAGCACCAGGGCATCGAAGAGTACCGAAGGCGAGTTCTCGAGCGTGGCGTCGACTTCGAATGTCTCCTCCTCTTCGCTCGTGACCGTGCCCAAACGGCTGCCGAGAAGCCGCACCACCGCGCCGGCTTCGGTCAGCGCGTCCATGAGCGCCGTAAGGGATTCACCTTCCACCCCATCGGCAATGAGAATCGCGATCTTGCGAGTCGCGACTCCTCCGTCGCCCGGCAGCGCGAGCAGCGAAAGCGCCTTGGAGACCGTGACTTCCGGCTTCGGGACCCGTTTGATGGCCCGAGGCATCGGGTCGGGCAGAGTCGATGCCCAGACCCGCCGCGACGGCCGCCGCCAAGGCCTGCGAAACATTGCGCAGCGAGGACACCATGCGCTCGCGGATGGCCGGCACCGTCACTTTGCTGAGCTCGAAGCGAAAACCGCCGATGATATGAGCCTGTTCCTGCGGCGTCTGGCTGTCGAAGAATAAAGTCGCTTGCGAATAGTGCTCGGCGAACTTCTCCGGGCGGCCGCGCACTTTATCGACCGGTGCATTGTCGGGCTCGATGGCCTTCGGGAAGCTCACGAATCCCGCGGCTCCCGCCTGAAACGGGCATCCGCCGCCCAAGGAGTTCGGCTCGTAGGCAACCCGGCCGCGGGCAATCGCTTGGCGATGCAGGCCATCGCGTTGATTGTTGTGGACCGGCGCAATCGAGGCGTTGATGGGGATCTCGTGGAAATTGGGTCCCCCCAGTCGCGTCAACTGGGTGTCGACGTAGGAGTGAATTCGCCCATGCAGCAGCGGATCGTTGCTGAAATCGATCCCGGGAATGACATGCGCCGTGCAAAACGCAACTTGCTCGGTTTCCGCGAAGAAATTGTCGGGATTGCGGTTCAGCACCATGCGACCGACGGGCTTCACGGGAACGAGCTCCTCAGGGATGAGCTTGGTCGCATCCAAGATGTCGAAACTGAATTTCTCGGCGTCCGCTTCGGAGAAGGTCTGAAGGCCCAGCTCCCATTCGGGATAGTTGCCGGATTCGATCGCCTCCCACAGGTCGCGCCGATGAAAATCCGGATCCGCGCCGGAGATTTTCACCGCCTCGTCCCACACGAGGGAGTGCGTTCCGAGGAGCGGCTTCCAGTGGAATTTGCAGAAGGTGGACTTTCCTTCGCGGTTGACCAACCGGAAGGTGTGCACGCCGAACCCTTGCATCATCCGATAGCTGCGCGGAATGGCTCGATCCGACATGACCCACATAAGCATGTGCGTCGATTCCGGCATCAATGAGACGAAGTCCCAAAACGTGTCGTGCGCCGACGCGGCCTGCGGCATTTGATTGTGAGGCTCCGGCTTCACGGCGTGAATAAGGTCCGGGAATTTCATGGCGTCTTGAATGAAGAACACCGGGATATTGTTGCCGACGAGGTCCCAATTGCCCTCATCGCTATAGAATTTAACGGCGAAGCCGCGCACGTCGCGGGCGGTGTCGGCCGACCCGCGCTCGCCGGCCACTGTCGAGAAGCGAACGAACACCGGGGTTTTCTTGCCTGCGTCCGCGAACACCGTCGCGCGCGTCAGCCGGCTCAAAGACTCGTAGGCTTCGAAGAAGCCGTGAGCGGCGGAGCCGCGCGCGTGTACGATGCGCTCGGGAATCCTCTCGTGATCGAAATGAGTTATTTTCTCGCGAAGGACGAAGTCTTCCAGAAGCGTCGGTCCTCGCAGGCCCGCCTTCAAGGAATCTTGATTGCTGCTGAGCGGCACGCCCTGATTGGTCGTAAGCACCTGCCCCGCCGAATTCACCCGTTTGGAGGCGAGCGAGCCATCGAGGGTTTGCGGCTCCAGCGTCGCCGACCCGCTCTTCGCGGAGCCATTCTTCTCGCTCAGCGTGCTCGCGCCGGCAGCCGGCGACGGCAGCTCCTCGTGAGCGCCTTCCGGTGGCTCGGTGGGATCGGCGGGTGCGTACTCACTGGCCTTCCCCGCATTGAACGGCATTGCTTCGGCTAAGGCAGCCTCCTCCGCCGCATGTTCAGCAAGCTCAGTGGCCGGCTCGCCGGAGTGGGACGGTCCGCTGACTGTGCCTCCGGCGGCGCTATCGCTCTGCCGACCCGATTTTCCTTTGGCGCCGCTTTTGCTGCGCGCAGATCCTCTCGCTCCGCTCTTTCGCGTAGGCATGATGTGCTCCTGTTGGTTGCAGGCCCGCCGGGCTCCCGAGCGGCACTTGAGGGAGCGATTGCCTTTCCGGCGTGCCTGGTTACATAAAGAATGCTGGAGTGGACCTTACGCGCTCGACTCGAGCAGGCCAGACCGCGCATTCCGCATGTTGATGTGGGCCTTCGCCTACCGACGCGCCATGCACCATCGGGTTAGAGTGTCGCGTCTTAGAATCACGCGTGCCTCACTGCAAAGGTGACTGCTTATGAAGATTCGAAAAGTCCGGATCCACCGCTTCGGCGGTCCAGAGGTGCTTCAGGTCGACACTGTCGAGCCGTCGCTCCCGGATGCCGCGCAGGTGCTCGTGACCGTGAAGGCGGCGAGTGTCAATCCCGTCGACTTCAAAATCCGTAACGGCCAGTACCCCGCGGTCAAGGAGGACCGATTGCCCTATACGCTCGGGCGCGATGTGTCGGGCGTCATCGAGAAGTGCGGCGCACAGGCGACGCAGTTCAAAGTCGGCGATGAGGTATTGGGCATGGTGGGTATTGGCGGGGGCGGATATGCCGAGAAGGCAGTGCTCGACCAGAAGGCGCTCGCACTCAAGCCTGCAGTCATCGACTACCCGCATGCGGGCGCGATTCCCTTGGCCGGGCAGACCGCCTGGCAGGGACTCTTTCGATATGGCCAGCTTAAGAGCGGACAGTCGGTGTTGATCCATGGGGGTTCGGGGGGTGTCGGCCATTTTGCCATCCAATTTGCGAAGGCGAAGGGTGCACGCGTATTCACCACCGTCGCTACGGCTAACGTCGAGTTTGCCCGTGGGCTAGGAGCGGACGTCGTCATCGACTACAAGACGCAGCGCTTCGAGGAGCACGCTCGAGATCTCGATATGGTGCTCGATCTGATCGACGGGGAAACCCGCGAGCGCTCGTGGAAGCTTTTGAAGCGCGGCGGAGTCCTGGTTTCGACATTGACAGAACCCTCGCAGGACACGGCGGCTCGATATGGGGTGCGGGCGCTGCGGTACACGGTGGAAGCCGGTGGCAGTGAGCTCGCCGAAATTGTCGACCTCGTGGCGTCGGGAAAAGTGAAACCGCACGTACAGAAGACGTTTCGGCTGGAAGAGGCCGCAGCGGCCATGGCAGCCGTCGAGCACGGCGGCTCGGTCGGCAAGATCGTCCTTTCGTTGGAATAAAAAGACTCGAGGCCCGCGCTGGCGCTGCGCCTGTCCGGTTTCGAGCGCGAAATGCGATCTTCCTCGCAGGAGCCACAAATTCTGCGAGGTCCAGGTGCAATCATTGCCCGATCGGTGGGTCATCGCGATCGGCAGGATCGGCGGTGATGCTGCTCATCGGCACGGTGTACTCCTGGGCAATATTTGCCCAGCCGCTCATCGTCGGCTTCGGCTGGGACTTGACGACGACGACGTGGGCTTATGCGATCGCGAATTTCTCCCTGGCGACCGTAGGTGTCGTTCGTCGGCGGATTTTGGCTGGACCGGAAGGGCCCGCGCCGGGTCGCCATGACGGGCGTCGCCCTCTGGGGCGCCGGCAATGTGCTCGCCGGCCTCGGCACGCCCCTGTTCGGTGCGGCCTGGCTCTATCTCACTTACGGCTTGATCGGGGGCATCGGCGCCGGCATGGCGTACATCACGCCGCTCGCGGTCGTGAGCAAGTGGTTTCCCGAGCGGCGCGGTCTTGCCGGCGGACTCGTCGTCGGAAGCTTCGGACTCGGCGCTTTCATCTATAACCAATTCATCCCGCGTCTCCCCGCCTTCCGTGCCTTCTCGGTCCAGGCGGCGCAGATCCTCGCGGCAAGCGTCATGCTGGCCGAACCCCGGTCGTCGCGCTCCACATCCTGACAACCGGCGAGGGAGCGCACACCATCATGCAGATCTTCATCGCTTCCGGGCTCGCCTTCCTTGCCATCGGGTTGCCCGCCGCGTCGTTCCTGCGAAATCCGCCGGCGGCGAGACGCGCCGGCGACGGTTCGGGTTCGCACACGAGCGTGGGCTATCCGCCCGCGAGCGTCGTTCGCATGCCGCAGTTCTACCTCCTGTGGCTGCAGCTCTTTGCCAACGTGATTGCCGGCATCACGATCATCTCGAACGCCGTCGTCATTCTCTCGGATCTCACGCAGCTTGGCGCCCGCCGAAATTGCGCCCCTGTTCGGCATGGTGAGCGTTTTCAATGCCGTCGGGCGCTTCTTCTGGGGCGGGATATCCGATCGCATCGGCTGTCAGCGGACCTTCGCCGCGATGTTCGCGGTCCAGGCGGTAACGCTCTACTGGCTCTGCGGAGTTCACGGCTCCGCAGCGGCGCTGGCCGGCTTCGCCGTCGTTCTACTCTGCTGCGGCGGCGGTTTCGGCACCATGCCTTCCTACAGCGCACAGTGCTTCGGCACGCGGTATATGGGGTTGAACTACGGCTTGGTGCTCACCGCCTGGGGGGCGGCGGGGCTCCTCGGGCCGATGCTCGTCGCGCGGGCGAAGGACGTCGGCGTCTCCTTTGCGGCACTGATGCCGGCGATCGCCTGCGCGCTCCTGGCGTCCGTCATCCTACCGATACTCACCCGCCGGCCTGCACCCGCGATGCGGAGCGCGCCCGCCGTTTGACCCGTTGCAGACGGTCCGGGCGCGTGCGAGCCTTTCGCAAGAACGCGAACCAGAATGATGGGAGACGCGCGTGAAAGTTCGTCCGGGTCACGCGGAGTGGAAAGCCGTCGAGCAGCATCTCGATCGATTGCTCGACATGGACGAGACGCAATGGGATGGCTACATCTCGCGGCTCGAGGATGACGAGCCCACCGTCGCCGCCGCCTTGCGCGAAATGATGGCGGACCGGCGCAGATCTCGAGGCCCACGGATTTTTGGAGACGAGTCTCGTCAAGCCGCCCGACCAGGAGCGGGCCGGCACGCAGGTGGGCGCATACACCATCACATCGCTCATCGGCCGCGGGGGAATGGGCGAGGTCTGGCTCGCGCAACGGAGCGATGGCCGGTTCGAGGGAAAGTTCGCGCTCAAGTTCCTCGAGACCTATTCCGCCTCGCCCGCCGCGCTCGACCGGTTCCGGCGCGAAGGCCGCTTGCTCGCGCGGCTCGCGCATCCGCACATCGCGCGCCTGATCGACGCGGGCGTCACCGCATCAGGTCGCCCTTACCTCATCCTCGAGTACGTTCAAGGGACACGCATCGATGAATACTGTGCCAAGCACGCGCTTGGCGTCGAGGCCCGCGTCCGGTTGATTCTCGATGTGCTCGGCGCGTTGGCGCATGCGCACAGCAACCTGGTCATCCATCGAGACATCAAGCCGACCAATATCCTGGTCACCGAAGAGGGCGAAGCGAAACTGCTCGACTTCGGTATCGCGAAACTGGTCGGCGCCGAGGCTGGATCGGACGCCGATTCGCCGGCGACCCGGATCGAGGATGCCGCATTCACCCCCGAATACGCGGCGCCGGAGCAGATTCTGGGCGAGCTGCCATCGACCGCCACCGACGTATATCAAATGGGCGTGCTCATTTTTGCGCTGTTGACGGGCCGTCTGCCACTTGCGGCAAGGAGAGCGCCACACGTGCACAGCGCATCAAGGCGGCGCTCGATGAGGATCCGCCGCGCATGTCGGAGGTCGCACCGGCGGCTCTCCGCAAGGCGCTGCGAGGCGATCTCGATGCGATCGTCTCGAAAGCACTGCGGAAATTGCCGCGCGAACGCTACGGCACCGCCGCCGCGCTGGCGGACGACCTGAAGCGCTATCTGCAACAACGAACCGGTGGCGGCGCGCGACCAATCTGCTCGATACCGGATGCAGAAGTTCGTGCGCCGCTATCGCGGCGCCGTCATCGGCACCGCGGCGGCGGCGGTCGCACTCATCGCGGTTACCGCTTTCGCGCTCTACCAGATGCGCGAGGCGCAGATTCAGCGCGATCAGTCACGCGAGCAGGCGAGGCGGGCCGAGCTGCAGGCGGAATTCGTGACCCTCATGATGTCGAACGTCGGCGACAAGCCGGCGACGGCAGAGCAGCTGCTCGACGCCGGCTACAAGCTGGTCACCCAGCACTATAAGGACGATCCGATCTTCCGCATGAGTGCCATGCTCAATCTATCGGCGCGCTACGCGAGACATCGGACTCTACGCCGAAAGAATACAGCGCTTCTGCAGGACGCCGATCAGATCGCACGCGGCTTGAAGGACTGGTCGATGATGTCCCGCGCCGAATGCGGGCTGGCGGAAGCGGAGATCGACCTGGGCCACCTCGATCGCGCGGCCTCCTGGATCGCCTCCGCCAAGTCCGCGATGGGTCATGTGCCGGATCAGAACCCGCTCTACCTCGAGGACTGCATGGAAGCGGATGCCGACGTCATGGATGCCCGTGGAAATCCGATCGGCCGCCCGGCAAATCGCCGAGCAGGCGCTGGCGCTGCTGGAGCAGGCGGGCGCCACTCATGATCTTCGCTATCAGGATCTTCTCGGACGCATCGCGGACTACTACAAGGCCGCGGGAGACACTCACAAGGGTTCGAGTACGTCGAGCGGGCGCTGGCGGCGGCGGAGCGCGATGGTCTCGGCGATACCGACGCGGGGATGACCGCCGTCCATAACGTCGCCTCGAGCCTCATGGGCTTCGGCGAGGTCAAGGAGGCCTGCTCGCGCGAGGCTCGTCTGGTCGATCGTCTGGAGTCGACCGGACGGACGGTGATACCGGCCATCGCCGTGGCTCACAGCACGTGCCTGCTGCGCGCGGGCGATGCGCCGGCGGCGCTCGTCTGGTCCGACAAAGGGGTGAGTGCGGCCGTCAGCGGAGCAATACCTCGATCGCGAGGTGTACGCGCGCGTCGCGCGTACACGGGCTCTGATCGCTCTCAAGCGCTTCGACGAAGCCGCGGCGGAACTCGACCGTGCTGCCGCATCGAGGGCGAAGGGCGACAGCCAGCGACAGCCGCGAGGAGGAGGTCCGCATTCAGATCGTGCGCGGGGAACTGCTTCTCGCCGAGCAACGCGACGCCGAAGCGCGCGCAGACGTTGCAGTCCGCCGTGGCGGCCATACGCGCGAACTCGAAGGTCCTGGGGTTTCTGCGCGCAAGCGCCGTGTTGGACTCCGCCAAGGCAGCCCTCGCACTGGGGCAGTATGCGGATGCAAGGCGCCTTGCCGCAGGAGGCGCTGACGGAAGATCTACGCAAGGCGCGCGACCCGAGCGCGAGCGCCGACGTGGGCGAAGCATCTCTGGTGCTGGCGAAGGCCCAGAAGGCCCTCGACGATGCCCCGGCCGCACACGCTGCGGCGCATCAGGCCGCCGTCTCGCTCACCGCCTCGCTGGGGCCGGACAATGCGCTAACGCGCGACGCGCTGGCCCTGGAGTGACGATGTGCGGCGGCCGCGCTCGCGCCGTCAGCGGCCTTGCGCGCCTCCCACAGAGCGTCGAACAGCAGGTACGCCGTCACCGCTGCTGCGAGCAGCAGGTGCCCGACGGTCATTACCGACGTCGCCCACACCGCCATGAGAATTCCGCCAACAGAGCGGCTGACGGACGCGGATCAGCGACGGCCGCCCGTCGACGGCCGCCACGTGCCGGCGTCCGCGCCCAATCTCGAACAGGTCCAGATGACTGGCGAGAAATGCGCCGATCAGGATCAGCGTCCAGGCGAGGTAGAAAAGCGCGGAAAGCGCCGACTGCAGGGCTCCGGTCGCGCTCCACAGAACTTGCGGCAGAGGCTGCCAGGCAGCATAGATCAGGGCGAGCACCGCGGCAGCCGCCCACGCCTGCGTGCTGCGCTCGAGCTCGCGCGGGATCGACCGCCCCGCGACACGGCGCAACATTCCGCGCCTCAACGATCGGTGCAGGAGCGCCAGCAACAGCAGCAGTCCGAGATCGATCCAGACTGCCTCGAGCGGCGCAACGGTTGCGGCCGCATCCATGTTTGCGCTCACGTCCCCTCCGACAAACAGCATGCCCCACAAGATGGCCCCAAGCAGTGCCAAATAGCCGAATGCTGCGTAAAAGACCGAGCCGATGGCCATGTTCCGACTCCTATTCGTGGGTGTCGATAGACAGATCGGATCTGCGCGGCGAAACCCGACATCGCGATTTCGGTTCCGGGCCGGCGCGTTGCCCGTTCGGGCGCATTTCGGCACAATCGATTACTCAAAGGTTTGCGGGCGGCCTCTAATGTCCGAAGACGCGCCGAATACTCTTGCCGAGCCCGAAAGCCCTGAAGATCAGGGCGCCAACGCGAAGCTATTCGCCTCGCTCTACGCGGATTTGCATCGACTCGCGGACCGGGAGCTGCGGCGCTTTCCGGCGGCGGGTGTAAGCCCGACGACGCTGGTCCACGAGGCCTATCTGAATCTCGCCAATCGCGACGGCGTGCGCTTTGCCGACCCAGGGAAGTGCTTAGGCTACGTCGCGCGGGCCATGCGCGGGGTACTTATCGACTTATCCAGACGCCATCAGGCGGTGAAGCGCGGATCCGGGTTCAAGATCGTGGAGCTCAATACGCAGGTGGGGGAGGAGCTGAGCGACGACAAATTGCTGATGCAATTGTCCGGGGCGCTGGATGAGCTCGCGCAGCACGATGCCTCTCTCGCCGAGCTGGTCGATTTGAAGTACTTCTGCGGATTCTCATTTGCCGAAATCGCGAAGCTGCGCGGAATCTCGGAGCGCACCGTGCAGCGCGACTGGCAAAAAGTACGCCTGCTGCTGTATCAGCACATCAACGATCACGACTCTTGAGCCGCGGTCGAGGGCAAGGGACTTCCCTATAAACAGAAATCACCATGGGAATCGCAAAACATCATGGATTATGTTCGATGCTCTTGGGCTGCTTGGCAGCGAGCGCCGTCGGGCGCAGCTGCGCCACTTGTCATGTGGCGAAAGCCGTTGTTGGTAGAGCACGGCATCGGTAAAGTGACGCTGATGGTCCCCACTAGCAATCTGTTGGCGTTCGCATTGGCGCTGATCATAACGGCCGGAACACCCGGACCGAGCGTCGCGGCACTTATCGCGCGCGTACTGACGGGCGGCTTCCGCAGCGTGTTTCCGTTCCTGTTGGCCATGTGGATCGGCGAAGTTATCTGGCTGACGGTCGCAGTGACAGGCCTTGCCACCTTGGCTCGGGAATTTTCCGGGGTATTCGTCGCCATCAAATGTCTCGGTGTCGCCTATCTTCTTTTTCTTGCCTGGCGCATGTGGACTGCGCCGGCGATCAAGGGAGCCGCGGCGCTACCGGTGCAGCGCTCTTCCTGGCGCATGTTCTTCGCCGGCATGATGATTACCCTGGGCAATCCGAAGATCGTGATTTTCTACGTGGCGCTGCTGCCGTCTCTCGTTGATCTGAGCCGTATGACGCTCTTGACCTGGGGCGAACTGGCCGTCGTCACGATTTTCGTCCTCGCCGCGCTGGACTTGAGTTGGTCATTGATTGCCGCTCGAACGAGAAAAATGCTTTCGGACACCCGGGCACGGGTTGTCAATCGCGTCAGCGCCATGGTGATGGCGGGGGCGGCTGCCGTGATCGCGACGCACTGAAAGCGCGCTCGAGCGTAGCAGGGCTAGCCGCCGCGCTCGATCAAAGCTATCCGGGAACTCTCCTGAATGCGGTCGAACAGGACCGCGCTGCCGTCGCGCGACAGGTCGAAGTCGCTGATCGCGATGTCCGGCACGAGGTCGGTGATCTGCCGCTGTGCGCCCGTGCGCAGGTCCACAAGCCAGAAATTCTTGTGGCCCACGTCGCCCCGCAGCAGCACTATTGAGGCGGAGTCAGGGCGAAAGGCGATACGGCGCGTGCCACGAGTCAAGATCAGCGGCGGGATGGGGTACGGCCTGCCATCGCGCGCCACGGCCCGAAGCGGAAACGTCGTTCCCACATCGGCGCCTGAATAGATCAGGAATTGGCCGTCGGGCGACCAGACAGGATCGATCGAGTACTCGGACACCAGGGGACTCGGCGGACTGTTATCCAAAAAAATGCTCATCAGGCGCGGCTCGCCTTCGCGGAGCACCGCGGATACGATCGAGCGCCCATCGGGTGCCCAGGCGGGACTTCCGCGCAGGTCAAGAGACCCTGTCAGTGCTCGCACCCCTTTCCCGTCGCGGTCCATCGTGTAGAGGATGGTTCGCTCACCGTCGACCACCGTGAAAGCAATCTGTCGCCCATCCGGCGCGACAGCGGGGGCGCCTACGATGATTGCGTGCGCCCCGCTCCACAATTCGCGGCTCTGGCCTTGCGCTGCTTTCCAGATACCCTGGCGGCCCGCGCGCGCGGAGACATAAAGGATGTAATCAGGTCCCGTGCGGGGCGAGAGCCCCGTCGTCGCGACCAGCGACAGGGGTTGAGTCGCGCGTTGGCCGCTGCTTGTGACAGGGTCAAGACTCAGTGGCGCGCTCCAGACACTCGAGTTGGATTCGTCCACGGTCGCCACGAGTCGCGTTCCTCCTTCGCTCGCTGCGAGCGATGTGTAACGCTCGAGCCCGAAGCTGATGCGATGGGGCACGCGCTGCTCGACATTCAGGGCGTACAGCCACGGACCCGATCCTTGCGGGTCGCTGGCGAGATACACGAGGGTGCGCTCATCGAGCAGCACCGGGTGACTCACCCGGGAGTCATGGAAAGTGATGCGCTCGAGCCCCGTTCCCGAGGAATGGATGCGCCATATATCCCAGTCGTCAGGGGGTATGCCGCGTGCAAAATATATTGTTGAGTCGTCATTGGACCACAAGGGAAAGTGGCAATGCACACCCGACGGTGCGACATAAATCTGGCGGGCAACCCCTCGTGCGTCCCGGACAAAGAGCGGATCGCCGGGCGCAGTCGTGTGATACACGATCTGTCTGCCGTCATGGGACCATGCGACTTCCGCGACCCCGGGAAGATAGTCATGGAGCTCACCGCCCGCGGTCGGGGCCGCCAACAGCTTGATATCTTCAGAGCGTGATCCATCGGCGCTGCGCGTCCATACGGTGACGAGCGAGCCGTCCGCCGAGAACCCGAGGGTCCGGATCGAGGGATTGACGAGCTCCGCGCGATCGCCGCGCGTGAGATTGCGGTAGCTGCCGCTACCGATCTCAGTCAGCCACGCATCCATATGCCCATCGTGATCCGCGAGGAAGGAGGCCCATCTGCCGTCGCGTGATATTTCGGCGGCCTGCTCGATTCCCGGCCAATCGGTGAGTCGGGTGAGGGTGGCGTTGGCGAGTGGATTGCGCCACGTCTCGCCCGCGGGGTGGCCCCATCTGAGCGCCGCGTAGCCGAGCAGCAGCACAGCCGCGATGGTTGCGGCCAATCGCAATGGGCGCCCGTTCAGGCGCAGGAAGCGGATTGTTTGCGCGTCGGGGGCGGCCTGCGATGTGGGCGCTGAGTCCATGGGCGCCGACTCCATGGGCGGCGGCCCCAAATCAGGCTCGGGCGCTCTATCGCCTGATTCCGGAAGCCTGCCGCTCCGACTTTCCCACCATGCATCGAGCTCCGAACGGAACGCGTACACCGAGCCCTGCTTGTCGTGGACGTGCCGATGCACGGGCATGCTCTCGCGGCGCTCCCACCGCTGCACCGTGGTCACGTCGCGGTTGAAGTGCGCGGCGATCTTCTTCCAGGAGTCCAGTCTCCCCTTCTCCCCCGCTTTCAGCGGCGGGCGCGCACCGTCGATTCGCGTGTCATTCATGGGTGTGCCTCATTGTAAGCCGGCAGGCTGAACGCAAGGTAAAGCACGGCATTCGGCCGCACAGCAGGGCATCCGGTCCTTCGCCCTTTGACTGCCTACGACTTCCTATCGCATACCTGTCGGCGGCGCCGGCGCGTTGGAAACGGGTCGGAACCGTGGCGCATAACCAATGAACTCGGAGATTTCACATGAAAACCAAAGACTTGAGCTGGATGCCGCGCGGCAGGATGGTTCTTGCATTGATGGCGCCGGCAATTTTGGCGATGAGTGTCTGCGGGCTGCCGCGCGCGCACGCCGAAGTCCGCTCGCGGTTACCGGCGAGCTTCAGCGGTCTTCTCAATGACTACACGCCACCCCCGCCCAGCATGCCGGGCGGTCCCGGCGTAGCGGGCGGCCCCTACGAGATGCACGGCAAGTGGGCGCTGCACCTACCGCAGCGAGCGCCCGCGACTTTCGAGGCGGAGATGACCATGGAGACGGCCGACTTCGCGAACACGGACCCGAATCGCGATCCCACCAAGCTCGGTCCTCATACACACCACATCAGTGTGACGGACGGCGTGATCCATGACGACCCGACAGACCCGGTCAACTGGACGACGCAATGCCCGGCCTTCAAGCCCCCGGTCTCCGACGGCTTCGTAGTCACCGGTACGGCATACATCACCGGAAACGGGGGCAACCCGCCGTTCGGCAACCCCTCGCCGGTGACGATCTGCATTCTCGGTGGGACGCCGAGCCCGACCGTCACGGGCGCGCAGGCAGTGGTCGAGTTCTCCAATTTCACGTTGATGTTCGGGATGGGGTCGCGTGCCAGCACTCATTTCGGCACGCAAGCGATCAATGGTGTCGTCGCCCACTGCGACTGGGGTTACGAATCGAGGGACTGCAAAATCGCGATCGTCGATTAGAACCCGGACAAAAGAGGGCCGCCACCCGGCGGCCCTCTCCGTAGGTCGGACTGACCCGTGCTCGTCTAGAAGAAGCCTTGCCGGAAGTCGAAGAAGTCGAACAGGTCATCCAGTGCCGGGGTGTTCACCGGCGCGTAGGAGCCCGGCAGCTGCAGCGGGTTCGGAAAGTTGTCGCGGCTGCGATGCGTGACCGGCGGCAACCGCCAGTTGCGCTCGATGAACTTGAGAATCGAGACATGATCGGCGTACTTGTGGGAAATGTAGCCGTCGGCGCGCAGCGGTAGGTACTTCGGGTTCGCCACCACGATCAACGGGATGCGCGTGCCGTCGCCGAAGAAGTCAACCGGCTGCACGTAGCCTGAGTCGTAGTAGCCGCCGCCCTCGTCCTCGGTGATGAGAATGACGGTGTCCTTGGCGTACGGCGAAGCCTCGACCTGATCGACGATCTTCTTCACGAATCCCTCGAACAGGTCAAGCTTCGACGAGGACGGGTGGCCGTCCACGTAGCCGCTCGGCTTGACGAAGGAAACCGCAGGCAGCGTGCCGTTGCTGATATCCGCATACAGGTTGAGCGTATCTTGAATGTGCGCCGCGACCTGCGCCGGGTTCGACATGATGGAGGTGTCGTACTGGAACGGATTGCAGATATTGCAGTACTCATCTGCATTGGGGCCGTTGGTGCCATAGTTCAGCTGATACGGGTCGTTGACGTAGTTGTTCCACTGGTCACCGTAGTATTTCCAGGAGACCTTCGCGTCGTTGAGGTCATCGCCGATACTGGGCGTCGAAGACGGCGGCACGGTGAACGGTGTGTTGGAGGGACTCTGGTCCGTGTAGGCATCGTGGCCGTTGCCGAACCAGCCCGGGTTGTAGTTGTTCAGCAGGTAGTAGTGGCCGGATTCGCAACGCGGATCGATATGGATCTTGCGCAGATAGTCGACGATGGGGTCCACGCCGGGCTGGCGGGGATCGGAGCAGTCGCTGTAGGAACCGCCGCCATAAACGATAGGCAATCCGTTGCCTTGGGTCGTGTCCCATTCACTCATCGGGTATCCGGCGTTGTAGTCTGAGCCGTAACCGTCCTGCGAGTACCAGTTGTTGGTCCCCTTGGCAGGGTTCGGATTCTCGATCTCGTCGACCGTTCCGCCGAAGCCTGCGGGCATGGTGGTGACCGGGGCGTCATGGGGCGGGGTCTTTGCGTGGCCGTTGCCGTCGCTGAACCAAATCGCATCGGCGTGGCCCAGCATGATGTGGTTCGCGCCGGTGCCGCCGTTGACGGACTGGTGGAAGTTGTCGCTCATGGCGTAGGTGTCCGCCAGGCTCTTGAAGTACGGCGCATCGCCCTGCTGCACGTTGTAGAAGCCGAGGGCGCTCGCCCCCTCACCCGTGGTCGTCGGCACCGAGTCGTAGAGCGCATATTCGTCGGCGGTCCACTGCGCAGCCGTGGGCGGATTCGCGGCGGAATAGCCGGCGGGATACTCGAAGAATTCACTGAAGGAAGGACCATAGTAACCCTGGGCATATTGAGCCTGGGTCAGGCCGTTGGTGCCCGCACCGACGGTCGCCTCGACCCAGGAGAACAGCTTGCCATTGCAACCGGAGGGGTTGTCCCACGTGGCGTGTTCGACGCTGCAGTTGAGCTGCTGCCACATCTGGTAGAAACGGTGGACCGGGCTCGCGCTGTAGTCGGTGTACGTAAGGCTGTAACCCGGCGTCGCCGAATTGGTGCCATTCGTCAGCTGGAATGGGCCGGCCGGCAGGTTGTCGAAATTGACGATGCGCAGGTCCGGTGTGTAGTGATATTGGTTGGTCCCGCCAGAAGCGAGCGACTGGTAGAAGGTCAACCCATTGGCATCGGAAGCGTCCGGCAAGCCGTTCTCGGTGACGGCGGCGCAAGCCGCTGGGGTGAGGTAGTTGGTGCTGGTTTTACCATTGACCGTGATGGTGCCGCAGGCCACCGTCGTGTGCTTCGACGAGCTCGGTGAGAAATAGCCGTTCGCCCCGGAGGGTCCGCCGACTTCCGGCGCCGGCAACTGGTTGCTGGGGAATTCCTGCTTCGGTGGGCTCAGCAGGAAAGCATCCTGGCCGCCCAAATCCGACGCCGAGAGCTGCTGAGCCTTGTGAAAGCTCGGTCCCTGAAGGGCGTTCTTGTTGGCGTCCAGCTGGATGATGCCCTCGCTCAGGAGGTTGTGGACCGTTTGACCCGGCTTCGGCACGTAGGTGGCGAATACGTGGTCGAAGCTGCGATTCTCGCCGATGATCACGATGACATGCTTGATGGGTGTTGCCGTCTGACCGCTCCGATCGCTGCCGGAATTCCACAAGCCTCCGAAAGCGGGTGCCGCAGCCGGAGCGGCCGCCAGCACCTGACCGGCCGACAGCTGCAGAACCGCCAGCGATGCCGCCGCCATGTGCAATCCATGCAGCGTGTTCGAGACGAACGCTTTGATCTTCATACACCCCCCTGACTGTGTAAGGCCATCCCATTGGAGTCTGCCGCCGAGGGTATAAAGAGAGTGTGTCAGGCAGTTGATAGTTATATGAAGACACGCCTTCAGCCCGCACGCGCCACAGCTTACCGGTCGCGCTTCGCCACGCAGGTCATGGAGGATTAGCGCGATCTGGAGCCGGGCTCGGCGCCTCGGTCTCTCCGCACAAGCGTCGCACCGTTAGCGACAGGATCGCTTTGCGCCGGCTCATCCGGTGCAATGACCGGCTTCATCGCCGTGACCGCTGGCGCCGGCGCTGCCGCGGCGGTTGGCGTCGTCGCAGCCTCGGATGAAGGGGGATTCAAGGGCGGCGCGCCCGGAGACACGAGACTGCCTTTACTCGGCAGAGGCACAACGTCTGCCACAGGCGCTGCGTCGTAGCGCCTGTCGTGCCAGGACGAAAACGCGAGGGTCAAAATAAACGCAGCGACCCCGCATATAAGTAGCCGCCTTGCCACGAGCGTCTCCGATGAGAATGCGGTGAACCTAGCAGGAAATCGTGACACTCTGATGAGACGCACAACGCGCCGATGGCGCGCAGCGTGCCCCGGGGGCGGGCCGAATCTAACGCCGCAGGCGGTCCTCCGTGAGCCCAACGACACGTGCGCCTCGATTGCGAGCGGGAGATTCTGAACCGCGGCAGAGCTGGTTGATCAAGCGAACGAGATCGTCGCCCATAAAGGGCTTGACGAGGACAGGCACACCAAACGAGGCAATCGCATCCCTCGTTATCGCTCTGGTATCGCCGGTCATTACGATCGCAGGAAGATTCCAGTCAAGAGTGGCACGCAGTGACTTGATGCTCTCGACGCCATTCATCGGACCCGGGAGGTTGTAATCACATAACACCAGATCCGGGGACAAGTCCTTCTGCTTGATCAGGGCGATCGCCTCACTCACCGTCGCCGCGCCAATAACCTCGAACCCCCGCAAGGTCAGCAGCCGATTGAGCGCAGCCCGCACCGAGGTCTCGTCTTCGATGACAAGGACGGTGCCGCGGAAGAGCTCGGCATCGAGATGGGGTGATGGAATCGATGCCGATATACCGACATAGTCTCGCCCACGTGCGACCTCGATGGAAAAGCCCGTGCCCTTTCCCGGCGTAGAGCGCACATCGACCCTGTGTCCCAAGATATCTCCCAGCCGCCTGACGATCGCGAGACCCAGTCCGAAGCCGCCGCGGTCGGGATCACAATAATATTCCTCGAATATGTGAGGCAGCTGTTCTCCCGGGATGCCGATGCCGGTATCCCAAATTTCGATCCGAACACTGTCGCCGGCACGGCGGCAACCCATCAGGATTTTCCCTCGATCCGTGTAGCGGATTGCATTCGACAACAGATTGCGGATCATCTCCTCGAGCATGCGTTTATCGCTATGAACCACGAGATCGGACGGCACAACGCGCCAATGCAAGCGCTTTTGCTCAAGCGGCCGAAGCAGGTCAGTTGCCGCCGAACTGAATATCTCATTGACGGCGAAGTCGCTCTTCGATGGGCGCAGACTCCCTGTTTCGAGTCGATTGATATCCAGCAGACTCGATAACATGCTCGACATCGTGTCAATCGAGTGGCCTATGCCGGCGATGGTCTCTTGCGCCTCGCCATCCGGACGTTGTTGCTCGAGTGCCTCGTGCAGGAGCCTCAAAGTTTGCAGCGGTTGTCGCAGATCGTGGCTTGCCGCAGCAAGAAAGATCGATTTGGTGCGATCGGCTCGCTCTGCCAGTTTCTGTGCATGCGAAATCTCCGCTTCGAATCGCTTGCGCTGGGTGATGTCGGTCGTCAGACCCCGGATGCGCGTTGGCAATCCGTCCGAGTCGAATTGGGCCGTAGCCACTTGCTCCAGCCATACCTCACCATCACTTTCCGCCGGTCGGTAACGGAATGTCACCGAATAAGAGGGTTTGTCCGGGTTGACGCCGCGCATGCAAGCTGTCACGTGAGGGCGATCGTCCGCATGGACTTGTCCCAACATTTCAAGTCCGCTAATAACCCCTTGCGATCCGAATCCCAGGATCGGCACGGCGTTTTGGCTGTGACGAACTTGGTCGGCGTGGAGATCCCATTCGAAGGCCATCACGCCTCCGGCCCGCAGCGCCTCCTGGAGCTGGGCCTCCCTGTCCAAAAGTGCGATCGCCTGAAGCCTTCGCTCGCTGAACAGCGCCGTTAGAACCAGCGCGCCGAACGAGATCGCCAAGATGCTCGCTTGCGCGGATTGGATGCGTTGATCGACCGACCAGCCGGAATCGCCGAAAATGCCGATGGAAAACGTGGTTGTCGCGACAACCGTGGTGGCGCAAATGAAGGTTGCCGCACTGGCGATACCCGGCGGAAGGCGCGCCGCGATCCAAACGAAGAAAGGGCACAGAGCGATGGTCGCCAACTCGAGGGTCCAAGGCCTATTCGGCAAATACACCAAGAATGCGCACAGAACGCATACCACGGCGAGTGCCAAAGCACTTTCTGCGGTTTCCCGAGTCGACGGTACATTGCGTATCAATGATGCCAAACCGATCACGAGCGGTGCCACGGTGAGCGTGCCCAGCGCATCCGAGGCAAACCAGTGCAGCCATACGATTGGGACGGACGTCAGCGCAGCGCCATGGAACCATACGAACCCCGCCGTGCCGACGATACCCGAGGTGGCCGATGCCGCAATTGTCGCCGCAAACAGTGCGATCACGCGTCGTAGCGTATTGAGCTCGAATAGCGGGCCGTACCAGCGCGCGATCAGACCCGCGACGATGACGGCCTCACCGGCATTCGCAGCGGCGAATACGAGGGAGCTCCAAACGTCGCGATCGCCCAGTAGGTTCGCCGCGAGGGTCGCAGCCATCACGCCGAGGACAACGGGCCACCGAGCCGCAGAGCCCGCGGCTATCAACGCGCCGGAGGCGACGCCCGCGGCCGGCCAGAACGCGGCAACGCCGGCCGGCTTCTCGAGGAGGACCAGGCTCAGCCGGGCCGACAGGAAATAAGCGATGGCCACTGCCGCCGTGGCCAGGGCAGAGATCGCCCACGACGGCGGTGGGGTCTTACGGTCGCGTACAGCGGCCCATATTCGTTCCGACAGCAGAGCCATAGTTAACTGCCCGCGACGACCGGCCAATCCTAGGTTGCCGTGCGTTCAAAGACCACAGAACAACCTCTGCGCACGTCGTCCTTGGCCTGCGATCTGGAAAATAGGAGGCCGCTATCCTGGCACAGGGACTGAAATAAATCGTTATCGATTTGACCGGAACAGGCCCGCCGGATTCGGTCACCAGGGAGGGAATTGACCTCCCGCATGCGGATTTTCAGTCCCTATGACCCAAAATCTCCCTAAGTCCATGAACTAACTAAATAAATCCTGCAAACCGGGTGTGACCTAATGCGCGCGCTGGTATTTGAGCTCTCCCGCATCGATGGTCAAGGCGAGCTGATTTTGCTGCGGTGGCAGTGGGCAGGTCGCGAAGTCGGTGAATGCGCACGGCGGATTGAAGGCTTCGTTGAAGTCGACCTCGATGCGATCCGCACTGGGCAATCCAACGTATAGGAAGCGGCCGGCGCCATAGGTCTGCTTGCCGCTGGTCGCATCCGAAAACATCACGAACAACTCCCGATCCCCGGGCGCCTCCAGAATCGTATCCAAGCGCCATGAGCGTCCGTCGCGCTCGAATACGATGGCACCGGGTGAGATCATCTCCTCCGTCATACCCAGAATATTGACGATCGGGATGCTGCGCTCGGGCACATAGGGCTCGAAGTGCGCCTGGATGCGCCAGTCGGCCCGAACTGGAAAATACTGTAGACCCTTGAACTGCAATCGGTTCGGGCTGACGCTATCGCGCACGCGAATGCCGAGATGGCCCATCCGTTCGATCAGCATGAAATGCAGCGACCCGGCGACGAGCTCCGTGGGTTTCTCATCGACGTCGGCTAACAGGTCGAGGCTCGTGACCGGCCGGCCGAGATAGGTCATCGCCTTCGAAGCGTGCGCGACATATCGAACGCGACCATCCGCCAGCACGAAAGCCCCCGTGTCGGCCGCCAGCGCAGCATCATTCACCGAGAAAGCTCGGTCCGATGCCCGTCCGAAGCTGTTCTCACCGTCCTTGAGCCAGTACAGCGCGATGGGCGTCAACCAGCCCGTTTCGCCGGTCAGCGATGCCAGGCGCTTGGCACGCCAGTCGGCCATCCGGGCATGCTCGTCCTGCGAATTCTCGGCGGCGGCAATACGCAAAGCCATCGCCGCGGTCAGCAATACGACCGCCGCCGCGCGCATGAGCTGATAGAAAGAGCTCGAACGCATCACGTCGCTGCACCGACGGGCAATAGAACAGAGCTCCTCTGTCGCGAGACAATCCATTTTTCGATACTGCACATCGGGTATGCCCCAGGGAGACCTGGGCACACTTTAGCGGGAGCTGGCCATGACTGATATCGCGTTTGCTTCGACCGGCCTGCTGCCGCGGGCGCTCGCCTGCGCAGTTGCACTGTGCGTCGGCGTCGAGGCGCACGCCGCGGAGGGCGCAGCACCGCACTGGAGCTACTCCGGTGAGACGGGACCCGAGCATTGGGGGTCCGAGGATCCCGCGTTTACGATTTGCGGGACGGGCAAGCGCCAGTCGCCGATCAACATCGAGAGAGCCGTCGTCAAGGACCTGCCTGAGCTGAAGTTCGACTACAAGGAGACGGCGCTGAAGGTGACCGATACCGGCCACTCCTTCCAGGTCAATGCGCAGAGCGGCAGCGGCGGCTTCACGATCGGCGATGAGCACTACGACTTCGTGCAGGTGCACTTCCACGAGCCGTCCGAGGAGCGCGTGCACGGCAAGCAATACCCGATGGTCGCGCACATCGTGCACAAGAATGCCAAAGGCGAGCTCGCCGTCGTCGCGGTGCTGATCAGCACGGGCAAGACGAACGAGTTCCTCGCGCCGATCTTCGACAACTTCCCGGCGAAGGGCTCCGCCGAGACCGATATCGCAGGCAAAACCGTCGATATGGGCAAGTTCCTGCCCGAGCACCGCGGCTACTACACGTTCGACGGCTCCCTGACGACGCCGCCTTGCAGCGAGAACGTCCGCTGGTTCTTGCTGAAGACTCCGGTACGTGCCTCTGAGGCGCAATTGACGGAGTTCAGAGCGCGCTACCAGCACAACAACCGCCCGACGCAACCGCTGAACGGCCGGGTGATCGAGGAAACAAAGTCGGAATGACGATAAGCGCGACGAGCCTCTCAGCGAGGCAGCATCGCTGCATCTCCTTTGCCCGCTCTCTCCATGGCCAAGTCAAGGTCCTGGGCGCCGGATCCCCACCGGGAGATCACCTGTATGGCTTGGGTGAACGGCACGTTCACGGGATGAACCCGTTGCCGTTCGAGGATATATACGGCGCCGGCAAGCGGAGTAGGAATCGACGGGACAAAGACGGTGTAACGCCCGTCCTCGAACTCTTCGATGATAAAGGCAGGGACGAGAGCGTCTTCGATCTCAGCGAGCGCGGGCTTCCAGACCTTTTCGCGCGTGTCGCCAGTTACCTGCGCGGTCAGACTCCGAAAAAGAGAATATCCGGGAATGCGCTCGAAGAACCTGGTCTCTATTCGATGCCGGATCGTCCGCCCCTTTCGAGTACGTACGGCAGCGCCAATCGAAAAGCACAGCGCGAGGACGATAAGCAGGGAGAAGAGTCTGCCCGCCGGAAGCCACTCCGGGAGCAGCAACGTTAAGGGGCGCACCAGTTTCGCAACCGATGCCAGTGCCTTTAGCAGCAACAAGACAGTGAGGTAGATGGGAACAATGATGAGAAAGCCGCTAAGTATCGCCTTCGCGACGAAAAGCAATGCGTTCTTCATAGGTACCCCTCCGGTGCTTGCGGCTCTAATCAGTTACCTCATCCCGCCAGAGCAAGCAATTGTCCTTAGGTGCGCAGAATTCCGCGGCTCCCTCGCGCGCGGAGGCTAATCGAGAGAGCGGCTTCCTCTCGGAACGATCATCTGCGCTTGGGAGATTCACCTTCCGCGTTAACGTCGCCGTCCTGCCCGCTTCGGCGACCCGTCTCCGGGGCCGTTCGTCCCCACGGGCAATCGAGTCGAACTTCGGCGCCACGCCCGTTCGGGGCGGTCACAGAGAGGCGCGCACCGATCGCCGCGGCACGATGTTGCATGGACGTCAGGCCGAGCCCGGAACCACGCGCCTCGGGCCGTGGCAAGCCCACACCATCGTCGCGGACCGTGAGGACAACGCTCGAGTACGACATGGTGAGTCGAATATCAACGTGCTTCGCCCGTGCGTGCTTCACGGCGTTCGCCAACGCTTCCTGGGCGATGCGATAGATATGATCGCGCGCCACTTCAGGCAGCAGAAATTCGGCTTCGTTATTGACATCAAGGTGTATTTCGGGCGTGCCTCCCGTCCGGAATCGGTGCGCCAGACCTTCGAGCGCCACGACCAGGCTACCGCCGGACTCGGAAAGCGGGGACAGGCCTTGGGCAATTTGACGGCAAGCGGCCACCGCACGCTGCGCGATAACACTTACCAAAGCGAGCGACTCGGCGTCGGGTGCGTGGCCGCGTCTCGCTCTTGTGGTCGCGCTGTGAATCATAAGCGACAACCCGACGAGCTCTTGGCCGAGTCCATCGTGCAGCTCGTGGCCGAACTGGCGTGTGGCGTGATCGGTCGCATCCAGAAAGGCACTGCGCAAGCGATTGCGATCGGTGACGTCATAGCTGAAGACGAGCGACGCCTCGCGTCCATCGAACACGATTGGCCGGGCGTGCAGGATGACATCGATGAGCCGGCCGTCGCGAGTCCGATGCCGGCGCTCGCCGCTATCGAATGCGGTCATGGCAGTCACTTGGGCGACTTCTCGCGATCCGGCGTCGGCCTCGAGACTCGCGATTGACTGCTGTGTGAATTCCTGTCGGGAAAATCCGTAATGCGCCACCGCGGCCTCGTTGACCATGAGGATGCGGCCGCTCTTCTGCTCTTGCACCCAGAGCGGGATCGGATTCGAGTCGAACAGCGTGGCATACCGGCGCAATGCAACGTCACGATTCGAGACCAACACCGTCACGACCAGCCCGATCGCGGAAAGGGTGATGACGAACGTCCACTCGGTGATGACGGCTTCCTCAGGCCGGATAAGCAGCGGACTGTGACCGAGCAAGACCGAGAAGGTCGTTGCCAGCGTCAAGCAGAGCGTTATTAACGAAGCACCGGCGCTACCCAGGCGAATCGCAGACCCCACGACCAGAAGCAGAGCGCTCACCGCGAGCGGCAGAAGGGCGAATGAGGGTAGTGGCAATACCGCGGCAAGCACCCAGAGGCTCAGGAGCAACGCAAGAACGAAGGTCTGGACTCCTCGATACGCGCTCTGGCGACCCGCCACTGACAACACGTACACACAGGGAACGACGAGCGCGAAACCGGTCACCCAGTTACCAAACCAGCGCGCGGTGAGGTAGAGCAATGACATCGACAGCGTCGGATGTCCGTAGTCATCCAGAACGATGCGCGCCAGGGCCGGATTGAGGGCGTCGGGCTTATACCATGCACCGAAAATAAGGTTGGCCGTTGTCAGAAGTGCCTCGCACCCCGCGCCAATCCCTGCCGCTGCCCACAGTAACAACGGATCCCGCCAATTCGAAATGGAAGGCTCGAACCGCCAACGGCGCAACAGGGTCGCGACGAGCGCAGCACAGAGAGTCGATAGGCCCGCCTGCAACACGCACTGGGCGAACGGAAAGATGTGGAGCGAAACGCCGGCCAAGAATATGCCGCCAAACGCGCCAGGCCATCGGTCGGTGCCGCGAAAAAGGAAGGTGCCTGCGGAGGCGCCAACTGGCAACCACGGAAGCGCGAACCAGGCGGCAACGATCGGATAACGGGCGCCGCCGGCAGCGGCCACCGCCGGGAGGAAAATCGCCATGAATGCGAAATTAGCCCCCAAAAGCAGCACCGAGTCCAGCGCTCGCACCCAGGATGCATTGGTCACAGGGCCTGGCGTGACGGTCGAGCCGTCGGCAGCGAGAACGCCGGCCGTTTGTTTCCCATCCAAAGACATACATCCGACCCGTTGGGCGCTAGAACTCTTGCGGGGATGCTACATGCAATTTGACGCGTCGGCTGTCGGAGGTGCCACTCCCGGGCAGAAACAGAACCCTGATGTAGTTGGTGGCGAGGAACGGCATGGAATCCCCGATACGCGGATTTTCGCCCCACGCCCAAAAGCAACTATGTTACTGACATGGTAAGGAAAAATTTCGGCCGGGGCGGTGGCGCCTCGCGGGTTTATCGCCCTACCGGTTTCTGCGCCGCGCCCGCATCCGCAGGGCGAGCTTCGTCACTTCCGTAATCCACAGCACGAAGCTGCCAACCAGGAGACAACGAGCCCAATCACTCGCCGACAGGGCAACCGTCGAGAACGCCTTCTGCAGGAACGGAACGTACACCACAGCGATCTGCAATAGGATCGAAAGCCCCACCGCGCCCCAAAGCCAGCGGTTCGAGAACAGATTCGCGAAGGCGCTGCGCTCATCGGATCGCGCGCAAAAGGCGGCAAACAGGGAAAAGAACACCAAAGTCGTGAACGCCATGGTGTGCGCGTATTCAATGGTGGCGGTGCCGCGGATCAGGCCGCCCGGCAGGCTCGCGTCGACGACATACAGGATGCCCGCCGCCATGATCACACCGACCTGCAAGATCCCGAACCACATCCTGGGAGTGACCACGCTTTCACCCGGCCGCCTTGGGGGTCTCGACAGGACGTCTTGGTCCGCGGGATCGAGGCCGAGCGCGAGCGCGGGGGCACCATCGGTTACCAGGTTGACCCACAGAAGCTGCGTCGCCGTGAGCGGCAGCACGACCGCGTCGGACGAGGCCCAGGTCAGACCTATCGCCTCTGCGAACAGCACACCGAAGAACATGGTCAGGACCTCGCCGATGTTGGAGGCCAGCAGGTAGCGAAGGAATTTCCTGATGTTGCCAAAGATGGTCCTTCCCTCCTCGACCCCGGCAACAATGGACGCGAAGTTGTCATCCGCGAGGATGATGTCGGCTGCCTGTTTGGAAACGTCGGTTCCCGTGATGCCCATCGCGATACCGATATCGGCAGTCTTCAATGCCGGGGCGTCGTTCACGCCGTCTCCGGTCATCGCCACGATCGCTCCGGAGCGCTGAAGCGCGTTGACGATTTGCAGCTTGTGCTGCGGGCTGACCCGTGCGTAGACCGATACGTCGCGGACTGTGCGTTCGAGTTCGATCTCCGTCAGTTTCTCCAGCTCCGCACCCGTCACGGCGCGGGTACCGGGGATTCCAAGCTCTCGGGCAATCACCGCCGCCGTCACAGGGTGATCGCCCGTGAGCATCATCGCGCGCACACCCGCTTGCGTTGCACGTCTCACAGCTTCGACCGCCTCGGCCCGAGGCGGATCGATCATGCCGATGAGTCCTGCGAGCACGAGCTCTTGCTCGATCTCCGCGTCGATTGCCTCGAGATCGGTCCCCCGTGGCAGGAAACGGTATGCAACCCCCAGCATGCGCAGTCCCTCGCGTGCGAGGCTTTCGTTGATCCGCAGAATTTCCTCACGTCTGGTGTCAGTCAGCAAACGGGCATCCGCGCCAACGAGCTCGTGCGTGCAGCGTGCCAGAAGCACATCGGGAGCTCCTTTTGTGAAGGACTTGAGAATCTCGCTCCGCTGAGCGTCGGTGTGAATCGTCGTCATGAGCCTGCGCTCGGAGGAGAAGGGAACCTCCCCGACACGCACGAACCGCTCGCTGAGCAGATCCGCCGCGATGCCGGCCTTTCTCGCGGCCACCAGCAACGCTCCTTCGGTGGGGTCCCCCTGAACCGTCCAACGACCCTGCCGCTCGTGCAGCACTGCGTTGCTCGCCCGATCTCCGACCGAGAGTGCGCGCTCGAGCTCGCATCGCAAGACATCTCCGAGCGGCTCATGCACCGAAGCGGCCGGGCGCTCGACATGCCGCCGAACCTCACCTTCAGGTGCGTAGCCCGTGCCCGTAAAATCAACGCGACCGCTCGCGGTCACCACGCTACGCACCGTCATTTCGTTTCGAGTGAGCGTCCCCGTCTTGTCGGTGGCAATGACATTCGCAGAGCCGAGTGACTCGACTGAAGCCAGGTGGCGCACAATGACATTGCGACGCGCCATCCGTTGCACGCCGACAGCCAGAACCGCGGTGACGACGGCGGGCAGTCCTTCCGGAACTGCCGCCACTGCGAGCGCGACTCCCAGAATGAAAACGTCAAATAGCGCCGAGAGGTCCTTGATTTTCTCCACGGCGATAATCGTGGCGATCATCACGATGGCGATCGCGATGACGACCATCCCGAGCACCTTGCCGACGTGCGCGAGCTCCTGCTGCAGTGGAGTCGTTCCGGCCGGCGCAGAAGCCAGCATTCCCGCAACCTGCCCCATCTGCGACCGCATTCCCGTGGCGGTGACCACTGCCTTGCCGCGCCCGTAGGTAACCGCGGTGCCGCCAAAAATCATATTGAGACGATCGCCGAGCGCAGCTTCTTCGACAATCGGATCGGTCTGTTTGGCTACCGGAAGGCTCTCTCCGGTGAGCGCGGCCTCCGCTGTCTGCAATGCGGCGATCCTGATCAACCGCGCATCTGCGGGAACCGTGTCGCCCTCTTCCACGATAATGATATCGCCCGGAACCAACTCAGAAGCCGCGATGCTCTGCCGTTGACCATCGCGTATAACGCTCGCCCGCGCAGCGGACATCTGCTTGATGGCGGCAACGGCCTGCTCTGCGCGGGCCTCCTGCACGTAGCCCATCACGGCATTGAGGAGCACTACCGCAAGTATCGTGAGGCCTTCGTACGGCAGCGCGGATTCGCGCTCATAGACCCACAGACCGGTGGAAAACAGCGCGGCAACGACCAGCAGAATCACCAGCGGATCGCCGAACTGGGCTAAGAACTTCCGCCAGGCTGAAACCGGCTTCTCTTGCGCGAGCTCGTTGCTGCCGTACCTGGCCAGGCGCTCGCGGGCTTGCGTCGAGCTCAGTCCGAGGTGGAGATCGCTCTCGAGTGCTATGAGGACACTGTCGGCGGAGCCTAGGTACGGCTCAAGCTCCGGTGATGCGACAAGCGCTTGCTGTGTCAAAAATGCCCCGTCGTGATTCTTCGGGCATGGCCGAGGACCGGAAGCACGGCTCGCCATGCTGGCGGTACCACGCGGATGCGGATACGTTGAATCAGCATGGATCTCACGGACTCGATCGCACAATTGCCCCTTGAGGCAAGGCTGTGACCGGGGAGGGATTGGACCCCGACACGCGGATTCTCAGACTCTGCTCTAAAAGGTGCTAAGCGCCTGAAGCCACTACGATATTTTAATTGATGTCCCGAGCGCGTACCGACGCAGCCACAATGACGAACTCGCCCGGAATGCGATAGGTAAGGTCCGGGAGCCGCCATGTTCCAATGGCCTCAAGGTAGCGGGCGCGCGATCGCCTGCGGGCCCCATCATCGAGACGTGACCACGCGAGCGCCACGGGCCCTCCGATGAACGCCGCGTCGCAGGCCTGATCAGCGTCGGAATAGTCCAAAGTGGTCGTGATTCGGGAGCACGTGGTGACGTTGAAGCCAGCGTTGGAGCAAACGTCCGCAAGCGTATCTCCCTGTCCCAACCGAAAAAACAACGGGCACACCTCGCTCGCGACTTCGGCATCAACGATCGGAAATAAGTCCGCCCATCCGCATTGGGCGCGCTCGCCCCAGACCGCCAGGACGATGCGGCCACGCCTGCGCAAAACCCGACGCATTTGCAAGACGGCGTGTTCGGGACTTGGTACGTACATCAGCCCCAGGGCGCACAGGGCGACATCGAAGCTGTGGTCAGGCAGCTCGAGCTCTTCAGCGTCCATCCGCTCGAAGCGGACGTTCGTGCATTGCGCCTGCATCGCGTGCCGGCGGGCGGCTTCCACCATACGACTCGACAGGTCAACTCCAACGACCTTGCCACCCGGAAAGACTCTGGCGGCGGCATCCAGTGCGGTGACGCCTGTCCCACAGGCAACGTCCAACACGCACTCGCCGGGTATCAACCCAGCGCAGGCCATCAGCTCTGCCTGCGCTGGGGCCAATTGAGCTTGCCAGAGAAGCTCATACACGGAGGCCGCCAAGTCCCAACCGTAACGCTGTACCCGGCGTTGCAGCCGTGGCTCCATATTTAGCCGGCCTTGACGGGGCGACTTGCGGCTAGCGCTCGGACGTCGGCCGTGCTCAACGGCTTGCCGGCGATTCCCCAATCACCGCTCTTGACCTCCTCGATCACCGTCCACGTAACTTGCCGCATCGCCTCGCCTTCGATATCGACCATCGCATCGGTGAGCTTGCGGATAATCTGGATCTTTTGCTCTGCGGAAAATACCCCTTCGATGACTTTGACGTTGATCAGTGGCATGCCAGGTCTCCCGTTGTAGTGAGTGATGCAAAGCAGTCGAACTTCGATTCACGCGGCGCTCAGTACGCCCCAGTCCCATTAGATGCTTCGCCGGTGAGTCGCGTCCTGCCATAAAGTCCCTCGTAACTGCCAATTCGTCCGAGAGCTTGCGGCTCGCCGATGCAGGTTGCCGCGGCGTCCGAATCTCCTGACCAAGCGTCCGGCGGAGCGGGTGCGGGTGGCGGCTATTGTGTAAGCTAGCGCGGGCGGCCCCAATTGAGTCTCCAAAGAAAATACATATGGCGAACGGGTTTGGCTCGCGTGGGGAAATTTCATGGCACCCTTCCGCGCTGATTCTATGGGCGATAACGTTGGTGGCTGCGCACTGTGCAACCGCCGCTCAGCGTATTGGCACAGCTGAGCTGCTTTCGTCCACATGGTCTGGCGGTGTGACCGCGAACAGCGTGTTCACGCCGGGCTCGGATGCCGTCGCGGAGCGCGCGCCATTTGTGGGAACGCTGCGATTGACCGAGACGGAGATGCTCACAAAGCCTGCGGTTTTCTCGCCAGCGTCAGTCCTCGGTCGGGATCCGCATTTGTTTCCGGGCGTCGCCATCTCCTTCTTCACCGACAAGGGCGATCTGGTTCCCTTTACGCAAGATGTGATCCGGTACGCCTCCAACAATCAAGGGCACAGCTATTGGGACGTCATCGTGCAGCCCGGCCGAGTCTGGTCTCAGCCTGGCGATGGCGGCTGGTCGCGTGCAGGGTTCCCTTTTGCGCTCGTGAATTCCATCGAGGGCGAGACGCACAATGGCCTGGCGACATTCCTTTACAAGGACGGTCGAGTATCGAATTTGCGCTTTCAGATCGTGCAACAAACGGCGCCGTTCTACATCAAGGATGATTTCGTCGCCGCCGGTCTCGTTTCGGCGACCTTTGCGCCCGTAGCGACCGACCAATTGAGCTCCCTAAAGCGCGGCTACGAGGCCGATCGCGCCGATGGTGTTCCGATTGCCAGTTGGAACGAGCTCGCGGCAAAAGTTGGCGGTGCCAAACTTGCCAATTTCAATGGCCCGATGCGAGCGAGCGACATTGTACTGTCCGGACTCGACTATCAAGGCACCTTCTACCTAAAGGAATGCCAGAGCGCCGGTGGTCAGTTGCCGTGGTGCGATCGCGCGCGCTTCGGAGTCTGGTCTGCCACCAAGGCATTGGCGAACGAAACAGCTCTATTGAGACTCGCCGAGAAGTATGGCCCAGCCGTGTTCGAAATGAGGATTGCAGACTATGTGCCGGAGGCGGACCGCTATCGCGGCTGGCACAACGTGAGGTTTGAAGACGCAATCAACATGACGACGGGAATCGGCAATGGCAGCACGAAACGCGAGCCGAATGACACAAGTGATGGTTACCTCGACACCAGTTACTCGAGATGGTACGAGGCCCGCTCGACCGAAGAGAAGGTGGCCACTTTGCTCAAGGACGGCGGCGTGTATCCGTGGGGCCCCGGCCAGGTCACGCGTTACCGCGATCAGGATATGTTCATTCTCGGCGTCGCGATGGACCGCTTTCTCAAATCGAAGGAGGGGCCAACGGCCGACATCTGGTCGATGTTGCAGCGGGAAGTGTTTGCGCCAATCGGTATTCATCATGCACCGACCAACCGCACCATCGAAGCGGATGGCAGCGACGGTCATCCCCTCATGGCCTATGGCTACTATCCGACCATCAGCGACATGGTGCTAATTGCACGGCTCTACCAAAACGACGGCAAGCATGGCGACCAGCAGATCTTGTACGCGCCGCGCATACGAATGTTGCTGGCCGGCCCAAATCCGCGGGGATTTCCAACGGGCGAGAGGCTCCCAGTGGGTGAGACAACCTATCTCAATGCGTTCTGGGTCACATCGTACGTTGCAGCGCCTGATTGCCGGGTGTTTTATCCGCGAATGATCGGCTGGGGCGGCAATATTGTGGCTTTGATGCCTGAAGGTTTGACGGGTATTCGGCTCGCGAAGAGCAGTGAGACAGCGGAGAATTCCGAGGTCGATACCAGCGGGATGGCGCAGGTGGCGAACTCCTTGTCGAGGTTCTGCCACTGAGGTCCGCATTTGCACCACACAATGCGCGTGGTTATCGTGAGGGTGATGAGGTCGGGGGAAACTCTGTACTCCTTGGTCAAAGTGACCTTGCCTTCGGACCGTTGAATCACGTCAATTGAGCTCGCGCTGACTGGCGCCGCGTACTTCCTCTTTAACATTTTTTGCAACGCCGCAGAAGCTGGGACCCAACCTGGGGCCGGCAGGGCTGAACCGAGGCGCGGCCTGAGCGGCCGACGTCCGGATGCAACGGCCACTCCTCATTGACATTCACAGCATGTCGCCCGAGAGTGGAGTTTCGCATTTTTCGTTCAGCGTCGCGCTGTAGTGAGCGCTGGAATGGCTTTGCGTCCGCCGCTCAACAAATCAAGGAGACATCCATGCCGAGGATCGCAGCCCGTGACGGTACCGAGATCTACTATCGTGATTGGGGCAAGGGCCCGCCTATCCTCTTCTCGCACGGCTGGCCATTGACCGGGGCTGCGTGGGAAGCACAAATGCTTTTCTTCAACAGCAAAGGTTACCGAACGGTCGCCCACGACCGGCGGGGTAACGGCTACTCCGATCAACCTGGTTCCGGAAACGACGTCGACACCTGGGCGGACGATCTGGATGCCATTATGAACGGTCTCGATCTTCGCGACGCGGTCCTAGTCGGGCATTCGACGGGAGGCGGTGAGTTGGCGCGCTATATCTCACGTCACGGGACCTCGCGCGTTTCAAAGATGGTGCTGCTCGATACGATCGTACCGGTGATGCTGCAAAAGGAGGGGGTGCCCGGGGGCGTTCCGAAATCCGTTATCGACAGCATCCGTGCGGGAGTCGCACACGATCGCTCATCCTTCTACAAGGAGCTGTCCGCACCCTTCTTTGGCACGAATCGCCCGAATTCCCCCGCAACCCAGGGCATGCGCGACTTGTTCTGGTTCCAGGGTCTGCTCGGCGGTGCCAAGGCTCAGTATGAAACCACCTACAGCTGGGAGCTCGACTACACTGCCGATATCGCCAAGTGCGATAAGCCGCTACTGGTCCTGCATTGCGAAGACGATCAGATCGTGCCAATCGGCCCGACCGCGCGCCGCGTACCCTCTATCGTTCCGCATGCGATCCTCAAGGTCTACCCAGGTGGCGCCCACGGTATTGCGATCATCGATCCGGAGCGCGTCAACGCTGATTTGCTGGCTTTCATCACAGGTGAGATGAAATCTTAAGCAGCGTGTGGGACTCAAGGGAGCCGCACGGATCAGGATCTGATTCCCGCAAGCGTAGGCTCTCGGGGAATCAACGGGCGGATTCTTCACTGCTTGCGCCGGCTCGTCACCCAATGCGAGGGCCGCCGCAACGCAGTGCGGTCCCTGTCCTGTCGTGAACCCTGGCAACTTGAGTATCAGCGGCCAGACCTTCGGTCGAATAGCGGCTTTCGTGACAATCTTACATCCCCTCGCGGGCCGACCGGTTCTGGCCCGATTGCCGCCGCTCCCAGTCATGAGCTTGCGTGCGGACTCACCATATCGGCCCGCGTCGACTTCAGCGTCCCGATGCTCGCGCTTTACTCTCGCGCTTCAGCGGCTTCGACACGGGGCACACCTCTTGCACGTACCCGTTCAGCGTATTGACCAGGTTGTCGCGCACCAGGCTGTTGGGAACCAAATTGGCCCCGCTTCTCACCCCGAACCAGGCCTGCGTTCTCGAGAATCGACAGATGCTTAGCGATTCTCGCCGCATCTTCGGCCTTCGCGACCGTTGTCATGACTGTCACAACTTTCGGCTCCGAAGCATCCAGAATAATGACCAGCGCCTGCCTTGGCTAATGAATCCACCGAACGATATCGTGCGCGGCCATTGCCTCTAGGGCGTCGGCAAATTGCGCCGCGTAGTCGGGATCCGAATACTCACGACTCCAACTCACCCAGTCTTGTTCCGAAGTCCTGCGGCGTCCTTGACTGCAGAACAGGGGACTCGGAAGGCGCGCGACCGTCCATTTGGCCGATCGCGCGAAACAGTTCGTGAAGCTGCGAGTGTGACGGTTCCATCATGCGATTGATCCCACTGCCTTGCCTGGATGCGGGCCGGAATGGACCTTGATTTAGTGGTGGCCAGGGAGAGAATTAAACGCCGTCCTTAGCTTGCTGGATCCAAACCGATTTTTGATAGCACAGATAAAGTTACCCTCAAATCCGACCCTTCAAAAGTGTGGCTGTTAGTGGACGCCCTCGGATGCTCATACGTTCCTTGCTCAGTTTGTGCGCCTACCCCGATTTGAGCTTCTCCTCCGTGTACAACGACAGCTCGACCATTCGCTCGAGCAGCTGATCCGCCGATGCTCCCGCGAAATTCTTCAGCACCAGCTCTTTGACATACAGTCGCACCAGGTAACGCAACTGCAGTGCACGATTGCGCGTCGCAAACACAAAGTCGCGATGACCACTGTTGACGATAATGATATTGCGATCGCCATCGAAACGGCAACGCCACAGATCTCCAGCCGCTCGCTCAAACGTGTAGCCCGGCAGGCCGCGCGCATTGACCACGGCCGGACTCATGGTGGCGTCCAGGCTGTCAGTCAGGGTAATCAGCGCCTCCGCAGTGCGGGCAACATCCCGTTGGGTCACCGTGACGCTCAAGCGAGCGAGCCCTGGTGCGGCGGGTGCTCGGTACTCCACTTCCTGGTTGGTGGTCTCCTGTAACGCACCCGCGCCTTCCACCATACGCCAGGCAAATTGCAGATCATCAATCACACGCCGTCGCGATCGATCACGCGGCAGCGCCCGGAACTTGCGAATCTCGTTGAGCGGCACCGTACTCGCGGCGGGCGACACCACGACGCTGAACAACGGGCCCGCGTAATCAAAGAACTGCCGCTGCCGCGTATCTGTTCGCCCCGACTGCGGCAGCCCTGGCAATAGATCCTCCAGATCAGTGCCCTCAGGGACGCCGCCAGCACTGAGTGTCGCGGCACTACCCTCCTGACGTGCTCGGCTCTGAACGTCAAACCAGTCATATTCCTCGCGCGGCAGAGCGAGCATCGCCTCGTGAAATGCCTTTTGGATGGCTTTCAACGATTGTTGACTGGCCTGCTCTTCTTCGGCGCGCTGCTGTTCTTCGATTAGACCCTTGACGTGAGATTCCAGGGGCTCAAGTGCCGCAACAAGCGCAGCATAGCGCTCGTCCTGAATAATCCCGCTGCGAGTCCCCGGTGTGAGGTTCAGGAACGGCACATCCACCAGGCCTTGTACGTAACGCGACAACCAAGGACTACGTTCCAGGCCGGGCTGCGTCGAGAGATCCTCAATCACCCGCGTACCGGAGCGCGTCAATGCCACCCGCGCGTTCTCATTGGGTTCGGCAAGGTACAGTTCCGCGTACGCATCTCCGTAGCCGGTGCGAATCGCCGGCAATTGGTGCAGCAATCGACCCTCGAACTGCCGAGGTTCGACTTCATACTGTTTGCGAGCGAGCTTGTCGATTACCGTTACCCGGACTTGTGCATCCCGAATTCGGTCTCGCAACTCGGAAGCCAGGTACCATTGGATCTTCTCGCCGCTCAAGCTGCGAATTCCCTCGAGCAGTGGGCTGATCTTGAGCTCTGTGCCCTTCTCTGCGAACAAAACCCGCCGTGGACTGACCTCGTACCGCGAATCACCCTTGCTCATCGTCATTTGATACGCGCGCTGATCGGTACCTGTCGAGATCATCGTCAAGCGGTCCCCGACCGTCCAGAAGCTCAAGAGACCAATACCAAACTCCCCTTGCAATCCTGTGCCGATGCCGTCGCTTTTCAGGTGTCGCTTGATCGAATCGCAAATGTGGGTGGCAACGTACTTGAAATCAGGAATTCCCTCGGGATCGCGCGGAACCCCGTCGCCGTCATCTTTTATGGCCAGATAGTGCGCGCCGTGTTCCCGGCCGCGAGTGATCGTGATGGTCTTCGCGTGCGCGTCGATGCTGTTCTCGACGAACTCGGCAATCGCTTTGAGGGGATTACTCTGTGACAGCGCGATGATGCGGATCGCATTCCAATCATCGCCGATTCGCAGTTTGCCGCTGTCCGTATTTTTGGATTTCATACTGCGCAGCACTTATAATACGGATTCCATAATCTTGGAATCCTCATTATCGTTCACACCTCGGGCATCTGAGATAGAAGTATCTCCAGTGTCTTGAGTAGCTCGCCGGCTCGACTTGAGGCGATCTCATAAACGCGTCGATGATCGAGTGTCGCGTAGCCGTGGGCGAGGACGTTGCGAAATGCCACGACCAGGTCGCCGTCCGGAATTTTGCCAAACAACACCGCGTCGAGTTTTCGCAGTTGACCTAACGCATCTCCGGCAATTTCCAACTGACGCTCAACCGCCGACTGGCACAACTCATTCGCAAGATAATCACTGAGCGAGCGGTTCCCCATGAATTTCGCGACTCGCCGCAGCGCGAGCAGCGCCGTTTCCAGGAAGACATCAGGCCGCGGCGGCATAGATAGGGACTTTCGTGCGCTCTATAATGCGTTTGAGGCGTGTGTCCGGCATTGCCTCCAATTCCACCAAGTCCACCGGTCGCAATAGCAGACGCTCTAGCGCAGTCTTAAAATCAAAGTATTGATGGGCCAAGGAGTCGTCGGCCGGCGGCCCAAACTTCACAGCGGCATCGACATCGCTCGACGTCAGATCAAAGTCGCTACGCAAAATGGAGCCAAACAGCGCGAGCTCGCGGACGCCATAGCGTTCACACAGTAGCGCGATGTCGGCGCGCCGCCGCTCGATCAATGCCGGTACGATAGCGCCGGCGTGCTGTTCTGGTGGAGAACCAGTCATGCGTGCTTCTTTCCTTTCGTCGACGGAATGCCGCACTTTCTCAAGGCGGTCCTGAGGGATCCTCTTGCGGTGCGACTCCTCGCTGAACAGAGAATCTTTCCAGTCCTCCCCTATCACCCAAAGTTTGGGTTGCGCCAGCACACGCCTGACGAAGGCGTTTCCACGGTGATTTCGTTTATCGAGTTCCATCTGCGAATACACTGTCGGGTTTACAGTTCGCTTCAACCGGTTCGTCGCCGGTTCGAGGGCAGCAAACAATTCGGCATATGCAACGCCCTCGCATATCACCATGAGATCAATGTCGCTTTTCGATGTGTCCGTACCCTTCGCGACGGAACCGTAGACGAACGCTTGATCGATCTGAGCGGCTAACGGCGCGAGCGCGGACCGCAACACATCCACCAGACCCGATGTCTTCAGCACCAATCCATGCAACTCCTCGAAAATGGGCGCCGATGAATTGGCCTGATAGTGTTTCTGATTACCGACTCGGCTGACCGTCGCGAGCCCGGCAGCCTCTAGCTGGGCGAGTTCACGCTGAACCGCGCCCGACCCGGAACCTACCAAGGCGATCAGCTCATTTGCGTAGAAGCTGCGTGAATGATTGCCAAACAGTACGGCCAAGACCCGCTGTTGTACTTTCGTAAACAATGCGTCGGCAACGCCGGAAGTTTCCGCGGCGCGATTACTCGGCTTCCTCTTTTTAGTACCCATTTTGGGTATTGTACTACCCAGATTGGGTATTGGCCAGGGAGAGAATTGAAAGTCAGCCTTAATCTTGAGGAATTTGAAGATATTTTTGAGACCCCACAGAAAGTTACCCTCAAATCGAACCCGCAAAAGGAGTGGCTGTTGGTAGACGTCCTCGGACACTCGGTCCCCACAGAGCAGTGCGCCGATTTGCCGCACTGGCCTCAAGGCCAGAGATCCGCTAGATGAGTTGAATCGCAGCAGGCCTTTCCGTGAACCGACTGTATACTAAGGGCGTGGGTACCAAACTTTCCGTAGCGAACCGTTATCTGCGCAATCCCGAGGTGCGGGAACGGACCGTGACCAGGTCCGTCGCCACATCATCCGCGATCGAGGGAATTCGAGCGCCGTTCGGAGGCAGTGCGAAAACCGGTGCAAGCAGCAAGATCCGTCTCAAACGGAAGAGGCCTTAGCCACCGACTTCAGCGTGCGCGCAATGACTTCGCGAAATATCTTGGTCATCGGATCATAGTCGCGGCTCAATCCGGCGTGAACGGCGGCAATGTATTCTCGTTTCTTGGCGCCTCGGATCCCTCCGAAATCCAGAGCCGGTAACCCGGCCTGTAGCCCCATCAACATCGCAAGAAGCCGAGCGCAACGCCCATTGCCATCGCGAAAGGGGTGAATCAGGATCAGCTCGGTATGCACGATCGCCAAAGCAGTTGCCTGCGCGGCCGTTGTATTGAAGCTGCATGGCGTATATTCCCGAAGCGGCCCGCTCTCGAGATCCTGCATCAATCTCGGTATTTGGATTGCGGCCGCGAACATGAACGCTCCCTTAGCGATGTTTACTCCCCGGTATTCGCCCGCCCACTCATAGATCTCCCCGAGCCAGAGTTGGTGCATGCGGCGGATTTCGCCGGCTGTGAAGCGCTGGTCCACCCGCGTTTCGTCGATTATCTGCTGGGTCGCGATCAGCAATGCTGCGGATTCTCTTCGCTCGAGCTCCCGCACTGAAGTAATGCCGAGTCGATTGCGGAGCACACGGCCGCGTGAGCCAGGTTGAAATTCGGCCTCCGGGCCAACAGCGTCATAGCGTCCAGCCACAGTGAGCCCTTCGCCTCGTCACGACCCGACTGACCAATTTCGCGAGGCAGTCTTCTTGATCAGCATCGTATGCGCCCGTTCGCCTTCCCTCATTGACCGACTGATTGAAGCAGCTTCTTTCCTTGTAACCGGTCGAGCCAGCGCAGCACCGCCTTGCCGCGGCCGACTGTTTCCAACTTCACAGTGCCGTTGGCGCGGACAGCGATACGCGTTTTGATCCTGCGACCGCGGATGTAATCAGCATCGAAGTGCAATTCGCCCCGCACGAATCGCAGTCCTTCGATGAAATCCGCAACCGTGAATTCGTCGTTCTCATGATAATCTACGGATGACATATTGCGGGGTCTCGCCTCGGCAAAAGACAACACGCCCAGGACAAACATGAATCCGAAAGCACCCCACTCGGCGGTGTCCTCCGCGACGTCGTCTTCATCTTGGTCGTCTTCGCCCTCCTCCGCGACAAATCTGAGCAGCAGCCGCATGCCGAATTCGGCCTCGTCGGGTGCCGCCAACACTTCTTCCTCGACGATGCGAAAAGACACCAGCGAGCCCGTCTTGATCAGTTCATATCCGATCATCTGCCCTTCGCTTGCCATGGAATCTCCCTGTGAGTTTGGCGCGACGAGGATGACTATATTGACGTCAACACCAAGAAAGATCGAGCACGCGCAATCCCCGTTGCCCGAAATCAGTCGACAACTTGGCCAAATTGGCGGTCGGGAAAATCCGCAATACCCCTCACCGGCGTCTCCCCCGATTTTCATCTCGAAGTCCGGGCGTCGGGCGCATCCATCACTGGCGGCGTCATGTCGATCGGGCACTCGCGTTCGTGCGTTCATGAGCTCGTGCAAGATTTGGAAGACCTGGAAACCGTGTAGCCGCATCGAGCAAGGCAAAAGGGAGCGGGTAAGATGATAGTAGCGCTTGGTGGACGTCAGTGGACGTTCAGGGAGGGAATTGCACGATACACGGAAAGCCTACAAATTACGGCGTTTTTGAATGATCGAAAACCGAGTATCCGCACTGTTATCCACGACTGATTTTGCGGAAAACGGCCACTGAACCCCGGACACACGGCTAAAATCCACCCGATTTTCGTGTCTAATTTCGTATCGTCGTTCGGGTCCTTTGCAACGACCTTGCCGTTTTCCCATACGTAAATCGGCGTCCCGTATCTGCGCGCCACCTCCCGAGCGGTCCGCGCAGCGCGACGCATACCACGGCCCACGCCGCCCTGCTTTATGCGGCTAGCAATCCGACTGAGGTTGTACAATATTTTCGCGATATTCGACCGCTTACCCCGCTGAATCACCGAGAAACCACGAGATAATATTGGACGCACGAACCTGACCTAACCACGCACGAGTGCGACGACCGAGAGGTCGATCGGATCACAAGCCCTATGAGAAGCCTGCTGTCCCTTACTTTGGCGTGTGGTTTGCTCCTTTCGTTCAGGTCTATTGGTGCGGATGCTCGACTAATGGCGGACTCGAAAAGAGTCTCGACGCTGGAATCTCTCTATGCTGACGTCAGCGACGCCAACACCATCCTGGCCACCATCGATTCCGGCTTGCTCACCAGCTACCAAGGCGAGGACCGGGCAGCCTGGGAGCGGTTGTACGCCAAGAAGCGGGCGGAGCTGGCCCGGCAACTTGAGGGGTTGCCCACCTCATTACTATCGGGCAGAGACATCAGTGCCGTCGCCGCTATGCGGAGGCAGCTGAAGGCCCTTACCGCCGACGGAGCGATCGTCAAGCCAGTCGCCAAATGTCAGGATTCGGCGCGCAAAGACATTGCGTATCCCGATCTCAAATCTTCTCTCGTCGCCTGCTTCGTCGAAATCGGTAACGGGCTTAGCTTTGAGGGCGGCAAGATCAACCGGGTTTCCGCCCTCGACCTGTTGCATACAACCTCCGATCCCGACCGACGCAAGGCGGCTTTCTTGGCTTTCGTTCCGTTGTGGGAAGCCATCAACGGCGACAACGAGCCCGACAGCCCATATCGCCGCATGATCGCCGGGGCTGCCGCTGAAGCGAGCAAAAGCGGCTCGGAAATCGACAACGCCGCCCGCGACGCAGGCATCGATCCGATAGAGGTCGAACGGTGGCTGGTTCAGATCCTGGACGCCTGGCGTGTCTCGAGCAGCGATGTCGTGGTCGAGCCCTGGGACCTCCGTTTCCAGGCGAGCGAGGCCGATCGCTTGCTCGCACCGTATATCCCATGGGAATCACTGCAGCCAATTACCCGGCGTTTCTACGGCGATCTGGGCGCTGATCTGGCGCAAATGGGAACGCTCTACGATCTTGCGCCCAGGCCGGACAAGGCGGCAGTGGCCTACACGGAATTTGTCACCCATGGACGCTTGGTGAACGGGGCCTGGAGGCCCACGGTGGCACGCGTGTCGGCGCAGTACGAGCGCGGGGGCCTGTCCATATTGAACGAGCTGATTCATGAGAACGGCCACGTGGTAAACATCACCGCGATTCGTAATCGACCGGCCTTTGTGGACTGGCCGAGCGATCTGTTTGCCGAGGCCGTCGCCGACGTCCCCGCCTGGAGTACCTATGAGCCAGCCTGGCAGCGCCGCTACTTGGGCCATGAAGCGCCAGAGCAACTCTCGCTGCGGGCTCTGTATTCCGCCGTCGTGCTCGACGCGGCATGGTCTCTGTTTGAATTGCGCATGTTGCGCGCACCCAAGACCGACCCTAACGCGCTTTGGACGGAAATTACCAGCCACTATTTGCACGTAACGCCGCATCCGGAGTATTCCTGGTGGGCGGTGCGAGTGCAGTTGGCGGACCTTCCTGGCTATATGGTGAACTACGGTTTCGGGGCGATTCTCACCGCCGAGATGCGGCAGCACATCGCAGAGACCCTAGGCACTTTCGACACGGGAGATTCCCGCTGGTATGCCTGGGTCTCCGAACACCTACTGCGGTATGGCTCAGAGCGTGACACTCGTACCTTGATGCAGGATTTCCTGGGCCGTCCGGTGTCGCCTCAGGCGCTTCTCAGACAGATTCACCGCTTGACGCCCGTGGGAGGCGAAATGTCACCACCGCTGGACATGGAAGATCGCGACCAGCTGTGAATGGTGGCCAGGGGAACATCGCGTTAAGCGAGAACGGTTTTCTCGCGAATCGGATTTTGGTTTTCCGAAAATTTGAGTTGTCCCCAAAATTTCACCCGTTCGCGAGAACCTGCGAATATAGCTTTGTTCCCGCTCGCGTTCGACCGATTGCGCTCAAGCACAATGGATTGAATCATACGCGAAATATTCTGCTCGGCAACAGTCCCCAATTTTTTTGGCGCGCGCCTTAGGGCGTCCGCGTGCTGTCACGTACTCAAGCGCAATATATCGAACGTTCGCAACGAGCTGATGACGAGCGCAAAGTTGAAACATCAAAGCTAGGCTTGTCACAACACGGCCGCATCACCACTTCACCACTGGCCTGTTTATGAGAACTGCGGTCGAAACCTTGGGAATGATAACGCCCCGCTTATCATGCGTAACCTTCGCCGAGCTCCTTAATGCCTTTTGGCTGGCTGGCCGGACCCACCTCGTTCTTAAAGCGAAACTAACCCGATTTTTTCCGTTTGACTCTTTCTAGATCTCTTTTAGCGAGCCATTGGCGCCCCTTTTGAATCTTCGAAACGCCGCTTTACATTCCCATTCCTCTCAGCTCAATTCCTGCGTCCAATCCTTTCAGCTTCCCCCGCTGCGTGGCTGCGGCGGAGAAGATGCCTGATGGGCCCGCTATTTCCATCAGCCATGGTTTCACACGCGAATGCTCAAGGAACACATTGGCCGGGATTTGTTCATGCTCGTTGGATCGGAGGAAGCCAATTGTCTTTTTTCAGAGCTATTCGGCTTCTCTCGCCCGACGCCTTACGCGTGGCATCGCAGCGACGGGAGAGGCACTCTGGTGGCCGGGAATCTCGCACCCCATCGCCAGCATCTATGCTCGCGTAAACGCCGCCTATCTTGCGAGCCTGCTCTGCACTGTTTTGAAGCGAGCGAATGGGCGCGCAGTTATTCTAAATTCGCTAAAGCCCAGGCCTTACGCTAAGGGTCCGCCGAATCGCCAGACAATCACCTTAGCCAAGCATGCCGCGTTCGATCCCGGCCAACTGCTCCTCGACAACGAGGGCGCCGGACTCGGCGGCAAGCAATTGCAACGGCGTGCGATCACCCAACGAGGATTTGGGCTCGCGCAGCCAAGCCGCGGCATACGCGGGTTGTCCAGCGAAGACCTGTTGGGCGCGGGCCGTGACAGGCGCGACCCGGATGTTGTGACGTACTTTTCGCGCAGCCATTGGCTTTTGTCGTTGCTCTTGCTAGGAAGACGACGGCCGCGTCGGTGGCCACCAACACGCGACTCGAGTCTTTCTACGATTATAATACCCCAAGACCGCAAAAGCTTGCACTGCGAACTCGCCCGCCCCGCAATTTAGCTCAATCAGCGAGCTGTTGCTTAGTCCACCATGATTGGCGAACATGGAACCATGTCAGATAAATTTGTAAGTTTTCACGCAGCGAAAACACGCCTCTACCCACTATCACCCGCAGCAAAGTACGCGGCGTGCATTCCTTCGCATCGTGACCAGACATGACTCCAGGTCGAACTTATTCTTGTCCCTGCGGAAGCGGCAAGAAGTACAAACACTGTTGTCTGCGCGCCGCGTTCAAACCTTCCGATTCATCGGAAGCGCTCGCCTGGCGGCGGGTGCGGCGTGCGCTTGACGAATTTGCCATGGCGAGCACGATGCTGCCTTTTGTGGCCGAAACGTACGGTCCCGACACACTTGAAGAAGCCTGGGAAGAATTCTCCGGCGCGCAAGAATCTTTTGATCCCGAGACCCCGCACATCCAGGTCTTCATGCCGTGGTTCTTTCATCGCTGGACGCCGGATCCCTACGGCACTGAGGTTGCGGACACCGAGCTTCACGAGCGCAGTCCGACCGCGCTTTTTCTCGAACGCAGAGGTGCACGGCTGGACCCGGTGATACGACGATATCTAGTGTCATGCCTTGAGGACCCCTTTTAGTTTCCACGAGATTTTGCGCTGTGATCCCGGGCACGGTTTTTAGGCCCGCGATCTTTTCACAGGCGAGGAACGGGCGGTGCTGGAACGGAGCGCAACCCAAGGGATGCAACCCGGCGATATCGTATTCGGCCAGCTGGTCACGGCGGAGGGCATCACCATACTGGAGGCATCCTCACCTTGCTTTATCCCTCCGATCTACACGATCGAGCTCATCGATTTTCGCAAGAAATTG
>CAVWME010000038.1:0-9479 GCA_963755935.1 uncultured Gammaproteobacteria bacterium
CTGCAACGAGTTGGCCAAATAAACGATCCACTGATACCAGGCGATGCGGCTCGGCGAAGACTCCGCAGGCGCGAGTCCCGCTTGCGGATGCCGGGTCGCGATCGCCATCAGCAGAGCAGCCGATTCGCTGAAGGGCACATCGTCAATCAGCAAAGTCGGTACGACGCCATTCGGATTGAGCCTCAGATAAGCCGGGTCGTGCTGCCCGCCGGCCTGCAGATCCACCGGAATCAAGCGGTATTCGGCGTTCGTCTCGATGAGTGCCTGGTGCACGCACATGCTCGCGGTGCCCGGGCTGTAGTAAAGCGTATACATCGGGGTCTCCTGCGGGCAAAGTTCGCACGTGATTGTAACGCCGCGCACTGGATTGTATCGACCGTAGTCTTCGCAGGAACCTTCGTGCTATATGACACTGCGCGTCGAGCAGCGCGGAGATGCGGGAGGCTTGAGGATGAAGAGAGCTCTGAAAGTATTCGGCTGGATCGGCTCGCTGTGCTGTCGCCGCCGCCTACGCAGGCTACCGAATCGTCTTCGGCAGGCCCTTCACCATCAATCAGCTCGCCAATCGGCAGGCCATGATCTTTCTCCTGCAGAATCCCGAACTCGCTACCCAGGTAGGAATTGCTGACGGCACCGTCTTCGATTGGTACTCCGGGAAGCTCTCGGCCGTCGGGGTCAAGAAGCGCGACGATGATTACGCGATGAACGAGCGTTTCGTAAGGCAGGTCAAGGAGTTCGACCGGGCGAAGCTCGGCCGGCAGGATCAGATCACCTATGACGTATTGCTCGATCAGTACGAGACGATGTTGTCGTTCAAGCGCTTCGGCTGGATCTCCTCGGAAGGGCTCTACCCGATCGCGCCGATGTGGGGCGTACAGGTGCAACTGCCCAGTTTTCTGCAGACGCAGCACATCGTCCGAAACGAGAAGAGCGCGCGCAACTATGTGAAGCGCCTCGAGGCGACGGCCGGTAAGCTGGACGCCGTGACCGCCGAGATGCTGCGGCAGTCGAAGAGCGGGGTGATCCTGCCGTTATCCCTTCTCGAGAGAGCCGAGCAGGGCATCGAGGCGACCGTGAAGCCCGCACCGGCTGACAATGCCCTCGTGACGAGCTTCTCAGAGCGGATGAAGAAGGCGAAGGGAATCGATTCGGCCGAGCAGGCGAGGCTCACGCTCGAGGCGGCGGCCGCGCTCAAGGATCAGGTCTATCCGGCCTTTGCGCGCATGACGGCGGCGCTCGAGTCGGTGCGGGGGGCCGCCGCCGCTCAGACCGACGGAGCCGGCCGGTTGCCCGACGGCGCCGCCTACTATGCGGCCACGCTCAGGCAAATGACCACCACGGACTACACGCCCGAGCAAGTGCACCAGCTGGGCCTGAGCGAGGTGAGCCGGGTGAATGCGGAGATGGACGCCCTGCTCAAGTCCCAGGGATCGGCGTCCGGAACGGTCGGCTCGCGGGTTCAGGCACTGCATCACGACCCGCGCTACCTATTGCCGGACTCGGATGAAGGTCGGGCGCAGTTGCTCGCGCGTTATCAGCAGCTTCTCGATGAGGTGAATGCGCGGATGCCCGAATACTTTCGAACCGTCCCGCCCGGCAAGCTCCAGGTGATGCGCGTGCCGGCGTCGGCCGAGGGCAGCTCAAGCGGCGCCTATTACGACATGGCGGCAATGGACGGGTCGCGGCCGGGAACGTTCTTCGTCAATCTGCGCAGCGTCAAAGAGACGGCGACCTGGACGATGAAAACGCTCGCCTACCACGAGGGCATCCCCGGCCATCACTTTCAGATCTCCACCGCGCAGCAGATGAAGAATCTGCCGTTGATACGCCAGGTGCCTCTTTACTCGGCGTACACGGAGGGGTGGGCGCTCTACGCCGAACACCTCGCCTCCGAGATCGGCATGTACAAAGACGATCCGCTGGGGGATCTCGGACGCCTGGAGGCCGAGATGTTTCGGGCCGCGCGCCTCGTCGTCGATACGGGATTGCATTCCCAGGGCTGGAGCCGTGATCAGGCGATCGCCTACATGGTCGACACCACCGGAATGAACGAGAGCGAGGTGATTTCGGAGGTGGAGCGCTACATGGGTCAACCGGGGCAGGCCTGCGCTTACAAGGTCGGGGAGCTCAAGATTCTGGAGCTGCGCGAGCGCGCCAAGGCCGTGCTGGGGCCCAAATTCAATCTCAAGGACTTCCATGCGGTGGTCCTCGAGAACGGCGCCGTGCCGCTGACCCTGCTCGAGAGCATCGTCAATCAGTGGATCGACAGCGAAAAGGGTTGAGGGTGGGGCGTGCGACGCTAGGCGGGTGAGCGAAAGCGTCTCAACATGCGCACGAACCAGGCGCCGACGGCGCAGAAGAAGACGACCAGCATGATCATGAACAGCCTGTTCGGGAATTCGGGAGGCGAGACCGAATTCGCCTTGACCAGCATCGCATCCACGCAGGCGAGAAACACCACAAAAATGCAGCCGAACCATAGACCCTGCTCGCTCAGAAAGCCGAGCGAATCGCTCGCTCGCTCGGGCGCCAGCCAATAGTCGCGGTGCGGGATGTTGATCAGCGACGCGGGCACGAGGCGCGGCAGCAGCGCCGTGGCGAGGGTGATCAAAAGCGGAACGCCGAGCGTCGTGAGAAGCATGAAGTCGCGGCAACCCGCGCGCGTCATGAAGCCGTTCGCGCGTCCTGCGGCATCGAAGTGGACCGCGACCAAGTCCGGCAATTGCTCCGCAAGATGAAAGATAAGCGCCGCTGCCCCGGCGAGGAGCAGCCCGAACAAGAGCAGCGGGAATTTACGCATCGGGGACGACCGCGATACGGCGCTCAAGGGCGCCTCGAATCGAGCGCAAGACCCACACCGAACGCCAGGAACATCCCGCCGGTGAGCCGGTCGCAGAGCTGAACGACCCGGGGCGTTGACAGAAAGCGCGCGAGCGGACGGGTGGCGGCAATCAGACAGGCGAACCAGATCAGGCCGAGAAATGCATGAATGGCGCCGAGCAGGAGCATGTACGGCGCGACGCGCACGCCCGGGGGTATGAACTGCGGCAGGAACGAGACGTAGAAGACGCCCACCTTGGGATTCAACAAGTTCGTCAGCAGGCCCGTCGGAAAGGCTTTGTGCTTCGCAGTGGCCGCGGCCGAGCCGGTCACGAACGTGCGGCGGGGAAAGCGCAGCATTTTGTAGCCGAGCCACAGCAGGTAGGCGGCGCCCATCCAGCGCAATACGGCATAGGCGAGCGTGGAGGCTGCGAGCACGGCGCCGAGACCGAACGCGACCAGCGCGGCCCACCCGAAACAGCCGGCGCCTATGCCCAAGCCCGTGAGTGCCGCCTCGCGCGGGCCGCGCGTGACGGCGGTTCGAAGCACCAACGCCGTGTCGAGGCCGGGTGTGACGGTCAACAAACTCGCGGCCGCGATGTACGCGATGAGGAGTCCCGACGCCGATTGCATGGTCTATCCTCGAAGACTTTACGGAGCAGAATCGTGAACGCAAAGGACGTCGACTTCAAGGACCTCGGGAGCCTCGCGGCGGATCGCGCCCGTGGCGGCGATGCATACCTCGAGTTTCTGCGCGTCGCCTCGATGAGCGCCGGCATCTACGTGCTTCCCGCGGGCAGCCTCGATGCTCAGCGCCCGCACGGGCAAGACGAGCTCTATTACGTAGTGCGGGGCAAGGCGCGCATGCGCGCAGGCGCAGAGGACCGGCCGCTCGAGGCCGGCGCGCTCGTATTCGTCGCGGCGCACGTCGAGCATCGCTTCTATGACATCGTGGAAGAACTGACGGTGCTCGTGTTCTTCGCACCGGCCGAAGGCTGAGGTCACTGCGAGGGCGGTATCGTCACCATGGTCAGCGTGCGGGCGCCGAGAGTCACACCCGTCTCCAGGATCGTTGATGACTACGTAGAAGCTTTTTGGCTGCTGGCGTGTCGCATCGCCGACCACGGGAATGAACAGGCTCACGGAGTTCTTGCCCTCCTCGATCACTTCCTGATGAGGCGCGACTGCAACGAAATCCTGCCCCGGCTTGGCCGTGCCCGATTCCGTCCACCAAGTAAATGTCGCAGGGCCTTGGAGACTGCCGCGGCGGCGGACGATGATGCGCGCGGCGGGATCGGTGAGCGGCACATCGATGGTGTCGGCCGCGAGCTCGATGCGCGATTTCGGCAGGGGACCCAGCGGCGCCCCATCGGTCGACGACGGATGGGGCCACGGGAGAGGCTGGGGGCCGGCGCCGCCCGCAGCGAGCTCGGCGCCGCGGCCGCTCGCGGCGAGTCTGGTGCGGCTCGCCGGAAGGGCTCGTCGGCGCCGGACTCGAGCTCGGCAGGCGCTTTGGCGGCGCGGGCGCGCTCGCGGGCGTCGCGGCGCGCTGCGCTCGGCGGCGCGGCGCCGTGGCGGCTCTTTGCCGGGCGCGGAGACGAGCTGCGCGGCGGCGCTCGGCCGATCCGATTGCAGCCGGCGGTGCTTCGGGCCGCGGCTCGGACTCGTTCGTCGCGGCGAGCGGCAGGCGCCGGTCGCCGCCGAAATAGGCGTTTGCCCATAGGGCCGCGGCCAGCGCCGCTACGATCGCCGCAATGACCAGCGCCGCGATGCCAAGCGACCGCGCCGGGGCGCAGCAACTCGCACCAGCGTCAGCAATGGCGGCAGGCGCGGCGCCGCCGTGCTCCAGTCGAAAGATTCCAGCCATTGCCCAACATCGGCGGGCCGACTCTCGCGGTCGAACGCGAGACCCGTGCGCAGAGCGCGCCACTCTTTCCCGGCTGAGGCCATCGGGTCGCGACGGCCGCAGGCGCTGTTCCTGGGCCCCGAGCGCCGTTTTCTCGCCGAAGGGATGCTTGCCGCTGAGGAGCACATAGGCCAGGCAGGCAAGCGAGTAGACATCGTCCCGGGCATCGGGGCGCTGGCCGTCGAGGACCTGCGGGCTCGCGTATCGCGGGGTCGCGATCGGCGAGCGATCGGTGGGAGCGGACACCGTCGGGCCTCCGAGCGAGGCGTGTGCGGCTCCGAAGTCGAGAACCCGAATCTCTCCCTCGTTCGTGATGAAAATATTGCCGGGATTGAGATCGCCATGGACCACAGCGCGCGAATGCGCGTGCCCGATGGCGCCCGCCGACGTCGCGGACGATGGCGAGTGCATGCGCACGCTCGAAGCGCACCTGATTGCGTGCAGCGAGTACCCCCGTGAGAGACAGGCCGCGCAAGAATTCCATCGTCAAGAACGCGAGATCGCCGTCGCGGTCCAGGTCGAACGCTCTGACCACGTTCGGGTGCGAGAGCGATTGCAGCAACTGAAACTCGCGCTGCAGTTCCGAAAACAATTGTGGCTTGCCGGCTATCTGCCCGTGCAGCACCTTCAATGCCACCCGCTGACCCGATTCCGGCAGGTCGACGCGGTAGAGATCGGCGGCCTCGAAGACTGTTCCGGTGCCGCCTCGGCCCAAGACGCTCTTGATGACGTAGCGACCCCGCAAGACCTCGCCGACCGCGATTTCCTGCCGGGCCGATCGACGGAGCGGCTCGACTGCGGCCACCGGCTTCGCCGGAGCCGCCGGGTCCCCGCCGGCCGCTTCCGCTACGGCAGGCGGCCTCGCCCTCGTCGCCGCGATGGGTCGCGGGGCCGTGCGGGAAACCTGGGCCGCGGGCGTCGGGGTTGGAGGTGTCCGCGGAGCCGACTGGGCATCGACCTCCGCGCGTTGTGGGAGCGGGACACTCAGCTCCCCGCTGTTGGTTCCTGCGCCGACGAGCTGGCTCGAGAGACTCGACTTCAGTCTGCCGAAGACCTCGGATGGAATCTTGCCGAGGCGGTAATACTGATCCAGAAGGGAGAGCGCATCCCAGCCCGCTTCCGCGGAGCGCTGGCTCAGCTTCTCGACAGCGCCCAGGAATTCCTGTTCATCGCAGGCAGACGTCGACAGTGCGTCGAGCCACGCTTGTACGACTTCGCGGTCTACGTCTCGGCGCGGAGGGTTCACCGCAGGGTTCGCTGGATCGGTTGCCATTCGGGGCTCGGTCGTTCACACGAGTGTTTGTTTGTAGAGCGCGATCAGCTCGAGCCACGCTCGCTCGGCCTGGGCTTCATTGTAGATGGGTTTGCCGTCCGGTGATGCGGCATATCCTTCACGCACCAACCGTGCAGGCAGCCTGCGTAGACCTCGATTTTCGCCGGCAGTCGGGCGTCGTCGAACGCTTCGCGCAGCATGGTCTTCGCCTCAGGCTCGTTGCGCATCGTCGTTGGCCGCAACACCGAAGTAGTACTCGCCTTGATTCTCGGCAACCAGGAGGTGCGGGCTGTCCGGCTTGTCGGTGACCAGTCCGCCGCCGTGAAAGGAGGCGCCCGCGCCGATGCGGTTCGGCAGCGCTGCGGCGGCACGCATGGTCATGGACCGCCCATGCAATAGCCGAATACACCGATCTTGGCGGATTTCTTCACCGATTTCTGAGCGTCGAGAAATGCAACGTATGCAGTCGCGTCCGCATCACCGCCTCGGCAGTGAGCGGCGCGCGCAGCGCAGCGAGCTTCTCTCGATCCGGCGGGTTGGAGAACTGAAATTGGGCGGCAGGCCCGGCGCCTTGGTCGATCGATAGTAAGGATTTGGCACGAGCACGGTATAGCCGTTCTGCGCCAGCCGCTTGGCCATGTCGCGCATGGCGGGGCGCAAGCCAAACGCGTCCACGAACAAGATGACTCCGGGCCATTGGCCGTGGCCGCCGGGTTGAGCTAAGCGACGCGTCGCACATGCCGCTCGGTTGTTTGTATCTCGACCTCGGTGACCGTCGCTTCGTGCGCGGCCGCAGAGTCGGGGATCGGGCGTTGAGGCCGGCTGCAATTGCATGTCGTGAACGTTGGCGGTTTTGGCGAAGGGCCCTAGTTTGGACTCTGGTCTCTCGAGCGGATACGTGCGGGGCTCCTCGGCGGTGCGCCGGGGCGCCGGCCACCGGAGCGACCTGTGCGGCGGAGGCCGGCATGTCAGCTTGCGGCGCGGGCGATCCGCGCACGGCGCTATGCGTGGCCTGCGCCAACCGCGCCAGGAAACGCTGCGCGGTCGCGGGCGGCGCGGGCGCCTGCCCGGAAAATATCTCGCTCGCCGTCACGTCCGTCTTGCCATAGAAAGCCCTGTTCGCGGACTTGTCGATGGCGATTGCGGTGCCATCGACCGCGATGCCGCCGAACAATCCGCGCGTGCGCGCATACGAATAGATTTCGGCCGAACGAGACGTCCGTCGCAGCCGATCCCTGGCGGCCGACCGGGCCCGCGGCCACGGATGCGTCGGCGCCCGAGCGTGAACTTGCCGCCGGCGATGCCCTCGACTCCGCTCTTGCGTCGTGAACACCAGGATGATGTCGAGGCCTGCATGCCGACTTGCAAGCCCCCAGCTTCCGCCGGTCAGGGAAACGAAAACCGGATTGCTCCACGGCGAATTGAGCGTGTCGCGCACCGTGAGCACGCCGTTGCCGTGCCGGCCGCCGAAAAAGAAAGCGATCTTGGTGACGTCCGGAATCACCGCGATTCCGTATGCATGCGCGAGCAGTGTATCGGGCACCCGCTGGTCCGGCATGGCCTGCACTTCCTCCAGTACCTCCGTCGCCGTCAGCAGCCGGGCTTCCTCGGGGGCCGGACCGGCGATTGAATTATTTGCAAAAGACAACGCGAGCAGCGCGCCTGCCAGCAGCATCGATGGGACTTTGATTCGCACGGTCATATGGCTCCCTAACGATTCCGTAATAATCCGGTCACAATGCCCTGAGTCTAGCGGAGGGGACCTTGGTGCGGGAGCTTAGTTCAACAAACCCTCAGTGCTTGGCCGTCTCGTCGAGGACCTTCTGCGCCTCGGCGTCGCGATGGGTCGCGCGATAGTACTCGACCAGGCGAGTGGTGGCTTCCTGCGTGGCCGCATGGCGCGCGCCCACAGAGGCGAGCAATCGCGAACGCGCTGCGGCGAGCATCGGCTCGCCTTCGGCGTACTTGTCGCGTTGGATCAAGACCCATCCGAGGCTCGCGGCGCTGCGCGCGCTGCGCCAGCTGTCCGCACCGGCCAGGGCCTTGTTGATGTCGAGCGATGAGCGCAGCTCCGCCTCGGCGGCCGCGAGCGCGCCCCGGCGCAGCAGGATCTCACCGAGCGTCAGTCTTGCCGAGGCGACATACAGGTGCTGCGGCGGTAGCGAGCGCGCATAGACGGCGAGAGCCTCCCGCGCGGCGATCTCGGCGGCTGACACATTGTCGGCCTTCAGATACTCACTGGCCAGCGAGTTCAGATAGTAGCCGGTGAGATAGTGATCGGCGCCCAGTCCTTGCTTGGCGCCGGCCACGGCGCTTGCCGTGGCCTCGATGGCCTTGAAGATGTCGCCGCGCTGCGCATACAGGTCGCCCAAATGATCTTCGGCCTGTATCACGCGGACGTTGTTCTCGCCGAACACGCTTCGTTCGATCTCGAGCGCCTCTTTCAGCAGCTGCTCGGCTTCCGCGTACTGGCCGCGCTCCGTCAGGATGTAGCCGAGCGTAGCCAACGCGACCGCGTGATCGGGGTAATTGCGGCTGACGGTGGCGCGAAAGATTTCGATCGCCTCGCGCTCGTACTTCTCGGCCGCGGCAAAATCATCCATCCAGGTGGCGGTCGCTGCGAGACCGCTCAGCGTGACTGCGACCGACAGATGTTGGCTGCCGAGGATGCTGCGGTAGATGCCGAGGGCTTCCGCGAAGAGCTTCCCGGAATGCTGGGGGTCGCCTTTTGCGCTGAGCTCGAATTGTGCGTACTGAACCAGAATATCGGCCGTCTCGATCGATGAGGACTGATCGCCCTTGCGCGACATCTCGAGCGCTTGCTGCAGATAGGCCTCCGCGGACCCCAGATGGCCGGCCTCGGTGAGCGCGCGCGCGAGATTCGCGAGCGCGGCCGCGGTGCGCTGGGTATCGACGGGCTTCTCCTGCCGCCGGATGTCGACGGCCTGCTCGAACAAGGGAATCGCGCGCTCGGTCAATCCCTGGCGGCGGTAAGCGACTCCGATGCTCTCGAGGAGCTGCGCCCGGACTTCAGGCTGCAGATTCTGGCTGCCGATTTTCGCCGCACCGCGATCCAGCAGTTCTTTCGCAGTCGTGTCGCGTCCTTGCGCTGTGTAAGGGTCTGCCTGCGAGAACACGTCGATGAGGAAGGCGGATACCTGCTGCGCTCGATCGCGTTCCTGGGCCGTCGCATCGCGCGCCATCTCGATGCGATGATTTTGCCAGAGGGTGACGCCCGCTATGAGCGCGAGACCCAGAAATGCGGCGGCCACCACCGCCAGCGGCAGCAGATGACGCCGCATGAACTTCGCCGTGTTGTAGCGCCAGTCGCCCTGGCGCGCCAGTACCGGTCTGCCGAGAAGATGCCGCGAGATATCGTCGGCGAGCGCCTCGACGGACGGATAACGGCGATCCGGCTCCTTGCGCATGGCCATCGCGATGATCGCATCCAGATCGCCCAGCAGCAGCAGGGTATTGCTC
>CAVWME010000039.1:0-19980 GCA_963755935.1 uncultured Gammaproteobacteria bacterium
CAGCGTAAGCGGTTAGGAAACCACATTCTGCCGTAGATTTCAGATTCCTGATGACATGTCGCCTCGACTAACCGAAGGAAGACGACATGTTGACACGAGAACAGCGGGCGACGATGAGTGCGATGTGGCTTGGGCGCTGGGGCGGAGGCAAAGCTCTGGAGTTTCGATGGCCGAGTATGCGCGGCGCGAGGGCTTCGACGCAGATGCGGCGTATCGATGGCGACGAGTGCTGCGCCGCACCGGCCAGTGGCTCGGGGCGGATGGCACGCCGAAGGTGGGCAAAGCGGCCGCGGTGAAGAAGCGCCGGCGACGGTGCGATTCGCCCGTGTCGCCGTGAAGGACACGCCGGTCGCAGCGGGTCGATGTTGATGCGGCTGGTGCTTGCGAACGGTCGGCGCGCGGAGCTCGAGATCGGCGGCGTTGCATCCCTTGGCGAGGTGCTCGGCGTTCTTGAGCGAGTCGCATGATCCGTCCAACCGCGGCGGCAGTGGTGTATCTGTGCGTGGCGCCGACGGATTTGCGCAAGCAGGCCGCCTCGCTCGCGCTGCTGGTAGAGCAGAGCCTGAAGCGCAACGTGTTCGCGCCAGCGCTGTATGTGTTTAGCAATGCCCGTCGCGATCGGATCCGCATTTTGTACTGGGAGCGCAATGGCCTGGTGCTGTGGTCGAAGCGCTTAGAGCAGCAGCGATTCATCTGGCCACGGATGAGCGAGGGCGACACGGTGTCGATGAGCGGGGCGAGCTTAATCAATTGCTCGACGGGTTTGATGTGTGGGCGGAAGGGCATCGTGAGCTGCAGTTGAAGCGCGTCGGCTGAGAGTGCGTAAAGTGCTATAAATATAGGCATTTTATGGTGCACTGGGCTCTCCAACATGCGATAATAATTGCATGTTGGAGAGCCCACCTGTCGGCACCGATACCGCACTCACTGCGGATGATCGCGCCGCGCTTCTGGTGGAGAACTCCGAGCTGCGTACCCGCATCGAGGCACGCGAACAGCGCATCCGCTTGCTGGAAGAGGCGCTGCGGGTCCTCAAAGCCAACACCTACGGTCCGAGCCGCGAGCGCTTGAGCGCCGCCGCCGGGCAAGCGGAGCTCTTCAACGAGATCGAAGCCACGCTCGAGGTCGCCGAAGCGGTGGGCATCGAGCCTGAGCTCAAAGCCACCCCGCTGCGGGACGAGAAGCCGGCCGGCGGTAGGCCCGGTCGCACGAAGTTGGCCTCGCACCTGCAGCGGGTCGAGATCCGCCATGAACTCCCTCTCGCCGATCGACAGTGCGGCTGCGGCGGTGTGCTCACCGAGATCGGTGCCGATATCAGCGAACAGCTCGACTATGTGCCTGCCAAAGTGCAGGTGCTGCGCCACGTGCGGGTCAAGTATGCCTGCCAGGGTTGCGAGCAGTGCGTGAAGAGCGCACCGCTCCCCGAGCATATCCTGCCGAAGACCAATGCCGCCCCGGGCTTGCTCGCCCATCTGGTGACCAGCAAGTACGTCGACTCCCTGCCGCTGTATCGTCAGGAGGCGATGTTCGAGCGTTACGGAGCCCGCTTACCTCGGGCCACCCAGGCGGCCTGGATGATCGGCCTCACATACCGCTGCAGCCGCTCATCAACTTGATGGACGAGCGGCTGCGATCCAGCGGCTACGTGCGCATCGATGAGACCCGGGTGCAGGTCTTGAACAGCGATAAGGCGCCGAGCGCCCTGCATTGGATGTGGGTGAGAGTCGCTGGTCCCAAACATCACAGGATCATTCTCTTTGATTACGATGCGAGTCGCGGCGGCGAGGTCGCCGATAGCTTGGTCGAGGGTTGCAGCGGGTATTTGCAGAGCGATGGCTATCAGGCCTATGAGGGCGTCACGGAACGCGCCGGCCTCATACACGTCGGGTGTTTTGCGCACGCGAGGAGACGCTTCTTCGAGGCGCTCAAAGCGCTGCCCAATGCGCATCGCAAGCAGGACTCCCCCGCGCACGAGGCGGTGCGGCGCATCGATGCGCTGTATCTGATCGAACGGCAGATCAAGGACGCAAGCGATGAGCAGCGCACGCGGATCCGCAACGCAGAAGCCGTGCCGCTGCTCACCTCCCTGCATGAGTGGGCCGCCAAAATGCAGCACGAGACGATGCCCTCGGGCAAACTCGGCGAGGCACTGGGCTATCTGATCACACAGTGGCCGAAGCTCGTGCGCTACGTCGAAGATCCGCGTCTCGCGATTGATACGAACCTTGCCGAGAATGCGATCCGTCCTTTTGCCCTTGGGAGACGCAATTGGTTATTCGCGGACACCGTGAAGGGCGCGAAGGCGAGCGCGGCACTCTACAGCATCGTCTCCACCGCACGCGCCAACGGCTTGGAGCCGTATACGTACCTGCGGCGATTGTTCGCTGAACTGCCGAAAGCAAAAACCGTCGAGGACTTCGAGGCGCTGCTGCCGTTCGCTCAATGCATCACGGCGGGACCGTGATGCGCGCACGACGGCGCAAATCCCGCGGAAACTTCATTGCAATCTCGATCGCGCGGTATATCCCGCTTCACTTGAAGAGCAATCCTAAAGATCGCCCCGCCGAACTCGAGGCCGCGCTTCGCGAAAGTCTGCGCGCCGCCGAAAGCGGAGAGGGCTGCGACTGCGGTGAACCGATCTGGGCGCTGGGCTCGGCAATCGTCGGTCGTGGATGCTTTACCTGCATCACCGGCGAGGGTAGTCCGTCAGACGACTACGAAATCACCCATATCCGCTAGGGCCTGTTAACACTATGTGATATTCTATGCTTCATGGAAATCACTCAAGAGCAGTTCAGTCGGATCGAGGAATTTTTGCCGGTTCAGCGCGGCAATGTCTCGCTCAGCAACCTTCAAGTCGTGAACGCGATTTTGTTTGTGGCAGAAAATGGCTGCAAGTGGCGCAGCCTCCCCAAGCGCTTTGGCAACTGGCACACCATTTACACGCGCATGAATCGCTGGGCGAAAGCGGGTGTCTTGGATCGGTTGTTCGAGGAATTGCAGCATCAGCAGCTGGTGCGCATCAGAATCGAAGCGGTGAGTCTGGACAGCACCATCGTCAAAGTACATCCGGACGGGACCGGGGCTCTAAAAAAAACGGCGCTCAAGCCATCGGCAAATCCCGAGCCGGATGGAGCACCAAAATTCATATGGTTGCCGCGCATGCTCGGTGCGCCATCGCGTTCTGCCTGAGTCCGGGACAAGCAGGCGATGCGCCGGAGGGTCGAGAACTGTTGCGCGGCATGAAGCCTTTGCCCGATGGATGCCGTCTGATCATGGATCGAGCGTACGAGGGCAACGAGACGCGACAATTGGCGTTGGATTTAGGCTTCATTCCTGTGGTCCCGCCGCTGTGCACGCGCGTCGAACCTTGGCAATACGACAAGGCCATGTATAAACGTCGCAACGAGATCGAGTGCACGATTTCTCGTAATGGACCCGCCCGGTTTCGGGTAAATGGACCCACCTTGCATGGGTTACCGGCGGAGCCGCGGTTTGAGAGTTCTACGCGTCCTTTTTCTTTGAGGCAAGTTTTCTGGCTTTGACCCCTCGATAGGTGTCGCCGGTGATGTTGAGGGTGAGCGCGGAGTGCTCGAGTCGGTCCCGGATCGCGTCGAAGATAACGGCATCGGGAATGACCTCGTTCCAGTGATCCACCGGGAGCTGGGAGGTAAAGGCGATGGACTTGTCGATGGATCGCTCTTCGATAATTTCGCACAGATCCTGCGCTTCGGTAGCGGTAAATTTCCGCATCCCCATCTCGTCGAAGATAATCAGATCGAACTTGGCGAGTTTGGCACGATAGCGGAGGTAGGTGCCGCTCGAGCGGGCGATGGCGAGATTCTCCTGGAGCGCGGTGATGCTCATGTAGAGGACCGATTTACCACTGGCACAGGCATGGAGGCCCACCGCCTGGGCGATAAAGGTCTTGCCGACACCGGTTTCGCCGATGAGCAGGAGCGGCCGCGCATCGTTGAGCCATCCGAGCGTATAGATCTCTTTGATTTCCGCCTTCGTGATCGAGCGCTTCGCGGTGAAGTCAAAGTCCTCGAACGCCGGGCGCACGGTGAACTTGGCGGCTTTGATGCGGTTGACGGCCTTGCGTTCTTGGCGGTAGTCGGCTTCGGCCTGCAACAAGATATCGACGAACTCGGAGTAGCTGATCTTATCGCGGGTCGCGTCGGCGAGAGTTTTATCGAGCACGGCGAGCATGCCGAGCATGTTCATCTCGGCCATGTGGTTCTTGGCAATGGCAATACTCATAGCGGTAAGTTCTCCTGGGCTGCAGTCGGTGGGATGGAGGGTTCGTCAGCGCCCTGCAACGCGGTAGCGCCGACGTACCGAAGGAAGGGATTGCCCGGGCGGCGCACGATTTCACGCGCCGGCTGCGGGTTCATCGATTGTTTGCATGCTTGTTTGAGCAATTCCTGGAAGTACGGGGTGCGGATTCGGTTGTAGCGGCGCATGGTGGCGATGGCGGTGCCGATGTTTTCGCTCGCCAGAGCGTGGCCGGAGCGAGAGATTTCCTTGGTGCAGGCAGAGACCAAGCCCATGGCGCGACGGATATGAGCGTAGACGTCGGCGTTGAAGAGCTCGAGGAACAACGTGTTGAGGTCGGGATGGATGAAGCGCGACTGCGACAGGAGCTTCTGCGGCATCGCCTCGTAGAAGGCGATCGAGTTCGCAGGGAAGTGCTCGAGGATCCTGATCCGCTGCCCCGCCTTCTGCCGGCACCGCGGATGGATCGCCAAGCGCTCGAGATCGAGGAAGATCTCCACATGGTGCTCGGTGAGCTTGATTCGCAGCTTCTTGTGCCGGTGGATGTGCGGTGCGCTGTAGTAGTCACCGTCGACAGCGACGTAGCAGTCGGGGTGGAGCTTCGCCGTCTTCCACTCCCCACCGTCATACTCAACGCTCGGCAAGCCCTTCAGAGCGGCTCTCTCGATCTTCTCGAAGCGTTCGCGGCGCGAGACGCCAAAGCGGCGGTGGGTCTGGTCGTTGATTCGCTCAACGCACACCATCAGCGCACGATTGATCTCCTCGATCGAGGTAAATCGGGAGCGGCGGAAGCGGAACCGGAAGTAGCGGGAAAGGATTTTTACCAGTCCCTCTGCGATTGCTTTATCGCGAGGCCGCCTCACACGAGCGGGAACGACAGCCGTGCAAAAATGTGCTGCTAAATAGGCGTAGTCTTCGTTTAGATCGGGATCGTACAGATGACATTTGACGACTCCGGTCTTCAAGCAGTCCGGAACCGTCACGTGAGGCACGCCGCCGTACCACTCATACATCCGCCGGTGAGCGCCGAGCCAGTTGCGGCTTTTCATGTCCTCCGCTGCCCAGGCGAAGAGCAGTTGGCTGAAGCCGAGCCCGGAGACAAACACGTAGGCTTTGTGGATCTGACCGGTTTTGATCTCGTACCACTCGATCGGATCGCCGGCATAGTCGACTTCCACCCGTTCGCCTGGATCGAACTCGCGCGCCGTGATCGTCGCCTCGCGGTACTGCGGGAACTTACGATAAAACTGTTTCCAAAAGTTCGGGTAGGTGATGAGAGAGGTGGTCCCACAAATTTAGGCAGATTTCGCGGTCGGGATAAGTGGAACTCCGCGGGTTATGCAGCCGCCGCGAGCGGCTGAGAGTCGAAGTAAACGTGATCGGGCGTCTTTCGGTCAAGTGATGTGTGCGGACGCCGGCTGTTGTAGAAGGAAAAATAGCGTTGAATGCCTGCCTTGGCCGCCGCGACGGAGTCGTACGCATGCAGATAGACCTCTTCGTACTTAACCGACTTCCACAACCGCTCGACGAACACGTTGTCGCGCCACGCACCGCGTCCATCCATGCTGATGCGGATTTGGTTTCTCTGCAGCACATCGATGAAGCTTGCTGCGGTAAATTGCGAGCCCTGGTCCGTGTTGAAGATCTCCGGCGCACCATAGCGGCTGATAGCTTCCTCCAGCGCTTCGACGCAGAAGTCCGCCGTCATGCTGTTGGAGACCCGCCAGCTCAAGACCCTGCGGCTGAACCAATCGATCACCGCAACTAAATACACAAAGCCGCGCGCCATCGGGATGTACGTCACGTCGGTCGACCAGACTTGATTGGGTCGATCGATGGTCAGGTTTCTCAGCAGATACGGATAAATCGCATGTCGCGGATGCTGTCGGCTCGTGTTGGCGCGCCGGTAAATCGCCTCGATGCCCATCTTTCGCATCAGTGTCGCAACGTGTTTGCGCCCGATCGCGATGCCTTCGAGGCGAAGCATATTGCGCAGCATCCGGCTGCCCAGGAACGGCCACTGCAGGTGCAGCTCATCGATGCGGCGCATGAGCTTCAAATCTGCTTGGCTCGTCCCTACAGGTTCGTAGTAAATCGACGCACGCGAGAGTTGCAAGAGCTCCGCCTGACGCGTGAGGCTCAATCCATGGTCGGGGTTGATCATCGCTTGGCGCTCGATCCGGGTGACCGTCCGAGCGCGCCGACTAAAAAATCGTTCTCAAGCGCGAGTTGTCCGATTTTCGCATGCAGAGTTTTGATGTCAGGGCCGGCCTCTGCTGCCTGTCCCGAACCGTTAAAGGCATCCGCCGCTCGCTCCAGCAACTGGTTCTTCCATTGAACGATCTGATTCGGATGAACATCGAACCGCGTGGCCAACTGCGCCAGGGTCTCTTCGCCCTTGATCGCAGCCAGCGCCACTTTGGCTTTAAATGCCGCAGAATGATTGCGGCGGGATCTCTTCGTCATGGCTCTCCTTCCTTTCAAGCGATATCCTCGCCTGTAATGGACGGAGTTGCCACTTATCCCGTTGTCTCAAAGAGTGGGTCCAGCTCTGAGCGCCTTGGCGCGCTCCTCCCAGATGAACTTCATCGGGTGGCCGAGCCCGAGCTCGTGGATGATCAGCGGCCACTCGAGCTGCGACATCCACAAAGGATCCGGGCTCGCCGCCGTCTCATGCGTCAGACGCTCGCCGTCGCGGATCTGGCGCACCAGGCGCCGGGAGCAGCCCAAGGCGGTGGCGATCTCCCGAAGGCTCCGACCATCGGCCAGGCGGCGCTTGATTTCCTCGTGCCTATCCACCGTCAGCTTCCTTCGCGCCATCCAGCTCTCCCGTTCGTGGTGTGCCACGACGGTACTGGATTGCGGGGTGAGCGGACCGAGGTCCGCTTTTGGGGCGTGATGCCGGAAAGCAGACCGTCGCAGACGGCCCAGGAGCCACGATCGGCGCGCACCCCGACCAAAGCTACCCTGGAAAACCGACCAATTTGCGCTCGCATCGCCGTCCGCTCCTGGATCCCGGCGACGCAAAAAACGCGCCGCTCAGGGTCGAAAAGCGGCCCCGACCGGTGGTCCCAATGGGACGAAATCGGGTGGGTCCATTACCCCGAAATCTCTACGGAGTTACCCGCTGTGTAAAGCAAAATTCTTAAATCGAAAACGGCAATTGACGCAATTTCTGCTTCTGCTACGACATGAAGGTACAGGTGCCATCTTCAGACAAAGCGTACCTATAATGCTCCTCCACGTTGGCGGTCGAGCGCGCGGTTTCACCATTTTCCGGCGGCACGAAAAAATCGACCGTCTATAACGCGATTGGGACGGCGATCGAGGGGTACCCCTTGGGGTCAGTATCCCCTTGAACGATGTAATTCGCCGCCCATCGGATCAAGAAGCACGACTTGCAACTCCGACTAGACATTAAGGATAAGACTGCATCTCTCTACACGGCCTTGTTGGATGTCTCGCTCGGTCGCGCTGATCATCCGGGCCTAGATAAAAGCCGCGCGCTGCGTCCTCATTCGGGTGACGACAACACCATGAGGCGATGATCAATCGTCCGCATGCAGATGTGTGCCAGATTTCGGGGCAGGTTTTCACAGCGCTCGGTCTAACCTCGTGATCTATCTTTGTCGCACAGTCATACTCGAAGATTCATTCCGATCGTCAATCTCAGATTGGTCGTGGAATATGCCGCTGCCAGGCCTCCGGATCGTAAGCTTCGCCCTTCGCAAGGATCGCCCAGATCATCCGCGCGTGCTTGTTCGCGATGGCCACCAGCGCTTTGATATACCCAAGTCGAGCGCGTAGGTCGATCATCCACCGCTGCAGGCGTGTGCGTTTCGCTGGTGCTTTGCGTAACGCTGACACCAACGCTGAGCGCGACCCATTGAACAAAAGGCCGCGCAGATAGGTATCGCCGCGTTTGGTAATCCTGCCCAAGACCGTCTTTCCGCCCGAGCTGAACTGTTTGGGCACAAGTCCAAGCCAAGCAGCCATCTGCCGCCCGTTTTTGAAGTCGCTCGCGTGCGCAACCGTGCTGACCATTGCACTGGCGGTTATTGGGCCGATGCCGATGATCGCTTCAATCCGCTGAGCGTCATCGCTTTGCTTGGCGTGAGCTCGGATCTCGAGCTCACAGGATTCGATACGCTCCTCGAGTCGATGCAGCTCCTCGTGGGCGGTAATCAACAACGGACGCAGCCGCGCCGGTATGCGCTCGTCCTCCACTAAGAGTGGCAATGCGCGCATCAACGATTCCGGGGAGCGACCAATCCACACGCCGAACTCAGCCATTAGTCCACGGATGCGACTTATCAAGGCTGTGCGCTCATCGCTCCAACCCTTGCGCATCCGATGCCATGCCAGGACCGCCTGGTCGTCGATCGATTTGACGCCGACAAAACGCATGTCGGGCTGCCGTACAGCACTCAGTATGGCCTGGGCATCGTTGCGGTCATTCTTTGCTCCTTTGCTCTTGCGGAACGGCACGACGAATTCGGCAGCCATCAGTCGTGCCGTATGACCATATGATGCAAGCCTGCGGGCCCAATAGTGCGATGAGCCACAGGCTTCCATCCCAAAGGTGCACGGCACGAGCTTTGCCGCCCACTGACCAAAGCCGTGGAAACTAAACTGTCTGAAAAATACCGCATGACCGTCGCCATCCGCTGCGCACACCACAATCACATCTTTCGCCAGATCGACACCAACGGTTGTAATCTTGTTCATGAAGTTCCCCTCTTGGTTTCAGATTGAACGCTACGCCCTCAATATTGGCACTTCGATGCCGCGCGGCGAATGACCGCTTCAAGGAGGGGGTAACTCCCTTATATTCGGGTGGTCCCATTCCGGCGAAATCAGGTGGGTCCAATCACTCGAAATCCTGCAGGTACAGGCGCAAGAACTCGAACACGTCTGTTTTTTCATCTCCCACAACAGCGGCCGGGTCGGCCTTTCTTACGACGGGATGAATGAACAACGAGCGCTGATTGTCGGAAAAGCCAAGCGTAGAGGCGTACACCTCGACCCCGCGAGTCATGTAGCTTCTGAGGTCTAGCCTTTCTACGTTCCGCGCCGCGAAACCAAAGCCCAGTATATTGATCCGCTCCGCGGCCTTTAGGGCTTCACCAGCTGCCGCAAACTGCGGGTCGTTGGGGTGCGGATCACTGATAATCCTAATGGCTTTGCTCGGCGATAAGGACATCCTGCTCTGCGATGGCCACGGCGCTTCCGCCGTACGAAACGACGGGGCTATCACCGCCGATCTGCGGTAAGCAGAGGTGGTCCCACAAATTTAGGCAGATTTCGCGGTCGGGATAAGTGGAACTCCGCGGGTTATGCAGCCGCCGCGAGCGGCTGAGAGTCGAAGTAAACGTGATCGGGCGTCTTTCGGTCAAGTGATGTGTGCGGACGCCGGCTGTTGTAGAAGGAAAAATAGCGTTGAATGCCTGCCTTGGCCGCCGCGACGGAGTCGTACGCATGCAGATAGACCTCTTCGTACTTAACCGACTTCCACAACCGCTCGACGAACACGTTGTCGCGCCACGCACCGCGTCCATCCATGCTGATGCGGATTTGGTTTCTCTGCAGCACATCGATGAAGCTTGCTGCGGTAAATTGCGAGCCCTGGTCCGTGTTGAAGATCTCCGGCGCACCATAGCGGCTGATAGCTTCCTCCAGCGCTTCGACGCAGAAGTCCGCCGTCATGCTGTTGGAGACCCGCCAGCTCAAGACCCTGCGGCTGAACCAATCGATCACCGCAACTAAATACACAAAGCCGCGCGCCATCGGGATGTACGTCACGTCGGTCGACCAGACTTGATTGGGTCGATCGATGGTCAGGTTTCTCAGCAGATACGGATAAATCGCATGTCGCGGATGCCGTCGGCTCGTGTTGGCGCGCCGGTAAATCGCCTCGATGCCCATCTTTCGCATCAGTGTCGCAACGTGTTTGCGCCCGATCGCGATGCCTTCGAGGCGAAGCATATTGCGCAGCATCCGGCTGCCCAGGAACGGCCACTGCAGGTGCAGCTCATCGATGCGGCGCATGAGCTTCAAATCTGCTTGGCTCGTCCCTACAGGTTCGTAGTAAATCGACGCACGCGAGAGTTGCAAGAGCTCCGCCTGACGCGTGAGGCTCAATCCATGGTCGGGGTTGATCATCGCTTGGCGCTCGATCCGGGTGACCGTCCGAGCGCGCCGACTAAAAAATCGTTCTCAAGCGCGAGTTGTCCGATTTTCGCATGCAGAGTTTTGATGTCAGGGCCGGCCTCTGCTGCCTGTCCCGAACCGTTAAAGGCATCCGCCGCTCGCTCCAGCAACTGGTTCTTCCATTGAACGATCTGATTCGGATGAACATCGAACCGCGTGGCCAACTGCGCCAGGGTCTCTTCGCCCTTGATCGCAGCCAGCGCCACTTTGGCTTTAAATGCCGCAGAATGATTGCGGCGGGATCTCTTCGTCATGGCTCTCCTTCCTTTCAAGCGATATCCTCGCCTGTAATGAACGGAGTTGCCACTTATCCCGTTGTCTCAAAGAGTGGGTCCAGCTCTAGCAGCCAAGCTGTCCGTGGACATGAATGAACATCCGCCTTAATCCAGCCGGATCTATAGTCTGGTCCGGGGTGAACTTGACGCGCAGCGCCTCCGCCAAAAAATGCTCGAGCGAACGATCATAGTTGAACGTGACAAACGTGACCGGCTGAGAGAGCACTTCGGAGAGTGTGGGGAGCATTCATTGCGCCAAAGAGTGTGCGGTACCAGTTAGATTTAGGCCCGTACTTCGACTTAACATTCCACTCGCTCTGCAATAGCAATCTAGCAATGAGCGCCTTGCCCGGGACTTGTATGTCGCCCCGACTCTCGAGCATCGCATCAATCGACGACTCGCCCGTATGAGCAAGAGTGTCGTACAGAGTGGATATTCCGCTCTGCATCGAGGAAGGGATATGCTCTTCCAGCTGCCGTTCCGTGAGTTCTTGTGCGGCGAGCAGCAAGTCTCCACCTGTAGGTAATCCATAGTGGGCGCTCGCCCCGGCTCCAAGCACGAAGACTGTCCGCTTAGTAATCATGTTCCATACAGTGGTTTGATTGTGCGACTACTGTACGACTTATTCCAATGGATTCGCACAGCCGCAAGGCGCTACCGTTTGCGAATGCGGCGATCTGCTACGGCCGTCGGCTAAACCAAGTGTTGACTGGTGGGGTAAAGAGCAGCCTAATGTCTAAGTTGGGCGGCGCGCGGCCGTGATCAGCTAACCGAAGCTACCTGATCTCTTTTCCTCGATTCCTTCCGGCGATCAAATAAGACGAGGCCACGTGTCCGCTCCAACGCAGTTAGACAACGTGAACACATTGCTTACGTCGCCTTGCGAGGGAGCAACGATAGAAGCGCGCCTACGATGAGACCGATTGTCAAAAGGAACAGCGGTCCCGTATATACGCCCTGCTCGAACCATGGCAAGTCCGGGCGCGTTTTGAGCGCGAGCCCAAAAAGGCAATCAATCCCATAAGAAATACCCCCGGCGGTAAGGAGAATTGAAAACTGTCTTAAACGGTTCAAGATCGATATGACCGAAGGTGCCAGAGTTACCCGTGCCGAAGAAGCTCGCCGTCTAACGTCCCAGTTGAGCGGCACGCGGTCGCGCCAACCAAACCGGAACTGCTTTATACCGACTGATCGACTCCCTCCGACGATCAACGAAGACGAAGACGCATGTCCGTTCCAACGAAAGTTAGAACTACGAGGCACGCTGCACCCAAACCGTCTCACCTGGATGGTGCTCCTGCACTGCCGCCAACGCGTCATCCACCACCGCAGGGTCGACGCCCGAGAGGGGATACTCGAAGCGCGTTAGATTGACGCCCTCCGCTGCAATTCGGTAGTGCTCATCATGCGACATTGCGTCGGAGCCCACCCAAACGGCGGCACCGTTGAGACGGGCGAGCGCAATCGCTTCGACAGCGGCGCTTGGATCTAGGGCGAGAAACACCACCGAGCCGTCTCCTCATAATTTTGACCGAAGTTATCCGTTAGCCTCATGACGGTTAACCTACCAGAGTCACGGATAACCTGGCCACCAAACGGAATCCAAGTTATGACAGACCACTATCCGGCGGCGATTAACCCATGATTAGTGGCCGGTGGTGGTCAATCGGAGACCGTCGAAATCGCGTAGGGCCGTTAATGGGTACTCTCGGACCCGTTGCGGGCAGTGATGATTGTCGGCTTTGGGGAAAACTGACTGCCGAAGCCAATTTAAGGTGGCTTGGTGGCCTTCTGTATGTAAAATCCCTCGAATACGCCGTCCCACAATTCAGCGCCAAAAGTATACGTCTCCAAGCATTTTGGTTGGTCTCCCTCCCAAAACAAAACGGCACCCATTCCGCTTTGAACTCCTGGCACGATTATAAGATCACTCAAAGAGATTGGCTGCAGACTTGTTTGGGCTCCCTTATCTGCGCACCTGAACTTGGTGTAGCTACCAACACCGGTGAACTCGCGACTCAAGACGTGTAGGTTCCTCATATACGCAAGAAGTGGCGGACTCTCCGCAGCCAGCCGCTCAAGGATAGCGAGTTCAAATTCATTGGGCTCGATCTGCCCAGGACGGTTCATGATGCGGCTCTAGAGCGAAGCCACGGTGCCATCAATGTTTACCTCTCACGCGCTTGAAAAATTCAGCACATTTTCCACCCTGCACATAAAAGCTATCAGGAGAGTCGAAGAAGATGTGCTGCCCTTTCTCGCCGCCTGAATCTTTGGTTACGATGAATAGCTGCGGGAACACCGGCCCCTCTCTTGACCAAACGATGCGATATCTCCGTCGCGACCTTTTGCCTTTAGACTTGCAAATCTCAAATGCGGCTGTGTACTGGATTGCCAAATGACCAAAGATAGACTCAAACCACTTACGCCGCTTAACGGCGAGTCTCTTTGGGTAGACCCATTGCGCGACTGTGCGCTCGCGGTCCGAGCGCCAAGTTCCGCGAAGTAGCGCGCGAGCGCTTTTGGTACGTGGCATCCAGTAGTCTCCAATCGACAGCGTACCGGGCCTCGTGACCGGCCGCATTGAGACGTTCAAAATAGCCCGACGAACGTCTCAAAATGGGCCGGTTGCCGCCGGGGAGGTTTCTATCTCCGGTCTTGGCCCGTCACCGCCACACATATGCTCCAACTGTGTCATCAGCCCGGCCGGACGGTAAAAAACAACTGATATGTCCTCCAGGCAACAGCGCCTATGTAAGCCAAAATCAAAAGCACTGGTTCTATGAGTCCGAAAGGCAATTCTTCCACAGTCGCCACCGAGTTATGGGCACGAACTGCGAAGGTGCTCGTAGACCGCGTTATCTGCGACCAGACAACGTAGACTTCCCGTCGGTCTTCGTCGTGTTCGTTTCCGACAGTTTTGCTGCTTGAATCATATGACAACGGAATATAAGGCCCTGGGCCGATTGCCTCGAGACGCTGTCTCGCCACGGGCCAAGTATCTATGGTCCCCCAACCAGTAAATGCAAAGTACGCAAGAATGCCGAGTATCCACAACATCATCTCCGCCTTCGAGGGGATACGTCTCCGAAACATTTTAGTCACCAACGCGGCTTTTTCCGTCCAGGACTGAGCGGATAGCCTACAGCGCATCGGGAGCGTCCGCTTCTTAGCGCGGATTCATATGTGACGGATTTCCACTTTTGGCCGGGCACTGCCAGTCCCCTGGCTGCGGCACACCGACAACAGCCTCGAAACCTTGCGCATCATTCAGAGGTCGATTCGTGCGTTTTGCCGGATAGGCAAACTGCCGCTCATGTCAGACGATGTTCGACATGGCCGCAAGCCCCTGCATCCAATGTCGAATCGATCCGCATCTCAAGTTGCGGCTGCAGGCGATCGCTATACAGCGAGGGTTGACCGAATCGGCGGTACTCAAGCGTCTGGTCATCGCCGCGGTTGGTATGGTGCCGGCAAGCGATGCCAGCGTGCTTGGGCTTGAACGAATCCGCCGAGGTGCTCGTGTCTATGTCCGGCTGCGGCGCAGCGATCACGCATTACTTCGCGAACGCGCTGCCGGCCGGGGACTGGCGTCCGCCACCTACGTCTCGATGCTGGTGCGCACTCACCTGCGAAACGTCCCGCCTCTCCCCGATCGCGAGCTCGCAGAGCTCAGGAACGCCGTCGGCGCGCTGGGCGCGGTGGGTCGGAATCTGAATCAGATCGCCCGCGTCGCCCACCAGACCGGGCGGGTCGAAGGACTGACCACCGCGGACCTTAGAGCGATGCTGGCGGCCTTCGAAGGATTACGGGCCCATTTCAAGCGTTTGATTGAGGCGAACATCGCCAGCTGGGAGACCGACCATGCAAAAACGAGTCATTGACCTGCGCACGGAGCGACCCTTGCTCGATATCGCCAGCCTCGGTCGGCGCGGCCCAGAGGCTAAACTGACCCCGAACGAAGTGGCCTCCATCGCAAGGACCGCCCGTCGAGCCCCGGAAGTCATGGTCAAGGTTTCCGGCGGCGCTCGGACACCTGAGGGCGTCGGCGCCCATTTCGACTATATCGGGCGCAAAGGTCTGAATGAAATCGAAACCGACATGGGCGAGAGGCTGATGGAAAGAGGATTTGAGGACGAGCTGCTGCACGATTGGGATCTGGACCTGGGCGTCCGTCGCCGCCACACCGATCGAGCCATCGCGCACGGACGTAAGCCGCCCAAGCTCGTGCACAATCTCATCTTCTCCATGCCGAAGGGCACGCCAGCTGACAAACTCGAGGCGGCGGTGCGGGCGTTCGCACGTGGATCGATTCGCGCTTCAACATCGGTATGCGATGGCGCTGCACACGCATCAGGGCAATCCTCACGTTCACCTGGTCGTCAAAGCCCTGAGTGAGCGGGGTGTCAGACTCAATATCCGCAAAGCGACACTTCGCGACTGGAGGCGGCAGTTTGCGACCCATCTACGCGAACAGGGTATCGCGGCGAATGCAACCGAGCGCGCCGTGCGCGGCGCGTCACGAGTTCCAAAAACAGACGGTGTTTTTCGCTCTGACGAGCGGGATTCGTCCACCTATGTCCAGGAGAGGCTTAATGCGTTTGTTCGTCGCGACCGAAATCAATCTGAGCCGGGAAGGGCGCAGCTTGTCGCAACTCGTCGCACTGTGGAGCAAGGCTGGTATGCCGTTCACGATGTACTCGAACGCGAAGGACACTTGGACGTTGCTCATGACATCCGCCGATTTCTCGCGCAAATGCAGCCACCCCGGACCGAACGTGAACAGATCACGCTGGACGTCATGGCCAAGCAAGAAGCGAAACGCAAAGCTCATGAGCCTCGGACCCGATAGCGTGGGGTTTGATAGGCATTCGTCGCTGCTTTCACATGAAACGTTGTATGGTCATGGTCCACGGGCTGCCGTAGCGTGTCAGGCCGGAAGATCGTGATTGATCCGGCCGAATTATCTGACGGGCCGTGCAGCCGACATGTTTCTCACGCCACAAGAACTGCAGCGGCTTACCGGCTATACCCGGTCTAATGCACAGATCCGTTGGTTGCGGAAGAATGGTTGGCGGTTTACTGTGAACGGCCTCAAGGAGCCTATCGTCGCGGTTGCAGAATCAGAGCGCAAACTCGTCAGCGGGCAGGAAATGACCCGGCACCACGAACCGAACTTCGGGGCGTTGAATGGGTAGACGGCGTAAGCAAGACACGCATTTGCCGAAGCGCATGTACATGCGGCGCGGCGCGTACTATTTCTGCCACCCGGAAACAAACGAATGGCAGCCCCTCGGTAAGGACATCGCTGCCGCGTTCGCAGCATATGGAAAGCTCGTCGGCGGCCAATGGAGCGGCCACAACCTCGGCGACGTCATTGATCGGTACCGGACGGAGGTACTCCTGCTAAAGCGCTCAGCAAAGACGCGGGCCGATCAGGCCAAGCAGCTCGAAAAACTCAAGGCTGTTTTTGGCGATATGCCGGCCGACAAGATCACCGCGCAGCACTGCTACAAGTACTTGGATAGCCGCGCCAAGCATCCGGTAGCCGCCCGGCACGAAATATCGTTGCTGGGCCACGTGTTCTCAAAGGCGATACGCTGGGGCGCGGGTACGGTGAATCCGGTACGCACGCTCGAGCGCACGGCAAAGGGGAGGCGCACTCGATACGTAACGGATGCTGAATACGACGCCGTTCGCGCGCTTGCCAATGAGCGCATGCAGATCGCCATGGACTTGGCGCTCCTCACCGGGCAGCGACGCGGCGACCTACTCGCCCTGAGGCGGGCACAGTTGACCGACGAGGGGGTAGTGTTCAGGCAAAGTAAGACCGGCGCCGGCGTGCTGGTCGAGTGGACCGACGAGCTGCGTCGGATTACCGACCGGGCCAAGGCGCTCAAGCCGCAGGTGCCCGGCGATTATCTGCTCAGGAAACGCAACGGCCGACCGTATACGGCCTGGGGATTCTCCGCGATCTGGCAGAGGCTCATGGACAAGGCGACGGCTCCCGGCAAAGGCGGCGAGGCGCCCGCGCTCGCCGAGCGGTTCACTTTCCACGATTTGAGAGCGAAGTGCGCTAGCGACAAGGACGGGTTGGAGAGCGCCGCGGCGCTCTTGGGTCACGCAAGCTCGCAGACAACCAAGTCTGTTTATCGCCGCAAGATGCCGCGAGCGACACCGCTTCGCTGAAAAATATTAGACGCGTCCCGGGATATTAGACAGCGGGCCTTCAGCGGCGAGGCTTAAGTTCTTGATTAATTGGCGCGCCCGGAGAGATTCGAACTCCCGACCTCCTGGTTCGTAGCCAGGCGCTCTATCCAACTGAGCTACGGGCGCCACTTGCAAACCAAACACCGGCAATCCTGAACAAGCCGAATTGCCCATGGCCTCGAGGGCCTGGTCCTTACCGACTCCGAGCGTTCTCGAGCCATTGGCGGAGAGGGAGGGATTCGAACCCTCGATGGGCTTTTGACCCATACGCCCTTAGCAGGGGCGCGCCTTCGACCACTCGGCCACCTCTCCGGACGGGGCCAAAGGCCCAAATCAAGGAGCGCGGGATGATACCCGTGCGGAGCAGTCTAGGTAAAGCTGAAGATTAAGAAGGGTTTATTCGACGTCATCGACCAGATGCGGCACCGCGCCCGGCGACCTGCCCTCGCCGTCTTCTTCGCGCTTGATGCGCTCGTAGATTTCCTCGCGGTGGACCGCGACGTCCTTCGGGGCATTGACCCCGATGCGGACTTGGTTCCCCTTGACCCCCAACACCGTGACGGTGACTTCGTTTCCGATCATCACTGTCTCGCCCACTCGTCTCGTCAATATCAACATGATTTGTGCTCCTCAGCTTCCTTGGCACTTACAGTGCGACGCACGGAACTCGAAGACCCGCGCCGTCAAGCATTCCATCGTCCCTCAGCCGGAGAGTTCTACCGGCAGTTCAGAATACAAGAATCCTACTTTTAAGGGACGCAATTTGTCATTAGTAATAAATACATCGTTCAATTAGCGCAACTCAATTTGCGAGCCGATTTCGAACCAATCCTTCCACGCTCGCGAGCGCGGCCCCAAGATTCTCGGGCTGAGTACCCCCCGCTTGCGCAAAATCCGCACGGCCACCGCCCCGGCCACCCACCTGAGCCGCGACGGCTCCGGCAATGTCGCCCGCCTTGAGTTGCGCGACCAGATCGGCCGAAACACCCGCAACCAGCACCACTTTCCCGTCTTGAACCGTCGCCAGGACAACAACCGAGGAACCCAGCTTGTGCTTAAGTTGATCGACAGAATCTCGCAACGCCTTAGCGTCAGCACCCTCGACCTGTACAGCCAAAACCTTAATGCCACCCACAGCCTTTGCCTGAGCCGACATATCGCCGCCTTGCCCGGTGGCCAGTTTCGACTTGAGCTGCTGGACCTCTTTCTCCAGACGCTTCGAGCGATCGACCAGCTCACGGACCTTCTCGTCAACGTCCTCGCGGCTACCCCGCAACACGCCGGCGATATCGCGCACGACCTGATCTAACCGCACTACCCACTCGTATGCGGCCTGACCGGTCACCGCCTCGATGCGGCGAATACCAGCCGCCACGCCGGTCTCGCTGATGATCTTGAACAATCCAATGTCGCCGGTTCTTTCGACGTGAGTGCCGCCGCAGAGTTCCATCGAGAAATCGCCGAAGGAGAGCACACGCACGTCGCTCTCGTATTTTTCCCCGAAAAGAGACATGGCCCCCGCCGCCACCGCATCATCGAGCGCCATGACCCGCGTTTGCGCCGGGTCGTTGCGGCGAATGGCCTTGTTCACCATCTCCTCGATCTTGCGCAGATCATCGGCCGGCACGGCCTGATTATGCGAGAAATCGAAGCGCAAGCGATCGGGTGCGACCAGAGATCCCTTCTGCTGCACATGCTTGCCGAGCACGGCGCGCAATGCGGCGTGCAAGAGATGCGTCGCGGAATGATTGAGGGCGATGGCGATACGCCGCTCGCCGTCGACACGCGCCTCCAGCTCCTCTCCGACGCGCAGCGTCCCCGACTCGACCACGCCGATGTGCGCGAAAGAAGCGCCAATCTTCTGAGTGTCACGAACTGTGAATCGCGACCGCGCACCGCCGAGCGTGCCCGAGTCGCCCATCTGCCCGCCGCCTTCCGCGTAGAAAGGCGTCTGATCCAATACGACTTGTCCTTCCTGGCCGACACCCAAGCTGTCGACTACGGCACCGTCGAAGATAAGGGCGGTGATACGTCCCGCTCCGGCCAATCGATCGTATCCCGAAAAATCGGTCTTGCCGTTGAGCTTGACGGAGTCCTTGAGTGCGACCCCGAACTTACTCGCGGATCGGCCCCGGTCCCGCTGGGCTGCCATCGCGGCATCGAAACCCTGCTGATCGATCGTATAGCCGCGCTCGCGCGCCACATCGGCCGTCAGATCGACGGGAAATCCGTAGGTATCGTACAGGCGAAACACGGTCTCCCCCGGGATCACGGAGGACGTGAGCTTGGCCGTCTCGGCATCGAGCAGCGCCATCCCCGTGGCCAGCGTCTCCGCAAACCGCGACTCCTCCTGTGCCAGGATCTCGGCGGCGCGCGTCTGACCTTGCACGAGCTCGGTGTAATAGTCCCCCATTTCTCGCACCAGCGTGGGCACCAGCTTGTAGAAAAAAGGCTGCGTCTGTCCGAGCTTGTAGCCGTGGCGGATCGCGCGTCGGATGATGCGTCGCAGCACATAGCCGCGACCCTCGTTCGAGGGAACCACCCCATCAATGATGAGAAACGTGCATGCGCGAATGTGATCGGCGATCACCCGCAGACTCGGGGAATCGAGCTCTCGGGTGCCCGTAATCTCCGCTGCGTCTCGAATCAATGCTTTGAACAGATCGGTGTCGTAGTTGCTGTGCACGCCCTGCATGACGGCCGCAACGCGCTCGAGACCCATTCCCGTGTCGACCGACGGCTTGGGGAGCGCCAGCAGCACGCCGTCCGCCGATCGATCAAACTGCATAAAGACGAGGTTCCAAATCTCCACGTAGCGGTCGCCGTCTTCGTCCGGCGAGCCGGGAGGTCCGCCGGGCACATCGGGACCATGGTCGTAGAAGATCTCGCTGCAAGGTCCGCACGGACCTGTTTCTCCCATCGACCAGAAATTCGATGCTTCTCCCATGCGTGTGCAGCGCGTCGGATCGATGCGGATCTCCTCCGTCCAGATGCGCTGCGCCTCGT
>CAVWME010000040.1:0-114069 GCA_963755935.1 uncultured Gammaproteobacteria bacterium
GCGAGGATGTACTCGATGAAACGCTGATCGATGGCCGCGGAATTCTTGCGAATGGGAAGCATTGCCAAATACCCAGCGACGAAACGCCGCAGTTCATCAGATTCCGTCCACACGGGCAATTCCATCTGCTCGAACCGGCTGGCAATCTGGGGATCGAAGCGCATGACGTGGAGCGCTTCATGGGTGCCCGCGGCGACGACCGATATACGCCGGTCATTGGAGAGGAATTTGACCATGTTCAGGGCGGCGCGTTGCTCCCGGGCACTGCAAGAAAGCAAATGCTGGATTTCGTCGATGATGAGGATGCGCGGATTGGCGTGCGTGAGTAAGGTAATCGCGGCGTGTTCGAGCTCGTAGAACCTTGCGGTGGGTCGGACATTGCCGCCCAGCGTGCGAACGATCTCACCGTACAGGCTTCGCACGACCGGTACCGGAGGCATTTGCGTAGCGATAATAGGCCGTTGCCCGTTTCGATTGGCGCGCTTTGGCGCATGATCGCGCTTGAATTTTTCGAGGAGCATGGATTTGCCGGCGCCGCTGACGCCGTAGATCAGCAGGCAGGGCATGCGAACTCGAGCTCGCATCGTGTATAGCTCATTGAGGCGGAACAACCCGGCGTCGCCGATGGGGTACCCGATCCATCGGTCACGTTCGATGGCAGCGAGCGCGGATTTCGGGATGGGGCGGCGCAATGCCGAAGATCGTCCTTGGGTTTTGCGCCGTCACCATTCCTCTCCCTTGTACGGGATCACAGGACGACTGTAGTCGACGGCTGATTTTGGACCCAGCCGGCTTTGAAACCTTGTTAGCAATCGGCGGGCGGCGCTCAGTATTGCGCCGGGCGCGGCGTGTCTTCTGACGGGACGTGTCCTCGATGCGCCGCTGCGCCGCGGTGACGGCGAAGATTTGGTCCTCCGTCGGATGACGCTCGCCTTTCTCGGTCAGGATAGAGCGCGCCCGCTCAAGTTCGGCACGCGTAATCGGTGGGCGACGAAGGTCCGCATAGGGCACATCCAGGTACTCTGCTACCCCAGTCGAGGGGACATACACCTTGGACAGGTCTCGCGGATCATATCGCACCAAGACTCGCGTCCCGATGGGAAACATTTGGTTCAGAAGCGGGTCCCAATAGCGAATAAGGCCGAGTTGGAAGCCATTCTTGGTAATCCTACGTACCTCGGCGGGCAGGAAATCGATGACGAATCGTGCGGGATTTGTGATGACAGGGCGCCGTCTGTGCTTAATTGTCCGATCCCAAACCTGTGCCGGAATCGCATGCAATCCCCGATGCACTTGTTGGTGATAGCGACCGGCGATTTCCAGCGCCATCCACTTTTCAAGTTCCGCCATGGTCATGGAGGCTTTGGCCTCGCTGGCATATTTCCCGCGCTGGGCCGGATTGGACATGGTTGTGCCCGGCAGACCGTGGATGCGGCGCATCAGCGTTCCCAGGTATCGCTCAATGTGCCCGCCATAGTGGGGTCGGCCCGGCGGACGGTAGTCCAATCGAATGCCGTAGCGTTCGCAGCCTCGCTTCAAGGCGACGCTGTGAAACTCAGCGCCATTGTCGAGATGTAATGTCATGGGCAGACCGTAGGGCGCCCAGCGAACCTTAAGACCCCGATCCTTGAGCCATCGATCTTTTGGCAGTCCGGCCATCGCAAGAGCCAGACCGACCGCCGCGGCCGAGGGTGGATTGAGGCTCAGAATGAAAGCGAGCACCACCCGAGTGGCGACATCGAAAGCGATCGTGACCCACGGCCGTCCCATCGATTCGCGCTGAAGCTCATCCACTACCATGATGTCGACCAACGTGTGATCGATCTGGACCAATTCGAGCGGCTTCGTCGGTCGCGGCGACGGCCGCGCACTGACTGAAGAAGTGATGTCCTTGCCATCCTTGAGGCTGCTGATTCCGCGGTCCCGAAGTCGGGCTGCGATGGTGTTGCGGCTGGGAACGGGGAGGGCGGCCGCTTTGCACCGGCGCGCGCATTCCTCCACGATCCACGCTATCGGTAACCGCTCTTGTCGACGGGTCCACGCCTCAATTACGTCTGTGATCGTGTTTTCTTGAGCAGCCGATAATCTACGGAGCCCCAGTCGCGGTCCTCTCCGATCCGGAACCAATGTCGTCACACCCGGGCTCTCGCGATATCGATAGAGCCACCGTCTCACGGTTCGATCCGAGACCCTACAGATCTCCGCAAGCCGTTGCACTCGTGGCCCGAGCGGTCCCGTCCCTTCGTCGAGAAACTTCACCATGTCCTCGCGCCGACGCGCCCTTTCTAGAGCCCGCTCCTTGAGAAACACCAGGTCCGCCGCAGATCCGTGCTCCTGCATCTTTTCCAGACGGCGTGCGGCCGCTCGCTGAATGCCAGAGGGGAGGCGAGATAATTGAACGGCACCGGGTGGACGGCGGCTACCCATGCAGCGGATTATATGGCGTGTCCGATTTAGGACACCATTAACTGCCAGAATGACGCAATCGCGACATATTTTGGACAACGACGCTTTTAGACAACTTCAATAAATGAGCAACGACTTGAGGCTGATTTTTAACGAGGTTTCCGGGGTGCAAGTTGAGGACATTATTTGATGACATTGTGGACATTATCTAGTGACATCCACATAGACATCGCCGAAAGGCGCAGCGCCTGAAGCGACTTGACGGCCGTTGCTAGAGACGAGTTCGAATTCTTTGATCGCTGTGATGATTGTACTCACCACGACCGGATCGCTCCAATATCCGGTATGACTCTTGAGCGACGTCGGCATTGGGCATTCTTTGATGGGCGAATTACTGTCGCGACTCAGGCGCGCACCAATGTAGTCGAGCCTGCGATAGATATTCACCCAGTGGAAGTTGGGTATGCGCGCATTCAGTTCATGACACAAGAATTCTGGCTTCAAGAATATTCCGGGAAACAGTGTCGAGAAGAAGCGTTTTAGGGGCGAACCCATGGTCACGAGATCGAGTCGCTGTAAATTCGCCGTCAGATCTGGATTTGCGCGCAGCGCGTCCACCGCAATGACGCTGCCCAAACTATGCGTGAGCAGTACCATGTGATTGCAGCCCTGCGCCACGCGGCGAAACTCCGTCACGAATCCTTCTTGCAGACGACTGCTATAAAGGGGCACCCCGATATAGCGAAAAACATCCGCAACGGCTTTTAATGGCAACGCGACCATAAGATGTACAGCCCGCGCGAGCGCGAAGCCCGCCCCAATGATGGCGAGGGAGGCCGCCATATACGAAATTCCTATCATCGGCATGCTCCACACATGCGAGGGCCGCCCAAAGCGATCATCCCATTCGTTTATGAAAAACATCGTCATCGGAAATAGGGCCAACTGGACGAACAGATAGACCAAACCGAATCCCAATGGAACCGCCAGGAAGTGAACGAACGGCCATACGAAGGTCAGGATGAGGCGCCGTCCGCACGCGACGAGCGATCGCGTACTCCATGCAGTGAGTGCCCCCAGCATTACAGTTATTGACACGACAAAGAGCGATCCGTGGAGTACTCTCCAGACGGCGTCCGGCAGCAGCGGCTTAGGGAGTACCAACAGCAAGAGCGCCCAGCCGAACACTTGGGCAGCGAGCATGGCGATATTTTGAATGTGAATGACCCATCGGCGCAATCCGGCGTAGGACCTATTGTCCAAGAATCCCAAGTTAGCGGCGTTCACCAGTCCTTGGCTTACTTCCGACAGCACGCCGACGTTCATCGCGAAAGACTTCGGCGCGAACACCCGTGCGACTTCTTGGTCCCAATTGAAAGGCGCAATGTCGGTTAAGCCGTATTCGCCGAATTCCTTCTTGATCTCATCGATGATGCCCTTCTGATTGAAGGGACCGACGCCATGGACCACAAACACTTTCGTCGTTGAGGGTTTGTTGCTATCCATATACCTCCCTGTATATTCTGTGCGTTATCGCATCTCGCGCCAATTGATCCCTGTCTAGTGAATGCGCGCGATATCTAGGTCGCCAGTCATTCGTCGAAAGGCGGCATCAAATTTCTGCGGATAGTCGGGGTCAGAGAATCGACGCCGGAGGGTAATGCAATGTTCTGTCTGTGACAGGCGCTTCTGCTCCCAAAATAGATCTTGCATTTCTTTTTCCGAAAGACCTTCTACAACGGCAAAAGTATCGACAATTTGAAACATGCAGCATTCGATTGCATCTCGATCCGCGCCTGCACGGAATCGCAGAGTCACCAGCAGAATCTCATCTGCGGCAATGAAGGAAATTGCAAACGGAGTCTTGATGGGTGCCCTCGGCCAATTCAGTTGCGGGTGCTTAGGGTAGATCGGATAGTTGCATGTCAGATTGTGAGCGCATCCGATTTATGTGCAACGTTCAATCAGTGTCGTGGTCCCTTCGAGGCTTGATTCCGTAATCTTCAAGCCATTGGTGCAGACGCTGATCGCCGCCGGTGAGGTGGCGATGCACCTCTCGCTTGCCAAGGCGATCATAATTCAGATAGTCGAGGCAGGCGTTGGCCAGCCGGGTATCGAGCGCTCGCAGATCCGTGAGATCGAACGGATAGTCGGATCCGTTATATAGGCCCGCGAGGAATCGGACTAGACGACCCGCTTGCCCTGAGGTGGGATTGTTGCCGATAGCAGTTTCGATTATCTGAAGCGCTTCCTGCGCCCGGTCCATGATCGACTGGATGTCGTGCTCGAGCACTTCAGTCCTGGCGAGCCGTTCGCCGCTGATGATTTCGCGCCAGGCCATGTCCAATTCACGTGCCTGCGCCTGGTCACGAACCGTCATCTTCAGCGATATTTGGGAAGGCTCTGACGGTACGGGGTTAGACATGTGGGGACACCTCTTGCGTACTCCTCGCTGATTCTAGATGAGTTCGGGGTCGCGGCACATTGCTTGCCCCGCAAAGCATTGTAGGCCGCCATTGTGCAGGCCGGAAAGCGTGCTCGATAAAAAGCTGTGCCTCAGCGGGCTTTCGGGCGGGTTACCGACTGAATCCGCCGCTCAGTTTTGCGCAACAATTGCTTGCGCGCGGCCCGGCTACGGCGTTTGAATTCAGCGATGAGCGGCTTCGGCGCCACTAGGGTGATTTCGGACCAGCCGGCAGGCAGATGCAGTTCCTGCCAGGCGGCGGTGACCTGGGTTTCGATGGTATAGATGCGCTGCAAATTGACTCCGTAGGCGGCGGCGAGGGCCGTGGCCGGCTCCCGACGCAAAATGCGCCGCTTGGCGATTTCGAGAGTTTGGGGCTTAAATCGACGCTTGCGCTCCAGTAGCTTGAACGCCGTCGCGTCCATCTTCACCTGAGCAGTCTCTCGACACCCTGCATCGCGAAGCGATACAGCACGTACAACAGCAAGAACACGACGGACGCACCCAGAACATACCAACGGTGCGGAAACGGCGCATGAAAAATGAAGCCGAACAACACGGCGACAAAAAAGCATCCGATCGCCAGGGCGCTCAACACGACCGCGAGAAAGGGCTCCGCCATCGACATCACCATGAAGAGGACGAGCGCGCAGGCGCGGATCATCAAGACAAGCGCCCCCGTTGCGGCGCTGCCGGTGACGCGCGCGCGTCCTCGAGAGTCCGCTTTCGGCGATGTCGTTTCTCACAGGGCCATCCAAGTCTTCAGCCGGATCTTACTGAGTGCCACAGCTTCTTGCGAGCCATCGGCAAATTGGACCGTGGCCTGGTTCGCCTCGATGGCCTGGTTTCAGCACCATGGTGCCTTCCCGGCCGGCGACTTGGACCGCGAGGCTATTCCACGAAGCCCGCGCCCGGTCGCGGCGCCGCCGGCGGCGCCTGCGGGGTGGCGCTGCGTGAAGGACTGGGACTCGGCGAGCGTCCGCGTCACGATCCGCCGGGTGATCGGTGAATCGCCGTTCAGCCACGTGGTGACGCCGGCAGGATCTTCGTCATATCGACGCGCCAACAGGTACGCAGAGCGAATGTCCGGGATTCGCCGGCTCCTGAAGGCCTCGCGGATTGCGGGCGGCGCCTTGATCAACAGCGCAATCTCGGAAATGTATGATTTCGGCTTACCGAGGCGCTTGGCGATCGTGATGCGCGAGTCGCCGGCGGCCTCCCGTTTCTCTACCCAGTCGGCGATGTCGAGCGGGTCGAGTTCCTCGCGCTGTAGATTTTCGATCGCTTGACGATAGGGATCGAAGTTGTCGTCGATCACGGCAGCGATGGTGGGGTGTCCCAGCAAGCACACGGCGCGGAACCGGCGCTCGCCGTAGCTGATGATGAAGTAGTCCTTCTTGTGGATGTTTCGACGGACCGTGATTGCCTGCAGCAACCCGTCGGCCTTGATGGTCTCGGCCAATTGAATGACGGCCGCCTCATCGAAGGACTTACGAATGTTGTCCGGATCACGTTCGATGCGGGCGACGGGCAAATCTCGCGGCTTGCCGGTGGTGGCGGACGCGTTTCGGCCTAGCGCCGCCACGTCAAAGTCCTTCAAGCCTTCAAACTGTCCCATGATCAATTCACCGCCGCTTCTTCATTGACCGGCTCCATTTTCTTCATCAACGCCTCGAACACTTGCAGTACTTCTGCGCTCGCATCGCGAGCGGCGGCCGTCGGCAATTGCCACACGCCGCGGCCTTCCTCGAGCGCGCGCGGGATGGCCGCACGAGTGGAGATCTTGAGCGGCAACACATAATCCTGGTAATTCTCAAAGAGCTCCTGCAGGGCCGCCTTTTGCCGCGTCGAGTTGTGCATGAAGCGGTTTGCCAAGATGCCCAGGAACTTCAGTCTCGGATTCCATTGCTGGCGCACGCCGAACACGGTTTGCAGCATGTCTTTGACCGCCTGGGTCGAATACTCTTCGAGCTCGATCGGCACGGTGACGAAGTCCGCGCTCGCAAGGGCCGCGACCATCCGAATCCCTAACGTCGGCGGCGGATCCAAGAGGCAGTAGTCGAATTCCTCCTGCATCGCTTCCAGGTGCGCCGCAAAGGTTTGCACGCGCCGATTGGCGTCCTCCGCGCTGGCGCGCTCGAGATTCGCGAGCTGAGGGGTCGCGTGAATGAGGGCAATGTTCTTGCGCACGGCCGGCAAGCTCGATTCGCGCGTCGGTAAATAAGGCCGTGGTGGGAATGTCGATGCCGCATTGGCGCAAGCGTATGGGACAAGTTTCGCTGGTTGTCCAAATCGACCGCCAGCACCCGAGCGGATTTCTTGTCGGCCAGAAAATAGGCAAACAAGCTCGAGAGCGTGCTCTTGCCGACGCCGCCTTTCTGATTCGCGATGGAAATGATGTGCATGAGTGGATCGATGCCGCAGTGCGAAAGTTACGTCGAGATCGCGTTCTAACTCCGGAGTGACTGGCCTGCCGCGGCAGGCCCAAAATCACCAAACTGTATAAAACTGTAGAAAAGCGTACTCCGATACGGTTGACCTCACAAGCCGCCGCGGTGTTAGATGGCAAGCGCCATGGACAAGGATGACATCGCACGAATTCGAGCCTTGCCGCTCGAGGCGGTGTTGCACAGCTTGGGGGCGGAGCGTGACCCCAAAGACCCGGCGCACAATTGGCGCCTGGGCGCCAGCCGTATTACGGTGACGGACGCGCGGTTCTTCGACCACAACGCGGCCGGTGCCCTGCATCGGATGCGGGAGGGTCGGGCCGGCGGCGGCGGCGCGATCGACCTGGTGCAATACCTCAAGGACATTGGCTTTCGCGAGGCGGTGCGGGAACTCGGCGGACTCGGCTCCTCGCGCGAAGCATTCGGCTCCGTGACCGCCAAGGCCGCACCTGCCGGCCTATCGGCGGACACGCGGCCGCTGCCGACGCCGGCGCCCGACGAGCCGCGCGCGCCCATTGGTATTTGACGGCCGCGCGGATGATTCCCGAAGCGATTGTCGAGCAGGAGATGCAAAGCGGACGGGTGTTTGCCGACGCCCGCGGGAATGTCGTCTTCCGGTTGCGGGACGAGGCGGGGCAGGAGGTCGGTTACGAAGTCCGGGGTACGTACGAGAAGCCCTACCACTCCGTGCACGGCGAGAAGGGCATATTCATCACCAAGGGGGATCGACACCCGAAGCGCCGCGTTTGTCGAATCTGGCATCGAGGCCTTAAGTTACCGCGCGCTTCGCGGTACCGGGCTCATTCTGTCGACGACGGGAAGCGCGATCGAGAGGCCGGCGACGATGGCCCGGCTGCTCAAGGCGCGGGGATATGAGATCGTCACGGCGTTCAATGCCGACAAGAGCGGAGACCGCATGGCGGACCGAATGCGCGAGCTCGTTGGGAGTGGGGTTAGGCGTGATCGACCCCCGGGTGACCGCGGGAAGGATTGGAACGAGCAACTCAAGTCCCTACGAGCCGAGCACGGTGTCGGGCCCGAACAGACTCGGCTTCCATCACGGTCGGGGAGGGCGCGTCGGCGGGAGCCGCGGGCCTGGTGCGGTGACCTCAAACCGAGGCCTCTCGCAGATCCGGAGCTCCGAGCAGCTCGCGCGTGGACTCGGTCCGACTCAACCTGCGCAGGCCCGACGATGGCCGGTCATTCTGTCATCGCGCCTGCATGACGAGTGCTTGTGAACGGATATGATTCAAGGGATTGGCGACGACGCCATGCACATAGGGTTTGACCAATCGCTTAGAGACAAAAAAGTAGAGCGGAACCACCGGGTAGTCCGCGAGCATCAATCGCTCACTGCTTTCCAGCAGCTCGCGGCGGCGGCCCGCGTCGGCGTTGCCGGCCGCGGCGTCGAGCAGATCATCGAACGCCGCGTTCGCGTAGCCGGGATCATTGTTGCTCGAGTGTGCGCGCAACGTATCGAGAAAGTTACTGGCATCGTTGAAATCGGCACTCCAAGCGAGCCGCGCGACATCCCAGCGCGATCGATCGTGCCGTGACTCGCAGAAATACCCGATATTCCTCATCGATGAGCTCGGTTTCGATCCCCAAGACGTTTCTCGCCACATCGACGCCACGACGATCGCGGTATGTTTGATGGCGGGATTGGAGTTGAACAACAGCCGCAGGTGCAGCGGCGCGCGACTGGAATAGCCCGCTGCCGCATACAGGCGCTTCGCCTCCGCGACTCGTTCGGCGTCGCCCAAATCCTTCCAGGCCCAGGACTGCGAGCCATAGTTCCACGTGCCCGGCGGGACGAAACCGAAGGCAGGCGCCTGTCCAAATGCCAATGCCTGCACCAGCCGGGTTCGATCGATCGCCATGGACAAGGCTTGCCGCAATTTGAGGTTTGCCTTGCAGGGACCTGCGGTCAAATTGAGACCGTAGTAGGCGGTCGCGAGATAGGGGGCGGTGACGAATTCCGTTGAGTGCTCGCGGCGAAGCTCGGCGACCGCGTTCTCAGGGACGGTGTCTGTCATGTCGAGCGCCCCCGCTCGATAGCGCACGAACTGTGCATTGCCGTCGCTCGCCACGACATATTCGATGCGCGGTATCCGCACCGCCGCGCGGTTCCAGTAGTGGGGATTCTTGCGTGAGCTCGACCGCCGTAGTCGGCGACCATCCCGCGAGCACGTAGGCCCCATTGGACACCCAGGTGGCAGGATCGTGACTGCGCGCGCTCGCGTCCGAATAAATCGGATAGGCGGCCGAGTGCGACAGCAACTGGGGAAAGTAGGGCGCCGGCTGCTCGAGATGCACGATCAGCACCGAATCGCCGCGCGCTTCGACGCCCGAGCGCGAGACCGGGGATTTGCCCGCGATGATGGCGGGTGCGCTTAAGATCAGCCGCAAATCGTCGGCGACGGGCGAGCCTTGTTTCGGATCGAGCGTGCGCTGCCAGGCGGCAATAAAGTCCTGAGCACGAACCGGGTTGCCATTGGACCACTGGGCGTCCGGGCGCAGCTGAAACGTGTACTGCGTGCCGCTGGCACTCACGGTCCAGCTCGACGCGACGCCCGGAATCACCTCGCCGGAGGGCGATTCGGTCGTCAACCCTTCATAGAGGTCGTCCATGACTTCGTAGGAGAAGGTGTCGGCTGCTGCCGCCGGATCAAGCGTTGCCGGTTCACCGCTCAAGCCCCGGTGCAGTACCTCGGCGGTGTTTGCGGGGGTTTGCGCCTGGCTGCAACCGAGAATCCCCACAACCAGGAATTCGACACCCAGGCGGAACAGGCGACGTGGATAGTGGCGATCAGAGATCCATCTCGTGACTGGCATGCCGTTCCCTCCCGGTAATTCTCGGCACCTGACGCAACGGCCCCACCGGATCGCTGGCGGAGCTTCACCGACTCACCAGGCACCCCAACCCCGGGGTTTGACGACGCTACTTCTTGCGCCAGGTATAGACGCTCACGCCAATCGTCTTGCTCGGGGCCTTACTCTTCCGTGATTTACTCGCTCCGCGTCCGAACTCAATCTCGATCCCCTGAATAAAGGAGGCGATGCGCGCGAGCATGGCGGGCTGACTGATGTCGAGCACGTCGCTCGCCACCTTGATCGGCTCGCTCGCGACATACGCCGCAAACTCCCGCGGCCCGGGGTCGGCCGGATCTCGCATGGATTGCACCAGCGTATTGCCCAGGAGCCGCATTTGCTCGGCCGCATAGGCCAACGCGGTCGTGCTCAGTTCCGTCGGCAGCGCCGTCGTTTTGCGATACCGCACGATTTCGTCGGGAAGCAATTGCACCAACCCGCGCCGCCGCAACTCCTTCAAGACCGTTTTGGGGAGTTTCCCGGGCAGGGCTTTATCGACCAGTTCGGAGAAACTCGGGCCCTCGGGCTGCAAATCCAAGGGAAGATCCAGCGGTAGACCGCTGGTCGACAAATACCGGGTGCTTTTGCTCCACAGACTCAAGATGCGCTCACTCTTCGAGTGCTGCCGCGCCTTCTTCTGCATGCGCATTTCGGCGCTCTTGGTGCCGGTCGCCAGGATGTTTTGCACTTCCCCGCGATTCAAGCCCGCCGCCAGCCCGATTTCTTCGTGACTGGGGCCCCGACCCGTGCGCAAGTTTCCGGGCAGCGTTTCGGCGAGACGCCGGACAAACTCAACACGCACCAGGGATTCGAGCTCCGTGCTGTTGACGCCAATGCGGACACAAATATCGATGATCGGATCGAGCGCCGCCGCTAAGACTTCGGCGCGCTCAAAGCGATCTTTAGACTGGGCCAAGCGATGGCTCCCGACGCGCGACCACGGGCCGTTTGCGACGCCAACGGCAGCGCGCTACTACCTGTATGACATATTGCAAAATACACTGTCTCCACACACTTTGGGCACTTTTCTATGCTCAGACTGGTTGTTGAAAATTCGTTACACAAAGCCTGTCGGTTTAGGAGACACTTTGTCTGGGGCGGTACGGTACCAATCACGCGAATCCAAGTCTATATAGTAGTATTTGCAGTGAGTGGGCGGTCGCAAAATCGGGCCGTTTTAGGGATAAATTGAGGTGCGCCGGCAGGGCATTTTCCACGATGATGGACCTCCATGGCTAAAGGAATACCAACCCTTAAGAGACGGCCTCGCCGTGCCTCCGGCGTCATGGGTCCCCCGACCGATCGGGCGCTCATGCTGAAGCTCGTGGTCGAGATGAACCACATCGCGCAGGACGTCTTCTCGGAAATTCGGGGTCTCGCCCGAGGAGCAGCGCGACGGCGGCCCTGCGCGCCCGGAAGACCAAGACGCGATCGCGGCCGAGCGCGCGATTGATGGCGAGCCATCAATGGCGCCGGGGACGTCCTATCGACGTGGCGACGCGATAAACGCTACCTGGGGAGCGACGGCAGTCCGCGCGTGCTGCCAATCCGGGGCACAGGCGCCACCTTGGAGACCTTGGTGCGCAAATGTCGCACCGCAAATGACGCTTCGAGGAGGTGCTCGCCTACATCTGCAGTCACGGCGAGGCGACTCTATACAAGGGGGATCGGGTGGCACTGCTCGGCAGTGCCGCCGTCCTCACGCAAAGAACGCCGGAGGTGACCCTCGCGTGGATGTTGACGCAGTTTCGCCATGTCGCAGACACGACCCTGCACAATGCCGCGATCCCGGCTCATCAGGTCAAAGGGGTGGGACTCTTCCAGCGGCAAGTCGCCGGCTGGTTATCGGAGAAGGACTTCCAACGTTACGCGAAGAGCGTGTTTCCGCAGTTGCAGGAACTGTGCAATCAGTTGGAAGCGGGCCTCTCCCTCGATCGTCGCGCGAAGCCCCGGGCCAATCGTAAGGAGTGCGGGGTTGGGCTATTTGTGTTTCAAGACTCGGGAAACATAGGGTAGCCGTGCACGTGAGGAGACTGCATGGTAAACGCTAGTGCAAAGAAACCACGCAGAGCTTGAAGCGTCGACTCGTCGAGGTGCTTGGCCCAGCCGACGGACACGTCGGTTGATCTGGATTTGATGAAGGAGCTGCACCACATCGTGCTCGACACGGCGGCAGAACTCGGTGTCTCTGCAACGGATCGGCGTCGGGCCGTTCAGCTCGCGCTCAAAGACCCAAAGCGGTCAAGACCCAGTGACGACCACGATGCAGCTCAAACCAAGGGGTGGCTGCCATCCTCAACCGATGGCGCAATGATAAGCGCTATCGGCGACCCGACGGCACTCCGCGGGTGTTACCGATCAAGGGGAAAGGCGCGACTTTGGAGACGTTGGCCCGGCGCTTTCGTGCCACAAATGGCCGTTGACGCGACGTGGTTGACATGATTTGCGAGAATGCCGAAGTGACTCGATTGAAGGGTAACAAAATCGCCCTGGTCGGAAGCCCCGTCATGATGACTGCAAAAAACACCCGAGGTCACCTTGGCCTCTCTCATCTTGAGGATCCGCCGCTTGACCGAGACCATCATCCATAACGCGACGATTCCTGCTCACTGCGACTGCCGGCCGATTTGAGAGGATGGTGTTGGGAGAGCTGTCCGACAAGGAGTTTCAAGCATTCTCCCAGTCGGTAAGGCAGCAACTGCAAGATGTGTGTGATCGAGTCGATCAGCGGCTGTCCGACCGCCGACGTATTTGCGAAAGCGTCGAGCGAGGAATACCTGCGGGCTCGGCCTCTACGTCTTCAAAGACGACGGCAACATCGGCTAGAGCGCATCGGAAAACCCATGCCGAATCGCGTTCGCACCAAAAGACCCATCCGCTTCCGCAATCGCGGCGACTCGCCGCTGACGCCGGCCACGCGAGGCAAGCGCGAGCTGTTGCTTAAGCTCGCCCAGGAATTGCAGCAGATGACGATCGAGTCGATGGAAGCGACTCGGCGTGTCGCGAAAAGAGCAGATGGTGACTTACCGTCGCGCCTCGAGGGGCATCGGCAGCAAGGAACGTCCGAGTACTCGGCTGATGGCAAGAATTTCCGGGCCATCGCGGACCTGCTCAGCAGCTGGCGGCGCGATAGGCGCTACGTCGATCCGGACGGCTCGCCTCGTGTACTGCCCATCAAGGGCAAGGGCGCGAGCTTGGAGACCTTGGCCAGAAAATTTGTGCCGGAGATGTCGGTCAGCGAGGTCCTCGCCGCGATTACCCGCCACGGCGAGGCAACCGCCTATCGGGGCGACAAAGTCGCTCTGGTCGGGGGTAGCGTGCTGCTGACGCCCAAGACCGCGGAAATGAGCGTTGGCGTTGTTGGTGAACCGAATTCGGCGGGTCTCCAAAACACTGTTGCACAACGTGTCGCTGCCCGAGGGGAGCAAGGGACATGGTCGCTTCGAACGGCACGTCTTCGGCGTGCTGTCGGAGCGCGAATTCAACGAATATGCGCGGGTCATGCGGACCCAATTACAAGATCTGTGCGATCGTGCCGAATCCGGCTTAGAGCTGGCACGCTGATAAAAAAGGGCGCAAGCGTAAGGCCTGCGGGATTGGCATTTTTGTCTTCCGCGACGATTAGCCATTTCGTAGCCGCTCGCGGCACCCGAATTTCACCGCCCCATCCCTCAAGGGCACCCAACACGCGTTTTGGCTGCCTTCACCCGCGCCCCTGTCCCGCCACTGCTGGCCATCGCGGCATCGGGTGCTGCCCGCCTAGCGCGATTCCGGAAGCGTCCTCTGTAAATAATTTCTTGCAATCTGGTTGTATCTTTCATAGTCTCCATATCTGTACGTTATTTTATACAGAGTAGCCGTCGAAAATGCTGCACTCGCAGCATCGAGGCAACCGCCAAAAAACGGCGCGCACGCGCGAATGGGGGTTAGGGGATGGGCAACGCGATGGTTCGACAACGCTTCGTCAGCAGCCTCGTCGTGGCGATTGCCTGGCTGAATGCGGCCCTGGCCAATGCCTTGCAGCCATCGGTTTCGGCGCTCGAGGAACAGGCGCAGGCAGAATTCGCGAAAGTGGGCACCGCGGTTCGTGAACGCCTCGATCGGGAGGCCACCGGCGATCTGATCGGCGCCCGCGTCGCTGCGCAGGACGCTCGAGCTCACCGCTACCGGTACCTGGACATCAAGCGCGCGATCAGCCGCCTGCGCGCGCCTTCCCTCGCTTCCCCTTCCGTAGAAGCGTCGCGAGATCCTTTCTTGCCGGATGCGTCCTTCCTGGCGCCCTCAGCATCCCCGACTCAGGTCGCGCCCATGACGGATGGCAGGCAGGAGGCGGTTGTTCGCGTCGGATACCCCGCGTGGGACATGTATCGGCCTCACGAAGTGCGGACCCTGGCGGGGACTGAAGGCGCGGAACAGCACCCAGAATCGCGAGCGACCGCCGCTGAGGTGGCCTCGGCAGGGCCTAAGGACATGTACTCAAACGGTGTCGCGAAGCCCACGGCCGGCGACCGGCGTGCCGTGGCGACTGACCTGTCGGCCAGCGCTCCCTTAGGAGAGCCGCCGCGCGAGCCGTTTCTGGTCTATCGGGAGCGGCTCGTCGGTCGCGACAGCCGCGAGTGAGGAGGAGGCGGAATTCTTGTGAGACAGGCGCGCGGGATTCGAGCGCCGTCTTTGGAGGGTAGAGGTCCTTAAGGTCAGTGGTTAGACGTCAATGGAGGCCAAGCAAATGAATCAGGGGATCAGCATTGGGTGCGGGCGCGACTCGCAACGAGAATCGGCGGCAGCGCTTCGTGGGCTCCGTCCTATGGATGATGGTGGGCTGTCTATTCACCACCATCGCGCCGGAATTGGCATTCGCCGGTGCCAGTCCCTTCACGACCGGCGCGACCGCCGCCAGTACCAACCTCTTAGCCATCCTCACGCCGATCGCGGTCGTCGCCGTGATGGCCTTGGGTGCCGCGGCGTGGTTCAACAAAATCTCATGGGGATGGGCGGTGGCGGGCATCGTGGGTATCTGCCTCGTGTTCGGCGCGCAGCAGATCGTCACCTGGATCCGCGGCATGTTCGGCGTCTGACGACGTGAGTGAGGAGCACCCGATGGGGATCCATGAGGATCCCCTCTTTGCCGGGGTGACGCGCCCCGCCATGGCGATGGGCGTGACGTATTCGGCGCTGCTCATCAACGGGATGACGACGGTGGAGCTGTTTCTGTTGACCAAGAACTTGCTGTGGATGCTGGTGTGTATCCCGATCCACGGCATTTTTTGGCTGGTCTGCAAGAACGATGCGCGATTTTTCGACTTGTTGTTCCTCTGGGGCCGAACGCGTGGCCCCGGGCTTTTGGGGAACGTCCGGTTTTGGAAGGCGAATAGCTACAGCCCCCTGCGATTTGATTTACCGAACAAAGCGGGCCGGCGGCGCTGGCTGTGGGGGGAGACGTTGAAGCGGCAGTAAGGCGAGCTCAGGGACTCAGTCGGTCAAGGCCAAAAATGGACGAGGAGAGGGACGATTGTTGTCGAACGAGCACTTTCAGTCGGTTCTCCTCGGGGTTGCGGGCCTCACCCTGCTTGCGGCCGTGCTGTTTGCCTTGCTCGCCTTTTTTAGTTTACGGCGCATGAGCGATCGCAAAGTCATGTTGCGTCGCTCCGCGATGAACCGGGAAATCTTCGGTGCCATGAACATTCCCTATACCGCCCACGCGCACGAGAACGTGGTGAAAACCAAAGCCGGCGACTATGTGCAGGCGTTCCGTTTGGCCGGGGCGAGCTTTCAAAGCGCGGACGATGCGGATATCAACAATTGGCACGAGCGGTTGAACATCCTGCTGCGCAACATCGCGAGCGATCAGGTCTCTCTGTGGACCCACATCGTGCGTCGCCGAGAGAACGTCTACCCGAGCGGTGAGTGCCCGCCGGGTTTCTCGCGCGAGGTCGATGAGCATTATCGCGAACGGGTGACGGGCGAGACCTTGATGGTCAATGAATTGTACCTGTCCGTGGTGTTTCGACCGCAGGCGGGCATGGTGCAAGGCGCGGCCATGAAGCTGCTGTCCCGAAGCAACAAAGACAACGAAGCACAGGAATTTCGCGACTCGCTTGGATGCGTGCGCCAAATTGCGCGCGCAGCTCTTAGCCTCGCTCGATCGATACGAACCGGAGCTCTTAGGGATTTACGAGAAAGGCGGCCGGCAGTTCTCCTCCCTGCTCGAGTACTTCGGCGTGCTCTTGAATGGCGAATGGCGACCGGTGCCCCTGCCGCGCGCCTCGATCAGCGAGGTGCTCCTGACGACACGGCCGTTCTTCGGCTCTGAAGCCATGGAGTACCGCACGCCAACCCAGACGCGCCTGGGCGCGTTCTTAGGAATCAAAGAGTACCCGACCCCGACCAGCGCCGGCATGTTCAATCTGTTGTTGACGGCACCGTACTCGTTCGTGCTCACCCAGAGTTTCACGTTCCTGCCAAAATCTACCGCTCAGCGGGTCTTGTCGGCGCAGTACAGTCGCATGCGCAATGCCCAGGATCTCGCGGTGTCGCAAGCCGAACAATTGAAGGACGCGCTCGATCAATTGACGAGCAATGAATTCGTGATGGGCGATCATCACTTCACACTTCATGTACTTGCCGATCCCTATGTGGGGATGAAGGAAGCGGAGACTCGGGGGCGATTTAAGAATCTCCTCGATCATCTGTCGAACGCACGATCAATCCTCGCCGAGACCGGCATGGTGGTTGCTCGCGAAGATCTGGCGCTTGAAGCCGCGTACTGGGCGCAGTTGCCGGCCAATTTCGCGTTTCGCAGCCGCAAAGCGCCGATCACCAGCCGCAATCTCGTCGGGATGTCGCCGTTTCACAATTTCCCCATCGGCCGGGCGACCGGTAATCATTGGGGCGATGCGCTCACGATGCTCATCACCAATGCGCGCTCCCCGTTCTACTTCTCCTTGCACGCGAGCGATCCGCGTGCGGAGGACGGCGGTAGCCGCAAGGACATCGGCCATACCAGCGTGATCGGTCCCACGGGCTCCGGCAAGACGGTGCTGATTGGATTTCTCGTGTGCATGCTCACCAAGGCGGGCACGACCCAGGTGCTTTTCGACAAGGACCGAGGGTTAGAAATCTTGGTCCGGGCGTTGGGCGGGCGCTATCTGCCACTCAAGAACGGCATCGCCACGGGCATGAATCCCCTGCAGCTTGAGCCCACGCCCAGCAACGGCGAATTCTTAAAATCGTGGTTGCGCCGGCTCGTCGAGCGGCGCGATCGGCCCTTCACCGTGCGCGAGGAGAGCGACTTGGACTTAGCGCTCCATGGCACGTTGAAATTACCGATGAGCGCCCGCCGCTTATCCCGCCTGCTCGAATTCTTGGACCCTACGGACCCCGAAGGCATGCATGCACGACTGCGTAATTGGTGCCTGTCGGAGAAAGGGGACTACGGCTGGGTCTTCGACAATCGGGAGGACTCGGTCGCGCCGCTCCTGGAGACGAGTGCCCTGATGGGATTCGATGTGACTGACTTCCTTGATAATCCCGTCACCGGCGGCCCCGTGACGATGTACTTGTTTCAGATCGTCAAGCGCCTGCTCGATGGCAGACGCCTGGTCGTGTGGATGGACGAATTCTCGAAACTGCTGGCGGACCCGTCCTTTGAGAGCTTCGCCAAGGATGGGCTTAAGACGTGGCGGAAACTCGAGGGCGTCGCCGCGTTCGCGACCCAGAGTCCAAGCGATGTCCTCGCGAGTCCCATCGCGCGCACGCTGGTGGAACAGACGCCCACCAAAATCTTCTTTCCGAACGACAAAGCGACGGAAGAGGACTACGTACGCGGCTTTGGCTTAAGCGTCCAAGAATATTTGCTGCTTAAGGAAGGCCTGGAACCGGGCTCGCGCATGTTCCTGATCAAGCAGGGCCACCACAGTGTGGTCTGCGAACTGAATCTGCGCGGCTTCGAGTATGAGCTCAACGTCATCTCGGGCCGCATCGCCAACATCGAAGTGATGAATCGCATCATCGCCGAGGTGGGTGATGACCCGGTGCTGTGGTTACCCCGGTTTCGCGAGGCAACCGCGAAAGGCGCGACGCGCATCAACGAATGTGAGAGTCAGTGAGAAGCGAGTCGCCGTGGTTTAAATCCCTAAAAGGAGTGTGTGCCCATGTTCAATCAATTGCGCAAATCGATCTGCGTCTTGGTGTTGGGACTGGCGAGTATCGGAGCGGCGGCGCCGGCGAGCGCCGGGATGCCGGTCATCGATGTCGCGAATCTCGCCCAGGCCATTCAACAGGTGCTCTCCTGGGGGCAGCAGTTGGAGGGGATGACTCAACAGTACTCAGAGCTGGTGCAAAGTTACCAGCAGTTGCAAAGCACTTACAATTCGTTAACCGGGCCCCGTGGCATGCAGAACTTGCTGTCCGTCTCTCTCGCGAATCGCAACTATCTTCCGGCCAATTATGCCCAGATGACAGGTGTCATCAACGGCACCAGCACCGCATATCCAGCGCTATCCAGTCAGGTGCAGACGAGTATTCAAACCAACGCGATCTTGAGCACTCAGGGCGTCAGCGGCCTCTCGCCCCAGGCGCAGCAGTACGTGCGGCAATCGCGCCAGGCGGCGGCGACGTTGAGTATGCTCTCGCAACAAAATCAGGCGAACGCCAGCAGTAACTTCAGCAATGTTCAGACCCTGATCAGCGCACTCGGGGCCACGGCCGGATACCAAAGCCAGCGCGGATTTGAACGGCCGGATTCAGTCCGAGCAGGTCATGACGCAGACCAATCAGATCAAAACCGATGCGCTCTACCAAAGCGTCCAAGCGCAACAATTGCAGAATGCGCAACTCGCGCGCGAGGCCGCCGTGAAACAGCAGGGCGCCCAAACCACCTTGACCCCGATCGCCTGGTAGCGGCGGATGCCCAAGCGAACGCTCGTGACGGTGGTGTGGCTGATCGCGGTCACCGGCTGCGGCAAGAACGAGGAGCCGGCCCACCCGGTGTCTTGGTACCTGCAACACGACACCGAGATGGAGGCGAAGGTCGCGTGGTGCGTGGATGACGCGGAGCGGCAGCGCACGCCCGACTGCATGAATGCGGCGGAAGCCAAGCGCCGTTCGCTCGTGGGATCGCAGAAGGATTTGGCACCGATCGATTGGGCCGCGAGCCAGGCCAAACCTTAACGGAGCATGAAGGGCGTATGTGGACCAGTTTCTTCACGTGGTTGACCGGGCAGGTGAATAACTTCATCGCCAACCAAGTTGGCACGGTATCAACGCTGCTGGAGCCCGCGGTGATCACGCTTGCCTCCGTATACGTGATGATGTGGGGATATCTGCAGCTGACCGGAAAAATCGAGGAGCCGGTCTTAGAAGGAGGCCGTCGCATTCTGATTTTGGGCGTCATCCTCGTGTTGACCTTCAAGATCTCTCAGAACATCGCCCCGCTGCTCGATGTGTTTGTGCAAAGCCCGCAAGCGGTGGCCGCCGGCATGCTCGGCGCCACACCCATGGCGACCGTGGATACGATTTGGACTCAAGGGTCCGAAGTGGGCGATTCGCTGCTCTCGCAAGGCAGTCTCTTCAGCGAAAGCGGCTTATCGTTGATTGCCTGCGGGCTGATCTGCTATCTCTCGATCGGACTCACCACGCTGTATGTGGCATTCCTGATGGCCTTGGCGCTCGTCGCGCTGGCGATATTGCTCGCGCTCGCGCCGCTCTTCATCGCCATGCTGCTATTCGACAGCACCAAGCGCTTCTTCGAGGCATGGATCGCGCAGCTCGCGAACTACGCCCTGGTCATCATTTTGGTCGCCTCAGTCGCCAACCTCATGTTGCACGCAGTGAGCCAGCCGCTGCAGATCGCTTATAACGAGGGCGGGTCGGTCACCGGCGCCGATGCGTTACGAGTCTCGGTCTTCTGCGGATTCGTGTTGTTGATCCTCACCCAGATCTTGCCGATGGCCTCTGGTCTCGCGAGCGGCATCGCGCTATCGAGCGGCAACATCATCAGCGGCCTGGTCAGACGTGGCTTGGGAACCTCGGGCCGATTCGGCCGCGGTGTGTTCGATGCGGCCTCCGGCGCTTACAGCCCGGCGACGGCGAGTCGTTTGGATCCCTTATCCCGCAAGGCCGGTCAGCAGCTGGGCTATCAGAGCGGCCGCGCGGCGAAAGCGGTGTGGCGGAAAATCAATCCCGATCGGATCAGACGGAGCTGATGCATGAACACTGCTTGTCTATTCCCTCAGTCACCGCCCGTCCTGAAGGACACCCGAGAGGAGTCTTCCATGCGCGAACCCCGTGTCCCCTGTCACCACAGCAATTGGCGCGGTGTCGTCTCTCGGTGGATGTTGACGCTCGCGATCGCAAGCCTCGCTGCGTGCGCGACCCATCGAAGTGAGCCGCCCAGTGTAAGGGTCCGTTCACGCCCATTAACCAATCCTCGTCGGTGGTGTCCAATGGCCCGCAGCGCTGAAATCGAAAGTTACTTAGCCGACGCGCAGCGCTGGGATCAGGATCTGGTGGCGAAGGCGGAGGCCTCTCGGCGCCGCGCCTACTGGGTCGCGAGCGCCTTCGGCGGCTTGGCGACTCTCGCGCTGCTCGCCTTCGATGTGATGTTACCCCTGAAATCGGTGGAACCGTTCGTCATTCGCGTCGACAACACCACCGGCGTGACCGATGTCGTGCCCGTGTATGTGGGGAAAGGCGAGGTGTCGGAGGCTGTCACCCGCTACTTGCTGCATAACTATGTTGTGACCCGCGAACGTTATTTCTATGCCATGGCGGAGCAGGATTACAACCTGGTGGGCGCCTATAACAGTCCGGTGCTCAACACCGCCTGGATGCAAGGCTGGGACCGAGCCAATCCTGAGAGCCCCTTGGTGAAGTATCGCGATGGCTCGACGCTGCGCTCGCAGGTGCAGGCCATCAGCTTCATCAAGCGCGCGGACGGCACACAAGATTTGGCGCAAGTTCGCTTCCTCACGGCACTCAAGCAGGGTGGATCGGGCGCGGAGACCATGCAGCACTGGATCGCGACCATCCAATATAGCTATGTAGCACCCTCGAAGGACGAGCAGTTGCGCGCCCTCAACCCTCTTGGGTTTCGCATTCTGGAATATCGGCGTGAGCCGGAAATTGTCTCGGATTCGGGCGGCACCGGATCACGACACAAGGAGCCGGCTCATGAAAGGCACGACGTGGGCGATCGTTATCGTATGCGCGTTCTGCGCACTCACTTCCCCTCGCGTCGATGCGGAACTCACGCCGGCCCGAGGCTTGGTTGATCCGCGCGTGCGTGTCGTCGCTTACGATCCTGAGCAGGTCATCAAGTTGCACGGCTACGTTGGCTACCAGATCCATTTTCAGTTTGCCGAGGGCGAAACCTTCGTCAATTTGGCGGCCGGCGACAACAAGGCGCTCGATGTCGGGTACGAAGCGAATCACCTGGTTTTAAAGCCCCTTGCCGAAAAGGTAGCGACCAACATCACAGTTCTTACCAATCGGCGGGTGTACCAATTTGACTATAGCGCGACGGCCGAGCGTCCTGACCCGGACCGGCAGGATGTGATTTATTCCTTACGATTCATCTATCCGCAGGAGGAGGCGCGCAAAGCTGCTGAGGAGCTGGAGCAGCAACACACCAATTTGAAGTTAGCGAGCGCGGATCAGGATCCGCACCGCGCTCGGAACAGCAATTACTGGGGCTGCGGCGCCGCGGCGATCAGGCCCGAGAGCGCCTATGACGACGGGGTTCAGACGCGCTTGCGCTTCGCCGCGCACGCGGAGTTTCCGACGATGTACGTCAAGAACGATGACGACTCCGAGAGCTTGGTGAATTTCACGGTCGACAACGACGAAGTCGTGATTCATCGCGTCGCGCGCAGTTTCGTACTGCGCCGAGGCAAATTGGTCGCATGCATTCAGAACCGATCTTTCGATGGTGGGGGGCAACGGCTGGAAACCCAGACGTTGGTGCCGGGAGTGGAGCGGGTCACCAAAGGGGTCAAGAATCCATGACAATCGATCATATCGAGGCCTCGCCGGGCGATGGCGTCACTGAGAGCGTTCGCTCGGCCGGCGGCGCCTCGGTGCCCGGTGAACGCGACATTCCGTCAGTCAATCAGCAGCGATCGCTGCAAAACCGGGTCAACAATTTGCTGGCGCTCATCGTCGTGACCCTGGTGGGCGGGGGGTTTCTGTACTTCTACTATTCGAACCTCTCGCACAAGCAGGCGGACGCCAAGGCGAAGGTGGTCCAGGAAAGAACGGCGAAGAGTACCGGCGAGATGAAGCTGCCGCCGTTGGGGGCGGTGGAGGGACCGCAGGCCGCCGCGACGGATTCTACCGCGCCTCCCGATCGAGGCCCGACCGCATTGGCGGACGTGCTGGGTTCCGCACCGCCCTTAGGGACTGCGGGTGCGGCCCCGGCTGCGCCTGGCGCGACCGCCGCGGCGGTGGCGAACGGTCCGCCGGTGAAGACGCGCCGCGCAACTCGCCATGGAGCGCGAGCTCACCCCGTCAGTGTTCTTGCGATCGAGCGAGACGGCCGCGGGAATGGCACTGGCAGCGGTGCTGATACCCGTGTCGGATAGCCCCGGTGCCGCCGGCAGTGAGCACGGGCAATTAGCAAGCTACTTGACCCCGAGCGTCGCCACGGCGACCCGTGCTCAAGTGCTCGCGACGCGGCGCTTCATCATCCCGAAAGGCAATTTCCTGGACTGTACGCTCGAAACCGCCATCAATTCGGAGCTCCCGGGAATGACGACCTGCGTCACCGCCTTCGATATCTTCGGCGCCGACGGCAAAGTCGTTCTGCTCGAGCGCGGCAGCAAGTTGGTCGGCGAGACGCGCGGTCAAGTCGCGCAAGGGATGAGCCGCCTCTTTATTCTATGGAGCGAAGCGCGCACGCCCACGGGCGTCGTGGTCCAACTCGATTCGCCCGGCACCGATGAACTCGGGCGCGCCGGGGTCACCGGCGAACGGTCAACAATCATTTCTGGGCGCGCTTCGGTGCGGCATTGCTGGTCACGGTGATCGACGGCGCTCTGCAGGGCGTCGCGCAGCGTCAGGAGACATCCGGCTCGACGGTCATTTTGAACCCCCAGGGCGGTCAGCAAGTGATCGACGAGATCCTGCGCTCATACGATCAACATTCCGCCGACCATCACCGTCAACCAAGGCTCCCGAATCCAAGTGATCGTTGCGAGGGACGTCGATTTTCGGCCCGTGTATGAGCTACGCACCGCCGCGGCTCACTAGCGTGGAGGCCGCCACATGCTCGAGGACAATGCCTCCTCGTTAACGCATACGCTCGCGCCGCTCCGGCCGATTTTGGATAACCCCCGCGTCACCGAGGTCTGCATCAACCGACCCAAGGAGGTGTTCATTCAGAGCTATGACGGGTGGTCGACCGAACGCGTTGCCATTCGCCGATTTTTATTGGTGCCGAGACTTCGCGAAGCTCGTCGGCAGCGCCACCAAGCAGCGGATGGATGAAGTCACGCCGATTCTCTCCGCGACGCTGCCCACTGCCGAGCGCGTGCAGTTCGTCTTGCCGCCGGCGACCTTGGCGCACCGCGTCTCCATCACGATCCGCCGTCCGAGCACCCGGGTACGCACCCTCGAGGAGCTCGCCGCCGGGAGGCTTGTTCGCCCAGTGCCTCGATGCGACCGAGGACTTGGACCCCGGCGAGAAGGAACTGCTAGCCCTCAAAGGCACGCCGCGACTATGCGGAGTTCATTCGCTTGGCCGTGCAACTTGCGCAAGAACATCGTCGTCTCGGGGAGTACCGGGACCGGCAAGACGACCACCTCGAACGCGTTGATTCTCGAAGTCCCGGCCGGCGAACGGCTCATCACCATCGAGGATGCGGAAGAGCTGGTGCTGGAGCGTCACCCGAACAGCGTGCGGCTCCTCTATTCGAAAGGCGCGCAAGGGCTTGCGAAAGTGACCCCGAAGACGCTCCTCGAGTCCTGTCTTCGCATGCGTCCCGACCGGGTTTTTTTAAGCGAGTTGCGCGGCGAGGAGGCCTTCGATTACCTCCGCGTGATTGCCGCGCATCCCGGGTCCATCACGAGCGTTCACGGATCGACCGCGCGCTTGGCGCTGGTGCAAATCATGCTGCTCGTCAAGCAGTCCGAAGCCGGGCAGTCGTTGCAGACGGAGGACGTGTGGAGTCTTTTGTACTCCCTGGTCGATGTGGTCATGCAGTTTGGCTTCGACGGCAAGAATCGATTCGTCAAGGAGGTCTGGTATGACCCCAGCGTCAAACGTCGCGACCGGGCTTAAGTTCCACAAGCTGATCGTGGTCATCGCTCATCGGGCTCGTGGCGGCGTCATACTTGGGCGCGTATTTCTTTCTGCTGTTCTTGAAGCTCGCTCCCACCGAGGCGTCTCCGTTGACGCTGCCGCGCTACGCCTACTATTACTGGGATAAGCCGCAGGTACGCTCGCGATTGATCGGCGCGGGCGCGCTGGCGCTGCTGATTGTCGGCGGCATGGCGCTCATCGTCGCCTTGCCGAAGCGGCGGAGCCTGCATGGAGATGCCCGCTGGGCGAAGGCGCGCGATATTCGTCGCGCCGGCCTCCTGGCGGACCAAGGCATCATCTTGGGTCGCTACAAGAATCGCTATCTCATGTTGCCGGGCCAAACGGGTGTCATCTTGGCGGCGCCGCCGCGATCGGGCAAAGGCGTGTCGTGCGTCGTCCCGAATCTTTTGAACTGGCCCGGGTCCGTCCTGGTGCTCGACATCAAGAAGGAGAATTGGACGCTCACGGCGGGCTACCGATCGCTCTTCAGCGAAGTCTATCTGTTCGATCCGTTCTCCGCCGACGGCCGCACCGCGCGCTGGAATCCCTTTACCTATGTCTCCGACAATCCCCATTTGCGCATCGATGATGTGCAGCGCATCGCGACCATGCTGTGCCAGGAGGCTCCGGGCGCGGATCCCTTTTGGGTGAAGTCCGCGCGCTCGCTTGTTCGTCGGCATTGCACTTTATCTCTTCGAGCGGCGCGACTATGAGCGCGCCTACAACGCCGATCCCGCCCACAACGATCCGATGCCGGAAGTGCCGGTCACGGTCGGCGAAGTGCTGCGCCAAGGCGATGGCCTCGGACGAGGAGGGTTTCTCGAAGCATTGGAAGCGCATCATCGAGGGGTGGGCGGCGATCGGTAAGCCACTCTCTCCCCAATGTGTCTCGCTCATCATGGATGTCGTCGATCTGGCGACCCAGACCGCCTCGAGCGTCCGCAAGACCTTCACCAGTCAGTTGGACCTGTGGTTAAACCCGCTCTCGACATGGCGACATCGGCGAGCGACTTTGACCTGCGCGATTTGCGCAAGAAGAAGATCGCCGTGTATCTCGGGATCAAGCCGCGTGACTTCGAGCGCTTGCAGGTCGTGATGAACGTCTTTTTCCAGCAGGCGATCGGCGAGCAGACAGCGGAGCTGCCGGAAAATAATCCACTGCTCAAGCATCAGTTGCTGGTGGTCCTGGATGAATTCACGGCCGTCGGGCGTATGCCCGATTCTGTTGAATTCGATCGCCTTTGTACCCGGTTACAACGTGCGCGCGCTGATGGTGATTCAAACGCCGTCGCAATTGGATGAGGTGTACGGCCAAAACGGCCGCAAGATCATGCTGAAGACCCTCGCCGCGCGCATCATTTTCCCGCCGAATGACATGGAGGATGCCCGCAACGTCAGCGAGGAATTGGGCTATACGACGGTCAAATCGCGTTCGCGCACCGTGCCGGGCGTCATGGGCGGCGGCAAGCGCAGTCCCAGTACCAATGTGAGCGATCAGCGCCGCGCTCTGATGCTGCCGCAGGAGATCAAGGAGATGCCCGCGGATCGGCAATTGCTGTTCGTCGAACACGTGCTGCCGGTGAAGTGCCACAAAATCAAATATTTCGACGATCCGATTTTCAGGAAGCGGCTGTTGCCGCCGCCCGGAGTCAAAAAGCAGGACGTGTCGACCTATAGCGGAGGAAGAACGGATGACCACTTCGCCATGTGGCAAGAGCGAGTCAATCGTGAAGGCCGGGTTTCCGCGTCGCGCGAGTGCCCGTTACCGCCGTTGGGCCGGTCAACGAGCCGGGAATCAGCGCGCCGGCGGCCGCGGGGGAGTTCTCACTCGACTTCAGTGCCGTGCGGATACCGCCGGGCCGATATCTGACCGGACTCCGAAGTGAACGCGGCCGTGCATTCGTTTCTGGACGAACTGGAGACGGCGTGACTGCCGTCGTTGTCGATACTGAAGGGGAGTAGAGGCACGATGGCCAACAACCTCGATCAAACCGGCGTGATCCAAGTGGACGGTGCATGGGCCACGAGCGTGAAATACGCAGCCGACGCCCTAGGGCCCAACGTCGGCTCCGTGGACTTGCGCTTCATGCAAGGGCGAGCCGAAGTCGGGCGTGTGGCGGTGTCGCGCGAACACTTAAGCGAGTTGTTGGGTGAAAAAAACCGGAGCGCGATCGAGCGCCATATTGCGAATGACGCCGACAAATATCTCCCCGTCGTCACCGGCGAGCTCCGCGGTGGCCGTCTTCACTACCAGGAAGTGACGCTGGCAACATCCAAACCGCGCGCAGTCGAGAATTCGATTGCCCGACGCCGATCCCCGATCGGAGCACCGGCGCGGAGACAGATTCGGACGAAACTCGCCTCGCGACTCGGCGCAGACGGGCGACGGCGTCCCCACGAATCCGGATGTCGCCGACGCACGCGACAGGGATGCGGAGAAGCGGCGTCGTGCCAACAAGACCCAAGCGGCGGAGCCCAGCGCCGCAGCGGTGGCACCCGTGCCCGCGCACATCGCCGCGAAGTATCTCGTGAAGGGCAATACCTATCACTTTGATGATCAAACGGTGGCGTTTGTCGACAAAGGCACGTCGCTGACCGTCAAAACCCACAACAAGGCGATCATCCAAGACCTGGTGGCGATCGCCAAAGCGCGCGATTGGCAAGCAGTCACGGTATCGGGCACGCAAGCGTTTCGTCGCGAGGCATGGAAGGCCGCAGCGTCCGCGGGTCTCTCCGTCAGCGGCTATACGCCCTCGGAGATCGAACGGGTGGCCGTCGAACGCGAGCGCAGCCGACGCGATCGCATCCAAGCCGTCCGAGACCGTGCCGCGAGAGAGCGCCTCGGCGAGGGGTGCAGCCGAATCGCCGACGCAGCGCGCGTCGAGCGCCGAATCGCCAGATGCCAAGACGACCAAGGGCGTGCGCTACGGCACGTTAGTGGCTCACGGCGAAGCGCCGTATCGACACGATGCCACCCAGTCGGCGAGCTATTTTGTCACGCTCAAGGACGCCGCGGGCCAGGAGCGCACCTCCTGGGGTGTGGGGCTGAAAGACGCCCTTCTTGAGTCGAAGACGGCTCCCGCCGTGAACGATCTGGTCGGCATACGGCGGGCGGGGTCGACCCCCGTCACCGTGATGCAACGGTCCGTCGATGAGGACGGCGAGGTCATCGCTCAGGCGATCGGCGCGAAGCGGCACAACTGGGAAGTCGAAAAGGCGGAGTACTTCACGCAGCGCTCCGGCGCGCCACCACAGGATCACCGTCCAACGTCCACCGTCTCGGAGAAAACCGCTGTGTCTACAACGAAGGAACGACCCGCCCAAGAGCTCGGCACCCAGGCGCTCACGCGCGAGCAGGAGGCCGCGGCCGCGATCCGGAGTGCCGCAACCACGCGTGAGGAATTGCAGCTGAAGTATCCCGGAGCTGAACAAAGCCGTGTTTCAGCATCTCGCCTCGCACGACCAGTTTGCAGAGGCCTACGTCAAGAGTGGTCTCATTCGCGAGTCCGATCGCGCCCAGGTCATCGCACAGATGCGCGATCGGCTGGCGAGCAAGCTCGAGCACGGCGCCGTCATTCGCGAGCCCGATAACAAGGAGGTCAACACTTTAATTCGTCGCTCGGTCAATCGGGTGGCGGCCGACATCGGACGGCCACCGATTGAGATTCAACCGCGCTCACCGGAATCCGCCGTCGGCGCGCACGGCAGTAACGCGGGAAGACGTACAGGTGCGCGCGTGATTCGCAGAAAGCTCAAGCGATCGGCGGCGATCGCGGCGGCCGCCTTGATCGCTCTGCAATCGTTCCCGCGCATCGGCCGCGGAACCCGTGCGATCGATGGAGATCGTCGAATCGGGCGCGTTCCTGGAAGGGTATCGAGCCGCAAGCGAAGCGCAAAGTGCGGATTTCTACGATCTCTACAGCGACCGCGCCGTCATCCACATACGCATTCAGGATCAGGAGCGTGGAATCGCCTTCCAAGGCCGCGCGTTCAAAGCTTGGGGACGGCAGCTCCTCAAGGAAGGCCGGGCCGGCGCTCGATGGCATCGATCTTCCGTGACGCGACCGTGGAGCAGCGCGGGAACCGTCTCCTCATTCGGGCGAAGCGCTATTCCGACGACGCGCTGCTATTGGGATCTGACCTACCAGGTCGGCATTGAGCGCGAGGGCCTATCGTATCGCATCGTCGATGAACGGCTGACGACCAATCCTGCCGCGCGCTGCGGACCGGAGCGCACCGCGGCCAATGCCTCCGGAAGCATGACTCTGTCACCGCCAGAGTTCACGCTTATCGCCGACAGCAGCGGAGTGCGCGACCGCTCGATCCCCGGGCAGCGAGTGGCAGCCGCTTGTCCCAGCAGGAACTCGCCGATAAGGCGATGCAACTCGCGCAGCAGATGGCGGCCGCCCGCGCGTCGCTGTCCCGCACCAACGGACGCGGCTGCGCCAGCCTCGATCGGCGCAGCGCCGCGTCCCGGCGTGTTCTTTCGACGGCGGCCCAGCCGTCGCGTCGGCGGCTCGCGTGGATGCGTCGAGCGACCTGCGTATCACGCCACCGGAATAGGCGATGAAGGGTAGGGCATCGATGGCGCAATCGCATGGTAGCGGTAAATGCGCTCTGGATCGAATCGCGGGTGTCGGCCGCGTCGTGCGGGGCGCGCTACTCGATGTGGCAGCCGTCAGCGGCCAGGGGATCGCCTGTGCGTCACGGCAAGGTTGCATCGGCCATGGGCGATGGCGGATGGCTCGCTCGAGGCCATCAAATGGGCGGCGCTCGTGCTGATGGTGTTCGATCACATCAATAAATATCTCTATGCGGAGAAGCTGCCCGTCATTTTCCAATTGGGTCGCATCGTGATGCCGATGTTTGGCTTCGTGTTGGCGTATAACCTCGCTCGCCCCGACGCGTTGGCCAGAGGCGTGCATGGCCGCATGATGTACCGCCTGACTCTCATGGGGCTGGCCGCTTCCCCCATGTGCATCATTTTGAATGGCATGTTCGTCACCGCGAGCGCGTGGTGGCCCTTGAACATTTTGTTCATGCTCCTGCTCGTGGTGTCGCTCACCTACCTCATCGATCGGGGTGGCGCTAAGAGCTATGCACTCGCCATCGCGTTATTCATTCTGGGTGGCGCGTTCGTCGAGTACCTGTGGATGGGCGTGCTGTGCTGCCTCGGGGCGTGGCTTTTTTGTCGCGAAGCAAGCCCCAGTCGCTTATTGCTGTGGTTTCTGGGAACGTTGTCCTTAAGCGTCAGTCAACGGTAACGCTTGGGGCTTGGCCGCCATTCCGATTGTGTTGATGGCGGGGCGTGTGGCGCTTCGCCTGCCTCGCCGGACATGGGTGTTTTATGCGTTCTATCCGGCGCATCTGTTGTTGCTCCTGTTCGTTCGGTTGGAGTGGTTTTAAGCATGAAGGACGCGTCGCGTGTAATTGTCAGGCTGGCGTACGCGAAATGACGCTTGACCAACCTTACTTGCGATCTTGCCGATGGTGCAGCGGTGTGAGCCCGAAAAAGCGCAATTCAGTTCACGAACCGTCGGCGCCGCGCAATCGTCCTTCGCCTGCGCCTGGCGCACAGCTCGTCGAGATTCGTGCGGAATTCCGCGCTGCGATCACAAAGCTCAAGGCATTGGGGTGCGAGGACTCGATGGTGTTGGTCGAGTTCTGGCATGCGCTCGATTGCGTCAACGGCGAGGACTGTGGCGACCTTTAATGTTAGTGAGGGGGTGGAATTCCTCGCGGTTTTTGCAGCGGTACTGCGCGGATGTGGCAGCGCTTCTTGCCACACTTGGAGCACCGCAAGCGCTTTTCCACTGTTTGGAGCGCGGCGTCCCATCCGCACAAATGGGCCAAGAGGTGGGGGTACGTCTGTCGCTCGTGGGCGCACTCGGAACATTTCAGATTCAGCAGGTACTGCCCGAATTCATCGGAAAGCCGACTGACATTGAAATCGCGCCCCATGCGCGGTACTGTATATAATACCAGGTCTAAGAAACCAGCATTTTCTAAGCCTTTTAACGCAGGAGGCGCGTCTGCAACCTCATGAATGCGCACGCGCGGGAACCCCCTTTTTGCAGCAATCCCGATTGTCTGCTTTACCTACGATCCGGCGATTCGGGCGTCATGGGGACGGGAAATTGGGCGCAGCTCCCCGACGGCACGATCATCGGTCGCGGGATCTATCATGGCGTGTACCTCTGTGATCCGTGCGGTCACACGTGGCGGGCGGTGATCGCCTTCAACATCGCCTCGGAAGGATGACGGGCATCGCAAGAGATGATGCGGCCGCTTGGCCTGATAACTAGCCTTACTGTAAGGTCGCGCGCCAAATTGCGGCCCCCCTAATGGGTGGAGGAGTCGGAGCGCGGACGGTAGACTCCGTCTATGTGCTACTCCGCTCAAGTCATCCAAGCCGCTCGCAAGATGTATCGACAGCTGGGAATTCGGCTCGATTACGCTGAGGCGGAGAAACTCTTCTTCCGCCGTCTTGACGATCCGACGCTCAACATCTCTCGTGGATTCGAAGCAAATTTCGACGAGCCCACCACCGATCAAGGCCGGCGCATTAAATCCGCCATTGACGAGCATCGCTCGCGCATGGCAAGTAAGATTGAAAAGGATCTTTTCACGCAGAAGACACGGCTCGTCACCGCGGAGCGATCGCTGAAGGCTAAGGAAACCAAAAAAGCCCGTGAAGACGTACGCATCGCGACCAACAAGATCGCATCACTCACCGAGAGACTGTCGGACCTGCGGCGCATCGAGCCGCAAGCGCGCGACAACCGGATTTTCCCAATGGTCTACGCGGGCGTAATTGTCCAACAAAATGGAGAGAATCTCCTTCAGCCCATGCGCTATACCTGTCGTCCTGCCGGCAAGCCGGCTTTCTACGATAAGAAATTTCCCGGCCTGTATAACGCCCGTCGCGATAACCTCGAGCGATTTTGGAACGAGCAATTCGGTCATCACCACGCGATCATGGTGGCCGAAAGCTTCTACGAGAATGTGCAGCTGCACGTGAAGGAGCGCCGCGAGCTCGCCGACGACGAGACAGAACAGAATATCGTATTGGAGTTTACGCCGAACCCGCCTCAGCCGATGCTCATTGCCTGTCTGTGGTCGCACTGGACCGATCCGCACGAACCAGATCTGTATGGTTTCGCAGCGATTACCGATGAGCCGCCACCGGATGTGGCCTCCGCCGGTCATGATCGATGCATCATCAATTTGCGGCCCGAGCACGTCGAGGCTTGGCTGACCCCGGAAAAACGATCGCGCGAGGAGCTGCAGGTCATCCTGTCGGATCGTGCCGTTTCAACATTCGAACATGCGGCATTGAAGGTCGCTTAACGCGATCCCGATGCCCGTGACGGAGGCTACCCATATCAATTTTTCGGCGTAGAATGACATCAGAAAGTATAATTAAATCAATGGCTTAGTTGACATATTGCGTATTATGCGAAGGGAATCGCGGTAGCCACTCCGCCGACGGCTTGTGGCTGCCGCGGAGACTTCCGGCACCGAAGATTCAACAACCCCGAAGCCGTCGTGCATGCCTCGCCGGACGGCGCCGAATGTCTGCCAAGACCCTGTGAGGCAGTCCACTATGTTCCACGAGCTTTCAGTTACAAATTAGATTCTGCATACACGGTATTAACTTCATTAAATTTGCGAGACTTGTGGGCCGTAGAACAGGCGTGTTGATGTACAAGATCAAAACCCATGCTATGGAGCAGGCGCACAAACAAGTCCAGATGACTAAATTCATGGCCTTTTCTCTCAACATCCTCATTCCTCAAATCCGCAAAACAAGGGACGCGTCGTTGTAGCCTAAAAGTTCATTGATATTGCCGCTTGCCACGGCAGCGTCAATTGAGGACTTTGTAGCGGCACTTGTAACATCCTCACCTCCCTGCATAGCCTTCCAAAAATAACACAGCTGAAGTTTTTGCTCGCCTGATTGCATCAAGTCGGCGGCGGCAACCGCTGGATTTTCACTAAGCCGACTCTGGCGGACGGAATTCGAGGACTCTCATCGCCCCTCGCATTTCGAACCGTGACCACTCGACGCGAAGCACGTAACCGTCAACAGCATAGATCTCGGACCAACCCCGGCATCCGGACTCGCGGCTCTCATTCCGGCTAGCACCATCGATTAAACCACCGTGGCGCCTCTTGAAATCCCCGACGCGGTCGTGATGATCTATCGAGATCTCCTCTATCCGTAGATCACAATCGTGGTAATACGTTGGAGTCTGTACACCGCCGATTTGTATCCCCCAGGTGTCGTGTTGGCTCACAGGTGCAATTGCTGCCGATATCGCTCAGCTAACGTGCGTAACGGGTGGCGACCCGCCCAATTGCGAACCCTTGTCGTGGCAAGTTTACAACCACCGCCGGTTTCGATGTGTCCTGGACTAGCATTGAGTCCCCTGTCAAAGCCCAAGTCCGCATTTCCTTTCGACCGCACACGCTGCATAAAGACCTAGGACGGCGAACGATGTGATCAGCGCACCGACGAGTTTCTGCATACGCGTTGTCAGCGACTTAGTATCCGTTTCTTCAAGATCGATCATGGCACGTTCCTCGATGCACGATTGCCGGTTTGCCCGTTTCCTAAAGAATCTGACGGGAACTAGATACCTCATTGGCAATTAAACTAGAGCTGCGGAGGCTAATCGATCACACGATGGTATCGGTCAATACCAGCAGGCCGCCTTGAATGCCATGACGTCGCTAATACCATGGTGTGATTTCTCGCATACCTGAGTTCTGTTCTGATCGCACAATGCGTCTTGTCGATGGATGCAGAAGACACGATCGACCAGCACGAACGCCGTTCTCTTTATTGTGATTAATGGAGTCGCCCATGGCATCGCAAACCCCGTTCGGCCGGCACAAAGCCGGCACTGGGATCGCCAATGTGCGCCCAAGTAGGCTGATGGTGGTCGATGAAATGGTCGATGCCGCGCTCGCCGGACCGGACCGCGGCGAAATCGTCACCATTCCCTCCCTGCAGGAGGTCGCCGATTGGGAGGCGTTCACGGCTGCGAGAGTGAGCTGGGACCGAACCTATCCCTCGATCATGCAGCGGCCCGTTACCGCCGCCGGCGGCTGGGGCGCGCTTCGTGCTACGGCGCGCGCGGTACGCGAACAGATGGAAGTCGACGAAGCGCCGCCGAACTTCACCATTCGACAGGAGACGAGACATCTCTGATGAAGTTAATACGGATCGCCGCCGCCTTTTGGGCCGCGCGATCATGACCATTGCGACCGCCGAGCTTGCCCTCGCTACGTCGGCGCACGCTCGCGCAGTCACGGCATCCGCGCGGCAAGTTGCATTGTATTTCGCCTGGAGCCGCCCGGATGAGGCCGCGGCACCGCTCGGCATCCTGGAGGATCGGTTTCCGGCGCTGTTCGAGCTTCGCCGGTTGCGCTGGCCGCAGCTGGAGCAGTTCGCCGATCCGGTGAAATTCGATCAGGGCGTCGGAGGTTCCCTGGACACCATGCAGCTGGCGACTTACAAGCTGTTTGTTGACTTGGCAGCCTCATGGACCGGAAATCCCGTGCGGCGCGCTGAGCGCCGAACGGATGCTGGTCTGCGTGTTCTCGACGCGGAATTTCTCCGCGGTGTCGATACCCTCATCATCATCAGCCTTGACTCGTCGCGGACGCAGCAGCGGGCGAGCGATGCAGAAATCAGTGCGATCCGGGCGTTTCTCGATGATCCGGACCACACGCTCTTCGTATGTCCCCATCACAACATCGGTAACACGGATGGGTTGCCCGAGGACGAACGGCTTGCGCGGCAGGAACTCGAATTCCACCACCATGGTGATCCAGCCATCCCGGCCAGACAGGGCTTCAGCGACTTCGGTGTTTCGCTTCTAGAGGGCCTGGGCCTGTCGGTGAGGAACCGCTTCGGCCTGCGTCCCGCGAAAACGCCGGACGGGTCGCCGACGCCGCTTCGAATCTTCGCGGAACTTGATCGGGCCGGGTTGCTGCAGGGCGTTACGACCTTCAATCTCCATCCGCACCTGCCTCATTTCGAGAGGTTGGGCGACAGCATGGGGAAGTTGGACGTGCTGGCCCGTCAGCCGATCGATCCAGGCGCCCCGCCGCATCCCTTCACCGCGGGAGGGCGGCTCGATTTCGATGCCCTGCTGCAGTCGAAGCCCGATTTATTTCCCGGTCGTCTGTTGATTTGCGATGTGACGACCTGGACTTCCACGTGGGGCGGCGTCGACAACCTGCAACGCTTCTGGCGAAACGTTGCATTGCTGAAGCGTTCGTCATGAGGTAGTCCAAGCGGATGCTCGACGAGAAGTTGTTGGAAGTTTGAGTTCTTATGAGCTAGTCGAGTCATCTCGCGCTTGTAGAACGCACGCAAGGTTGCCAGGTCCGATGCCGGTACCACAAATTGGGATCCCAGATGACGGAGCACATCCGAAGGCACGTTTCGATGGCACTCAGCGTCGTTCCGGTCACTCTTGGGAAGCCAAGTTGCAGCGCGGCACCAATTCGCAGTCGAGATCGAAAGGCCCGACGAATTTTCTCACGTTCCTCGGCGTCAAACGTGAAGTCCGCCGCAGCTCGAAATCGGTGAGCGACCTCATCGCGAAGTACCCCGAGCTGCGATCAATATCCGAAACGGGGATGCCAACGACCTCGAGTTTCATGTCAATTCTCGCGACGCCCTCGTTTCTTGCTGCGTCGTTACTACGGACTGCATTCGTGCTACTGGAGTACCGCCTGTGTTCTGTGGGGATCGCCGTCACGGTTCTATCCACGAAGGAATGAGGCGGCGGATCATTTCTCAAGCGACTTGAATCTTCGATGGGTGTCATTCCGCGGCTAGCCGCGAAGAATGGGCGCGCCGAAAGGAGCACCCGTCAATCCGCCGTCCACCATCAGCTCGACCGCATTGATGTACGAGGAATCCTCAGAAGCCAGGAAAAGCACAGCCTTTGCGAGTTCTTCCGGTTCGCCCCATCGGCCCAGAGGAACCGTCGAGGAGTAGAAATCAGCCAGCTTGGCGGACTGTTCAGCCGACATCGAGGCGGGAGATCCGCGCTTCCAGATGGGAGTTTTGGTCGCTCCGGGTGCGACGACATTGACGCGAATGTTGCGCGGCGCAAGGTCGGCAGCGATCGCACGCGCCATCGAGACCACCCCGCCCTTCGTAGCCGCATAGGCCGCTAGGCCGGCCTGGCCTATATAGTTGTGCACCGATCCGTTGAAGATGATGCTGGCGTTGTCATTCAACAAAGGAGCGGCGGAGTTGATGGTGTAGAACGCGCCATTCAGGTTGGTCTGGACGATGTTCTCAAACACTGCTTCGTCCGTAGCGCCAGTCGGCGTCCTGCCGCTAATTCCGGCATTGGCGAAGACGATGTCAAGCTTGCCGAAATCCCTAGCAAGATCCGCGAAGAGCCGCTTGCGGTCGTCCGCCACGGTAACGTCGGCTCGGTAACCGCGCGCCTTGGGTCCAAGTTCGGCGACTGCTTCATCCAGCGTCTTCTTGTCCCGGCCGGTGATCGCGATTTTAGCGCCTTCTGCAACGAAAAGACGGGCGGTGGCCAGGCCGATGCCGCTGTTTCCGCCGGTGATGAGAGCCTTCTTACCTGTGAGTTTCATGATTCTCCTGGATGACTGGCCAATCAACTGCCTCGCGTCACATGTATCACGGTCGGTCCAGCAGATGTGCCTAACGGCGACATCGAGCACCACGTGAGGGCCTGCTTTGTCAGTCTGGTGGACTCGTCGGCAAGCCCTTCGGTCTTCCATCTGAATCTCCTGTGGGGCTGTCAACAACATACTCAGGCCAGAAGAGATGACAATCATACGAAGGTGAGTAGGTCGGCTTGAGCTGCACGAACGGCTTGCGCGACAGGAACTCGAATTCCACCACCACGGTGATCCAGCCATCCCGGCCAGACAGGGCTTCAGCGACTTCGGCGTTTCGCTTCTGGAGGGCCTGGGCCTGTCGGTTAAGAACCGCTTTGGCCTGCGTCCAGCGAAAATGGGGGATGGGTCGTCGGCGCCGCTTCGACTCTTCGCGGAACTTGATCGGGCCGGGGTGCTGGAGGGCGTTAAGACCTTCAATCTCCATCCGCACCTACCTATTTGGACAGGTTAGGCGACAGCATGGGGAAGTTGGACGTGCCGGCCCGTCAGCCGGTCGATCCAGGCGCCCCGCCGCATCCCTTCACCGCCGGAGGGCGGCTCGATTTCGATGCCCTGCTGCAGTCGAAACCCGATGTATTTCCCGGTCGTCTGTTGATTTGCGATGCGACGGCCTGGACTTCCACGTGGGGCGGCGTCGACGGCCTTCAGCCCTTCTGGCGAAACGTTGCATTGCTGCAGCGTTCGTCATGAGGTACCCCAGGGCGGATTCGTTCTACACTACAAAAGCCGGCGGAATCGGGATAGGCCTGTCCATATGTGGCTCCATTATCGATGCCCATGGGGGACGCTTGTGGGCAGAAGCGACCCACCCGCGCCGCGCCGTCTTCCGATTCACGCTTCCCGCGCATAACTAATCGAAAGTTCAGCGCGCCCAACGATGAAGCGTCCTTCTTAGTCCTGGGGTTCGGCTTCGATGCGTTCTGCACGACTAAGATTGGTGTGTGTTGCCGATCGTCGCGACCACGCTAGGATCGCAAATCGCGATCAGCGCCCTGTGCAGCAACGTTCCGTGGGAAAAGATCAGCACGGTAGTTTCCAACGGAACGGCCAAGCGGTGCTCCGCCCGCTCTACATGACTTACGCTCGCCTAGAATTCTCCGGCAGCAGTTTCAGCTTGTCCACCATCCGACAGAGTTCTGCGACGGAATCGGCCTTGATCTTCCGCATCATGTTGCTGCGATGGACCTTCACCGTGGTCTCCGTAATGCCCATCTCGCCTGCAATCTGCTTGTTTAGGCGCCCCCCCACGACTTGTATCAGAATCGCGCGCTCACGGGGCGTCAGCTCTTCGAACCGTGCTCGGAGCGCGCTCAGAGCCAATTCATCCTCGCGGCGCGCACGGTCGCGAGCGAGCCCATCATATACAGCATCCAGAAGTTCTTGGTCCCGAAACGGCTTCGTCAAGAATTCGATGGCACCCGCCTTGATCGCCTGCACGGTCATCGGGATGTCGCCATGTCCGGTCATGAAGACGATCGGGAGATTGACGCGCGCCGCGGCGAGATCACGTTGAAAATCCAGCCCGCTCCGCCCCGGCAATCTCACGTCGAGGACCAGACAAGTAGGGCCGTCGGGCGGTTCGGATGCCATAAAGTCGGCAATGGAAGCAAACAGATAAGGATGCAGCCCCACGGACCGCAATAGTCGCCCGAGGGACTCGAGAAATTCAGGATCGTCGTCGATCACTACCACGCAAGCAGTCGAATCCGGCATCGCATTCGCTCGCTGTCGAAGTTCCACGGAAAAGTGCATCGGTCCTCTTGCAGTTCGTGCCGTCCCATTCCGAGTGTAGCCTTAACATATGCATTTGGACACACTGCGGACGGCTTCGGAGGGCCAAATCCTCTAAACCAAGGTTTAGAGTTTCCGTGTCGCAATAGCGTCATTCTTGACGCTAGAAGCAGTGCACACGCGCCTCTTGGGCAACGCGTTGTGACTGCGAATTCACGCGCCGGAGACCGTGTTGTTCGACCAATCTCAGATCTCGATCGTCGATGACGACCACTCTTTTCGCGACTCAATGCGAAGGCTCCTCAAGTCGCTGGACTACGCCGTCGCGGTGTTCCCGTCCGCCGCCGATTTCCTCGCGTCTCCCAAACTTGCTGATACAGCCTGTCTAGTCGCCGATGTTCACATGCCTGCAATGACGGGTGTTGAGCTTTACAAACATCTGGTCGAAACTGGGCACACCATCCCAACAATCCTCGTCACCGCCTATCCAAATGATGGCGTCCGCGAGCGCATGCTGACTCTAGGGGTCGAATGTTATCTGCCAAAGCCGTTAGTCGAGGCGGAGCTGATCGACTGCCTTCGGTCCGCGGTCGCGCACAGCAAGGCGCTGCGAGGCTGATGCGAGTCCGCCACAAACGTCCTTCAAGGCTACGCGTGATGGAAGGGGCGTGACTGGTACGCCCCCTCAGGACTATCATTTGACGTCACCATGATGGTGATCGGTTCCGCAACGGGGTCGGGCACGTGACAGCATCCGCTTCGTTCAGCTCTGGTGGAGGAAATGACCCTTTCGAGGTGTTGTGGGCGGACACTGAACGTTCCTTTTGTAGGCTGCCGGGCGGTGATGCGGACAGGCCACGGCACGCTTTCATTCCCGTTCTCTCCGGCGCCGACCATCCGACGCTCGAAAGCATCAATCGTCTTACACACGAATACGAACTAAAAGATTACCTCGACACCGCCTGGGCGCTGCGGCCGGTGGAGCTCGTACGCGACCCCCGACGACCAATGCTGGTAGTCGAGTACGCAGGAGGTGAGCCCCTCGATCGCCTTACCCGGCAGCCCATGGAGATCGGGCGATTTCTGCGGCTTGCAGTGTCTATGTCCGCGGCCCTTAGCCGGCTTCACGGAAATGGGCTCATCCATAAGGACATCAAACCCGCCAACGTGCTGGCAGATTCCGTTACGGGGCAGGTCTGGCTCGCCGGTTTTGGCATTGCATCTCGCCTCCCGCGCGAACGCCAGTCGCCCAAGCCACCCGAGTTCATCGCGGGGACACTTGCCTATATGGCGCCAGAGCAAACCGGGCGAGTGAACCGATCTATCGATTCCCGGAGCGACCTGTACTCGCTGGGAGTCACCTTCTATGAAATGTTGACCGGCGGCCTTCCGTTCATGGCATCCGATCCCATGGAATGGGTGCACTGCCATATTGCGAGACAGCCGGCGCCACCCGGCGAGCGACAGGGCAATGTCCCGACTGCCGTCTCCGCAATCACAATGAAGTTGCTCTCTAAGACCGTCGAGGAACGATATCAGACGGCTGCGGGGGTCGAGAACGATCTCAAGCGCTGCCTCGCTGACTGGGAGACACATCGGCGAATTGTCGCGTTTGCGCTTGGAGAGCATGACATTCCAGATCATCTCCTGATTCCGGAACGGCTTTACGGACGCGACCGTGAGATCGAAGCACTGCTCACCGCGTTTGACCGCATTGTTGTTGGAGGTAGGCCAGAGCTGGTGCTCGTGTCCGGGTACTCGGGCATCGGCAAGTCGGCGGTGGTGAATGAACTCCACAAGCCACTGGTTCCACCTCGCGGCCTTTTCGCTTCGGGAAAGTTCGACCAATACAAGCGCGACATTCCCTACGCCACATTGGCGCAGGCGTTCCAGAGCCTGATACGCCCGCTGCTCAACAAGACCGAAGAGGACCTCCGAGTGTGGCGCGACGCACTGCTGGATGCGTTGGGACCCAATGCTCTGCTGATTATCGATCTCGTGCCGGAACTCAAGCACATCATAGGAGAGCAACCACCGGTACCGGAACTTCCTCCTCAGGAAGCTCAGCGCCGCTTTCAGCTAATATTCCGTCGCTTTATTGGGGTCTTCGCGCGGCCTGAGCATCCACTAGCGTTGTTTCTGGACGATCTGCAGTGGCTTGACGCTGCGACACTCGATCTCCTTGAAGACCTGCTGACTCGCGATGACCTGCAGCACTTGTTGCTGATTGGCGCCTATCGGGACAATGAGGTCAGTGCCACGCACCCCCTTGTGCGAAAGCTCAACGCCATCCGTGAAGCGGGGGCTGCCGTGCAGGACATGGTCTTGACGCCCCTGGCGCGTGGTGACCTGCGTCAGCTACTCGTAGATTCTCTGCGATGCTCGGTGGAAGAGGCAATACCACTCGCGAAACTGATTCATGAAAAGACAACAGGAAATCCCTTCTTCGCGATCCAGTTTATTTCTACCCTCGCTGATGAAGGTCTGCTCAGCTTTCAGTATGGAGATGGCCACTGGACGTGGGATCTGGCTCGCATTCACGCCAAAGGCTACACTGACAACGTAGTGGAGCTGATGGTCGGAAAGTTGAACCGCTTGCCAACAGTTACGCAGGAGGCACTCAAGCAGTTCGCCTGCATGGGAAACAGCGCCGACTTCGAAATGCTGGCGATGGCCCACGAGAAATCGATCAGGGGAAGTGCACGAGCACCTTTGGGAGGCCGTACGGACCGGGCTTATCTTCCGATCTGAGGATTCATATCGTTTTCTGCACGATCGCGTGCAGGAAGCAGCGTATTCCATGATTCCGCGCGAACATCGTGCAGCTGCGCACTTGCGCATCGGGATGCTACTGGCGGCACACACGCATGCGGAGAAGCGGGAAGAGTCGATATTCGAGATCGTCAACCAGCTGAACCGCGGTTCGCAGCTACTCGATTCGGCGGAAGATCGAGAGCACGTTGCGCAGCTGAATCTCATCGCTGGCCGGCGCGCCAAAGTCTCCACCGCCTATGCTTCAGCGCTGAAGTATCTTTCGGCAGGGCGCCAATTGTTGACGGAAGACACGTGGAGCCGAAACTATCCGCTCATCTTCTCGACTGAGTATCTGATGGCGGAATGCGAGCTTCTTACGGCAGAGAAGGCCGCCGCCGAGGACCGACTTTCCCAACTACCCGGACGTGCAAACAATCGGCATGACTTCTGTCTAGCCACGCGGCTACGTCTGACGCTCTATACCACATTAGATCGTTGCGACCGAGCAGTGGATGTATTCCTGGAATGGCTCAATCTAGAAGGAACCGTCTGGTCCACCCGCCCCTCTAGGGACGACGTACAGCGAGAGTACGAGCGGATCTGGGTGCTGCTCGGTGAGCGCACCGTCGAGGAACTTATCGACTTGCCGATCGTCACAGATCCGGAGGTGCTCGACACGCTGGACGTGTTTACTGAGATTGTCACGCCCTCGATTCTTTTTGACGAACATCTTTCGACGCTGGTCGTTTGTCGCCTGGTTACACTGAGCCTCGAGCACGGCAACAGCGACGCGGGCGCCTTCGCCTATGTCTGGCTAGCCATGTTCGCGGGGCCGCGTCTTCGGGAACTACAAGGACGGCTTCCGGTTCGGGCGGCTCGGCTTTGACCTGGTGGAGAAGCGTGGGCTGATTCGCTACCAAGCCAGAACCTGGATGTCGGTGGGGGCCATGGTCATGCCATGGATGCAGCACGTCGCTACCGGCCGCGAGCTCGTGCGCCGGGCGTTTGACGCTGCCTATCGCATCGGCGACCTGACGTTCGCGTCCTACAGCTGGGATCAGCTGATCACGATCTGCCTGGCCGTCGGCGATCCACTGGCGGAAGTGCAGACTGAATGCGAAAACGGGTTGGCCTTTGCAAAGCGCGTTCGTTTCGGTTTAGTCATTCACCTGTGCGGAGCGCAGCTGGGCCTGATTCGCACGTTGCGCGGGGCGACTCCGGCGCTTGGACGACTGGATCACGATGACTACAGCGAGCCCGAAGTGGAGCGCAATCTTGCGGGCAACCGGAATCTGGTATTTGCGGAGTTTTACTATTGGACCCGCAAAGTTCAGGCACGCGTCTTTGCAGGAGACTATTCATCTGCCGCGGAGGCCGCATTCAAAGGGGATCGACTGTACTGGACCTCGGCATCGATGTTCGAAACGGCGGACTTTCGCCTATACGCTGCGCTTGCTCATGCTGGCGCCTGGGAGGCGGCGGCCCCGCCTGTCAGAGAGCAACACCTGGAGGCGCTGACTAGACATCACAATCAACTTGAAGTTTGGTCCGAGCACTCGCCTCAGACATTTGAGAATCGCGCGGCGCTCGTGGCGGCCGAGATCGCGCGAATCGAGGGACGAATCCTGGAGGCGCAAGATCTTTACGAGAAGGCAATCCGATCTGCGCGTGTGCACGGCTTTGTCCACAACGAAGCCATCGCCAATGAACTGGCGGGTCGGTTCTATGCAAGGCGCGGGTACGACAATGTCGCAACAACCTATCTTCGGGAGGCACGCTACTGCTACGTGCGCTGGGGAGCGGATGGCAAGGTTCGGCAGCTCGATCAGCTATACCCGCATCTTAGAGCCGAGAAGTCCTTATCGGATGCGACCACAACCATAGAGACGAGCGTTGATCAATTGGACCTCACGACCGTCATCAAGGTCTCGGAGGCTGTGTCGGGTGAGATCGTGCTGGAGAAGCTGATTCATACGCTCATGCGCACGGCAATCGAGCATGCCGGCGCCGAACGAGGTCTGCTCATTCTGCCACGAGGTGATGAGTATCGAATCGAAGCTGAAGCCAGAACCAGCAGCACTGAGATCAAAGTCGATCTGCGACAGGTGGCGGCAACTGCCGCGGATCTACCGGAGTCTGTATTTCGCTATGCATTGCGGACCAAGGAAAGCGTGCTGCTGCATGACGCTTCGGGACAAAGCTCGTTTTCCGCCGACGATTATATACGCGAGCGTCAGGCGCGGTCGGTACTGTGCCTGCCGATACTCAAGCAGACTCGGTTGCTCGGAATGCTGTACCTCGAGAACAACCTCACTCGTAACGCATTTACGCCCGCTCGGATGGCCATCCTCAAGCTGCTGGCCTCGGAAGCCGCTATCTCAATAGAGAACGCGCACCTGTATCGAGACCTCGCCGAACGCGAAGCAAGGATTCGCCGTCTGGTCGACGCCAATATCATCGGAATCTTCATTTGGGACCTTCAAGGTCGGATTCTCGAGGCCAATGACGCGTTTCTTCGTATGGTGGGATACGACAGTGCTGATCTTGTATTGAAACGCGTTCGCTGGACAGATCTGACCCCACCGGAATGGCTCGCCCGAGACGAACAGCAACTAGTGCCGGAACTGAAGGTGACTGGCAGCTTGCAACCGTACGAAAAGGAGTTTCTCCGGAAAGACGGCAGTCGTGTGCCCGTGTTGATCGGTGTGGCGACTTTCGAAGAAGATGCGTACCAAGGTGTCGCGTTCGTGCTGGACCTTACCGAGCGCAAGCGCGCCGCAGATGCGCTTCGCGCGCTGCAGATGGATCTGGCCCATGCGAACCGCCTGGCGACGATGGGACAGCTTGCCGCCTCCATCGCGCACGAAGTCAATCAGCCGATTGGCGCCGTACGCAACAACGCCCATGCCGCGTTGCGCTTTCTCGCCGGAGAGCCACCGAACTTAACAGAAGTCAGAGAGGCCCTCGAGTGCGTCGTGAGCGAGACCTATCGAGCCGGCGATATTATTGGCGGCATCAGAGATCAGGTCATCAAAGCGCCTCCCCGCATGGACATCGTAGACCTAAACGAGGCTATCGAAGATGTAATTGCACTCGTGCGAGGCGAGCTGTCGAAATTCCGCGTCTCCGTGCAGACACGGCTCACGGAGGGACTCTCGCGAGTTCACGGAGATCGAGTTCAACTGCAGCAGGTAATGCTGAATCTCATCGTCAACGCAATCGAGGCAATGGCCAGCGTTGATGATCAAGTGCGGGAATTGGTGGTTAGCACCGCGTCGAGTCCGGCGGAGGGCCTGCTCGTCACGGTGGGCGACTCGGGACCGGGCATTGCCTCGGAAGATCGCGAGCGGATATTCGAGTCCTTCTACACTACCAAGTCCGGCGGAGTCGGGATCGGCCTCTCGATATGCCGCTCCATCATCGAATCCCATGCAGGGCGATTGTGGGTGGACGCGCATCAGCCTCGCGGCGCCCTTTTTAGATTCACACTTCCAGCGCACAACTAAGCCAAAGTTTAGTGCGCCCAACAATCGAGCCATCTTCATAGTTCTCGGTTGGCCGGTCACCAGCGTTCCGTGGGTGCGACGCTTGCGTACTGATACCGGCGTCTCGACCTATGAGCCTTTGGGCAATGGAAGCCAACCTGCGCGTCCTGGTGTGATCCTGCGCGGCTCGTGAGCCTATATAGGGTTCACCCCAGAGTTCCAGTCATAGTTGCCGAGGGGGTCGTCATGAAGAAAGCACCCGGCTCCAATCGTCGTCGTCTTTTGGGGAGCTGCAGTGGCAATCGTTGCCGCAAACCAAGTACGTCTTCGCAACCGGTCGATGAGGGAATCTACTTCTTATCGCAGACCGCACAAAAAGGCCCACTCATTGATGCTACGGACGCTGTCGTCATGCGCAGGCCGGCGAGCGTGCGGACCGTTGTCGCCGCGACGGCCCTGCTGTCCCTTGCTCTGACTACCGCGGCGCTAGCGCAGGAAGGCGCAGCGCCGTCCGCGAGTCAGATCGACGAAATCATGGTCACCGCCGAGAAGTGGGAGCAGTCGGCTAACACCGTTGGCATGTCCATCATCGCCGCCACGGGGGACGTGCTGCAGGAACGCGGCATCACATCCGTGATGGATCTCACGCGACTCGTGCCCGGCTTAACCATCCAACAGAGCAGCTTCAACTCCACGTCCTTCACCCTGCGCGGCGTCGGCTTCTTCAACAGCGACCTCGCCACCCCGCCAGCGGTGACAATCTATGTCGACGAGGTCCCGCTTCCCTATCCTGCTATGACCAAGCTGATCGCCTTCGATCTGGCGCGGGTCGAGGTGCTGGAGGGGCCCCAGGGCACACTCTTCGGACAAAACGCTACGGGCGGCGCCGTCAACTACATCGCCGCAAAACCCACCGATGTATTTGCAGCGGGCGTGGATGCGACCTATGGACGCTTCAACCTCCTGCAGGTCGGCGGCTTCGTCAGCGGCCCGATCAATGATCAGCTGACGATACGTATTGCTGTACAAGGCCAGCATAGCGACCCATGGCAGGAGAGCATTACCCGCCCCGGTGATGAGCTGGGTACGGTGCGAGAGTTGCAGGGGCGCGCCACCCTCGAATGGCGACCCGACTCGCGGTTCGTATCCCGACTAACCCTCACCTCAACGTACGACGGCTCGGACAGTCTCGCTGCCCAGTTCATCGCTCCCATGGTAACAATTCCGGCTCTGGCCGTTCCTGGCCTGCTGACCTTCCCGGTGGTCACCCAGCCTCGCGCCGCGGATTGGTCGCCTGTGCTGCCCGGCACGAACCAGCCGTTCCCCTACGCCAGCGATACGACCCTCTACCAAGTGAGCTGGCGGAACGACTACAGGCCAAAAGACGACATCACATTCACGTCGCTGACGTCCTACGCCGATTTCCACATGGCCTACGGACAGGATCCTAGCGGCACACCTTTTTACATTGATGACGTAATCGACCGAAACGGCAAGGTGTCCGCCATCTATCAAGAGCTGCGCGCTGCCGGGCGGCAGGGAAAGATCAACTGGCTGCTCGGCGCGAACTACGCGCACGACGATGTCAAGGACGAGCCGCTGGAGTTTTTCAGCGACGTCGACCTCAGCCACCTGTTCCAGAGTGTGAATCCGCAGGCGTTCGGCGACGAGAGCCTGTTCCCGGCCCAAATGCACGCCGAGACTTATGCCGCATTCGGGCGGCTCGAATTCAATGTGAATGACCGCCTCATGTTGGAGGGTGCCGCCCGTTACAACGTCGATCGGCGTACCTTCGACAACTGTTCGATCGCAGTCACGGACCACTTCGCGAGCTTCTGGAACCTCTTTCGGGGCGGTTCGCAGCCTCTGACGCAGGTGGGCGACTGTTACGTCCTCGACCCCGCCAACGGGCTCCGACCCGTGGACGATGTGCACAGTACCTTAAATCAAGACAGCGTTTCCTGGAGGACGGGTCTCAACTGGACCGCGCAACCGGGCCTGCTGCTCTACGCAAACGTCAGCAAGGGTTTCAAGGCCGGCGCGGTCCCAGTTCTCGCGGCCTCCACGGTCGACCAATTTAAGCCCGTGCCCCAGGAGTCGTTGCTGGCCTACGAAGCCGGCTTCAAAGCGAGTCTCGTCGATCACCGCGTCCAGTTCAACGCCTCGGCGTTTTACTACGACTACAAGGACAAGCAGCTGCGAGGCTCGGAGCTCGATCCGGTCTTCGGCCCGCTCGAAGCCTTGGTCTCCATCCCGAAATCGCACGTCGAGGGTGCCGAGGTACAGCTGATCGCCCGCCCCATCGAAGGGCTCACTCTTGATACGTCCGCCACCTATTTGGAGACGGAGATCGACCAGTTCATCGGCTTCAATGCCCTTGCCCAGTTCGGCAATCAGGCTGGCACCCCCTTCCCCTTCTCGCCGAAGTGGCAGTCGATTGCGAACATCGACTATGCCTTCCCGCTCTCGCCCAGCATGAAAGGGTTCGTCGGCGGATCGCTCACCTATAACAGCAAGACCTACGCCGGTGTGGGCGCGCTCGATCTCATGCGGATCGACAGCTTCACCTTGTTGGATTTGCGCGCAGGCCTCGAACTCAGCAACGGGCACTATCGCATCTGGCTTTGGGGGAAAAATGTCACCGATGAGTACTACTGGAGCAACGTATTTGCCAACGGCAACGCCATCGCTCGATTCGTGGGCCAGCCGGCGACTTACGGCATCAGTCTTTCAGGGCGGTTCTAACACGACAAGCCCAACTGTGGGGTTCGGGCGTTACCAGAGGCCGTTGACCGGAGTTGAATAAGGAATGGAGCTCGAACTCATCCACCTCATTGACGCGCTTCCAGGATTGGTCTGGACGGCGCTTCCCAACGGTGAGGCTGAGTTCATAAACCGACGCTGGTGCGAATATTCCGGGCTCAGCCCGGATGAGGCGGCTGGTTTCGGATGGCAATCCGCAATCCACCCGGGAGACCAGACTCTGGTGCTTGATCGTTGGCGCTCCTTCCTCAAGTCCGGACAGGGTGGCGCCGTGGAAACCCGCCTGCGACGTTACGACGGAGAGTATCGTCGGTTCCTCTTTAGCACGGCGCCACTGGCTGACAAGTCAGGTCAGGTGGTCAAATGGTTCGGTATCAACACTGACATCGAGGAGCAGCTGAAGGCGGAGGAAACCTTACACGCGCGGGAGAGTCACTTCGAGCGCGAGCAGGCCGACGCCGCATTGAAAACGAGCGAGGCGGAGCTCCGGCTTGCCCACGCGCATCTCACGGTTGCCCAGCGGGTAAGCGCGATGGGCAGCTTCACCTCGGATTTGGTGGCGGACGAGCACACCTGGTCCGATGAGTTCTACCGCATCTGCGAGTTCGAGCCCGGCTCAGAAGTCTCCATCCAGAAGCTTCGGGACATCGTCCACCCCGATGACGTGCAATCGTTCGACGCCGTGATCGAGCGCAGCATCGCTGGCCAGGATGCCGACTTCGTATTCCGAATCGTGCCCTCCCGAAGCGTCGTGAAGCACCTGCATGCTGTCGCCCGTCTCAGCAATCGCATCGACGGCCGACCCATATTCATGGGGGCCGTTCAGGATGTGACGGCAAGCAAGCTCGCGGAGGAGGCCTTGAGGGCACGCGAGGCAGATCTTCGGCAGGCCCACGATCATCTTACTGAGGCCCAGCGGCTGAGCAAGACGGGCAGCTTCACCTCTGACTTAGCGAGGAACGAGCACTTCTGGTCCGATGGGTTCTATCGCATTTGCGAGTTCGAGCCCGGATCCAAGATTACTACCGAGAAACTTCAGGACATCGTCCACCCCGAGGATTTAACGTCGTTCCAGGGCGCTATCGGGCGCGCCATCGCGGGCGACGACCCCGAGTTCATGTTCCGTATTGTGACCCCCCGAAGCGTCGTGAAGCACTTGCGCGGCATCGCTCATCGTATCGAAAGGATCACGGATCGGCCCGTGTTCATCGGCGCTGTTCAGGACGTGACGGAGAGCAAGCTCGCCGAGGATGCCCTGAACAGCGCTCGCGCCGAGCTAACCCATGTCGAGCGAGTCATGACGTTGGGTGCGTTGACCGCGTCCATTGCTCATGAGGTGAACCAACCGCTCTCGGGCATCATCATAAGCGCAACCACCTGCCTGAGCATGCTCGACGCCGAACCGCCCAACTTGGACGGTGCTCGTGCAACGGTGCAACGCACGCTGCGTGACGGAAACCGCGCCTCCGAAGTGATCCAACGCCTGCGCGCCATGTTTGCCCGCAACCAGCCCACGCACGAGTCGGTTGACCTGAACGAGGCCGCGCGCGAGGTGCTCGCCCTCTCATCGAACGAGCTGCAGGTTTGTCGGGCAATCCTCCGAACCGATTTCGATGCAGACTTACCTTCTGTCAGCGCTGATCGCATCCAGATCCAGCAGGTCATTCTGAACCTAATCCTCAACGCCGCCGATGCGATGATGGCGGTCGATGATCGTCCGCGCAATCTCCTGATCGTCACCGCGCGGGAATACGCGAACTGGGTTCGGCTATCGGTGCGAGACTCCGGTGCCGGTATCGATCCACAGCACCTCGACAAGCTCTTCGATGCGTTCTTCACGACCAAGCCCCATGGAATGGGTGTCGGTCTTTCGATCAGCCGCTCAATCATCGAGAGCCATAAGGGTCGCCTCTGGGCGACTGCTAACGATGGGCCAGGCGCCACATTCTCCTTTTCAATCCCCTGCAGACCCAACGGCGACGCATCCCGCAGGGACCCACACCAAGGTATGACCACAAAATGATGCCGATGGCGCATGCTAGCGCAAGTTGCCGCAAAGGGGCCGGAATGGTGGGAGTCAATCGGTGTGACTGGCTTTTTCGCCTTTCGCTGTATCGCCCATGGGCTCTATTGTCTCGGCTCGCGGGGCGCATAATGGAACGAATCGTAGCGGTCGTCGATGACGATGAGTCGATTCGCGAGTCGCTGCCTGATCTGCTGCGTGAGTTCGGGCTGGCCACAAGAGCTTTTGCTTCCGCGCAAGAGTTCCTCGCTTACGATTACATCGCCAACACGCGGTGCCTAATCCTCGACATCGTCATGCCCGGTATGTCTGGTCCCGAGCTTCAGCGCGAGTTGATTCGTCGCGAGTATTTTATTCCGACAATTTTTATCACCGCTCGGTCGAGGGACAGCATTCCTCCTGACCTCCTCCAGCAGGGGGCCGTTGAATGTTTGTTTAAACCGTTCAGCGGGGCGGAGCTACGGGCGGCGCTCAATGCCGCGCTCCTTACGGGCTGAATCAGGATGGCGTATTTGGCGAGCGAATTATGAGGTAGCATATATGGACACAGCGACTAACTTTGGTCTAGCGTCGAGATCGTGCTCCATGGTGGCCGTCAAACCCCTTGTGTTCGTTGTCGACGACGACATTGCGTTACGCGATTCGCTAGGCTCTCTCATCACGAACTCTGGCTGGCGGGTCGCGCTTTTCGCCTGTGCGACGGAGTTTCTTGGCAGTTCACGACCACCACCGTCCCCGAGTTGTTTGGTTCTAGATGTCGGTTTGCCGGACCTCAATGGTCTCGAGCTTCAGCAGCGGATCGCGAGTGAACGCGCAGAGATGCCGATTATCTTCATCACCGGTCGCGGCGATATCCCGATGACGGTTCAAGCAATGAAAGCAGGAGCTGTCGAGTTTCTGACCAAACCCTTTACGCCTGCAGTGCTCTTGCGCGCAATCCAAAGCGCTCTGGAACGCAGCCGCGCGTGCCTCCAAGAGCAGGCGAAACTGCAGGCGCTCCGTGATCGCTACCAAGCGCTCAGCCATCGCGAACGGGAAGTAATGGCGCTGGTGGTTCGCGGTCTGTTGAACAAGCAAGTCAGCGGTGAGCTCGGTATCAGCGAAATCACCGTTAAACAACACCGTGGACGGATGATGCGCAAGATGCGTGCGCGATCGCTACCGGAGCTCGTGACCATCGCGGCCCGCCTCGGCCTTGAGACCGCGGGCAAGGGCTGATCTCGACGCGGCTGACTGCGCCGAGCCGGCTCTGCGTGCCGTGCCGGGAGGCCCGCCTTAAGCGAGACGCCTAGAGATACGTCAGGTCGACTCGGATCGCCCATTCGGACACTCAGCTCGTCAAGCCATATCGGTCTGCAGGCGATTGCGACCAATGCTCCCTACCAGCGCGACTCATACGATCGTGCGATCGACGCGGCACGATGAATCTAGTGAGATGGCTCCGCAATCCTTCCACTCATATCAACTGCGGGAGAATCCAGTCATGAGTTTCTTCATTTTCAAGCAAGCGATAGGTCATCGCTCGATACTGGTGCCGGTCGGAATTCACAACGGAGTCTGGTCGGCAGTCGCGCAGTTGCCGAAGAGGTCGCCATGAAAAGCTTGCGCACGCTTCAATCGCCGTCATGTTTGCGGAGCTGCAGCAGCAATCGTTGCTGCGAGCCCATAGGTCTTTCCAGTTTTCTTTTTTCACCAAGGAGCACAGCTATGAATGCAAATGTACAGACGAAGGGCAGCGATAGCACAGCCATCCGCCCGTTTCATGTAAATGTTCCAGAAGCCGAACTCACCGAAATGCGCAGGCGCATAAAGGCAACGCGCTGGCCCGAGCGGGAAACGGTCAAGGATCAATCACAAGGCCCCCAGCTCGCGACTTTGCAGAAACTCGCGCGCTATTGGGAGACAGAGTACGACTGGCGCAAGGTCGAGGCCAGACTGAATGCCCTACCGAATTTCATCACCGAGATCGACGGTCTCGACATTCACTTCATTCACGTTCGTTCGAAACATAAGAACGCGTTGCCGCTCATCGTCACGCACGGCTGGCCCGGCTCGGTCATCGAGCAGCTGAAGATCGTCGATCCGCTGACCAATCCGACGGCACATGGCGCCACTGCGGCGGACGCTTTCGACCTGGTGATTCCGTCGATGCCGGGCTACGGGTTTTCCGGCAGACCAACGACTACAGGCTGGGGCCCTGCCCACATCGCGCGTGCATGGGTCGTCCTGATGAAGCGTCTTGGGTACAACAAATTTGTGGCACAAGGCGGCGATTGGGGCGCGATTGTCACGGACGTGATGGGGACACAAGGGCATCCGGAATTGCTTGGCATTCACTCCAATATGCCAGGCGTGATTCCCGTCGACCTTGACAATGCGGCCCGTACCGGCGCCCCGACGCCGACCGGTCTCACCCCTGACGAGAAACTCTGTTACGAGCGGGTGGCCGGAGTCTATGCGAAGGGCGTCGGCTACGGATACCAGATGGGGTTGCGCCCGCAGGCGCTCTACGGGATCGCAGATTCGCCCGTCGGGATAGCGGGTTACTTTCTCGATCACGACGCGCGTAGTTTGGCAATGATCTCCCGAGCGATTGACGGGCAGGCCGAAGGCCTTACACGAGATGATGTCCTCGACAATGTCACGCTTACTTGGTTGACCGACACCTTTATTTCCGGGGCGCGCCTCTATTGGGAAGACTTCGCGGCACAGTATTCTTTCTTCGGTGTCAAAGGCGTCTCCATTCCGGCGGCGGTGAGCGTCTTTCCCGATGAGCTCTATCCAGCTCCGAAGAGTTGGTCAGAGCAGGCATATCCTAAACTCGTCTACTACAACAAGCTCGAGAAGGGCGGGCACTTCGCAGCCTGGGAACAGCCGAAACTCTTTTCAGAGGAAGTTCGCGCGGGCTTCAAGTCACTACGCAATTCCTGAATAGAGCAGATTCGTTAGAAGCCCGCAGATTCTGTATGCGGGCTTCTAATCGGGTCGTCAGGATGGAGGGCGGCGATGCTATTGGGTGTCAACGCTTTTCGCTCTGAGGGTGTTGCTGCGGGCACGCCATGTTCTTAAATCGCTTTTTTCAGAGAGGAGCACCGTTATGGATGACATCGCAAGACATACAGACTTTGACAGAACCGCGGTTCGCCCATTTCAGTTCAGTAGCTCAAAACCGTTATACCCCGCGTGGTGCTTTGATCCCGACATCCGTGGGTACTACTTATGCGTAGGTGCGGGGTGCAAATCATCGCGGACGATCGCATCATGTCACCAATGTCACGCCGCAGTTTCCTTGTGACTTCAGCTGCCGCGGGAGTCGGCTTTGCCGCTCTCGGCGATACGAACTTGGCAGCTCCAATGACCCCAGGAGGAACGGATATGGGTGTCACGGCCAAACCGGCCGCGGGCCAGGCGATCCGGCCGTTCACATACAAGGCAACTAACGCGGAGCTCGAGGACCTGCGTACGCGCATCGCCGCCACGCGCTGGCCCGACAAGGAGACCGTCAGCGATCGCACCCAGGGCGCACAGCTGGCAAAGGTTCAAAAGTTCGTCCACTACTGGGCCACTGATTATGACTGGCGCAAGCTGGAGGCCAAGTTGAACGCGCTCCCCCAGTTCATCACGGAGATCGACGGGCTCGATATCCACTTCATCCACGTCCGCTCGCCGCATGCGAACGCGCTGCCGCTGATCATGACCCACGGCTGGCCGGGCTCGTTCCTCGAGTTCGTGAAGGTGATCGGGCCACTAAGCGATCCCGAGTCCCATGGAGCTCGCGCGGACGACGCGTTCGATCTGGTCGTGCCCTCAATGCCAGGTTTCGGCTTCTCAGCCAAACCGCACGCGACAGGCTGGAATGCCGAACGCATCGCCGCCGCTTGGGTTGAGCTGATGAAGCGACTGGGCTACCGGCGCTACGTCTCCCAGGGTGGCGACTGGGGTGCGCTCGTCACGGACGTGATGGGCCGCCGAGCGCCGGAAGGTCTCTTGGGTATCCACGTCACGACGTTGCTCGGCGCGATCGAACGGCCACCGTCGCCGAACGTGCAAACGGCCGTGCCTCCCGAGATCGCGAAGGCGCTCAAGTACGGTGAACCGGCACCGACGGGCCTATCGGTCGAGGAAGCGATCGCCTATGAAGGAGCTAGGAACTTTGCCACCCACGGCTCGGGCTTTCGGGCGATCCAGGGCACGCGCCCGGAAACGATCGGCTACTCGCTCGCGGACTCCCCGGTCGGCTTGGCCGCTTGGTTTTACGAGAAGTTCGCGGAATGGACCGACACGGACGGCGAACCCGAGCGCGCGCTCACGAAAGATGAAATGCTCGACGACATCACGCTCTACTGGCTCACGAACACAGCGGCGTCCTCGGCCCGCATTTACTGGGAGGACAACAACGCCCACAAGACTACAGCCGGCGAAGTCTCGATTCCTGCGGCGGTGAGTAGGTTCCCACGAGAGATAATCCCCCTACCGCGCAGGTGGGCCGAGCGCGCCTACCCCAACCTCGTGTACTACAACGAACTCCAGAAGGGCGGTCACTTCGCCGCCTGGGAACAACCGAAACTCTTTGCGGGCGAGATGCGAGCCGCCTTCAGGTCGCTGCGCGCATAGCGAATCGACTATTCCCTTGTACGAACACTGGAGGAAAGGAAATGAAAAAATACAGCAAAGATCAGGCGGCAATTTCAAAGCTCTCTCCAGAGCAGTATGGCGTAACCCAGCAATGCCATACGGAGCGGCCCGGAACCGGTGCATATCTGCACAACAAGGAACCAGGCATCTACGTCGATATCGTATCAGGCGAGCCACTATTCGCTTCTTCCGATAAATTTGATTCGGGGTCTGGCTGGCCGAGTTTCACCAAGCCTATCGAACCCGCCAACATAACAGAATTGCCTGACCCTACTCACGGCGTGACGGGCATCGAAGTGCGCTCCGCTCACGGCGACAGTCATCTCGGCCACGTCTTTGACGACGGCCCCACGGATCGCGGTGGCCTGCGCTACTGCATCAACTCAGCGTCGCTACGATTCATTCACCGGGACGACATGGCGGCCGATGGCTACGGGGACTACCTGAATCAGGTAGTGAAAACTGGATGACGGCGACGGCAAAGATCGATGGCTGTCGAGCACACACAGCAACATGCGGTCCGAGACTAACACCATAGTGCGATGAGTCCACCGGCGCGCGAGCGATGAGATAGCCTACGTGCTTTCACAGTCAGCTTGCCGCCGACGTGACAGGCGACATTCGGTCCAAGGCGGGATGGTCACCTATCTCAAGCTGGCGATCACCAAGTCCATTCCTCTCTCCGGCAGTCCTGGGTCAGCAGCCAGTAATGAGACCGGTTCATCAGAGAATGCCGTCGTAAGCGCTCGAGCGTTTGGCGGCGCCGCTGCCGGCCGCAGTTACGTGAAGCGTCGCGAACATGCGTCGAGGCGCGACTGGCTTCGCGCGTTCGGATCGTTCAGTTCGTCGGGGAATCCGGTCTCCTCGCACTGGCGCGGAAGGTCTCGATTAGCGCGGCTCATACGATAGTGCGATCGACGTGGGCCGGGATCGAGGGCAATACTCGCATTGCTGGTTTTGCAACAGCGCGAAAATTGTCAACTGAGGCCACTATGAGTAACTGGACTGCCCACGTCGCCCTCATCACAGCCTTCGCCCTTTCCGTTATCGGATGTTCGAAAGCGCCCCCCGCCGCGTCCGCCCCCCTACAGTCGAAGTGGCCGCGCCGGAGGAAAGGGTCATCGTCGATCGCGACACGTTCCCCGGACGATTCGACGCGGTCGAGTCCGTCGAACTGCGGCCCCGCGTCAGCGGCTACGTCGACTCCGTCAACTTCAAAGATGGCGACACCGTCAAGAAAGGCGACCTGCTCTTCGTTATCGATCCGAGGACTTACGCCGCGGCGGTGGAAGAGGCCAGGGGGCGACTGGCGGATGCCAAGTCGCAGCAGATTCTCGCAGGCCAGGAGTTGGAGCGGGCAAAGATTCTGATCGCCACCAACACCATCGCCCCTGACTTGTTCGAGCGGCGCGAGCGGGCGATTCGCGGGGCGGAAGCGGCGGTGCAAATTGCCGAAGGTGTACTACGGCAGGCGGAGCTGAATCTCGGATACACCCGTGTTACCGCGCCGATGGCCGGACGGGTCAGCAGGCATTTCGTCAGTGCCGGCAACCTGGTTGTGGGTGGTACCGCCAACGCCACGCTGCTTACGACCATCGTTCAGACGGATCCCATCGATTTCTACTTCGACATCGATGAAGGCAGCTACGTGCGATACAGCGAGCAAGTGCAGCGCGGCGAGCGCACCTCGGCAGGTGGAGTGGGCGGCAACGTCCTTGTGGCACTCACCGGCACCGCGGGTTCATCCCGGTCCGGGCTCCTGGATTTTGTCGACAACCGCCTCGACCGCTCGACCGGAACCCTTCGCGCACGCGCTCGGCTTGAGAACCGTGATGGCGCATTGAGCCCGGGCCAGTTCGGCAGGGCAGAGATCGTCAGCTCGCCGTCCCACAAGGCCCTGCTGGTCCCGGAAAACGCCATCGGGTCGCAACCGACCGGCAAGGTCCTCGAAGTCGTTGCCAAGGGTGAGGATCAGATCGTGGAGCGCCCTGTGGTCCTGGGGCACTCATTCGGCGCGCTCCGGGAGATCAGCTCGGGCCTACAACCTGGGGATCGGGTGGTGATCGCAGGCCTCCAGCGGATCCAGGTCGGTGATCACGTCGCACCGCACGACAGCCCGATCGAAATGACCGGCTTGCAGGCATCTCGATGAGCCTCGGAACCACGTCCGTCCAGCGGCCGGTCTTGGCGATCGTCGCCTCGCTTTTTATTGTGATCGTGGGCGGCCTAGCCTACCTCGGTCTGCCAATCTCCGAATACCCGGATGTCGTTCCGCCGACCATCGTAGTCTCCACCACATATCCTGGCGCGTCCGCACAGACGGTTGCAGACACGGTGGCGACGCCGATCGAACAGGAAGTCAACGGCGTCGAGCGCATGCTCTACATGTACAGCCAGGCCACTTCGAGCGGCGACCTCTCGCTGACGATCACGTTCAAGCCGGGTACCGATTTGGACAAGGCGCAGGTGCTTGTTCAGAACCGCGTCGCCGTGGCCCTGTCCCGGTTGCCCGAGCCGGTTCAGCACAACGGTGTGACGACCAAGAAGTCGTCGCCAACCATCCTGTGCGGCATCTTGCTGTTTTCGCCCGACGGTAGCCGCAGCCCTCTGTTCGTGTCTAACTACGCGAGCGGTCGCGTCGCCGACGTGCTCAAACGTCTCGAAGGCATCGGCGACGTCTACATCCTGGGGTCGAGAGAGTATTCGATGCGCGTGTGGATCGATCCCGAACGTGCCGCCAACTACGGCCTGACAGCGGAAGACCTCGTGTCCGCGATCCGCTCCCAGAACATCCAGGTCGCGGGAGGCGTCGCTGGTGAGCCGCCGATCAGCGGATCCTCGTTCCAGCCCAACCTCATCTTCGACGGGCGCCTCAAGGAGCCCGGCCAGTTTGACGACATCATCGTCAAGGCGGCAGAAGATGGGCGGCTCGTTCGCCTCCGCGATGTGGCGCGCGTCGAGATAGGTGCGCTTGCCTACAACACCACGGGCTTTGTGTTGAAACGGCCCGCGGTGGCCCTCGAACTGCTCCAGCGACCGGGAACAAACGCTATCGCCACCGTCCAGCAGGCCTTGAAGACGATGGCGCGGATGAAGCGTACGGAGTTTCCGAGCGGTGTCGACTACACCGCCGTCTACAACCCCACGGGCTACATTATCGAGAGCATCAAGGAGCTGGTGAAGACGAGCTACCAGGCCATCATTCTGGTGGTGCTGGTGATCCTGGTGTTTCTGCGTGGCTGGCGCCCGTCGTTGATCGCGATCCTGGCCATGCCGGTGTCCTTGGTCGGGACCTTTGCCGTGATGTCGGTCCTGGACCTGTCCATCAACTACTTGACCATGTTCGGATTGGTGTTGGCCGTGGGCATCGTCGTCGACGACGCGATCGTCGTCGTCGAGAACACGGCGCGGCATATCGAGGCGGGGAAGACCCCCAAAGAGGCCGCCATGTTGACCATGCAGGAGGTCGGCGGCGCTTTGTTCGGCATTGCCCTGACGTTGTGCGCGGTGTTCGTTCCGACGGCGTTCGTGCCTGGCCTGTCGGGTGAATTCTTCCGACACTTCGGAATCACGATCGCGGCCGCAACCGCCATCTCCTGCTTCTGCTCCCTGACGCTGTCCCCAGCGCTGGCTTACTTGATCCTGCGCCAACCGACCAGCGTAGAAGAGGCGCAACGCGGGCGGATGGGCTGGCTGCGCTGCTTCTTCGTCCGGATCGGCAACCGGTTCGAGGCCGGCTTCCGACGTTTGTCAGACTTCTACGGGCACATGGTGAGCAAACTGATCCGCATCACCCCGACGATGCTCGGCATCTACGGGCTGCTGATCGCGGCGACGCTTTTCATGCTGATCACCACCCAGAAAGGGTTTATTCCCGCCCAGGATCGAGGCTATTTGATCGTCGTGATCCAGCTGCCAGGCGGCGCCTCGTTCGAACGCGCCGAGCAGGTTGCGCACGTGGTCGAGGATATTGCCCTGTCCACGCCCGGCGTGAAAGCGGTGCCCGGTTTCGTTGGCCTTTCTGCGGTGACCCAGACGCTGGCGCCGAATGCGGCGACCGTGTTTGTGGTCTTAACGCCCTCCAACACTCGCTTGAGGAAGGGGCAATCCTCGGAGTGGATCGCGGCGCAGCTGCGAAAGAAGTTGGCAGCCATCCCAGATGCGGTATTCGTGGTGGTGGCCCCGCCGCCGGTTTCCGGCTTGGGCAACACCAGCGGCTTCGCCTTGCGGCTTGAGGACCGGGGCGGCCTGGGGCCGCAGGCCCTCGCCAAGGCGACCAATGACCTGGTGGCAGCTGCCAATGCAACGCCTGGCATGCGTGGTGTCTATACAACCTTCAACGCCTCCGCTCCACAGGTGAAGATCGACGTGAATCACGCCCAGGCGGAAATGCTCGGCGTGAGCGTGCAGAGCATCAACGACGCGATCGAGACCTATTTTGGCTCAACCTATATCAACGACTTCAACATCAACGGCCGCACTTACCAGGTGACGGCACAGGCCGATCTGCCGTTCCGTACCAGTGCCGAGGCCCTGGCGCGGCTGCGCGTCCGCAACAGCAACGGCGACATGGTGCCGATTGGCAACGTGACCTCGTTTCGGGACACGCTGGGGCCGGATCGCGTGCCGCGCTACAACCTCTATCCCGCCAGCGAGATCAGCGGCGACACGGAGGCGGGCAAGGGATCTGAGTTCGCGGTCAAGACCATGGAGAAGCTCGCCGCCAAGGTGCTGCCCCCGGACATCTCCTATGAGTGGACGGACCTCAGCTATCAGCAGACGACCACCGGTAACGCCGGCCTGCTCGTGTTCCCGCTCTGCGTGGCGTTCGTGTACCTGGTCCTCGCCGCGCTATATGGGAGCTGGACGCTGCCGATCTCGATCTTGCTGATCGTCCCCATGTGCCTGTTGGCCGCGACTGCCGGCGTTCGGATCATGGGGCTGGACATGAGCGTGCTGACCCAGGTCGGCTTCATCGTCCTGATCGGCCTGGCGGCGAAGAATGCAATTCTGATTGTCGAGTTCGCGCGACACCTAGAAATGAACGGTGAGGAGCGGATCACCGCCGTGATCGAAGCCTGCCGTCTACGGCTTCGCCCTATCCTGATGACGTCCTTCGCGTTCATCTTGGGCGTGTTCCCGCTGATTATCAGCGATGGTGCCGGCTCGGAAATGCGCAAGGCGGTCGGCACCACGGTGTTCTTCGGGATGATTGGCGTGACCCTCTTCGGACTCATCTTTACCCCGATCTTTTACGTCCTCGTTCGCAACTTGTCTGAGGGCAAAGCTCACGCCGAAGCTCCAGAGCCCTTGCACCACCAGGAGCCTGAAAACCTGCATGAGGAAGCCGTCGCATGAAGACCCCTGCTGCTGTTACCCTGCTCCTCACACTGGGAGCCTCGGCCGGCTACGCGGGCGCCGATCAGTCCAAAATTCCAACCCCGGTGATCGCCGGTAGCTTCGACAACGGCCACGGTGGCGATGCTGCCTTGTCGGACGACTGGTGGCGCTCGTTCAACGATCCGGTCCTCGACGACCTGGTGCAACGGGTGCTGGCTGAAAACATCGACCTGAAGATCGCCGAGTCCAGGGTGACGGCGGCGCGGGCCCTGCGGCGTCGGGCCGCGGCAGACCTGCTTCCAGAGCTGGACTTCGCGGCTAGCGCCGGCCGACAGCGTATCTCGGGGTACACACTTGGTTTCCCTGACTCGGCGATCGCCTCGCAGTACTCCGCAGCGTTCGAGGTCTCCTGGGAAATCGATGTGTTCGGGCACGTCCGCAACCAGGTGCATGCCGCCGAATCCGAGGTTGCGGCGATCGAGCAGGACCAGCAGGCCGCTCGGCTTGCCGTTCTGCTGCGGCTAAGTCGCGCCTACCTGACGGCTAGAGGACTGGAGCGGTCTGTCGAGATTGCGAATGCCAACAAGGATGCCCAGGAGCAGACGGCGCTGTACACGCAGCGGCTGGTATCGGCTGGAGCCTTGCCCATCGGGGACCAGGAGCGCGCTGAGGCCCAGGCCCAGTCGACGGCTGCCGCGGTGCCGGCGCTCGAACTCCGATACGAGGAAGCCGTCGAGGAGCTGGCGGTCCTGCTGGATGTCACGCCCAAGGCGGCCCATGACCTCATGAATGCGCCGCACGCGCAAGGCTTGAGTTTGCCCTCGCTGCCCGCCGCTGGGGTCCCGGCCGACCTTCTCCGCCGCCGCCCAGATGTCCGTGCGGCGGAGAATCGTGTTCTGGTCGCCTTTAGCCGACTTGGCGCTGCGGAAGCCGATCTCAAGCCGCGTTTCGTCATTGCCGGTGACGTCGGTAGCCTGATCAGCACGTTCAACAATCCGAGTTTTGCAAAGTCGATCAACTGGCTTGCCCAGATCACCGGTACAGCCCCGTTGATCGACGGCGGTCGCCGGCGCAGCGTGGTGTCCCTGCGGCACAGCGAGGCCGAGGAGGCTCGGTTGGCTTACCAGGCAACCGTGCTCGATGCGGTGCGGGAGGTCGAAAACGCGCTTGCCAGCGTGTCCAAGGATGGCGAGAGGTTCAAGTCACTCGAACAGTCAGCCCGTAGCGCGGCTGCCGCGGATGAGCAGATCCGGTATTCCTGGAAGGCCGGCGAGGTATCGATCCTTGACGTCCTGGAGGCAGATCTGGCGCGCTTCGTCGCTCAGGCAGCGCTTGCGGATTCAGACACCACGGTTCGGTTGGATCGTGCAGTGCTGTTCGCTGCCATGGGCGGCTAACGGGGGAGCGGCGCAGACGCGACGGAACGCGCATCGGAAGCAGCTTCGGATATCTAGCCCAGACGCTCGCGGTAATGTTTGCGATTGCCGCTCACGCTTAGCGCGGCGTTACCGCTCACTATCCACAGGGCACCTCTGCGTATGCAATGCTGGTGAGGTTTCCTTCAGAAAACAGCAACGTTTCCCGGTTCGAGCCATCGAGATTGGCGCTGTACACCGAGCCGCCCAAGTCGGTGATGAACATTCGACCACCCTTCAAGTCCAAAGCCAGGCCGATGGCTTCCATCAAATGGGTGAAAACGATCTCAGGTTCCTTGCCATTTTCGACCCCTGGATCCATGGGTGCACGGTTCACCGTGTTGCCGCGCGGCGGGTCCCCGCGGTCGGTCCAATACAGAGTCCGATTAACCGGATCGAGGTCCAGATCGATCGGCTCCGGCAGATTGTCATAAAGAAGCTCAATGTCCCTGCGGTTCGCGATCGGCTGACCTTGCGGAACTTGGATGTGGGCTCGAAAAATTCGACCTAAACCCGCGTCGTCACCTCCCTTCTGCGTCCAATAGAACTTGCCTCCGACAGAGTCCACCGCAATGCCGACACACCATTTCCTCTGATCCGAGCCCGGCCGCGAATCGCCCTGGCTCGTATCCACGAGAGTTTCAATGTCTGATCCGTCCAGGTTTGCCCGCATCACCCGCATGCCTTCCCGGTCCGACCAGTAAAGCTTTCCGCTCCTCGTCTCGAGCTGGAGCTGCTTCGGCGTGAACGTGCCGCCGGGCGGAACAATGGTGATCATGTTCATGCCATTGAGATCCGACCGCATGATCGAGCCATCATTCCTCTTGGGATTACCCATATTGGTCCAGTAGATGTGCCCGGCGGCGACATCGAGCACCAGGCCATCGGGTAGCTTGCGGCCTTCGTTAATGATGGTCTTCAAGTCGGAGCCATCAGGGTTTGCGGACAGAATGCGGCCGGCGCTGAGGTCGAGGAAGAAGAGCCTACCGGATGTGTGCGCGGTATTCGCCTCTGCGTCTATCGGTGTAGAAGCTATCGCGCTCATATAACGCATCTCCTCGCTTGCGTGTTGCTCTCTCTCCAAAGGATCCTATTCAGGATCGAATGGTTGGGGGTAGAAATTAAGGTGCGTAATGTGTGAACACATACTCGCGATCTTTCTTCTCGCTTGAAACCGAAATCGAAGGCTGCTGGCCGTGGCAGCGCGCTCAGAGGGACTCAGGAACGTCCGAATCGCTACGATCCCCGCCAGTAACCCGACGCTCCGCTGGGTAATTGGGCGCTGTGATGGTGGAGATGATGTCCGCACCGACAAGCAATTCCAGCCCCAGCAGAATCCCTCGGCCAAGGTTGGATCTATCCTCCTCGTAGGCCTCGCGCCAGCACCTGTCCCGCAGCCCGCCGAAGACAAAAAGCGCTGTGGCGATGAGCACGCCGCTAATGATGGTGCCCACACCCGCGAGCTCAAGAAGCTTGGCGATCTGGTCTACAAAAGCGTGAGCTTGATCGCTCAACATCATTCCTAGCGGCTCGCGCGCACGACAACTATCGGCGGTGTCCGTAGCCTCGCATGTGGTAGATCGCGAAGGACGCAAGCCAGAAAACGGCGAAGAAACCCACAATGCACAAGCCCAGCAGGCCAAGTTCGCTGTTCATGCGCTGCATCAGCCTTCACAACCATCCGGTAATCCACCTTTGCCCAGATCAACCAACGTGCCGACAAGCAGTCCGGCAATGACCAGCGTCGCCAAGGTGAGCAGCGCCAGGGCGATAGCGTCCGTGATGACGCCGGGCCGGGCTGCTGAAAAGCGCAGAGCGGCAACGCTGCAGGCCGCGAGCGGAAAGCTCACCGACCACCAGGAGACGTGGAATGGACAGCACACTGGCAGATGACGCAATTTCCCAAGCAGAACGGCTAATAGGAACAGGGTCAACATGAAGAGCGCTTCAGCGAAAAGGTCCGTTCGCCCGGCCGTGACGGTGTAAGTCGAGTAACCCACCGCAAAGGGCGCTACGAGGATGAGCAATGACGGTTTGAGGGCAGCCGGCAGCGCCGGTCCAAACAACAGCCTAGAGAAGATGAGAGTGAAAAGCGGCACGGTAGAGAACAAGCCGATGGCGAGCGCGGCAACCATCAGCCCGTGCAGGTGCAGCAGCCCGAGAGCGGGCACGGCAAGCGGCACATTCAGCACGCCGACGACGGGAATGATCCAAGCAGGCGCGGCATGGGCAACCTGCTGTCGGTCAGTCATCCAGCGGCTGACAATGAGCCAGGCGAAGAACGCCATACCGGCAGCACCCGCTATCCACATGATCTGCGCGAGTCGGTGCGCAAAGGGTTCCACCACGATCGGCAACTGCAGAAGGCTGATCAGGACCGTCCCGAAGAGATTGCCGGCAATGGGGTGGCGAAATTCTTCCAGGACCGCAGCAAAGGCAGTCACCAGCTTGATGGCATAGCCTGCCACCATCAGAACGAAGGCGACCACGGCCACGGCGGCGATCGCGAGCGCGATCCCCTCCGGGGCGCGGTAGCGCACGTGAGCCAGTCGCCAGGCCACGGACAGACCCGTCACGCCTATCACCGAACCGAATAGCCCGACCGGCAGGTAGTCGAGCATTGGCCGTCCCGGCGCGATGACTGCGAGGGACTCGCTCATGGCGCCACCGGCTTCCGCAGGCTTCATCGGACCGGCTCCTATGGCCTGGACTGGGCCTCGGCCATGTCGGTCCAGCGCCGCAGCCGATCTGTTGAAATACAATCGCCGCCGGATGCTGTCGCTACCCGCCGGCTTTCCGACAACATTCATTGGTGACTCCCCTCCAAAACAAGAGACCGAGGAAATCTCGCAGGCTTACTCCAGCAGTTGCTGCGATGGACTTCCGCAAACCCGACGGCAATTGAACCTGTGGCCTCTTGTATAACGACCTCTTGAGCATAGAAAAGACGTGTTAATGGGCCGCTTACGAGCGTCGAACGTCGGTGTCCAGTTCAGAACTCCAGGGTGCGCGGCGATCAGTCGGGCTGCTTATGCGTGTCATCGCCGTCCGCCCGCCCGAGCGCAGGGAGGTACCGACCGAAGTTCAATTCGAAGTCGCCCGGAACGCCGTAACCGGCGCGGATCTTGGCGCCGCGCGCCTGCGCACTGGGCGAGGCCAGCAATGGGAAGATCAAATCGTTGCTCGACTGAAGCTCGGCAGCCGTCGGCGTCCCGAACCGATTGATCTGGGCCTTCGCCGCGGCTAGTGTCTCACGATCGAACGAGGCCAGACGCCGGGCTAGCGTATCGACGAACAAGTCAAGGTGGTCATCGTCCAGTGTGCGATTCACCCAGCCGTAACGCTCGGCGATATCAGCATCGAAATCGTCGCTGCTGAGCACGATCTCAAGTGCCCGCGAGCGGCCGACCAAGCGCGGGAGCCATTCCAGCGCACCGCCGCCCGGGACCAAGCCGGTGCCGATCTCGGGTTGGCCGAAGAGAGCGCTTTGCCGGCTCGCGAAACGCATGTCGCAGGCCAGCACGAACTCGTTACCAATGCCTCGCGTGCGGCCGCGAATCTTGGCGATGCTCACCACCGGCGCGGACGACAGACGCAGCACAAAGTCGCGCCAAAGTCCGAGCACCCCTGGGCGCTCAACTGCTTTGAATACGTCGAGATGGGCAATAAAATACTCGGGATCCGCCGACTGGAATACCACGACCTTCACGGACGGGTCCGCCTCGATCTCGGTCATTAGCACTCCTAATTCGTCGATCGTTGTGGGAACAAACAGGTTGATCGGCGGGTTGCTGAAGGTGATCGTCCAACGGCCCGGATAGGTGCGGTCGGTGTTGAACTGCGACTGGACAGGCATTGCGCATCTCCTACGTAGATGGTGATTGGGCTCTTCCACACGATACTCGCCATAGAAGGATCCACAATCATACTAAGGTGAGTATGGCGAGCTGCTCGCCTTACGGGCGCTAGAAACTGGGATCCCGATCCCCTCTATATGCAACGGGACGCAGTGCGAGCATTAAGCCGCGGGAAACGAGGCCGATTCACACCCGCTCATTGGCCACACCGCAATACAGCGGCGCCAATCTCTTTCGGACGCATAGATAACCGTTTCGATCCGCGCAGCAAAGATCAATGCTCCTAGGACTTGGGAGTTTGCAGGTGCACCCAACGACACTGGCCACTCGCGTCAGTTTTAAGCGAGCTTGATGCGCTGAAGCTCGCGAGCGGATTCAGCGAATGGGGGGCGACCAAGCTACCGCGCGAGCGAGTCGATCGCGGGACTCGAGGTGGCGATATTCAGAGGGCACCTCCGCGTACGCAATGCCAGTGCCGCTGATCGCATACGCATCTTGTGCATCATCCGTCCGCGGTGTTGCTTCACGGTGATTACGCTTATACGTACACGCCGTTTTTCAAGCGGGGCGCCGGGAACATACGTCGAGGGTCGACTCGAATCGCTCATCGCGCCACTGAACTCGTCAGGCAACTCGGTTTGCTCGAGATTGCAACCAACGCTCCCTACTCGCGCGGCTCATACGATCGTCTGATCGACGCGACGCGATGAATCTAGTGAGATCGCTCTCGCACCCTCGCACTCAATCAGCGCCGGAGAATCCATGAGTTTTTCCATTTTCAAACAAGCCATAAAAAGCGCACGCGGCCTTAATCGCCGTGATTTTTTCGGAGCTGCCGCTGCAGCGGCCGCAGCGAGTCCATTTGGTTTATCCGGTTTTCCTTATTCACCAAGGAGCACAGCTATGAATGCAAATGTACAGACGAAGGGCAGCGATAGTACAGCTCTGCGCCCTTTTCATGTGAGCGTTCCAGAAGCGCAACTTATCGCATTGCGCAAGCGCATAAGCGCGACGCAGTGGCCTGAACGGGAAACCGTCGCGGATCAATCGCAGGGCCCCCAGCTCGCGACTGTGCAGAAACTCGCGCGGTATTGGCAAACAGAGTACGACTGGCGCAAGGTCGAGGCCAGATTAAACGCCCTACCGAATTTCATCACCGGATCGACGGTCTCGACATTCACTTCATTCACGTTCGTTCGAAACATAAGAGCGCGTTGCCTCTCATCGTCACGCACGGCTGGCCCGGGTCGGTCATCGAGCAGCTGAAGATGGTCGATCCGCCGACCAATCCTACGGCACACGGCGGTGATTGGGGCGCGGTTATCGTGGACGTGATGGGCACACAGGGGCATCCAGAGTTGCTGGGCATTCACTCCAACATGCCCGGCGTGATTCCCGTCGCCATTGACGGTGCTGCGCGCACCGGCGCTCCGACGCCGACCGGTCTCACTGCTGACGAACGACTCTGTTACGAACGGGTGGCCGGGGTTTATGCGAAGGGCATCGGCCACGGGTACCAGATGGGGTTGCGCCCGCAGGCGCTCTACGGGATCGCAGATTCCCCCGTCGGGATAGCCGGCTACTCTCTCGATCACGACGCGTGTAGTTTGGCAATGATCTCACGAGCGATTGACGGGCAGCCCGAAGGGCTTACGCGAGATGACATCCTCGACAATCTCACGCTTACCTGGTTGACGAACACCTTTATTTGCGGGGCGCGCCTCTATTGGGAGGACTTCGCTGAACAGTATTCTTTCTTTGGTGTCAAGGGCGTCTCCGTTCCGGCAGCCGTGAGCGTCTTTCCCGATGAGCTCTATCCAACTCCGAAGAGTTGGTCAGAGCAGGCATACCCCAAACTCGTCTATTACAACAAGCTCGACAAAGGCGGCCATTTTGCAGCCGGGGAACAGCCGAAACTCTTTTCAGAAGAAGTTCGCGCGGGCTTCTAATCGGGGTCGTCAGGATGAAAGCGAGGGCGCGATTGGAGGCAAGTGTGTCATGGACCTCAAACAAACAAGCGGCAGTCCAACGTGCCGGATAGCGCTGGCCGGTGCCGCGAGCACTGTGCTGCTGATTGCACGCGTGAGCAGCGCCGCCGCCGATGAGACAGTCCAACCCATACCGGCGCTGCCGCCCATTTCGATAGGCGTGGGATTGCAGACCAGCATCTACGCATGCGACAACAGCTGTATTTACAGCCCCAGTACTGTTTCGGCGGGCGACAACAGCGTTCAGGGCATCGCCGTGGACAGCATCCGTCTGTACATCAACGGCAGCGTAACCAATACGCTCAAATTGACTTTCAACACTGAGTACACGGGCAGCGGCCCCGGCGACAACAAGGTCGAAGTGATGGATGCGATCGGCCGCTTCGAATACAACAACTATCTCAACATCTGGGCCGGCCGCTTTCTGCCGCCCAGCGATCGCGCCAATTTTTATGGACCGTATTTCGCCAACGACTGGGCGCCCTACGCGGATTCGGTCGCGGGATACTACCCTAATGTGGCGGCCGGTCGCGACAACGGCCTCGCGTACTGGGGCGACTTTGGCATGCTCAAAGTGCAGCTCGGTGCCTTCGACGGTGAATCCCTTAACAGCGCGGTGACCGACAAGAGCAAGATCCTAGGTGCGGCGCGGGTGACACTCGATTTCTGGGACAAAGAGTCTGGTTACTACTTGTACGGCACCTATTACGGCGACAAGAACGTGCTCGCCCTCGGCGCGGCGGGACAGACCCAAGACGGCAAGAGCGCCTGGAACATCGACGGTCTGCTCGACAGGAAGCTCGGCGGCGCGGGTGTCGTCACGGTGGAAGCCGAGTATCAGAAGGACAATGGGCTCACAGCTGCGACGCCCTCGGACGGCTGGTTTGTGCTGGGAAGCTACCTGTTCCCTCAGGTGGTGGGCGTCGGCAAGTTTCAGCCGCTCGTCAAGTACAGCAACAAGACCTTCAATTCTGTGGTCGCAACCTACCCCGACGCTGGCTTGAAACCCTCGTACAAGTTGAAGACCACCGAGGTGAACCTGAACTACGTCATCAAGGAGTTCAGTGCGCGTGTAGGGTTTTATTACCTCAACCAGACGAACAGCACAGTGACTTCGACGGGCCCGGCGCACGAGTTCGGGGTGAAGCTACAATTACAGATGTAGAGCTGAAGGATTTGGACGTGCGGAAAATCGTCTCGCCATAGCGCAAAGGGAGTAACGTCAAGGTGTACCGAGGCGACACGGTGCCCCGACCAAGAAACAGTCGCGGCTCGATCGCAGGGCGTTCAGGCGGATCCGACGGTCGTTCCCACACTTGCCGAATCGCCTCTCAACAACGGTCGCACCACCATCTGGACCGGGGGTGGCGTCACGTCGCATGTGCTCGATCATGGCTATCCTCAACGCACGAAGGTTGGTCTGCCGAGAACGATTTCGGTGCAGGCTGGAAACTGATCGGCAGCGCCAGCAGTGCGCGGAAGTTGAAATGCTTGCGGTATTCCTGCGTATCTGCGGCGAGTTGGGGCCCCGACAATCGTTGCACCAGCGTATTGATGCCGATCTGCGCCAACAGTCGACCCAGAGGCGCGCCGGGGCACCCGTGGACGCCGCGGCCAAAGGATAAATGCGCAAGGTCCTGGCGAGTAATGTCCAGTCGGTCTGGGTCCGGGAATCGATCCGGATCCCGGTTGGCGGACCGGAGAAGAGGAAACACCGTCTGACCCTTGTGGATCAACTGGCCGCGCACGTTGACGTCCTCCGTCGCCACGCGTGCGAACCCGAGGATCATAGAGTCGTACCGTAAGCACTCCTCGATAGCACCCCCAATCAACGTGGGGTCCTTCTTCAGCAAGGCGAGTTGGTCGGGGTGGCGAAGCAGGGTGAGCACCGTGTTGCTGATCAGCATCATCGTCACATCCGGACCGGGTATAACCTGTATCAGACTGCCGAGAATCTCTTCGTCAGTGAACTGAGCGCCGTCGCGCTCGGCTGCGAGCATGCTGCTTACCAAGTCGGTTCCTGGACTCTTGCGGCGCCGGCCGATCAAGTCGCGGAAGTAGGTCGACATTTCGCGGCAGACTTGCTGGCCGTTCGCGGCTGCTTCAGGCCCTCCTAGGGCGTCGTAGGTGGCATGAATGTCTACGGCCCATCGATGAAGCGTGCGCAAATCCAAATCGGAGCACCCCACGAACTCCCTAAAGACACCATACGCAAGGGGTTCGGCAAATTCGGTTACGATTTCCATCGTCCCGGCCCCCCGGACCCGATCGAGAAGGGTGTTTGCGAGTTCCAGAATGCGTCCACGCATCTGTGCCATATGCTGGGTGGGCAACGACTGATTCAACAGGCCACGTGCTCGGCTGTGGGCTGCCCCGTCGGTGAAGAGCACTCCCGCAGCTTGCGTGTGCCAGAAACAACCGACCCGCTCCTGTTGGACGGCTGATTCAATTCCCCCCCGGCTGCCGAACCGCCGATCACCCTCGGTGATGGTCACCACATCATCGTAGCGAGAGATAAACCAGGCCGGCACGATCTCAGCATTCCAGTGGACAGGTGCCTCGGTGCGAAGCCAATGATAGAAAGGGTAAGGGTCTTGGACTCCTCGCGCGAAGATGTCCTGAAAACGGAAAGTGGATGACATGTTGATCTCCAAAGTCTCCGGACAGGGATTAGCTCATTAGAGGCAAAGCCGAGGGCGACGATCAGCCGGCTGCGTCCCCGTGTCATGGTCTTCCGTCCCCCCGAGCTGAGGCAGGTCCCGGCCGAAGTTCAATTCGAAATCGCTCGGAACGCCGTAACCCAGACCGCGGATCTTGGCGCGGCGCGCCTGTGCACTGGGCAACGCGAGCAATGGGAAGAACATATCGCTGCTCGACTGAAGCTCGGTCGCTGTCGGTATCCCAAACCGATTGACTTGGGCCTTCGCCGCAGCCAACGTTTCATGGTCGAACGAGGCCAGACGCCGGGCGAGCGTATCGACGAACGAGTCGAGGTCGTGATCGTCCAGCGTGCGGTTCACCCATCCATAGAGCTCGGCGATATCAGCATTAAAATCATCGCCGCTGAGGACGATTTCAAGTGCGCGCGAGCGGCCGACCACGCGCGGGAGCCATTCCAGTGCTCCGCCGCCCGGAACCAGTCCGACACCGACCTCGGGGTTGCCGAATTGGGCGCCTTGCCGGCTGGCGAAGCGCATGTCGCAGGCCAGGACGAACTCATTGCCTATGCCGCGCGTGCGCCCGCGAATCTTGGCGATGCTCACGACTGGTGTCGACGAGAGGCGCAGCACAAAGTCGCTCCAAAGGCCCAGCACCTCAGGCCGTTCAACTGCCTTGGATACGTCGAGATGGGCGATGAAAAAATCAGGATTCGCCGACTCGAACTTTACGACCTTCACGGACGGGTCCGCCTCGAGCTCGGTCATTAGCGCTCCGAATTCGACGATCGTTGTGGGAACAAACATATTGATCGGCGGATTGCTGAAAATTATCGTCCACAGTCCACGTTTGGAGCGATCGATCGTGAGTTGCCTGTAATCAAACATGGTGCTTCTCCATTGATAAGAGCGAATGGTGATTCAGAAGTTGGGCATCGAAATGTTCCGCTTGGGCAGTCTTCATCTCCTTCGGCAGGCTATGCAGCAGCGTACGGTTGCCGGCGCCAATTAAGGTGCGTAGTGGGTGAAGACATAATCGCGATCTTTCGCAGGCGTGTGACAGGGAAAGCAGGTCTGGTGCAGCGCCTTGTCGCCTGGCTTTCCGCCCTTAAAGTCAGCGAACCCCCAGCCGCCCGTTGCGGCGTACTTTTTTGAATCCTTGACCATGAACTGAACATTCACTGGGGATCCGACAACGAAGGATTGAGCCCCGGGGAATGGACCCGCCAGAACTTTGTTGTTGTCCTCGGATGGGACGCGCGTCCAATGAACCGCGGCAATGATGGCGCCGTCTGGAAATGGAACCTTCCCGTCCTTAAACGCTTTGATGGCTATGTCATTGCCGAGTTGGGCGCGCAACTGGTCGGTCTTGCCTGCTACTACGAGGTTGTCCACGGCGATCAATTTCCACTCCCGGTAGTCGGCTGGAATTTTGACTCCGTAAATTGGCGCGGATTCTTCGTCGGCCTGTCCCGATGCGGCGGCCACGAACGTGACCGCGCCGGCTAGCGCCACCACTCCAATCAGCAGAAAAGCAATCCGGTTCATGTGAAGCCTCCTTATGCTGTGCGTAACCAAGCGTAAACGCGCGCGAGTGCTAGCCACGTAGCCCTGATTTCGGCTGTAACGCTAAAGCGGCCGCCATCATGCGAAGTGCATGACGCTCAATACTCGCTGCAAATAACGGAGTTTCGCCATTGATGTGCGCGATGCTCATGGGTTGACGTTGGGCGATGAAAACGTCGAATGGGATGCCCTGCCGCGCAAGGAAAACCCAGAGCTCATCGGTCTCGCGGGTGCGCACGTGACACGTGAACTCGCACTTCCCGGCATCAATCCGCTTGACGCTGAGTTCCCACATCACCAGGATCTTCCTGCGGCCGGCAGTTGTAAAAAGGTCGCGCACGGAATCGAGAACGGGATGATGCCTCTCGGCGACTACTTCGACGTAGTGCTGCACCATCAGCGCCCTGCCAATCACTTCCAGATTGATTAACATGCGCCGGCCATCACGCGCCGTGGTAGAACCAGCTGCGAAGTGAGCCGGCGACACCCTTGATATTCCTCGTCCGGCAGACTGAAGCACCATTCCGGAATATCTATCCTCTCGAGCGGCGCGTTGATAACGGCGGAGAAGCTTGAATCGACGATGACGCGCTCTTCCATCTGAATCTCTGGTGTGGTTGGGACTGTCCACAAGATACTCGCGCCAGAACGGACGACAATCATACGAAGGTGAGTACACCTCGCAAGCGACTATCGCCGCCTCCGGCGTCAATGTGTCACGCCTGGTCACTGCACCACGACATGTCAGGGCATCCATTGCGCTTGGTATCGGCAGACCGACGCCAGTCCAAGATGCTCAGTATCGGCGTTGACTTCAAATAGGTGGCCAACACCAAAGTGCGATGGACCTTGATCCGCGTGTGGAGTGAGATGGATTGCGTGGTTTCACATTCAGCTTGTCGCCGACGTGAATGGAGAGATTCGTATGGGCAATCAGAATCCAATTTCCTGTGAACAGTTTTCTCATCGCAAAAAGCCGCGGAGAATCCTTCGCAAGAGCGCCGCGTTGCAAGGCCGGCGAATATGACGGCGGAAACTGACGTGGAAGTTAGAGAAAGCGACCGCTCGCAATCGCTTCCCGTTGTTAATTACGCTTCAGCTATTGCGAAGGCGGTTGAGTGGCTCGGGGATCGTTATCTCTTGGCGAAACCAAACGAACCCGTGCATTACAGGCGCTCGAAATTAGGGTCCCCGATCGATGCAGCCCCACGCACGTTTGAGATAACCCGGGCGAGCACCCGATGAAATAGCACTGTGAGCATTCAGGTTGACACGCAAGCGAGGAGATGCGTTATATGAGCGCGATAGCTTCTACACCGATAGACGCAGAGGCGAATACCGCGCACACATCCGGTAGGCTCTTCTTCCTCGACCTCAGCGCCGGCCGCATTCTGTCCGCAAACCCTGATGGCTCCGACTTGAAGACCATCATTAACGAAGGCCGCAAGCTACCCGATGGCCTGGTGCTCGATGTCGCCGCCGGGCACATCTACTGGACCAATATGGGTAATCCCAAGAGGAATGATGGCTCGATCATGCGGTCGGATCTCAATGGCATGAACATGATCACCATTGTTCCGCCCGGCGGCACGTTCACGCCGAAGCAGCTCCAGCTCGAGACGAGGAGCGGAAAGCTTTACTGGTCGGACCGGGAAGGCATGCGGGTGATGCGGGCAAACCTGGACGGATCAGACATTGAAACTCTCGTGGATACGAGCCAGGGCGATTCGCGGCCGGGCTCGGATCAGAGGAAATGGTGTGTCGGCATTGCGGTGGACTCTGTCGGAGGCAAGTTCTATTGGACGCAGAAGGGAGGTGACGACGCGGGTTTAGGTCGAATTTTTCGAGCCCACATCCAAGTTCCGCAAGGTCAGCCGATCGCGAACCGCAGGGACATTGAGCTTCTTTATGACAATCTGCCGGAGCCGATCGATCTGGACCTCGATCCGGTTAATCGGACTCTGTATTGGACCGACCGCGGGGACCCGCCGCGCGGCAACACGGTGAACCGTGCACCCATGGATCCAGGGGTCGAAAATGGCAAGGAACCTGAGATCGTTTTCACCCATTTGATGGAAGCCATCGGCCTGGCTTTGGACTTGAAGGGTGGTCGAATGTTCATCACCGACTTGGGCGGCTCGGTGTACAGCGCCAATCTCGATGGCTCGAACCGGAAAACGTTGCTGTTTTCTGAAGGAAACCTCACCGGCATTGCATACGCAGAGGTGCCGTCCGGATATTGACCACCTCGGGATGTAACTAAGGTGCTGCCTACTACCCCTGCCAAGAACCCCCTAAAGAGCGATGCACGAGGTTCTGGCTTTCTGCGGTGGCTAAGCTCGTTCACTCCGATAACCAGAGATGTATTCACTGTGGGCACGTACCGCGGCGAACGCTGACCCAATAGGCACGTTGAGCGCCAAGGCGGGAGACCTACGAACTGTTGCGCAAATAATAACTGCTGTCATGGAGCCTGAGCCTTCGGGTCGGATCATTAGGAATCTCTTCAGCCGCGTCCCTCGCCTGCTTGTTGCTCGCTCAATGTATTGATTGCCTCAGGAATGGCATCGAGCCGTTCCTTCGGAATCGAATGGCCGCTAACATCCGATAGACCATAGCTGCCCTCTCTTTCCAGGGTATCCAGCTTCTGCGCGTCATCCTCGTATTCCCGCGCTTGCTGAGCCAGCTGACTGTTGGAGTTGACTTCGTCGCTCTCTGCAACGCCGCCGCTACTTCGAAGTTCATCGCGTAGCTTCGATAGCTGCCGTCGTTTTTGTTCGATATATGCCGCATCAAGTCTGTGTGATTCATTGCCCAAAGTAGACCCCCTTCTGTCTCTCGATAAATACTAAGCGTTCGACCAATACTTTGTTCTAGAGTTTCAGCTATAACATTCATGTTCTTTGAACGCCAACGCACGCCCGCTTAGATGCGAACCTCGGTGGCAAAATCCGGGCGACAGGTGTTTGCATGATGCCTCGGCTCCGCACCCGGACGACTCTCGCTCAGAGAGCTGCGATTGCACCATCCGCTGCCCCGAACAGCAAAGGCCCGCATCGGAAATGTGGGAGGAGACAGGCGTATTGAATTGATGGCCGAACGCGGTATATCTCGGTAGGTTTCTGTCGACAACCGATGCTCGAGCTCGGAGAAGCAATCTGGCTCCAACATATTCGTCAATTCGCGCCCCAAGTGCGGCCAGTACTTGAAGATACGAGAAGCGAAGGCTTGAGCATACCCAAGTAGGATGCCCGACGCGACTATGGCTCCCTCGCTGACGAGCTGCTGTGCGATGCGCGGTTCCGGCCGATTAATCCTCGCCTGAATCACCGCACCCTTCTGAAGATTGTTTGGTCCAACGACAAGATAATCCTGATCGACGTCTACGTGCGCATCGACCATACCTAGCGTCGCAACGCTCTCTGGGGTATTTGGCAATAGCTGGAACACGCCCTCGATTGCTTCGGTCAATACCGACTCCCGCGAGACCCAAAAGTCACTGGGTAGTACCGCGACAAGGCAGGATGGAGCCCGGGCAGCGACAGTTAGCAACGCGGCAGTCGTCGAAAGCGAAGTTGGCGCTCCGTGGTTCGAGATAAAGCGATTGGCCGGCCGCGTGAACCAAAATGGACCCTCCCACATGCCCCGATCTGCCTCTTGCGCGCTCACCAGAACGTTGGCTGGACAAACCATTTTCCTCGCGCGTAGTGAGGATTGGCGCAGGATTCCCTTTTTCACGGCGGCCGCTTGTTGGGGGGAGAGGCCGGACGGAGACCAGCTCTCGCTCAGTCGCTTTGGGCGCTCTTCGCTGGCGACGACAATAAAACAGCATGCCGGCGAGGTTAAATTATGCGTTTTCACGATTATTCACCCTCATCCACTATGTCTAGTGCATGTCCCAAATCCTCGGACGGCAGCGAACGGGCTGCCTCCTCTACCTCCTGAAGCAAATCTCTCGCAAAAACGAGAACTCCAAAAAACCCCAAGATGCACCCGATGAAGACAATCGCGCCGACTAGAAGTAAATACATAATTGCACTCGCGCAGGAATCCCAGGGACCCAAGCACCGGCGTCTTCGGCTGATCGATACTCCACAGCTCGAGTGGTGCCCTTACCAACCGCAGCCGATCCGAACTGCACTTTGTCAGGCGACCAACTTAGCATCGAGAGTTATCTCCGCTTTTAGGACCTTTGACACCGGGCAATTCAACTCAGCATCCCTGGCCAGCCGATCAAATATCGCCTCGGTGACATTTGGCACTGTCGCGCGCACCCTCAAGGCGGAGCGCGTAATGCGAAAGCCTGAACCTTCGGGATCAAGGGATACTGCGGCCTCAGTCTTGAGTTCTATTGGGTTATAACCCGCGCTCTCCAATTGAAAAGCGAGCGCCATGGTGAAGCAGCCAGCATGCGCTGCAGCGATAAGTTCTTCAGGGTTGGTGCCCTTCTCGTCTCCGAAGCGGGTTCGAAACGAGTAAGGAGTCCGGTTAAGCACACCGGAGTCTGTAGACAAGTCGCCGTAGCCGACCCGTCCGGTCCCGATCCAAACGGCCTTAGCTTTGCGAATCATTTTGAGACTCCTGATCAACTTGCAATGAAACATTGCAGATTAGATCGAACGAGATACTGACGCTTCGATTAGAGCAAAGTCGTAGAGAAACATTAATCGCACGAAGGTATTGGTTGATACCAAAATCGAAGTCGGCGCCGCCACGCAACCGCGAGAGGAGATGCCGCTCGAGACACGGTCGCCACAGTGGCCTCTTCTAACACTTTTTTGATGGCCGGCACCGCGCCGAGTGACTCCTGGCCGACCAACGCTCGCGCGGAAAGTGCCCGATAGCGCGGCTTCGGACCAAATCCGCAAATTCTCCAGAGTAATTTATGTCTTAGCCTCATTGAGGCTTTAGTGACAATGACAATCGATTGACTTAGCAATCCAAGCGAGACGCAGCCTTCAGGGGCAGTCGTGAGGCTAATAACAAGCGGTAGGAGAAAAGTTAGCTTGAGTGCTTTCATGTCGCGCGCCTTTCCAGGCTCCAGCTGCGGACACCGCGGATTCCGTGAAAGCGCAGAGTGCATCGAAGGAACATATCGAACACGATAGTTGCCTTTTTCAATTGAGGTAGAGGATCAAGGCTGCTAGAAGATGACACCATAGGGGTCAAGATAAGGCGATCGCACAAAGGTATGGTCGATACTTTGGTGCGAATTAGCGCGCTGCGCCGCGCTCTGCAGGTACGCCTTGATCGCCAGCGCGTTGTCATCTGTGAGGTAGGTATACGCAGCATACGGAAACGCCGGATACAGCCGTTCGCCATCGCGGGCAATGCCTTCGTGCACCGCCTTCAGGAAATCCGCATCGCTCCAGGCACCGATGCCGGTCTCCTTGTCCGCTGTGATGTTCGGCGAATACAGTGTGCCAAAGGGAGTTTTGAACGCCAGGCCGCCGGCAAACGGTCGGGCCTTATCGGCGGTATGGCAGGCTTCGCAATTGGCTGCATAGGTGAGGTAGCGGCCACGTGCGATGACCACCACGGTTCTCTGCATTTCAGCCGCTCAAAATTGGGATTCCGGAACACGAGCCAGCGCCAAAGCGGCACGTTTGAGATGACCCCGTGTTGAACGCATAGAGCGTCTTGCCAGTACGAGCATCGAGAGCGAAGAATTCTTTGTTCATGTCCGTCGCCCTGCCCGGCACGACACAGCCGTTCGCGCCTTCTGCTAATCCTAAGGTATTGACCCACACCATCGTGGGATCGAACCAGGTCTCAGCGTATGGTGAGATCGTCTACGTGTTTTGTCAGGCATCGAGTTTCGCACGGCGGGCGGCTGGGAATTTCGCTATCTCGCGCGATGGGAATCCCCGGAGATCCGCTCAGGTGCAGGCTCCCGCTCGATCACCTGAAGAAACTTCGAGATCGAACAGTCCTTCGGCGCACCGTAAGCACTCATGAAATTTTGCGACAATCTCGACGGTCATCGCTCCTACATAAGGTGTGATTCGCTTTGCAACTGAGGTTCTCAATTGCCATCCTGTTGACATGCGTGAGTCTGCTCACCCTACAAGGATGCGCGCGGATCGCCATTCGCGAACCGACATCAGCCCAAGGAGACGCGCCGAACGCGATCCGTATGCTCGGGCCCGATCAGCACTTCTCGACGCTATCCTCGCAAAGCGTCGCGCGACGCCTTCGCGCACAGCACGGGGGACAGCCCTTCACCATCCTCGCACTCTCGGGCGGAGGCGCCGATGGCGCTTTTGGCGCAGGTGCACTGGTGGGGCTCACCCGCTCCGCATCGCGGCCGTCATTTTCCGTAGTCACAGGAGTGAGCACCGGTGCGCTGATCGCTCCCTACGCTTTTTTAGGTCCGGCCTGGGACGATCAGCTGATCGAGGTGTACACCTCCGGTCGCGCGGAACATCTGCTGCAGTCCCGCGGTTTAGGGGCGCTCTTCGGCTCCAGCGTGTATCGCGGGGAGCCGCTTAAAAACCTGGTTGACCGTTACGCCACCGATGAGTTGATTAAAGCGGTGGCGCACGAGGCCTCGAGCGGACGACTTCTGCTTGTGGCTACGACCGATGTCAGTACCGGGGAGTCGGTGGTGTGGGACTTGGGATCGATCGCAATGAACGGTGGCCCTGGCGCGAGAGCACTGTTTCGCGATGTGTTGGTGGCCTCAGCCAGTGTTCCGGGATTGTTCCCGCCGGTAGTCATTCGCGTGCAGGAAGCGCAGGCTCTTTACGAAGAGGCTCACGTTGACGGGGGGACTACCGTACCGTTTCTCGTGCCGTTAGCGTTCGTCGAGCCGGCCCCGGACGGAAGCGCCCGGTCGCATGGCGTGGCTGTCTACGTCATCGTAGATGGCCGCTTGAGTGAGCAGCCGGTGGCGATTCGGTTGCGAACGATATCAATTCTATCGCGCAGCGTTTCAGCGGGACTCAATCACATGTTGAGGACGACTCTTGAACTGACTGCCGCCCACGCGGAACTTGAGGGCGCACAGTTTCAGTTCGCAGCAATTCCCCTCGCCTACCCGCACCTAGACCCGTTTGACTTCCGCACGCGGACCATGCGATCGCTGTTCCAATACGGCTCCACCTGTGCTCAAACGGGTCGCCTTTGGATCTCTCAAGGAGGCGCCGGTAGCGACGCAGCAAGCCGCACGGGCGCCGTAGCCAGTCAGAACACGCCATGTCCAGTCGATGACGAATCCAATGGGCGTCTCGTCTCACGCTGAAAGGCTGAACCTACGCAAATGTCAACGACTGCGACTGCCGGTGACACATACTCTACGAATTAGCCGAACGTGAAATCAAACGCCGCAATGCCTGGATCGAGAAACTCGATCTCGAAGTGTCGGTCCGCGATGGGCTTCGATTGTCGGATCAGCTGATACATTCGCGATTCGGTAATCGTGCCAGTGCCTTGGTCATCGACGTCAACTCCGCGAGCGCCACCCGGCGGCTGCCCATCGACCAGCACGCGAAAACGCACCGGTGCTCTCCCCGCCGCCGGACCCATAATGAGATTAAGGTCGCGTGCGTGAAAGCGGTAAGCGATCCTCCCGTCGGCCTTGTTTAAGACGGTGGCTTGTTTCCCGATCGTCCAATCACCCGAGAGGGCCCAATGATTGAGCCACAATCGCGCAGGGCCAACATAGTCGTGTGGCTTGTCATATATCGTACCGTCGCGAGACATAAAATTCTCGGCGCGTTCATACCCGACGTAGGTTTCTGGGGATCTCAGGCTGCCAACATCGGCCGCGGCTTCCATTCCATGGGCATCCACTGAGATCGGTTCAGAACCGATGCCAGTAGCTCCGGCTTCCGCCAACAATTGCTGAATGATTCTTTCCGAAGATTCGTAATCGCCCTCGCCGAATTGATGATGCCGAATATGACCATGGGCATCTATAAAGTAGAGGGCCGGCCAATAGTCGTTTCTAAACGCGCGCCAGATTGCATGATCGCTATCGACCGCGATTGGATAACCGATGCTCATGTCTTTCGCGGCCCAACGAACATTATCGATGATTTTCTCGAATTCAAACTCCGGGGAGTGCACCCCGATCACCACCAATCCTTGATTCTTGTATTTCTCGGCCCATGCGCGAACATAGGGAAGTGTGCGTCGCCAATTGACGCACGAATACGTCCAGAAATCGACGAGGACGACTTTCCCGCGCAGGCCAGCGGCCGTCAATGGGGGCGAATTGAGCCAATCCGTCGCACCGCCGAGAGACGGGAACTCGCCTTCAATGCGTAGTTGAACCGCTTTGGGCGTCCTCTGTTGCACTACGTTCCGTTCCTCCGCAAAGCCCACGACGAGCGCCCCGATCGCGCAGGCGAGAATCGCAGAGCCCGCGACCAGATTTGCTTTCATGATAAATACCTTACATGCCATCGACATCCATGATGGCTTGCGCGAACTGCGGGTTGCGCCCGGTGACAACGACGGTGGCACCCTCCTTGCTAGATGTCGGGCGGCTGTAAGACCGATCCCGCTTGTACCACCAGTAATCTTGTTGCTAAAACGGGTCACGATATAACTCCGCCAAACTGGCAAACACTCTCTGTCGGGATGCAATCAATCCGATGTGATAAGAGCCTTTGCGCTCGCATCGCGCGCAATCAAAAGCCGGGCCAACGATTACCAAAAGAATGCCCGAGTCTATGAAAGTGTCTAGCGAACTTTGGTATTGGTTGGCACCGCATCGTGGGCGTCGTGCGTGCCGGTATCTATCATTCCCGGCAAGATCTCGATGCCTTGGCCGCACGCGTCGCGGCTGGCCACGGGTATCTGCGATGATCTGTTCTCAACGCAAGCTCGATTTCGCCGCGCTCCACGGGGGTGATAAGCAAGGCTCGCCAGCCCGCCCGGGACCAGCATGAGACCCCTTGGCCAATCGGATGGCCACGGCACCAACACAACCAAGGCCTGAAGCAGTACTCCACTGAAGCACGTCAGCGTCGGCGTCAAGAAAGCACGGATGCCGGCAACCGATTGGGATTTCGACAAACTGCAGGGCGACGGTGACATCGAAGCTTTTCAGCATGCGCCTCGGATAGTGGTAATTAACCCACGGCTAGGTCTTGTCCCGATTTGTGACCATCCATAAGGTGAGGTCCCAGGCGCCATAGCGTACTTGCGCCCGCGATGGCGTAGGGGTCGAAGGGCTTTTCGGCAATCAATCCGGCGCCGCCGCAAATAAGAATGGCGTCAGCGACTACCGGCAATGCGTTGTGGGCGATCCAGTCGACCCCCTGTCCAGAACGCAGTTAATCGCACACGCAGACGCTGCCCGTCCGATCCAGTCCGAGCCGCTGCATGCCTGAAGTCACGGCGATCTTCCCTGCTCGTTGCCTCTATCATGGGCTTGCCGGCGCTTACCCAACAGGGTGTCGGCAATGAGCTGCTGTTCGGAACGCACCGGCGGCAAGTTACGCCGCATCAGTTCGAAGCGCCGCGCCTCCTCTTCCCTCCCCTGCTGTCTTAGCCAGTGAATAGCCTCACCGTAACGTTCGTTCACCTTTGCTCGTACATTCATGAGTGACCGATATCCATCACGATCCTGTACCGTCTCGGTCGTGCGCAGCTCCCGTTTGACGGCCTCGATCTTTCTTCGCATAAAGACCGAATCCCCTGCCGCCGTAGTCAGGGTCGCAGGTTGTTCGAAGGTCCCAGGATTCTTTGGCTTGCGGTGCGCCGCGCGATAGATCGGCGTCTTCTTGTTGGTTTTCACAAGCCCTCGATCCTCCCGCCGCGTGGCCGTGGCAGCCACGCCGAGTTCCGTCAGATTTCGGCAAACTGCTCTCGCCAGCGCTGCAGGTCGGCCTTGCGCGGATTGAGCCTTGTGCCGCTCGTACTCATGCTCCGCCTTAACCACCAAATGCACGTGCGGATGCATGCCGTGTTTCCCTTGCTCCGTCGGCGTGCAGGGCCATCGCATAGCGATGCTGATGCGCGAATTCCTCGCGAGCGAACTTCTTCACCGCCTTGCAGCACCTTTTCGGGCGGCGTGCCCGCCGGCATCGAGAGGACAATATTGAACGCCTGCCGGGGCTGTCGCCGCTTCCCATCGGCGCCGACCTTGCTGCGTGAGTGAGGAGCCCCGGGCACTGTCCCGTAGTCGAGCGCCCAGTCGTTGATGAGCTCGGTCGCCGCGGTCTTCCCGCTGGAGCACCTCTCCGTGGTCGGTCTCGATGTCGAGCTTGCCGTGCCGATCGATATATTCGAAATGCGCCTGCACCCCATCCGCATCGCGCCCGCCGCCGGAAATCTTCACCAGCACTTCCTTGGCACCGCGGCCGGAGGAGCCCATGCGCTCAGCCCACCCGGCTGTCGACTGCCCTTCCCTACCGCCTTGCGCCCGAAGCTGCCGGGATTGATGCCCCCGGGAACATCTCGCGTGACCCGAAACGGGCGCTTGCTAGGCATCGGGCGCCTCCCAAGACTTTGAATTCGCGATGAGCATGTCCTGCACCTTTTCGCGGATTTGTTTCAGCGCCGGCAAAAGCTTCAGCACGTTCTCTTTGAGTGACGGTTCGAGTCCCTGCGTTGGGCCCTCGCGCGAGGCGAGCTGCGCCATGGCACCTCGAATGCCGGCGAGCTCGTTCACCACGCGTTTGAGTTCCTGAAACTCGCCATAGGGCATCGGCGGATCGGCTCGCAGGTGCGCGCGCAGCACGTGCGCGACATAGCCGGACGCCGTGACCCCGCGCGCCTGGGCGCGGGATTCGAGACGCGCCGCATCGAGTCCCATCAGGCGCACGGTGTACTTCTCCGCAGGCGCCTTGCCGGCGGCCGCTTCCTCGAGCAGCCGCTTCACCTTCGCTTCCGGGTTTTCGATGAGCGCGCGATGCACGAGCCGTGCCAGCAGCCTCGATGACGACACGCCTTGCGCTGCCGCGAGTTCGGAAAAGCGCTGGCGCTGATCGGGTTCAACGGAGGTGAGAAGTCTCGCGGAGGCAGTCATGGCGACAAGTCCTTGTTGCGCTGATTCAAGTGCTGGTTGATACACACTGATTCATTTTGCTGGCGCTAGCCTATCCTGCCCTCCAAATTCCGCAACCCAAAACGCCAGCACGCCAAGCAAATAACACGTCGAAATCAAAAATGTTCGGCAGCCGAACAATTCTCAAAGTGACCCGTTAGGAACAGCGACCGCATCGAAGCACGTTCCAGCAACGAGCGTGCCGCCCGAATCAAGAGAAGGAAAGCCGGACACCTGAAGGATGCCCGGCCTTCCCGCATCGTTTGTTCGGCAGCCGAACATTTATCAAAGTCGACGGGTGGAATTGTGATAAGCGCACGAGTCAGCAGGAATGCCGGACACCCGAAGGTGCCCGGCCTCACCCACGGTCAGAACGGCAAGCTGGAGGACTCCTCTTCCTGTTCGTTCATCTGCGACGGCGCGATGCTGCCGCTGATGTACTTGGTCTTCTGATCGTTGCTCACCGCTGACTTCGCACTGACGCGCAATTGCCAGTGGGTGACGTAGGTCCCCTGCCCGTTCTCATCCTCGCCCGGTCTTCTCGGCTTCCTCGATGAAACCGAAATACCGCGTGCGGGTTCCGTCCACCTGTCGAAACAGGCGACCATAGAAGGGACCAACGGTGTAGGTCTCGGGGTCCTCCGGGTCGTTGTTGCCGACCTTCAGGCTCAAGTATTCCGTGCCGCTGCTGCGTCCGATCTTGAGCCACGCCGCAACCTGCACTTTGACCGGCGCGCCTTGCGCCTCGGTCTTCACCTCGACGAGGCCGCGCATCACCGGACCATCTTTGACCTGATCCGCTCGCGGAATGCCGAACAGAACAAATTTGCCGAATGTCGTGCCGTTCAAAATATCCGTGCCTGTTGCATGCGTGTTCATCTTGCTGACTCCGTGTGTTGCATGTTGCCGTTTCCGCGACCCGGTGACGGCGGTCGCTCCCCTGTCGCCGGCCGCCGCTGCGGCCTTACCTCTCCGCCGACCCCCCCGCGATTTCCTTTCCGTAGTAGCGGATTGAAGTTCGGTGCGGGTCGATTCGTTGATTTGCGTCATGTGCGTTCTCCTGTGTGTCTTTAAGCGTGAATGGATTCTCACAACAAAGAATCGAGAAACGTGCGGAGAAGCAGGCAATGCAAGGGTCTGCCCGAAGGGACACGAGCGCCTTAGGCGAGTGCCCTTGCAGTGCCTGCGCGCACGTTTATCGTCTGCCCCTGTTGTGAGAATCGAGGCACGCGCTTCGGGCACACGGGAGAAGGCACGGTGAGGCAGCGCCGACGAGTGCGCGCACGCAGATCCGCTTCTCGGACCGAGTTCCCTCCTGATCCTGGTACACATCCGGGTTGTCGGGTCTTCAAGCGCGTGGAACGCGCAAGGTCGAGGGATGTGTAGGGCGGCGCAGCCGGCCCGCGCAGCGGGCGGAAGCGAAGCGGACCCCGGAGCAGCCCGGTCGCGGCCGCCGCGACGACCCCTGAGGATTTAGACGCGACCACGTCTCGTCGACGTACCAAACTCGCGTACCTCGAGTCACTCGAGCATCCACGCGGGACTCGGTTCGACTGCTTCGAGAATCGTCGGCATCCGCGATTCGCACGGCCCGACCACACACGCTCGATGATTGGACTTCACCCGACCTCATCGCTCGGCCCGCGATTCTTGGTGCGCCCGCTCCGTACCCGGTTCATTCTGAGCGACCGGCGTCCGAACCCGCATGATTCGCAAACACCACATCCACCCGCCGATTCTGCGCACGTCCCGCCGCCGTCGTGTTCGTCGCGATGTACTCGAGCCTGTGAGGAACTCGTGTGGACCTTGTCGGCGGCGATACCCCCCTCGATCAACAGACGGCGCATGCTCTCGGCACGTTCTCGGGCAAGAAGGTCATTCACTGCCACCGGTCCTGAATTATCGGTACCGCCCCGAATCCGAATCTCATCGGCCCGCGCCGCGGCCGCGAGGATCGCCGTCCTTGGCCTCCGCCGACAGCGCCAGCAGCGCGCTCCCGGAGGCGAAGTGTGCCCGCACCAGGGTCGCGGTGACGCCATCGATCGTCGGTTTGGATTTCCTCGATCTCGGAACGCAATTGCTTCAAGGGAGCCGACGGCTCGCCGCGCGCGGCCTTATCGAGCTCCGCGGACAATCCACTCAGGCGTTCCTGGGCGCGCAGAATCTCGGCCCGAGCCGCGGCGAGCTCCGCCGGCAACCAGGGCGCGCCCTCCTCCCCTCCCCGCTCAGTCGACTGGACCCGAGCGAGCGCGGCACGCTGGGGCGCCTGCGCGTAGCTGCTCTTGGTGGGCGTTCGCACCAGAAGCCCGGCGCGCACACCCGCGACGATCGCCGTGCGCTCACCCACCGTGAACGGTGACCGCCCGACCGCTCTCATCAAAGATCAGAAGTCCCAAGGGCACCTGAACCGCAAAGATCAGGTAGGTGCGGCGCGTGTCGTCGAACACTTGCACGAGCTTCGTCTGCTCCGGCGTCAATAACTCGTAGGTGTAGCTCGCCGGCTCATCGAGCGACACCGCCGCGGGAGTCTCGATCGGGACGGACTTCTGCGCGGCGGCCGCCGTGTCGCTTGGCTTGATTCGCGGTTGCGACACCGTACAACCGGCCAGGATGATTCCGATAGCGATCGCGATTCGTTGCACTTTCATAGCGCCTCCCTTTGCATTTTGCCGTATGTAATTTCTGTACGTTTTTTTGTACAGATGCCTGCGATCATTGCCGCGTTCTAGGAACGTGCGCAAGGGCATGCCGGTACATTTTGGGGAAGGCCGCGCAAGAGCTCTCGCCCTGCGCGGCCGGCGCCCCGATTAGCGGTCGAGCAATGTCATCGCGTGGTTCCAGAGACCCACATTGATTCGAATGTCCTCGCGGATCGCACGGATCGCTCGCGTGCGGCTGGACCGCCCCGATGCCGAGCGACCCTGCAGGCCGCCGGCGACGAGATTTTCTTGAATGACGTTATAGGTCAGCCAAAGCGAGTTGCCGAAATCCGCATTCCGGCGGGCGTCCAACAGTTGATCGGGGAGCACCGGCAAGTGCGTGCTCGTGATTCGGGTAGCGGATTTGCAACGCTCGCTCGGCCGCAAAGTCCCGACGTTCCCGGTCGCTCGAGCTGACGCTGCGCCATCCGCTCAACGACGCGGGTAATGTCATTGAAGCCCCGGGCGATCTGCAGCGCGCCATCGACGACATTGTGGATGACATTCCCCCGATGCGGCACATGCAGGAGACCAAAGTCACCAATTTGGGATACCAACCCGTTGGTGCAGACGGGCCGAAACAATCCGGCGCGCAAGGTGTAGGCGGAGGTCGCATCGTGGGAGTTGATCAGGATCAGTTCGGGCACCGCATCGATGAGGCTCAAGGCGTTCTTGACGTACGAGAAGCGGATCATGTGCCGCGCATGATGCGGCTGAGCTGCCGCTGCGACTGCGGGTCTGCTGCGCGCGGGTGGGTTCGAATCCCGCCTCGAGCAAGGCATCGATGACCCGCGCGGTCGAGATGAATTGATAGTGCCGGCTGGTGCGAGTCACATCCGGTGTTTCCGCGAATGCCGCGGGGACCGACTGGGTGAGGGCCGAGGGAAGGAGCGCGCGACGGGCAACCGTGCGCATGGGGTTCATGTCTAACATGGGTGAGTTCCTTTTAGGGTTGAGCTGACGAATGGCAGGCGGGTTTGCCTGCCTTGCGGCTCCCCTCACGCCGCAGCGCAGCCGTCAGGGCCGCGCTGCACGCGCGCTTGCGAGCACGGGCGCAGCCCGCGCGCAGGCCTTGACGGCGAGAACGGCGTGATACCCTGAAAGATCACAGGCAAACCCCCTCTCCCTTTGAGTTCGATAAGTCGATGGGTGCGTCCACCGAGGCACTCAAGGATTCAAAGTCGAAGGAGTGCGCGGTCTCCCCGGTGTGGGGGTCGAGTTCATCGACCGCGAAAATTTCCGCAGCGTCGATCTCGGTCTCCGCTTGCGCGGACCATCGCGTGCCACTCTGCTCGTATTGCTGGCGGGCCTCGACGATGGCGGCGCGCACATCCTGGGCGGCCTCCACCTCGATGCTGAAGCGGACGATCTGATGTTCACGAATGAAGACGTTATATCGGTGGGTCATGGCAGCGTTCCTTTGAAATGAAAGAATGTCGGGAACGCACGCGTCATCGGCGCACGTCCCGACACAGTGAGTGGCAGGGTATTACCGCGGCGCGGCGAGTGCGTTCGGAAAGTGACGGCGCAATGATGGCGTTCATCGCGTCGATGAGCTCCAGGCGCTTGAAGCACAAATGGCCATTGCCGTTTCGAAACAGTCGCAACTCGAAGTAATCGTTCTGATAAGCTCTTGGGCCACGCGCTCTGTTCGCGAAATGCCGTCCCGAGCTGCGCGTAGCAGCCCTGCCGGTAATCCGCCTCTGGCTTGCCATCGAGCACGTGGAATACCCGCATCAGGTCATCGAGACGATCCGCCGCGCTACTGTTGATCCCGTAGGGGTAGGTGAGATAGCTCACGATGATGCGCTTGCCGAATTTCTGCGGCAGATTCGTCTTGTAGGCCCAGGACAGCTTCTTGAAGCACTCGATCACGCCCTGATCGAACATCTCCGCGCGCGACTCGTGCAGGGCGCCGAACGTGGCATAGACCGCCTCGCGGGTGAGTTCCGGCATGCGGCTCTTGCTCACCTGCTCATCGAACTCGCTGCGCTTGCTCGCCGACATCAAGGAGCGCATCCCGGATTCCTGCATCAGGTAGCGCCAGGCGGTGGCATCGATCGCCGCCCGGCAGGCGTCAGCGCCTCCCCCTCGGTCGCGAATTTTCCCACCACGTCCTGGCCGTGGCCGCGGTAGTCCTTCGAGGCGACGATGTTGGGGAAGCCCAAGTGCGCGCTGACCGCGATGTCGTTGCGCCTCTTGCAGAATGCTGAACGCTCGCGCGAGGCGCTCGAGGACGGCGTCGCGTTGCTGCAAGAGATGCGTGATGCTGACGCTTTGCACGACCTCGTGAAATTCGGCGGCTTGTCCCGCCTCATCGATATGAATCGTAGACATGTGTGTTCTCCTGGAATTGGAAATCGGAATGCGGTGACCGGCGAGGCCGATCACCCGAGTGGATGAGCTACAGCAGGCCTTTCTCGGCGAAGCTCATGACTTGATTGCCGCCGACGATGCAGGTGATCGAGCAGTCTCACGTCAAGCTGCGAGAGCATTTCTTTCAGACGTTGCGTGATGAGCTCATCCGCGTGGGAGGGTTCGGCCACAAAACTCGGGTGGCAATGCACGGCGATAATGGCGGCCGCGTTATAGTGGAAAACCGACCGCGCCACTTGCCGCGGGTGGACGGACGGCGCCTTGAATGTCGCCATTGAAGAGTTGCTGATGCCCCAGGTATCGATGGCGGGCGTCGAGGAATAATGAGACCGAAAACTTCTCGGTCCAGCATTCCATAGTGCAGGATCAACCACTGTTTCACCCGCTCAGGATTTCTCATGATTTCGCCGGGTTTGAGTTTCCGCACCACCTTGTTCTCGAGGATGACGAGCGCCTGGGTGACGATCGCGATCTCCTCGGCGCTCAGACGGGATGCGCCAGGTTCGTGGAGCGCGGCGCGATAAGTGCGCACGCGGACCGCTTTCGGGCGGCCGGGTGTTGGAATCGAATCGGGTTGGCTGACGTCGTTCATGATTGTCGATCCTTTTAGGATAGTTGAGCGCCGGCGGGAGTGCCTGCGTGCCCAGTTCGGGTCACGCCGCAGCGCAGCCGTCAGGGCCGCGCGGTGAGCGCGCTCGCGAGCACGGGCGGGAGCCCGCGCGCAGGCCTTGACGGCGAGAACGGCGTGGCACACTCCTCAAGGCACAGGCACCCTCCCCTCCCCCTTGGGCTCGACGAGTACGGATATCGGCGAGCAAAAAAAAGCGCCGGCCGAGCGTGGATACTCGACCGACGCAAATGCCCGACTCGTCGGGCCGTCAGCAACTGCTTTGAGAGTCAGGCGGCTGTGCGCGGCGAGGACTTGCGTACGAATCGCGCGTTGCAGCCGTTACCGCCGCACCCTTGCCGCGGGTTTCCTTCTTGGCGGCTTGTTCGGCCTTCAGCGTCTTGCGGACCTCATCCGTGTTGATCCGTAGGCGTTTGGCGGTCTCCAAGAGTTTCGCGGGTTTGCGAGTGTCGTAAGTGTTCGCGCGGATCTCGCCGATGAGTGCGCAATCGAGCACGAAGCGCCGCAGCTCCTCTTCCGAGAGCTTGACGATTTTGGCGTCACAGCGATGCACTTCCTCGCTCACATTGGACTTGCCCGCCCAGTCCCAGAGTTTGGCCATTCGCACCCGCGAGTCGTTCCCGGCCATCTGCCAAAGCGCCTGCGCCACCAAGCGCAGCTCGGCGGCCGCGATCGATGCCGGTGTCTTCGCGCGGATCGCAGCAAAGACGCGTTCGCGAAATACCGTTTCTGCGCGCGCGGCTTGTTGTCGTACCCGCTCGGAGTCGTTGCCCCGCGTCGGCTCGCTCGGCGCGCACTCCCTTGAGTTTCAGTGCCTCGCCGTGCTCACTCAATTTGATGACTTCAACGACGCGACCGGATTCGGGATCCGCAATCAGGGTCTCGGATTTGAACTCCTTGCCGAGCAGCTGCCGGTAGGTACGGCCCTTCTCGTCCTCGTAGCATTGTGCATCGAGCGACACAAAACCGCCTTGCAGGTTGGAGTTGACCCCGTATGGGGCGATCCGCTTGGCCTCTTTGCCGGTCAATACCGTGCGGCCTTGGGCTTCGGCCTTTGCTCGAAGCCGCTCGCCCCAGGCGGTGCGCTTCCCGGCGTAACACACAGGATCGGTGCAGACATCCGCGTTTTTGATATCGCCGAAGAGTTCGGGCTGATTGCCGGTGAGTTTCGGGCACGCGCTGCACGGCCCGGCGCCGGGCACGAGGTCCGTCGCTTTGGCATCGAAGGGAGCGTCCTTGAGCCGCGTCATGTAGCGATCTTGAATGTGCCGCTGAGCGTCCTTGAACGGCAGCGGCTGGCCATTCCAGGTCGCCGTGATGGCTTTCAAGGCCTCTTGCTGAAGCGCGGGCACCGGAATGCGTGCGAGGAGCAGCGCCGTCGCCGCGGTGAGTTTGCCGGCGTAGAAGGCTTCGCGCGATTTCTGATCGAGTGCCAAGAGTTTCAAGCGCGTGTAGACATAGGCGCGGCTGCGGCCGACCTTTGCGCAGATCTGCTCGATGTCGTAGTGATGCTGCTGCATCAGGATTTCATACCCTTCCGCTTCTTCGAGCTCGTGCAGGCCTTCACGGTGCAGATTCTCGACCAATTGGATCTCGAGCACCTGGCTGTCATCGAGCGTGCGAATGATCGCCGGAATGGTGTCGAGACCCGCTTCGCGGCTGGCGCGCCAGCGCCGCTCGCCCGCGACGATTTCGAATCGCTCGCACTCTTTGCCACCGATCTTGGGCCGCACGATGATCGGCTCGATCACCTGCACCGCTTTGATGTTCTCCGCCAAATCCTTGAGCGCGCCGGCATCGTAATGCGTTCGCCGGCGCTCTTGGACCGGGGTCCCCGAGGGTTCGATGCTTTTGAGTGCGAGATTTCGGATGGCGAGCGCTACGGATGTGGCGCTCGATGGACTGCTGACCTGGGCATTCATAGGAAATTTCCTTTCGAGTTGGAAGTGCGTCGGCGGCTTGCCGACACCTCCCCACCCACCTGCCGCAGCGCAGCGGTCAAGGCCGCGCGGCTTGGCGCGCGCTTGCGAGCCCGGGCGCAGCCCGCGCGAAGGCCTTGACGGCGAGAACGGCGGGATACCCTGCCCTTTTCAAGGCAAGCCCTACCCTGATGGGTTTCCCGTCCGTCGAACATTGACCGAAACGCAACCCGGCCTTCGGTCTATTCGAACAGCAACCGCTCACCGGCCGCGGGTGTAATCGTCCGGGGCGTCTTTGGCGGGTGGATCCGTGAGTCGTGGCTGAATGATATCGCCCGTACTCAAGCGCTCGAGCAGCTGCGCCTGGACCTTCGCCAAGAACAGGCGCGCCGTTCCCGCGTCGTACTCGGCATCGCCTTTGCGTTTCGCCGCCGCGAGCGCATCAGCGGCTCCCTGCAGCTCGGGAAAGCGCTGGACGGCATCGAGGATGTGCTCGTCCCGAAAGGCGATGGCCCGGCTTGGCGTCGTGATCTTGTCGAACACGTCCCGCGACAGACGCGCATCGTGCGCGCCGGCTTGGCGCTCGGCGGCAGTGTTCCAGGTCTTCGGGCCGACCCGCTGAAACTCCAATTCATATCCCGCCTGCTTCGCGAGTTGATACAGGAACTCCTTGGTGGCGCGGCCGTTGCCCTCTCGCATCGGGTGCCAAAAATTAAGCTCCCCGTAGTGGTGAGTGAGGCGCTCGACGAACGCCGCTTTCTTCAAGCCCTTCAAGTGACTTTCGGCGGCGATGTCACCGAGAATTTTCTCTCCCCAGCTCTCGAGCGTATGGGTGGGAGTTTTCAAAGGGGCAAAGGCAGAGCGGCCTTTCGAGAACTCCACCGTGCGGTATTCTCCGGCCCATTCGTACACGTCCTGAAACAGGTGGCGATGGATGGCGCGATAGTGGCTGGTGTCAAAACGGCCCTGCAGGGGGTGGGCGCGCAATTGTTCGGCCCGCTGACGCGTCGCTTCGTACTCGAAGGCGCGCAGCGAAGCGGCATGGGTGAGACCCACTTTGTTTTTGAGGACGGTCGAGTTAGGCCAAAAGTAGGCGTCCCACTCGTCCATCCAACGAACTTTAAGCGCGTTCGGGGTGGCGCTTACGCGCGGTGAGCTCGGTGTCCTGGTTCAGCGCACGGTCACGGAAGATTTTGATTGCTTCCTCGGTCGTGATTTCACCGCGCGCGACCCGCTGATGCACGGCCTCCGCCTCCGGCGTCGGTACATAGCCCTCATGCTTGAGGTTACCAACAATCCCGGCGGTATTGCGGGCTTTTTCGGCGGCGGAACGGGTGTCCTTCGGTGCTTTACTCATGGGCGCTATTCTACTCCTGCGGCGCTTGGGGGTCACCGTTGAACGCGCAGCACTGTCCATGTTCCCTCCTCCTAAAATGTGATCGGTTCTACAGGACTCAAGATCGATGGTACGGGTCGATCGATACCGGCACCGATTGCCGATCGAGGTTCCTACCCCACGGCGCAGCGCAGCGATCAAGGTCGCGCGACAGCGCGCTTGCAAGCACGGGCGAAGCCCGCGCGCCGGCCTTGAGCGCGAGAACGACGTGGTAGCGTCGACCGAGCCCGGCAATCCTCAAGCCTCCTGCCGGGATACTTATTCGCCGGCTCGCTTACCGGCGTGCGCGCCGCGGCCGTTGCGAGGGCGGACCGAAGTTCTTGTAAACGAACCAGGCGACATCGATCAGCAGGATGTAGACGCAAGCACCCATCGTCACTTGCAGTAGGACCGACAACGCTTTGCTGTCGAGCCCAATCAATTCATCGTAGAAGTACGGCAGCGATAAGACGAAGACGCCGGTGAGCAGGGCTTTGATGATGCCGCCGCGCTTACGCCGCTTCAGGTCCGCGAAGTAATCGTGATAGGCGCTCGCCGGAAAGACCATAAAGGCGATCACAAAGAGGATCACGAATAGGCTCATGCCCAGCGCGAGTTTGTCTTGGGGTGACATGCAAGCTCTCTCCTGCTAGACGCAATCCTCGAATAGTCAAAAAATGACACCGGCCCGTCGTCCCGGCCTTGCGCCACGTCGCATTCTACAGGTTTCGCTTCGCCGGCCACCGCAGCCGGTTCAAGCACAAATCCCGCGATCGGGACGGCTGTTGGACAACTACCAAATTGGGGGATTCGCACTAGAAATGGCCCTTGCGCACTGCGGCTGGGACGCCTTTAATTTTCGGAAGCTTTTATCCGGATTGCTCTTTGAAAGAATCAATTTTCAGCGTGGATCTTGAATACGACACGACGTCCGCGTGCCTGACGGTGATGATTCCCAAACACGCAGGAGAGCTATTTCTCGCGGAGTTCTTATGGAGGATCAGCCGGGCTTTCGCCGAAACAGAAGGTGTCTCCGTTGACTGGATGCATGAGGTCCTCGAAAGCCTGGTCGAAGGCTTCGAAGATGACTCCCACTTCAAGTTTGTATGGGAGCGCAGCCTTGAGGGCAAGGGTCGCAATTATCCTCAGTTACTCAGCGTCAATCTGACGAAGCACCTGCCATCGCGCGCAGGGCAGCTAATTCCACGGTGAGCCGCATCACGGTGCTCTCCAGCGTTCTTACCTCGCGAGCATAGTTTGGCTGCGCGCGCAGCTCTTCGCGCAGCCGGTCAATCTCGAGAGCCCAGCGCTCCTGATGCGACTGCTCGCGAAGCTCGGCAAGTTCCGCGCGAACCCTGAGCTCCCCGGCTTGAGCCTCCGCCTGGATGAGCCGCTGCTGCAGCTCTCGAACATCGACGGGCAGCATTTGTACGTTCTCAGGAGGAACGTCCGGACGTTTTGCGGTTTCCACGCGCGCTGACTCTTCGCGCCAAATTCGTAGCACCCTGGCCGTCTTTCCGGTCGCACCAAAGCGCTCCCGAAGTACTTGCCGAAGATCCCGATGGCTCACTGGCTGTCCACCGCGCAAGAGTTCGCGGCACACACCCCGGAGGCTCGGTTCATTGATCCGGCAATTCACAAGTCAAGGGTAACACCGTTGCCCTTGGCGGTCGATGGTTGACCGTCTCCCCCGGAACGCGGCGCTTCTAGGCACCTAGGCGCTTGTTTTAGTTACGAATAATCGGCTCAATTGTTCCACGGTAATGTTCCACGAGAGTGAAACCACCCTCCCCTCTCACGACTTGCACCTGTGTAGATTCGATGCTGACACAAGTAGTTTGGAATCACCGATTTCCCTAATTAAATCAATGAGTAGGGCTTCACTCTAGCGAGCGATTTTGAGAACTGCTGGTGCGGTCGATGCCGGCGTGCCTTGTATTTCAATGGGTTAGATAGTACCAAGGGCTTGGGAACTGATACTGTATCCGTTATTACTGCCTCAGCGTGGGGCTTCACTCTTCAGTGAGATGTCTCTTTGCGTAGGCGCTCCCCTCCCCGACGATTGGGTCTCTGGGGTCCGCGGCCGCGCGAATGAGGTCGTGCTTGGGACGCTTCGAGTTAGGCTGATACCACAGGATGTATCCAGGCAATCGCGCGCGATAGGCCTGCTCAGCAACAACAAATTCCTCGGCGAGAGCCTCTCGTAACTCTCGCCGAAAAGCATTGAGGGATTTTGCCGGCTGGATCTCCGCCCTGACATGGTCGAGCAGGTACTCGCGCGGCTCATGCTGATGTTGAACGACGCGGCGGCACCAGTAGTACAACTTGTGACGCAGCGGATGGGGCTTTCGGTCTTGGAGTATTTCCTTATGAACCGACAGTGCCCGGTCACTTTCGAGGAGCGCCTCGTAGATGGGCTGGAAGAGTCGTACTTGAATGATCTCGGGGGTCGCTCCCTCTCGACCCACCCAGCTTACGTAATTGAGGCCCGAGATGACGCTGAAGCCCTGCCCGACCTCGAACGCATTGGGTGCCCAATCGAACATCCCGTAGATGTCATCGACAATCATGAAGCTGGTTTGCCACCAACGCTTAAGCTGTGCAAAGACCGCTCGAATATTGCTCGACGAAGACTCGATTGCCATGGCCTCACACACATCGCGTAAACCGATCGTGAAGACATTTTCCGCCGGCCGCCCATCCAGAGCTTTCAAGTGCTGCCGAACGAGAGTGAGCAGCACGATCAGCGGCCGCAGGTCGAGCACACCGGCGACCATGGTGCCCGCCGCCGCTCGCGCTTCGGCATGGCAGTAGCGTTTGCCCTGACGGATTTGTGCGCGAACGAGCTGGGTCTCGGAGCCCGTGCGGCCACTTCTCAGAAGCGCGGTCAGATTAAATACGATAAGGCGCTCGCCTTTCCAGGGCATGTTCCGATCGAGAACCGGGTCGTAGCGAAGCTGCACGGCTTGTTGCACCAACAACTCTGCCATCGGAAGTTCGAGCTGAGAGGCTGCGGACTTCGCTGGAAGCTGAGAGTCAGAATCGCTCGGGCTGGGTACCTCATCGGGTGGGACGAGCACATAGAGGGTTACGGAGCGCCGCCCGGGGTAGTAGGCAATGTCAGTTTTGAGAAGAAGTCCTGCCGAGATGAGTTGGCCGACCACATTGAGAATGGTCGGACGCTGTAGCTCCAGCCGCTCTTGCAGCGACTGCATATCGACGGCCGAATCCTGGGATGCGCCCGCCAAGTCAAAGAATGCATCCAGGAAGGCGAGGGCGGAGCGCTGCTGTATGGACAAGCTGTATCGGCTGCGGTCACTCGGAGCGACTGCCCCGAGGGAGAAGAGCGCACCCCGACGCATCTTGGCAAGCGCTCTGCCTTCCGGCCCGGTGAGGAGGGCGAAAGCCCTGGCTGTACGGGCTCCGTACACCCCCTCAGATTCTTTGTAACGCTTTGATAATTCTATGGATTTATGCATTTTGAATTATTTTGCTAATTCAAGGAAAATCCCAAGAGCAGCCGTTATTATGTGATACTGTAGCAGTTAAATTGGCCCTTTGGTGGTTTTACGGCATGGCAAAAAGCGCCGCGGCTGAAAGCCGCAAACCTCCTCGCATCCAAAAACACGCCGAACTGGTCACTGGGCATCAGCGCTTGGCCGTCCGCAATGCGATCGAGCAGGGCGCCAGACGCATCATCGCGGTTGCACAGCGCAAAGGCGGCTCCGGAAAAACCACTTGTGCTCGAACCATCTGTGAACTCGCCGCCATTCCGGAAGCCTACGGAATTCCGACTCTCGGGATTGATTTCGATTCTCAGTGTTCATTGTCGAAGTTGTATCTACGCATGGAGGCCGCCGACACCGAGGATGCTTTGACCCGGCCGCCGTTGCACCCGGATTTCGATCCTGAGACCGACAGCGCGCGACTGGGATGGCCGCTCTTCCTCAGCCGATCTATTTTTCGGTGATGGAGGAGTCACGCCTTACCCGGTCACTCGAATCCAGGGAGTCGGTACACTCGATTTGCTTCCCGGCAATGTCGCGAAGCTGATCGAAGTCGAGGAACATGACCGGACCTATTTGGCGGACCGCGTTCAAAATCGCTTGCGTGACTGGGCCAATCAGCCTGATGTCCGCACCGCTTATCCGCTGATAGTCATTGACACGGCGCCCAGTGACCATCCTCTGACACGAGCCGCCCTGCGAGCTGCGACGCATCTATTGATTCCCGTGACAATGGAACAGCAGGGCATCGATGGTCTTCACGAGATGCTGTCCCTGTGGCGACAGGAAAATTCGCGCCGTACCGAGGAGGACATGCTGCAGATTATCGCGATCCAGCCAAATCTCGTGTCGAGTGGCTCTCTACATACGGGGTTCTACGACAGCTTGCGCAAGAATCCCGCCTTCGCGCCTTACTTAGCGCCGTTCGTGATCAAGCGGCGCCAGGCGATCGCTGAGCGCGATGTCAGAGGCTTACGTCCGAACAGCATTTTTCACATGGCACCTTCGGACGAGACGCGTCAGATGATGGTGAAGTTTGCGAACTTCGTTATTGGCAAAGCTTTCCTACCAGAAGGGCAGGGCGATGAGCGTTAAGCGACTCGGGGCGGGATCGGGAAATAAGCTGGCCGCGATCACGGCGGCGGTTTCGGACAATCTCGAGGAAGTCACACGACAGCTCGAACGCCCGGTGGATCGCACCCGCGGCGTGTTTGAACGAGTGTCGCTCGAGTCGGTGCGGCCTGATCCGGATAATCCTCGAAATCTTAAGCTCTCGTGGGAAGAATTAAAAAAAGGGATCGCTGATCTTGAGGCAGGGCGGATAGAAGCCGGAGAGCGGACCACGAGGACGAGAAACCTCGAGTCCATTGCATCAAAAGCCGACAGCTTCAAAAAGGTCGGCCAGATGCAGCCGATCATCGTGTATCGGGATGACCGCGGATTGCTGCGTATCGTTGATGGGGAGATGCGTTACTGGGCCGCACGACTCTGCGGATGGACAGAACTTGACGCCAAGGTGCGCGCTAAGAAACCGACCTATCTGCGATTGGAGCAGTACGCCGCCAATGTGTTGCGCGACGATCTGAATCTTGGGCAGCAGCTGAACAATTTGGAATTGATGTTGGATGAGGCTCGAGAAAGCGGCGAGTCTGTCAAGAGCTTGAGCGAGTTGGCGTCGCTCATGAATCGGCCTCGAACGACTGTTCAGCAATGGTGGGCGATCTTGCGTGAGGCGAATGAAGACGTGAAGGCGGCGATTCGAGAAGACCAAATCACGAGCTTGGATGCCGCGTACACCGCTGCGCAGGAACCGGATGCGGGCCGACGCGCGGCGCTGCTCTCCGGGCACGCCTTACCTGCCAGGGGCGCTTCGGTGAAGGCCGGCCGCCGCGGCCGAAAGCTCAGTGGCGTGCAGTTGGGAAAGGCCAAGGATCTTGAGACTCGTGCGACAGTTGATTGAAACGGTGGGTGGCGATGTTTCCTTAGGCGAGGTGGATTGGGCGGATGCCAAGTCGGTGCAGTTAGCCTGGCAGAAATTTATGAAAGCCTTTACCGAACGTGTGAAGAGGCAGAAAGCCACGCGGAGCATCTGATGGCCTCTCGACCTTTTCGGGTGCGCATGTCCGAAGCGTTGGCGGAGGCTTTTGAAAATGACATGAAGAAAGCCGGCTACGGCCCACGAAAGAAGGGCGTGTGGGTCGGTGAGGCCTTGCATCAACTGGAACGGAATGATCCGCAGCTGAAGCGTTGTGGTGTCGGCGATGAACTCGATTCGCCTCGAAGTCGCAGTCTCGGAATTACTTTGGAAAGAGAAGATTTTTCTTTACTGCAGTCTTTGGTGCTTCGATTTCGGCAGGGCTCTCCGTTGGTCGAGGGTGTGAGAGCCTTGGTGGTTCGCTCGGCGATCCGCAATCGGATCCGTTTTTCCTCGAAGACTTCTTCCTCTTAAGCTCTTATCCCCGCTATCCACAGCACAATTGGATGTTTATTAATGTAAGGAGAGTTTAGATGTTAGGGAGATTTTCTTCAGAGCATTCAAGACCTTGAAGATAGCAAAGTGCTTTGTCACTTCCTTGCTGAGGTGTGTCACTCCGCAGCCGTCCGTCATCGCGAACGCTTCTGGTTGCAGTGTAGATGCTCACTGAGCTCTGTCAGTCTCCCTCTCTCAACAGGGTTATCCACAGAATTGAGCGTCCTGAAGCAAACCGGTTGGACGATGCGATTCGTAGGCTATCCGGGCGGGGTTGCTTGCTGTAGCAGCCAACGCGTCGCGAGCAGGTACCAGTCGTTAAAGGCCGAGAGCGGTTCGATGTCGGCGAGGGTGAGCTCAGCTCTCGCGGTAATCGTCGGCAGCGCGAGCTGAAACTCGCTATAGAGCGCTGAGATTCGTGTCGGTCCGATGGGTTTGGGATCGAGTCCCTCGGCGAGAAAGTCCCTCACGCAGCCGATCAATTTCTCGGGATCATTGCCGTGGGCGCGCGGGTCCAACCCTGCGGCATCGCTCATGGTCTTTTGATATTGGAACGGCTCTTTGTCGAGCAGCAAGAATCTCTTGCGAGCTTGCGCTTTCGCGCCAAAGCGCCGAGCGCCGTAAAAGACGCCGCATTCAAACGGCATATTGAACCGCGGCAGATCGGTGGGGGAGGTGAGACGCACCCGGCTTAGGTCATGGATTCCAAGCCCACATTCCCCGATCATCTGCACCAGTCGATCGAGGCGCACGCTCTCCGAACCGGTATTCTCAAGGGCGATTCGCGCGGTAAAGCCGCAGGCATGAATGGTGAACACCGCCGCACGGAGCAGCGGGTAATAGTCGTCGTCAAAAGGGCAGTTGAGGAAGACCTGGCGGTCGTAGGGAACGGACCGCTTGCGCGCAGCCGCCATTCAGGCGTCAGCGCTCGAGTGCTTCGAGGAGCTTCCGACCGACAGGGCTCGGCTTAAGATCCGGCTGATAGATGGTCATGCCGACCAGCGAGGTGCGGGTTCGCGTCGACGACGCCTTCTTCGGCCGGGAAACGCCTGACGTACGGCCGTGGCGATTTCTCGCTGAGGACTCTCCGCTAAGGCCATTACGTCGCTTAGTAACCATGGGCTAATGGTATCACAGGGGGTAGGGCGCCAACCCCGTCCAGTGGCATCCCAAATGTCACCGATTTAGACCCCTAGGATATGTCCGGGCGGGCACAATCTTGCCATGGCCGCCAAGAAGAAAGCTGCTCGAGCGCCCGCAAGAATTGGCTTCACCGAATCCATGGAATGCCTGCCCGTCCCGACCCTCCCCGAAGGCAAGGAATGGAGTTACGAGATCAAGCTCGACGGTTTTCGGCTTGAGGCCGTGAAGCAGAAGGGCGAGACCACGCTCTATTCGCGCCGCGGCAATATCTTGAATCGCAAATTCCCGAACATCGCCGCCGCCTTAGAAGGTCTGCCGGATGACACCATTCTCGACGGGGAGGTCGTCGCTCTCGATGAGCAAGGGCGGTCGGACTTCAATCTGCTGCAAAACTTCCGCTCCGCCGAGTCGAAGATTCACTACTACGTGTTTGACATCCTGGCCTTGAAGGGCAGGGATGTCTCGACGCTGCCGTTGGCCGAGCGCCGCAAGATTCTGGACAAGGCGCTCAAGCGCAACGATCACATCAGCACCTCGCCGGCGGAGGCCGGATCATCAGCCAAGATTCTGACCTTCGTGAAGCAGCATGGCCTCGAAGGCGTCGTGGCCAAACGATTTGACAGCTTCTACGAGCCCGGCAAGCGCTCCGGTGCTTGGTGCAAATACCGAATCAATTTGGGCCAGGAATTCGTCGTGGGTGGCTACACGCCTGGCGGCAACGGATTTGATGCCTTGATCTTAGGATTCTACCGAGGCAAGGATTTATTCTTTGCCGCGCGCGTGCGCGCGGGCTTCGTTCCGGCGACCCGCCGCCAAGTCTTTGCGAAGATCAAAGAACTCAAAACCGATAAATGCCCATTTGTGAATCTGCCCGAACAATCAGAAGGCCGTTGGGGCCAGGGACTGACCGCCGAGAAAATGAAGTCGTGTGTATGGGTGAAACCCAAGGTTGTGGTTCGAGTCGATTTCGCCGAGTGGACCGGCGCTGACAAGCTGCGGCACACGAAATTTATTGGCCTGCGTGAGGACAAAGACCCACGCAAAGTAGTCCGGGAGACTTAAGTGATAGCCCTGACCCTGACGTATATAAAGCTCAGACTCGGTCTGACATGCAATGTCCGAGTTGTGCCCTGACCGGCCGGACGCCAACGACCGCTCTCGAGCAGTCTGAATTGCATGAGACTACTCATCAGATTGTGGCCTGGATCTCAAACAGACATCAGCTCTAAGGTGCTCCGCCCTCCAGTCCGAGGATGGCGATCTTGGCGGTCGCAGCCTTAACCGGCCACGAAGGAGATGTCATTCCCATCGTCACCGCGACTTTCTGCGCGCCGTTGACCGTATAAGTGACCAGACCACCAGCGATCGCACCGTTCACCTTCTGCCCGAACAGCTTCTGGCCGCTGGAAGCGTCGACAGCGTAGAAGTTGCCACCGGCATCGCCGAAAAACACGACACCGCCCGCGGTTGGCGTCACCGCGCCGATGATCGGGTAGTTGGTCTTGAGCCGCCACTTCCATTCACCCGTGTCGGCGTCGACGGCATGGAGCCATCCGCCCCAGGTCCCGTCCGCGCGGGAAAACGCGCCAAACGCGTTGACCGGATTGAGAGTGCGCTCCGCCGTCCAAAACTTTCCGGTGGCGACCCCGAGGATCTCTTCGCTCTTCTGCATCTTGACCGTGGTGCACCAGTCGACGTCGCCCGTATAGATAAGGTTGGTCTGCGGGCTGTAAGCCGGGCTGTTCCATTCCTCGCCACCGGCGGCGCCGGGACAGAAATGGGTCTCCTTGTCGGTCGAGAACGGCGCGTCGGCATTCTCGATGGTCGTGACCGCCGTCTTGTAGAGCTGCTTGTTGTCGGCCAGATCGAAGCCGACCAGGAATCCAGCTTTGGCTGAAACCGCCATCAACCTCTTGCCGCCTGCCGTGTTGATCAGAATCGGCGGATTGGAGACGTCCCAATCATGCCAATCCCTCGGTACGAGCTGGAAGTGATGCTTGTAAGCGCCAGTCTTACCGTCGAGCACGACGACCGAGTCGCTGTAGAGATTCGCGCCCTCACGGACGTTGTTGGCGTAGTCGGGGGCCGGATTGCCGCCGGGCACGTACAAGAGTCCGGTCTTCGGGTCCAAAGAAAACGAAGTCCAGGCTCCGGCGCCGCTGATCGGCGCTCCCGGGATATTCTTCCAGGTCGAGCCGTCAAGCGGGCTCGCGCCCTGGGGCCCGCGGACCGGATCGTCTTCGGACCTGGGCACGAGATAGAATTCCCAGACGATTTTTCCCGTCTTGCCGTCGAGCGCATACATGCGCCCCTTCACGCCCTTCTGGTCGCCGCCGGCATTGCCGATGAATACGAGGCCCTCCCAGGCGATCGGCGCCGCCGGCACGACCTCGTTCTTCTTCGCATCGCCGATCGTGGTCTCCCAGAGTCGCTTACCGGTCTTGAAGTTGTAGGCGAGTACGCGGCCGTCCTCCGTGCCGCGATAGAGCCGGCCGTCCATGTAGGCTGCGCCGCGGTTCGTCGGCAGAAGGTAGCCGGGATACTCTTCATGCACGCGCCAATTCTCGGCGCAGGTCGCCGGATCGAGCGAAAAGATATCGAATTCAGTCGTGCCGATCAGCGCGCCCTCGACCATGAGCAGGCCGGTCTCGAAGGCCGTGAATCGCTTGGTGTCGTAGGTACATAGCACCTTGAGCTTGCCGACGTTCTGGGTGTTGATCTGACCGAGGTCCGAGAAGCGTTCCGAAGTCAACGTCTTGTTATAGCTCGGCCAGTCTCCTGCCGCGGCAGGCGGCGGTGTAGGCGCGGAAGGCGTGGCCGCGGCTTTGAAGGCCGGATTTTGTTCCCTCGTGAGCGTGCCTTCAGGCGCGTTCAGCGAGAGCGCGATGTTGCGAAGCTCAGCCCCGGCTATTTCGGTCCGGGCCGGGTGCGCAAAATAGTAGCCGATCCCGACGCCGACCGCGGCCGCGACCAACCCGAGAATGACGTATTCGCGTGAGCGCCTCATTTCAATCTCCTCCCAGTCGCCAGTTGGCGAGCGCGCTCATGCGTGAAGCAGCTTGCCGCGCTCCTCAATAGTCCGAACGGGCAGCGAGAACCCGCCACCGGTCGATGCCAGTATCCCTACGCGGGCTTGAACCGTCGATCAGACCTTAGTACGACGCTCGAACTTCGCGCACCTATCAACAAGGACAAGCTGACTGAGCTTGATGCGAAGGGCTGGGAGCTGCGCCAGCCGACGGCTCCGGAGTAATGCCATTCAATCGCGCAACCCTCGGACAATGATAAGCCGGGCGAATCGATCAGAGCCGCGCGGGTTCAGTTCGTAAAACCGAACTCGGTGACTTCTTGAACTGAGACCGCGTCGGGCGTGCGACCGAGTGCGCGTGCTGTCTGTAGCACTGCGTTGAGCGCTTGAGGGTGGCAGGCGAGCCGCCGCCGGGTCGCATCGAGTTCCTGCTCCGAAGCGATGGCGGTGCCGTTGCCATTCAATATTTGAGATTCCAACTGCGCTTGCTTGCGCAGCAGCGCGACGATTTCAGCGACGTTTTCCATGACCTTTCCTTTTCGAGTTGAGTGGCTTTCGTTTCACGAAGGGGCGCTTTTTGCGCGGAGCGGCTCGTCCTTTGGGCTTCGCCCGAGGGGGCGGCCGGGGTTTCGCTGCCGCGCGCGCTCGGTTCTTCGAGACTGCGCGCGCGATGACGGTGACTAGCTGACGACGGTGTTCCTCGAGCTGATTCTCAAGATCGGCGATACGGGCATCGCGAGCGCGAAGTTCGGCGCGATCAAGCGCAAGTTCCTTCATGAGCAGGTTCACCTGTTCGCGCGCGTCAGTGAGGGCGCGTTCCCGCACACGTGCCGCGATGTCCCATTCTTTTTCCCGTAGCTCGACCGAGCGGACCCGAACATCCGTCTCACGACGCAGGTGCTCGAGTTGTACGCGCGCCTGGCTGTCCTCGTACTTCGCCGTCTGCTGGGAGAGGCGCAAGGCCTGCTCCCACTGGGCCACCGCGGCGTCGGCGAGCTCGGGCGGCAGCCGCGAAAGGGCGAGAGGATCACCCGCGTTGAGCGCTGCCTGATCCTTCCAGAACCGCTGCATGGAGTCCGCGATGTGATTGGGAGAGCCCCGGCCCAAGTGCTCGAGCACCGCCTTGCCCGTCGGGCGCAGGCCCTTAAGCATCACGGCGCGCGCCGCGCGCTCAATCTCGGCGTACGAGACGGTAGGGCCGCGCTCGCGGGCGGTGCCGTACGACGAGGGCGGCTCATTCATGTGAGTGAGTATATCTCAATGATATAATAGTAAACATGTTAGATAAGACCACCGATAATTACAGTTATCGCATGTAGATACGCTTCGTGATAGAGTGAAAATATGAAATCGCCCAACCGTCGGCCTGAATCTCTTGCGGTGACAACGCCTGCCCAACCGGCGACCGGACCGTTGGAGCGCCTGCGGGAATGGCAGGGGCTGGCGGTGGGCGCGTACTCGGCGAACACGCTGCGTGCGCAGAAGACGGACGGGGCAATATTTCAGGCGTTTTGCGAGCGTCGAGGAGAGTCGTTTCTCCCGGCGGATCCAAAAACGATCCGCGCCTTCATCGAGCACGAAGTCAATAGAGGCAAGAAGCCGGCGACGGTGCGGCGGTATATCGCCACCATCGGGCGGGCTCACGTGGGAGCCGGGTTACTGAATCCCTGTTCCGGCGAGGCGGTACGGTTGTCACTAAAGAAGATGGGGCGCGAGACCTCTGCTCGGCAGGCGCAAGCGCGCGCCTTGGGCTGGAAAGAGATCAAGGAATTTATTGGGAGCGCCGGCAAAGGGCTCCGAGCCGATCGCGAGCGCGCGTTGCTCTGCGTCGCATATGAAACGCTCGCACGGCGCGGGGAACTGGTGGCGCTTGAGGTGAGCGACATTGAGTTCTGGCCGAACGGCACCGGTCAGGCGCTAATCCGACGTGGTAAAACGGATGCGCAGGGGCAGGGGAGAGTCGCGTATCTCTCGCGCGAGACGGTGAAATGGCTGAAGATCTGGCTCGATCACGCCCTTATCGCCGAAGGGCCGATATTTCGCCGATTGATTGGTCGAGATGAAATTGGCGATGGGCTACATCCCGGCAGTATCGCCCCAATCTTCAAACGCGTGGCACAGTGGATCGGCATGCCGGCGAGATTCGTGGCCGAGGTGAGTGGACACTCGACGCGGGTGGGCGCCGCGCAGGATCTAGCGGAACTCGACATCGACTTAGCGGCGATCACGCAGGCCGGCGGATGGAAGTCGACACGAATGCCGCTGCAATATGCGGAGAACATCAACGCGGCCAGGTCCGGTATGGCGCGGGCGGCCATGGCCTCCGGCCGCGACGAATCGCCTTCCCGCTAATGGTAGTTCGTGGAAAGAGAAATACGGATTTTCTTTCATTCCAATGGAGGTTATTGAGATTCATAATCTAAAGCTGTCAACTACCATCGGTTGAATCTGAGGATGCAACATGAATATCAAGCGCGGGGTAGGCAGTTCACCTGATTTTCTGGATAGCCTGATAGTTCTCTTGGTGTCCGTTGGACTGGCACTATTCCTCTTATGGGCGACTTCTCGTACACAACGGATTGTTGCATTCGAAGATCTACCTCAATGGTTACATGACTTCTTCAGCTCAATATGGACCTCAATTGCAGCTGGCTCCGCAGGAATTGGCCTAGCCGTAGTGAAGGCCTTGAAGCGCAATCCCACCGGAAGTCGGCCGAACTACATGCTATGGATATTGGGCACTACAGTTATCATTTTGCTACTCATCTTTCTTCTACCCAGAATGTTCAAAGCACCCGAGCCTCCGGCAGTCACTAGATCGCCGCTTGAAAGTACCCCAGTTCCGCCGCCGCCAACCTTGCACACCGAAGACCGAGAAGGAAACCAGTACGTAATTACATGGGAGGTTGACCCAGCCTGTCAGCACTTCCAACCTGATTCGAACCACCGCTGCACCTTTACACACACTCAAACTTCGTTTGCGGGCGACAATACCCGCTACGACCATTGGGACATAAGCTTAAAAGCGCCTGGTCCTGTCAGCGAGGTATCGTGTCAGGCCACTGGCAGTAACGAATTTAATGAGGTCAAGGGAGATACGCGCGGCGAACTGGAAGGCGAGTGGGCGCGCTGCCGAGGCTGGATCAATGGCGGCGACTCCAACATAAGGTTGACTGCGCACTACCAGAGACTGTGGTGATGCGCGCAAACTTCGATACTGCAGCACTTAGACGCTGTAGACCGGCATTGCTCGTCAATCTGGCTGGCCGCATAATGCAAACCCAGGTTAATTCGTAATATCTGCATGGATCGCGGAGCCAATAAATGATCACGCAAACGTTTCTCTTGCGTACCGCCGGAAGTGTTTGCTTTACGATCTGTTTAGGAGGTGCGCAGGTTCGAGCTGCCAACTTCGACGAGACCCCGAAAAACACGGCGTCGCCTAGCGCACTGCTGTCAAGCGCTGGAGGATATTTACGGCCACAGTCAAAAAAGCGAGTCATTGTTTTCGTAAATGGAATATTCGGCGACTCCGTATCGACGTGGACGAATGATAAGGACGGCGCGTATTGGCCGGACTTGATGGCAAAAGATCATGATTTTGACGAAGCGGACATATACATTCATAGCTTTCAATCGCCAAAGCTTTCGACTGCGCAAGAAATTGGCGACTTAGCAGTTCGACTGCGGACCATCCTAACGCTAGATCATGTCTTCGAACACGAAAACGTTGTGTTCCTCGTTCATAGCATGGGCGGCCTCGTTACAAGGGCGATGCTAGTTAAGACTCGGTTACCACATTCTAAATTTCCAATGATTTATTTCTTTGCGACACCGACCGCTGGTGCCGACGTCGCCGGCATTGCCGCGCATCTAAGTGAAAATCCGCAACTCAAAAACATGCTGCCTCTGTCTGACAATACGTATGTTAAAACCCTGCGGGAGGAATGGCTTCAGACGAGTAATGAACCAGAATTAAATTACCCTAATTCAATCGCTTCATTCTGTTCATATGAGCTACGAAACACATGGCACGTCCGAATTGTGTCGGAACTAAGTGCCACTTATCTTTGTAATCGAGAAACCACCTCCATTGTGGCCGACCACATAGGAATCGTGAAACCTGCGGATGTGCATGACGACCCCTACATGTATTTCAAGCGAGCATACCAGCAAACCTTTGCGAGCGATCGTACCCAGTTGTCGGCTGCTATAGCGCTGGAAGCGAGCAAGCCTTTGCTTACTGAGACACGCACCGTGTCTCTCGGACCTGACGCCGTAGTGAAATTTTCGCTCGTGCAGAGGCGGGCGACATCGAAATATATCGACGTTGGGTGTGACGAGCGCAAACAAGGCGAGCTCGACACAAACATTAAACTTGCAGAATACGAGCGCGTTGTTGAAGTGCTACCCAGTATTTCAAATGCCGTAAACATCAAGGCATCAGCTGCCGCTCTGATTCACTACGCCAATGGGAACGCTACGGTCAAATACTGGATACAAGGTCTAGACAGACAGTTCTTTAACTGTCCCGGAGGAGGCCATGCCGACGTGGTCGTTAACTTTTTGGTCGAACATGGCGGCAAGTAGACTCAGCGTTTGCGCAGACATGTGTGGAGGCGCCGCGCCTGAGGTGCTGGTGTCCACGCAGGATAAACAACGCGGAAAGTGTCCGAACTCATACAGTCTTGTGCGACGCAGACTACTGTATGGACTAAAGCCAAGTCTCGCGTGTAAGTTATGGACTGGCCCACTTAAGATTTGAGGATGTTTGCCGAATCTTGGCTATCTGCACATACGACAGGGAGTCACCGATGGTCAGTAGCGGCGTTCTTGCATCGATTAAGGTTCGTCACATCATATTCCATGATGTGCCAAAAAATACCAAAGGCAGTCAGGGAGAACCGACGCTTGCCGAGGCGGAGACTGATTTAGACGCCAAGCGATCGGCGATGCTTAAGGATCGGCTGATCAAGGTGTTAGGGGCGAGATCGGCGTATCCCATCGAATTTGATCCTTCGACCAGCTCGGTTGTGCCCACCGAAGTACGACAGTTTACGGCCGCAGCATTCTCGAACCCCCACTTCGTGACTATGTCGCGAAAGCTGGCCCAACACCTCTACGATAAGCAGGACGGGACGATTTCCGCCGGCCTCCTGTGCGTCATCGATGTCGCGGTCTCAGGTCATCCGGGGCTCGCGCTACTAAAGCTTGAGCGGGAGCAGGGCGCGGAATTGCAGTGGAAAGAAGAAAAAGGGAAAAGGGCGGTTCAAATGTCTGTTCTGGACAACCTTGTACTGACGGACGGAACGCGCTTGTTTAAGTCCGCGCTGTTCGTAATGAAGAACACGGTTCTGGAACACGCGGTAGCGTGTGATAGTCAGCACTCCGTATATGCCAGTCACGAGATGGCGCACTTTTGGCTCAAATTTCTGGGATGCAAAGTAACCGAAGAACCCCGAGTCGCAACACAGCGATGGTTCGACGTGAGCATCCAGTTCGCCAACGAAGTTGTGACGGACCCAGTGCAACGAACGGCCATTTATGAGCACGTGCTATCCGAACTAAATTCCAACAAGTCAACTGTGTCAGCAAAAAGATTCGCTGAAGACTATCTGTCGGTGTCTGACCAAAAGCCGTACCTCAGTTTCATGAAGGATCGCCACGTCGCCACCCATCAGTTTACGAAAGACAATCAAGACATCGCAGGCAAGCTGAAGCGAATCGCATATCACACGGATAAAGGCGTCACAGTTACCGCGCCGGCGGACAAAGAGGACTTGATTTCGGTGGATCAGAAACGAATCGTCGTGCATGACCGGCTCAAGAGTGTTGTTAACAAATGAGTAAGTACGAGCAAGCCAGAATCCGCTGGCTAGCGGAGCGCGCATCATTTGATGAGTTCGGAAAGGAACTCGGCTCTCGCCTAAAGAAGGCTTTGCGAAAGGAAGGAATTTGGGCGGAAGTAACTAGCCGTGCAAAGGACATCGATAGTCTAATACGAAAGCTCAATAAGAAGGCGCACTATACCTATGAAACCCTCGGCGACAAGTCCGGTGTTCGAGTCATCGTGCGGCACAAGGATGAAATAGAGCCGGTCGTGGAAATAGCAGAGCGGCTTTTCGCGTGCGCCAATAGGGAGAACAAGGTTAACACCCTGGGCCCGGACACAGTGGGATATCTAAGTACCCATGTTGATGCGCGATTGCGTGATGATGATCCACTGGTTGCGACCTATCCGACCAGCAAGTTTCAAGCGGAGCTGCAAGTACGCACCCTCGCGCAACACCTTTGGTCGGAAATGTCTCATGACGCGTTCTACAAGAACGACGACACTCTGAACCCTTTGCCGATACCCCTAAAGCGGCGCATCTTCATACTCGCCGGCACTCTGGAGGTAGCGGACAACGAATTTAATAGGCTGAACACGGAAATGCCAAACGTACCGGAAGTAGGGTTGTTGAAGGCGCTCGAAAAGCACTACTACAAACTCACGGCTCGCCGCAGCGATCCTGAGGTTTCGCTTGATATAATTCGAGCGCTTTTGCCGCTATACAAGCAAACCCCGGAGCAAATCGCTGCGCATCTCGATGAGTTTTATTCGTCGCACGAAGATACGCTTCACATGGTATACGACGATGCTGAGGGGCTGCCGGAGCGAAGCGCATATCTTTATCAGCCGGAAGCTCTAATGATTTACGACCTTCTAGAATCTGATCCTGCGCCGATCCGAAAGCAGTGGGGAACCCGTTTCCCCGAACGCGAGCTGGAGCGGATCGCCAACGCGTTTGGAATCTCGTTTGACTAGCGGAGGTCCTGCGAACGTACACGCCGGCGAGAGGCATGGCCATGTCAGATTTCTCCCGCCTTGCTCAATGGAGCAACAGCCTTGTTCCGTAGCTTCGTTTTCCGTCAAGATGTCCTTTTTGGGGTGACCTCGAAGTGGGCGGCAGAATCAAAATAGCACCCTCCGGATTGTATTGGGCGGTAAGTATTTCAACGAAACTAGATTCAGAGATGGTTTACGGCTGCGTTGCGGAGTGCCGTCATGAAAGGCAAAAAGTGCCAAAATGAAAGAAAAACGACACAAAGGCGGCAGAATGAACTGGGGGGTAACCGTTGTGAACGAGGTGTACAGGGGGACCATAGTTCTCGCGATACGTATTCATGACACTGTCTATGTCGGTGTCGATAGCAAGGTGATTTCAGTAAGTAGACAAATTGGAAATGTGGCGTCCCAACGGAAGATTCATCAAACCGGCGATGTTGTGTTTGCACACGCAGGGATATTCAAGGACTCAAATGGCAAAATCGACGTGGCCGCCACAGCAAATAGTGCTATCGAAGCGGGCGGGGACCTGGAGCAGATTGTCGATCACTTTACGACTGCCGTCGAGCCGCAGCTATTGAGCGTACTGCCAGATATTCGCGCCGAGAATCCTTCGTACTTCGAAGACAAACTGAAACGGCCCCTAGAAATGATTTTCGTTTGCGGTCGCGGCGAGACAACCAAGCAAATTGTGGTGTTCTTCGAAGTCCAAGACCTAAGCGCCGCGGATTTGGCGGTTCACGTTACACGCTTACGATGCCCAGGCGACAGCCCATATGGCGATTCGATAGTGGCGCTCGGCGAACACGATGCTGCGGATAGATTCCTAGACACCCATTCAGAGATTCTTCGGACGAGGGGGCCAATCGCTGCCATTGAGGAAGCGATCGCGAGCCAATCATCGGCAACACCTGAGTACGTCTCGCTACCGGTGGCCATAGTTTCTATCGATCGATTCGGGATTCATATCCTGAAATAATCCTGTGCCCGATCAGAGACGGCGAGTGCCGCATCCGTGTACTCGACGAGCAAGAGCGGCTCCTAGGCCAGTCATCTATTTAGAGCAAAGTCCCCATAGACAATTCCAATTGAGGTCATCCCCAGACGGCCGTGCCAGCGACCTCGTCCCAGTAGTCTTCGGTGATGCAGCCTGAATTCGCGCCTCCAGTTCGACAATCACCTGGTGGGAGCGAGCTTTGGCCAAGGGACATCCGACTCGATCAGCGGATGGCGCGGCTCGTTCTCCGGGCGCCCGGCTTCGTCACGGGCCTCTTCAATGGCGATCAATGATGCCTCGGCGAGTGCTGATCTCGCATCTCCCCCCTGCATCAGCTCAAACAGCTGCCTTCTCAATGTCGTCAACGGTACCCCAAATTCCTCGTACGCTCCAGCTAAGCGCCCGGCCGGTCGCCGATCCACGGCAAGATCTCGAGCCACCCTATACAGCCGACCATCCATTGATCGGCGGTCGGCCGCGTAGTTTTCGATCATCGCCAAGATGATCTCTGCGTCTGCTACTTCGGCCAGGGCTGCTTCGAGAATGGCTTTGGCCTGACCCGCCGTCTGTGTGTACAGCTGAATCAATGCAGCTCTGATGCTGGAGAACGTGCGGGCGAAGTGCGCCAGCTGCTGTGTCAGCCGCCACGCGTCAACACTCCCACCTGCACCGCGTCTGTCGAGGCCGCCCTCGATGACAAATCGGAGGAGGGTGCTCGCCGCGCTCTCGGTCCCAAGCGTTGCGAGAGCATTGAACCACTCGTACTGCTGAGCAATGCGGGGGTCTCGCCGGGCGAGCGCTTCCAGCGCTTCCAATGCCCCCGCGTCGGGGCCTTGGGCGAAGGCCATCAGCACTTCGCGCAGTTTCCATGGTTCCCGATACGGCGCAGGCAGCATGTCGAGTGCGTCGAGAAGAGCGGTCGGTCGGTCGGCGAACGCGAACAGCACGAGCCAGCCGTTGAGTTCACCGTGATTCTCCTCCAGGCGCCACCGCTCAGTCTTGGCCGTCTCGAAGAGCTCCTGCACCCCCGCGAGTAACATTTCAGCCGCAAGGACTTCTCCAGCGAGGGCCGCTCCGGTCAGGAGTCCCAGTTTGGCGGCGTACGGTTGGGGCAGGACAAGGAGTTCGTTAATTTCCCCTCGCTTCGATCCATGAGGCAACCCGAGGGCAGTTTTGGCGAGTGCGATGGCATGCCGCTGAATCGTGGTCTCGCGGCCCGGCTGGCCGAGGTCACGAGCGACGGCGAAAATCCTCTCAGCGGACTCCGTGGTCGGCGGCGGGTCCCGAGTATCCTCGCGGGCCTTTCGTCGGGCCTTGACCCCCGAGAAGTCTCGCCATGGCGTCATGCGCCCCGTCTCACCGGAAGCGTGTTGACGCCTCCAGATCTCAAGCAACGCGCCTGCCGCATCGGCGCCGAAACGCGGATCCGGCAGGTAGTCGTATAACAGCGCCGCGACCTCTGGACCGTCCATGGCCGCGAACGCTCGCTGGTATTGCAGCGTGTAGCGGACAGAGGCGTCACGGGAGATTGGCCCAGGACGCGGAGACCTCTGGCGCTCATTGCGAGCATGTTCCCAGTCGGTGAGATCGCGATCGAGCATTCGCTTAAGACCCCACGCAAGACGCGGCGTCGCGAGCCGGGCGGCCGCGCGCGCCACGTCTGCAAACTGGTGGCGATTCGCCTCAGGGGTTGCGAGCAGGATATCGATCCAGCGCTGCACCACGTCCGTGAGTGTCCCGCGCATCTCGGCCGTCAATGCGAGGCGCTCTCCCTCGTCAATGCTGCCGCGTCGAGCGAGCAACGCTGCCATCTGACGTATCCGGCTAGGCTGTTCCGACCCGGCGCGCTCCAGCAGCGCAGGGAAGAAGGAGGTCTCGCGCGATGCCACGATCGCGTCCTGCAGGCGGTGGTAGTTCTCGGTCTCCGCTTTGCCAAGGGTTCGATCGCGTCGTTCAAACCCATCGTCGAGGGAAAAGAACTGCTCCATCATCGCGCCGACCGTGCGGGACCCAATAAGCGAAAAAGCGCTGCCTGCCGTGCGCTCGGGTGTCTCCGGACTCAATACGAGCGCGACGATGGGGCCGTCATCCACGGTTGGAGCCGACTCGAGCATCCGCTCAGCTCGAAACGGCAACTCCAGGCCATTCGCAACACGACTTGCGAGGGCGGCTGCGGTCTGGCGCGGGTATGACTTGAACGCGCGCTCGAGCGCGAATTGTCCAGGCTCGGTCTTGATGGGAAAGTCAGGCGAGCGAAGCAGCGTTTCGATGCGCTCGCCAGCGGCAGCGTCGTTGCCTGTCCCTTCGGCGAGCGTACCCACGACGCGAGCCAGATCACGCTCTTCGGAAAGCTGTCGGCGTCTTAACTCAAGGAGTCGAGCGTTCAATGCCGGGTCGGGCAGTTTCTCGGGATAACGCTTCTGCACGAGAAGCCGCCAGACCTCCTCGGTCGCCGTTTGCATGACCTCCGCGACATGCCGATCTGCGCCCCGAAACTCGAGCGCCTGGAGGATCTGAACGACCACTCGAGGGCTCGGGTCTCTCTTGGCAATCGCTGTGGCCAGCTCGATACCTTCGAAACCGCTGTTATGCGTAATTTCCGCAACAACGTGCTCGCGGGTCGCATCAGGCAGCGCGAGGAGCTGCCCGACCGCATCGTCGCCCAGAATTGAAGTTCGAAAGCGTGGTGCGGCACGTAGCGCATGCAGATGGACTTGATCATTCGGATCGGTGACTAGCGGCCAGACCTGAGGCGCGAACTCTGTGCGACCAGTCATGAGCATGAATCGGAACGCACGATCCACTTTCCCCGGTTCGTGCCAGCGCGCCCCGAACGCGACGACGTCGTCCCTTAGGCGCTCCCAAGTCTCAGGCGAGCTGCGGTAGATCATCTCAGCAGCAAGCATCGGATCGACGCGAAGTGTCTCGAGGATTCCGAATGCGACCGCGTTCGCCCCCGGCGGGCCCTCTCGCGATAGCCGCTCGCAAGCGAAGAGGATGGACTCCTCCCAGGCTGGCCAGTTCAGAATCTCGATGCGAAGGCGCCTACGACTCTCCGCATCCGCCTGCGCAGATCGGCGCATCAGCTCTTCCACATGAAAGGAGGCGTACCACTCCTGGAACTGCGGGTGCTGGAACCAAAGGGTGCCGGCGCCGCTAATTGAGCGAATGAGCGTATGGGCGTTGACAAAGACATTGAGGACATGTGCCGGCTGCGGGCTGGGGCGAAGTTGACCCGTCTCTTCCAACGTGCGTTCGACCGAGGCGATTACGCGACGCGCATCAGCGTCCGAAAGTACGGTGGTAGCGCGCCGGTTCGCCTCAACGGCGAGGCCGGAGAGCAATTGAGCATGGCAGCCGAAGAGTTCTCGAGCGAGGATCTCCCGGCGATCCGGCGCACGTTCGTGCTGTGCAACGAAGAGCCCAAGCGCTTCCTCGCGCGTTTGCGGAAACGCCGCCCCGTCGGCGCCCAGGAGTAAGGCCGTGAGATAGAGGGGAATCGTGACGAGCTCGCGCAGCCCCGGCGTGCGCCAGGCTCGGTCGACGAGCGCGGCGCCCGCTTCCCCGCGCAGCGCTCGAGCGAGCTCGAGTTGCTGACCAGGGGTTAGTCCCTGGAGCTCGACGACAGGTCCCGCGAGTACCAGGGGCTGCGAGCGCGTGCTGATGACGATTCCGAGGAGCGGATATTCGCGCTGCAAAGTCTCGAGGTCGTGCACCGCGCGCAGTCGCGATCGTGGGTCAAGTTCGTTCCAACCATCCAGCAACAGGATGAGACGCCCGTAATAGGCCGCTTGCCGAAAATGCTGCGGCCGGAACCTGTCGAACGCATGTCGGCGACATAGAAACGTGAAAAAATCATCCTCCCGATCCGACCATTCCCCAAGTGGCACGACAACGGGGACGTTTCGCTTACCCGCCGCGACGGTCTCGCCGAGCTGGACCAGTGTGGTCGACTTTCCTGTACCGGGATCGGAGACCAGATTGACGGCGTCGGCCGCGTCGATCGCCTGAGCGAGGCCTTCTAGGGTGATGGGCTGCGGCTCGTTGACCGGGTTCAATACCAGATTGAGCGCGAGCGTGTGAGCAGGCCACGGCCTCCCGCGCCGGTAAGTTGCGAGGTCTTGCTCCGAGGCGGCGAGGAGGCGCTGAGCGACTGAGTCCACGTCATCCTCGGCGGGCAACGCCAGGGCGCGCAGGAACTGCCGATCCTCTTCATCCAACTCGATCGTGATGACAGGTCGGGCCTGAGTCCGCGGTGAGGTTGCAATCTCCCTGAAGGCGCGCTCCGTCGCGTCCTTCTTCCAGTTGCGAAGCGTGTCGCTCGGGTATCGCTCAACGTCGGAATCAATGAGCTTCGCGCAGTTTTGGCAGAGCCAGATCGCGTTAGCCGCGCCTCGCCGCTCCTCTGACGTCAGCGACGCGAGGTAGCGTGGACCGCCGATCGATGCAGCGGTGATATGAGCGGCGACCCCGAGGTTGACCGACTTCTCTTCATCCTGTGCGGGGCCACTCGTCGGCTGCCGGCAATCGGGATTCGAGCACTGATGCCCAGCGCGCTGCGCGAGAAGCCGAACGGTCGTCCGGGAGAAGTCATCTCGCACAGGCTTGCCTGGCCTCGGACGCACCGTTGCACAACCGGGATCGGACGTGTAGCAGTGCCGGCATGATGGTTACGAAAGGTTAGCAGACGCGCCATGTTCGGCGACGCTAACCGGGTGCTCTGATGTCAAGAAAGCAGAGATATCTCGTTGCCACCGTCCAACGCCGTTGACTTCGAGATCCACCCTGATCGGCAGTCGGTTGCTGCTAGGAAACTCCGACAGCATCTGCACGTCCCAGACACGTTCGACACACTGAAGAGGCGTGTATTGCCGTTTTAGAATGACGTCGTGATATGGAATAGATGCTTGCCGGACCATTTCCAACTTCAGAAGCTGCCGGAACCACGGCGAGCTGCGCAGCGCACTAAAATATTCCGCAAAGCGCACACCAAAATCCCGATGAATCGGGCTTTCGCCGCGTTGCATCGACAGGCACGAGCGAACCCGCTGAGGCAGCGCTTCTAGCCCGGAACACCAGCGCCCATCGCCCATCCTTAGCGAATATGTCGTTCGTGGTCGGCGATAGCGCCCATTCGCTGCCGAGTTGCTGGGCCGTGATGCGGGGAAAGCGTTCGACCTGGCATCTGAGAATGTGGTCTGGTCCATTTTTTGTAACAGTTGGCGAGCCGGAAAGTATCCGGCCATCCCCGATCTCGTTGGCAAGAATATATCGATCGCCTGGCGAGCGGCTCTGAAATGTTTCGCTAAACGCGACTAGGGCATTAAAGTCGCCGCTGATGAAGCTTTCCAAGTGCACCGACCATTCCGTGCCTTCAATTTCGCGAAGCACGCCGGTGCAGACGATCTCAGGCCCGATCGCAATAAGATCGACCGCTGGTGCCGGAGAGACATATGGCACCGGCTCGCCTGGGCGAGGCGTCGGCCTTATCCAGAGTGAGTTGTCGCTGAGGTGTATCTGCACTTTCAAAGTGAGAAAGCTATACCGCGCATCGCCGCGCGATCGGTCCGGATTCGAGGTGAACTCGTAAATGTGATCAAGCCAAGCGTTGTGAATTGTCCGGTTCTCGGGTTGCTGATGCTTGCACCTTGATCCGTCACGGACTCGAGAAGCCAGTCGTCGTCGATGGGTTCGAGTAGACGGCCATTCTGGTC
>CAVWME010000041.1:0-63502 GCA_963755935.1 uncultured Gammaproteobacteria bacterium
GTCCGCGGTCGAGCTCGAGCTGAAGCGTCTGGAGAAGCGGCTCGAGGACCTCATCGTCACCGTTGCCCAGATCAAGGAGGAGAATCGCGCGCTGCGGCAGCGGCAGGATACCCTCACCGCCGAGCGGGCCGGCCTGCTGCAGAAAAACGAGCAAGTGCGCGCGCGCGTCGAGGCGATGATCGGCCGGTTGAAATCGATGGAGCAAGCATGAGCGACAATCAGGCCCGCGTCAGCGTGCGCATACTCGAGAAGGAGTATCACATCACTTGCCCGATCGAGGAGCGTTCCGACCTGCTGGATTCCGCCGAGTTTCTCAATGCCAAGATGCGCGAGATCCGCGACAGCGGCAAGGTCGTGGGACTCGACCGTATCGCGGTGATCGCCGCCCTCAACATGGCGAATGAACTGATTCGATTCCGCAATCGTGACACCCATCTCGATTCAGACGTCGGGGGGCGCTTGCGTATCCTGCGTGAGCGGGTAGAGTCGGCTTTGGAGAAGGGTCGGCAGCTCGAGCTTTAGCGCGCTCGGGTCAGGATCCGGCCTTCCGAGTTTAAGTTTGGCGCTGCCTGCGGTGTTCGATGCGGATCGGGTTACCTCCTGACCCTAATTTGTAAACCCCAGGGGCCATTGCTTGCTGGCAGCATTGTGCAAGTCCGCCTCGAGCGGAAAGCCTTAAGTGTCGGCAGTTAGCCCCACCTGTTGCTCAGGTCGGGAGCAACGGTCCAAAACGGCACATGCGGGTGGCGCCATCTCCATCTCATGCTCGATAACGACAAGCTGAAGGGAACGCTGCGCAAGCAATTGCGCGCCGCGCGCCGCGGCCTCTGCGCCTTGGACCATGCTTCGCGCTCCAAGCGCGCCGCATCTTCCATCGCCCGGCTGGCCGCTTTCAAGGCGGGCTCCCGGATCGCCGTGTATCTTCCCTTCGACCGGGAAACCGATCCTTCGGCTCTCGTCGCCGCGGCGCGGCGGCGGCGGGTGCGCCTCTACGTACCCGTGGTCGAGAGCCTGCGCCATCGGCGGCTGCGCTTCTATCCGCTCACCGGCAGGACGCGTCGCGGGGCGTTCGGAATATCCATCCCGCACCGCGCCGCGCGTCGCGCGCGGTCGGCCCACGCTGGTTCGATCTCATCGCCGTGCCCCTGGTAGGGGTGGACCGACAGGGCCGCCGGCTGGGAATGGGCGGCGGCTTCTACGACCGCGCGCTCGACTGGCGGCGTCATCGGCGCCATTGGCTCGGTCCCCGCTTGGTGGGGCTCGCTTTCGACTGTCAGCGCGCCGAATCGGTCTATGCGCAGGCCCACGACGTGCGCTTGGATGCCTTGGCGACGGAATCGGGAGTCGAGTTTTTATAGGAGCGATGGATGAAGCACTGGCTGCTCAAATCGGAACCGGACTCTTCAGCATCGATGATCTTGCGGCTCGACCAAGCAGACGACCGCCTGGGACGGCGTACGCAACTATCAGGCGCGGAACATGCTCCGGGACTCGATGAAGAAGGGCGACACCGCCTTCTTCTATCACTCGAGCTGCGATGTTCCCGGGATCGCCGGCATCGTTCGCGTGGTCAAGGAGGGCTATCCCGACAAGACCGCCTTCGACCCCAAGGACGATCACTACGATGCGCAGAGCGACCCGAAGCGACCCGCGCTGGTTCGTGGTGGACGTCAAGCTGGTGCGCAAGTTGAAGCGTCTCATCACGCTCGACGAGCTGCGCCGGCATGCGAGCGATGAGCTATCCGAGATGCGCTTGCTGCAGCGAGGGAATCGTCTGTCGGTCACTCCGGTATCCAAGGCGGAGTGGGAGTTCATTCTCACTCTCGAGTGAGATCGCTCACATCGCTAGCACATCTCGAGGCCCGATGGCGACGTATTGCTTGTAAATTAATTATTCGTGTATATACTCGGTCCCCGGACTAACCCGACTACGGAGTTTCATCATGGCAGCGAAAGCAAAGAAGGCGAAGAAGAAGGCAGCTAAGAAAAAGGCAGCTAAGAAGAAGTAAGCCTTCGTAAATAATCAACTGTGCCCGCGTAAGCGGGCACAGTTGTTTTAGGGGACAGTGAAATGCTCTCGCCAACTGAAAAGAAGCGCCGCGCCGCGCAGGCGGCGATCTCCTACGTCAAGGACGGCATGGTGCTGGGCATCGGCACGGGCTCCACCGTGGGCGAGTTCATCGAAGTGCTGAAAGACCGGAAAATACAGCTCGAAGGCGCCGTCTCGAGCTCGCGCCAGACATCCGAGCGGCTCAAGGCCGCGCGCATCGCGGAGGTCGAGCTCAATGCCGCCGGCGATCTCGAGCTCTATATCGACGGGGCCGACGAGTCGGACCGCGCGCGGGATGCTGATCAAGGGCGGCGGAGGCGCGCTCACGCGGGAAAAGATCATCGCCGCCGCATCGAGGCGATTCATCTGCATCATCGACGACAGCAAACTGGTCGATACGCTCGGCGCCTTCCCGTTGCCCGTCGAGGTGATCCCCATGGCGCGCTCCTACGTCGCGCGCGAGCTGGTGAAGCTGGGCGGGCAGCCCGTGTGGCGCGAAGGCGTCCTCACCGACAACGGCAATGCGATCTTGGACGTCCATCACCTGGCGATCGCAACCCCGTCGAGCATGGAGGACGCCGTCAATCGGATCGCCGGCGTGGTCACCGTCGGCCTGTTCGCACGCCGCGGCGCCGATCTGTTGCTGGTGGCGGGCGATGACGGGGTGCGTCGACCGGACGATCACCGCCGCGGCGGCAGCGCCGACGACTAGATCTCCAACCGGGTTCCGATCTCGATGACGCGGCCCGGCGGGAGTCCGTAATAGTCCGCGATGACCTGAGCGCCGCGCGTCATCAGCATGAACGCCCGCCGCCGCAGCGGCGGCAGATCCGACCGCTGACCCGGCAAGAGCTCCTCGCGACTGAGGAAATAGGTGGTGCGCTCGGGCTCGTAGCGCACGCCGTGGGCTTCCGCGCTGCGCAGGATCTCCAGGATGTTCGCCTTCTCCATGAAGCCGAAGTGCGCCACGACCCTCACGATGCCCTCGCACACGGCCGTCACCGTCAAGCGCTTCGCCTCCGGCACTCGCGGCTCCTCGCGGGTCACCACGGTCAACAGCACCACCTGCTCGTGGATGACGCGATTGAACTTGATGTTGTTGAGCAGCGCGCGCGGAATGCCGGAGGCCTTGGCGTCCATGAAGATCGCGGTACCGGGTACGCGCACCGGCGGATCGCGCTGCAAGTCGATCGAGAAAATCGCGGACCGGCTTTTGCTCGCGCAGCAGGCGCGACATGACCGATGCCCTGCCCCGCGCCCAGGTCTGCATGAGCCAGTAGATGATGAACCCCGACGTGAGGGGCAGCCAGCCGCCGTCCCCGAGCTTGGTCAAATTGGCGAGCAGGAACGCGAGATCGATGATGAACAGCAACGACAGCCCCGCGCGCAGCCAGCGGCTCTTCTCGCCGGTGCGCGACTTGATGAGGCTCAAGGTGAGCGGCGTCACGATGGTCATCGCGCCGGAGACCGCGAGACCGTAGGCGCCTGCGAGCGCCGCGGAGCTGCCGAAACTCAGAACCAATCCGATGGTGGCGAGCATGAGGATGAAGTTCATGGTCGGCACGTAGATCTGTCCGGCGTAATCGGCCGAGGAGTGCTCCACGCGTAGGCGGGGAAAGAGCCCGAGGCTCACGGCCTGAGTGGTCACGGAGAACACCCCGGAGATCACCGCCTGCGAGGCGATCACGGTGGCCGCGGTCGCGATCGCGACCATCGGCAAGAGCGACCACTCGGGGGCCATCAGGAAGAACGGATTGGAGATCGCCGCGGGATTTTCGATGAGCAGCGCGCCCTGCCCGAAGTAGTTGAGCACCAGCGCGGGCATGACGACGCAGATCCAGCTCAGGCGAATCGGCGTCTTGCCGAAGTGACCCATGTCGGCATACAAGGCCTCGCCGCCCGTGACCGTCAGGAACACGCCCGCCAGCACGGCGAGCGCCGCGATCTGGTGCTGGGTGATCAAGCGGACCGCGAACGTGGGGTCGAGCGCGACCAGGACCTCGGGTTCGCGCACGATCCACCGCAGGCCCAAGAGGGCCAGATGGCGAACCACCCGAGCATCACCGGGCCGAATACTTTGCCGACCGAGCCGGTGCCGTGGCGCTGGATCACGAACAGTCCCACGAGCACCGCCACCGTGATCGGCAGAATCGGAATCTGCGCATCCGGCGCGGCGACGTGCAGCCCTTCGACGGCGCTCAGTACGGATATCGCCGGAGTGATGGCGCCGTCGGAGAAGAACAGCGCCGCGCCGAGAATTCCGAGCGTTCCATAAAGCGCCTTGCGCGGGCTCGCACGCTCGGTGTTCACCACCAGCGCCGTGAGCGCGAGCACCCCGCCCTCGCCCTTGTTGTCGGCGTTCAAGACGACCACGACATACTTGAGCAGGATCACGAGCACCAGAGTCCAGAAGATCAGCGAGAGCACGCCGTACACGTGCTCGGGAGTCACCGCGATGTTGGGCCCCGTGAAGCAGGCTGACATGGCGTACAGGGGGCTGGTTCCGATGTCGCCGTACACGACGCCGAGCGCGGCCAAGGCCAAGGGTGTGAGGCCTCCGAATTGCGATCCCGCGACATGTGTTTGCGAGCCTGCCTGTGTAAGAAAGGGCCCACTTGCAGTGGGCCCTCATTTGGCTGGGGGACTAGGATTCGAACCTAGGTAAACGGTGTCAGAGACCGTTGTCCTACCGCTAGACGATCCCCCAATACCGCTTGATCGTATACCGGAAGACGGCAGGTATCCAAAACGATCAGCGTTTGGAGAACTGTGTCCCGCGACGGGCCTTGCGGCGCCCGACTTTCTTGCGTTCGACTTCGCGCGCGTCCCGCGTGACGAAACCCGCCTTCCTCAAGCGGCGAGCGCAGGGTCTCGTCGTAGGACATCAGGGCTCGCGTGATGCCGTGGCGAATCGCGCCGGCTTGACCGGTGATGCCGCCGCCTTCGACGTGCGCATCGCACATCGAATTTTCCGTCGAGCTGCACCGCGCCGAACGGCTGCTGCACGATCATCCGTCCCGTCTCGCGTCCAAAGAACTCTCGAGGGAGCGGCCATTGATGGTGACCTTGCCGCTGCCCTTGCTGAGGTAGACCCGCGCGCTCGAGGTCTTGCGGCGGCCGGTGCCGTAAAAGGTTTTCGTGGCGGAGCTCTGTGCCATGAGTCGTTTCCTGCGATTAGAGCGCCAGCGCTTTGGGCTGCTGCGCTTGGTGGGGATGGGTGTTGCCGCCGAACACGTGAAGCTTCCGGTACATGCGGCGTCCGAGAGGACCCTTCGGCAGCATGCCCTTCACGGCGATCTCGATCGCGCGCTCGGGATGTTCCTTGAGAAGCTTGCCGAGCGCGATGCTCTTGAGATTGCCCACGTAGCCGGTGTGCTGGTGATACCACTTGTCGGTGAGCTTCGCGCCGGTCACGCGCACGGTGCCCGCGTTGATGACGACGATATGGTCGCCAAGATCCTGATGCGGCGCGTAATCGGGCTTGTGCTTGCCCTTCAGGCGATGCGCGATCTGGGAGGCCAGGCGGCCCAAGGTTTTGCCCGCCGCATCGACCAGATACCAGTCGCCGCGGGTGTTTTCGGGCTTTGAGAATACGGTGTGCATGGAATAACTCCGGGCGGTAGGTCCCAACGAAAGGCGCGAAAGTGTACAGAACAGAGGGACATAAGACCAGCCCTCGACCGAAGGCAGGGTGTGCGGGGGCGGCTTAAGCCCCGTTTTCCGGGAGGCCTATAATATAATGTGTCGATGAGCGCGCGCAGCCTCAGCCTGACCGATCGTCTCCTGGGTGAAATCGGCAAGGCAATCAATGTGTTAGGCAGCCCTGCGCAGGCCGCACGGGCGTACCCTGAGGCATGCTAGCCCGGGGGCATCCGGCCTCGAGGCCGGCCACTCGGTGCTCGACGAGGTCGAGCGCCGACGATCCGCGCGGCTCATGCGCGTGAACCATGCCGGCGAGGTTGCGGCTCAGGCCCTGTACCGGGGGCAGGCCCTCACGGCCCGCAACGCGGAGGCGGCGACGGCCATGAGCCAGGCCGCGGCCGAGGAGAAGGATCACCTCGCCTGGTGCGAGCAGCGCATCGCCGAGCTCGGCGGACACGTCGAGTCTGCTGAATCCGCTGTGGTATGCCGGGTCCTTTCTCATTGGCGTAACGCTGGCGCCCTTGGCGACCGGACCAGCCTCGGATTCATCGGCGAGACCGAGCGGCAGGTCGAATCGCACCTTCGCGACCACTTGGATCGCTTGCCGGCCGAGGACGGGCGCAGCCGCGCGATCCTCGAGCAGATGCAGCATGATGAGGTCCAGCACGGTGCGAATGCGGAGACGCTCGGCGCGGCGGCGTTGCCGCGGTGGGTGAAGGCTGCCATGCGTCTGACGTCGCGATTCATGACTCGCGGATCGTATTGGCTATAGACTTACTGCTTGCGATTCCGGTACTTATGTAATAAAAGATGGCGCCAGTACGGGCGTTTTCACGACCATCAGATTTGGGAGAGACCATGGAAGAAGTGGCAAAAGCCTTAAGCGATATCCCTGCGATCAATCGTTTCTTGAGCTACTGCCGGATCCGGACGGTCCCTTCCAAAACCGTGATCATCCATGCGGGTGATCTGCCGGACATTCTCTACTACATCATCTCGGGCTCGGTCGAGGTCATGATCGAGGACGAAGACGGCAACGAGATGGTGCTGGCCTACCTCAACAAAGGGCAGTTCTTCGGTGAAATGGGCCTGTTCTACGAGCAGCCCACCCGCAGCGCCTGGGTGCGAACCCGTCAGCAATCCGAGCTCGCGGAAATGACTTACCCGCGCTTTCGGCAAATAGCCGCCGAGAGCCCCGGACTGATCTTCGAGCTGGCCACTCAGCTCGCGACCCGACTCGACCGTACCAACCGCAAGCTCGGCGACCTGGCATTCGTCGACGTCACCGGCCGTGTCGCGCACGCGATCATGGATCTGTGTGGCGAGCCCGATGCGATGACCCATCCGGAAGGCATGCAGATCAAAGTGAGCCGGCAGGAATTGTCGCGTCTCGTCGGCTGCTCACGCGAAATGGCCGGACGCGTCCTGAAAGTGCTGGAGGAGCAAGGACTGCTGCGCGCGACCGGCAAGACCATCGTCGTATTCAATGCGCGCCCGAAGGTGAAAACGCGTCCCCTCATCGTTCCAGTGAAAGCCGGCGCGGGCACAGCGGTCGGCAAGCCGCCCCGCGCCGAGCAGCACGAGGACGAGGATGATGAGGACGACGACGAGGACGATGAGGAATAGCACGGGCGCCCAGCCACGGGCGTAGCCGCGCACGGCCGGCAGCCAGCGTCAGCGGCCGGGTCTGCTGCTCTTACCGAGTTCCGCTTGCGCTCGTAGCGAGCGAATGGTGGCGGCGTAGTCGGCGCTGCCGAAGACGGCGGAGCCTGCGACGAAGGTATCCGCGCCAGCCCGCGCGATGTCCGCAGCATTATCGACTTTCACACCGCCGTCGATTTCCAGGCGGATCTCGCGCCCGCTCGCCTCGATGCGCGCACGCGCCTCGGCGAGCTTGCCGAGGGTCTGCGGAATGAACTTCTGTCCGCCGAACCCCGGATTCACGGACATCACCAGAATGGTGTCGATTTTGTCGATGAGGTAATCCAGCCAGTTGAGCGACGTGGCGGGATTGAACACCAGACCCGGCGCGCAACCGGAGTCGCGGATGTGCTCGATGGTCCGGTCCACATGCTGCGTCGCCTCGGGATGGAAGCTGATGCGCGAGGCACCGGCCGCCGCGAAATCCGCAGCGAGCGCATCGACCGGCGTAACCATCAAGTGCACGTCGATGGTGGCCGTGACGCCCGCCTTGCGCAGCGCCTCGCATACCATGGGGCCGACAGTGAGATTGGGCACGTAGTGATTGTCCATCACATCGAAGTGAATCCAGTCCGCGCCCGCGGCCAGCACCGCCTTGACCTCCTCGCCGAGGCGGGCAAAATCGGCGGACAGGATGGACGGTGCGATGAGGATTGCCATGGCGCCACTTTATCAACGCATGCCGCGCGCCGCACGTATTGCCTCATAGGATTCCTGGATGCGCTGTGTCTTCTCCTTCGCCCACTCCGCCATCGATTCGGGCAGCCCGTTCGCCACCAGCTTGTCCGGGTGATGCCGGCTCATCTGACGGCGATAGCCCTTGGTCACCTCCGCGTCGCTCGCGCCGGCGCCGACTTCGAGCTCGGCATAGCACTCGGACAGCGGCCGTTGCGCCCGCCCGCCTGCTGCCGCCCCGCTGTAGCGGGCGCGCACTGCGGCCTCCATGCGCGCAAACTCCAATTGCGACATGCCGAGGCGCTCCGCGGCACGCATCAGGATCCGCCGCGCCGGCGGTGAAATACCGTTGCCCGCGAGGGCCGCGCGCAGCTGCAACTCGATGAACGCGGCCAAGAGGTCGAAGCGCAAACCGCAGGCCTCGCGCAACTGCTCGATGCGCAGAGCCGCATCGTAGGAGGGCGATTTTCCCACGCGAAAACACTCGATCGCGGCGCCGATCTCGTTCGGCCCGAGGCGCAATTCCTGCATGAGCCGTCGTGCCGCGTCGATTTCCGCCTCCGATACGCGCCCGTCGGACTTGGCGACATGACCCATGATCTCGAAAGTGGTGCGAAAAAATACCTCCGAGACCGAGGCGGCGGGCCGCGAGCCGGGAAACGAAAACCCGAGGCCCACGCTCTGATCGAACAGCATGCCGATGAGGGCGCCCACCACGGCGCCCGTGACCGAGCGGGTCAGCAGGAGGCCGACCAGCGCCCCGAAAATAGTTCCTTTCCAAGCCATTCGTTGACCTATACGCCGCGCAACGCGACAATCGCCGACCGTCTCCCCACAATGGTAGCAGCCGCACGCCCGCACGCATGGATCACTCGTTGCAACCCACGCCGTTATTCGAGAGCCGCATCCGGAGCCTGCGCAAGATTCATCAGGGCAAGGTGCGGGACATCTACGATGTCGACGCCGATCATTTGCTCATCGTGACGACCGATCGGCTGTCGGCGTTCGACGTCGTGCTGCCCGATCCCATTCCCTTCAAGGGCCACGTACTCACCAAGATCTCCGAGTTCTGGTTCGAGAAGACGCGTGGCCTGGTGCCGAACCATCTGACGACTCTCAAAATCGAGGACATCGTTCAGAATTCCGACGAGCGGGCGCAGCTCGAGGGACGCTCGATGGTGGTCAAGAAGCTCAAGGCGCTTCCCATCGAGGCCGTGGTGCGCGGCTATCTGATCGGCTCCGGATACAAGGATTATAAACAGCACGGGTCGGTGTGCGGTATCGATCTGCCCCCCGGACTCGGCATGGCGGATGCGCTGCCCGAGCCCATCTTCACGCCGGCCTCGAAGGCACCCGCCGGACACCACGACGAGAACATCGATTTCGAGGCGATCGTGAGCCTGGTGGGCCGCGAGCAGGCCGCCGCAGTCCGGCGCATCGCGCTCGCCGTCTACGCGCTCGCCGCCGAGCATGCACGCGCGCGCGACATCATCATCGCCGACACGAAATTCGAGTTCGGCGTCGACAAGGCCGGAAATCTCATGCTCATCGACGAGGTGCTGACGCCGGACTCCTCCCGATTCTGGCCCGTCGCGTCCTATCGGCCCGGCATCAGTCCGCCGAGCTTCGACAAGCAGTTTGTGCGCGACTATCTCGAATCGCTCCACTGGAACAAGAAGCCGCCCGCGCCGCACCTGCCGGCTGACATCATCGCGCGCACCAGCGACAACTATCGCAAGGCGCTCAAGTTACTGACTAGCTGAGCGCTCGGCATGCCCACCGCGCTGGAACGTCTCGAGGACGGATTGTTCCAAGGATCGCGCACCATGGGCCCACCCTGGGGACCGGTGCTGCGCCTGCTGCGCTATCCCACCGCCGTGGTGCGTGACTGGCTGCAAGGCGAGATCGCGGTGCGGGCGATGAGCCTCGCCTACACGACGCTCCTTTCGCTCGTGCCGTTGCTGGTCTTCAGCTTCGCGATCCTGAAGGGCATCGGCGCGCGCACGGACCTGCATTTCATTCTGCATCAGTTCTTACGCCCGCTCGGCCAAGCCTCCAATCAGCTGACCGAATCGCTGCTCGAATTCGTGGCCAACATGCGCGGCGATGTGCTCGGCTCGCTCGGTCTCCTGTTTCTCACCTATACCGTGATCACCACCATTCAGAAGGTCGAGACCAGCTTCAACTTCGTCTGGCGCGTGCAGCACGCGCGGAATTTCGCACGCCGCTTCGCCGAGTACTTGAGCGTCATGATTGCAGGCCCGATCCTGCTGGTGGTCGCGCTGGGACTGCTCGGCTCCGCGCTGCACAGCCCCACCGCGCGCTGGCTCGATTCCATCGCCCCGCTTGCCTGGGCGCTGACCGGCATCGCGGGCGTGCTGCCCTATGTGATTGTCTCGGCGGTGTTCGTGTTCATGTACATGTTCATTCCGAACATCCGCGTGGAGGCGCGCGCGGCCCTCATCGGCGGCGTGACCGCAGGCGTCGTCTGGGCGCTCGTCGGCAAGATATTCACCTCGATCCTGGTCTCCTCTTCGACGCTCGTGGCGGTCTACTCGGGGTTCGCCATCGTGCTCTCCACGCTCATCTGGGTGTACTTGAGCTGGCTGATTTTGTTGCTGGGCGCGACGCTTGCTTTCTACGTGCAGTTTCCGCAGTACCTCCCGCATGGGCACACGGCGCTCTCGCTCGATGCGAGCGCGCATGAAGCCATCGGTCTATCCGTGATGTATCTGGTGGGACGCGACTATCAGAGCGGCGGCGCGCATTGGAATGCGGCGCGCCTCGCCGACACGCTCGACGTCCCCGCGGCGGCGCTCGCTCCGCTGCTCGCGTCGCTGGAGCAGGCGAAGCTCCTGGTCGCGACCGAGAAGGAATGTTTTCTGCCGGGGCGCGATCCACACAACATCAAGCTCGCCGTCATCATCGAGACGCTGCGCCGGCCGCAACACGGCCGCGCGATTCTGGTGGGCACTGCGGTGCCGGCGGCGCAAGAGCTCAGCGCGCACATCGAGGCGCAACTGCGCCGCGACTTGGGCGACCGATCGCTCGCGGATTTCATCAGCGGTGCCTGACGAGGCGCCGGCATCACTCGCCGGCGATGGTCATCTCACGGATCAGCACCGACCCCACGCGAATGCCGCCCCGCGTGTCGACGTCGTCGCCGACCGCGACGATGTCCTTCAACATGTCGCGCACGTTTCCGGCGATGGTGATTTCAGCCACCGGATATTGGATTGCGCCGTTCTCCACCCAAAATCCCGCTGCGCCGCGCGAATAGTCGCCGGTCACGCCGTTCACGCCCTGACCCATGAGCTCGGTGACTAGCAGTCCCGTGCCGAGCCGCGCGAGCATCGCCTCGCGTCCGCCGCTCGCCGTCGGCGCAACCACCAGATTGTGCGCGCCGCCGGCATTGCCGGTGGTCTTGAGTCCAAGCTTGCGAGCCGAATAGCTCGAGAGAATATAGCCGGTCAGAACACCGTCGGTGACGAGCTCGCGGTCGTGCGTCGCGACTCCCTCCTCGTCGAACGGCGCACTGCCCATGGCCTTGTGAATGTGCGGACGCTCGGCGATCGAGAACCCCGCGGGAAACACTTGCTCACCGGCGGCGTTCAACAGGAAGGAGGACTGGCGGTACTGGCTGCTGCCGCGAATGGCCCCGGTGAAATGCCCGATCAGGCCGCGCGCCATCTCCGGCAGATACAGCACCGCGGAGCGCCGGGTGGAGAGCTTGCGGGGACCCACGCGGGCGAGCGTGCGCCGCGCGCTTTCGCGGCCGATAGCCTCTGCATCCTCGAGCTCCTGCCAGTCGCGCGAGGTCGAGTACCAATAGTCGCGCTGCATGTCATCGCCCGTGCCCGCGAGCACGACGCAGCTCACGGTGTGCGAGGTCGTGGGATAGCCGCCGATGAAGCCATGCGTGTTGCCATAGACATGCAGGCCCTGGTGCGTGGCGACCGAGGCGCCCTCCGAGTTGTTGATGCGCGCATCGAAGCCGAGCGCCGCCGCCTCGCAACTCTTGGCGATTTCGATGGCGCGCTCGGCACTGAGGCTCCAGGGATGATAAAGCTCCAAGTCGGGCGGCGAGCCCGCCATGAGTTCGGCGTTGGCCAGTCCCGAGCAGGTATCCTCGGCGGTGAAACGCGCGATGCTGCAGGCCTTCGCCACCGTCGCGCGCACCGCCTCCGGGGAGAAATCGGCGGTGCTCGCCGACCCCTTGCGATGGCCGAAGTACACGGTGATTCCCATGCTGCGGTCGCGCTGATGCTCCAGCGTCTCGACTTCGCCCAGGCGCACGCCGACGGAAAGGCCGCTATCCTGGCTCACCGCCGCCTCCGCCTGCGAGGCCCCCCGCGCGCGCGCCTCTTCGAGGGCACGCTCGATGATCGACTCGAGGTCGCCCAGGGTGAGGCGACGCACAGGGCCTTCGGTCGCGATGGCCATCAGGTTCTCCGCAATGACTTTACCGGATTCTAGCCTGTAATTCGCCCGGCCACAGAGGTGGTAGCATGGCGTATATGGTTGCTCAAAGCGAACCCGAGGAGACCGGCGACGCCGAGGCGGAGCGCCTCAGCAAAAGCGCGCGCAAGCGCGAGGCTGCTTCCTTGCAGGAGCTCGGCGTGCAGCTCTCCGCCCTGCCCGAACAGGAGATGGCGGCGCTCGACCTGCCGGAAAAACTGTTTGTGGCACTGCGCGATTTACGTCGGCTGCCGTCCCACGGCGCGCAGGTGCGGCAGCGCCAATACATCGGCAAGTTGATGCGTCAGATCGATCCCGAGCCGGTGCTCGCCAAGCTCGCCGAGCGCAAGCAACGCCATGACTCGGAGATCAGGCATTTCCAGCAGATCGAGCGCTGGCGCGACCGGCTGCTTTCCGAGCCCGAGACGGCGTTGCCCTTGCTGTGCGAGGAATATCCGCGGGCGGATCGTGCGGCGCTCGCCAGAATCCTGGAAAAAGCAGGGCGCGAGCGGCTCGAGCAACGGCCGCCGGCCGGGGCCCGGGAGCTTTTTGCGTTTCTTCGGCAGTTGCTCGGATGAAAGCCCGTGTCGGCATCATCATGGGATCCTCGTCCGACTGGGAAACAATGCAGGCGGCAGCCGATACCCTCGAGTCGCTGTCGATCGCGCACGAGGTGCGCGTCATCTCGGCGCATCGCACGCCCGACCTGTTGTTCGAATACGCCGCCTCGGCGCGTGAGCGCGGTCTCAAGGCCATCATTGCAGGGGCGGGAGGTGCCGCTCACCTGCCCGGGATGACGGCGGCGAAGACCACCGTGCCGGTGCTGGGCGTGCCCGTGCTGACGAAGACACTCGGCGGCATTGACTCGCTCCTCTCGATCGCGCAGATGCCGAGCGGGATCCCCGTGGCCACCTTCGCCATCGGCACGGCGGGCGCCCGCAATGCGGCGCTGTTCGCCGTCGCCATCATCGCGAACGAGTCGGCGGAAGTGCGTCTCGCGCTCGATGCATTCCGCATGGCGCAAACCGCGGCGGTGCTCAACAAGCCCGATCCGCGGCAGCCTTGAAATTACCCCAAGTCGGTATCGTGGGGGCGGGACAGCTGGGGCGCATGCTCGCGCTTGCGGGGTACCCGCTCGGCATCCGCTGCACGTTCCTCGATCGCAGCGCGGACTCTCCGGGCGCGCAAGTGGCGCCGAGCCTGCTCGGTGCGCTCGAGGACGCCGCCCTCCTCGAGCAGCTCGCCGCGAGGAGCGATGTGCTCACCTTCGACTGGGAGAACATCTCGGGCAAGGCGCTCGCGCCGCTGGCGAAGCTCACCGCCATTCGTCCGCCGCGCGCGGCGCTCGAGGTTTCGCAGGATCGCCTGCACGAGAAGGCCTTGTTCCGACGCCTGAGGATTCCGGTCGCCGAGCACGCCGCGGTGGATACACCGGAGGATCTCGCGCGCGCGGCCACCCGGCTCGGCACGCCGGGAATCTTGAAGACCCGACGGCTGGGGTACGACGGCAAGGGGCAGTGCAGGATTGAGCGGCACGCCGATCTCGACGCAGCGTGGGAGCTCATCGGCGGCGAGGGGCTCATCTATGAGAAGCTGCAGCGCTTCACGCACGAGGTATCGCTAATCGCCGCTCGCTCCGTTGCGGGAGACATCGCCTACTATCCGCTGTCGGCCAATTCGCACGCCGGTGGCGTTTTGCGCTACGGGCTCGCGCCCTACGCCGGCGCGCGGCTCGAGCGCACAGCCAGAATCTACATGAAGCGCGTCTTGGGCGCGCTCAAGTACGTCGGCGTGCTGGCCATCGAGTTCTTCGTCGTGAAGGGACGCCTCGTCGCGAACGAGATGGCGCCGCGAGTACATAATTCGGGACATTGGACCATCGAGGGCTGCGTGACCAGCCAGTTCGAGAACCATCTGCGAGCCATCTGCGGCCTGCCGCTCGGCAGCACCCGGCCCCTCGGACATACGGCAATGATCAATTTTCTCGGACAGATGCCCAACCGAGAGCGGTTGCTGGCCATTGAAGGGCTGGCCTTTCACGATTATGGCAAAGAGCCCCGTCCTGGCCGAAAACTCGGTCATTGCACTATTCTTAGGGGCAGGCCGGCCGAGCGCGACCGGGCGCTTGCGAATGCACTAAAATACATAAGTTGGTCGTGAAGCGAGCAATTTCACCTCTCCCGTGAGACTGGCTGCGAGATGTACCTAGAACTGTTCAAACTGCATGAGCTCCCGTTCCGCTTGAGTCCGGACCCGCAGTTCTTGTATCTCAGCAAGCAGCATGCACGCGCCAAGGCGTACATGGAGTCGACCATCTGGTTCACCGATGGCTTCGTAGTGATCACGGGCGAGATCGGTGCGGGCAAGACCACTCTGATCGAGACGTTCCTGCGCGAGCTCGAGCCGGAAGTCGTGGTCGCGCAACTCAATCAGACGCAGCTCTCCCCCACGGCGTTCCTGCAGACCGTGCTCGTGCAGTTCGGCTTCACGCCGTTCGACATGAAAAAACCCGAGGTCCTGGCGACTCTCAATCAATTTCTGACCGAGCAGCACATCGCCGGGCGCAAGGTCGTGTTGATCATCGACGAGGCCCAGAACTTGAGCTACAAGGTGCTCGAGGAGATTCGCATGCTCTCGGGCATCGAGACGACCAAGGAAAAGGTCCTGCGCATCATTCTCGCGGGACAGCCCGAGCTCAACGACAAGCTCAACTCCCGGGAACTGATTCAGCTGGTGCAACGCGTGCGCTTGCGTTTCCACCTGTCCGCGCTCTCCAACGCCGAGACCATCTCCTATATCGATCATCGGCTCGAGGTCGCGGGCTCGCAGGGAAGGCGCATTTTTGCCGAGGATACCTACCCGACGATCTTCCGCTACACCGGCGGAGTGCCGCGCCTGGTCAATACGCTCTGCGACACCGCCATGATGGCGGCCTTCGGCCGCGAGAGCGACGTCGTCACGGTCGAGGACCTGACCGCCGCGCTGCGCGAGCTGCAGTGGGTCGAGTTCAACGCGCGCACCAATCGCATGCAGTCGTTGCAGATGGACGGCGCGGCCGCACCGGAAACCGGACAGACGGTCGGCCGGATTCTGCTTGCGATCGGCGGCGCCACCGTCGTCGAGCGCGAGCTCAAGCCCGGCAGGCTCGTCATCGGCCGCACCCCCGACAACGATTTGCAGATCGACAGCAAATTCATCAGCCGCCATCACTGCCAGATCGTGACTCAACCGGATGCGTGCGTGATCGAGGACTTGAACAGCACCAACGGCATCTTCGTAAAATCAAAGCGCGTCCGCCGCCACAACCTGAACGACGGCGACGTGGTGGTCGTCGGCCAGCACGAGATGATGTACATCGACGAGCGCGCGCCGCGCCACCGCCACTCCTTCGAGACGGCGGAACCGGCCTCCGATAAGCCGGATTGAGCGCCCTTCAGCTGCGCCGGATGTCGAGGTTGTCGCCGCGGTACTCGCGGCTGAGCGCGCGCCGATCCTGGCGGTGCAGAAAGACGGTGAGCGCCGCAATGGCGGCAAGCAATCCGATGACGAAGGCGACGACCGAGCGGATGCGTTGCGGCTCGAAGTAGGCGATCGCGATGGCCGCCATGCCGATCCCCACGTAGAGGAGCGGCAAGGACTCGTATATCGGTTTGGACAGGCGCATAGGGTTTGATCTCCGCAGAGATGTTAAACCCGCTGCGCCACGCGCAGACAGCCGATTTGACTTATATCATGACGTAATCGCAGGCCTACACGCCCCCAGGCCGGCCTCCGCGGCGGCGAGGCTAATCCTTGCCGACCAACATCTCGGAGACGCGTGTCAGCCAAGAGGTGCGCCAGCCCTCGACCTTGAGGTGCTCCTTCTTCGGCTTCGGCTGTTTCCTCGCTTCGGAGAGAAGATCCTTCGGCAGATTGATCTGATATGCGCCTTGCATTGACTTGTCGATCATGGAAACTCCGTCGAGGTTTTGAAACTGCAGCCAGCGTATCGATTGCGGCGCGGGGCGAGATGCGACGCGCTGCACGCTATTGAATGTCATCCGCCGCCGGCGCGAAACTCGTCGCCAGCGAGCGACGCAGCGAGTTTTGCCATAATGTTCGTGCCGCAGGATGTCGGCCAAAAACCAACGAGCGTGCACGGATTTCCCTACAGAAATCCGTTCTCTCGATCAATCCCATCCGGCCATTTTCGGCAGAGCGTCCGCGATCTCGTAGTAATCGGATTTGTCAGCGACGAATATGTGCCGCTCGATCGCGATGCCCGTGGGCAAATCGAGCGTACCGGCGGCGATCGAGGTGCGGTTCTCCGCGTGCGGCCGCCAGAATAAATTGCTGCCGCACACGCCGCAAAATCCGCGCGCGGCGCTCGCCGACGAGGCGTACCAGACGAGCGTGGCGGCGGCCGTCAAGGACAGCTGCTCGTTGGGCGTGCTGGTCATGGCGGAATGATGGCCGCTGGTGCGCCGGCACTGCGCGCAGTGGCAGGCGATCACGCCACGCAGCTCACCGCGAATCTCGTAGCGCACGCCGCCACAAAGACAACCACCCGTATGCATCGTAACGTCCATTGCCACACCTCCTCGCATCGGCGTTAGTATGCCGCACCAACCATCCGAGGAGGCTGCCGTGAAACTGAGCGCACGCAACGTACTTCCTGCCACCGTCAAATCCGTCAAGCCCGGCGCTGTCGACAGCGAGGTCATCGTCGAGCTCGCCCCCGGAATCGAGGTCGTTGCAATCATCACCAAGCAATCGGCCGAGAACCTCGGATTGCGTTCCGGCGCAAAGGCCTACGCCATCATCAAGGCGTCCAACGTCATGATCGGAGTCGACTAGCCGTGCGGCCAGTCTGGCCCCTGCTCTCGATGCTCGCCGCCTGCGCGCCGTGCTGGAGCGCGCCGACGCCGACTCCCGTGCAAGAGCTCGCCAAGCCCCCCGCCGATGCGCAGCACTTCACCGTGCTGTCGACCGCCGGCAAGCACGGCGAGTCGACGCGCTGGGTGACCGCCGCCGGTGTGCGCATGGGCCGTGAGAGCATTTTGCTTCGCGGTCAAATATTCGAAGTCGACAGCGCCGCCCATGTAGGCAAGGACGGCATGCTCGAGTCTGTCACGGTGCGCGGCTTCACCCCAAACGGGGATGCCGCCGAAAACTTTTCGGTGATCGACGGCAAGGCGGCCTGGAAAAGCCCGGTCGACGCCGCGGGCGCGCCCTATACCGCCGCCGGCCGAGTACGTGGCGTTCGGCGGACCCATCGACCTGACCGCGGATCTTACCGAAGCGCTGGTCGCAACGCCGGGCCGCTCGCTCGCGCTGTTGCCGGGCGGCCGTGCGCGCGCCGAGCTCCTGGCGACCGCGAGCATCGGCGAGGGCACCCAACAGCGCACGGTGACCGCCTATGCCGTCACCGGACTCAGCAACACGCCGATCCCGGTCTGGGTCGACAACAAGGGACATTTCTTCGCCAGCGTGGGCTCGTTGTCGTGGCTGCCCGCGGGCTACGAAAACGCGCTGACCGTGCTGCAGGCGGCGCAGGATGAGGCGCTCGCCCAGAATTCACCGGGGTTGTTGCGGGCGCTGTTGAAGACGCCCGCCGGGCCGGTCGCATTCACGCATGTGCGCGCCTTCCTGGGCGGCACGCACTTCGTGGAGGACCGCACTGTCATCGTCGATCGCGGCCTGATCACCCGGATCGAAGCCGCGGGCGCGAAGGTCCCCGCGGGCGCGCAAATCATCGACGGCTCGGGGAAGACGCTGGTGCCGGGGCTGTGGGACTCGCACATGCATTTCGCCGACGATGCCTCCGGCCCCATGCTGCTGTCGCTCGGCATCACCTCCTGCCGCGATCCCGGCAACATCAATGAGCTCACCTTGGCCCGCGCCGAGCGTCGCGCGCACGACTTGCTGCTCAGCCCGCACGTCTATCCCTCGGTTCTGATCGACGGCAAGGGCCCGAACACGGCGCAGGTAGCGACCGTCGTGACGACGCAGCAGGAGGCGCTCGCGGCCGTGCGCAAGGCCAAGGCCGATGGATTCCTCGGCATCAAGATCTACGGCACTCTCGACCCGTCCTGGGTCAAGGCGACCGCGGCGGAGGCGCATCGACTGGGACTGCACGTGCACGGTCATCTGCCCCAAGGCATGCGACCCCTGCAGGCGATCAACGACGGGTACGATGAGATTACGCACATCAATTTCGTGATGATGCAGGCGATGCCGGACTCGGTGGTCGACAAATCGAACGGCATCGCCCGCTTCGAGGGCATCGGCCGCTACGCCAAGGACGTCGATTTCGGTGCGGAGCCCATGAAGTCTCTCATCGCCACCATGGCAGCACGCCACATCATCGTCGATCCGACGGTGTCGACTTTCGAGCTCCTGTACGTGCCCGAGAACGGGGATCTCGCGCCCGCCTATGCGCCCTATCTGGGCACCCTGCCGCCGACTGTCGAGCGCGGCTTTCGTCAGGGCGGCTTCACGGTCCCGCCGGACCTCACGCGTGCGGACTGGCGGCGCAGCTTCGACAAGCTGGTCGAGCTCGTCGGCGCCTTGCATCGCGCCGGCGTCGCCATCGTCGCCGGCACCGACGGCACGGGGATGGAACTCGTGCGCGAGCTCGAGCTCTACGTGCGGGCCGGCTTCACGCCCGCCGAGGCGCTCGCGAGCGCGACCATCGCGCCCGCCCGCATGGTGGGCGTCGAGTCGCGCACGGGATCGATCGCCGTGGGCAAGGATGCGGACCTGGTGCTCGTCGACGGCGACCCCTCGCAACACATCGGCGATCTGCGCCACACCCGCATCGTCATGATGGAAGGACGGCTCATGGATGCCGACGGCGTTGCGCGCCGCCGGCGGGTTCGGCAGGGCGGCCGAAGGTCGCTCGACTAGCGCGCGGCGCTCACGGGCAGCGTGAACGTGAAGCGCGCACCGCCGCCCGGCCGCTGCGCCGCCGCGATGCGGCCGCCGTGCGCCTCGATGATGGCCTTGCAGATCGCGAGCCCGAGGCCGGCGCCGCCCACCTCGGCCTCGCTTCCTGCCGCGCTCGAACTTCGCGAACAGCTGCTCCGGCGGTCCCGGCGGCAATCCCGGACCGTTGTCGTCGATCACCAGGCGCACGGCGTCGCTCTCGAGCCCGGCGGAAACCGTGATGCGCGTTCCCGGCAGGCGTGTGCTTGGCGGCGTTCTCCAGAATGTTGACCAGCGCGCGCGTGACCAGCGGCGCATCGACGTCCACCAGCGGTAGATCGGCGGGCAGCGCGACCTCCACCGGATGCTGCGCGAGACGTCCTTCGAGCCGCGCGAGCGCGCTCTCGACGAGCGCGTCCACCGAGTGCGCACCGCGGTTCAGATGCACCTCGCCGAACTGAAAGCTCATCAGGTCGAGCACGTTGGAGACGAGCTCGGAGATCTCCTGCGCGGTGTTCTCGATCGATGCGCGCGAGGCGCGCGCGGGTCTCGGCGTCCGGCTGCATTCTCGGGATCGTTGAGCGCGTGGCTCGCCGCCATGATCGCCGCGAGGGGCGTACGCAGATCGTGCGAAATGGATGCGAGCAGCGAATTGCGCAGGCTCTCGGTCTCCACGGCGACGCGCGCCGCCTCGGCCTCTTCGGCGCGCTCGCGCCCGCTCGATGGCGAGCGCGATCTGGCCGGCAAATGTCTCCAGGAGATGGCGCTGCTCGGGCAGCAGCAGGCGGCGGCGCTGGGCCGGCTGCACGGCGAGCACGCCCAAGCGTCTTCTGCGTGGCGTTGAGCGGCAAGTACTGCGCGGTCGCGGCCGGCAGGGTATCGGTGCCGAGCCCGGCCGGCCGGCCATGGTCGAACACCCATTGGGCGACCGATAGGTCGGCGGCCCTCGAGCGTCGCCGGGTCGGTCATCCTCGGGCCCTGCAAGCGGCCCCGGGAGTCCGGCAGCAGCACGGCGGCGCGTCCGGAGAAGGTCTCGGCGACGTGCTTGACGGCGACGCGCGCCAGGTTGTCGAAGGCGCGCGTGGCGGCGAGCTCCCGGCTCATGGCGTAGAGGAGCGAGGTGCGTCGCTCGCGCGCGCCCGCAACCCGCGTCTGGGCGCGAACGTTCGCCACCAGATTGGCGATGACCAGCGCGAGGACGAGCATGACCACGAAGGTGACGAGGTATTCCAGATTGCTGACCGCGAACGTGAAACGCGGCGGCACGAAGCAGAAATCCAGGGCGATCACGTTCGCGGCCGCCGTGAGGCTCGCCGGCCCTCTGCCGAGCCGCAGCGCCGCCACGGTGGCGCCGAGCAAATACACCATCACGAGATTCGTCAGCGCGAAATAGGGATACATGACGGCCGCCGCGGCCGTACAGCAGGCGCAGATGGCGAGCGCCGCCCAGTAGCGCTGCCACTGGATCTCGCGCGGCGCGAGGCGCGCGTGCAGGCGTTTGTCCGCCGCATCCGGCGCGCGCGTGCCGCGGCGCGAGATCACGGAGATGTCGAAGCCGCGGCCGCGGCGCACGAGCTCGGTGGTGGTCGAGCGCCGCAGCCAGGCGCGCCAGCCCGTGCGCTTCGCCTCGCCGGTCACGATACGCGTGACGTTGCGCAGGCGGGCGTATTCGAGCAGCGCGTCGGCGGCCGACGCGCCGTCGATGGTGACGGTTTCGGCGCCCAGCGATTCGGCGAGCTGCAGCACGTTGATGCGACGATTACGCTCGACTTCGGATAGCTTGAGAAGCTGCGGCGTCTCGACCGACACCACGATCCACTCGGCATCGAGCGCGTCGGCAAAGCGCTTGCCGATGCGCACGAGCTCCTCCGCCTGGCCATCCGGCGTGACCGCAATCAAAAAGCGGTCGCGCGCCAGCCAGGGGCGCGAGGTGGGTGCCTGTCCGGCAAACTCGAGTGCGGCGGCATCCACGCGGTCGGCGGTGCGGCGCAGCGCCAGCTCGCGCAGCGCGAGCAGGTTCGGGACGCGGAAAAAGCCCTCCGTCGCCTTGCTGACTTGCGCGGCGGCATACACCTTGCCCGCTCTCAGCCGCTCGAGGAGGTCGTCCGGCGGCAAGTCGATGAGCTCCACCTCGTCGGCCTCGTCGAAGATGCGGTCGGGCAGCGTTTCCTGCTGACGCACGCCCGTGATTCCGGCCACCACGTCGTTCAGGCTTTCGAGGTGTTGGACATTGAGGGTGGTCCACACACTGATGCCCGCGTCGAGCAGCTCCTCCACGTCCTGCCAACGCTTGGCGTGGCGGGGAAGCGGCTCGCCTTCGGTCAGGTTGGAGTGCGCGAGCTCATCGACCAGCACGATGGCAGGGGCGCGCTTGAGCGCCGCGTCGAGATCGAACTCGCGGCGCACGATGCCGCGGTAATGCACCGGCAGGAAGGGCAGCTGCGGGAGGCCTTCGAGCAGTCCTTCCGTCTCGGCGCGCCCGTGCGGCTCGACGTATCCCACGACGATATCCGCGCCGCCGGCCAATGCCCCGCGCGCAGCCTCGAGCATGGAGTAGGTCTTGCCGACGCCCGCCGAGGCGCCGAAGAAAATGCGCAAGCGCCCGCGTCGCGCCTTGGCCTCTGCTCGCTGCACGTCCGCCAGCAGTTGATCCGGGTCTCCGCGCTCGGTCTCGGCCATGGCTGATCCGCAAATTCCATTGCTCGCGTGGGCGCGCCTACGCATGGGAGCACGAAGGTCCAGGTTCGTCAAACGCGCGCCCGCCCGCCGGGAAGAACCCGGTACCCGCCGCCTCGCTCAATGCAGCCGATCGAGCGCCAGATTGAGCTCGAGCACGTTGACCCGGGGCTCGCCCAGCACACCGAGGAGCGCGCTCTCCGTGTGCGCCGCGATGAGGGCGTCGACTTGCTCGACCGGTAGGTTCCGCGCGCGTGCGACGCGCGTGCTCTGGTAGTACGCTGCCGCCGGCGTGATATGCGGGTCGAGGCCGCTCGCGGAGGCGGTCACCAGATCGATCGGGACCGGCCGACGATTATCGGGGTCCGCGGCCCGCAGCGCCTTGACGTTGTCCTCGACCTGCTTGAGCAGCGCCGGATTCAAGGGACCGAGATTGGATCCCGTGGAGCCCAGCGCGTTGTACGGCTGCGGCGTGGTCGCGGAGGGTCTGCCCCAGAAGTGTTTGGGATCCGCGAAGCTCTGGCCGATGAGCGTCGATCCGACGAGCTTGCCGTCGCGGTAGACGAGGCTGCCGTCGGCTGCGCTGCGAAATGCGACCTTCGCCACGAGTGTGACCACCAGCGGGTAGAGCAATCCGAGCAGCAATGTCATGACGATCAGGAGAGACACCGCAGGTCGAGTCACGCGCATGAACATTGCAGTCGTCCTTCCTAAGGTCAGCCGGGCAGCGCCGCGAGCAACATGTCGATCAGCTTGATTCCCGGAAAAGGCACGATGATGCCGCCGAGCCCATAGATCAGCAGATTCCGGCGCAGCAACGGGCCGGCGCCGAGCGGCCGGTATTTCACTCCCTTGATGGCAAGAGGGATCAGCGTGACGATGATCAGTGCGTTGAAGATCACGGCGGACAGCACCGCGGTGCTCTGTCCGAGATGCATGATGTTGAGCGCGGCGAGCTCGGGATAGGTGCCGGCAAACGCAGCCGGAATGATGGCGAAGTATTTGGCAACATCGTTCGCGATGGAAAATGTCGTCAGCGCGCCGCGCGTCATCAACATCTGCTTGCCGGTCTCGACGATCTCGATGAGCTTGGTGGGGTTGGAGTCGAGGTCGACCATGTTGCCGGCCTCTTTGGCCGCTTGAGTGCCGGTGTTCATCGCCACCGCGACGTCCGACTGGGCGAGCGCCGGCGCATCGTTCGTGCCGTCGCCCGTCATGGCCACCAAGCGGCCTTGCGACTGGTGCTCGCGAATGAGCTTGAGCTTCGCTTCGGGCGTTGCCTCGGCGAGAAAGTCGTCGACGCCCGCCTCGGCCGCGATCGCGGCCGCCGTCAGACGGTTGTCGCCGGTGATCATGATGGTCTTGATGCCCATGTGCCGCAGGTCGGCGAATCGCTCCTTGATACCGCCTTTGACGATGTCCTTGAGCTCTATCACGCCGAGCACGCGCGGACCCTCCGCGACCACCAGCGGCGTGCTGCCCTGCCGCGCGACGCGTTGCACCGCTTCCTCGACCGAGGCGGGGACCTGCGCGCCGAGCGTCTCGACGTACTTGATGATGGTATTCGGCGCGCCCTTGCGGATCTGGCGGTCGCCGATGTCGACACCGCTCATTCGCGTAACCGCAGAGAACGGCACGAAGCGCGCACCGAGCGCGCCCAAGTCCCGCTCGCGCAGATTGAAGCGCTGCTTCGCGAGCACCACAATACTGCGTCCCTCGGGAGTCTCGTCCGCGAGCGATGCGAGCTGCGCGGCATCGGCGAGCTGTTGCTCGGTCACGCCGGGCGCCGGCAGGAATTGTGAGGCTTGCCGGTTACCGAGCGTGATGGTGCCGGTCTTGTCGAGGAGCAGCACGTCGACGTCGCCGGCCGCCTCGACGGCGCGGCCCGAGGTCGCAATGACGTTCGCCTGCATCATACGGCTCATGCCGGCGACACCGATCGCCGACAACAGGCCGCCGATGGTCGTCGGGATGAGGCACACGAGCAGCGCGATGAGTGCGGTGAGCGTCACCGGCGTGCCCGCCTTGCTCACCTCCACGGCAAACTGCGAGAACGGCAAGAGCGTCACGATGACGATCAGGAATACCAGCGTAAGGGCGACCAAGAGGATGGTGAGCGCGATCTCGTTCGGGGTCTTCTGGCGCTTGGCGGCCTCCACCATCGAGATCATCCGGTCGAGGAAGGTCTCTCCCGGATTCACCGTCACGCGCACGATGATCCAGTCGGACAGCACTCGCGTCCCGCCCGTCACCGAGGAGAAGTCCCCGCCCGATTCGCGGATGACGGGCGCCGATTCGCCCGTGATGGCGCTCTCGTCGACCGAAGCGACGCCGCCGATCACCTCGCCGTCGGCTGGAATGATGTCGTGACATTCCACCAGCACGACGTCGCCCTTGCGCAGATCCTCTGCCTTTACCGGCGTCGTCCGCGGCTCGCCGGGCTTCACGACCTTCTTGGCCATGACGGTCTGGCGCATGCCGCGCAACGCCGAGGCCTGCGCGCGGCTGCGCCCCTCGGCGAGCGCCTCGGCGAAGTTTGCAAACAGCACCGTGAACAGGAGCCAGATGCAGATCGCGAGGATCGAGCCGGGCCGCGCCTCGCCGTGACCGGCGAGCGCCTGCACATAGAGCAGCGCCGTGACGACGGTGCCGACGTACACGACGAACATCACGGGATTGCGCCATTGCACGCGCGGATCCAGCTTGGTCACGGACTCGAGCAGCGCGGGCCCGAGGAGATTGCGATCGAACAGCGGCAGTTGGCGACGCGACATGGGTATCTCAGCGGCCGGCCGGGAGCATCAAGTGCTCGACGATCGGCCCCAGTGCGAGGGCGGGGACATAAGTAAGGACCCCGATGAGCAAAATCGAGCCGAGGAGCAGCGCCACGAACAGCGGGCCATGGGTCGGCATGGTGCCCTCGGTCACGGGCACGCGTTTTTTCTGCGCGAGCGATCCGGCAATGGCGAGCGCCGCCATGATGGGCCAGTAACGACCGATGAACATGGCGAGGCCGATGGACACGTTGTAGAACACCGTGTTGGCCGACAGGCCGCTGAATGCGCTGCCGTTGTTGTTGCCGGCGGACGTGAAGGCGTACAGGATCTCGCTGAAACCGTGAGCGCCGGGGTTCGAGATGCCCGCCCTGCCCGCATCGGTGAGCACGGCCACCGCCGTGCCGATGAGCACCACGAAGGGCGTGGTGAGGATGAACACGGAAGCGAGCTTCATCTCGAGCGCCTCGATTTTCTTGCCGAGATACTCGGGAGTTCGACCGATCATCAGGCCGGCGATGAACACTCCGAGGACCGCGAACATCAAGATCGAATAAATGCCCGTGCCCACTCCTCCGGGAGCGATTTCGGCGAGCTGCATGAGGAACATGGGCACGAATCCGCCCAGCGGCATGAGCGAGTCGTGCATGGAATTGACGGCCCCGGTCGATGTCCCGGTGGCGACCGCGGCCCACAGAGCCGAGGCCGCGATGCCGAAGCGCGTTTCCTTGCCTTCCATATTGCCGCCCGCCTGAGCGGCGCTCGCAATCTGGTCGACACTGTCCCGTGCCAGGAGCGGATTGCCGTGCTGCTCGGCATGGAACGCGAGCAGCACCAGCGGCACGAACAGAATGAGCATGGTGATGAGCAGCACCCATCCCTGGCGCACATCCCCGACCATCCTGCCGAAGGTATAGGTCAGCGCGAACGCGATGAGAAACATGGCGAACGTCTCGAGTATGTCCGTCAGCGGCGTCGGGTTCTCATACGGATGCGCGGAATTCGTATTGAAGAATCCGCCGCCGTTGGTACCGAGCTGCTTGATGGCCTCTTGCGAGGCGACCGGGCCCATCGGCAGGGTCTGGGTGCCGGTCGTCGCCGTCTCCGTGACCGCACTGCCCGCCGCATCCACCATCGGGTGACCGGCGGCATCGGTCTTGGGATTCTGATAGGTCAACGTCTCGATCGTGGCGGCATCTTTGTCAGCCGCGAAGTTCTGCACGACGCCCTGGCTCGCCAGCACGAGGGCCAGCAGCAGGGACAGCGGCAGGAGCAAATAGAGGGTGCAGCGGGTGAGGTCCACCCAAAAGTTGCCGATGGTCTTCGTGCCGTGACGCGCGAAACCACGGATCAACGCGATCGCCACCGCGATGCCGGTCGCGGCGGACAAGAAATTCTGCACGGCCAGGCCCGCCATCTGGGCGAGATACCCGAGCGCCGACTCGCCGGAGTAGCTCTGCCAATTGGTATTGGTGATGAAGCTCACCGCCGTGTTGAATGCCGTATCCGCACTGACGCCGGGAAACTTCTGCGGATTCAGGGGCAGGAACGCCTGCAGGCGCAGCAGCGCATATACCAGGAACGCACCCAGGATATTGAACAGCAGCAACGCGATGGCGTACTCGCTCCAGGCCATCTCGCGCCCGGGCTCGATACCGCAGACTCGGTAAATGAGCGCCTCGAGGCGACTGCCCAAGCGCGCAGCGAAGTTCGGCCGGCCCTCCATGATGTCCGCGATGTAACTGCCGAGCGGCTTGGCGCACAGCACGAGGACGCCGAGGAACAGCACGAGAAGCAGGACAAACCGCGCGTCGGGGCCCATCAGAATCGCTCCGCCTTGAGCAGCGCGAACAGCAGATAGCCGAACAGCCCGAGCGCGAGCAGTCCCGCCAGCGCGTGCAGCGGGCTCAAGGCGCGCTCCTCAGGCGATCGAGCGCCCAGACGAGCGCGTGGGTGAGCGCGTAGAGACCGACGAGAAGGAGCAAATAGATGGCGTCCATGGAAGTCCAATCCGGCTTAAGGCCGACAAGTGCGCATACTAAGAGGCCCGGTATTAATAAGCTGTATATATTCGGACCCTTTTGGTCTCTCCCGACTTTCAGGTCTCGCTCGCCTTCCGGCCCTCCCTGCCCTTCAGGTCTTGCGCTCGATCGCTTTCTTGGCGAGCTCGGCGAGGGCTGCGAGATCCATGTCCTCGGCGGGAACCTCGAAGACCTCCTCCGCCGGCGTGGAGCGCCGCGAAGCGGGGTCCCCCGGCGGTGCGGCCGGTGGGCGCGGCTGCAGCGGCGGCGCCGCACTTGCGGGTCGCGACGACACCGGCCGCGCCGTTGCACGCGGTGCCGACGCGGCGCGCGGAGCCGAGTCCCCTTGCACGCGCAGAGCGGCGGATGAAGGCGGACGCACCCACTCGGTCACCTGCTCCATCCAGCGCTGATAGCGATCGAAAGTCCACATGCCTTCCTCGCCGCCCGACTGCAGCACGGTGGCGATCTGGCTGAAGTTGCCGCTGCGGATCGTGCCGCGGGCGCCGGAGGTCGGCAGCAGGATTTCGCAGCGAGGCACGTGCAGGCGCGCCGTGCTCAGGAACTCGAGGCGCTGGCAGCACACCGCCACCAGGCAATCGGCGAGCTGTGCGCGCACGCTCGCCTGAATATCCGCGGGGAACGACATGCACAGGCGCGACAGGGCTTCGGCGCAATTCGACGAATGCATGGTCGCGAGCACGAGGTGGCCGGTCTCCGCGGCATTGAGCGTGAGCCGCATGACCTCGGGCGTGCGCATCTCGCTGATCACCAGCACATCGGGATTCTCGCGCAGGGCATCGACGATCCCCTGCTCGAAGCTCGGCGAGTGGGTCGGGATCTCGCGTTGGCGGATGAAGGACTGGCGGTTCGCGAACAAATACTCGATGGGACTTTCCAGCGTGACGATGTGCCGGGCGCGCGTGGCGTTGAGCTCCTCGATGAGCGCGGCCAGCGTCGTCGATTTGCCGGAGCCGGTGGGCCCGGAGATGATCACCAGACCGCTCGTGGCCTCGACGAACTTGCGCAAATCCCGGTGCAAGTTGCACACGCGCAGGTCCTTGACGGAGGGCGCCAGCAGCCGGATCGCCGCCGCGATGCCGCGCACGGTCTGAAAGAAATTCGCCCGCAGGCGGATCCCGCCGACGGATTCGGAATGATCCGCCGAGCCGCGCTCGATGAACTGCGGCCATTGCTCGCCGAGCAAGTCGCGCGCGACCTGCTCGAGCGTGGCGCCCGAGACGTTCGCGCCGATCGTCTGCAGCTCGCCGCGAATCCGCGCGACGATGGGCGTATCGGCCTCCAAATGCAGATCGCTCGCACCGAGCGAATAAGCTTGCTCGATCCACTCTTCAAACTGCATGAATCACCCGCGCGTGCGACTAGCGTGCCTGGCGCTTGACCTCGAACTCATCGCCCGGCACGAAAGTCACGATCTGGTCGGCTGTGAGCGCCTGCCAACCAAGCGCAAAGCCGAACTTGGCAAGCGCGGCATTGGAGGCAAAATCCATATCGGGCGTGTATTCATCGCTCGGCTGGTGGTAGCGCTTGGCGGTGTATTCCTCGCGCTGTGCCTTGCCCCACTCGGGCGGGTGCCCGGCGAACTTGAGGGCGGTGTTGATGGAGAACGAGGGCACACCGGCGCGCGCGAGGCTGAAATGATCCGACCGGTAATAGTGGCCCGCGCCGGGCTCGGCATCGGGTTGGATGTCGAAGCCGAAGGCGGCGGCGGTCTTCTGGACCACGGGAAAGAATGTAGTGCGTTCGGCGCCGGTGACGTTCACCGACTCCGGCATGCCGATGGGCGGGACGGCGTCAAAATTCAGATCGAGTGCGATTTGCGAAGCCGGGATCGGCAGATGCTTGCCGAGATAGTTCGAGCCGAGCAGGCCCTTTTCCTCGGCGGTGACGGAAGCGAACAGCACCGGGTGCGGCGGCCGCGCGGCGGACCGGCTGAAGGCGTGGGCAAGCTCGAGCACAATCCCGCAGCCGGTGCCGTTGTCCACGGCGCCGTTGTAGATCTTGTCGCCGGGAAGCGCGGGGTTGATGCCGAGATGATCGTAATGAGCGGTGTACATCACCGCTTGCGCGGCGGGTCCCGGATCGGTACCGGGGAGGAGCCCCAGCACATTGTAGGAGACGAATGCCCGCACCCGGCTGTCGATATGCGCCTTGAACCGCAGCGGCAACTCCCGCGCTTTGAACTTGCGCGTCCCCGCGGTCTCGATCATGCGCTCGAGTTCCAAGCCCGACGCGGCGAACAGTCGCCGCGCCACGTCGAGCTGGATCCACGCCGCCGCCTTGAGCTTCGGCTCGTGATCGTTCGCCAGATACACCTGCTCGTTGCTCCAAGAGCTCTTCACCACGCTCCACCCGTAGCTCGCGAGATCGGTGCGGTGAATGATGAGCGCGCCGATGGCGCCCTTGCGGGCCGCCTCCTCGTACTTATAGGTCCAGCGCCCGTAGTAAGTCATGGCATCGCCGGCGAAGAACTTCGGATCGCTCGACGGCGGCTCGTTGACGATGACCAACACCACCTTGCCGCGCACGTCGACGCCCTTGAAATCATTCCAGCCGAACTCGGGCGCCTCGATTCCATAGCCGACGAACACGATGGGGGCGTCGACGTCGACGCTCTCGACCTGGGTTTGGTTGCCGACGACGTAATCCTCACCGATCTTGAGGTCGACGGGCGCGCCTTGCGCCGGCACGAGGGACGCCGAGGTCCCGGGCAAGGTTTGCACGCCCTGGAAATCGACGCGTTGCAAATAGCCGCCGTCGTCCCCGGCGGGCTTCAGCCCGTAGAGCTCGAACTGCGAGGCGATATAGCGCGCCGCGATGTCTCCGCCGCGCGTGCCGGTGCCTCGACCCTCGAGCAGATCGTCGGCGAGGAATTTCACATGGGCTCGAATCCGCTCCGGATCGATGCTCGCCATGGCCGCCTGCACGGCGGGCGCAAACCCGAGGCGGGTGCCAGCACCGTCCGGACCGCCGGCGCCCGGATCGGCTGCCGATGCCAGGCGGCTCGAGATCGAGCCGGCGAACAGCAACACGACAACCGCAAGGAGGCGGAAATTCCCCATCGCCAATTTCTCCGTCAGCCCGTACCGCCGACCGTCAGAGCATCGATCCGCAGCGTCGGCTGACCGACGCCCACCGGCACCGACTGACCTTCCTTGCCGCAAGTGCCGACGCCGCCGTCGAGCTTCATATCGTTGCCCACCATGCTCACTCGCGTCAGCACGTCGGGACCATTGCCGATCAAGGTGGCGCCCTTCACCGGGGCCCCGATCTTGCCGTTCTCGATCAGGTACGCCTCGCTCGCCGAGAACACGAACTTGCCCGAGGTGATGTCCACCTGACCGCCGCCGAAGTTCACCGCGTACAAGCCGCGCTCGACCGAGGCGATGATCTCCTCGGGAGCCCGCGAGCCGGCACGCATGTAGGTATTGGTCATGCGCGGCAAAGTCATATGTGCGAAAGATTCGCGCCGGCCGTTGCCCGTCGGCGCCATGCCCATGAGGCGCGCATTCAGCTTGTCCTGGATATATCCCTTGAGCACACCGTTCTCGATGAGCACGGTGCACTGCGTGGGCGTTCCCTCGTCGTCGACGTTCAGGGAACCGCGGCGCCGGTCGAGCGTGCCGTCGTCCACCACCGTGATCTCGTCCGCGGCCACCTTGTCGCCGATGCGGTTCGAGAAGGCCGAGGTGCCCTTGCGGTTGAAGTCGCCCTCCAGACCGTGGCCGATGGCTTCGTGCAGAAGAATGCCCGGCCAGCCGGCGCCCAGCACCACCGGCATCGACCCGGCCGGCGCCGCCACCGCCTCGAGGTTCACGAGTGCCTGCCGCACCGCCTCGCGGGCATGGGCGAAGGGACCGTCGCCGTGGAGGAGCTCGTTCAGGCCGAAGCGGCCGCCGCCGCCACTGTAACCCTGCTCGCGGCGCCCGTTCTGCTCGACGATCACCGAGACGTTCACGCGCACCAGCGGGCGCACGTCGGCGGTCAAAGTTCCGTCGCTCGAGGCGATCAGGATGACCTCGTGCACCGCCGCGAGCGAGGCCATGACCTGCTTCACGCGTGGATCGATGCGCCGCGTCTCGCGATCGATGCGCATCAGCCACTCGACCTTATCCTCATCGCGCACCGCCTCGAGGGGATCGATGGGCAGGTACAGACGGTGAGTCGGCGCGCGCTGCCAGGTCTTGACTGCATTGCTCGCACCGCTCCGGGCGATGGCTCGCGCCGCATCGGAGGCCTCGACCAGCGCGGGCAAAAGCACCTCGTCGGTATACGCGAATCCGGTTTTCTCGCCGCTGATGGCGCGCACGCCCACGCCCTGCTCGATGCTGTGCGAGCCGTCCTTGACGATGCCGTCCTCGAGCGACCACGACTCCTCGCGCGACAGCTGAAAGTACAAGTCCGCGTAGTCGACGCCGCGACTCATGACCGTGCCGAGCACGCTGGCGAGGCGGTTCTCATCCAATCCGGAAGGCTCGAGGATCATGCGCTGCGCCACGTCCAACAGAGGCACGGCGCTCATGCGGGCACCGCCTCGTCGGCATGCACGCCGAGCCGGCGATTCTCGAGAGCCGGAAATCGCGCCCGCGTCTCCGCCTGCCGGCCGAGATCGAATTGCGCCGTGATCACGCCGATGCCGCTCGGCAAGCGCGACAGCACTTGACCCCAGTAGTCGACGATCAAAGTGTCGCCATAGGTTTCGCGGCCGCTCGAGTGCGTGCCCCACTGCGCCGGCGCCACCACGTAGCACAGATTCTCGATGGCGCGTGCCCGCAGCAGGGTCTCCCAGTGGGCTCGCCCGGTCGGTACCGTGAACGCGGCCGGCATCGCGAGCCACTGTGCGCCGCGTGCGACGAGCTCCCGGTACAGCTCCGGAAAGCGCATGTCGTAGCACACCGAGAGGCCGAGCCGGCCCACCGGGGTATCGGCGACGACCACTTTGTGGCCCGGGGTGACGTGATTGGACTCGAGGTATTGCTCATTGCGACCTGGAATCGCAACGTCGAACAGATGGATCTTGTCATAGCGAGCGACCCGCTTGCCTTGGGCGTCCAAGAGGAGCGAGGTGTTCGACACGCGCCGCGCCGAATCGCCCTTGATGACGGTGGTGCCGCCCAGGATCCAGATCCCGAGCGCACGCGCCGTCGCGCTCAGGAATTGCTGAATCGGTCCCGCGCCGTCGGCTTCCGCCACGGCAAGCTTGTCGGCGTCCTTGAGACCGATGAACGAGAAGTTCTCGGGCAGGCAAGCGAGTTCCGCGCCCGCCTCCTTCGCCTCGCGCAACAGCTTGGCCGCGGCCTCGAGGTTGTCCTCGACACTGTGCCCCGAGGTCATTTGAATCGCAGCTACTGTACTCATAATTTCGGCGCCTCCGCAGCCGCCGTGGGGGCGTCCGCGCTCTTGATCCGCTCGACGGTGGGATTATCCCAGGTACCGGTGATTCGATAATACCCTCGTACCAGGCCCTTAAGCGGCTGTTTGAACACCTGCGTGAACAGCAGCACCACGCCGCCGACGACCGGTCCGGCCACGAAGGCCGGCAGCGCCAGGGTGCTGCTCACATTGCCCGTTACTACCGCAGTTTGGTCGTAATCCCTGTTTTTCAAGCCAACCCGGCCAATCAAGCCGATTTCCGCCGCCGGACCCTTGACCAGGACGTCATCGGTGTTGGCGCTGCCGTCGCGCAGGTCGAAATCCCCTCGGACGGTGTCGAAAGCGAACCCCTTGTCGGTGACGTCGCTGAAATCGAGCGCCAGCCGCCGCGGCAGCTCGGAGAAGCTCGCGAGTCCAAGTACGCGTCCCGCGCCGGGCTTCAGTCCGACAATTTGACCCTTGCCGAGCGACACCCGCACGTGGCCCGCGGCCTCCGATAGCGCCTCCTCCGTCGGGGCGCCGGGCCAGTTGAGATCGAACTCCAAACTCCCGCTTTTCGCTTCGAGGACGGCGGCGAAGCCGAACTGCTTCATGGTCTCGCCGACGTCGTAGCTCGTGATGACGCCCTTGAGGCGGCTGCCGCTGACGCGCCACTCGCCCGTGGCGTTCGCGCCATAGCTTGCGCCGGTCGCGGCCACCTCCTTGAGGCTGACGCCGTCGTCGAGCTTTGCGAGCGTGGCCCGTACCTCGCCGAATTGCCGGTCGCCCCAGGAAAGCTCCGCGGCGTGGAAGCGGACCGCAGGCAGCGCGCGCGGATCGATGGCGGGCTTTTTCTCGACCCTGTCCCCGGACTCTTGCGTCGTGGGCGGCTCCGCTGCGGCGGTGGCATCGGTGGCCGGCGCGTCCACGAATTTCAACCGCTCGAACTCGAGGTCCCACGGCGCTTGCGGATCGCCGGGACCGGGCAGCACCATCCGACCGCTCACGGTCGGGCCTTCGAACGCAACGTGCCAAGCGCCTTCTTCGGTGGTGATGCCGAGCGTGACGTCGTGCAGGGACGCGCCGTGATAGTCGACCCGGCCGAGCGTGAATTTTGCCGCGTGCAAATACGACGCCAGCGGCTTGTCCGGCTTGGCCCCCGCCGTGAGCTTGAGCCAGCCCGCCAGGTCGAGCTCGTCGATCTGTCCGCCGACGGTCAAACCGGCCGCATCGGCCGCCGGCGGCTCGCCGCCACCGAACCAGACATTCGCGCGCGAGACTTTGAAGCCGTTCGGATTGTCATCGAACGTCACATCGCTCCGCACCACCGAGGCGAGCGTCACTTTGAGCTGCGTGACGGCCGGCGCCGGCCATTGCACATCCACGGTCGCCGGCAAGGAGGCGTCCGCGGCTTTGTGCAGCGGCGCGGGCAGGCCGAGCGCGAGTCCCGCGAGGCTCGAAGTGATGTGCAAGGAGCGCTCGCGCGCCGGCTCCGGCGACATGCGCAGCACCCCGCGCCAGTCCGTTTGACCGTCGAGCGCAACGGCGCTCGGCAGTCCGAGCGCCGCATGCAGACTCTCGCCGCTCGAGGTGCCATGAAATTCCAGCTGGGTGCGCATGGCCGAATGGCCGCGCGGTGTGCGGGCCGTCATCTGAAAGGGTCCGCCGAGCAATTGCCCGTGGACGTCGGCGCGCACCACCTGCGCGCCGTCGATGTCGGCGCCGCCGGCGATATCCGTGGCGGCGACACTCGCGCCGCGCCTCTTCACGGTCGCATCGTGCAGATCTACATGCACCAGCACGCGCCGCGCATCGAATTGCTTGAACGGAAAGAACAGGTCCACGGCGCATTGCAGGGCGCCGCTCCCCTGCACGCTCGAGAACCCCTGCTCGGCCAGCGCATCGAGGGGGGTGGCGGCGAGGAATCCGAGCGCATCGGCGGCATCGCCGTGCGCGGCGGCATGCACTTCCATCTCGCCGTTCTTGAAGTCGACGAACCGCACGTCGGCCGAACCCACCTTGAGCGGACCCGCGAGAGCGCTCGTTACCTTGACGCTCATGCCCTGATTGCGGAACTCGACCTGTGCTGCGACATTCTCGAGGCGCGGCCAGTCCTGTCGATAGTCCAGTGTCACGTGATCGACGTTGAAGCGAATCAGGAAGAGTCCCGCGCCGTCGCGGAACGGGAAGTGGCGCACCGGACCTGCGAAGACGGCAGTGGCGTGGGGCAGATGGCCCGAGACGAACGCACGATCCAGCCATTGCAGTGCGGGGGGCGGAAGCAGCTGGTGAGGAAAGTACAGCGGCGCATCGGCAACGGTGCCGTCGTCGATCAAGCCCGCCAGGGTGAGCACGGGCGAGCTGTCGTCGGCGGGCTGCGACCACGCGAGCTTCGCGTGCAAGCTTGCCGCGTGGGTGCGCAGCTCGAGATCCGAGGTCGCGAGCAGCAGCGCCTCTGGGTTTCGTCTCCAGTAGAGTGTCGACTTCAGCACGGACAGCGCGATGGGCTCCGGAAATTGATCGGGCCAGTTGTACACCGCGGAAGGCGTATCGATGATCAAGTGCCCCGCCGCTTCGGTGCCGATCAGCGAGCCGCTCAACCCGCGCAAACCGGGCGCGCGGCCGACCGGCGCGAAGCCTACGTCGTGAAACTTGGCGCGGACGTCGAAACGCCACGCCTCGCTCGCGGAGGTGCGCGCCAACGTCAGGCGCATGTCCGACCACTCGCCCGTGGGAGCAAGATCGCGCAGCCGCTCGCGAATGTCCTTCTGCGGCATGAGTCCCACCAGCGGCAGCAACGCCTCTGCCCGCAGGTAATTCGCCTGTGCGTGCAGATCGAGCATGCCCGCCGCGTCCTCGCGCCAGATTGCGTCGAACTCGCTGTCGGGGTCCTTGCGCCCCGCGGATACGGCACGCAGCCGCCGTCCCGCGAGTGTCCATCGATCGGCCGTGTGCGCCAGCGATAGAGCCCCGCTCACCTGATCCATGACGGCGTTGGGGCGGTCCGAGAGATGCACAACCACGCCGCGTGCACCGAATTCGAGATCCGCACGCTCGACGTCGGCGCCGCGCCCGCGCAGCATCGCCTGGAACGCGCCGGTGCCCGCATCGAGGCGGGTCAAATACTCGGGCAGCAGCTCGCGCCAGCCCGGGAAATTCATGCCGCTCGCACTCGCGAGCGCATTCCATCCCAAATCCGCGATGCGCTCGGCGCCGCGCGCCGTGCCGGAGACGCTGAGGCGCCCGCCCAGCTGGGGGGGCAGTTGTGCCGACAGGCTCGCCGAGACGAAGTGCGCGACGCGGGTCGCATCGAAGTCGACAGCGCGCAGCTCAAGACGGGGCAGAGCCGGGTTCCAGTCCTGCAGCACGACGACGCCGCGGCGGATCACCAGGGTTCCGGCGGGTAGATCGTTCAAGGCGATTTGCGCCAGGGAGCCCGGCTCGCCGCCCCAAACGATCTCGGAGGCGAGCGCAAAACGGCTCGGGCCGAGCCGCTGGATCGCCAGGGTGGGGGCGTCGAGCTCGACGCGCAGCGCGAACAGTTTCCCGTTCTGCAACAGTTGCCAGACATCCGCCGCGATCCGTCCGCCGGCGGCGCGGGCAAGCACGCGGCGATCGTCGGCTGAGCGCAATTCCAACCGATCGAAGTAGAGCTCGGGCCCATACCAGCGGAATGCCGGCCAGACATGCGCGAAGGCGATGTGATAGCCCGTGCGGCGGTATACCCAGTCCTTGATCTGCGCCTGATACTGCGGCGCGCGGTCGAGCGCGAGCTTCAGCGCCAGCATCAGCACTAGCGTCAGCGCGACGAATCCCGCTGCGATCAGCAGCAGTATCTTGAGGGTCCGGCGCAAGATCATTTACATGAGGACGACGTCGTACTGATCGACGCCGTAGAGCGCTTCGCTCTGCAACCGTATCGGCACGCCGGTGACCAGCTCGAGCTCGCCGAGCGCGGAGGACTCCTCGTCGAGCAGGCGTTCGATCACGTCCTGATGGGCGAGAACCATCAGTTGCCGGCACTCGAACTGGCGGGCTTGACGCATGATCTCGCGAAATACCTCGTAGCAGACGGTCTCGACCGTCTTGACGAACCCCCGCCCTTCGCACGTCGGACAAGCCTGGCACAGCAGATGTTCCAAACTTTCGCGCGTACGTTTGCGCGTCATCTCCACCAACCCGAGCGGGGAGACCGAGGAGATGTTGGTCTTCACGTGGTCGTCGCCGAGCGCCTTCTCCAGCGCCTGGATCACCTGACGGCGATGCTCTGGCTCCTCCATGTCGATGAAGTCGATGATGATGATGCCGCCCAAGTTGCGCAGCCGCAGCTGCCGCGCGATGGTCACGGCGGCCTCCAGGTTGGTGCGAAAAATCGTCTCTTCGAGGTTGCGGTGGCCCACGAAAGCGCCGGTGTTCACGTCGATGGTCGTCATCGCCTCGGTCTGATCGATGATGAGGTAGCCGCCCGATTTCAGCGAGACTTTGCGGTCGAGGGCCTTCTGGATCTCCTCCTCCACGTGGTGCAGCTCGAACAGCGGACGCTGCGCGGCGTACAGCTCGATCTTCGGCAACGCATCCGGGATGAACGTCGCGGCAAACTCGCACATCTCGCGGTGCGCGTTCGGCTGATCGATCAGCACCCGCTCGACATCGGCACGCAGCAGATCGCGCAAGATGCGCAGGTGCAGCGGCAGGTCGGCATGCACCAAATGCCCCGCGCTCGTGCGCAATCCCTTTTGACGCACGAACTCCCAGAGCTTGCGCAGGTAGATCATGTCGGCACGCAACGCCTCGTGCGGCGCGTCCTCGGCGGCGGTGCGCACGATGAAGCCCGCAGCCTCGTCCGGCTCGACACCGGCCTGCACGGCGCCGCGCAGTCGCTCACGCTCCACCTCGTTCTCGATGCGTGCCGATACGCCGACCCCGCGGCCCTGCGGCATGAAGACGAGAAATCGCGACGGCAGGGTGATGTAGGTCGTGAGCCGCGCGCCTTTGGTTCCGAGCGGATCTTTCACCACCTGCACCAGGATCTCGTTGCCCTCGGCGACCAGTGAGCGGATGTTCTCGCTGCGCGGGGCCTCGAGCCCCAAGCCCGCGTGGCGCGTGTCGAGGATGTCCGACGCGTGCAGGAACGCGGTGCGTTCCATGCCAATATCGATGAACGCGGCCTGCATTCCCGGCAGCACGCGCGAGACTCGCCCTTTGTAGATGTTGCTGATGAGCCCGCGACGATTGGGGCGCTCGATGAACACTTCCTGCAGCACGCCGCTCTCGACCACGGCGGCGCGCGCCTCGTGCGTGCTCGCGTTGATCAGAATTTCAGTGCCCATCGGTCGCAGCGGTCCCTTTCATCTCGAGCCAGCAGGGCACGCCCGCCGCGCGCAGCAGCTGCGCGGTCTCGAACAGCGGCAGCCCCATCACACCCGAGTAGCTGCCGCGCAATTCGCTGACGAACACAGCGCCGTAGCCTTGAATGGCGTAGGCGCCGGCCTTGTCGCGGCCCTCGCCCGTGTGCCAGTAATCGCGCGCCTCTGCGGACGGAATCTCGCGGAACGTGACTTCGCTGCGGCTCAAGTGGCACAAAACGCCGTTGTCGGTCGCCAGCGCAACGGCCGTCAGCACCTCGTGCGTCCGCGCAGATAATAGCCCCAGCATACGCTCGGCATCCTTGCAATCGGCAGGCTTGCCGAGGATCGCGCCGCCGGCGACCACCGCCGTATCGGCACCGAGTACCGGAGCGTGCGGGGCCGCGCGACGGCCGGCGAGACCTGCGGCGGCCTTCGCTTGCGCGAGGCGCAAGACGTAGCCTTCCGCGCCTTCCGCGGCGCCGATGGATTCGCCGACATCGACCCTAAGTACTTGAAAGGGAACGCCTATTTGTGAAAGGAGCTGGCGTCGGCGCGGTGATGCAGAGGCAAGGTACACGAAATCTTCCATGCGCAGAGAATACCGACCTTGCTGGCGTTGCGCGCGGGCGCGCCGCCCGCGGTCCGGCTGTGCCGAGGTGTCCTCAGGCACGGTGGTAGGGGTGTCCCGCCGCGAAGCTCATCGCCCGATAGAGCTGCTCGGCGACCAGAATGCGCACCAGGGCGTGGGGCAGCGTGAGAGGCGACAGCGACCAGCGCTCGTCGGCGCGCGCGAGACACGCCGGCGAGAGACCGTTCGGCCCGCCGATCAGCAGCGCGACGGGTTTAGCCTGCCTCAGCTTGGCATTTAACCAGACGCTGAGCTCGCTGGTGCTCATCGCGGAGCCCGAGATCTCGAGCGCCACCACGTGATCCTTGGGACCGAGCGCGGCGAGTATCCGCTCGCCTTCACGCAACATCGCCGGTTGCGGATTCTCGCCCGCCCGGCACGGAGCAATCGGAATCTCCTCGAGCCCGAGCGCGAGCGGCGCGCGCAGCCGCTTCTGATAGTCGCGAAATCCCGTGTTCACCCACTCGGGCAAGCGCGTGCCGACGGCGATGAGGCGGCACTTCATGCGCGCTGTGCTTGCGCGCTTACGCGCGTACGACGCGCTTCGCGCTCATGTCCCACAGCTTCTCGAGCCCGTAGAATTCGCGCACGCGCGGCAGCATGATGTGCACGATCATCTCGTGCAGATCGATCAGCACCCAGTCTCCGTCCTTGAGTCCCTCGCAGCCGTGAGGCCGGTAGCCGGCCTCCTTGGTCTTCTCGACCACGCGTTGCGCCACGGAGCGCACGTGCCGGTCGGAGGTGCCGCTCGCAATCACCATGTAATCGGCGATATCGGTCAAGCCGCGCACGTCGAGCACCTTCACTTCGAGCGCCTTCATGTCATCGAGGGCGCCCAGGATCACGGACTTGAGCGCGGCCCGGGCCGCCGCCGGCGTCTGCACGCCGCGTGCTCTGGGCTTCGCGCTCGATTTGCGCGCGGCGAGCAGCTTCGACGGGGGCTTGGCGCTGCGCTTGGACTTAGGTTTGGGGGCGCTTGCGGCGCCGTCCTCGACTCTCTTGTGGGGCTTGGAACGGGAAGGCTTTTTCTCGAGGGGCACTAGGGCGTCCGTGATTTGGCGTAGCAGTGGGTGTCGAGGATCAGTGTACGCACTGAATCCGGCATGAGGAAGCGCGGATCGCGCCCCATGGCAATGAGCTGACGGACCTCGGTGGAGGAGATTTCGAGCTGCGTGACGGCGTGAATATAAATGCACCCGGCGCGCTGGTCGTGCAAGTCCCCGATGCGCCCCGTGCCGCGGTCGACCAACATCTCGCCGAGAGGCCCCATACCCGGCGCGCGCCACCCGGGGCGGTGCGCCACCACCAGGTGCGCAAGCTGCAGGAGCTCCCGCCATTGGTGCCATTTGGGCAGGCTGAGGAACGCGTCCATGCCGACGATCAAGCATAAGCTGCGGTCCGGATACTCGTGCCGCAGCTCCCCGAGGGTCTCGACCGAGTAGGACGGGCCTGCCTTGCGCACTTCACGATCGTCGACGACGAATCCCGGCTGTCCTTCGATGGCGAGCTCGACCATCTTCAGGCGCTTTTGCGCATCGGCAATCGGCTGATCGCGGTGCGGCGGATTGCCGGCGGGTAGAAAGCGGATCTCCTTGAGGCGCAGCGCCTGCTGCAGCTCGAACGCCGTACGCAGATGCGCGTAGTGGATCGGATCGAAGGTGCCGCCGAAGATGCCCATCGGGTTCATCCCCGTACCCTGCCTGAATCCGGTGTGCCTTGCAAAGCGCCGGCGAGCTCGGCCGCGAGCGCCGTGATGGCGGACCAAGCGTCGCCGACGGCGAGACCCTTGATGATCCGGTCCGTGCGCGAGGCCTGCACCAGCAGATGCTCGAGCGGCACCTTGCGCAATCGGCCGAGGGCACTCTGCGAAGGTCGCGCCGCCAGATTCCACGCGGTCGGTGCGGACCGCGATCCGAGACGCTGCGCCTCGCTCGCCTGGTACATGCCACGCAGCTCGCGCAGCAGCGCCCACAGCACGAGCGCGGGCTCCGCGCCCTCGTTGCGCAGTCCCGTGAGCACTCGCAACGCACGCGGCGCATCGCCCGCGGCTGCGGCCTCGCCGAGTTGCATGACGTCATAGCGCGCGCTGTCGCCGATGGCGCGCATGGCAAGATCGGCGTCGATAGCCGCGCCGTTCGCGAGCAAAGCCAGCATGTCGAGCTCTTGCTTGGCGGCGAGCAAATTACCCTCGACGCGATCGGCAATCGATTGCGCGACTGCGGGCGCGAGCCGCAGCTCGAGTGTGCGCGCGCGGCTCTCGAGCCAAGCCGGCAGCGCCGCGCGGCTTACGGGCCAGACGCGCACCCACACCCCGGCGCGCTCGATGGCGCGCACCCAGGGCGAGTCGCCGGTCTTCGAATCGAGCTTGCCGGTGATGATGAGACACATGACGTCAGGGGGCGGCGCGCTCGCGATCTCGGCGAGCAGCGCCGCGCCCTTGTCGGGCTTACCGGTCGGCATGCGCAGCTCGAACAAGCGACGCTCGGCGAACAAGGACATCTCCTGCGCCGCTTGCTTGAGCTCGTCCCACGCAAAGGAGCGGTCGATGGCGAACACGACGCGCTCCGTGAAGCCGGCTTTGCGGGCGGCGGCGCGTACGGCATCCGCCGCCTCGCCGGCGGTCAGCGGCTCATCGCCCGAGATCAAATAGACGGGCGCGAGCCCTTGGGCGAGCGCTGCTGGCAGTTGGTCGGGCTCGAGACGCAAGCGGCTTCAGCTCACGGGGTCTGCGGAGCGAGGCGCGCGCGCGCCGCCTCGTACTCCGCGGCCATGCGCTCGACCAGCGCGCTGACCGGCAACACCTCGCGGACGCCGCTGACGCTTTGGCCGGCGCTCCACACATCGCGCCATGCCTTGAACTCGTGGCTCCCCTCCGCGAAGCTCATCTTTGCCTTGTCTGCGGCTCGGCAAGTTGTCGGGATCGAGTCCCGTGCGCTTCACGCTGTCGCGCAGGAAGTTGGCGGCGACGCCGCTGAAGAGCGAGGTGTAGACGATGTCTTCCGCGCTGCTGTCGACGACCATCTGCTTGTAGCCCGGCGGAGGCATTCGACTCGGTCGTGGCGATGAAGCGCGTGCCGAGATAGGCGAGATCGGCGCCCATCGCCTGCGCGGCGAGCACATCCGCGCCGGTGCTCATGGCGCCCGCGAGGATGATGGTCCCCGCATAAACCTCGCGGACTTGCTTGACCAGCGCGAAAGGACTCAACAGTCCCGCATGACCGCCGGCACCCGCACACACCGCGATGATGCCGTCGACGCCCTGCTCCGCCGCCTTCTCGGCGTGGCGCCGGTTGATGACGTCGTGGAACACGATACCGCCGTAGCCGTGCACGGCGCTCACCACTTCGGCGGGCGGCCGCAAGCTCGTGATGATGATCGGCACGCGATGCTTCACGCAGAGAGCCACGTCGTGCTCGAGCCGCTCGTTGCTCGCGTGCACGATCTGATTCACCGCGAACGGCGCGATCTTCGCGGCGGGATTCGCGCGCTTCGCGCTCGCCAAGGTCTCGGTGATCTCGCTCAGCCAGTCATCGAGCAGCGCGGCGGGCCGGGCATTGAGCGCCGGAAAGCTGCCGACGATGCCGGCCTTGCATTGCGCGAGCACGAGTGCAGGTGTCGAGACGAGGAACATCGGCGCACCGACGATGGGCAGTCGCAGTCGATTCTCGAGAAGAGCGGGCAAAGGCATGAGCGCACACGGGTGGTTGACCGGCCGCCATTATGACCGACTGCGGCCGGCGTCATGACGCTTCGTGGAGTACACTCGCGCCATCCGCGAAAGCGAGGTGATCGCATGGAATTCAGGGCGCTGACATTCGATGAGCGGGAGCGCGTCGCCTACGTCACGCTCAACCGGCCGGAGCGGCTCAATGCGCTCAACGAGGAGCTCGTCACGGAGCTCAAGGCCGCCGCCGAGCGCATCGAATCGGAGCCGGGAATCCGCGCAGTGTTGCTGACCGCGGCCGGGCGCGCCTTCAGCTCGGGCGCCGATCTCATGGGCGAGGATTTCATCAATGCACCCGGGCGCACGCTGGGCGAGCTCGTCGGCGCGAGCATGCGCGAGCATTTCAATCCCATGGTGAGCGCCTGGTATCACTTGCCGGTTCCGGTGGTGGTAGCGGTGAACGGCATCGCCGCGGGCGCCGGCATGAGCCTCGCGCTCGTCGGCGACATCGTGCTTGCCGCGCGCTCGGCCGCGTTCGTGCAACTATTTGCGCCGAAGCTCGGCTTGATGCCCGATCTCGGCTCGAGCTTTCACGTGCCGCGGCTCGTCGGCACGGCGCGCGCAAAGGCGCTCGCGCTCCTCGGCGAGCCTCTGCCGGCCGAGGAGGCCGAGCGCTGGGGGCTCATCTGGCGATGCGTCGAGGATGAGCAGCTCATGCCGCAGGCCGAGAGCCTCGTGCGCCGCCTGGGGGAAGGACCGACCCAGGCGTTCGAGCGCATCAAGCGAGTCTTCAACGAGCCGCCGACGAATCGCTTGTCCGATCAACTCGCGATCGAGGCCTCGCTCCAGGAAGAGCTCGGCGAATACCAAAGACTTCGCCGAAGGCGTGCAGGCGTTTCGCGGCAAGCGGGCGCCGCGCTTCTGCGGGGAATGGAGGCCGCGCGGCGCCGCCGTCCGGCGCCAGCGCGCCGCCCGCTAACGCTGCGCCGCTTGCCGATGCTCGCGGCCGGCACGCGGAACTCCTTGACGGCGCCGCGCGCTCCCCGCGCGCATCCTCTGCGGACGATGCGCAGCTATCGCAACCGCCGCAGGCGCCCGATCCGCCGGCCGCCTCGCGCAACCGGCGCTCGATGCCGCCGAGATGCAGCGCTGCCGGAGCCCGGGCCGCAAGATCGGCGAGCGCCATGCGCAACCGCCGCCGCAGCGTCTTCGGTCCGAGCGAGTACATCGCGTAGAGCACGCTCGCGGCGAGCACGATCGCGACCAGAGCGGTATCGAGCAATCGGCTCATCGGGCAGATCCTGGCGGCATGGGTCAGCTCGCGAAGGCGAGCGCCAGCCTGTACGTGATGAACGAGGCCGCGTAAGCGAGCGCGAACATATAAGCCGCCATGATGAGCGGATAGCGCCAGGAATTCGTCTCGCGCTTGACCGTCGCCAGAGTCGAGAGGCACTGCGGGGCGAACACGTACCAGGCGAGCAGCGACAGCGCCGTCGGCAAGCTCCAGGATTGCGCGATCAACGGCGCGAGCGCGCCGCTCACGTCCTTGCCCGTGGCCGAGAGCGCATAGACGGTGCCGAGCGCGCCCACGGCCACCTCGCGCGCCGCGAGTCCCGGCACGAGCGCGATCGAGATCTGCCAGTTGAACCCGATCGGCGCGAACACCACCGCGAGCCATGCGCCGATGATGTCCGGCGATGCTGTACTGAATGGCCGGGCCGGTCGCTCCGGGCGGCGGCGCCGGAAAGGAGCTCAGGGCCCAGAGGATGACCATCAGCGCGAGGATGATGGTGCCCACCCGGCTCAAAAAAATCTCCACGCGTTGCCACAGCCCGATGAGCAGCGTGCGCAGGTTCGGCCAATGGTAGGCGGGCAGCTCGAGCATCAGGAATTGATAGCGCTTGGCGCTCCCCATGCGCTTCAGCACGTAAGCGACGCCCATCGCGCTGGCCACGCCCAGGATGTACAGCGCGAACAGCACGATGCCCTGCAGCTCGAGCCCCGGGCCCGACCGTGCGGCGCGGAATGAAGGCGCCGATGATCAAGGCAAAGACCGGCAGGCGCGCCGAGCAGGTCATGAGCGGCGCGATCATGATGGTTGCCAGTCGGTCGCGCGGATTCTGGATGGTGCGCGTCGCCATGATGCCCGGGATCGCGCAGGCAAAACTCGACAGCAGCGGAATGAAGGCGCGGCCCGACAGGCCGACGCTCCCCATCACCCGGTCGAGCAGAAATGCGGCGCGCGGCAGATAGCCGGTATCCTCGAGCACGCAGGATGAAGAAGAACAAAATGATGATCTGCGGCAGAAAGACGAGCACGCTGCCGACGCCGGCGAGCACGCCGTCGACCAGCAAACCCTTGCAGCAGGCTCGGCGGCATGACGCTGCCGACCCAGCCCGCGAAGGCGCCGACGCCCGTCTTGATCGCATCCATGGGCACTTGCGCCCAGGCGAACACGGCCTGGAATACCAGGAAAAGAATCGCGGCGAGTATCAAGGGCCCGACCACCGGATGCAGCACCACGGCATCGAGCTTGTCGCTGACCGTGACGCCCTCGAGCGCGCGCGCCGCCCACGATGCCGAGAATGCGGCGAACCTCGGCCTGATCGAATTCGAGATCCGCGGAGGTGGGCGTGCGCCACGCGGCGCGCGGCGCGAGCGGCGCGAGCAGCGCCGATGAATCGAGCAGCTCGACGAGCGCCTTGGCGCCCGAGGACTTGACGCCGACGGTCTCCACCACCGGCACGCCGAGCTCGTGCTCGAGCTTGCGAGCGTCGATCAGGATGCCCCTTGCGCTGCGCGATGTCCGTCATGTTGAGCGCGACCACCATGGGCAAGCCCGAGGCGCTTGAGACTCAAGGCGAGCCGCAGGTTCTGCCGCAGGTTGGTGGCATCGGTCACGCAGACGACGAAGTCCGGCGCACTCTCGCCGGCGCGCCGACCGAGCAGCACATCGGCCGTGACCTGCTCGTCGGGAGTCAGCGGATCGAGACTGTAGGCGCCCGGCAAATCGAGAATGCGCACGCGCCGGCCCGAGGGCGTTTGCAGCGTGCCTTCCTTGCGCTCGATCGTGACGCCCGCGTAATTGGCGACCTTCTGACGGCTGCCGGTGAGCACATTGAAGAGCGCCGTCTTGCCGCAGTTCGGGTTGCCGACCAGGGCGACCAAGGGACTCGGGTCAGGGCGCAGGAGGGCATCCATGGCCCTATCCGGGTAGCGGCTGCTCCGGGCAAACGCGAACGCAGGCGGCCTCGAACAGCCGCAGCGCGAACGTACCGGTTCCGACGCGCACCGCAATGGGCTCGCGCGCGAGTAGTCCGCGGGCGACGATGCGCACCGGCTCGCCCGGCAAAAAGCCGAGCTCCGCGAGGCGCCGTCCCATTTCGGGAGGCGCGGCTCCCTCGCCCGGAGATACCGACACCACGCGCGCGGCCGTCCCGGTGGCGAGGTCGGCGAGCCCGACCTCTCCGTCGTTGGCGGCCGGTCATGTGTCGATTTCATGAACGCGAGTGTATATGAGAATGGTTCCCATTTCTATTCGCGCTCCAGCCGGCTCCGAGGCCTCGCGTTCGCGGCTCAATTGTGCAATGCGGCATCGACTCGACTTCCTGCTAATCTTGCGGCAACCGCAACTCGAGCGTTCGACATGCCTACGCTTTTCGAGAAAATCATAGCGGGGGAGCTGCCCGCCAATATCGTCTTCCGCGATTCGCGGGTCGTTGCATTCCTGGACATCCGGCCCGCCGCGCCGGTGCACATCCTCATCGTGCCGCACAAACCGATTCCGACCACGGACGAGATCGCCGACGAGGATGAATCGCTGATCGGTCACATGGTGATCGTCGCCCGCGACCTGGCCCGTCAATACGGCATCGCCAAGAGCGGCTATCGGCTGGTCTTGAACTGCAATCCCGACAGCGGCCAAGAGGTCTACCACTTGCATTTCCATCTGCTCGGCGGCGGCCCCTTGGGCCCTTTGCTCCCGCGAGCGCTCTGAACCGAGGACTATCGCGATGAAGAAGAAGAAAAAAGCCGCACCCCTCAAGCGCTCGCGTCCAGGCGCGGGCGCTGCGCACCCCTTCCAAGGGCACATCCGCGAAGCGCAAGACCTCGTCCCGACCGCGCCCGGCGGCGCCGGGCGCGCATCCTCCATCCGCATCGGCGGGGCGCCCCAGCGTCGCGAGCTTTATCCGCCCATCGAGCCCTTCAAACACGGCTACCTGCGCGTCTCGGACGTGCACGAGTTGTACTACGAGGAATGCGGCAACCCCGCCGGCAAGCCCGCGGTGTTCCTCCACGGCGGCCCGGGTGCGGGCTCGGACCGGCGCGCCCGCCAGTTCTTTGATCCCCTGCATTACCGCATCGTCGTGTTCGATCAGCGCGGCTGCGGCCGCAGCCGGCCGAGTGCGAGTCTCGTGGAGAACACCACCTGGCATCTCGTCGCCGACATCGAGCGTCTGCGCAAGCACTTAGGCATCGAGCGCTGGCTGGTGTTCGGCGGCTCGTGGGGATCGACGCTCGCCCTCGCCTATTCCGAAGCGCACCCGGAGCGCGTAACGGAGCTCGTGCTGCGCGGCATTTTCTTGCTGCGCTACGCGGAAATCCGTTGGCTCTATCAGCACGGCGCCTCGGAAATTTTTCCCGACTGCTGGGAAGCGTACCGCGACATCATTCCGCTCGACGAGCGCGACGATTATCTGCGCGCCTATCATCAACGTCTGACCGGCAGCGATCAGCGTGCCGCCCTCGAGGCCGCGCGCGCCTGGTCGGTGTGGGAGGCATCGACCAGCTTTCTGCACAGCAATCTCGACAACATACGCAAATGGAGCGAGGACCAGTTCGCCCTCGCCGTGGCGCGCATCGAGTGCCACTACTTCGTGAATCGCGGCTTTCTGCGCAGCGAGACTCAGCTGCTCGACGACGTGCCGCGCATACGACACATCCCGGCGACCATCGTGCAAGGGCGATACGATATCGTCTGTCCCGCGACGAGTGCCTGGGACTTGCATCGCGCGTGGCCCGAGGCGGATCTGCGCATCGTGCCCGACGCGGGCCATTCGGCGTTCGAGCTCGGCAACATTCACGAGCTCGTCTCGGCCACGGACCGCTACCGCAGCCGCTGATGTCCGAGCTCGCGACCTCTGCCTCGCCCGCTATCCGGATGCGTTGGAGATCGCCGAAATGTCGCGCGACTTGATCGAGCACGGCCTCGCTTGGTCCTGGACGCCGGCGCGCGTGCGCCGCGCGATCCTGGGCCGCGATTGCTGCGTGCTCATCGCGCGTCGCGAGCGCAAGATCGCCGGCTTCGCCATCATGCATTTCGGCGATGAAGTGGCACATCTCAATTTGCTGGCGGTGAGCGCCGAACATCGCCGTCAAGGGCTCGGTCAGACAACTCATCGACTGGCTCTCGGCGCAGCGCCGTCGAAGCCGGGGTCTTTCGCATCGATCTCGAGCTGCGCGAGACGAACGCCGGAGCGCGCGCGTTTTACCAAAACCTCGGGTTCCAGTCGCTCGACGTGGTGCAGGGCTACTACCAGGGACGTGAGCCGGCGCTGCGCATGTCGCGCCGCTTGCCATGAGCGGCACCCCCGCCGTGCGTAACATGGCTATGTCACGTGTCTTCGGTCCCGGCGGCCGCTCGCGTGGCGGTGGTGGGCCAGGGCACCTGGCACTCGGAGCAATCGCCGCGCGATGCGGTCGATGCCTTGCGGCACGGCCTCGATCTCGGCATGCGTCACATCGACACGGCGGAGATGTACGGCTCGGGAGCCGCCGAAACCTTGGTGGGCCGCGCGATCGAAGGACGGCGGGACGAAGTATTCCTGGTCTCGAAGGTGCTGCCTCCAATGCCTCGCGGCGCGGAACGATCGCTGCCTGCGAGCGATCGCTCGCCCGCTTGCAGACCGACCGGCTCGATTGCTATCTGCTGCATTGGCGCGGCGCGCATCCGCTCGCGGAGACCGTGGCGGCGTTCGAGGAGTTGCGCGGCAGCGGCAAGATTCGCGCCTGGGGCGTGAGCAATTTCGACGTCGATGATCTCGAGGAACTGGCCTCGCTCACAGGCGCGGGGCTTCCGGCCTGCAATCAGGTGCTATACCACCTGGAGGAACGCGCCATCGAGCATGCCGTGCTGCCTTGGTGCCAGGAGCGCGGCGTCGCGATCGTGGCCTATACGCCTTTCGGTCAATCGCCGCAGGCCTTCGATCCGCAGACCCGGCACGGGCGAGTGCTGCAGGAGATCGGCGCGTCTCACGGCGCGACCGCCCGTCAAGTCGCGCTCGCCTTTCTGTTGCGCCACGCGCCTTCGTGATCCCGAAGGCCTCGCGCCGCGATCATGCGAGCGAAAATGCGGGGGCAGGCGTCCTGCATTTGACCGACGCCGATTATGCCCGCATCGACGCCGCGTTCCCGCGCGGCAAGCCGCGCTCGCTGCCCATGATCTGAGGACTAGCTTTCGTAGTCCCGCAGCGTCACAGGCTTTTGCTGCTCGGGCGGCGGCGACTTCGGCCGGTTCGCGCGGGGCGATGCGGGCGGGGTTTGCGTGCCCACCGTGTCGTGCGGCGCGTCGTCCGTCTGTGAGGGCTGATTGACCGCTTGGTCGACACGCGCGCCGCTGCGTTGATATCGGCCTTCACGCCAGTTTCCGGGCCGGCCGATCGACTGATCCGTGGAGCCTCCGGGGACCGACGCGGCGCCGTCTGCCGCGCCACCGTCGATCGCACCGGTCGCGCCGCTGTGCTTGGGCCGGGATCGGCCGCGTTTACTCTCTTTCATTGCACAATCTTGCGGCCCGGGGAGCTCTCTGCAAGCCGGCGGCTTGCGCATTCCGGCGTAGGCCACCAGGCCGGGCAGGCCCAGGTTGCGGGACACCCGTTACGCGGGTCGTCCGCTGTCTGACGCTGGAAGCCACCGCCGGAGAGTTGGCATAGCCGCCGGCCGGGAGGAGCATGGGGTTGCCCCCCCTGCGAGGCATATCTATGAGAAACAACCTCAGATTCTATTTCAACCTCGCGATCATTGGCTTCATGGTGGGCCGCGCCTATGGCGCCTTCCGCCGGCGGCTGGCGCGAGACGTGCAGGCCAGGCGGCGCGTATGGAGCTGATGCGCGTGACAGAAGACCGCAACCCCTCCGTATCGGGCTTGGTTTCTCACCTGCAGACCGTCACAGAGCGGGAGAAGGCCGGGCTCGCGCGCGAGCTGCACGATGAGCTCGGCGGCTTGCTGGTCGCGGCATCCATGGATCTTGCGTGGCTGGAACGGGAGATCGGCGCCCCGCCGGAATCTACGCGCAGCGCCGAAGTGCACCGGCGGCTCGGCCGACTGAAGGATTGTCTCGCGGGCGCGGTGGATATCAAACGCAAGATCATCGAGGAGCTGCGACCGACACTGCTCGATAACGTGGGGTTGTTCGCCGCCCTGCGGTGGCTGGTGAGCACCACCGCGGCGCGCACGGGTCTCGCCAGCGTCATACGCTTCCCCGCGGCCGAGCCGCATTTCCAGCCGGATGCCGCGATCGCTCTATTTCGCATGGCGCAGGAAGGGATCGGCATCATTCTCGAGTCGAAATGGGTTCGATCTATCACGCTGGTTCTCGGTGGTTCCAACGACCGCGTAACCCTGTCGGTGACCGGGCACGGCGAATCGCACTCGGCCGACGAGAATACGCAGACCAAGTCCTATGAGCTCGCCGCCATCCGCCACCGCATGGCGGCGCTCGCGGGCGGCGTGAGCTATTCGACGGACCTGCGAACCGTGAGTCTGTGCGGTTGGTTGCCGATGGAGAATCAGCTGCCGATCTGAGCGACGCCGCGCGCGCCGCGCCGCTGCGCTCTCAACCCGCCAGCGCGGGGGCGTAGCGCCGCTTGATCGCCGCGGCGATTTCGGCGCGGGATGCGACCGGATCGAGCGTCGCTTGTGTTGCCTGTGCTTCAGCGGCGAGCTGATCGTCCTTGATCGAGTCGCGGAACCAGCGCGCATAATCGCCGCGTTTTAAATGGAACAGCCACGTGGCGTCGTCGACGCCCTCGGCCAGCTGCAGGAAGGTCGCCAGGTTGAAGGCGCGTAGATTGAGAGCGCCCGCGGCCCCCCGGAAGTAAAAGCTCTTGTCTTCTCCGAGCTGCCCCTCGGCGTACTTTCTCGTGTGTCGCTGATGTATCCGCTTGGCTTTGCCGACGGCCACCGGCTGGGGCGGCACAGCGGTGAATCGATCCCACACCAACACCGTATCCTCCTCGAGCTCGAGCGGCGTTTGCGGCACGCGGATCTCGAGCGCGCGACAAAAATCCTCGAGCAGTGCCGGCGCCGCCGGTCCCACGGTGATCACCGTGCGCACCACTGCGAGTGCGGAGTGCGATAAATGACGCGGATTGGTAGTGATGAACGCCGCCGAGGAGAGCTCGTTCGGCAGCGCGTTGTGCTGCACGTCTTGCGTGCTCGGGCTCAAGTGATGCGCCTCGTCGAGGATCAGCCAATGCGGGCGGCCGGTGGTCGCACGCAGACCGCTGATCTGCCCGAGCAGCTTACCGAAGTACGCCGGACGCTCGGGCACGTCGAGGCCGAGCAGCTTCACGACGACGCTCGCATCGGGAGTCGCGAGAACGCTCAGCACGTCTTCCGGCCGCGGCGTCGACTGGGCATCGCCCAGATGGGCGACACCCTCGAGATTGTCGTAATCACCCTCCGGATCCACCACGCAGAATTGATAACCGCCCTGCACGATTCTTTCGATGAGCAGATGCGTCAAGGTGGTCTTGCCGACACCGGAGGATCCGGTGATGAGCACGGCGCCCTTATCGGCGGGCAGCGTGACCGCCGCGCCGTTCGCGCGCGACTCGCCGAGATACAGATCGTGCCGCCGGATGTCCGCAAAGGTCGCACCTGGATCCTCGAGCCAGCGATCGATCAGCTCCGCGACACCTGCGCCGCGTGCGGCGGTGGTGCGCATGTCGGTGTTCTCCAGCACGCTCTCGAGCGCATTCGCCACCGCCACTGAACAGCCGCAGGCGGCGAGAAAAGCCTGATCGTTCTCGGCGTCGCCGATCCCGACGACGTTGTGCGCCGACAGCTTGAGCTGCTCGATGGCTGCCTTGAGGCCGCTCGCCTTGTTGATGCCGGGCGGCAGGCACATCACCGCGCCTTTGTTGAAGGTCAGCTGCCAATCGAGCCCGAGCTCGCGAATCGTCTCGAGCACGACGGACTCATTGGGCGTCCAGCTGGCCACGATGCTGCGTCCGACGGACAGAGGCTTCACACCCTTCGCACGGAGCGAGGCGATGAAGCGCTCGGGCGGAGGTGCAGCCAGCGAGCGCTCCTCCTGCGTGGCCGGCAGGTACATCACTGCCCCGTTCTCTGCCACCACGGCGTCGAAATCGTCCATATGGTCGAACACCGCGCGCAGGTCGGCGAGCTCGCGTCCTGTGATCAGGATCAGCCGCTTGCCGGTCGCCTTGAAGCGCCGCAGCGCCTCGAGCGTGGGCCCATCGACTCGGCCATCGCAGGCCAAAGTGCCGTCGTAATCGGAGGCAAGGCCGCAGAATAGCATGCAGGCATGATCTCGGCTGATGGAGGCGTGTGGAAGTAGGTCAAGCGCCTGTTGACCTGTAGGCGCCGGCGCATACGCAGCCTGTGCGGTCCGCACGCCAACGTAACTATTATAATCGGTGCGATGGCCACGGCCATGGATCACCACTCAAGATGAAAACACTGAGCTGGTTTATGGGTAGCCTGATAGCGATGGCCGGACTGGCAGCTCTGTGCTATTGGAATCCGTCGTTCAAAACGACGCACTCGTCGAATACTGCAGCGCTACCCCCCGCGAAAAAGTCGGCCCGTGTAAAGCGGGCCGATACGTCTCCCTCGGGGACAAAGAGTCGATCCGTCGAACATTCATTGGACGATTACAAGAAGCGCTTGGCCGATGCGCATGATTACTGGAAGTTCGCACACGATATATTGCCGGCTGCCAAGGCAGGCAACGCAGACGCGCAATATTATCTTTCGAAAGCCATGGAATATTGCGCGGATGCCAATCGATTCTACTTTGAGCGCAGAGGTCAACTTGTCGGTCTAGACCAGGCGTTGCAGAACGCCGCACGGTTCCATCAGCGCGGTGAATTCGTGCAAGTCGCTTATGACCGATGCCATGAAATCCTTGACGCGGACACTTCGACGCTGGGTACCGCGGCAGACTGGCTCGCGCGCGCGACGCGCGCCGGACAGCCGCTCGCCGAATCGGCCACCGCATCGAAGTTGGTCGCGCAAGGATTGCTGGACAATTTTGCTAAGGCCGGCGCCGTTCCTACTTCGATACCGGAGCCGGCCGAATTAAAGGCGGATCCACAAGAGTTGCTGTATGAAGCAGTTCAAAGCAGGGAGCCGGAGGTTCTCTACGACATTGGTCAACTTTATCCGCCGATGAATCCAAACGACCCGGACGGTAACGTAGTTCGGTTTGCATGGATACTCCTGGCTTGCGAGCGAGGTCTTGACTGCACCTCGAATGCGGATTGGGTAAAAGAGGGTTGTTTTGAGTCGGATGTAGCGTGCAATTCCGCGAGTGGGTCAAGCGATTACGTTCGATTCCTTGTCGGAGACCAATGGCCGCAGGTCGAGCAACGGGCCCGTGAGCTCGGCTATCAATTGGATCAAGGAAATTGGGACAAGCTGGGCCTTGGAGAAATAGAGTAACTGTGCGTCAAATCCCTTATTTTCCAGTGTTCCAAGGTAGCGGTGATCTAAGCATGCTTGGCCCGCACGCGGCCACATCGCGGGTTCCCGTCAGCGCCAGGGTCACGCGCAGCTCATCACGGATGATCTCGAGCGCGCGCGTGACGCCGGCCTCCCCGCCCGCCGCGAGCGCGAACAGGAACGACTTGCCGATCATTCCGCCGCGCGCTCCCAGGGCGAGCGCCTTCGCCAGATCCTGCCCGGAGCGGATACCGCCGTCGAACAGCACTTCGCAGCGCCCGTCGATGGCCGCGACAATCTCCGGCAAGACCGAGATTGACGACGGCGCGCCGTCCAGCTGCCGCCCGCCATGGTTCGACACCACCACTGCATCGGCGCCGGCAGAGAGCGCAAAGCGGGCATCCTCGGCATCCATGACGCCCTTGAGGATCAATCGCCCCGGCCAGCGGCTGCGAACCCATTCGACGTCCCGCCAACTCGCCCTGGGGTCGAACTGCGTATGCGTCCATTGCGCGAGCGTCGCGGCGCCGCGCGCCCCGCCGATGTGCCCCACGAGATTACCGAACGTACGACGCTTGCCGAACATGACTTTCAGCGCCCACACGGGTTTGGTCGCGATGTCGCAGGCATTGCGCAGCGTGAGGCGCGGCGGAATCGACAGGCCGTTACGAGCGTCGCGCCAGCGTTCGGCCAGGATCTGCAGATCCAGCGTGAGCACGAGCGCCGAGCAGCGCGCGGCGATCGCCCGCTCGAGCAGCGATTGATTGAACCCGCGATCGCGCATCAGATATTGCTGGAACCAGAAAGGTTGATCGCTCGCCGCACGCACGTCCTCGATCGAGCAGATGGACATGGTGCTCAAGCAGAAGGGAATGCCGAATGCGGCCGCCGCGCGGGCACCCAAGATCTCGCCGTCGGCGTGGTACAGCCCGCAAAGACCCGTCGGCGCGATGGCGAGCGGCATCGAGGTCTCGGCTCCAACCAGGGTGGTTGCGAGCTTGATGTCGGACACGTCGATCATGACGCGCGGGCGCAGCTGAATCGCATCCAGGTCTGCCGCATTCGCCTTGAGCGTCGTCTCCTGATAGGAGCCTCCGTCTGCGTAGTCAAAAATGGCGCGCGGAATGCGCCGCCGGGCGAGCGCGCGCAAGTCCTCGATGCTCAGGATCACGTCCGATACTCCTCGCAGGCTGCGTTCCCGACCACCATCAGGGCGGCGGGAGGCCGGCGCGCGATTTTATTGCGTAATGCGCCATGTCGGCTAAGCTTTCGGCTGTTCGTCCAGGGGAGATTCATTTTGTCTATCAGCTTTGCCGGCGCCGCGAGGCGCACCGGCCGCGGGTTGGCGTCGATCCTCGTTCTGACATCGGCCGTCGGCGGGGTGTTTGCCCTTGCAGTCGCGCACGCCCAGGCGCCCGCGCGCCCCCAGGCGCCCGCGACGACGTCCGCGGCCGCAGCCACCGGCAAGCCGGCCGCCGTCGACGCGGCCCGCCTGGAAGCCGCCGATTCCGAGCCGCAAAACTGGTTCACCGGCGGCCGTGACCAACAGGGCAGCTACTACTCGCCGCTTGCGGGCATCAACGCCGGCAATGTGAAGAAGCTGGGTTACGCCTGGAGCTACGATCTGGGGAACCCGCAGCGCGGCCAGGAGGCGACACCGATCGTCGTCGACGGCGTCCTGTACACCTCCGGCACTTGGGGCTATGTCTACGCCGTCGACGCCGCGACCGGCCAGGAGCGATGGCGCTACGACCCGAAAGGCGACTGGTTCCCCGCCCGAAATCCGTGCTGTGATCTGGTCAACCGCGGCGTGGCCGTATGGAAAGGCAAGGTGTATGTCGCATCGGGCGATGGCCGGCTGCATGCGATCGACGCGGCCACCGGCAAACCGGTCTGGGTGGTCGACACCATCGCCGATCATAAGCTGCCGTACGCGAGTACCGGCGCTCCGCAAATCGCAGGCGATGTGGTGATCATCGGCAACGGCGGGTCGGATATGGGGCACGGCGGGGTGCGCGGCTACGTCTCGGCCTACAATCTGTCGAGCGGCGTCTTCCGCTGGCGGTTCTACACGGTGCCGCCGCAGCCCGGCCGACCGCTGGACAGTCCGGATCTCGCTGCCGCCGCCAAAACCTGGGATCCAAAGCGCGACCCGCAGTACAAGGGCGGCGGCACCGCATGGGACGGCTTCGCCTATGATCCCGCCTTGCGGCTGGTCTATTTCGGCACCGCCAACGCGGCGCCCTATGACCTCAAACTCCTGGGCAATTCCAAGCTCGACGGGCTGTATACCGCTTCCATCGTCGCCCTGCATGCCGACAGCGGGCGCCTGGCGTGGCACTACCAGACGACACCGAACGATCACTGGGATTTCGACGCCGTTCAGAAAATGATCCTCGCCGATCTCTCGATCGGCGGCGCCGAGCGGCGCGTCCTCGTACAGGCGAACAAGAACGGCTTCTTCTACGTGCTCGACCGCGCGAGCGGCGAGCTGCTCTCGGCGAAGACCTTCACCTACATCAACTGGGCCTCGGGCGTGGACATGAAGACGGGCCGGCCCGTGACGACGCCGCAGTCCGACTGGTACACCTCGCCCAAGAATATCTACCCCTCCTGGTCGGGCGCTCATACCTGGAATCCCATGTCCCTGAGCGGCCAGACGCATCTCGTCTACATACCGGTCATCGACACACCGAGCGTCTGGGTGGACTTGGTCCGCAACGGCGGCGCGCTGAAGTTTCTCGACGGCTTCTTCACGACCAACGGCATCTTCGCCGACGACTCCTATGACGCAGCGGACTTGAAGCGCCTCTACGGGACGTTGCCGGAGCTCAAGGATCTCAAGGCCGAGCGCAAGGTGAAGCTGGTGCGCGAGCTCATCCGCGCCTGGGACCCGGCGGCCCAGAAAATCGTCTGGGAGCACGAGACCTCGAGCGGCATGCGCGGCTACGACGGCGGGGTGATGTCGACCGCGGGTAATCTCGTGTTCCAGGGCCGCGGCAGCGGCGGACTTTGGGTCTATGCGGCCGACACCGGCAAAGTGCTCACGGTCATCAACACGGGCAGCCACATCATGGCGGCGCCGACCACTTATGCGGTGAACGGCACCCAGTACGTCGCCGTGCAAGTGGGCTACGGGGGCACCGGCATCGCCGAAGGCCCGGTGCCGCCCTCGAGCGCCACCGTCAAGTTCGAGAACACCAATCGCATCATCGCGCTGAGGCTCGGCGGCGGCGCGGTGCCGACGCCGCCGGCGCGCGTCCTGGAGCCGTTCGCGAAACCGCCCGAGCAGACGGCGAGCAAGGCGTCCATCGAGGCGGGCGAGGTGAAGTTCGTCGAGGAGTGCTCTCGTTGCCATGCCCTCGGCATCAACGTGACGCCGGACCTGCGCCGCCTCAATGCGGGATTGCATGCCGAGTTCAAGGACATCGTGCTGCACGGTGTGTTGGGCGCGGCGGGCATGGAGAAATTCGACGATATCCTGAGCGAGCGCGACGTGGAGAACATCCACGCCTATCTGATCGACCAGAGCTGGGTCGCGTACCGCGCGCAGGAAGCGGCGAAACATCCGTGATTCGTCATGCTGCCGATCGAATACACGTTGGAGGCCGAGGACATTGCATCCGCTCGGCTGCTCGCCCTCGGCGTGCGGCCGCGGGTTGAGTTCAGCCTGTTCGCCGCCGTGCTGGTCGGCCTGTCCGCAATTTCGGTGTCGAACTTAAGTTTCGGCTCGCTGCCCCTGCTCATCGGCCTGACCGCCTGCCTGGGGGCGTTTCGCCTCACGCAAATCAACAAGGTGCGCCAAGCGGCGGCGGCGGCGTTCAAGCGCAACGCCACGCTGCGGAGCGTTACGATCGCCATGTGGGACGATGAGGGCGTCAGCATTCAACCGGCCACCGCCCTCGTCGAAAGGATTCCGTGGCAAGAGCTCGCGGCGTACAAGGAGAACGAGCGCATCGTCTTGTTCCAGCACAGAAGCGGCGCCCTTCACGCGATTCCGAGGCGCGCGTTCTCCGACAAGGCTGTCCTCGCCGCGCTGCGGCGGACGGCACGCGCAAAGATCAAGCGTTGAAAGCAGGTGCCGCCGTGACCGATAAGCCCAATTTCCTGATTTTGATGGCCGATCAATTGACGGCGCGCGCACTGCCCGCCTATGGCAATCGCTTCGCGAAAACCCCGCACATGGATGCGCTGGCGGCGGACGGTGTCGTGTTCGATTCGTTCTATTGCAACAGCCCTCTGTGTGCCCCCTCGCGGTTCTCGTGGCTGTCGGGAAGACACGTCTCGGCCATCGGTGCGTACGACAATGCCGCGGAGTTTCCCTCCCAGGTTCCCACCTTCGCGCATTATCTGCGCGGCGCCGGCTATCAGACCGTGCTCAGCGGCAAGATGCATTTTTGCGGAGCCGATCAGCTGCACGGCTTCGAGGAACGGCTCACCACGGACATCTATCCGGCGGACTTCGGCTGGACGCCGGACTGGGAGCGCTTTGCGGAGCGAGCGAGCTGGTATCACAGCATGGATTCGGTGACGCAGGCAGGCCCGTGTGCGCGCACCAATCAAATCGACTTCGACGACGACGTCATCTTCCAGGCGCGGCAGAAGATTTTCGACCTCGCGCGCAGCCGCGACCGCCGCCCCTTCTGCCTGGTCGCTTCGATGACACATCCCCACGATCCGTACGTCATCCCGGCGCGCTATTGGGACCGCTACGAGGGCGTCGCTATCGATGGGCCGCGCGTGCAAATGAGCCCCGATCAGCTCGATCCGCACTCGCGCCGCTTGCGCCACGTGTGCGGCCTGGATTTGCAGCCGGTGACCGACGCAGAGGTGCACGCTGCGCGCCGCGCCTACTTCGGCGCGGTCTCCTACGTCGACGATCAGATCGGCGCGCTGCTCGGCACACTCGGCGATGCGGGTTTCGCCGGCGACACCATCGTTATGTTGCTCGCCGATCACGGCGACATGCTCGGCGAGCGCGGACTTTGGTACAAGATGAATTTCTTCGAGCCGGCCTGCCGCATTCCGTTCATCGTGCATGCACCGCGGCGCTTTGCCGCGCGGCGGGTGCGCGAATCCGCATCGCTCGTCGATGTCCTGCCGACTCTGATCGAGCTTGCGGGCGGCACGCTCGCCGACTGCGCGACGCCTCTCGACGGACGGAGTCTCACGGCGCAGCTCGCGGGCGCGCCCGGCAGGGACGAGGTGATCGGCGAGTACCTTGCGGAAGGTGCGATCGCGCCGCTCGTGATGATCAAGCGCGGCCGCTACAAATTCGTGCACTCCCCTGTCGATCCGGATCAGCTCTATGACCTGGCCGAGGATCCCGACGAGCGCGTGAACCTCGCGCCGGCAACGCTGCACCAGGCTCGGGTGCGCGAGTTTCGCGCCGAAGTGGATCGGCGCTGGGATCTTCCGGCCTTGCACGCGGCGGTCCAGGGCAGTCAGCGCCGCCGGCATCTGGTGTACGGCGCCCTGCGTGCCGGCCGCTACACACCCTGGGATTTTCAGCCCGTGCGCGATGCCAGGCGCCTGTATGTGCGCAACGATCGGGAGCTCGGCGACCTGGAAACGATGGCGCGCTTTCCGCCGTACGGGACGGCGGGCTAGGGCAGCCCAGCCGGCCGCGTGTAACATACACTAAAACAGGGGATGATCGCCGATGAACGACCAGCGCGCACACTCGGCCGATAGCGACGCGGAACAGCTGCGCGCGCTCGGTTATACCTCGCATTTCGACCGCACCATGTCGAAATGGGAGAACTTCTCGCTTGGCTTCACCTATCTCTCGCCGGTGGTCGGCGTCTATACCGTATTCGCGGCCAACTTCGTGATCGGCGGGCCGCCGATGTGGTGGACGTATATCGCCGTGGGTCTGGGGCAGCTCTTGGTGTGCCTGATTTTCGGGGAGATCGTCTCGCAGTTTCCCATCTCCGGAGGGCTTTATCCTTGGGCGCGGCGGCTCGTGGGCAGGCGCTGGGCCTGGATGGCGGGCTGGGTCTACGGCTGGGCGCTTTGCTGCACGATGGCCGGGGTCGCGACGGGCATCGCGCCGTTTCTCGCGCAGCTGTTCGGTCACGAGAGCTCCCCGGTCGCGACCACGGTCATCGCGCTGGTGCTCATTGCCGCGACCACCTCGCTCAATTTGTCGGGCACGCGCCTGCTCTCGCGGGTGGCGATGTTCGGATTCGTCTGCGAGATCATCGGCGCGATCGTGGTGGGCGGATATCTGCTGATGTTTGCGCGTCATCAGCCGTTGCGCGTGCTCATCGACACCTCGCTCGTGCACACCGACAACTATTGGCCGGCGTTCCTCGCCTCCTCGCTCGCCGCCATCTTCTGCTATTACGGCTTCGAGGCTTGCGGGGACGTTGCGGAGGAGACACCGGATCCGAGCCGCATGATCCCGAAGGCCATGCGCATGACCATCTACATCGGCGGCGCAGCGGCGAGCTGGGTGTGTCTCGCGTTCGTGCTCGCGATTCCAGACTTGGGCGCGGTGCTGGCCGGCAAGGATTCCGATCCTATCGTCACGTTGCTCAAGGCCGCCATGGGCGACAACGGTTTCCGCGCCGTCATCCTGGTCGTGCTGATCTCGTTCGTCTCCTGCCTGCTGAGCCTGCAGGCCGCCGCGAGCCGGCTGGTGTTCGCCTACGCCCGGGATCAGATGATCTTCGGCAGCCGGTTCCTCTCCCGCATGTCAGCGGGTCGTCACGTGCCAGCCAACGCGCTGATGGTGATGGGCACGATACCCGCGGTGATCGCACTGTCTTCGCTGTGGCTTGCGAACGCGATCAATACCATCATCAGTTTCGCGGCGGTCGGCATCTACATCGCCTTTCAGATGATCGTGCTCGCTGCGCTGCTCGCGCGCATGAAAGGCTGGCGTCCGGCGGGATTGTTTACCCTCGGCGCATGGGGCGTCCCGGTCAACGTCTTGGCGCTCGCCTATGGCGTGGCGGCCATCGTGAATATTCTCTGGCCGCGGCCGCAGAGCGCCGCGGACCCGTGGTACGCGGTTTACGGGATGGCAGCAACCACCGCGGGCGTCATACTGATCGGCGCCGCGTACATGGTTCTCGCCAAGCCGTACGCGCGCGGCAATGCGCCGGCCGGCGACGCACATTTGCTGGCGGCGCGGCAACGGCCGGCGTTGGATTCGGCGGCACATTGAGGGGACCTTAGATGACGCAGTTGGCTACGACGACGACCGGCAAGAACGAATTGAGTCGCTCCCTGAAGGGCCGGCACCTGACCATGATTTCCATCGGCGGCATCATCGGCGCGGGACTGTTCGTCAGCAGCAGCACCTCGATCCTGCGCGGCGGTCCGGCGAGCTTCATCAGCTACGCCATTTGCGGGCTGTTGATTCTGCTGGTGATGCGCATGCTGGGAGAGATGGCAACGGCGCTCCCCGCGGTGCGTTCGTTCACCGAGTTCGCCCGCGCCGGCTTGGGTGACGGCGCCGGTTTCGTGGTCGGGTGGCTGTACTGGTATTTCTGGGTGCTGGTGGTGCCGGTGGAGGCGATCGCGGGCGCGAAAATCCTCGGGCACTGGCTGCCGCAGTTCACGCCCCTGGAAATAGGAATCGGGCTCATGGCCATCATGACCGCCGTCAATTTGATGTCCGCCCGCTCCTATGCCGAGTTCGAGTTCTGGTTTGCCTCGATCAAGGTGGCCGCGATCATTGTCTTCATCGTCATCGCAGCCTCCTATGCCTTCGGCTGGACGTCACCCAACGGCGCGACTTTCGGCAATCTCACCGCCTACGGCGGATTCACGCCGAACGGCTGGATCGCCGTGCTCGCGGCGGTGCCCACCGTGTTCTTCGCCATGACGGGCGCTGAGATCACCACCATCGCCGCGGCGGAGTCGGCCCAGCCGGGTCGGGCGGTCGCCCGCATGGGGAGCGCAGTCATCCTGCGTATCCTGACCTTCTACGTGCTGTCCGTATTCCTGATCGTCGCGGTTGCTCCCTGGAATACGGTGCGCTCCGGCGAATCGCCGTTCACGCTGGCCCTCGATACCATGCACGTGCCGTGGGCCGGCACGATCATGACGGTCATCATCCTCACCGCCGTCCTCTCGTGCCTGAACTCCGCCTTCTATGTGAGCTCGCGGGTGCTTTTCATCCTCGCCGACCGCGGCGACGCTCCCCAAATCATGGTGAGGCTCAACAAGCGGCGTGTGCCCGTGGGCTCGGTGCTCATGGGCGCCGTGGCGGGATTTCTCGGCATCATCGCGGCCACCGAGGCACCGCAGGCGGTGTTTGATTTTCTGGTGAGCTCCTCGGGCGCGCTCGTCGTTTACGTGTACATGGCCATCTGCGTCGCGCAAATCACGCTGCGCAGGCGCCGCGAGCGGGCGGGCGAGCCGGCGCCGCCGGTCGTCATGTGGCTGTTCCCCTGGCTGAGCTATGCGGCCATCGCCGCCATGGGGGCCGTGCTCGTCGCGATGGCCTTCACGCCGGCCATGCAGCAGGACTTCAAGGCCAGCCTCGTGACCTTGGTGGTGGCGGTCGGTGCCTATTATGTAAAACGGGCGCGCCACCCCCGCAGTGCGCCGTCGCCTGCGATCTGAACCGCGCCTGGCAGCGTGTCGCGTCAAGTGAAATAAATTGCATGGAGGCGCATAAAGAGTACGTCGCGTTCTGACACCGATTTGGCAGTATGGAGTTGAGCCTCGCGGTTCTCGCAGGGCTCGAAGTTTAGGAGCCTCTCGCGCCGGCAAGCCAGCCAACTCCCCCGTCGGTGCGATAATCCGGCGGCGTGGGCCAAAAGCCCGCGCCGTTTTTTATTTCCAGGGGAGAACATCATGTCCATCGAACGTCTGCATTGCGGCCCACGCATGTCGCAAGTGGTCATCCACGACAAGACCGTGTATCTCGCAGGCCAAGTGGCCGCCCACGCGGAGGGCAAGAACGTTGCCGAACAGACCCGGGAAATCCTGAGCCTCATCGATACGTTGCTCACGGAGGCGAAGACGGACAAGAGCAAGCTCCTTTCCGCCACCATTTGGCTCACCGACATGGCGACCTTCGACCAGATGAATGGCGTCTGGGAGCGCTGGATCCTGCCGGGCGCCGCTCCGGCCCGCGCGACAGTCCTCTCCCCCGCACTCGCGGGAACCGCCTACAAGATCGAGATCGCTGTTATCGCGGCTCGAGACTGAGCACGCTTACCGCTCGAACTTCGTCGACAGGATGATGGAAGAGGTGGTGCGCTCCACGCCATCGAGCGCACCGATCCGATCGATGACCTCGTCCATCTCGGCGACCGACGCGGTGGCGGCCACGGCGATGAGATCGACATCGCCGCTGACCGAGTGCAACACCCGCACCTGCGCGATGGCCTTGAGAGCGGCAGTGACGGCCCGAGCTTCCTTCGGCCCTACCTTGATCATGACGTGCGCGCGCACTGCCCCCAGCTCGTGCTCGGGAGCCACCCGTACGCTGTAGCCGACGATGACACCTTCCCGCTCAAGACGCTCGAGGCGGCTCTGCACGCTGGTCCGGGAGCGTCCTACCAGACGGGCCAGCTTGGCGGTCGCGGCCCGGGCGTTGTCGCGCAGCGCGGAGATAAGTTTTTCGTCGATCGCGTCCATTACCTTTCGCCGGCTATACCCTTTGATTCCACTAACTATACCGTGATTACGACCCTTCTGACCCTACTAATCGTCGCCCAAGCCGACGAAAATGGCCGTCGGAACGGCGGTTAATCATTCTGGGAGGCTCCATGGAGCGCATTGCCATCGTAGGCGCGGGGAAAATCGGCTCGATGATCGCCGAGCTGTTGGTGACGTCCGGAGACTATGCGGTCACCGTTATCGACAGATCGCAGTCGGCACTCGACCGGCTCGAGACGGCGGCGGCTGTCACCAAGGTCGCCGCGGACATCACGCAGGGCGATACGCTGCAAAAGATCCTCAAGGGCAAGTTCGCGGTATTGAGCGCGGCGCCCTATCACGCCACGCGGCTGATTGCCGAGGCGGCCAAGGCGTCCGGTGCGCACTATCTCGATTTGACCGAGGACGTGGCGAGCACCCGCGCCGTCAAGCAGCTGGCCGCGGGAGCATCCACGGCCTTCATTCCTCAATGTGGGCTCGCCCCCGGCTTCATCACCATCGTGGCGAGCGACTTAGCCTCGCACTTCGATGAATTGCAGGACGTCCGCATGCGCGTGGGTGCGCTGCCCAAATTCCCCTCGAACGCACTCAATTACAACCTCACCTGGAGCACGGACGGGGTCATCAACGAGTATTGCGAGCCTTGCGAGGCGATCGTCAACGGTCAGCTGCGCGAGACTCAGGCGCTGGAAGAGCTCGAGGAATTCTCGCTCGACGGGGTTCTCTACGAGGCGTTCAACACCTCCGGGGGACTCGGCACGCTGTGCGAGACGCTCGCAGGCAAGGTGCGCAATCTCAACTACCGCACCATCCGCTATCCGGGGCATGCCGCCATCATGAAGGCCTTGCTCAACGATCTGCGGTTGCGCGATCGCCGCGAGCTGCTCCGCGATATCTTGGAGAATGCCGTTCCCGTCACCCTGCAGGACGTCGTGATCATTTTCGTCACTGTCAGCGGCAAGCGCGGCGGCCAGCTCGTGCAGGAGACCTACGCGAACAAGGTCTATGCCGCTCCCATGGGCGGTCGCGTGCGCAGTGCCATCCAGATCACCACGGCCGGAGGCATCTGCGCCGTGCTCGATTTACTGCGGCAAGGCCACCTGCCGCAATCCGGGCTCATCAAGCAGGAGGAGATCGGCCTGCAGGCATTCCTCGGCAACCGCTTCGGGCGCGTTTACGCGATCCCGGCGCTGGCGGCATCCGCGGCGGCGTGAAAATCCAAGGCGCCGTTCCGTTGCCCTAGTGGCAGCGAGGCTCATGACCTGTCGGCG
>CAVWME010000042.1:0-16138 GCA_963755935.1 uncultured Gammaproteobacteria bacterium
CATAATGTATATTATGTTAAATTGGAAAATGACCTAATTGGGGCATGTGCTTGAGGGTGCCTGGCGCGGCTCAGTATTGTTGGCACCCTGCCATGGCGGCATCCGAGCCGGCCCAGATCACCGCGACCGCGGCCTCTGTGCCGTTTGAATTGCCGGCAGGCACGCTGTGGCCAACGACCACCGTCAAAAGCACGCGCATCGCGGTTAACAAATCGCTAGCTCGCGTTCGAGATCCGAGAATCGGCAGGAGCGGGATAATCCTTCGAATCGTCGGACGTAAAATAAGCTTCCGCAACACTTCTCGGCGCGTTCAACTCTCCGATCAGCCTTGCGAATTTCTGCCCCTCGAACGCAGCTGTGGCGAACGGGCGCACGGCCAGCGCGTCGCCGATAGTGAAAAGCTGCTCCACTTTGCCCTCGAGCTCGCATGCGATATCGTCGATCGATATTCGACCGGTAGCTAGCACAACCGCGTCGACGCCGTCCAGCTTCGACTCGCGCCCGCTGTTGACGTCAAATAACTCAAGGTCGTTTTCCCCGATGCGGCGCACCCATGTAGCGGGCCGAAATGCCACGTTCGCCTCGATCATTCGTTTGACCACCAGTTCGCTCTCGAACGCGAAAAGAATACGATTGGAGTAAGGTGCGAAGTTCGACGAGATCATAGTTACCTCAGCTCCGCCGCGTCCCAGAAACTCCGCGACGCCGATACTGGCATGCGTGCCCTCCCCGTCCAGCACTACCACCCTACCGGACGGACGCACTTTGCCCAGTAGAACGTCCTCGACACAGAAGACGTGGGGCCTATCCGCGCCGGGAATATCGCGGTCGGCGATGCCCGTGCGGCCGGTCTTGCTGAAGCGCGCGCCAGTCGCCACGATCGCGGCACCCGGCGTGAGCCGCAGGACATCGTTTATCGCGGCCGCTTGGCTTTTATGAACCGTCACGCCGAGGCGTACGATTTCGCGCTGCCACCAATCAATGGCGTGACGATAGAACTCTCTCCCCGGTAATCGCGCCCAGAGTTCAAGATTCCCACCCAGTTGATCGCGGGCTTCGAAGAGCGTGACTTGATGCCCCTTCAGCGCGGCAACCCGCGCAGCTTCGAGCCCGGCCGGCCCACCACCGATCACAACGACGCTCCGGCGTCGGTTAGCCGGAGCGAACGAGCGTACTCCCCATATTCTTTCGCGGTAACTTGCTGGGTTGACCGAGCAACCGAAAGCGCCGTCGGCCATGCCGCCAAGGCACCAGTTGCAGGCGATGCAGGTTCGTCCAAGCTCCTCCGTCCCGTCGTAAGCATGTTTCACGAACCGCGGCTCCGCAATGAGTTCCCGCGCCGAACCGACCATATCGCAAATGCCTGCAGCGATTGCGGCCTCGGCATCGGCCATGCGCGTCACGCGACCGAGCACACTTAGCACGGGGACGTCGCCCGCCGCGCCACGGACCTTTTCGACATAGGGCTTGTAGACGTGTTCTTCGACGAAGACCGTTGGCATGCCATATTGAAGTTGAAGCGGCTCCATCGCGATGTCGAGGTCGGCGAAATCGAGCAGCCCACGCGCGCACAATTTCTGCAGCACACCATAGGCGTCAGCAGTTCCATAGCCACCCTCAACCAATTCGTCGCAGTTGAATCGCATGCCAATCGCCATATCTTTCCCGGCCGATGTGCGCGTGGTCTCCAGTGTTTCCACTAGCAGGCGCATGCGGTTTTCGAGGCTGCCTCCATACTCATCGTCGCGTCGATTGAAATAAGGCGAGAGGAACTGCTCCATCATGCCGGAATGCGAAGCATGAATTTCAATGCCATCGAACCCCGCATCGCGTAGGTTGGTTGCTGACCGACGATGGCACTCGTGCATCATCCGAATTTCCTCGCGCGTCACCGAATGGGTGCCGTTGCTCATCCCGCCGTAAGAGTATTGCGAAACAGAAGGGGACAATGTCGGCGCGGCGGGGGCAAGCGGGCCCCAATGCCCAGGCGCGTTCCAGTTGTACCAGAGCTGGGCAAAGATCCTACCGCCCGCTGAGTGAACCGCGTCTGCTAGCGCACGAAACGCTCCGATAGTGTGCGTCGAATAGGGACACGGCTGATAGGTCCGACCCCTATCATGCACTGTGCAACTGAGGATCACGAGACCGCAGCCGCCGTCCTGTACCCGCTCAGTACAATAGGCCACGAGGTCGTTCGACGGACCGCAGCCCACCGTCAGCGGGAGGCCGTGTGGCGAGAAATAATAGCGGTTCGGCAATTGAACGGGCCCGACTTTGATCGGCTTAAAAATATTCGGATATTTCGGATGCATGGCCCTGCCCTTTCCGTCTATATATTTTCAATATTACATTTCTATCGAACGAGTATGCGTTTAACTATCCGTTTGGGCACCTGTGGATGGCCTCGATGGCCATTATGTTGTCCATCGTAGCTGAGCCAATTTGCGGTTTGAGCCCGGCCCATCCCATGAAAAGGTACACCATGAAAGCGATCGATGCCGGCGCCAGCCATGGCTTATCAAGAGCAACTGGATCGACGCTGACGGCACCGCTGGTCACGTGGAGTATTCCACGGCGTTTGACAGCCACAAACCAATCGCGCTCACCGACCAGATTCCCGACCGATACTATGATAAACGCGACTACACGAGAATCCGTTTGGACAAAGCACGGTAAAATAGTCGAACGCGACCTCGAGAGGATTTCCGCGGACGCCAATATCTTAACGAAATTGATCAGGGAAGCATGAAAAAAAGCTATATAAAGTTCGGTTGGTTTTCGAACGTCCATAATCGCCCGTGCGGGCGTGTGTTCTTGAAACGGCCGCTCACGATGATTGACGGAATCGGCCGGAACCGATCAAGCAAATCGCACCGAACTCCCAGGATCAGGCAATGTGGAAGTGCTCCATAGCACCTGCCTTGACGAAGGGTTTTAGTAGCTGCGAGAACTCAGGATAGACAGGGTTAATTCTGAATGCCGTGTGCGCGTCCATCGCGGACCACTCAACCAGCAGCATAAACTTTGCGGGGTTCTCAACTCCCCGCCCGAATTGCACAGCGATCACGCCTGGCATGCTGCTCAGGAGCGGTATGCCGCGCTCGCTCATGGTGGCAGCAAAGTCGTCTTCCAGGCCGTCCTTAATTATCAGTTCCGAGCGCTCGATGAGCATGTTCATTCCCAAATAGGATCATTCGTCGGAAGCAATCAATAGCTCTGTCGGTCAGGTTTTTAAACAAGGCGGACATGAGCACACGATGTGTCTGTTGCCTAAACTCTTGTAGTCTGGGCTTGCGCGATCAGGCTGCAACGCGCTCCTCGCCCTTGAGGGTCGTCCGATGCATCATTCGCCCAGAATCCACATCATAGGGAACGACGCGGTGCATGAGACCGTGATTGTCCCAGATGACGAGGTCGCCCTCCTGCCATTCGTGACGGTACGAGAAGGCAGGCTGGGCAGCCCATTCTTGCAGACGTATCAGCAGCGAACGGCCGTGTGGAATTGGAAGGCCGACGATGCTGTCGGCGTGACTACCGACCACGAGCGACTTGCGACCCGACTTGTGCGTCCATACCAGCGGGTGAGTCATGACGCTCGACATGCCGCGCCAGCGAGCAAGATCCTCCTCCGACAATGCCTCGAATACAGGCCGCATTGAAGCCTCCATTTTGTGGACGACCTTCAGATGCGCGTACGCCTCCTTATCCGTATCGGGCAGACTATCGTAAGCAGCATACGTGCTAGCGAATTCAGTCTGTCCGCCTGTTGAGGACAGCTTGCGGGCAGTGAGAAGGGTCCCCTTGGGTAACGGCTGATCGATCGTCACACCATCGATGTGCCAGAAGAAAGTGCCCAACACGTATTCGGGCTGATTGTTGATCTTCTTGTCTAAGGTGATCGTGTACACGTCCGTGTCGCCGGTCGCACCGCTCCCCGGGGCCTTGCTGACGTAGTTGAGCCGCTTGCCAATTTTGTCTGTGAGCGCCAACTGTTCGACGTTAGTCAGATCTATTCGCGGGAAAACAAGCACTCCGCGGTCATCGAGCGCCTCGCGAAGTGCGCTGACGACGTCATCATTTAGCAAATCGGCCTTGGCGACATGAACGATTCCGCCGATGGCCGGTTTGATTTCCTCAACGCGGACTGTGTTCATAGAGGAACCCCCATTTGACCCTTTTCACATTAAGTCGGAAATGTCACAGGCCCATCGGAGGACCACCACCCAGCGTCCATGAGATAGGCATCGGTTCAGATGCTGAACACCTTCATAGCATTACAACCAGCCGGCGTCAACCACTACGGCTCCGCGCCCGATGATCTGGCCCGGATTGGATCCGAAGCTTCGCGGAATCTCCGAGCAGCCTGCCGGATATTTTGACTGGCTCGTTTACTGCCTTGTGTTGTACTAAGAGGCCTAGTATTTGACCGTGTGAGGAGAAATATGGCAACGAACCGGAGGTTCGGCGATAAAAATGCTGCGAACCGCAGTCTTCTGGTGGAGGCAACTGAGCAGCTTCTGCGAGAGGAAGGTTATGCCGCAATCAGCGCCAGAAAGGTTGCTCAGAAAGCAGGCCTTACTCCGCAGCTCCTTTACTATTACTTTCGGACGATGGATGACCTCGTCCTCGCCGTTCATGAAAAAATAACGCGCCGGCGGCAACTGCGGTTCAAGGATGCAGTTGCGTCTTCCGAACCGCTAAGGGCTCTCTGGGAACTAAACAGTAGTGCGGGGGGCGCTGTTATTTCAACAGAGTTGGCGGCAATTGCGCACCACCGGCCAGCAATCCGAGCCGAGATAGTCCGGTCCGCAAGGGAATTCCGACTTCTACAAATTGAAGCCGTGTCGGGCATATTGGAAAAACATGGCGTCGATCAAAGTATCTATCCGGCTGCCGGCGTCGTGACCATCGCCGCTGCACTGGCACGAACGTTCGTCATCGATGAGGCGCTCGGAATTTCAGATGGATATGATCAAGCCATCATGCTCGTCGAACGCGCGCTCCTATCCTTGCGAACCGGACGCCCGCGAGTAAAGAAGTCCGCCCGACCGACACGTTTATCAAAGAGCCGAACTGCTTAGTGGGGCGCGCGCGCATTGGGCCACTCGTTCTCCGGATATGCTGGGAGGTCTCCGCGCAGGCGTCCCCGAGTTCATGGCCCAATATTACCGAGGTCGGTGCTTTCTGGCGCGCGCAGTAGGAACCTGTCGCAACATTTGCTTCTGGGTGACAATTGGCGAATCCCCGCGTTGGCTCTCACCGCCCTTTGCGCGAGCGGAGGACAGAAAGCGGGCTCTTGTTGCCGGTTATCAAGCGCACTTGGGGATCCGCGGGGATCCTGGGTCTCGGGTGCCTCTTGTGCAATTGGTTTCCGGGCCGACGGCCGCGCTCTTATGTGAAAAACGCAAATTGGCATGGCTGCCAAGTGGCACGGCGGAAGCGCGCTGCCTCTCGAAGACCAATCCCTTTCTGCAACATCGATTGTTGCGGTATGCTGACAGAACGCGACCGCGACCGCCGCGACGAAACAAAGGGCGACGGGCCGGGATGTGGGCAGAAAAACTCACCGAATGAGGGCGATGGGACGCACGCACGGCCCGGCGCCTGACGTCTACGCGATCAAAACGTGCAAGGGGTCGTCCGTTTGAATGCAACGCTGATTAAACCAGCTCTTTCGACGCTGGACGACGACGCTTGGGACGACCTTTTGAGCTTTATCGAGGAGCGCCGGGTCATCCCGATCGTGGGACCCGAGCTGTTGCTGGTCGAGACCGAGCGTGGATCCCGTCTTCTGTACGACTGGCTCGCCGAAAAGCTGGCCGCGAAGCTCAGCGTCGACGTGTCGTTGCTGCCGCAGCCCTACACCTTGAACGACGTCGTTTGCTGGTTCTTGTCGAGCCGCGGCCGGCGTGAGGAAGCGTACGTGAGGCTGCGAGGCATCATGAAGGATGCCGCCTTCGAGCCGCCGCTGGCGCTCAAGCGCCTCGCCGCGATCACGGACTTCGACGTTTTCGTCTCCACGACGTTCGACTCGCTTGCTCGAGGGGGCACTGAACTCGGCTAGGTTCGCCGGCGCGCCGTCCACGGAGGTGCTGTCCTATGCCCCGAACCGCGTCACGGACCTGCCGACGGAGCGTGATCGGCTGACGCGCCCGGTGGTATATCACCTGTTCGGCAAGCTGTCGGCGTCGCCCACGTACGTGGTCTCGGACGAGGATTTGCTGGAGTTCATCTGCGCGTTGCAAAACGAGCATCTGGCGCCGGAGAAGCTGTTCCACGAGCTCGAGCACAACCACCTGTTGTTCATCGGCAGCAACTTCTCGAACTGGCTGGCGCGCCTGTTCCTGCGCATGGCCAAGCGCCAGCGCCTCTCCGATCCGCGCGATGTCGGCGAGGTGCTGGCCGACGGTCATTCCGGCTCCGACGAGCGGCTGGTTTCCTTCCTGCAGCAGGTCAGCGTGCGCACGCGCATCTACGTCGGGAGCCGACAAGTTCGTCGAGGAATTGCACGAGCGCTGGCAGGCGCGCCGCAAACCCGCGGTGGCGGTTGCGGCGATGCCGGCCCGTTTCCTGCCGCCGGCGCGCGAAATGCCGGAGAACGCCGTATTCATCTCCTACGCGCGCGAGGATCTGGCGGCCGTACGCGAGATCAAGGCCGGGCTCGAGGCGGCGGGTATCACGACCTGGTTCGACATGGACCGGCTCGAGGCGGGCGACGACTACGACCGCAAGATCCGTCAAAACATCGCACGGTGCTCCTATTTCATCCCGGTGATCTCGGCAACTACGCAGCGGCGCACCGAGGCGTACTTCCGGCGGGAGTGGAGCTATGCCATCGATCGATTGCGCAACATGGCGGACGGCGCGTTATTCGTGTTGCCGGTGACCGTCGATGGGACGACGCCGGGCGAAGCGATTGTCCCCGACCGTTTCCGCGCACTGCATTTCAATTCCCTGCCCGAGCGGGATTGTGCCGACGGAGTTTGCGCAGCGGCTCAAGGATTTCATGACGGCGCGCGGCCAGTGAACGACGTCCACGGCAACGCCGCGAGCTCCGCCAACGCCGCCGGCGTCGCGCACGGCGGTCGATGCGAAGAACCCGTGGCTGGGCCTCGCCTCCTTCACGGAGGAGACGCGCGAGTATTTCTACGGCCGCGAGGCGGAGGTCGCTGAACTCGCCCGGCGCGTGCAGCGCAAGCTGCTTGACGATACTGTTTGGCCAGTCGGGCCTCGGCAAGACCTCCATCCTGCGCGCAGGCCTTGTGCCTCGACTGCGCAGCCAGGGCTACTGCCCGGTGTACGTACGAATCGACTATGGGCGCGAGGCGCCCGAGCCTGCGGATCAGATCAAGGCCGCGATCGCAGCCACCGCGCGCCGCTCGGGCGAGTGGACGCAGGCCGGCGTCGCGGTCGAGGGTGAATCCTTATGGGAATTCCTGCATCACCGCGACGATGTGCTGCAAGGACGAGGCAGGACAAACACTAGTCCCGCTGCTGATCTTCGATCAGTTCGAGGAGATTTTCACGCTCGCGCAGAGCGATGATTTCGGCCGCGCCCGGGCGGCGCGCTTCATCGCGGACCTGTCCGATCTGGTCGAGAACCGCCCGCCGAAGGAGCTGGAGGAGCGGCTGGAGCAGGACGACGCCGCGGCCGAGAAGTTCGACTTCGCGCGCGGCGATTACCGCGTGCTCATTTCGCTGCGCGAGGACTATTTGGCGCCGCTGGAAGGACTCAAGAGCTCGATGCCGAGCATCACGCAGAACCGCTTGAGACTCGCGCCGATGACGGGGAATCAGGCACTCGAGGCCGTGCGACGTCCCGGCGGCAGGCTCGTCACAGAGGACGTGGCGGCGGCAATCGTGCGCTTCGTCGCCGGTGGCGCCGAGATCGTCAACGCCGAAGTCGAGCCTTCGCTCCTCAGCCTCATCTGCCGCGAGTTGAACGACAAGCGAATTGCCGAAGGCCGCGCCGAAATCTCATTGGACTTGCTGGCCGGTTCGCACGCCACCATCCTGGCCGAATTCTATGAGCGGGCGCTCGCCGATCAGCCCGCGGCCGTGCGGCGCGTGATCGAGGACGAGCTTCTCACCGAGTCCGGATATCGCGAGAACATCGCGGAGGAGCGGATCGTGTCGTTGTTCGGTGCGGCCGGCGCGGCTCCCGGAACGCTGCCGCTGCTGGTCAACCGGCGGCTGTTGCGCATCGAGGAGCGGCTCGACGTGCGCCGCGTCGAGCTCACACATGACGTGTTGTGCGCGGTCGTCAAGGCGAGCCGCGACCTGCGCCACGAGCGCGAAGCGCGCGACCATACCGAGCGACTGCTATCCGAGCAGCGCGAGCGCGAACTCGCGGCGCGACAGGCGCTCAAGCGCGCGCGACGCATTGCGGCGGGCTGCGCGGCGCTGGCGCTGTTGGCCGATCGTCGCCCTCGCCTTTGCATTCGTCAGCCTGCGCCGTGCGCATCGCGCCGAGGTTGCCGCGCAAGAGAGCCGCGCCGCCGCGGAAACCGCCCGCAGCCACGCAGAGCACCTGCTGGGCTACCTCAACGAGGACTTCGCGGTCGAGCTCGCCGGCTTCGGGACGCTTGGGTTGGTCAAGCAGCTCGGCGAGCGCGAGACCCAGTACTACGACTCGCTGCCGTCGAGTTTGCAGACCACCGACACGATGCGCAGCGCCGCCCTTGCGCGGGTCCGCTACGGAATCGCGCAGCAACAGGCCTTCGACCTCAAGGGCGCGCGCACTAGCCTGACCGAAGCGGTGACGACACTCGAGCAGTCTACGCGAGAAGGGCGACACGTCGGAAGAGTCCGCGATCGCGCTCGGCATCGGTCTTGCGGCACTGGCGGATGTCAACGATCGATTCGGGGTCGTGCGCGACGCAGACCCAGGAGTACAACGCCCGCGCCGAAGCGGTATTGCGCTCCTATGCCGACGCCCCGAACCCCTCGGTGGCGATCCGGCGCGCCTACGGAGAGGTGGCGATGAGCGTCGCCAGCTACGAAAACGGCGACGAGGCCCTTGCCCTGTTCGCGCGTGCCAAGCGGGCGCTCGAGAGCATCGGAGCCCTCAAACTGACCGATCTGCCTGCGAGCGCCGACTACGCCAACGTCCTGCAGCATCGAGGCCGTCGAGTTGTGGCGGCTGGGCAAAATCGACGAATTGCGAAAAGTGTCGGAGCAAGGCATGCAGCTGACCAACGACATCCTCGCGCAGCGTCCCGGTCATATTGTCGCCCTTCAGGCGCGCGAGCGCCTGAACCTGCTCGGCTCCTCGCCGGCCCACGAAGATCTGCGCATCGGTGATTCGGCCGAATTCGTGAAGCGTGCCCTCGAGGACGGATTTCTGCTGCTGCGGCTGGACCCGGCCAATGTCGACACCCGCTATTCGGTGTGCTACCGACGCCTCCATCTTATCGGCCGCTTACGATGAACTCGGCCGACCGCGCGACGCGCGCGCAGCGACGCAGCAGGCTCTGAAGATTCTGTTGGCATACGCACAGGCCGCCGCGAATCACGGCGACGCCGTCATGGCGCGCTACGCGAACATCGCGCGAATCGACGCCGACTTGGGTGAGCGCGACGCCGCCGAGGCGGCTCTCAAAGAGGCCGAACCCGTACTCGCCCAAGTGCAGGCCGCGCTCGGCGACGACAGCTTCAAATCCTCCAACGCGAAGTGCTCGCTCGCGAATGCCCGCGCCCGTCTCGCTCTGTTCGAACGGCGATTTCAAACAAGCCATCGCTGTCGCGCAGCCCATGCTGAAGACCAGTCTCACATGGAAAGATCCTTACGGTCACGTCGGCGCCCTCGTACCCTGCCCGAGCAGCGCGGCATTGATCATCGGCAACGCCGAACTGAATGCTCGGCGACTATGAGGCGGCAAAGTCGGCGGTCGCCTCGGTTGTGCCGCGTCGCTGCGGCCGGCAATGATTGGGTCTCCCGCAATTTTCACGCCTCGTTGGTCGTATTACAGAGCATCGTGATGTCGCGGCTCGGAGAAGCTGCGGAGGCTCGGGTGCTCTTGACACCCGTCCTTGATTGGCAGCGTGCGCGCTTCGCGCGCAATCACGACGACGCGCAACAGCGGCTCGACTATGCGAGCGCGCTCTATGCTCTCGCGCTGACCGACGGGACACACCGAAGCGAACTGCTGAACCAAGCGGCCACGATCATCGGCGCGCTGCCCGCCGAAATGCGCTCGCTCAAGAGCACCCGGATGTGGCTCGATCGTATCCAGGCCGAGCGGAGTCGCACGTCACACGGCTAAGCCTTCGAATGCAGCCGATCTGTCGTTGACCGCGCATTCACCGTTTCGCTGGAAAAAAACACCCATGGCCGAGTCGAACAAAGCGATTTTTCTGAGTTATGCATCCCAGGATGCGACCGCGGCCCCGCCGCATTGGCGAGGCATTGCGCGAGGGTGGCCTGGAGGTTTGGTTCGATCAGAGCGAGCTTGGCAGCGGTGACGTGCGGGATGAAATGATTCGGCGCCAGATCGCCGAATGCGCTCTCTTTGTTCCCATTATTTCAGCGAACACGGCCGCCCGGTTGCAAGACTATTTTCGGCTCGATTGGACACTCGCCGATCAACGCACCCAGCGAATGGCGCACCAAGACGTTCATAGTGCCGGTCTGCATCGATGCAACTCCGGAGTCGGGCCTGGATGTCCCCGAATCCTTCGTGCGAGTGCAGTGGTCGCGACTGCCCTCGGGCACGCCGGCGCCCGCGCTACCGTTGGATCGGTTGTCGCTGCCCGTGACGATGGCTGCACCGGCGCGCCGGGGGATGCGCGGCTTGCTCGTGGGCGGGGCCATCGCCGTCCTCGCCCTGGCCGGTTTGGCACCCCGATCTATGTCTGGGAGAACGGTAAGGTCGTCGCGAACAGCCCCTGATCCTGGATTACACGTCCGAGACCCGGCGCATGGCGATAGCGCAGCAGCGCTATTCCAGCGGCAGCGAGCAAGACATCAACGCTGATCTCACCGCCGCCCCCGCTCGATTTTGCGGGCGCAGAATCCCAACGTTCAACTCAGTCAGCGGTGCCTACAGCAATTTTTCAGGGCGAATCGGCAGTGTGCGAATTCTCCGACCGGTCGCGTTGAAGACGGCATTCGCGACCGCCGCATTCATGCCAACGATCCCAATCTCACCGATACCCTTTATTCCGAGCGCGTTGACTCGATTGTCCGCTTCGGCAACCATGATGATCTCAATGTCGGGGACATCTGCGTTAACTGGAATGAGGTAATCGGCCAGGTTATCGTTCACGTAACGCGCGGTTGCCTTATCGACTTCCGTCTCCTCGTGTAGCGCCGAGGAGATACCCCATATCGTTCCTCCCATAAATTGGCTATGTGCCGTCATGGCATTGACGATCGTGCCAGCCGCGAAAGCGGAGACCGTGCGCTGTACCCGCACCTCGCGGGTCCGACGGTGAATGCGCAGCTCGACAAAGTGAGCCCCGAAGGCGTAAGCGGTCACATCTTTGCGGGCGGACCCGCCGAGCATCTTCGGCTGGCCTTTGATCATGTCTGCCATCGCAGATGGTGGCAGCCCCTCCGGAATATTCTCGGTATAGGCCTCCAAGCGATGCCCGGCGCGCTCGATGGCAGCCTGCACGCTTTCTTCACGACCTGCGCCCGATAGTCTCAGATCGCGGAGCTGAAGGGTGGCCGGATCTAAGCCGTAGAATTGACTACGAGGATCCTTGACGGCCGCCTGCGAGATCCTATCGCGTAGTTGCTCGCACGCTTTGGCGATGACCAAGCTCGCCGACGCCGCATTATTGGAGCCGCCCGCGATCATGATCGGCGGCAGGTCACTGTCTCCCATGTGAACTGTCACAGCGGCCGTCGGCAACCCAAGTGCGCGCGCCGCGACGATCGCGACAGTCGTATAAGCGCCGGTGCCAATCTCGTGACCTGCGAGGCCGACCACGGCTTTGGCGTCAGCGGTGAGCGCGACCCGGCATGCGGCGGGTCCGATATTGCTCGGATAGCAAGCGGTCGCGCATCCGTAGCCCACAAGCCACTCGCCATTGCGCACCGAGCCGGGAACCGCGCGGCGCTTGGTCCAACCGAACTGAGCCGCCGCCTGGTCGAAACATTGCATCAAGGACCGCGATGAGAAAGGAATGCCTTCGACCGGGTCAGTTTGTGTGTCATTCATGCGCCGGAGTTCAATGGGGTCCATGTTGAGCTGGTGGGCGAGCTCGTCCATTGCACTTTCGAGCGCGAACATGTACGGGGTCTCAGGAGGCGCCCGCATGTATCCCGGAGTATTACGGTCTGCGTGTACGATGTTCACGGCAGTATGAATGTTCGGGCATGCATACATGCGCGCTGTCGACTCGACGCCGGCGACATTATACGGGAGAAGGACGGGACGTCACTTCCCATCCCTCGTGCGAAAAAGACACTAATCGGCCCTCTGCGGTCGCGCCCAGCTTGATGTGGTGCCGCGTCTCTGCCCGAAACGTGGCGATCGTGAAACCCTGGTCGCGGGTCGGTACGAGTTTCAAGGGCCGGCCCACCCGCTTCGCGACACGCGCAATCCAATGGGTACGAGGATTCGGTCCCTTGGAGCCAAAGGCACCGCCGATGTAGCGGGAGATAGCCCGGACCTGGTCCGGATCCAGCTTGAGTTGCCTCGCGGCGGAGCCCTTGGTGCCCCACATGAACTGCGAAGGCTCATAGATCGTGAGCTTGCCGTCCTTCCATTCGCAGGTGACGGTGAACAGCTCGATCGGATTATGGTGCTGAGCCGGGGTCGAATAGTGCGACTCGAACTGCACAGGCGCTTTGTCATAGGCGCCCTCGGCATCGCCTTTCCTAGGATCAGGTCCGCGTTCGGCTTTGTGAGGCTCGATCGAGACGCCCGGAGAGTCAAACGTGGCGCTGGGCTCTTCCTGGTCGTAGATCACCGTCGACCTATTAGCCGCTTCTCGCGCCGCCTCGTAGGTTTCGGCGACGACGATTCCGATGATCTGCCCATCGTGCCAAATTCGATTGTCCTCAAGAGTCGTCGTCGTAGGACCGCCGTCGGGTCCCATGGCTTTGTCGAAGCCGCCCCCGACATTTTCGTAGGTTACAATGTCGATTACCCCGGGTACCCCACGCGCTTCGGCAAGGTCAAATGATCGGACGCTGCCGCGCGCGATTTTGCTGGTGATGAGATAAGCAAAAGCGGGATTCGTCACCGGCTCATCAGAGGCGTAGCGCGCAGCCCCCGTTACTTTGGCAATGCCGTCAATGCGGGCGACTGGCTTGCCGAGTTCGGCACTCAGGGCGGACATCTTGCGTACCTCAGACTTACGAAAGACTCAGCGATTGCGTCTCGAGCAGCGCGCGGACCAGAGTGCGCTGGGCGAGTTCCGGCTTATAGTCATTGAACCCGTGCGTTACCGCGCCGCGCAGCGCCACCGCAGCGGCTGCCTCGCGCATTCGCCTCAGTGAGCGGCTGCCCGCTGAGCGCGTTCTCGGCCTCGATCGCGCGCCACGGCCGATAGGCCATGCCGCCTAATCCAATGCGCGCCGCCCGCACCAGGCCGCCGTCGAGATGGAGTGCGACCGCGGCCGAGGCTATCGCAAACTCGTAGGAGGTGCGGTCGCGGACCTTGACGTAGCTTGACCGAGACGTCCAGGGACCCGCCGGGACGCGAAATGCGGTGATGATTTCACCTTCCTTGAGCGTGGTCTCGATGTGCGGGGTGCCGTCCGGCGCCCTATGGAGTGAGGCGAATGCGATTTTTCTAGGACCGGCCGGGCCCAACAGATCGACCTGGGCCTCCAAGGCCATCAGTGCGATGGCGAAGTCTCCGGGGTATTGCGCGATGCAGCTGTCATCTACCCCCAGGACGGCGTGGTTTCGATTGAAGCTCGAGATCGCTGTGCACCCCGACCCCGGCGTGCGCTTATTGCACGCGGTCCAGGATGGATCCCGGTAGTACGGACAGCGGGTGCGCTGCAAGACATTGCCACCGAGCGTCGCCATGTTGCGAAGCTGCGCACTCGCAGCCAATTGCAGGCTCTGCGCGATCACAGGATAGCGAGATTGCACCGTCGGATGGTCGGCGACCGCCGACATCTTGGCAAAGGCTCCCAGGCGCAGCTCGGCCTCGCTCGCTTCGATCTCCCGGCCGCCCTGTGCGACGTTTAAATCAATCACTCGGCGCGGCTTCAACACATCGAGCTTCATCAAATCGATGAGCGTGGTGCCTCCCGCCAGATATTGGGCGGCAGCATCGGTTTGCCCCTGCGCCGTGCCGCGGGCAAGATTCGCCGCCTGCGCGAGACTATGCGGGCGTTGGAACTCGAAAGCGCGCACCTAGCGCTCCATCCGGGGGCGAGCTTGCCTGATCGCCGCCACGATCTTGGGATAGGCGGCGCAGCGACATAAGTTGCCGCTCATATATTCCCGGATCTCCGCGTCATTGCGGGCGTGGCCCTCTCGAACGCAAGCGATGGCTGACATGATCTGGCCAGGTGTGCAATAGCCGCACTGAAATCCATCTTGGTCGATGAAAGCCTGTTGCATGGGATGCAAGGCCCCTCCGGGTGGACTCAAACCCTCGATCGTGTCGACTCGAGCGCCGTCTGCGGCGACGGCAAGGGTTAGGCAAGAAAGGACGCGTGTGCCGTCAATGTGCACCGTGCATGCACCGCACTGTCCCTGATCGCAACCCTTCTTCGTGCCCGTGAGTTGCAGATGTTCCCGCAAAGTGTCCAAGACCGTCGTACGGGGGTCGAGAGCAAGTTCCCGAGCGCGGCCGTTGACGATCAACCGAACGACTGCCTTGCTTTCCGAGGGTGCCTGCTTTCCGGGAGCGCCCGCGGCAAACGTCGGGCTGATCGCTGCTCCCGCCAGTGCCGCGCCGCCCGTGAGAATGGTTCGTCGAGTATAGGATGTCATAGATCCGCTCGGAGATCGCGTTGAGGGCCATTCTAGTAGCTCGACGTTCGGCGCGGCCCTCTGCCGCGCGTCGGCCAACCCCGCTTTGTCACGTCAGTCGTTTGATACAAGCCAATCGTGGGCCCAATAGAAATCAAAGCCCTACTCTCGCGCAGCAAGCGAAGCATGAGCAGCGAGAAGCAATAGTCATACCGGTACAAAGCGCGACCAAAGTGCACCATGACTTGATGCGAAGGTCCCACTCAAAAATTTCAGTACGAACCTGCAACAAGGAGTTGGCGCCGCCTGGACTCCCTCTCGCGGCTCCAAGTGCTCACAGATCAAGGCTTTACCTCGCCTGGAATACACCACTGGCCCAAGCCTCCGTTTCGCTGACAGGCGGATGGCCTCTGTGCCGATAGATAGTCGGCAGATACAAGTGCCTAATACGATGCAATTCTCATCGGCGGAGCGAATGTAAGCGCGTAGCCCTACTCTGCATTCTAGAACTGAACTTTATCGGGAGTTTTGTCGATGAAATGGGCAGGTATGTATCTCGTTGGTTTCATGGTTCTGATTGGCGGAGTCATGGCCGCCCTCTGGAAGCTGGGTATGCTGCAAAGGATCGGCACCGTCTGGACATTGATCGGAGTCGCCATTCTGATCGGCGTCGGCATCATGGTCTCCGTCTCCCATAGCGGCACCAAAGAAAACATACAGATCGACAGGAAGTAACTGTCACACGACGATGCTGCAGGCTGCCGCGTATGAGGTGCAGGAGCAGGTGCGGGACTGCCGCCCCCAGAGGAGCGAAACCACGTCACCACCGCCCTCGGTGCCGCCTGTACCGAGCAAGCGAGCTAGAAGGGCCGCTAGATCGCCCTTCCCCCGTCGCTTGAGCACGTCGGCGCGCAATGTGCGCCCTCTCCCGCCGCATTCGAGGTTCAGCCCATGTTAAAGGAACGCATCATCCGCCACCCATCGAATCCCGAGATGAGTGAACATGAATTTCTTGCCGCCCTCGTCGTCGGCAGAGTCCCCGTCGCGATCTATCTAAAGAACGGGATCAGGCTCCAGGGGGAAATCGAGTCCTTCGAGTCGTACGGGCTTTTATTGCGCGGAATCGCGTACCAGTTCATTTATAAACACGCTATCTCCACTATCCTGCCGAGCCGCGACGTATCCAGTTCCGAGCCGCTGTCCGGCGATGCCACCGATAACGACGCGCGCGACGACGTTGCATCCGCGTA
>CAVWME010000043.1:0-31908 GCA_963755935.1 uncultured Gammaproteobacteria bacterium
AATAGAACCAGAAGATCACGAGGATCAGCGGGATCGCGCGAAACACGAAGACGTAAGCGTCGACCACACAATTGCCGATGACGCCAGTGAACAGCCGGACCAGCGCCAGGGCGGTACCGACGGCAAGTCCGCCGATAACGCCGACCAGTGTCAGGGTCAGACTGAGCAGCAGACCGTCAAAGAGAAAGCTGGCGTTTCGCACGATGAGCGAATAATCCGGCATCGGAGTTACACCGCAACGGGTAAGGCCAGGGTCCGCTGCAGGCAAACCATGACCAGATTGAGAACGAGCGCGACCAGTACGTAGAAGGCCGTCGCGGCGCCAAATGCTTCAAAGCCGTGAAAGGTGAAATTTTCGATTTGCCGGCTCTGCGCCGTCAGTTCGAGCACGCCGATGGTCAAGGCCAGCGACGAGTTCTTGACGATGGACAGAAACTCCGAGGTGAGCGGTGGCAGGATGATCCTCAGCGCCTGCGGCATGACGATGTAACGCAAGGCCTGCGCCCGGTTCATGCCGGTTGCATCGGCGGCCATCCTCTGCCCGCGCGGAACGGCCTGCAGCCCGGCCCGAAATAACTCCGCCAAACGGCCGGAGGTATAGAACGCAAGCGCCAGCACGGCGGTCCAGAACTCGGGATTCGGCAGATCCCGCTTGAACCACAGACCGAGCCTGGCGGGCAGTAGTTCCGGCACCACAAAGAACCACACGAACATCTGCAGCAGCAGTGGGATGTTGCGAAACACCGAAACATAAAAGCCGGAAAGTCCGAGTACCCAACGCGACGATGACGTGCGGGCAATGCCGATCGTGGTTCCGAGTGGCAGCGCGATGATCCGGTCATGTTCGTGCCGGAGAGCAAGCGCCTCAACGTACTGCTCAAGGAATTCCGCCAAAGCCACAACCACCTCGCCATGGTGGTCGACGAGTACGGCGGCGTCTGCGGTCTCGTGACCATCGAGGATGTCATCGAGCAGATCGTGGGAGAGATCGACGACGAGCACGACGTCGAGGACGCTCAGGCGATCCGCCGCGAGAGTGATCGCGAGTTCACCGTGCGCGCGCTTACGCCGATTGCCGAGTTCAATGAATACTTCGGTACGGCATTCTCGGACGAGGAATACGACACCATCGGCGGGCTCCTGATGCAGGAGTTTGGAAGGCTGCCGCGCCGCGGCGAGACCATCTCCGTCGGCGATATGGAATTCCGCATCGTGCGCGCCGATCGCCGCCGCATCGACTTGTTGCGCGTGATCACGCCGCGCGCCATCGAGCCGCCCGCGCCGGACGCCGCCGATCTCTGAGGCCTCGCGCCGAATCGGCTCAGTGGCTCAGTGGCCGGCGAGCAACGCCTGCCAGTTGAGGATCGCGTTCCACAGCATGCGCTGGTCGCCGCGATTCAGGTCGCGGTGCAGCGGATTGAAATTGAACGTGACCACATGGCCGTTGCCACCGGCATGTCCAAAATGGCGGGGCGGCCGATCAGGTCGTCTCGCCCCACGCCTGGCCGCTCACCACGAACGGCTGCCCGCCGCGGTCGCCCCACTCAGGACGACGCCGCTCGGGTCGAACGGGCCGTCAAGGCAGGTCGTGCAGTAGGCCATGCGCAACCAGCGACGCGGCATCGCGTACAGCGGGAAGTTCTGGCGAAACACGTACGTGTGGCCGTCGATATCCATAGGCGATCGGAGTCCGGCTGGGCGAAGGTGACGCGCAGATGTGCGCCCGGCGTGCGCGTTCGGAGATTCCGGGGCGGCCGCGGCGCCGCACCGCCCCCCTGCGAGCTGCGCGGCGCGCCGCCGGAATCGCGCCGTACACCGCGAACGAGGCCGCCCTCGAGCGCAAGCATCGAGCCGCTGCCCAGCGTGACGAGCAGGCCCGCCGTCTCGACGAAGTGCTGGATCTCCGCAAGGCCCGCCCAGCCAATGCCGCCCGTGATGTCGTCGGATTCGGCGGGCGTGCCGTGACTCGGGGTCACTTGGTCTTCTTAAACGGCATCGGACCCCACTCCTTGGGGATGCCCTGGATCTGTTCGGCAAGCTCCAGATCGACGTGCCCATACAGAAGCACGTCGTACTTGCTGCAAGATGCCGCGCGAATGTCCTCGTCGCGCACATAGACGTACGGGATATGGCGTTGATCGAGCGAGTAGCGCACCCAGCCGATCGAGTCGGTGTCGGCCCATGGCACCCAGACGCCGAGCCGCGGCGCCGGCGCGGCGTGGTGCGCGACATCGGGGCGGCCGCCAAGGCGCTGAAAGTCAAGACCGAGTCGCCGCCGCCGCGCAGAGCGGCATCGAGACCCGCCTGCGCCGGAATGATCCAAGACCCGCCGGGATAATCGCGCGCCCGCCGCGCTGAAGGGCTGCTCGGCAATGTCGATGTTGAAGCGCGCCAGGCGAAAGCGCGCCTCGAGCAGCCCCTCCTGGCCTGTGTCCTTGAGCATGTAACGAGCCCCCGCCGCCGACCCGTCCCGCCGGATGCGGCGGCTCGGTCAGCGGCGAGATCGCCGCTAGCGCACGGCCGGATCAGCGATCGCAACGGCTGAGATGATAGTGCGCCGGCAGTTCCCAGGAGACATCGTCGTAGGGCTCGCCGCCGTCCTTCGGAAAGAACTGCGGAGTCAGCAGGTCGACGGCGTAGTTGCGATAGGGCTGATCGAGCCGCACGACGTAGGTGCCGGCGGGAAAGGTGCCTTCCTTGAGCGTCAGAGCGCCGTCGTCGCGCGCTGCACTTCGATACCCTGCGACAGCAGGCGCGCGACCAGCTGCGCGACGCGGGTCGGATCGCCCTGATCCTCCGGGATCACAAAGGCGTACGGCGCCTGCGTCGTGCCCTTGCGCCAGGAGTGCAGGCCCTTCTGGTAGAAGTTGCGCAGCAGCGCCTTCGGCTGCTGGGCGGTGTATCGAGCGCGGCAAGCGCAGCGGTTTCGATGTAGTTGACATTGTCGCGCGCCGACCAGCGGAACGGGCCCGTGGGCGGCGGCAGCGGCCGATACCATCGCGGTGGACTCGTCCGGGTCGACCGTCTGCGCCATCGTCTCGGCGGTGCCGTTGCCGAACGTCTCGTAGCCGCGGCCGATGGCGTTGTGATTCAGGCCGACCGAATCGAGGTACAGATGCGCGAAGTCATCGCCGAAGTTCCAGGTCCACACGCCCGGCATGCCGAAGCCGGTGAGCGTCTTCACTTCGTGAAAGCTCAGCTCCAGGCGCTCGTTGTAGGTCAGCGGATCGATGTTCTCGTTGATGGGCCCGGTGCCGTTCCAGGTGATCAGCAGCGCAACGCTTTCATGCAGATCGTGCACGACCTTCGGATGCCATTCGAAAAACATGCGGTGGACGGCTTTGGTGGTCTCGTGCGTCTGCTGATGCGCGTCGCGGTTGATATCGACGAACGCGTATTTGGACCAGTAGGGCGGCGACTGGCGCGGCAGAGTCGCCAGATCCGTCTTGCCCTTGAGGAAGCGGTAGAACCATTCCACCTGCTTGTCGCGGCCGTCGGGATTGGATACCGGATTGATGAGCACGACGAGGTTCTCGCGGATGCGGCGGATCATCGGCTGCTCGGAAACCGCCAGCCGATAGGCCAGCTCGAGCATGGACTCGGTCGAGCCGGTCTCATCGGAATGCAGCGCGGCGTTGAAGTAATAGATCGGCCGCGCGTCGGCGATGAGGCGCTCGGCGGCGGCGGGATCGGTCTTGCGCGGATCGGCGAGCGCGGCGGTCGCGGCTTTGAGCCTGTCGAGGTCGCCGATGCCCTGCTCATCGGCGATCGCGAGCAGCACGATGTCGCGGCCTTCCTCGGAGCGGCCGATGGTGAACAGCCTCACCCGCGGCGAGGCGGCGGCGAGTGCCCGGCTGTAGGCATAGGCGGCTGCCGAATCGACGAGCTCGCCCGGGGCGCCGGGGATCCGATGCAGAAAGGCGCGCGGCGAGGGGACGGTGGCCGAGGCCGGCAGATACGAAACCCAGGGCGAAGAGAATCGCGGCTCGGTGGTCGCCGCCGCGATCTCGCGGGTGGCGTCCGCGTCCTCCGTGTCCGGAGCGACCAGCGTTGCCGGAACTTGGGCCTTTGCGCCCGTCGGCAACGAGCAGAGAAGGAGCAGTGCGGGCGCAATCGCGGCGCGCACGGAAGCGATCATCGGCATGGGCATCCCTCGAGGCGGGGCGCGTCGCGCGCCCAGGCCAATATACCGCAACTCCGGCGCGTTATTGAACGAACGAAAAGCAATCGATGGGGATGCTCTCGACAGCGCCGGTGACGATCAGCGCGCTAACTGCGATGCCGGCCGAGCGCTTCGATCATGTCGCGGTAATCGAGCAATCCGGCCGTGGCGAGTCCCGCGACCTTGCCCTCATCGTCCCAGCGGCGAACCAGCACCGCCTCGCGGTAGAAGCGCTCTTCCTCGAAACGCAACGTCTCCTGCGCGCCATCGGGCCGCCTTGCAGCTTCAGGGTAAGGACCGATGCGGGGCTGAGCTTTTCGAAGTATTGCGGATCCGTCGCCAGCAAATAGCGCTTCGCAGGAACGTGCAGGCGCACCGGCTCGGAGACTTCCGGCGGGAATCGCGCGCGAGCCAGCGGCCGCCGAGTCGCTCATGGGGGGCATCCGCGGTCCAGTCGGCGAGATCGTCTGGTACGTTGCCGATAAGGTGTCCGACGTCGTGCAACAGCGCGGCGACGATGAGCGTGACGGGGCGCCGGCCGCATGCGCGAAGTGAGCTGCCTGCAACCCGTGCTCGGCCATCGAGACGCTTTCGCCGAAATAGGCGTCGTCGACCCCGATCCGCAAAGAGCCTGAGGATCTCGTCGATAACGTTCATCTGGAGCCCCCCGGCCGCGAGCCGCGGCGCAGCAGCGCGGCGCCGCTATAGACGCTGTCACGCGTGAGATAGCAGCCGCGCAAATGGCGAGCGTGTCGCGCCGAGGAGAATGCCGTGCGGCCGTGCAGGATGCGCTGATTGTCGAACACCACGATCTCGCCCTGCGGCAGATGGAGCTTCAACTGAAATCGCGGCTCGCGCAGCAGCGCCGCGAAGCGGCGATAGGCCGCATAGAACGGCGCGCGGCCTCGAGAGGCGCGAGACGCAGCGGGGCGATCGAGCGGCTGTTGTAATGGACTGCGGAGACCTCGCCCCGGCACGAAAGCTCAATCAGGGGCCGCTCCGCGTAAAGTTCCGCGTTTTGCGAGCGGTAGTGAAACGGCACGGGTGTTTGCGTGAGCAACGCAAAGGCCTCGGGATCGATGTCGCGCAGATGTTCGGCGAGCGCGAAACCGTCGGCGAACAGGCTCTCGCCGCCGTCCGGCGACGCGATCAGCGCATGCAGCACTTGAAAACCCGGCACGGGCTCGCGGTACGGGATTGTCGGTATGCAGCCCGAGCCCCAAATCCGAGTAGGCAAGGTTCTCGGGCTGCGGCACGGAGCGCACATCGAATACCATGCCGTAATTCGTTTCGGCGACGTGGCCGACGAGCGGCATGGGGCGACCAGCGCATCCTCCTCCGCGGGCACGCCGCTCAAAAATGCGATGCCGTCCTGCAGCAGTCGCGTCAGCCAGTCGAGGCGCAACGGGCGGTCGGATTGCATGTGCTCCGGCAAGCTCGCGCAGCGCGAAATCGCGCGACGCATCGAGGTCGCGCCTTCGAGCCAGCGGCGCGCCTCGAATTCCGGACGGTAGGCACTGCCAGAGTCGCGCTGCGCGGCGAGCCAGTCAGGTCAAAGGATCCCGCGGCTGAGCCCTCCCACTCGATACGCGGGTCTTCCGTTCTGCCGCCGCCGAGCGAATCTGCGGTTGCTCGGGCAGATCGGCAATATCGACCAGCCGCTGACCGCTGTGCGGGTCGCGATGTTCGGGCGCAGTTATCGAGAGCCAGATGCTGGCGAATTCATCGATCTGCCGTTCGCACCACTCGACGGTCAGTGGTCCGGGCGGCTGAAGAATGCGGCTAGCCTGAGGTCGGCGCGCTCATGGCAGATGCGTGCCTTTCGCGCAGCTGCTTTCGCGCTCAGGTAGCACAGAATGCCGCGCGCCGAGTGCGGCCAAAACGCTAATCGCCGGCGAGCACGGGAACACCCCCTGCCAGCCGAACGCCACGGAGAGCTTGCCACGCTATCGCCGGCCGCAACCGCTCCCAGATAGCCGACGCCATCGATGATTCCCGAGGAGACGGCCGAGGCTTGCTTGCCGCCGAAATCGAGAGCGAATGCTCCCCCGAGATAGGAATAGGGGCCGAGAAGACAAAACGCGATGGCGCCGATGGCGATGAGCGGCAGGAGCGATCCCGCGGCGCTCGAGGAATGGACATGAGAAGCCAGGAGCGCCGCGGCGGTCGCGGCAAGCCCGACAAGCATGATCACGGATCGTCCGTTGGCCCCCAGCCGGTCGCTCAGCCAGCCGCTCGCAAGCACGGAGACGGCTCCCACGCCGGGAAATATCGCACTCATGCCGGCGGCATTGCTCGCCGTGTAGCCCAAGTAGTCATGCAGGTAGACGGGTAACCAGGTGTTGAAAGACTCCCGAATTATCGTGCAGCCGAGCGAGAGGAAGCAAACGATGAGAAAGGAGCGGCTGCGCAGCAGCGGCAGGAGCAGCTCACGACGCTGCGGACGCGCGACTGCGCTGTCAGCGAAAAGGTTGAGCGGATTGGTTTTGGCCTCGGTGTGCCCGGCCTGCGATGCGGGACTCGCGCAGCAGCAAAAAGTTTGACACGAACATAGGCCCGCAACGATCGCCGCGAAGTAGAAACAACGCGCGCCAGCCAAAGCCTTGGCCTGAGAGCCCCCATCGCTGCGCGCCGCGGCATCTCCGACCAGATAGCTGATGCTCAAAATGCCGATGACGAGCCGTAGGAGGAAAATCGAACCATTCGACGAGACTTTGATCAGCCCCGCCCAGGCGATCGACTGGCTAAGCGGTTTCCGAACCAGGCCAATGTGAAGAGCGGAGCGAGCGCCCATGGAGAACAACAGCGTGAAGGCTGTTGCGCCGCCAAGTCCGATCAGGAAGTTGGCGCGGCCACCCCAGAAATCACCGAGGCCCGGCCAAGGAATAACTTACCGAGGGCGTAGGCGAGGACTCCAAATGACATGACTCGCCCACGCGGACCATGGCCACGGCGTGACTGATGCCAGGCTGCCCGAGCTCCTCGATGAGGAGCGGCGTTGCAACCGATAGGTCTGCGCGGCAGAAGTAGCACGCCGCGTAGCCGGCGAACAGCAGCACGATGACTTTGAACTGATCGAGACGCAAGGATCGCATCGCCGCATCATCCCATTTGCCCAGAGGCAGGGCCGGGTTTTCTGCGAGCGGCCGTGGCGGCCGATTTATTGCAAACGTGTGACATGGCGGGCGCCGGGGTTCGAATTGGCACGGAAGCTGCTTTCTAATCAATCGGGCGGCGAGCCAGGCCGCGAGTTTTTGTAGAGGTCGCCCAGTTGGGCCACAAGGAGCCGCGATGAGCGCGATTCGATGCACGACGAGGCGCCCAGCATGGGCCGCGCGGCGGCAAATCGTGGCCGTTTGCGGCCGGTGGACGCCGGCAAATCCTTGCCGGTTGGCGATGCCAGTTCGGATGCCTGCAGTCTTAGAGGAGGATTTCACATGAGTTCAATTACCTCAGCCGTCTCCGGGCTGCTCACCAGCCCGAGCTTTCATGGTCACGGCCATCGAAGGGGTGCGCATGCGACATCGAGCAGCGCCTCGAGCAGCTCCGCCGCGAGCAACAACGGCAACAGCATCGGACAATTGCCGGTCGGCGCTTCGACCGCCTTGTTCAGTGGGCTCGTGCAATCGTTCGAGCAGGCGATCGGCTCACAAGCGACCTCGGCAGTGACCGGCGCCGGCGCGACGGCTGGAGCCCAACCTGCGTTTGCCGGAGCAACGGCGGCGAGCACCGCGCCGACGGCGAGCACCGCGGCGACGCCGGGGCAGGGACAGGAGCTCCAGGCATTCCAGCATTCGCTCGTGCAGGCTCTGAAACAGGACGGGTTGACCTCGAACGGGACGGGTAACCTCGTCTCGTCGTTGCAGAATCTCATTCAGCAAGTAGGGCCGAACGGCAAGCCGACGGCGGCGACCGAGACGCTCACCTCCACATTCCAGAATCTGGTGAACGGCGTGAACGGCAGCGCTGCAGTGGCATCGACCTCATCGGGCTCGTCATCTAACGGATCCTCCAACTCTGGGCTGCAAAGCTTTCTGAACAATCTTCTGCAGCATGTGCAGGCCAGCGGCGCGTCGTCGTTGACGAGCGCCGGCAGCAACGTGAACGCGCACGTCTGATCGGCGGCGCGTGACGGCGAGCGGCCGCGATCATCGGCTCGCTTTAAAACACTGGCGTGACCCGTAGTAATCGGGCGGGTAGGGGTATACACCGCGTCGCACCGCTCCGCCCACCCTCGATTCTTATCAACAATAGTCCAGCGCAAAGGCGTTCATCACCCTGGGCATGAGTGTGCACGCTCATGCCCAGGATACTGCCGGGTCCTGCGCGGGCCCCGGCGCTGACGTCCTACACCCAGACTGCGCCGGTACCGACAGGCGCTGCCCCAGCATGTCCCCACAATTAGACTCGAGGTCCGCTCGGTCGCTCGCGCCTAGAGCCTTCGTGGGCCCCGCAAGTCGCGCTCGCCTATAATCGTGTTCGGACAGGCGAGCGCGACTTCCGCGGGGCCCACGAAGGCTCTAGGCGCGAGCGACCGAGCGGACCTCGAGTCTAATTCTGGGGATGTGCTGCGGGGGGGCCTGTCGGTACCGGCGCAGTTCTGGGTGTGGAGCGTGGGACCGCGGGGCCGCGCAGGACCGGCAGTATCCTGGGCATGAGCGTTGAAACACATTCATGCCCAGGGTGATCTGAACGCCTTTTTGCGCTGAGACATTGTTGATAAAGAATCGAGGGTGGGCGGAGCGGTGCGACGCAGTGTTCTCGCCGATTACTACGGGTCACGCCGTGTTTTAAAGCGAGCAAGTGACGCAGCCGATCGCACGGCCGCGCAGCCGATCAGACGTGCGCGTTCACGTTGCTGCCGGCGCTCGCGACCGAGGAGCGCCGCTGGCCTGCACATGCTGCAAGAGATTATTCAGAAAGCTTTGCAGTCCGCGCTTGAGGACGCGCTCGACGAGGAGGCCGGATGGGTCGACGCCGCTCGCGGCGCTGCCGTTCACGCCGTTCACCAGGTTCTGGAACGTGGAGGTGAGCGTCTCGGTCGCCGCCGTGGGCTTGCCGTTCGGGCCCAGCTGCTGAATGAGATTCTGCAACGACGAGACGACGTTGCCCGTGCCGTTCGAGGTCAAGCCGTCCTGTTTCAGCGCCTGCACGAGCGAATGCTGGAACGCCTGGAGGTCCTGCCCTGCCCCGGCGTCGCCGCGGCCGCGGAGTGCTCGCCGCCGTGCTCCGCGGAGGCGGTCGGGCGCCGCGCGCGGCGCCGTCACCGCCGAAGTCGATTGTGAGCCGATCGCTTGCTGGAAGGATTGCACCAGCCCGCTGAACAAGGCGGTGGAAGCGCCCACCGGCAATTGTCCGATGCTGTCGCTGCTGCTCGTGGCGGAGCTCGCTCGAGGCTGCTCGATGTCGCGTGCGCCCCCTTCGATGGCCGTGACCATGAAAGCTCGGGCTGGTGAGCAGCCCCGAGACGGCTGAGGTGATTGAGCTCATGTGAAATCCTCCTCGAAGACTGAAGATAACCGATACTGGCGTCGGGCAACCGGCAAGGAATTGCCGGCTGCATCGGCCGCAAACGGCCACGATTTGCCGCCGTGCCGCCCATGCCGGGCGCCTCGACTGCTCGATCGTGTCATCGCGGCTCCTTGTCGCCCAAATAGGCGCGTTCGAAAAACTCGCGGCCTCTCTCGCCGCCCGACTGAGTGAGTAGCAGCTTCCGTGCCAACTCGGGCCGCCCCGCCGTACGCGGCGACCAGTCCAGAATGGCTACAGAAACCCCGGCCCTGCCCTCGGCAAATGGGATGATGCGGCGATGCGCTCGCTGCGTCTCAACCAATTCAAAGTCATCGCGCTGCTCTTTGCCGGTTACGCCGCGCTCTACTTTTGCCGCGCGGATCTCTCGGTGGGATCGCCGCTCATCATCGATGAGCTCGGGCGCCACGGCGTCGGCCACGACGAGGCGGTAAAGCGCATCGGCGATGTCGCCTCGTTCGGCGTTTTTGCATACGCGGTGGGCAAGCTGTTCCTTGACCGGGCTCGGCGACTTCTGGGGCGGTCGGATCAGCTTTCTGATCGGGCTCGCGGGCGCGACCGCCTTCACCGCTGCTGTTCTCGATGGGCAGCTCGATCTCGCTGTTCGCGGCGGCTTGGTTCGGGAACCGCCTGGTGCAATCCATCGCCTGGGCGGGACTGATCAAGGTCTCCTCGAAATGGTTCGACTATTCGTCCTACGGCCTGGTCGTCGGCATCTTGAGCATCAGCTATCTCGTCGGCGACGCCGCGGCGCGGGGATCGATGGGGGCGCTCATGGCGCACGGCGCCGGCTGGCAGACCTTGTTTCACTACGCGGCGGTCAGTCGCCGGCATTTGCTTCGTGTCGAACTGGCTGCTGCTGCGCGAGTCGCGCGTCCAAGCCGGCTTCGCCGAGGCCAAAACCAACCCGCTCAACCTGTTTGCCGCCAGCGAGGCGCGCGTCCGGGGCGTGCGTGAATTGCTCCTGCCGCTGCTGCGCAGCCGCTCCTTCCTCATCGTTTGCTTCCTCTCGCTCGGCTGCACGATAATTCGCGAGACGTTCAACATCTGGACACCGGTTTACCTGCGTGACTACCTCGGCTACACGGCGAGCAAGGCCGCCGGGATGAGCGCGATATTTCCCGGCGTGGGAGCCGTCTCCGTGCTTGCGAGCGGCTGGCTCAGCGATCGGCTGGGGGCGAACGGCCGCTCGGTCATCTTGCTCGTCGGGTTGGCCGCGACGGCGGCGGCGCTCTTGCTGCTTGACCTCGATGCCGGCGAGCGCCGCCGGGACGTTCTTGCCGCCGCTCGCCATCGGCGCCATCGCGTTTTGCCTTCTGGGGCCCTACTCCTATCTCGGGGGCGCGTTCGCCCTCGATTTCGGCGGCAAGCAAGCCTCCGCCGCCTCCTCGGGCATCATCGACGGCGTCGGCTACCTGGGCGCGGTCGCGGCCGGCGACAGCGTGGCGCGCGTCTCCGTGGCATTCGGATGGCAGCGCGTTTTCACGGTGCTCGCCGGCGTCAGCGTCGCTGGCCGCGCTCGCCGCTGCGTATCTGTGCTACCTGAGCTCGAAGGCGGTGCGCGAGGGCAGGCACCTGCCGTGAGCGCGCAAACCCAGGCACCGACGATTTTCTCGCCGCCCCGACACGCTCGGCGTCGAGTGGGCGGACGGCAGCATCGATGAATTCGCGAGCATCTGGCTGTACGACAATGCGCCGGGGCACCGCGACCCGCACAGCGGTCAGCGGCTGGTCGATATCGCCGACCTGCCCGAGCAGCCGCGCATCCGCGCGGCCGCCGTGCAGAACGGCAAACTCCGCATCGAATGGGAGGGCTCGGCCGAGGGCGTCTCGTTCGACCTGACCTGGCTCGCCGCGCAGCGCGCTGCGGCAGCCCTTACCGTCCGGAATTCGAGCCGCGCCGCTGGCTCGACGGAGCCGCCCGCGAGGCCGGGCGCGATTTCGCGCGCGCGAGCTTGGACGCACATGCAATCCGACCGCCAGTTGCGATCGAGCTGGCTCACGCGGCTCGCTTCAGGACGGCATCGCATTCCTGAGCGGCGTGCCGTCGGCGGAGGATGCGCTGGTCGCCTCCATGCGGCTCGTCGGCCAGGTCGCCGAAACGAATTACGGCCTGGTATTCGACGTGCGCTCCGTGCCGCAGCCCGAGAACCTCGCCTACTCCGATCTCGGGCTCGGGACTGCATACCGACAATCCCGTACCGCGATCCGGTGCCGGGTTTTCAGGCGCTGCACGTGCTCATCGCCTCGCCGGACGGCGGCGAGAGCTTGTTCGCCGACGGCTTCGCCCTGGCCGAGCATTTGCGCGCCGTCGATCCCGAGGCCTTCGCGCTGCTCGCGCGAACGCCCGTGCCGTTTCACTACCGCTCGCAAAACGCCGAGCTGTTCGCGGAGCGGCCGCTGATCGAGCTCTCGTGCCGGGGCGAGGTCTGCGCGGTCCACTACAACAGCCGCTCCATCGCCCCCTTGCGTCTCGCGCCTCTCGAGGCGGCGCCGTTCTATGCGGCCTATCGCCGCTTCGCCGCCGTGCTGCGCGAGCCGCGCTTCCAGCTCAAGCTCCATCTGCCGGAGGGCGAGATCGTGGTGTTCGACAATCAACGCATCCTGCACGGCCGCACGGCATTCTCCTCCGCGCGGCACGCCCGCCATTTGCGCGGCTGCTATCTCACGCGCGACAGCGTCTACAGCGGCGCCGCGCTGCTGCGCCGCGAGCTCGCGGCGGGAGCGGCTCCGATGAGCGTGATGGACGAGATCCTGGCTCTGTATGCGGACCGAGGCGACGACGCCTATTTCGGCGAGTGCGTTTCCATCGCCGAGCACGGGCTGCAGGCGGCTCACTTCGCGCGCGCGGCCGGCGCGCCGCCGGCGCTCATCGTCGCCGCGCTGCTGCACGACGTCGGTCACCTGATCGGCAACGCGCCGGACGACCTCGCCGAATGGACCGAGGATGCCGCCCATGAGCGAGTCGGCGGCCGCTGGCTCGCCGAGCGATTCCCGCCGGAAGTCTCCGAGCCGGTGCGTCTGCACGTTCCCGCGAAGCGCTATTTGCTGCGCGACGGATGCGGACTATTTCGCGAAGCTGAGCCCTGCCTCGGTCGTGACCCTGAAGCTGCAGGGCGGCCCGATGTCGCGCGAGGAGAGCGGCGCGTTTCGAGGACGAGCGCTTCCACCGGGATGCGGTGCTGGTGCGCCGCTGCGACGACGAGGGAAAGGTCGCGGGACTCGCCACGGCCGGATTGCTCGACTACCGCGACATGATCGAGACGCTGGGCCGGCATCGCAGTTAGCGCGCTGATCGTCATGCCGGCGCTGTCGCAGAGCATCCCCATCGATTGCTTTTCGTTCGTTCAATAACGCGCCGGAGTTGCGGTATATTGGCGCTGGGCGCGCGCACGCGCCCCGCCTCGAGGGATGCCCATGCCGATGATCGCTTCCGTGCGCGCCGCGATTGCGCCGGCACTGCTCCTTCTCTGCTCCTTGCCGGCCGGCGCGAAGGCCCAAGTTCCGGCGGCGATCGTCGCTCCGGACACGGAGGACGCGGCCGCCACCCGCGAGATCGCGGCGGCGACCACCGAGCCGCGATTCTCTTCGCCCTGGGTCTCGTATCTGCCGGCCTCGGCCACCGTCCCCTCGCCGCGGGCTTTTCTGCATCGGATCCCCGGCGCCCCCGGAGAGCTGGTGGATTCGGCAGACCGCCTACGCCTACAGCCGGGCGCTCGCCGCCGCCTCGCCGCGCGTGCGGGTGTTCACCATCGGGCGCTCCGAGGAGGGCCGCGACATCGTGCTGCTCGCGATCGCGGACGAGCAAGGCATCCGCGACCTCGACCGGCTGAAAGCGGCGACGGCCGCCCTCGCCGATCCGCGCAAGACCGATCCGGCCGCCGCCGAGCGCATCATTGCCGACGCGCGGCCGATCTATTACTTCAACGCCGCGCTGCATTCCGACGAGACCGGCTCGACGGAAACCATGCTCGAGCTCGCCTACCGCCTCGCCGTCTCCGAGCAGCCGATGATCCGGCGAATCCGCGAGAACGTCGTGGTGCTCATCAACCCCGTATCGAATCCCGACGGCCGCGACAAGCAGGTGGAATGGTTCTACCGCTTCTTGAAGGGCAAGACCGACCGCGCGACTCTGCCGCGCCAGGCGCCGCCTTACTGGTCGAAATACGCGATGGTCGACATCAACCGCGACGCCATTCAACTGACCCACGAGACGACCAAGGCGGTGCAGCGGATGTTCTTCGACTGGCATCCGCAGGTGGTGCACGATTTGCACGAAAGCGTCGCGCTGCTCATCACCTGGAACGGCACGGGACCGATCAACGAAGACATCGATCCGGTGAGCTACGACGAGCGCCTGGAGATGAGCTTTCACGAGGTGACCACGCTCACCGGCTTCGGTATGCCCGGCGTCTGGACTTGGAACTTCGGCGATGACTTCGCGCACGTGTTCCTCGATTCGGTCGGCCTCAACCACAACTCCATGGGCCGCGGCTACGAGACCTTCGGCAACGGCACCGCGGAGACGCTGGAGCAGATGTCGTACCCGGACGAGACGAGCCGGGAGTGGTATCGGCCCGAGCCGCCGCCCACGGGCCCTTTTCGCTGGTCGGCGCGCGACAACGTGAACTACATGGAGACCGCCGCGCTCGCGGCACTCGATATCACCGCCCAGCAATCGAAACCGCTGCTGCGCAATTTCTACCGCAAGGGCGTGGACTCCTGGCGCAAGGGCACGACGGAGGCGCCGTTCGCGTTTCTCATCCCCGAGGATCAGGGCGATCCACGGCGCGTCGCGCAGCTGGTCGCGCTCCTCATGGCGCAGGGCATCGAGGTGCAGCGCGCGACGACCGCGCTCTCGCTCAAGGAAGGGACGTTCCCCGCCGGCACCTACGTCGTGCGGCTCGACCAGCCGTATCGGAATTATGCGGTCGACCTGTTGACTCCGAAGTTCTTTCCGAAGGATGCCGGCGAGCCCTACGACGATATCTCCTGGGAGCTGCCCGCGAATTACCACCTCACCGCCGTCGCATCCGCAGATCCGGCGGTGCGCGAGGCGGCGCTCGCGCCCCTGACCGAGCCGCCGCACCCGGCGGGACGCGTCGCCGGCGAGGGCTCGGTGTACGTGCTCAAGGACACGCGGCCAGGAGGGGCTGCTCGAGGCGCGCTTTCGCCTGTCGCGCTTCAAAATCGAGATTGCGGAACAGCCCTTCAGCGCGGCGGGCCGCGACTATCCCCGCGGCTCGTGGATCCTGCCCGCGCAGGCCGGGCTCGATGCCGCTCTCGGCGGCCGCGGCCGGCGATCTGGGGCTCGACTTTCAGCGCCTCGGCACGCGCCCCGCAAGCGCGCCACGCATGCGGCGCCCGTGCCGCGGCTGGGCGTGTGGGTGCCATGGGCTGACACCGACAGCAACGGCTGGGTGCGCTATGCGCTCGACCAGCGCCATATCCCCTACGCTTACGTGCGCGACGAGGACGTGCGCCGCGGCAACTTGCGCGCGCGCTACGACGTGCTGTTGTACGGACATGTCGATCTCGAGCTCGCCGAACAGATCGAGGGCATCCCCAAGGCTTGGGGGCCGATGCCCTTCAAGAAAACCAAGACGACGCCGAGTCACGGCACGCCCGGCCGAGTCCGACGATATCACGCGGGGGCGTCGGCTACGCGGGCCTTGCCGAGATTCAGCGCTTCGTCGACGAGGGGGGCCTGCTCATCACGCTCGGCAACGGCTCGATGCTGGCGCTCGAGGGCGGACTGGTGCGCGGGGTGCGCCGCGAATCGGGCGGCGTGCCGCGCAGCGCCGCGGGTGGGGGGAGCGACGCCGCGGCCGCCTCGGTGTTCACCGAGACGCGCACGCCGGGGTCGCATTTGCGGGTGACGTTCGCTCAGCCAGAGAGCCCCATCGCCTACGGATACGACGCCCACACGCACGTGTTCCGCGAGAACTACGCGATCTATGCGACGCCGCGGCGCTGGCTGCGGATGGCCTATTGCACCACCTGCCTGGACGGCCCGTTCGATCCGAGCGGCGTCGTCATGACGTGGGGCGACTCCGACGGGCAGCCTCTGGTGGTGAGCGGTCAGGTATGGGGCGCAGACGGCTTGATCGGACATCCCGCCATCCTCGACATGCCGGTCGGCAAGGGCCGGGTGGTCGCATTCAACTTCAATCCCCTGCACCGCGACCTGAATCGCGGCGATCAGCGAATGCTGTGGAACGCCATCCTCAACTGGCAGGCGCTGCTCGCCGGCCGCTGAGCCACTGAGCCACTGAGCCGATTCGGCGCGAGGCCTCAGAGATCGGCGGCGTCCGCCGCGGGCGGCTCGATGGCCCGCGGGGTGATCACGCGCAGCAAATCGATGCGGCGCCGGTCTGCGCGCAGGATCCGAAACTCGAGGTCGCCGATCTGAGATGGTCTCTCCGCGGCGCGGCAGCCGCCCGAACTCCTGCATCAGGAGCCCGCCGATGGTGTCGTACTCCTCGTCGGAGAACGCCGTGCCGAAGTATTCGTTGAATTCCGCGATCGGCGTGAGCGCGCGCACGGAGAACTCGCGATCGCTCTCGCGGCGTATCGTCTGGTCGTCCTCGACGTCGTGCTCGTCGTCGATCTCTCCCACGATCTGCTCGATCACATCCTCGATCGTCACGAGGCCGCAGACGCCGCCGTACTCATCGACCACCATGGCGAGATGGTTGTGGCTTTGCCGGAATTCCTTGAGCAGCACGTTGAGGCGCTTGCTCTCCGGCACGAACATGACCGGCCGCATGTATTCGCGGATTTCGAAATACTCGCCGTCCTCGATCTGCAGCCGCAGCAGATCCTTGGCGAGCACGATGCCGAGGATCTGATCGCGGTCCTCGCCGATCACCGGGAAGCGCGAGTGGCCGGACTCGACCATGATCTCAACCAGCTTCTCCGGCGCCTCGTCGCGCTCGACGAACACCATCTGCGCACGCGGCACCATGATGTCGCGCACCTGCATGTCGGCCACCGCGAGCACGCCCTCGAGCATCACGAGCGCATCGCCGTTGAAAAGCCCGCGCTCGCTCGCCTCGCGCAAATCCTCGATGAGCTCCGCCAAGTCGCGCGGCTCGCCGGACATCGACTGCGTGATCCGCTTTAACCAGCGGCCGGTGTTGCCAGTGGATTGGTCGGACATGGGTGCGGTCAGGATACTCGATCAGGCATACGGGTTTGAAAATCCAAGCCGATCAAGGATTTGAATCTCCCGGGCGGCCATTTTCCGGGCCTCGCGGTCGCGCTCGTGGTCGAAACCGAGCAGGTGCAGCACGCCGTGCACCGTCATGTGCGCCCAGTGCGACTCGGCGGATCTTGCCCTGCGCGCGCGCCTCGCGCGCCACGACCGGCGCGCAAATGACCAGCTCGCCGAGGATGCGGCTCCGTCGGGCACGCGCCCGGGCCCTCGAAAGGAGAGCACGTTGGTGGGCCGATCCTTGCCGCGAAAACATGAGTTGAGGCTGCGGCTGCGGGCGCTGCCGACGGTGCGCACCGACACGACCACGCGATCGCCGCTGCGCCGGACCGCCGGCGAGCGCTGCCTCGACCCAGCGCAGGAACTGCGCGCGAGCCGGGACCCAGGGACGCCTCGCCGCATAGGTCAGGTCGAGCTCCAGCAGCTTGCGGCTCTCACGCGCTGGAGCCGTCGTCCGGATAGCGCGCCTCGTAGGCTTGGACGATCCGTTGCACCAGCGGATGGCGCACGACATCGCGCGAGCTGAACATGGTGAAGGCGATGCCGCGCACGCCGTGCAAGATGTCGATCACCGTGCGCAGCCCCGACTGCTTCGTGTTCGGCAGGTCGATCTGCGTGATGTCGCCGGTCACCACGGCCTTGGATCCGAAGCCGATCCGCGTCAGGAACATCTTCATCTGCTCGTTGGTCGTGTTCTGCGCCTCGTCGAGAATCACGAAGGAATCGTTCAGCGAGCGGCCGCGCATGAAAGCGAGCGGCGCGATCTCGATGACGTTGCGCTCGATCGATTTGGCCACGCGCTCGAAGCCCATCATTTCGTAGAGCGCGTCGTACATCGGGCGCAAGTACGGATCGACCTTCTGCGTGAGATCGCCGGGCAGAAAGCCGAGCCGCTCGCCCGCCTCGACCGCCGGGCGCACCAGCACGATGCGCCGGACTCGTTCCGATTGCAGCGCCTCGACCGCGCACGCCACCGCGAGATAGGTCTTGCCGGTTCCCGCCGGGCCGATTCCGAAGGTCAGATCGTGCGTGCGGATGTTGTTGAGATACTCGGTCTGATTGGCGCCGCGCGCCCGCACGGCGCCGCGCGCGGTGTCGCACCTTGAGCTCGTCGGCGCCGCCCGCATTCGCGTCGGTGTCGCTGCCGTTCATGTCCAGCTCCTGAAGCGCGATGTGCACGCGCTCCGGATCGACGGGCTCGCGCTGCGCGCGGGCATAGAGATCCCGCAGCACCGCCTCGGCCCCGGGCGGTGGCTGGGCCAGCCCGATGATCTGGAAGCTGTTGCCGCGGCGGCGTACTTCCACACCGAGGCGCGCCTCGATCTGGTGCAGATGCGCGTCAAGCGGACCGCACAGCTCCACCAGCCGCACGTTGTCGGCCGGCGCGAACGACAGGTCCCGCGTCACGGGAACGGAACTCACGCCCCGATTTCTACCACAAGACGCCCGCGCAGCGAATTGGGCCTTGCCTCGGTGATGACGACGTCCGCAAATTGGTTGATGAGAGTCGCCGGCCCGTGCAAAATTGACCCAGCGATTGTTGTCGGTGCGGCCGGCGAGCTCGTTCTGGTCGCGCTTGGAGGGCCGCTCGACCAGCACACGCTGGCGGCTTCCGACCATGCGCTCGCGAAATCGCCCGCGCCTGGATATTGAAGCGCTGCTGGACGAGCTCGAGCCGGCGCTGCTTCACCTCCGGCGGCACCTCGTCGGGCAAGCGACGCGGCCGGCGTGCCGGGGCGGCGGCTGTAGAGGAAACTGAAGGACTGGTCGAATCCGACCTCCTCGATGAGCTTCAAGGTCGCCGCGAAATCCTCGTCGGTCTCGCCCGGAAAACCCACGATGATGTCGGTCGAGATCGAGATGTCGGGGCGCACCGCGCGGAGCTTGCGGAGCTTCTGCTTGTACTCGAGCACGGTGTGGCCGCGCTTCATCGCGGCGAGCATGCGATCCGAGCCGCTCTGCACCGGCAGATGCAGCAGGTTGTTGAGCTGCGGAACGCTCGCATAGGCCTCGATCAGGCTGTCGTTGAACTCGAGCGGATGCGAGGTGGTGAAGCGGATGCGCTCGATCCCCGCGATCGGCCGCGACGAAATGGATCACCGTCGACAAGATCCGCCACGCGCGCCGTCTTCGCGTCGGGCCCGCGTAGGCGTTGACGTTCTGCCCGAGCAGGGTCACCTCGCGCACGCCCGCGCTGCGCGAGCGCGCGGATCTCGCGCGAGTACCTGCTCGAACGGCCGGCTGATCTCCTCGCCGCGCGTGTACGGCACCACGCAGAAAGTGCAGTACTTGCTGCAGCCTTCCATGATCGAGACGAACGCCGTCGCGCCCGTCGGCGCGCGGCTCCGGCAGCCGGTCGAACTTCTCGATCTCCGGAAAGCTCACGTCGATTTGCGGCGCGTCCGGTGCGCTCGAGCCCGCTCGAGCATGGCGGGCAGGCGATGCAGGGTCTGCGGCCCGAATACGAGATCGACGTACGGCGCGCGCGCCGTGATGCCCTCGCCTTCCTGGCTCGCGACGCAGCCGCCGACGCCGATGACGACGTGCGGCCGCTCGCGCTTGAGCTCGCGCCATTCGCCGAGCAGCGAGAACACTTTCTCCTGCGCCTTCTCGCGTACCGAGCAGGTGTTGACCAGGAGCACATCCGCCTCGGCGGGTCGTCGGTGCGGAGCCATGCCCTGCGCGCTCGCGAGCACGTCCCGCATCTTGCCGGAATCGTACTCGTTCATCTGGCAACCGAATGTCTTTATGTAAACCAGGCCGGGCATGCTCTTCGGGTAGGCTGTCCTTGGAAAGGCCGCTAAGATACTAGGAACCATGGCAATACGCGAAGTTCTGAAGATGGGCGACCCGCGCCTGCTCGGCGTCGCCGAGCCGGTCGCCGTCGTTCGGCACGCCCGAGCTCGAGGGCTCCTCGCCGACATGCGCGACACCATGCGCGAACAGAACGGCGCCGGCCTTGCGGCGCCGCAAATCGGGGTGAATGCTGCGGGTGGTGATTTTCGGCGTCGAGGCGAATCCGCGCTACCCGGAAGCCGAGCCGGTGCCCTTCACCGATGCTCATCAACCCGACGCTCACGCCGATCGGGGAGGAGATGGAGGAAGGCTGGGAAGGATGCCTCTCCGTGCCCGGCATGCGCGGGCTGGTGCCCCGCTATCGGCGGCTGCGCTATACCGGATTCGACGCCGCCGGGCGGTCCGATCGACCGCACGGTGAGCGATTTCCACGCCCGCGTCGTGCAGCACGAGGTGGATCACCTGGACGGCATCCTCTATCCGCGCCGCATCCGCGACCTCACCCAGTTCGGCTTCACCGAGGTGCTCTTTCCGGGCCAGGACTCGGCGACGACTAGCGATCTCGACCGCGGCTCGAGTTCGCCGGCGTTCGACGGCATGGCCGCCGCGATCGATCCTCAGAACGGGATGTCGTCGTCGAAGTCTTCTTTGCCGCCGCGCCGGAGCCGGCGACTGATCGTAGTCGTCGCGCGGCGGCGCGCTGCTGGCCCGTCCGCGCTCCGCCGCCCATTCCGCCGCCGCCACCGCCCGCCCCCGCCGCGCCCGCCCAGCATCTGCATGTTGTCGGCGATGATCTCGGTGGTGAAGCGGTCGTTGCCCTGCTTGTCCTGCCACTTGCGCGTGCGCAATTTGCCCTCGATGAAAACCTGCGAGCCCTTGCGCAGATACTCCGCGGCAATCTCGCCCAGCCGCCCGAACAGGGCGATGCTGTGCCATTCGGTCCGCTCCTGCTGCGCGCCCGAGGCCTTGTCCTTCCACGATTCGCTGGTGGCGATGCGGATGTTCGTGACGGTCATCCCGCTCGGCATGGAGCGCGTCTCGGGGTCGCCGCCCAGATTCCCCACCAAAATGACCTTGTTGACTCCGCGCGCCATGCTCTACCCCTTCATTGCCTCGTAATGCCGCATATTGTACACGCCCCCGCCGCCCCCATAACGGCCTAATAGCGGCGCGCTCGTCGAGAAATCTTGAGGAACCGCCTCGCTGGATTCCACGCCGCCGCGCCAGGCGCGTTCGTGTTCCCCTCTTGACGCCGGGCGTATAGTGATTGGTTGCATGCAAAATATCCGTATCCGGGGCGCCCGGACCCACAATTTGAAGAACATCGATCTCGACCTGCCGCGCGATCGGCTGATCGTGTTCACCGGCTTGTCGGGATCCGGCAAGTCCTCGCTCGCGTTCGATACGATCTACGCCGAGGGCCAGCGGCGCTACGTCGAATCGCTCTCGACTTATGCGCGGCAGTTTCTCTCGATGATGGAAAAGCCCGATGTGGACACCATCGAGGGGCTGTCCCCGGCAATTTCCATCGAGCAGAAGTCGACGTCCCACAATCCGCGCTCGACCGTCGGCACGGTGACCGAGGTCTATGACTATCTGCGGCTGCTTTATGCACGCGCCGGCACGCCGCGCTGCCCCGATCATCACATCGATCTTGCCGCGCAGACCGTGAGCCAGATGGTCGATGCCGTGCTCGAGCATCCGGAGGGCACCGCGCTCATGCTGCTCGCGCCCGCCATCTCGGAACGCAAGGGCGAGCACGCCGAGCTCATCGAGGAGCTGCAAGCCGGCGGGTTCGTGCGCGCCCGCATCGACGGCGAGGTGGTGGAGCTCGACCAGGCGCCGAAGCTCGACGTGCGGCGCAAGCACACGGTCGAGGCGATCGTCGACCGGTTTCGAGTGCGCCCCGACTTGGGGCAGCGCCTGGCTGAGTCCTTCGAGACAGCGCTGCGCCTGGGCTCGGGCGTTGCACGCGTGGCCTACATGGACGACCCGACACGCGCCGAGCTCGTGTTCTCGAACAAGTTTGCCTGCCCGATCTGCAATTACGCCCTGTCCGAGCTCGAGCCGCGGCTGTTCTCGTTCAACAGTCCCATCGGCGCCTGTCCGAGCTGCGACGGGCTCGGTACCCAGGAGTTCTTCGACCCCGACGAAGATCGTCGCCAATCCGCACTTGTCGCTGGCCGGCGGTGCGGTGCGCGGCTGGGATCGGCGCAACGCCTATTACTTTCAGCTGATCCAATCGCTGGCGCGGCACACGAAGTTCGACATCGAGGCGCCCTTCGAGAGCCTGCCGCAGCAGATCAGGGACCTGGTGCTTTTCGGCAGCGGCGAGGAACAGATCGAGTTCAAGTATCTCGACGGCAAGGGCGGCACGATCAAGCGCAAGCACAGCTTCGAAGGCATCGTGAACAATCTGGAGCGCCGCTATCGCGAAACCGAATCGGCGACCGTGCGCGAAGAGCTTGCCAAGTTCCGCTCGGCCCGCGCGTGTCCCGAGTGCGGCGGCACCCGGCTCAACCGCGCCGCGCGCAACGTGTTCATCGATGGCAAGAATGCCCCCGAGGTCTCCTCGCTCAGCGTGGACCGCGCCGTGGCGTTCTTTGCCGGCTTGCGACTGCCGGGGTGGCGCGGCGAGATCGCGGTCAAGATCGTCAAGGAAATCGCCGACCGTCTGGGGTTCCTCGCGAACGTCGGACTCGGGTATCTGACGCTCGACCGCAGCGCCGACACGTTGTCGGGCGGCGAGGCGCAACGCATCCGGCTCGCGAGCCAGATCGGCTCCGGGCTGGTCGGCGTCATGTATATCCTCGATGAGCCCTCGATCGGCCTGCATCAGCGCGACAATCAACGCCTGCTCGATACGCTGGTGAATCTGCGCGATCTCGGCAACACGGTGATCGTGGTCGAGCACGACGAGGATGCGATCCGTCAAGCGGACTACGTAGTCGACCTGGGGCCCGGCGCGGGAGTGCACGGCGGCGCCATCGTCGCTCAGGGCACCGCGGCGGAAGTCGCCGCCCATCCCGATTCGATCACCGGACAGTACTTGAGCGGCCGACGGCAGATCGAGATTCCGCCGTTGCGGCGCTCGCCGGATCCGAAACGGATGCTGCGCCTCGTCGGGGCCAGCGCCAACAATTTGAAAGACGTCACCGTGGAATTTCCGCTCGGGCTGATGACCTGCGTCACGGGCGTATCCGGGTCCGGTAAGTCGACGTTGATCAACGACACGCTGTTCCGCGCCGTCGCGACGCAACTCAACCACGCGGCCGCCGGCAGCGCTCATTTCGAGCGCCTCGAGGGACTCGACCATATCGATCGGGTGATCGAGATCGATCAAAGTCCGATCGGCCGCACGCCGCGCTCCAATCCCGCCACTTACACCGGGCTGTTCGCACCCATCCGCGAAATCTTCGCTTCGGTGCCGGAGTCGCGCGCTCGCGGTTACGAGGCGGGCCGCTTCAGCTTCAACGTGAAAGGCGGGCGGTGCGAGGCGTGTCAAGGCGACGGCGTCATCAAGGTCGAGATGCATTTTCTCGCCGACGTGTATGTGCCGTGCGACGTGTGCCGCGGCAAGCGCTATAACCGCGAGACGCTGGAGATACGCTTCAAGGGCAAGAACATCCAGGAAGTGCTCGACATGACGGTCGAGGACGCGCTGCCGTTCTTCTCTGCCGTACCGACGGTGCAGCCGAAGCTCAAGACCCTGCTCGATGTGGGCCTCTCGTATGTGCGTCTCGGCCAGAGCGCGACGACCTTGTCCGGCGGCGAGGCGCAGCGCGTCAAGCTCGCGAAGGAGCTGTCGAAGCGCGCGACCGGCCGCACGCTGTATATCCTCGACGAGCCGACCACGGGCTTGCACTTCGCGGACATCGCCCAGCTCCTCGCCGTGCTGCATCGATTGCGCGACGAGGGCAATACCATCATCGTGATCGAGCACAACCTGGACGTGATCAAGACCGCGGACTGGGTCGTGGACTTGGGTCCCGAGGGGGGCGATGGCGGCGGATACATCGTGGCCGTGGGCACTCCGGAGGACATCGCCGCGCACGGCACCTCGTACACCGGTCGCTATCTCAAGGAAGCCCTGCAGAAGACACGACGGCCGGCGAGCGCCCGTGCGGCGCAGCGCAAGCGCGCGTGAGGCGGCCGTGACGAAGCTCGCGCAGCGGGTCGGCGACGCCGTACTACCGGCGCTGTCGCGCTGGGATCCGGAGCGCGCTCACGATTGGGGTCTTGCGGGTTTGCAGTGCTTGGCACCGCTCTGGCGGGCCCCGGTGTCGCCACCTGCACTCGCCATACATCGGCTCGGTCTCGCCTTCGCGCATCCGCTGGGTCTCGCCGCGGGCTTCGACAAGAATGGCGACTACCTGGATGCGCTCGGCGCGCTCGGCTTCAGCCACGTCGAGCTCGGCACCGTGACGCCGCGACCGCAGTCCGGAAATCCAAAGCCGCGCATGTTCCGCGCACCGGCGGTCGGGGGCCTCGTCAACCGCATGGGGTTCAACAACAAGGGCGTCGATCATCTCGTCGCGCGCCTGCGCCGCGCGCGCTACGCCGGGATTCGCGGGGTCAGCATCGGCAAGAACGCCGATACGCCGCTCGAGCGGGCGCCGCAGGACTACCTCGCCTGTCTCGAGAAAGTGTTCGCTTTCGCCGATTACGTGGCCGTCAACGTCTCCTCGCCCAACACCGCGCGGCTGCGCGAGCTGCAAGCACCCGATGGCCTCTCGAGCATCGTCGCACCGCTCCTCGAGTCACGTGCGCGACTCGAGACGCGCCATGGACGCCGCGTCCCGCTGCTCGTCAAGATCGCGCCGGATCTGGACTCCTCGCAGATCAGCGCGATGGCGGCGAGCCTGCGCTCGCTCGGCGTCGACGGCGTGATCGCAACGAACACGACCACCGATCTGTCGGCGCTGGGTCCGGATTGGCCGGCCGACCGGCGCGGCGGCCTCTCGGGGTCGCCCCTGCACGCGCGCTCCGTCGCCGTCATCCGGCAGTTGCGCGCCGAGCTCGGCGGCGGTTTCCCCATCATCGGCGTGGGCGGTATCGTGGATGGCGAGCGGGCCGCCGCGACGTTGCAAGCGGGCGCCGACCTGTTGCAGATCTACACGGGCTTCGCTAACCGCGGACCCGCGCTCCTCGAGGAGATATTGAATGCCATTCAAGGCCACTGACGAGATCGTCGCGCAATTTCATCGTGACGGCGCGGCCCATTTGCCGGGTCTGTTCGATGCGGGTGAGATCGAGGAGCTGCGCGCGGGAATCGACCTGAATCTCGAGCGTTTGAGCCCGCGCGCAAAGGTCGCGAGCACCGCCCATGATCCCGGCAAGTTCGTCGAGGATTTCTGCACCTGGCAGGACAATCCACATTACCGGCGATTCATCTTCGACTCCGCGCTCGCGGAGACGGCCGGCCGTCTCATGCAGAGCGCCTCCGCCCGTCTTTATCACGATCACATGCTCACCAAGGAGCCTGCGACGCGCCAGCCGACGCCCTGGCATCAAGACCAGCCCTATTACAATATCGACGGCGCGCAGAACGTGAGCTTCTGGATCCCGGTCGACCCCGTGAGCCGCACGTCCACCCTGGAATTCGTCGCGGGCTCACACTTAGGCCCCTGGCTCATGCCGCGCACCTTCATGGATGCCCAGGCGAAATGGTTCCCGGAGGGCTCGCTCGCCGATCTACCGAACATCGAAGAGCGTCGCCAGGACTTTCGCATCCTCGGCTGGGAGCTCGAGCCGGGAGATGCCGTGTGCTTTCACATGCTGACGCTGCATGCCTCACGCGGCGTCGAGCCGAACCGGCGCCGGCGCGTATTCTCGGTGCGTTTCTTGGGCGATGACATCGTGCATGCGCCGCGACGCTGGAAGACCTCGCCGGAATTCCCGGGTCTCGTGGACGAGCTGCCGGCGGGGGCGCCGATGCATCACCCGCTGTTTCCGGAGTTGTGGCGAGTCAACACCTCATGAATTTCCATTCGTCGCCATCAGCGCGGAGGTGCCTCGGTAAAGTAGACCTCGCCGCTTAAGACCTCGGCGCTGCCGTCCGGGGCCCACCAGAACCATATCGCACGGAGCGTTTCCGATCCTTTGTTGACCATGCGGTGGGGAGTATGTGCCGCATGATAAATGGCGGTGCCCGGACGGGCTGTGAAGGTCTCCTCGCCTACGGTCCACTCAGCCTCGCCGGCGGTTACGTAGTAGAGCTCCGGAGCCGGGTGTGCATGCGCCGGATAATAGCCACCCGCATCCAGCTCCAATATTCCCATGACCACATCCTTTTGCGGGACGCCACCTGGGCCATTTGCCCCGTTGCCAACCAGCGACTTCCACCGACACGTGCGTCGCAATTCGTCGGGGTAGTGCGCCGAGACTTGCCACTCTGCCTGATCCGCCGCCGTATGAACCGGCGACCCTGACTGTGTGTTCATAGGTATTGCCCGCGTGTTGTACAGACAACAGGACTATACGAAATCCGGTCGAGCGACACGAAGTTCACAGCTAATATTGATTGCGCGGTCACGAGAGTACTATGGGGTCGATCCTAGCCGGAGCATTTCCGTTGTCAGCTACGATAAAATCCCAGTTGCGCGACAATGCAATCGCCATCATCAGTCTCGTTGTGGCGTTGGCGAGTTTTAGCTACACGGCGTGGCGCATGCAGCACAGCGAACACAATCTCACGACGCGCGATGCCGCGTTCCAAATGCTCGTGGCTCTCGGAGCGATGAAGCAAGTTGTCTATCACGGTCATTACGATCACGACAAGGTCGGTGGCAACCCGCGCACTGGTTGGGTGTACGTCGAAACTATACGGGATTTTGGTTCAGCGATGCCGGCGCCAGTACCGGCCAAAGCCGAAGCGCTGATGCAAAGCTGGCAAAAACACTGGGAGGGAATAGGCACGCGGGACGAGGATGCCGATGCGATCACCGACGCGCTCGACGAGTGTCGCGCCGCCGTGGTCGAAACCGTCCGATCTCTCCACTGAGCGCGTCGCCAAGACGCGCGTGGGTCAGTCGCCGACGACTCGGGCACTCAGCGGTTGTAATCCGACCTTGTTCCGAGGCCAACAGGGCTTCAATCTCGCAATGTGGATCGGCCATCGTTGGCGGCCCCGAGGCGCGTTTCGGCCGCCACGACCATGGCTTGGTATCTCAGATCGGCACGGATGGGCTCGAGGTCCGGATCCGCTTTGGCGTGGTTCAGCCAGGCAATGGCCATCGTTTCGAAGACAGGCCCGAGCAGTTCCAGCGCCGCGTCCGGGTCTTTGAGGTATGTCGTCAGGCTGCAGGCAAAATTGTATCGCGCATTCATATTGTCCGGATCGATCAGCAGCGCACGGTTAATCCAGTCCTTGGCGCGTTCCGCCTCCCCTAAACTAGCCAGAGAAATGGCACCGTAGGCCATCGCTGTGCCGTTGTTCGGATCCTGCGCCAGCGTCTTTTCGGTTCGGGCGAGCGTGATCTGCGCGATGCGCAGCGCTGCTTGGGAATTGCCCATGGCCGTATAGCACGTGAGCAGCATGGAACCGGAATTCAGGTCTGTCTCCATGAGCGACATGGATTTCTCATAGTAGCGAACCGCCTCCTCCAGTCGCTTCTGCCTGAATCTCAGATAAGCGGCGGCTCTGTTGACCTCGTATGACTCGGGATCGAGACGGAGAGCGACATCGATTTCGTCGGTTGCCTCATCGTGACGTCCATGCTGCGACAGGATTCTGGCCTTGACGGCGTGGGCCTCGGCCAGATTGCCGTCCAGCGCGAGCGCCTGTTCAGCGGACTCGAATCCGTCGTCACCTGATCTGCCATTCACGAAGCGCAGGTTCATCTGGCCGATCGCCAAGAGCGCCCAGGCGCGTGAGTAGCCGGGATCGATTTCGATGGCTCTCCTGCACAGGCGGATGATCGTTTCCGTGCGGCGGGCATCCGCTTCATGGCTGGTGACGTAGGACTGTCGCGCCATGAGATAGAGGTTGTAGGCCTCTACATTCTCCGTACCGCGCTGCTCGATCGCCTTTTTCTCCTCGGGCACCAACTTGAGTTTCAGTGCCTTGACAATCGCTTCGGAAATCTCCGCCTGCAGCGCGAAAATGTCGTTCAAGTCGCGGTCGTAGCGCTCAGCCCAGACGTGCTCGTTCCTCGAGCCATCGACCAACTGGGCGGTTATGCGCACACGGCCACCCGCTTTACGCACGCTTCCTTCCAGCACATGGCCGACGTTGAGATCTCGCGCGAGTTTATGGACATCGACGTGCTTGCCCTTGTACATAAAGGCACTGTTGCGTGACACCACGGACAGGGCCGAGACCTTGCTCAGGTCGGTGATGATGTCCTCCGTGATGCCGTCGCTGAAGTATTCCTGCTCCTGGTCGCCGCTCATATTGGCGAAAGGCAGGACGCAAATCGCGACACGCGGCGCGACGATAGCGGCTACGGCTTGCGCGGCACTGGCAGCCGACTTCACGGCCTGACGCTCGCGTTGCCGCTTGATGACGGCCCCGAGCGAGCGAATCAGATCCTGAAACGGTGCGCTGGCGGAATTCTCGCCCCACTTGTCGAGGTCGGTCGTTTGAATGGCACGGGCATCGATAGGCAGGCGGGCATCGTCGAATCGGACCGGGACCAAGATGCCGCGTTCCGCAGCGTCGCGTGCCTCGCCTCGTACCCAGCGGGACGCCACGGAAGTCGGTGTCCAAACGACGACAACGGCGTTGGCGGCCTGAAGTTCGGCGTCGATCTGGTCGTCGAACTGCTGGCCCGCCTCGATAGCCGGGTCCCACCAAACCGACCAGCCGTTAGCTTTGATCGCGGCCACGAGCGGCGCGACGCGTGCCTTATCGGTGCGAGAATACGAAACAAAGACGTCGGCCATGTCTGCTGACCTCAACGGCGGCTAATAGCGGTAATCAGATGCGGCGCGGATAGCTTAACTCAGCCACAGTGGATTGCCTGGCAGAAGTTGCAGTTGGGGCGCTCGCTCGCATCCCTGTATTTCTCGACGGCGGTGTCCGCGGGGGTATAGACGTGTTCGAGGCGCTGGCACTCGGCGCAACTGCCGTCGGATTGGGTCGCCCGCAAGCGTGGGGAATGGCTGCGTTCGGCCGCCCCGGCGTCGAAGCGGTAATCGACATCCGGAACCGCGAGCTTTCGGCATCATGCGACAAGCTGGCACGCCGACAATCGCAGATATCCGATCCTCATTCGTGGTCGCGGCGACCAGTTTCATGTCGCGACCGTCAACTGTTGGCCGACTACGGCCGATGAGGCAGGCCGCGAACCGACGGTCAAAACAGAAGCTTTTCGCAAGAGCGATCATTCAGCTGGGGAAGGGACGTAACGCTAAAGTACCTTGGAGTCAACCTACCGCCCATCGCCACGTTTCCTCTGGAGCATGACGAAAAAGACACTGCTGTTTGTCATATTGACCACCTGCCCTGCTATCGCATCCGCGCAGTCTGTTCCGTTGTGGGAGCGCATCCTAAAGCACTACAGCGCCACGACGGACGACACCCCAGTCCCATCGATGAAGATGGGGCACATGCAGATGTCGCTGAAGGGCGATGCGGCGCCCGGCGATGCAGAGCGCGCAGCCGAGATTCTTAACGCAGCCGCTGGAGTGCTATCCCGGTACCGCGATGTAAATAAAGCAATGCACGACGGCTACAAACCGTTTTTCCCCAGCGGCAAAATTGGCGAAGAAATCCACTACACCAACTACCGCTATCGACGCCTCGAGCAGCAACATATCGAGTACGACCGACCCAGTTCGATTCTCTATAAGCGAACGGCCGACGGATTGAAAGCTGTAGGCGTCATGTACACCGCCCCCACCGATTCAACGCCAGCGCAGTTGAACGCGATCGCCCCCTTAAGCGTTGCAACCTGGCACCGACATGTCGATTTTTGCGGCGGCCCCAAAGCCTTACCGAAGAGCGAGCAGTTCGGACCGAATGCGCGGTTTGGCCCGCAAGGCAGTATCCACACCGAAGAAGAGTGCGCCGCCGCGCAGGGCCTATGGATCCCAGTCGTCTTGGAATGGATGACCCACGTTTATCCCAACGAGCCGCAACAATGGGGCGGAATGCATATGGGCGTGGAAGCCGGCGAATAGTCCTCTTCGTCCGTCTTCGTCCGTCTTCGTTCGTCGCGTTGGCCTCATTCAATGTAATGTCAGAAATCGGACCCGGAGCAGCCTGCTGTCAACGACTGCTTTCTGGAAACCCAGTGGACCGTGCCGGTGCCCCAACATCCTAAGCCGATTGCTATTCAGAAGCGGATCGGCGCGTCAAGGACCGCGACGATGAACGTTGATCCCCAGAATCTCTTCGTGTGCGCCGGTTAAGCCCCACTCAACTATGGCCTGAAGTACCGGCTGCAGACCGCGACCCAGGTCGGTGAGGCTGTACTCAACCATCGGTGGAACAACGTTGTACTGTTTGCGATGGATGAGTCCTCGGAGTTGCAGCTCCTTGAGCTCGCGACTCAAGACCCGCGGGGTCACAGGTTTACCCAACGTGCCTTTCAGCAATGACCTTCGGATCTCACCGTAGCGATACGGTTTCTGGATCAACACCCAGAGGATTCGAAGCTTGTACTTCCCACCGACGATCTGACTGAATCCCACAGCGGGGCACAATTTCAACTCAGACGGTTCTTTCGCGCGTGCCATGAAACGCTCCGTTGATAGAAATTCGCTACGCGAAATCGAGGTCGTTCGCCCAGCAGTATCCTTTTTGTCCATACTTGCGATTACGTACCACGAATATTACGCTCGTCCCATCGTCGCAGGGACTGTCATGAACTCAATGAACCGTCGCTCGGTCCTGGCACTGGCCGGGGGCGCGCTCGTAGCGTCCCGCGCCGCGTGGCCGAATACAGCTCAAGTGGGAGACTCAAAAATGCTCAAGTCAATCGAATCGAACTGCGCCGCCTACCTCGACGCGTGGTCGCGCAAGGACCTTGACGGTATCGCCATTCATCTGCATCCCGACGTGCATTTCAAAGGTCCTATGCAGGAGCTCAACGGACGCGAGGCCATTTTGGCGTCTTCCAAGCGCGTCTTTCCATTGCTCGAAAGGCTTGATGTTCGTGTGACATTCGTTTCCGGCGATCGTGCGATGTTTGCCTACGACTTTGTCTGTCGTGACCCGATCGGCGTATGCCGGACCGCGGAATTGGTGCGATTTCAAGACGGACTTATTCGCGACATCGAGCTATTTTTCGACGCGCGGCCGTTCGAAGCCATGCAACGGGCGCAAGCAGCGAGCGCTGCCACGCAATGAGTGTCGCTATGCGCCTCGCGCCTCGACTTCTGCTGGTGTTTACTGCCCTCTGCCTTGCGGGCGGAGCGTGTGTGCATGCGCTGGCCTATCCGAAGGCAGCACGCATTGCTGAGCACTCTGCTCTCCCGGCCTTCTTTACGGAAGCGTTCAAGGGCCTTTGGCTCATCGACTCCGCCGCCTCTCTCGTTCTAGCCATGGCATTTGGTTTGGTCGCCGCATTTCCCAGCACAGCATCGCGATCGGTCGTGGTGGTTCTCGCTCTGGCGCCCTTTGCGTTTGCAATGGCGCTATTTGCAACGATGGGAAATTTCTTTCCAGGCTACCTCATGCTCGTGGCAGGTGCCGCGGCTCTCATTGGCGGAGCGCTGCATCATCGCGCTCCACACGGACGTGCCGAGAGCGGCGCCTGCGCCTAGCGCGGAACGAATGGCGGCTTTGGGACGGTGATTTCAAGACCATGACCGGCCGTTGTCGGCCGCACTGAGACGACGTGGCTCGACTGATCTCCATCCGTCTTCCGTCGACCTTATGCGACGGTCGCCGCTGTCTGCTTGTAGGCACCCAAGTATGGTTAGGCCTCAGCGATCGCAGCAATCGATACTCTCAGTCCAGGAGCTTTTACCGGCATCTTTGCTCCCTGGCGCGCCGGAGGGTGAGAAGGAAACCACCTCAACCACTCTTCATTCATGCCTGCAAAATCTTCCTCGTCCGCCAACACGACGGTGACGCTTACAACTTTATCTAGTGAGCTTCCAGCGGCTTCCAAAATGGCCTGAATGTTCTTCAGGCATTGCCGCGTCTGTTCCTGGATAGTCGTCCCAACCAAGGTTCCTGTCAGCGGGTCATGCGGCGCCGTCCCGGACAAAAAGATTAACCCGGCAGCTCTGACAGCCTGGCTATACAAAGCCG
>CAVWME010000044.1:0-378527 GCA_963755935.1 uncultured Gammaproteobacteria bacterium
GAGCATGCGCGCGTGCAGAAAGTACTGGTTAATCGAGGTAAGCTCGTTCTTGAGCCCCTGATTGAGAAACTCCAAGACCTTGGCATCACCTTTCACGGCGGATCCTCGTGCGAGATTTCAACGATGGATTGTATGCCCGAAAGGGCCGCACCGGCTGAGTCGCCGGCGCGCGATCGCTGCCGCCGGGCGTTTAGGCCGTGGCGAAGGCAGCGGGGGCGAAGCAGCTGGTCTGGTCGCGTTCCGCCAAACAGCCGGCGATCGTTGCGCGCGCCTCGGGTACGCACTTGCCGCAGCAGGTGCCGAGCCCGGTCTTGCGGCTCAGCTCGGTCACCGAGGAGACGCCGCCGTTGACGGCGGAACGGATGTGGCGGTCCGAGACAGCTTTGCAGACGCATACGATCATGGGGCGTATTGTGAACGCGAATGCGAATGATTGTCAATAAGGTTCGTTCTCGAAAAATGGATCGGGGTGCAGCGATTCGCGCGGAGAGGGGTCCCCTGGGAGGGCAAGTGCCTAATTTTATTGGTATTATGCGTATATGAAGCTTTACTCGTGGAACGTGAACGGCATTCGCGCCGTGCACAAAAAGGGACTTTTGCGCTCATTTCTGGACGCACACCAGCCGGACATCCTCTGCCTCCAGGAGACCAAGGCAGAGCGCGGGCAAATCGAAATCGACCTGCCGCACTACCGGGAATACTGGAACTCGGCCTCCAAGAAGGGCTATTCGGGCACGGCCATATTCTCGAGGCGCGAGCCGCTCAAGGTGGTCAACGGCTTTCCACGGGCCTTTGCGCGGCGCTATCGTTTCGCGGACGAGCTCAAGCGCGACAGCGCCGACGAGGGGCGGCTGATCACCGCCGAATTTGACGATTTTTACGTGGTCACGGTGTACACCCCCAACGCCAAGGACGATCTCAGCCGACTGAAGCTGCGTCACAAGCACTGGGACCCGGCTTTCCTCGACTACTGCCGCCGGCTCGAGCGCAAGAAGCCGGTCATTTTCTGCGGCGATTTGAACGTCGCGCACACCGAGCTCGATCTCGCGAATCCGAAGCCCAATCGCGGCAAGAAGGGCTTCACCAATGAGGAGCGCAAGGGGTTCCAGAACTTCATCGATGCCGGTTTCGTCGATACCTTCCGTCTGTTCAAACAGGGCAACGGCCACTACTCGTGGTGGAGCAACTTCACCAACGCGCGCGCGCGCAACGTCGGCTGGCGCATCGATTACTTCCTCGTGTCGGCGGCGCTGCGCGGCAAGGTGGCCGCCGCCGATATCCACGCCGACGTGATGGGCAGCGATCATTGTCCGGTCAGTCTGCATCTAGCCTGATGCAGTGGCGCGGCCGAGCGCTCGAGGCGGTGCTGTTCGATCTCGACGGCACCTTGCTCGACACGGCGGCAGACATCGCCGAGGCGCTCAATCGAGCGCTGGCCGAGCGTGGCTGGCCGCCGCTTGCGCCGAGCGAGGTGCGGCGGATGATCGGGCGCGGCTCGCCCATGCTGATCGAGCGCGCCGCCGCCTCTCAGAGCCGCGCGCTCGATGAGGCGGCGAAAGCGGCGCTGCTCGAGCGATTCTTTCATCACTACGGATATCTCGAGGAGTCGGGTGAGTTCAAGGCCGAGCCTTATGCGGGCGCCGCCGAGTGCCTGCGCGTGCTGCACGCGGCGGGGTTGCGCATCGCCGTGGTCACCAACAAGCACGAGCGTTTTGCGACCGGGCTGTTGCAGGCGCTGGCTTTGAGCGATTGGGTGGATTGCGTCGTGGGCGGCGACAGTTGCCCGCGCCGTAAGCCCGACCCCGCGCCTTTGCTGTTTGCCTGCGAGCAGCTCGCGCGCTACTCCGGCGCGCGCGCTCATGGTCGGCGATTCCACCAACGACGTGCAGGCGGCGCGCGCCGCAAGCATTCCGGTGATCTGCGTACCGTACGGCTACAACGAAGGCGAGGATCCGCGGCTGCTCCCTTGCGACGGCTTCGTCGAGAGCCTTGCGGATCTCCCCGGCTTGCTCCGGGGTGGTCAGCCGATCTGAAATTTCTGGTCTAGCTCGGCCGGGCGCGCGCGCCCCTGCGCATGATGCCGAAGGCGAGCAGCGCCGAGCCCAGCATCAGGAACAGGCTCACGGCATTCAGCACCGGGCTCGCGCCCTCGCGCATGCGTCCGTACATGGTGACGGTCAACGGGGCATCGGCCCCCACCAGCATGAGGGTGGTGTTGAAATCGGCGAACGACATGAGAAAGGAAATGGCGGCGGATCCGATGAGGGCGGGACGCAGATAGGGCAGCACGATGGTACGCAGTACGGCCGGCTTGCTCGCGCCCAAGTTCAAGGCGGCTTCTTCGAGCGTGCGGTCGAAACGGCGCAAGCGCGCGCTGATGGTGAGCGTGGCGATGGTCGCGACGTAGGAGAACTGACCGCACACCACGAGCGGCAGGCCCGGCCGCAGCACGTCCCAATCGAGTCCGAACACGTCATCGGCGAATTGCGCAACGCGGCTCGCAAACGCCAGGATCGAGATGCCGATGATCACTCCGGGAATGACCAGCGGCGCGAGCATGAGCAGGGAAAGCGCCTGCTTGCCGAAGAAGCGGCCGCGCTCGAGGAGAAAGGCATTCGACGTGCCTATGAGCACCGCGAGCAGCGTGACCCAGCCCGCCACCACGCAGCTCGTCCAGATGCTGCCCAGGATCTCGCTGTCGCCGAACAATCCGACCCGGCCTTTCCCTGGATTGCCGAGGAACCAGTCGAGCGTGAAGCCGTGCCAGGGAGGCGCGGGATAGGGCGCGTCATTGAAGGCGAATACCGCGACGACGATCAGAGGCAAAAACAGGAAGGCGAAAAACGCGACCGCATAGAGCGCCGTCGCGGCGCGCAACCAGCGGAGGCCTTGGGAGCGAGGGAATCATGTGCGACGCATCACGTCGCCGAACCGCTGACCGGCAAGCCTGAGGCCGAGCATCACCAGCGCGGTCGACAGCGCAAGCAACAGAAAGCCGAGCGCCGCGCCTTGCTCCCAATTGAAGCGGGTGATGAATTGGTTGTAGATCTGCTCGGTGAACCATTGCGAGCTCTTGCCGCCGAGCAGTACCGGCGTGAGGTAGTTACCGAGAGTCAACATGAACACGACGATGCAGCCGGCGGTGATTCCGGGGGCCGCGTGCGGGATCACGATGGTGCGCAGTACGGTCAACCCGCCGGCGCCGAGATCGTAGGCCGCCTCGATCAGGGCGTTGTCCAGGCTCTCCAGGCTGGACACGAGCGGAATGACCATGAAGAGGAGCGAGGTATATACCAATCCCACCATGATGGTCGCGTCGTGATAGAGCAGCTCGACGGGCGCGTGCGTGATGCCGAGCCTCACCAAGAGGGACGGCAGCACGCCCGACTCGCGCAGCAGAATCATCCAGCCGAGCGTGCGCACCGTCTCGCTCACCCAGAATGGGATCAGGCACAACATGAAGAGGAGCGAGCTCGCACGTCCGCGGGCGAGCTTCGCGATGATCCAGGCGATGGGAAATGCCAGCACCAGCGTGAGGAAGGTGGCAATGACCGACATGATGGCGGTGCGCACGAAGACATGCCAGTACAGCGGCTCGACGAAGAACGTCCGGTATTGGGCAAGGCTCGCAACATAGTGGCGCGGCCCCACACGCTCCCGGAACGAGAGCACCGCCAGATCGACGTGCGGCAGAACGATGAGCGCACCGAGCCAAAGGAGGGCGGGCGCGAGCAACAGGCCGACGCTCAGCCGGCTGCGCCACCGGGCCTCGATGGCCGCCTCGCTCATGTCACGTTGCGCTCGCCGCCGCCTCGGGGCGCGCGGGAAAGCAAACCGCCCGCTCGGGCGCGAAGCTAAAGAGCACTTTTTCCGACGGCTTCAGGTCCGAAAAGAGCCCCGTCTGAGGCAGCGCGATGCGAAATTCGCGCCGCGTGCGGGTTTCCTTCAAGAGAACCGCGGAATTCGCGCCATCGAACAACAAGCTCTCGACCTCGCCCGTGTGCGCAGGCTGCCCCGGCGGCAGCTCCGCGGGCGTGCGGCCGAGACTCACGACTTCCGGTCGAACGAAGCCCTCGACGGCATCGCCCAGATGCACGCTGCCTCGCGGCGCCGCCCGCACGGCCCAACCATCGGACGTGGTCAATTCCACCACGGCGGGATCCACGGCGGTGACGCGCCCGTCGATGCGATTGTTCGCGCCGACGAAGCTCGCCACGAAAGGCGTCTGTGGCCGGTAGTAAAGGTCCTGAGGCGTGCCAAGTTGCTCGAAACGCCCGCGGCTCATGACGCCGACGTGATCGGAGAGGACCAGCGCCTCGGATTGATCATGCGTGATGTACACGAATGTCGTGCCGAAGGCTGCCTGCAGCTGCTTGAGCTCGATCTTCATGTGCTCACGGAGCTTGAGGTCAAGGGCGCCGAGCGGCTCGTCGAGCAACAATAAAGTCGGCTCGAGCACGAGGCTGCGTGCGATGGCGACGCGCTGGCGCTGGCCGCCCGAGAGCTCGTCGACGCGCTTGTCCGCCGCGCCGCCGAGGCCGACGCGCTCGAGCATGGCGTTGCTGCGCCGTAGGCGCTCGCCGCGGGCCATGCCGCGGCGAGCGAGCCCGAAAGCCACGTTCTCACCGACGGACATCATGGGAAACAGCGCGAGCTGCTGAAACACCATGTTGACCGGCCGGCGATTCGGCGCGACGTCCCGCATGCTCGCACCGCCGATGGAGATGTCGCCGCTGTCCGGGGCGATGAAGCCTGCGATCATTCGCAACAGCGTCGTCTTGCCGCAACCCGAGGGGCCGAGGATGGAGAAGAAACTCCCCCGCGCGACGCTGAACGACAGCGAATCGACCGCCGTATGATCCGCGAAGCGCTTGCAGACCGCGTCTGCGACCAGGTCCGGCGCGCTCAATCGGCGGCCTTGATGCGGTCGAGCAGGCGGCCCTCGATTTCTTCGATTCCCGGCGGAATGGCGGGGTACCAGTGCACGTTCTTTAACTGTGCCTCGGGGAATGCCAAGCGGAACTGCTCCTTCAGGTGTGGGTCCACGTACGGCGCTGTGCCCTGGGCGGCCGAAAAATTGCCCACCGATTTGATGACACGTGCGGCATTGTCGGGACGCATGGTGAAGTTGATCCAGGCGTAGGCGGCGTCCAAGTTGCGCGCGCGCGCCGGCAATGCAAACGTATCGAGCCAGCCGAGCGCTCCCGAGCGCGGCACGATGTATTGAATGTCCGGGTTCTCGCGATTGAGCGTCCACCCGCCCGTGTCCCACATCGCCGCAGCCCACAGCTCGCCGGAGCGGATGCCGTTCAGGAGCTGATCCTTGTTGTCGTAGAAGAACTTGAAATTGGGCTTGCAGGCGATCAACGCCGCGGTCACCTGCTCCATGAGCGCCGCGTAAGCCTTGGGGTCGCCATAGAGGGCGAACGGATCCTTGCCCATCGCGAACGCGAACGCCATCAGGATGGGCCGCCGCAGGCGGATGGAAGTCCTGCCCTTCAGGTCAGGTCTGCAGAGGTCGGTGTAATCGCTGACGGTGGTGTGCTTGACGTTCACGACCAGCCCGTCGGTTCCCCACAGATAAGGCAGCGCGTACAACTTGCCGTCGATGGTCGCGTTGCGCTTGACGATCTCGAGTAACGCCGGCTGAAACTCCTCGAGCTTGACCCTCTTCAGGTCGATAGGCTTGTAGATCTCGAAATCACGCTGCACCGAGCTGATGCGGTCCTGGGATGGCTGGACGAGGTCGTAGCCGGCGCCGCCGGTCGCGCGCAGCTTGGAGATCATCTCCTCGTTGTTGGAGAGCGTTACCTCGACCTCGATGCCGGTCTCCTTGGTAAAGGCAGCGACGAGGTCCGCCGGCACGTAATCGGCCCAGGTGAGGATCCGTAATTTCTGGCTTTGTGCTTCGGCTTGACCCCACGCGCACGAGAGCGCTAGGGCGATCCAAGAGACCAGGAATCGTCTCATCCTTCACCTCAGGTTGCGCGCAACGGGTCTGTCGCCCGCTCCAAACCCTTGACCAAAAACCGGGATTTAGAGTAGCACAACGCCGCGCGGGACGGCCGGGGTCGAACGATCGCATCGGCCGTAGCGCTATGATGTGTTCCGGTAAATGTGCTCAAGGGGATGATGATGAGACAGCTATCGATCATGGCCGCAGGCTTCGTTCTCGCCGCGGCAGCGGCCGTTGCCAAGGCACCCGCGCCTGCAACGCCGGGCGCCCCGGCCGCCGAGCGCGCCCAGGCGCGGGAGATTTTCGAGCACATCGTGGGCATCGAAAGCTCGGTGGGCAAGGGCAACGTTCCGGCGGTCGCGAACTATCTGGCGGGCCTCTTCCTCGCGGGCGGGTTTCCCGCCGCCGACGTGCGCGTTCTGCCGCTGGGCGAGACGGCGTCGCTGGTCGTCCGCTATCGCGGCAACGGCCGGGGAGGGCGTCCCATCGACCTCATCGCACATATGGACGTGGTCACGGCGAACCGGGCGGATTGGCAACGCGACCCCTACCGGCTTATCGAGGAGAACGGCTACTTCTTCGGGCGTGGCACCTCCGACGTGAAGCAAGAAGTCGCCTTGATCACGACCACGTTTCTCGCACTCAAAGCACGCGGCTACGTACCCACCCGCGATCTCATCGTCGCGTTCAGCGGCGATGAGGAGACCGAACAGGCGACTGCGCGGGATCTGGTCACGACTCACCGGGATCTCGTCGACGCGGAGTTTGCCCTGAATGCCGACGGCGGCGGCGGTGTGCTGGCGGAAGCCACCGGCAAGCCGGAACTCTTCTATTTGCAAGGCGCGGAGAAAAGCTCCGTGAGCTATACGCTGACGACGCGAAACCCCGGCGGCCACAGCTCCATGCCCCGCCCCGACAATGCGATTTACGAACTGGCCGACGCGCTGAAGGCCGTGCAGCGGCTCAAGTTCCCGGTGCAGTGGAACGACTGGACCCTCGGCGATTTCAGGGCGGCGGGTCCGCTCACCCCGGGTCCGCTGGGCGATGCGATGACGCGGTTCGCGGCCAACCCGAAGGACGAGGACGCTGCGGTGGAGATCTCTAAAAATCCGGCTTTCGTCGGACGGCTGCGCACCACTTGCGTCGCAACCCGGCTGGCGGGCGGCCATGCCAACAACGCCCTGCCGCAATCCGCGGTCGCGACCGTCAACTGTCGGATCTTTCCCGGAACGTCCGCCGCCGACGTACGGGGAGTCTTGCAGCAAGCAGTGGGAGCGGACGTCGAAGTGCGACAGGCGGAAGAGGCCATCGTCTCGGATGCATCGCCCTTGCGCGCCGACGTCGTCGCTGCCGTGACTCGTGCCGTCGAGGCCGCCGATCCGGGCGCTCGCGTGGTGCCCACGCAGGCCGCGTACGCCACGGACGGAGCGGTGTATCGGAGCGCCGGAATTCCCACCTATGGGTGCGGCGGCGTGTTCATCATGGACAGCGAGGACTTTGCGCACGGCTTGAACGAGCGCATCCGCGTGGGCGCCTTCTACGACGCGTTGACCTACTGGTCCGTGCTGATCAAGAGTTTGGCGGGCGGCTGAGTCGGCGGGCTAAATCGGCGGGTGGACGGGATCGATCCAGTACACTTCCTCGACCCGCTCCGCCGCCTCGATGTTGAGGTTCACCACCACCGATTCGTTGTCGCTGCGCACGAGCACGCATTCGAGCGGCGTGTCCTTGAGCGCATTGATCTCCTGGTGGGGCACGTAAGGCGGCACGAAAATGAAATCGCCCGCCTCTGCCTCGGCGACGAACTCGAGGCGCTCGCCCCAGCGCATGCGCGCCGCGCCGCGTACCACGTAGATCACGCTTTCCAGAGCGCCATGATGATGTGCGCCGGTCTTGGCGTTCGGGTGAATGAGCACCGTGCCCGCCCAGAGTTTCTTGGACCCGACGCGCCGGAAATCGATGGCGGCGGCCCGCAGCATTCCCGGCGTCTGCGCCGTGTTCGTGTCGAGGCGGTCGCTCTTGATGACCCGAACCCCTTCGCTACGCCAGTCGGGCGGCACGCTCGCCATCGCGATTCTCCTTCGCTAGAAAGAATATCCCCCGGAAACGATGAGCGCCTGCGGACTGAAGCTGATGTGCGAGGTGCGCTCGAAGCCATCGGTGTCGCCGGTAAAATGAGTTTTCACCTGCGACCAGCCGTAGGAGGCGTGCAGGTGCCAGTGGTCGGTGATTCGGTACGTCAGTCCGCCGATCACCGCCGGCCCCACCGACGCGGTCAAGGAGATTCTCGTGGGACCGCCGCTGGCCGCATTGCCTGCCGCCGTGGGGTCGCGGTCATAGAACGTGGTGTAGTTGACACCAACCCCGAAGTACGGACGCAACTTCGCCGTGTCGGGCAGGAAGTTGTACTCCAAGAGTAGCGTGGGCGAGATCCAGCGCGCACTCGAGATCACCTGACCGTCATAGGGTACCGAGCCGACCGTCGCCACGCCTGAGCCCTTGATTTTCGCTTGCGGCGGATAGCCGAGCGCGAGCTCGAGAGCGAAATTATCGGGCAGATGACGCACGATCCCGACATAGAGTGTCTCGAGGTTCTCTGCCTTGAGATTGACTCCGGCGGGGACATACGGCCCGGTGATGTCGTCCGCGCTCGTGTGATAGAACACGGAGTAGACGCCCAAGCGCACATCGTTCGGCGGCTCGTCCGCGAACGCCGTGGCGAAGCCCGCGATTGGCAGCAGGGCGACCATTTGCAAAGCGCTCAATTTGGTTATTTTCATTGTTTTGCCCTTTAAAACTGGCTGAAGAACGCGCGGGCGGCTGCTGTGCAGAACGGCGCAACATTGACGTGATAATTCTCGATGAGGGCTTCTTCCGCCTCCTGCAACGTCAGGCCGCCACCGGCGGCCGTTTGATAGTAGGCGAGCAGAGCCGCTTGGTTCGCCTGGAACGCGGTCTGCACCTGCGCGAACGGAGCTGACGGCGTCGCGGCGACGTCGAGCACGGTGACGAGGCCGGCGGGCAATGTGCTCCAGTAGGCGGCCATGGTCTCGGTGTCGACGCTGAAGTACACGGTCGGATCCTCATCACCGCCGCAGAGGAGCGTGGGCGACTCCGGCGCCCAGCCCGTGCGCATGTCGTTCACCCAGAAGTCCTGTCGCAATCCAAATGTCGGCTCGACCTTGGCGCGCGGCACGCCCAATGTCGGCGTCGGCACCGCGCCGTCCGGATCCTCGAGTGCATCCTCCGCGTAGGCCACGCGAAAATCGTTATTGATGAGGTAGGGATTGCCGAAGCCCAGCACAAAAATAGGCGTCTGCGGACTCGCCGGCAGCGCGGGCGTCGGTGGTACGCCGAGGAGCGCGGTAAGCTCAGCGGATCCCGCGACGACCGGGGTGGTGCTGCTGAACAGCGCCGTCTCCGGCAGGAGACCCTCCTGAAAAATCGTGTCGATCGGTGTGTCGCTCGGCAGCAAGGTCTCGGCACCCGGATAGCTCGTGGAAAAGACGGGGAGCGTGGTGCTGGTGACGTTGCCGTAGGCGTGCTGGTAGCTGTTCACCAGGAGCGGGGCGAACTCGGTCGACCCCAGATCGACGGCGCCGAAGAATATGCTGTCGCCGAAGGCCTCGAGGGCGTATGGGCCCGACATCGGCGCAGCGGCTGTCACCTTCTCGCCCGCCGCCTGCATCGCGCGCAGCGTCGCCATGGCGACGTGACCGCCCTCGGAGTAGCCGGTGAGGAATAACTCACCGTTGTCGCTCGTCGCCGAGGTCATGGTGTTCGGCAGTGCGGTGCGTGCGGCGGCCAGGATATCCATCATTTCGCCGGACTGCTGAACGGCATTCACGAAGGGGTGATAGCCCAGGGTCGAGATGTCGTATCCCGCATAGTTGGGCGCTACCACGATGTAGCCCTGCGCGGCGAACATGGCTGCGATCAACGCGCCCTCGGTGTTCGACGTATTGGTGATGTCGGCAATGTTGAGCGCCTTGTTCGTGTTGGTGGCATGCGCATACTCGACGATCGGGCGTGCGCCCGAGCACGCGGGCGCTGCACCCGTCGGCACCATGAGCGCGCCCGAGGACTTGGTGGTTTCGCCGGCGCCGCCGATGGTCCAGAACGTAATGTAGTAAAAGTCGACGCCGCACGTGGGCGTGCCCGCGAGCTCAAGCAGTTGCGCGCCGGCGCTTGTGGACCCCAGCTGGGCGGCAAGCGTGGCGGCATTCACCGAGGCGATTCGAAACGGCGGGTTCACCGCGAGCGTGCCGTGTGCCGTCGATGGGCTCGTGGTGCCGGTCTGTGAGCTCGAGCCGCCGCATGCGCCCAAGGTCGCGACGATCAAAGCCGGGACGGACGCCTTTACAAATTTGAACATTCCCATCTCCATGCCGCCCCGTAGGCGCGACCTCCGGTCGCCACCCGCGCTCAGCCTATTGTTGTATTGAAGATACCAGCCAGAATTTGGGGCATTCTACGCCAGTCGCTTAAAAGATCTACGCTTGCGCGACAGATCCAGGTTGCGGTCGCGTCTGTTGCGTTCAAGCTACGAGAGTCGGCCAGCCAGCCACGCGTGCACTTCGGAGACGATGGCGAGCGCAATGGCCTCGGGGATGACCGCGCCGATGTCGATCCCGACAGGACCGCGCAGTCGCGAATGCAACTCTTGAGCATGCGGCCCGAGCTCCTCGGCGATGCGACGTCGCCGCGCAGCAGGCCCGAGCAGCCCGACATAGTCCGGCCGACCCGCGCGCGCGAGGGCGCGCAAGTACGCGACGTCCGATGTCAGGTGGTGGCTCATCACGACGGCCGCGTGACAGCGAGTGACGTCGACCGCGTCGAGAAGTGCGTGCGCATCGACGCGCACGACGTTGGCACCCGGAAAGTGTCGCGCGTCCGCATAGGCCGGGCGGTGATCCACAACCGTTACGCGCCAGCCCATCGCGCAGGCTGCGGAGACGACGGGTCGTGCATCGGGGCCGGCTCCGCACACGAGCAAATGGGGCGGCGGTGCGAGGAACTGCACAAAGGCACGCACGCGCGCGGAACCGTGCTCGAGGTCCAGCGGCCGCGATGCGCCCTCGGCCAGCGCCTTTCGTGCCGCGTCCTGCAGGACCGGCGGCAGGGTCGAGAGGCTGAATGTGCCGAGCGGCAGATCGGTCGCATCGTGGACGGCGACCAGGCATGTCGGCTCTCCCGTGCGCAGGACGCGGCCCGCGGCCTCGAGTGCTTCGGCCGCGATCCCGCGGGCGGGTTCGATGAGCACTCGCATCGCCCCCTCACAGCCGGCGCCTATCCCAAAAAGCACATCGTCCGGACCGCGCATGTCGTATTCGACGGCCCGGGTGCGCGCATGCTCGATCACCTCTTGCGCATGCGCCTGCAGGTCGGCCTCAAGGCAGCCCCCGCTCAATAAACCGAGGTAGCTGCCGTCAGCATAGATCAGCATGCGCGCGCCGGGCTTTCGATAGGTCGAGCCGGCGGTCGCGACCACGGTGGCGAGGGCCGCCGGGATGGGACTTTTCCAGCCGCTTTCGAGGAGGAGTTCGAGACTCGTGTCGAGCCGCACGACACTTCGATCGCGCGATATGAAAGAGGTCACTTAATTGCGATCCAGGCGTCCAAATGTCCTACATCGGATTGTGCGGCGCATATCAGTGGCATGACGGAGCATGAAACATACTGCTGCCTTGAGTTTCCACCGATACCACGATTATGTCGCATTGCTCGAGGATGGCCCATAGCCTCTGGTTCGCGCGCGGAGCACAGCGCCCGTGACGTTGCGTAATCGTATCGCCGCCATGATCGATCGGCGATGGGTGTTGCTCGCTTTCTGCGCATTGCCCTGCGCCGCTTTGCTGATCGCCGATTTGCTGGGTCGCTACGACTTGGAGAATCGCACAAGGGTGCTGCGCGGTGAGAATCTCGGCCTCGAGATCAAGCAGCTCGCCTCATCCATCGATCAGCAGTCGTACGAGCTCGAGGCCGGGGTGCGCGCGCTCGCAGAGAACGACGGCTTCGCTGACTGGCTGCAGGAGAGCTCGAAGGACGCCGCGAGAGAGCCGAGCCGGTCAAACGCCAAGGAACTGGCGAAGGACGCCGCCAAGGATTCACAGATCGCCCCGCCGCGCGTCGACGTCAAGAGCGCCGAGCAACGCGGCATCGACGGCTTCTTCGTCGCAACGCCGACGCATGCCGTGCGCTATGGCGCGGCGATCGCCGACGGCCGGCTCGTCGATCGCGCACCCGAGCCCGACGCCGTCAAGTACCTCGATTCCGTCATTGCCGCCGCCACGGCCGCGGGCGGCGACCCCGAGGCGCATGCCGGGTTCGTCGGCGATGAGTTCATCGCGGTTCAGCCCCTCATGGTGCGCGGCTCGGGAGTACCCGTCGGTTGGCTCGCGGTGACGCGTACCCTCTCGCCCGCGCTGCTGGCGCGGCTGCGCGAATCCGCGGGTGGTTCGCTGACCGCCAGCGCCATGGGCAAGGTCCCTCCGGCGGAGCTGCCGGCGGAGGTGCGCGTTTGGCTCGGCGCGCACCTGGGAGATACGTTCGGGCTCAGCAGCAAGGTGTTCGATGATCTGTCCGGCTACGCCGTGCTGCGCGATGCGTGGGGGCGCCCTGCTTGGGTATTTCACCTTGCTCCGGACACAGCGCCGGCCGACGCGCACGCCGCGCCGAACAAGGGTGTCCTCGGCGTGCCGTCGGAGGGCCTGCTGGCGCTCTTCGCGCTGCTGGTTGGCGCCGGCGTGTTCCTCGCGCTGCGACACTACTTTCGTCATCGCCAGACCGTCGATTCACGCTACAAGGCTCTGATCGATCAGACCAATGACGGCATTGTCATCGTCGATGCGGGCGGCTATGGAATCCAGTACTGCAACCCTGCGTTCCTGAACAAAGTGGGGTACACGCACGACGAGGCTGCCGCGCTGGCTCTCACAGACATCTTCGGCGACGGCGAGGCGGCACCGGACAGTGTGCTCGCGCGGCTGCAGAACGCGGACGGACAACCTGCCCTCAACTTGCAACTGCGGTGCAAGGGCGGTGCGCAGATCGACGTCGAAGTCCGCTGCAACCGATTGGAAACCGACGGCCGTGACGGTTTTGCGTATGTCACGCACGACGTGTCGGTGCGCCGCAAGGCCGAGCAGCAGCTCATCGACAATCAGCAGCGCCTTGATCGCATGGCGCACCACGATCAGTTGACCGGGCTGCCTAACCGCCACTATCTCGCCACGTTCCTGCCGCAGGCCATCGAAGAGGCACGCAGCGCGAACCAGATGCTGGGAGTGGTGTTCCTCGATCTCGACCGCTTCAAGCACATCAACGACACACGCGGACACGAGACCGGCGACAAGCTCCTGCAAGAGGTCGCGCAGCGCCTGAAGGCGTGCGTGCGCGAGAGCGACGTGGTCATCCGCATGGGCGGCGATGAGTTCGTGGTCGTTTTCCGGAACGTCAAGTCGTACGACGAAGTCACCAATGGCGCCAAGCGCATCAACGATTGCCTGAACAAGTCGATCATCATCGATCAGCACGCGCTGCAGACCACGGGCAGCGTGGGAGTAAGCCTGTATCCGCGCGACGGTACGGACATGGGCGAGCTGCTCAAGCATTCCGACACCGCGATGTACCAGGCGAAGGACCGCGGCCGCAACAACGTGCAGATGTTCAGCCAGATCATGAACCGCAAGCTCAAGCTGCGCGTCGCCATGGAAGCCTCGCTCCGCGACGCCTTACGGCTGAAGCAGCTCGATGTGCACTATCAACCGTTCGTGAATCTGTTGACGCGCAAGGTGGTGGGCCTGGAGGCGCTCATTCGCTGGCGCCATCCGGTGCACGGCATGGTTCCGGCGGACCAGTTCATTCCCATCGCCGAGGAGACCGGCCTGATCGTGCCGATGGGCAATTTCGTGCTGCATCGGACGCTCCAGACCATGAGCGCGTGGCAGCGCCAGGGCGTGAAGCTCGTGCCGGTCTCTCTCAACGTCGCACCCGCGCAGCTGCAGCGCGGCGACCTGCAGGCCACCATCTCGACGCTGCTCGCGACCCACGGCTTGCGCCCGGAGTTCCTGCAGCTCGAGATGACCGAACGCGCCGTGTTCGATGCAAACCAGGCAAAATCGGGCGAGACCCGGCAAGATACGATGGTTCGCCTGCGCGATATGGGAATCAAGATCGCCATCGATGACTTCGGCACCGGCTACTCGAGTCTCTCCTACCTCAAGAACTGGCGCGTCGATGCGCTCAAGATCGACCGCAGCTTCGTGCGCGACCTGGTGACGGATTCGAGCGATCTGGCGATCGTCAGCGCCATCATCGCCATCGCCAGGCATTTGCGCATTCAGGTCATCGCCGAGGGCATCGAAGCCTATCAGCAGGCCGAGATCTTGAGAAAATTGGGCTGCACGATCGGCCAGGGATTTTTGTTCGCGCGGCCGATGCCGGCGGATCAATGCCTGGCGTTGCTCGGCAACAACGCGCAAGGTGCGGGCGAGGAAGAGGACATGCTCGCGGCGTTCGCCGCCGGGCGCGCCTGAATTCGGCCGCAGGCAGCGAGCTGCGCGCGCCGCGCGCCGGATGCTAGAGTGCCCCGATGCAGCCAACCGGAACGCGAGCGCTGAGCGCACGGGAACTCCTCGACGCCAATCGCCTCTACTACGACTCGCTTTGGTCCGGCGCACAGCTGGTCGAGCCCGGGCGCTTCAACACCTGGCCATTGATACAGACGCTGCTGCCGCGCGGCGGCCGTTGTCTCGAAGTCGCGCCGGGCCTGCGCCCGCGGCTGCCGCTCGAGGGCACGCAGTTCGTGGACGTGAGCGGACCGGCGCTTGCCAAGCTGGCGCGCCGCGGCGCCTCGGTGGTCGGGGCGTTGATCACCTCGTTGCCGTTTGCCGACGCGGCGTTCGATCTCGTGTGCGCGCTCGACATCGTCGAGCATGTCGACGATGACGGCGCGGCGCTCGAGGAGTTGTCGCGGGTCGCGCGGCCGGGCGCGGCCGTGCTCCTGTCCGTCCCGCTGCATCCCGAGCTGTGGAACGCGTTCGACGATTTCGTGGGACACCGGCGGCGCTACCGCCCGGAGCAGCTGACCGGGATCCTGGCGCGCCACGGCCTGACGATCGAGCGCAGCGCCGTGTACGGCATGCAACCACGCTCCTCGCGGTTGCTCGATCTCGGCATGTGGTTTCTGACCCACCAGCGCGAGCGTGCGCTGTGGTGGTACAACCGGGTGCTCATGCCGCTCGGACTCAAGTTCCAGAAGAAACTGGACTTCGGCACGGGTCTCATCGCCGCGCGTGACGTCGACGAGATCCTGATGATCTGCCGCAAATCCGCGCGCCCGTCTGTCAGCGGATACTGACAGCCGTTCGCATTCTTTGACCGGCCTGCAGTGGCGAGGAGTTGACCAAGAATAGGCCGGACCCCACTTTCGAAGGTGCGCAAATTCCGTCATGCCATTGCCAGGCCACGCGTCCCAAGGGGTCTTCCGCTTTCTCGGACGCTACGTGCGCAGGCGCTTCTTCAGCCATTTCATCGTGCTGGCCGCCATGCTTGACAGCCGTGCTCTGCAATGTGGGATCCCAGTACGCAGTAAAACACCTGGTCGACGTGCTCAGCACGCATCAGCCGCCGCCGCCGGTGCTGTGGGGCGCCGTCGCGATTTTGCTGGGGCTGGTTGCCGGCGATAACATTCTGTGGCGCATTGCCGGCTGGGCATCCACACACGCCTTCGTCGCGGTCGGCGGCGACATCCGCATGGAGCTGTTCGATCATCTGTCGGGCCACGGCACGCGCTACTTCGTCGACCAATTTCCCGGCGCGCTCGCCGGCCGAATCACAGCCGCGGCCAATGCTGCGTGGCTCATCGAGAGTTCGCTCACTTGGAATACGATTCCGCCGGGCGTCGCGGTGGTCGCGAGCATTTTCGTCCTCGGCACGATCAATTGGCACTTGACGGTGGTGCTGCTCGCCGTGGTGAGCGTGCTCGGAGCCCTCATCGCCTGGCGGGCTTCGCGCGGGCGGGAGCTGCATCAGAACTTCGCCGGGCATGCCGCGCACGTGAGCGGCGATCTGACCGATATCGTGAGCAACATGGGTCTGGTGCGGGCGTTCGGCGCGACGCAGCGCGAGCAGCAACGCCTCAGCGTGAAGATCCAGGACGAGATGGAGGCGCAGCGGCAGAGCTTGCGCTCGCTCGAGCGGCTGCGCCAGTTCCACGCCCTGGCGGTATTCTTCGTCACCGCAGGCGTTCTGGTGTGGTCGGTGGAGCTCTGGCGCCGCGGGCAGATAACCACGGGCGATGTGGTGCTCACCACCACCTTGGGATTCACCGTGCTGCACGCGTCGCGCGACTTCGCGATGGCGATGGTCGACATGGTCCAGCAATTCGCGAAGTTGCGCGAGGCGGTGCAGGTGCTCGGTCTGCCGCACGAGATGCAAGATGCCGCGGACGCAAAGCCGCTGATCGTGAGCGAAGGAGCGATCGATTTTCGCAACGTGAGCTTCAGCTATCCGAGCGGCCAGACGGTGCTCAAGGATTTCACGCTGCACGTGCTCGGCGGACAGAAGGTCGGTCTGGTCGGCCGGTCGGGCGCCGGCAAGTCCACCATCGTCGCACTGCTGCAAAGACTATACGACCCCGAGTCGGGCGATGTGCTCATCGATGGCCAGGTAATCGCGCACGTCACGCAAGCGAGCCTGCGCAGCTCCATCGCGGTGGTGCAGCAGGACATCTCTCTTTTTCATCGCTCGCTGCTCGAAAATCTGCGATACGGCCGTCCGGAGGCGACCGACGAGGAGGTGTATCGCGCCGTGGAAGCCGCGCGCTGCACGGAATTCATCCGACGACTCCCGCAAGGCTACGATACCCTCGTTGGCGAGCGCGGCATGAAGCTCTCCGGCGGCCAGCGTCAGCGATTAGCCATCGCGCGCGCCTTCTTGATGGACGCGCCGATCGTGCTGCTCGATGAGGCGACGTCGGCGCTCGATACCGAGTCCGAGCAATCCATTCAAGAGGCCTTGGCGCGATTGTTTCGCGGACGCACGGTGATCGCCATCGCTCACCGCCTGTCGACGCTCGACGCGTTCGACCGCATCGTGGTGATGGACCGCGGCCGCATCGTCGAGGACGGACCGCCGCGCCGGCTGCTGCAGATGAAGGGCGGCGTGTACAGTCGGATGTACGGGCGTCAGTTGCGCAGAGCGGAGTTGGAGCACGCGCCATGAGCATGCGCTCGGCGGGATGGATGCCGCTTCTGGCGCTCTCGGCGTGGGCCACCGGTGCAGCGGGACAGGAGCCCGCCGCATCTGCGCCGGCGGCCCCGGACTCACCTGTCGCCATTTCACCGGGATCGACCGAGCCGCCCGCCTCGGCAGAAACGGCGAGCGGCGGCAAGATGCTGCCCCCTTGCATTCCCGTCCGCCGGGCGCGGCCGAAGCACCACAAGCCCAAAGAGGCGCCGGCGGCGGAGACTGCGGTGGCCGTGGGACCTCCCGCCCCCGAGCCCGCGGACGCGGTGGTCGACGCGCAGGTCGGCGAGGTAGGCACGTCGCTCGGCTCCATTCTCGGCAGGGAGGTCACGACTCCGAAGGGCGAAGATCTCGGCAGGGTGGTGGATGTGCTGGCGGACCCACGAGGACACGTGCGCGTCGCGATCATCGATTTCGGCGGCTTTCTTGGCGTAGGAACCCGGCGCATCGCCGTTGATTGGCCGCTGCTGCGCTTCGATGAGAACGCCCGCGACAAGCCCCTCATCCTGAGTGTGGATCGACAGAAGCTGCAGTCGGCGCCGGAATACAACTCGAACAAGCCGCGAGTGCTCATGCCGCCGGCTGCGCCCGATGCTGCAGACGCCGGTCAAACAAAGAAGTGAGCCGCCGCGCGCGGGCGGCGGCGCGACGGCGGCGCGTTCCGCCGAGGCGGCAGCAAGCCGCGGACTCGACTACTTCAACTTATTCGTCGCGAATGTGCAAACCGGCTTCGGTCCCTTCATCGCGGTGTATCTCAGCGGCCAAAGCTGGACGCAAACCGCCATCGGGGTGGCGCTCTCGGTAGGTACCGTGAGCTCGATGGCGAGCCAAGTGCCCGCCGGCGCCTTCGTCGATGCGATCCGCAACAAGACGCGGGTGGCGGCGTTCAGCGTGCTGGTCTTCACGGCGAGCGCGCTCATGTTCGCCATCTATCCCATCCCGCTGCTGGTGTACCTCGCCGAGGTGTTGCACGGAATCTCGAGCTGCACGCTCGGGCCGGCCATTGCGGCCATGAGCCTTGCGCTCGCGGGTCCGTTCCGCATGGCGGTGCGCCTCGGGCGTAATGCGCGCTACTCGGCGGTGGGCAACGGCGTCGGCGCTGCGCTGATGGGCGCGTGCGGGCAGTACCTGTCGGAGCGCGGCGTGTTTTACCTGACCGCGGCTCTCACGCTGCCTGCGCTCCTGACGCTATTGCCTCTGCGGCGCTTCTCGATGGCGCGCAACGCCACGCAGTCCGCAGCGCGGGAAGAGCCCAAGGCGCCGGTGCTCAAGGTTTTGGCCGATCGGCGGCTGCTCGTCTTCTGCGGCTGCGCGATGTTGTTCACTTTCGCAAATGCGCCGCTTCTCATGCTGATCAGCGGTACCCTCGCAGCGCGTGGCAGCAATCCGAGCCTGCTGATCGGCGCCTGCATCGTGCTGCCGCAGATCATCGTGGCGCTCGCATCGCCGGCGGTTGGCCGGTTCGCCGATCGCTATGGGCGCCGGCTGGTGCTGATCATTGGATTTGTCATGCTGCCGCTGCGCGCGTTGGTGTTCTCGACGACCGTCCAATTCGGCTCTGCTGATCGGGGTGCAAGTGCTCGACGGCATCGCGGGGGCCGGATTCGGCATCTTGGTGCCTCTGGTCGTGAGCGATGTGGCGGCCCGGTCGGGGCACTTCAATCTATCGCTCGGCGCGGTCGGATTCGCCATCGGCATCGGCAGCACGCTGAGCACCTCGGCGGCGGGCTGGGTCGCCGACCACTTCGGCATGCGCCACGCCTTTTACTTTCTCGCGAGCATGGGACTCGCCGCGGTGGTACTGGCCGTGTTCGCCATGCCGGAGACCCGGCCCGAGCCCGAGGAAGATGCGGGCTGGGATGGCGACGCCCGGCCGCTAATATCGCACCACGGCCACGACGTCCCCCTCGCGGCGAGTGACGGTCACCGCGATGTGCTCGCCATGACGGTGCAGCAGCACGTCCGCGGAGCCCGAGCTGAGGCGCAAGTTGCGCAAATGCACGTGATCGAGAAAGTCCGGCAAGGTCGGCCGGTAGAATTTGATCTCGCCGGTGCGGTCGAGGAGCTCGAGACCCAGCGAGGCTTGCAGCAGGCACAGGGGTGCGGCGCTCGCCCACGCTTGCGGTGAGCAGGCAACGGGATATTGCGTCGGTGCGTTGCGCGCGAGTCGCGTGAAACCGCAGTACAGCTCGGGCAAGCGGCGCAGATCCATGTAGGTTGCGGCATCGAACAGCCCGTTGAACACCTGCGAGGCCGCTTGCTTCAGTCCGTAGCGCGCGAACCCCATCGCAATGAGGCCGTTGTCGTGCGGCCAGACCGAGCCGTTGTGGTATGACATGGGGTTGTAGCGCGCCGCCGAGTCGGCGACCGTGCGGATACCCCAGCCGCTGAACATGGGCGGCTCGAGCAGCGTGCGCGCGACGCGCTGCGCGCGCTCGGCGGAAGCGATGCCTGTCAACAACACCTGTCCCGAGTTCGAAGAAACAACGCGGCAAGGCGCCTTGCCGCCGTCGAGCGCGAGGGCATACACCGAGAGTTCCTCGCACCAGAAGTGTTGCTCGAAATCCTGGCGCAGTTTCTCCGCTTGCGCGGCGAGCGCCGCGGCGCGCTCGCCATGGCCGAGCGCTTCCGCCATCGTGGCCGCATGGCGCTTGGCCCCGTACACATACGCCTGCACTTCGCAAAGCGCGATCGGCCCCTGCGCCATGCGCCCGTCCTGATGGAATATGGCATCGTAGGAGTCCTTCCAACCTTGGTTGGCGAGCCCCTCCTTGGTCTGGCGGTGATACTCGAGAAACCCGTCGCCGTCGCGGTCGCCGTAGCGATCGATCCATTCGAGTGCCGCCTGCGCATTGGGCCATAGCGACCTCACGGTCTCGAGGTCCGCCGTGCGCCGAAAATACTCTCCGAGCAGCAGTACGAACAGCGGCGTCGCGTCGACGCTGCCGTAATAACGGCCGAAGGGCACCTCCCGCAGGTTCGCCATTTCGCCGTGGCGCATCTCGTGCAGGATCTTGCCGGGCTCTGCATCGCGTTCCGGCTCGACTGTCGTGGCCTGCGTGTAGGCGAGAAACTTGAGCACGCCCTTGGCGATGGCAGGATCGACCCATAGCGTCATCAGGGCGGTGATGATGGCGTCGCGTCCGAAAGGGGTCGAGAACCAAGGGATTCCCGCATACGGATAGGGGCCTTGCGGGGTGTCCGTGACCAGCATGTAGAGATCCGACACGGAGCGACGCACGACTTCGTTGAATACGGAGTTCGATCCCTCGATGCTCGCGGCTCGCTGGCTCGACTCGCGCAGCGCCTGACGCGCGGCGCGCATGCGCCGGTAGAAAAGCCGTCCGCCCCAATCGCTTTCCGCGCGGTCGACCGCGCACCGGACGAAGATGCGCCGGCTCGCGCGCGGCTTGAGGATGAGCTCGTACACCGCGCGCGCGGTGGTCAAGGTTTTGGGCGAGGGCGAGAAGGCGACATGCGTGCTGCGCTCCATGCGGTCGAGGCCCGCATAAGTGAGCGCGACGCCATGATCGCTCTCGAGGGCGGCGCGCGCTTGGCCGCGCGCCGCGCGGTGTTCGCCCCGCACCTCGAAGAGATCCGCAAAGTCGGAGGCGAAGCGGTAGGTCAAGCGCAGCTGCAGCGGACGGTCGCTGAAATTGCGCACGTGCAGCCGCTCGTAGCACGCGCCGCTCCAGACGAAGCTCACGCGGTTGATGTGCACATTCTCGCGCCGCAGCGCGATCTTGCCGTCCACCAGCAGGTCCGGATTGCTGAGGTCGGCGGTGAAGACGGCATTGTCGTCCTGGGTCATCGAGCTCAGGAGCAGCGGCCGCGCCTCTTCGAGCAACAGCTGGAATTGCGACAGCATGCGCGTGTCGCGGTAGTACAGTCCCTCCGAATTGCCGGGCTCGCCGCCCATGTCGCCGCGATGATCGAACACCGCGAACATGTCGCCGTGCTTGAGCGTGCGAGTGCGCCGCTGCTGCAGAGTATCGCTGACCGCAATCGCAAATTGCATCGTCGGCATCTCGTCGACGGTGTGCGACGAGGGATTCGGATCCGCGTTGTTTGTTCGAGTTTGTTTCATGGGATTGCGGTGCGTTGGATCGGGTGTCACTATGTTCACGTGCGCGCATCTCCGAGTCAAAGCGCGAGCTACGACGCCCGTGTAAAATTTTCATGGTGCCGCGTCGCGTCGCGACTATAGGAGTTCTCTGACAAGGATCAGTTCCAATTTGCAGCCGACACCGGCCCGGCGGCCGGATACGATAACCGCTGGTTCTTAACGAATTGGGGAACACGGAATGAAGATTGCTCAACTAGCACCGCTGATCGAGGCGGTGCCTCCGAAACTCTATGGCGGCACGGAACGAGTGGTTGCCTATCTCACCGATGCGCTGGTGGAGCTCGGCCACGAGGTCACGCTGTTCGCTTCCGGCGACAGCCTCACCAAAGCGAAGCTGGCGCCCATGTGGCCGCGGGCGCTGCGCTTCGATCCCGACCGTGAAGGATCAGTTCGTTCCGCTGTTCATGCAGCTCGAGACCGTGGCGCGGCGCGCGCACGAGTTCGACGTGATTCACGCCCATATCGATTACTTCGGATATCCGCTGCTGCAGCGCCTCGGCGTTCCGAGCCTCACGACGCTCCACGGTCGGCTCGATTTGCCGGAGTTGCCGTCGCTTTACAGGTTCTTCCGCGACGTTCCCGTCGTCTCCATCTCCAATTCGCAGCGCGTACCCTTGCCGCAGGCGAATTACGTGGCGACCGTGCTGCACGGCTTGCCGCAGGATCTGCTCGCGAAGGGAGCGGGGCGGGGCGGCTATCTCGCATTTCTCGGCCGCATCTCCCCGGAAAAGGCGCCGGATGCGGCGATTCGCATCGCCGCGCAGGCGGGCATGCCGCTCAAGATCGCGGCCAAGGTCGACCGCGTGGACGAGGAATATTTCAAGACCACCATCGAGCCGCTCTCTCGGCCTCGGCAACGTCGAGTTCATCGGCGAGATCCGCGAGGATCAGAAAGCGGAATTTCTCGGCAACGCCGCGGCGCTGCTCTTCCCGATCGCCTGGCGCGAGCCGTTCGGCCTGGTGATGATCGAGGCGATGGCTTGCGGCACGCCGGTGGTCGCCTTCGAGAACGGATCGGTGCCCGAAGTGCTGGAGGACGGGGTCACGGGCTTCATCGTGCACGACGAAGAGCAGGCGGTCGCGGCGGTCGGCGCGCGATCGGCCCTCGATCGCGATCGCATCCGCGCCGAATTCGATCGGCGCTTTACCGCGCACCGTATGGCGCAGAACTACGTGTAGGTGTATTCGCGGCTGGCCAAGGCGTTGCGCCGGCGCAGGGGCCGCGAACGAGTCCGAGAGGCAAACAAATTCCTGCCGCAATCGCTGGTAACATGCCGACAATGCTGCGATCCCGCGCCACAACGAGACAGCTCGCCGCCGTCGCGGCCGCGATCGCGGATGACCGGGTGGGCGTTCTCCAATAGCTACGCGGCGCTGCCGGCGAGATTCTTCGCGCGGCTCGACCCGGTCGCCGGTAGCCGAACCCCGGCTGATCCAGTTCAACGCCGCGCTGGCGACCGAGCTCGGGCTCGAATGGCTGGACGACGCGCCGCTCGCGGCGATCTTCTGCGGGCAACGTCGTTCCGGAGGGCGCGGAGCCGATCGCGACTGCTTACGCGGGCCACCAATTCGGACAATTCGTGCCGCAGCTCGGCGATGGCCGCGCGATCCTGCTCGGCGAGGTGGTCGGCGCGATCGGCGATCCGCCGCGACATCCAATTGAAAGGCTCCGGGCGAACGCCCTTTTCGCGCAAGCGGCGAGGCCGCGCGGCGCTCGGTCCGGTGCTGCGCGAGTATCTCGTGAGCGAGTCCATGCACGCGCTGGGAATTCCGACCACGCGATCGCTGGCGGCGGTCGCGACCGGCGAGGTCGTGTTCCGCGAGCGCGCACTGCCGGGCGCGATCGTGACGCGGGTCGCCGCGAGTCACGTGAGAGTCGGGACGTTCGAATATTTCGCGGCGCGCCGGGATACGGAAGCGGTGAGAATCCTCGCGGACTACGTGATCGACCGCCACTACCCGGAGCTCAGGTCCGCCGATCGCCCGTACCTCGAGTTGCTGCGCGCCGTGTGACAAGCGCCAGGCGGCGCTCGTCGCGGGCTGGATGCACGTGGGGTTCATTCACGGCGTCATGAATACCGACAACACCGCGATTTCCGGCGAGACCATCGACTTCGGTCCGTGCGCTTTCATGGATGCGTACGATCCCGCCACGGTGTTCAGCTCGATCGACAGCATGGGCCGGTACGCGTACGCGAACCAGCCCGCCGGCGGCGCAATGGAACCTGGCGCGGTTCGCCGAGACGCTGCTCGCGCTGATCGATGCCGACACGAATCGCGCGGTCGAGGCGGCCGGCGCCGAGGTCGATGCTTTCCGCGAGCATTTCGCAGGCGCACTGGATCGCCGGCATGCGGCGCAAGTTCGGTCTCGCTCACGAGCTCGAGGAGGCGATCTCCGCGCTGGTGCAGTGCGTGGCTCGATCACGATGCAGCGAAACGGCTGCGACTACACGCTGACGTTCAGGCGGCTCTGCGATGCGGCGGACGCCGGACGCCGACGCCGCGCCGCGAGGCGCAGCTTCGCTCCGCGTCGCGCCGCCGGCCGAACTCGCGCAATGGGTCGCCGATTGGCGCTCGCGTCTCGCGCGCGAGCCGCGATCCCGGCAGCAGCGCCCGCGCTCGATGCGCGCGGCCAATCCCGCGTATCATTCCCCGCAACCATCGCGTCGAGGCGGCGATCGCGGCGGCGACCGAGCGGGCGGACTTCGGGCCGTTCAAGGAGATGCTGGAAGTCTGGTCGCAGCCCTACGAGGAGCAGCCCGGCCGCGAGGCCTATCTGGCGCCGCCGCGGCCCGAGGAGCGGGTGCTGCGGACCTTCTGCGGCACTTGACGAGCTTGAGCGCGCCGACCGATTCAGCCGCTTCCCTGGTGGCAGGCTCGTACCGCGCCGCCGGTGCTGCGCGCCGGCGAAGCGTTGCCCGCCGCAACCGATGTGCTCATCGTCGGGGCCGGATATACGGGCCTGTCTGCGGCGCGCGAGACGGCGGCGGCGGGCCTCGCCACTCTCGTGCTGGAGGCGGGCCGCCTGGGCGCGGGGTGCTCGGGCCGCAACGGCGGCCAGATCGCCTACAGCTTCAAGCCCTCGTTCGCCGAAGCTCGAGCGCGCTGCACGGCGCGGCGCGCGCTTTCGCGATTTGCCGCGAAGGATTCGAGGCGATGGACTATCTTCGCAGCGCTGTGCGCGCGGGTGTCGATTGCGATTGGCGCGAGTGCGGCTGCTTCTTCGGCGCGCACACGCCGCGTCATTTCGAGCTCATGGCCCGCGATGCGCGCAATCAGCCCGCGGGCCTCGAGCAGCGCATCACCGTCGTTGCCGAAGAGCGAGCAGCGCCAGGAGATCGCGAGCGATTTCTATCACGGCGGCTGCGTCTACCCCGACGACGCCTCGGTGGATCCGATGAAGCTGCTGCTCGGCCTTTTGGAGCGCGCGCGCGAGCGCCGGCGCCGCGGTGCTGGACGGATGCGCGGCCGAGGCCATCCGACGCTCGGCGAGCGGATTCGAGGTGTCGACTTCCCGGGGCGTGATCAAGGCGCGCAAGGTGCTCATCGCGACCAACGGCTATTCCGGCGCGCTGTCGCCCTGGCATCGCCGGCGCGTGATTCCGATCGGCAGCTATCAGATCTCGACCGAGCCGCTCGGCAAGGAACGGGTCCGATCGCTGATTCCCGCGCGGCCGCAACATCGTCGATTCGCGGCGCGTGGTGGTGTACTTCCGGCCTTCGACGGACGGCGAGCGCATCATATTCGGCGGCCGCGCGGCGCTCGCCGAGCGCGATCCGCTCGCCTGCGTGCCGCGGCTGCAGCCGATGCTGGCGCGTATATTTCCGCAACTGCGCGACGGCGCGCTCGATCATGCCTGGGTGGGCTGGGTCGCCTATACGTTCGATACGATGCCGCATCTCGGCGTGCAGGGACGGCATTTATTACTGCATGGGCTACTGCGGTCAAGGCGTTCCGCTCGCCCCTTATTTCGGCATGAAAATCGGGCGGCAGATTGCGGGGGCGCCGGATGGCGGCACCGCGCTCGACGGCCTGCCCTTTCCGACGCGGCCTTATTACTACGGCACGCCTTGGTTTCTTGCGCCGGCTGTGTGGGCCAACGGAACCCTCGACCGCGTTGGCGTTTGAAAAATCCCGGTCGGCGTCCAAGCCGACCGGGCGGACGGTCACGCGCGCAAGCGCGAACCGAAGCCTACATCGTGCGCGAAGTCGGCGAATCGTAGACCCTGGAGACTCCATAGAACGTGTGGATGTCCGTCGCCCAGGTCGCATCCGCCATGCTCGGCCAATGGTCCTTATCGAACCCCGGCGCCCCCTTCAGCTTGTCCTTGCTGACATTCAGCGTGAAGCGTTTGTTGGCAGTATCGAGCTTGAGCGCTTGCCAGGGAACGGCAAACAACCGATCGCCCATACCCAGGAATCCGCCGAAGGAGAGGACGGCATAGGCAATTCTGCCGGCCCCCATGTCGATCATGAACTCCTTGATGGCACCGAGATTCTCGCCGGCGCCGTTATAGACGTCGTTGCCCAGCAGCGTGTCGGCGCCCATGAGCGCAGGCCCTGGGCCGCCGCTGGTACCGTAATTCTTGTACATGCCGTAGGTGTCTCTTGAGACGTAGTTCGTCTGCATGATTGCTCCGTGAGTGTTGCTGAACGAGCGCCTATCATCACCGACTCGCCGCTCTGCACCTGTCAGAACCTGGGATCGAAGCACGGTGTGTTGGGCGGGCCGTCCTTTCGTCGGAGGGACCTGACGGGCGTTGGGAGAAGTGCCCAAGATACCCTTGGGGGTCGCGGAGTCGGCTACCGGTAACGTGCGGCGTTGCCAGAGTACAAGCGGTGCCCGAGCCGCTGCGCGCGGCGCTGGAGGTTCTTGCGCCGCTGCTCGACAGTGCAGATGAGTCGGCGCACTTCCACGCCAGGCGCCTCGCTCGCGACCGGTGGGCGCCCTCCGTTGGCGTATTTGGAGATCTGCTCCGTCAAGATCGCGAGGTCGTGATCGTCGCCGAGGCAGTCCGCGAGCTGCGTCGCATGCCGGTGACTTTTATCGAAAAGTGCCCGGTCCAGCGGCAGAAGCATTTCCAGTTGATTGGCGAAATATTTGGTCTGCTTGCGCCACTCGTGCAGGTTTTCGTCCGTGCCTTGGCGCTTCGCCGCGGCGAATGCCGATCGGGCCTTCTTGAAGGCGCGCTGGAGCCCTCGAGTATGAGGCGCCGCCAGGCGGCCTTCCGTCAGGGCGGCCGTTCGGCGGCGAATTCCACGCAGCACGCGCGCTGCGGCCGCCAATTCGGCGGGACGTAATCGTCGCCGCGCGAGCCGCCGCTTCTCCTCGAGGAACTTGCGCAGGCGGAGGCAAGAATCTCTGCTGTCGGCGCCGTTCTTTGGCTGCAACTGCTCGAGCGTCTGCAGCAGCACCTTTGCGTCGCGAATGGGTGTGAGCGGGTCGTGCGGCATCGCGAATCAGAGCGTTGTCGCGGCGGTACTGCCACGACGCCGATACACTCGCGAAGCATCCTGAGCGCGGCGCGAGCGCGCTTGAGTTCTTTGCGGATGTCATGAACGGCCGCATCGGAGCGGCGGCGTTTGCCCAGCTCCTCGATGGTCTTGTCGAGCTGAGCGAGCAACGCTCGACGGGCGATGTGTGCCGGGGTTTCAGCGGAGGGCTTTCCTCCTGTCATGTCTCTTTCCACCGCGTGGTTGCTCGTGAAGCCGAATGGCGGCCCGCAACAGTTGCTCCGCGTACCGTGGAGCCGCGCCGGGCCAGCGGCTTGAATTGCCTGCCGTGCGCGCGATTGTATCCCACGAAGAATTGCTCCAGCTGATGCCATTGAGCCTTTGGGCAAATCGCGCAGTTGCCGTGCCTCTGGCTTGTTCACCGGGGTCTCGGGCACTGCAATCAGACGATCGTTGCGGATGGTGCGGCCCTTCTCCGTCTGTTCCGCCTCGAGTACTCCGATCAGCCGGACGGTCAAAAGGCACCCGGTAAAGCTCGGATTCTCCATAAAAATCGCGACATCCAGGGCGTCTCCGTCCGCTGCAGCGGTACTGGGAATGGCGCCGAAATCGCACGGAAAATGCAGCCCTAAGGGCATGACACGGCTGAGCTTGAACAGCCGCAGCTGTGGATCGTACTTATACTTGTTGCTGCTGCCCTTGGGCGTATCGACGATGACATGCACGAGGCCGGCGTCGTTTCGCGAGGGGAGGCTCATTCCCCAGTCGAAGAGGCCGACTCGCGGGCTGGGATGCCCGATCATGTCACGACTCCGTTTGCAGACCAGCCCGACAGAGTAACGATAAGTTTGGTGCGCGCGCCATCTCAACATTCCTCGCGACGCCGTCGGCGGCGTCCTACACACGCGCGCATCGCGCCGCGCAATTGAATTCAAGGTATCCTCGTTCGAGGAAGGGAGATCAGGGGACCGTATGCCTATAACTCGAATTCATCGGCTCGTCGGCGGTGCACTCCTGTGGGCGTCGTGGCTGGTCGGCGGCGTCGTGCACAGCGAAGCGGTGGACAAGCCCGCGATCGTCGTTTTCGCGGCCGCCTCATTGACCAACGTGCTGCAGGATCTGGGCGACGCTTTCACCAAGCAGACGTCCGTTCCAGTCAAGTTTTCGTTCGCCGCGAGCTCGGCTCTCGCGCGGCAAATCGAAAGCGGCGCGCCGGCCGACGTGTTCTTCTCTGCCGATGTCGATTGGATGGACTATCTCCAGAAGCGCAATCTGATTCAACCTACCTCGCGCCGCGACGTCCTCGGCAACCGCCTGGTGCTGATCGCACCGAGCGACAGCGCCATCGAGCTCAAGATCAAGCCTCACTTTCCCTTGGCGACGGCATTGGGCAATAAACGCCTTGCGACCGGCGATCCCGATTCGGTTCCGGTGGGCCGCTATGCACAAGCCGCCCTCACCACTCTCGGCGTGTGGGACGAGGTCGCGGATCGGCTCATCCGCGCCGACAGCGTGCGGTCCGCGCTGGCATTCGTCGACCGAGGCGAGGCGCCGCTCGGCATCGTGTACGAAACGGACGCGATGATCGACAAGCGTGTGCGCGTCGTGGACGTCTTTCCGGCGACCTCGCACGCGCCCATCGTCTATCCCATTGCGCTGACGACGAGCGCCAAAGCCGACGCTGCGAAGTTCGTGGCCTACATCGCGAGTCCCGCCGCGGACGTGACGTTCAAAGCCTACGGCTTCGTCCGTCTGCCATGAACCGCCGGTAGTGCATCAAGGGTTGAGGAGTGCTTATGGAGGATGAGTCGAACGAGGAGGAAAGTTCGAGCGACAAGGATAACGGGAAAAAACAAGGCAAAGACGGCCGCAAGGAGAAGCCGCGGAGCAAAAAGCCGCTTCTCATCGTCGGGGCGATCGTCGTGGCCGGCCTCATCATCGGATTCTTTTTCTGGTTCGCGCGTCGCAATGAGGTGCGCACAGACGACGCCTATACCGACGGCAACGTGGTCACCATGGCTCCGAAAATATCGGGCTACGTGGTTGCGCTCAACATCAACGATAACATGCGTGTGCGCCGGGGCGATCTGCTGCTGCGCATCGACCCGCGCGATTATCTGGCCGCGCAGCATCAGGCGCAGGCGGCCCTGGAACTCGCGCAGGCGCAACTGAAGTCCGCGCAGGACGCCCTGCGCATCGCCCGGGTGCAATATCCCGCTCAACTCGTCTCCGCTCGGGCGCAACATCAGGCGGCTTTGGCCTCGCTCGAGCAGGCACAGCGCCAATACCAGCGTCAGCACGAGGTGGATCGGCGCGCCACCACCCAGGAGACCATCGATGTCTCCACGAGTCAGCAGCGGAGCGCCGATGCGAACGTGAAAACCGCCGCGGCGCAGGTCGCCGTCGCTGAGCTCGTGCCCGAGCAGATCCGGCAAGCTTCCTCGGCTGTGGAAGAGCGCTTGGCTCAGATCGCCCAGGCGCAGGCGCAGCTCGTGCAAGCCGATCTCAACGTCTCCTACACGGAGGTGCGCGCGCCGAGCGATGGGTTCATCACCATGCGCAGCGTGCAGCTTGGTGACTACGTTACGGCCGGTTCGAACATGTTCCTCATCGTCACGCCGCAAGTGTGGATCACAGCCAATTACAAGGAGTCGCAGCTGGGTCGCATGCGTCCTGGGGACGCGGTCGACATCAAAATCGACGCTTATTCGGGATACGCGCTATCCGGCCACGTGCAGAGCATTCAGTACGGCAGCGGCTCGCGCTTTTCCGCCTTCCCGGCCGAAAATGCCACGGGCAACTTCGTGAAGATCGTGCAACGAGTCCCCGTGAAGATCGTGATCGATCGGGGGCTAGATGCCAATCGTCCGCTGCCTTTGGGGTTGTCGGTGAGTCCGGTGGTGCACCTTCGTGAGTGACGGCAGCGCGGACCAGGGGTCGGGAGGCCGGGGGTCGGACCACAGCGGTTGGCGCCCGTCTGCGAACCCCTGGTTGATCGCGGTGGTCGTGACCATGGCGGCTTTCATGGAGCTGCTGGATACCACCATCGTCAACGTCTCGCTGCCACACATCGCGGGTAACCTGTCCGCCAGCTACGATGAGGCGACCTGGACCCTCACCTCTTATCTCGTGGCGAACAGCATTGTGCTGCCGATTTCGGCGTTCTTCGGGCGTCTGATCGGGCGCAAGCGCTACTTCGTCATCTGCATCGCAGCCTTCACGGTGTGCTCGTTTCTCTGTGGGATAGCGAACAATCTCGGTGAGCTCGTGGTATTTCGGGTGCTGCAGGGATTTTTCGGCGGCGGGCTGCAGCCGAATCAGCAATCGATCATTCTCGATACGTTCCCTCCCGCGCAGCGGGGACGGGCATTCGGCCTGACGGCGATTGCGACCGTCGTCGCGCCGGTGCTCGGACCCACGGTCGGGGGCTGGATCACGGACAACTACAGCTGGCGCTGGGTCTTTTTCATCAATATTCCAATCGGTGTGATCGCGACATTCGCAGTCCTGAGCCTGGTCGAGGATCCGCCGTGGGCGAAAGCGAAAAGCCACGTGTCGACCGACTACGTCGGCATCGGACTGATCGCGCTCACGTTCGCCGCCTTCCAGGTCATGCTCGACCGCGGCGAGGACGATGACTGGTTCTCCTCGCCGTTCATCGGCTCGTTGGCGATCGTCGCGGCCGTGGGCGCGGCGACCGCCGTCGCGTGGCTCCTCTATGCGCGCAAGCCGGTCGTCGATTTGCGGGTCTTCAAGGATCGGAATTTCACGCTGGGCTGCATCGCGATCGGCAGCTTCGCCGTGCTTTTGTATGGTGGCGCGGTATTGGTTCCGCAACTCGCGCAGCAGCACCTGGGCTACACGGCGTTGCTTGCGGGCCTGGTGATGAGCCCGGGCGCGGTGTGCGTGATCTTTCTGATCCCGTTCCTGAATTTGATTCTGCCGCGTGTGCAGACGCGCTTCATTTTGACGTTCGGCTTCCTCGTGCTCGGCAGCTCGATGTTGTACTCGCGCACGCTCGCCCCGAATATCGATTTCGGGCACCTCATGTTCATGCGCATCACCCAATCCTTGGGAATCGGCTTTCTATTCGTGCCTTTGAGCATTCTCGCTTACGGCACTCTGCCGCGCGATTTGCAGCAAGATGCCACCGCCCTGTTCACAATGTTCCGCAACGTATTGGGCTCGGTGGGCATTTCCGTCTGCACGGCGATGATAACTTCGCGCACGCAAGCGCATATGGCTTATCTCGGCTATCACAGCTCGCATGCCAATCCCAACTTTCGCGACACGCTGTCGCAACTGACCCAGGCGATCCAAGGGCTTGGCGCCACGGCTTCGGTGGCCGCCCAGAAGGCCTTCGGGCAGGCTTACCAAACTCTGATCGCCCAGGCGTCATTTCTCGCTTACAAGGATGTGTTTCTCTATTGCGCGCTGCTCGCCTTCGCATTTACGCCGCTGACCTTCTTCTTCTCGGGCGTGAAGAAGGCGGGCGGTCCTCCCGGAGCTCATTGATGCGCACCGGCGGCGGCGTTCTGATTCTGATGGCGGCGCTCTTGCCGGCGTGCGAGGTCGGCCCTAATTTCAAGCCACCCCAAGAGCCGGTTCCCGATCAGTATGCGGGCATCAAAGCTCTACCGCCTCAACCGGCACCGCAGCCCTCGGCCGACTCCGCCCCGGCTTCTTTCTGGTGGCGCGAGTTTCACGATCCCGAGCTCGATGATCTCATCGATAAGGCGCAGCGAGGCAACCTCGACCTGAAGGGCGCGTATCTGCGCATCGTCGAGGCACGCATCCAGGTGCAGGTGACCCGAGCCCGAGGCTTGCCTACTCTCGACGCATCCGCCTCGTACACGCGCGATCAGTTTGGACTCGCCGGGATCTTGAAATCCCAGGGTTTCGACACCGCTTCCGGACCGGCATCCTCCCCCGCGGCGCAGGGACTCATTTCTGCGCTCGAGAAACCGGTGAACATCTATCAGCTTGGATTCGATGCCTCGTGGGAGATCGACCTGTTCGGCAAGGTGCGGCGCTCCGTGGAAGCCGCCAACGCGCAGAGTGTTGCGGCCGTCGAGTCGCGCAACGACCTCTTGGTATCGCTCGAGGCCGAGGTTGCGCAGACTTATTTCCAGTTGCGGGCCAGCCAGACCCTGCGCCAAATCGCGCTGGATGAAATCGCGGCGCAACGCGAGATCGCGGACCTTACGCAAAATCGGCGCGAGCACGGTCTCGCCGGCGAGCCCGATGTGGACGCGGCGCGTGCGCAGCTTGCGAGCTTAGAGGCCGAGCTGCCGCCCTACGAGCAGACGATCGCGGCCTCGCGACACGCGCTTGCCGTGCTCATCGGACAAACCCCCGAGTCGCTCGATGCTCGCTTTGGGGATCACGGAGAACTGCCGCCATTGCCGGGCAGCGTCCCGGTCGGCGTACCCTCGGTGCTGGCGCGTCGGCGGCCCGACATCCGCAATTCGGAGGCCGCGCTGCACGCCGCCACGGCCCAGATCGGGGTATCCACCGCGGGGCTGTTTCCCGACATATCACTCGCGGGCTCCTACGGATTGCGGAATCTCGATACTCACTACCTCTTCGATTGGGCGAGCCACTTCTACAGCTTCGGCCCGACTGTCTCGCTGCCGATTTTTCAGGGCGGCGCGCTGATCGCGAGCGTTAAATTGTCCCGGGCCCAGGCTGCGGAGGCGGCGCTCAGCTATCGCAAGACCGTCCTCGGCGCGCTGCAAGAGGTCGAGGACGGACTAACTGCCTTGGATGAGGATGCGCAGCGCATCGCCGCACTCAAGCAGACGGTGGGCGCCGATCAGCGTGCTGTCGAAGTCCAGCTCGACGCCTACGGCCACGGGGTGATTTCCTATGTCACGGTCCTGACTCTGCAGCTGCAGACCATACAGGCGCGTCAGCAATTGGCAGAAGCCCTGCTGACACAGAGCACGGATCTTGTGAGGCTGTACAAGGCGTTGGGCGGTGGGTGGGAGGATGCATAAGCAGGGAGCTGACGCCATGCCGAGTCCTGTATCGCCGCGCGCCGGCCGGTTGCTGTTCGTCCTCGACCTGCTGGGCGTCGCGGTCTTCGCCATCAGCGGGGCACTTGCGGCCATGCGCTTGGGCCTCGATCTGTTTGGCGTGGTCGTCCTGGCTGCGGTGACGGCGATCGGCGGCGGCACCCTTCGGGACGTGTTGACAGATCGTCACCCGGTGTTCTGGATCGCAGATCCGCGATGCCTTTACGTCATCTTGGGGGCAGTCGCGGTCGCGGTCTTGGGCGCCTCAAAATTGTCGAGCGAGCGCGTTCCCTTTCTCATTGCCGACGCGCTCGGTCTGGGGCTGTTCGCCATATCCGGAGCGCAAACGATCGAGGAGAGAGATCCTCCGTGGATCGTCATCATACTGATGGGCACGATGACCGGCGTGGCCGGCGGGGTGATCCGCGACATACTCAGCGGCATGGTGCCGATGCTATTGCGTCGCGATATCTATGCCACGGCGGCGATCGCGGGGGTGTTCTTGTATTTATTGATGCAAAAACTGGGATTGGCGCGCGCTTGGGCCTCGATCGTCGCCATGCTCTTCATCGTCGCTCTGCGTTTGCTCAGCGTCGCCTGCAACTGGCAATTGCCGGTATTCAGCTAGCTGTTCACATGCCGCCGGTTGCCTGAATCAGGCTCGCCCGAGGCGCGCGACCCGTCCACAATCACTTGCTCGAGCACCTCGAGGTATTCCAGATAGCGGCGCCGCCCGAGGGATGTGATCTTGCAGAGCGTTTGCGGGCGGTTGTTATCGTAGCGCTTGGCGACCGTCACGAGCTTTGCCTCCTCCAGCACCTGCAAATGGCGGTTCAAATTGCCATCCGTGAGCGCGCAATACTCCTTCAACTCGCTGAACGAGAGACCCTTGGCATGAGTGATGAGCGAGGTGAGCAAGCTGAGGCGCGCGCGCTCGTGAATGACCCGATCGAGGCCGTCATAGGCAAAGCGCGGTGCGGACGCCGATCTGGACTTACGCTTGTTCATCGGTGCTCTCATAGCCGTACTGAAAGACGGCGGCGACGAGTAATTGTCCGACTCCGAACGGAATGCCCATGGTCCATGGCAGCAGCGTCGGAGATTCCCCTTGCACGATCAAGGTCGTCAGTCCCGAGATCAGGTACCAGACCCCGACCGCAAAGGTGAGGCGTGGCAAGAAGCGGCACGAGGCAAAGACGCCGAGGCTGAAGAGCAGCTGCCACAATCCGGGCAGCATCCACGCCTCTCGCGGCGCGGCGCCGAGCACGACGGCAGTCAGCAGCGTTCCGACCACGAGGGCAGGCAGGAACTGTTCGGCGGCCGCCAGTACCATTTCGCTCGCGAGTCCGTAGTGCACGCGCCGCGCACGAAACATCGTCTGGATGGTCACCATCGTCAAGGACAAGAATGCCGTCGCGATCCACACGGCAGCAAAGGCACGAAAGCCGGTCTCGCTTCTCGGCCAGTGGGACTGGAGCGCCGCAACCAGGAGGGCCAGCACGCCGCTCGCGGCGACGGACGCCGGGCCATAGCCGCGGAACAGAGTATCGCGCGCCACCTGGCAGCGGATGTGCTTGATCTCGGCCAAGGCGCGGTGCAATTCGCTCACAGGGCGGTTCCACGTGCGTTTACTTTACGATACCAAGTATCCTAAAGGCATGAGCGCGAATTGGAAAGCCTTTGCCGTGGGCTCCGCATTCTTTGCAGCGCTCACCGCCATTTTCGGGAAGATTGGCGTCGGCTCAATGAGTTCCGATCTGGCGACGTTTTTGCGCACGGTCGTAATCCTATTGGTCAGCGCATTGCTCGTGAGCGTGCGCGGAGAATGGCAACGGCCGGGCGACATTTCGGCGCTTGGCGCCGTGTCTCTCGGACTTTCCGGGCTGGCGACCGGATTGTCGTGGCTTTGCTACTATCGCGCGCTGCAATTGGCGCCCGCCTCGCAGGTCGCCCCCATCGACAAGCTGAGCGTCGTGTTCGTCGTGATCCTTGCAACGCTCTTTTTGCAGGAGCGCCTGAGCTGGAAAGTCGCCGTCGGCACGGCGCTGATCACCGCAGGCGCCGTCATCATAGCCGCTTGAGTAACCGCTTGAGATACGGTCGATCGCGGCTCGTTTTGCTCGCTCTGTTGCTCGGGTCTTGCGCCGTGCACGCGCAAGGAGGCCCGCCGTTCCTGACCAACGACCCCGGGACTCCGGGAGACGGTCACTGGGAAATCAACGTGGCTGCCGCGCAAACCCTGGCGCGCGGCATCGATTCGTATCAGCTACCGCAATTCGATTTCAATTACGGTGTCGGCGAGCGAGTGCAGCTCACTTACGAGGTTCCCTATGTGATCGCCACGATGCCGCGTGAGCCCCATCACAGCGGCTGGAGCAACGCGTATCCGGGCATCAAGTGGCGATTTCTCGATCAGGGGGAGGACGGCTGGCAACTGTCGACGTTTCCGCAGGTCGAGACGGGCGCGGCCATACTCGCACAGCAACGGGGAATTGCCTCGCCGGGGCCGCGCTTCTTCTTACCCTTCGAGGCGGCGCGGAAGCTCGGACCGATCGATCTCGATCTCGAGGCCGGTTATTACTTTCCGAAGCAGGGCCTCAGGGAGCGCATCATCGGCCTGGTCGCAGGTCATTCATTCAGCGACGAGCTCGAGCTCGATGCGGAGCTGTACGATGATCGCGCGATCGGCGGCGCACCGCGCTACACGCTCCTCGATCTTGGGGGTCGATACAAGCTCACTCGCGGCATCGTTGCGCTTTTCATGGCGGGCCGCAGCGTGACCGGCAGCGGCGCCGAAGGGCCCACGTTCAACGGCTATTTCGGCGTGCAGATTCTGCTGAAGGATTATGGCCGCTCGCTCGCAGCGGAGTAACCGACAACCAGCACTTCGAACGTGCCCGGCAGAATCGCGGGTCGGGGGCGCGGAGTTGCGGCGCTGGCGGCCGGCGTCGGCCCGAATTGCGCCGTCGGCAGATAGAGCCGGTGGGTCGCCGCATCGAGCGCGATGGTGCGCGCGCCGCGCGCGGTGGGCAGCGTTTGCACGACCGTGAAATGCTCTGTATCCGGGCCCTCGTGCACAACGGTGAGCGTTCCCTCGCCGTTGGCGCTGTAGGCGTTCTGCAGCAGCGCATCGAATTCGACTCCGTCGACGCCGTGCCCGATCGGCAGCGTTGCGATGGATTTGCCGAGGCGCGTGTCGGATACCACCATCACCGCATTACCGCATCCAGAAAAACTGCGGCCATTGCGCGCATCGAGCGCGAGACCCGTGGGCCGCTCGCAACCCGTCAATGGCCACACGGCTATCACCTTCCGGCCCGCCAGATCGAGGGCGGCGACCTCGTTCTTGTCCTCGATATTGACGTAGACATGGCCGGCGCCGTCGCTGCGGGCAAATTCGGGAGCTCCGGGGAGCGCTATGGTGCCGATTACCGCGTTTTTCGCGGTGTCGATGACGCTCGCGCTGTTGTCCTCGCCGTTGAGCACGACAACCTCGTGGATTTGCGGATCGTAGAGAATGGCGTCCGGGTGTGCGCCGACGGCAATGCTATCGATCGGCCGCAGGGTATCGAGGTCGAACACTCTCACGGCATTGGCGCTGCCGGCGCTCGCATAACCGCGGTGCAGGTCCGCAGCGACTGCGATGCCATGCACGCCCGGTGTGTCGGGGACATCGCCGACCGGTTTGCCGGTGCGGGTATCGATCACGGCGACGTGAGTTGCGCGGGAGAGATATAATCGCTGGGCAGCGGAGTCCACTGTGGGATAGTCCCAGCCTCCCTCGCCGCCGAGCGGCCACCGATCGACGAGGCGATGACCCGATGCCGGACTGTCGGTACCCGGGGACGCCGCGAGCAGCCCGATCAACGGGATGCAGCGCATCGTCGCACGAGACAGGGGACGGAGCATCGGTATTGTCAGTTCGCTCACCATGACTTTGTCATACAAAGTCCAAAGGATAGCAGCCTCGTACACGGTACGCTAACATGCCCGACTTGCACTCACTCATCGTCATGGTCGGATATGCCAGCCTGCTCGCGGCGGCCGGCTATGTCGTGCTTGCCGTCGTCGCTGTGCTCGCGTGGCAGATGCGCCGGCGCGCCGGCATCACGCTCTCGCCCCCACCGGTGAGCGTACTCAAGCCGTTGTGCGGCGCAGAGCCCGGTCTGTACGAGCATCTACGCTCATTTTGCGAACAGGATTATCCGGAATTCGAAATCGTCTACGGAGTGCGGGAGCCCGACGATCCGGCATGCGCGGTAGTGCGGCGGTTGATCGCGGAATTTCCGCAGCGGCCCATGAAGCTCGTCGTCGATGGGCGGCTCTACGGCAGTAACCGCAAGGTCAGCAATCTGATCAACATGCTGCCCTACGCGCACCACGAACTGCTGGTGATGGCGGACAGCGATGCCTTCGTCGGGCGGGATTATCTGGGTGCTGTCACTGCGCCGCTGGGCGACGTTGAGGTGGGGTTGGTGACTTGCCTGTACCGCGGTGTACCTACGCCGGGCATATGGTCGAGGCTCGGAGCGATGTACATCAATGAGTGGTACATACCCTCGGTTCTTCTCACGTGGCTGTTCGGCTACGAGGGGTACGTTTCCGGCCAAACGCTGTGCATGCGGCGCTCCGTTTTGCGCGCGATCGGCGGATTGCACGCGCTGGCGGATCAGCTTGCCGAGGATTACCGGCTGGGGGAGCTGGTGCGCGGATTGAATCTGCGGATCGTGCTGTCACCGTACCTGCTCAGCGGCGAGCACCACGAGCCCGATCTCTCTTCGATGACTCGCCACGAATTACGCTGGATGCGCACCATCCGGGTGTTGCGGCCGCGCAGCTTCCTGGGGATCTTCGCGACATTTAGCCTGCCTCTGGCGCTAATCGGGATCATCTTTGCAAGCGCCACGGGGGTCTCGCTCGTCGCGTGGAGTTTGTTCGCCGTCATCCTGATCGCGCGCATGACCTTGCATTTCGTGCCGCGCTTCCGCGGTCAGCGCTCACTGCTCTCGGATTTTTGGCTGCTGCCCGTGCGCGATCTTTTGATCTGCTGGATCTGGTGCCGCAGCTTCTTTTCCTCGCGGGTCAATTGGCGCGGCGATGAGTTCGACGTGGATGCCGACGGCGTGATGCGCCGCCTCACCTGATCCGCAGACTCCCGTGAAAATGGCCATGAAAACGCCGGCCTACGTGGGTGCGGTCGTGGGGGTGATTGCGCTCATTCTCGTCGCGATTCACGCGGATTTTCCGGCGATGCTGCGGGCTCTGAGCTCGGGCGGTGCAGCGCTACTCTGGCTCATCCCGTATCGCGCGCTGTTTTTCTTGCTGTATGCCATCGGCTGGGAAACGCTGCTCAAGTCGAGCGAGCCGGCATGCCACGTCGGCTTGGGATACGTGCTCTGGGCCACCACGGTACGCGACGCGGTCGACCGGCTGTTGCCCGTGGCGAGCGTGGGCGGTAGCGTGGTCGGCGTGCGAATCCTGCGGTGGCGGGGCGTCTCGGGCGCCACGGCCGGAGCCACCATCATCGTGGAGATCTTGCTCACGTTAGTCGCGATGTATCTGTTCACCGCGCTCGGCCTGGTGCTGCTCGCCGAGCATGGCGCCGCCGGTCATCAATACCACCGGGTGCTCCTCCTCTTCACTTTGAGCATGCCGGTGCCCGCGGTCATGCTGGTCCTGCTCAAGAACGGAGCTCTTCTCGAGCGCCTGCAGACGCTCATTCACTCCTGGGTGGGCGAGGGCGCGATATCGCGGGCGACTGAATCGCTCGACCGCGCAGTCCGCGCATTGCTCCATCGGCCGCAGGCGCTCGTCGTTGCCGGCACGCTGCAGCTGGTCGCGCTCGTTTCGGGCGCGTTCGAGATCTGGTTCGCCCTGTGGCTTTTCGACCATCCGGTGAGTCCCGGTGCAGCGCTGATGCTCGAGAGCATGACGCAGGCGATCCGCCACGTAGCCTTCATCGTGCCGGCCGGTGTGGGGGTGCAAGAAGCCGGCTTGGTGGTGTTTGGTCGCGTCCTCGGCATCAGCGGCGAAATGGCCCTCGCGGTCGGCATGGTCAAGCGCGTTCGCGAGCTCGCCTGGGGCGTGCCAACGCTCATCGGCTGGCAATGGGTCGAGGGACGCAGGCTGCGCCGGGCCATGTCACCATGAGTGTGCTGCGCCTACCCACCGGCGTCGAGCGCAAGCTCGAGATGTTGTGGCGCGGTTTGCCGGATAGGGGGCAAGTCGATTTCTCGACGCCCATGGGAGAGGCCGCGCTCATCCCGGCGCAATCTGTGTCGTGGCGGGTGTTCAAGAACCCGGTCACGTTGTTCATCGGCGGCGTCGCCGCCGTCATCCTCGAATTGGCCGAGCCCCGCGTGCGCACGGGCGTGTGGGAGCATTCGCGATTTCGCAAGGATCCTGTCGGACGTCTGCAGCGCACCGGCGCAGCGGCGATGGTCACCGTGTACGGGGCGCGGAGCATCGCGACCCCGATGATCGAGCGCGTGGCGCGGATGCACGCGGCCATTTCGGGCGTCACTCCCTGCGGGACGGCATTCACCGCGGCCGATCCGGCCTTGTTGACCTGGGTGCACGCCACGGCCTCGTACGGATTCGTCGCCGCGTACGCCGCGTATGCGCGCCCGCTGGCCGAGCCCGAGATCGACGCCTTTTTCGAGGAGGCCGTGCCGGCCGCGCATCTGTACGGCGCCATCGACGTTCCGCGATCGATGCGTGAGGTCGAGAGCCTGTTCGCCTCCATGAAAGTTCACCTGCGCGGCTCGGTCATCCTCCTCGAATTTCTCGATCTGCTGCGCGCCGCACCCGTGCTGCCGCGACCGCTCGCGTGGGTCCAGGGCCTGCTTATTCGTGCGGCCCTCGACATCCTCCCCGCATGGGCGCGCGAGCGCTTGGCCCTCGATGCGCGCCAGGGACTTACGTGGCTCGAGCGAAGCATGGTGAAATCGATCGCCGGTCTGGCGGACCGCATCGTGCTGCCGGGGAGTGCCCCCGCCCAGTCGTGCGTACGTCTCGGCCTGCCGGTGACTTATCTTTATGGACCGCAGGGTCGAGGGAAATAGAAATGCAAAAGCGGCTCGCCGCACCTGAGTTCCTGCGCGGAGCGATTGGCGTGGTGGCGTTGGCGGTGGCCTTGCGGTTGATTTATGCCTGGCGAGTCGAGCTGATGCCGGAGGAGGCGTACTACTGGAACTATGCGCAGCACCTGGACATCGGCTATCTGGATCATCCCCCGATGGTCGGATGGCTGATAGCGGCGGGAACCGCGGTGCTCGGCGATACGGAATTCGGAGTCCGCATCGGGGCGCTCGGTTGTGGGGCGGTCGCGAGTTTCTTTTCCTATCGACTCACTCGCGAGATGTTCGACGCGCCGAGCGGCTGGGCGGCCGTGGTGCTGTCGCAGACGCTGCCTTTTTTCTTCTTGACCGGTTTTTTGATGACGCCCGATGCGCCGCTCACTGCGGCATGGTCCGGCACGCTTTACTTTGTCTACCGGGCGCTGATCAAGGATCATGCGCGGGCGTGGTGGGGCGCGGGCGTGTGCTTGGGGCTCGGTCTCTTATCGAAGTACACGATCGTGCTGTTGGGATTCTCGGTTCTGCTCTTCATGGTCATCGACCCCCGTTCGCGCCACTGGCTGAGGCGCTACGAGCCCTACGCGGCGGCGTTGCTCGCCGCGCTGATTTTCTCTCCGGTGATCGCGTGGAATGTGCGCAACGAGTTCGCATCTTTTGCGTTTCAGACCTCGCGGCGACTTGCCGATCGCCCGCAGTTTGCGTTGTTCAAGCTGCTCGGCTCGGTGCTCGTGCTCTTGACTCCCACCGGCGCGATCGCGGCCGCCTGGGCGTTGTCGCGGGGCGGCGCCTCGGTGAGCGGTGAGGAGACGACGCTCGAGGTGCAGCGGCGTCGCGGCCGGCGCTTCATTCAAATCACGGTATTGACGCCGCTCGCGGTATTCGCGCTGTTCAGCCTGCGTCACGAGGTGAAGCTCGACTGGACTGGCGCGCCGTGGATCGCCTCGCTGCCGGTGCTTGCGGCCGGCATCGTGCAACCCCTGCATCGCATGGGCCGAGCGATTGCCCGGGCCTGGGTGCCCACCGTGATCGTCGTGCTGTTGCTCTATGGCGCAGGCCTGTACGCCCTGACGATCGGCATTCCCGGTGTGGGGTATGGCCGGCATGCGGAGCTCGTACCCGTCGGTTGGCGCGAGCTTGGGCGTGACGTCGGCGCCATTGCTGCGGATATCGGCGGACGCACCGGCACTCCGCCGCTCGTCGTCGGTATGGACCGATATGCCATCGCCAGCGAGCTCGCCTTCTATTTGCCCGATCGCACTCGGGCGGTCAGCGAAACCACCAGCGGGCATCTATTCGGCCAGGTCGGGCTCATGTACGAGCGCTGGTTTCCGGCCGCGCGGCAGAGCGGACGGCAATTGCTGCTCATCGCCTGGAACCCGGCCGAGCTATCGGACGCGGTATTGGCCGATCGAGTCGAGCGTCTCGATCCGATCCAACAAGGGCTGCTGACTCGAGACAAGCAGCCTATCCGGCCGTTCTACTACCGCGTCGTCTACGGTTTCCAGCCAACCAAGACGGGGCCGTGACGGTGGCGACGCTGCTGTCGGGCACTTGCTTGGCGCTCCTGTGCTTAACCAGCCGCCCGGCGTCGGCGTGGGGCGATGAGGGACACGAGGTGATCGGACTCGTTGCGGAGCACTATCTCGAGCCGGTCGTGCGGGCACGCGTGCTCGAGCTACTACGGCACGATGACACCGGCCTGGTCGAGCGCGACATGGCGCACGAGGCCACATGGGCGGACAAGTTCCGCGACTCGGACCGCGATACCAGCAAGCGCCACTACCTCGGTACCCGAGATTGGCACTTCATCGATCTCGAGATTGCCGGCATCGACGTGACCGGCGCCTGCTACGGTCGGCATCCGCTTCCTGCGGCAGTGCCGGCCTCGGCCGGGCCCGCCGAGGATTGCATCGTCGACAAGCTCGATCAGTTCTACGTCGAGCTCAAGAATCCCGATACCCCGGAGGAGGAGCGGCGGGTGGCGCTGCAGTTCCTGTTGCACTTGGTGGGCGATGTGCATCAACCGCTGCACGCCAGCGACGATCACGATCAGGGCGGGAATCGCAAACTCGCGAGCGGCCCGAACATCGGGTTTAATAATCTACATCATGATTGGGATACGGAATTCGTGGCGCGCTTGGGTGCGAGCGACACCGACATCGCGCGCTCGCTCATCAGCCGAATCACTGCGGCTGACCGCGCCCGTTGGTCGAGCGGCACGCCTCTCGATTGGGCCGTCGAGACCTACGAGGTGTCGAAGAAGCACGCCTACGGCCTGCTGCCTGCCGCGAGCGAGGGCTCCCGATACCAGCTTTCGAAAGGCTACGTCGATGATGCAACCATCGTGACGGCGGAACAGTTGAGCAAGGCGGGAGTGCGTCTCGCGTTCATGCTCAATCGAGCGCTCGAATGATAACGTGTTGAACGCAAATCCCAATGCCGGCGAAGCGGGGTATTGGCTCGGTCTCGATACCGGCGGCACCTTCACCGACGCGGTGCTTTTGGCCGACGGTCGGCGCGTCGTGGCAAGCGCCAAGTCGCTCACCACCCCTTGGGACCTTGCGATTGGTATCGGCCACGCCCTGCGCGCCGTGCTCGCGCGTCTGCCCGCGGGCGCGCACCGATCGGACGTGAGCCTGGTCTCGGTGTCGACGACGCTCGCGACCAACGCGGTGGTCGAGAACCGCTTCAGTCCCGTTTGCACCGTGCTCATCGGTTTCGACGACGCGATGGTCGAGCGATCCGGCATCGCCCGCCACGGCGGCCCGCTGGTGCGCGTGGCCGGCGGCCACGGCGCGACGGGTGAGGAGTGGGCGCCTCTCGATGAGAACGCGGTGACGGCCGCGGTCGACGAATTCGATTCGCGCGTCGAGGCCTATGCCGTTGCGGCGAGCTTCTCGGTGCGCAATCCCGCGCACGAATCGCGCGCCCGGCAGCTCATCCGCGGGCTCTCGCAACGGCCCGTGACTTGCGCCTACGAGCTGAGCTCGAAGCTCGATGCGCCGCGACGCGCGCTCACTGCTGTGCTGAATGCGCGTCTCACGGCCCGCATCCGGCACCTGATCGAGGCGCTGTCACAGGTGCTCGCCGAGGAATCGATCGATGCACCGCTCATGATCGTGAAGGGCGACGGCTCGCTGATGCGCGCCGACGTCGCGCTGGAATACCCAGTCGAGACGATTCTGTCCGGCCCGGCCGCGAGCGTGGTCGGGGCGGCCTTTCTGACCGGACAGAGCGATTTCGTGGTGTCGGATATGGGCGGCACCACCACGGACATCGCCGTGGTCTCGGGCGGGCGGCCCGTGATCCGCGCCGAGGGCGCGCTCGTCGGCGGCTGGCGCACCATGGTCCAGGCCATCGACGTGCGTACCATCGCCCTCGGCGGCGACAGCGAGGTGGGCTTCGATCGGCTGCTGCGGCTCAAGGTGGGTCCGCGCAAGGCGATGCCCCTCTGCTTGCTCGCGCATACCTTTCCCGAGACGCTCGAGGATCTGCTCGTCCTTGCCGAGCTTGCGCATCTTCCGGAGTTCGCAACGCAGTTCGCCTTTCGCAACCCGGAACGCGAGGCGCCCGAGCATCTGCCCTCCCTCGAGCGTCGGATCTGGAAGGCTCTCGATCTCAGGCCGCGCCGGGTGTCGGACGCCGTACGCAATGCGTCCGGTCTCGAGGGCTTGCGCCGGCTCGCCGATGCAGGACTCGTGACGCTCGCGGCCTTCACGCCGAGCGATGCGATGCACGTGCTCGACGTGCAGCATAGCTGGTGCCGGGAAGCGGCCGAGTGCGGGGCTCGCATTCTCGCCATCGAGGAGCGCAATGCACGCGCCGCCTCAGCGGCTTTGCCGCCACGGGAGCTCTGCGGGCGCACCTATGAGCTCGTCGTCCGCCGCAGCGCACGCGCGCTGCTCGAGGCTGCGCTGGCGCACGACCCAGGAATCGAGACGCCCACCGGGACGTGGGGGTTGCTCGGCGAGCGGTTGCTCGAGGCGGCTGTCGCCGGGCAGCCGCTGTCCGATTGGATGCGGGCGACGCTCGGGCTCGCGCGGCCGATTGTCGCAATCGGGGCGCCCGTGGAAGCGTACTACCCCGACGTCGCGCGCCGCCTCGGCGCTGCGCTCTCGATTCCGGAGCATGCCGCGGTCTGCAATGCGGTCGGCGCGGTCGCGGGCGTGGTCTCGCAAAGCGTCGAGATCCTGGTCAATCAACCGAGCTTCAATGTCTTCCGTGTGCACGATCCCGCCGGCAGTCAGGATTATGCTGACTCGAAGCCGGCGCTCGATCACGCCGACGCGCGCGTCGCGCGCGCTTGCGCTCGGCGCGGCGCGGCGCGCGGGTGCAGCCGATCCGCACGTCGACACCACGGTGACCGAGCGGCGCGCACAAGTGGGACCGGGCACCGATTATCTGGCCGAGGCGATCGTGTGCTCGACGGCGGTCGGCCGGCCGCTTGTGGGTCACGAGCGGGCTGCGCGTATCGCATAAATGCATCGCCGCTGCCGGCGTATCGAAAAAATATATCGGCCGGATTCACAAATAGCGCCGCTCGAGGCGCTATCGCTGCCGGCTCTTCCTTATAATCGAGTCATGAAACAGCCCGACGAGACGCAGGGACGGCGCAGCAGGCGCCGGGGCGGAGCGCAGGAAGCGAGTCACGCCGTCGTCGATCGCACGCGCGCCTACCGCCATTTGCGCAATCCCTTCGAGCCGATGAGAGTGTTCTCGGACGACCAAGTCGCCGCCATCCACGAAGCGGCGCTGGTCATTCTCGAGACGCAGGGCATGAAAGTGCTCTCCGACGACGCTCGAGTGCGCTACGCCCACGGCGGCGCACAGGTCGACGAGGCATCGCAAGTCGTGCGGCTCGATCGTGGGCTCGTCGGTCAGGCGCTCGCGAGCGCACCGCGCGACATCACGCTGCATGCCGTCGATCCCGAGCGGCACATGCCGCTCAACCCGGGATGCGTCGTCTTCTGCCCGACATCGGGGCCGCCGAACATCATGGACACCGCGAACGGCCGTCGCGCGGGCACGTTCGAGGATTTCTGCAACCTCATGAAGCTGTGCCAGAGCTTCGAGGTGATCCACGTGCTCGGCGGAGCAACCGAGCCGCAGGATGTGCCGGTGCCGGTGCGGCACCTGCACGTGACGCGTGCGCAGCTCATGCTCACCGACAAGATTCCGTTCATGTTCTCCCGCGGTCACGCGCAGGTTGCGGACAACTTCGAGCTCATCCGGATCGCGCATGGCATCTCGCCGGAGGAGTTTCGCTCACGGCCCTACGTCTACACCATCATCAACACCAACTCGCCGCTGCAGCTCGATATTCCGATGGCGGACGGCATCGTCGATTGCGCTCTCAGCGGCCAGCTGCTCATCATCACGCCGTTTACGCTGGCGGGCGCAATGGCGCCCGTCACCGTGGCGGGTGCCCTGACACTGGCGCATGCCGAGTTTCTGGCCGGGCTCGTGCTCGCGCAAATCGTGCGGCCCGGCGCGCCGGTCGCCTACGGCAGCTTCACCTCGAACGTCGACATGAAGTCGGGCTCGCCGGCATTCGGTACCCCGGAATACGTGAAGGCGGCGTTCGGCGCCGGCCAACTCGCGCGCTTTCTTGGCTTTCCATGGCGCTCCTCCAATGCCACCGCCTCGAATGCACCCGACGAGCAGTCGGTCTACGAGTCGCAGATGAGCTTATGGGGCGCGCTGTTCGGCGGCTGCAACTTCGTGCTGCACGCGGCCGGATGGCTGGAGAGCGGACTCACCACATCGTACGAGAAGTTCATTCTCGACATCGAAATGCTGCAGATGTTCGCCGAGGTGTTTCAGCCGGTCGGCGCGACCCCCGCGGATCTCGCGGTCGAGGCCGTGGCCGAAGTCGGCCCGGGAGGGCATTTCTTCGGTTGCGCCCATACCATGGAGCGTTACCGCGGCGCTTTCTATGCGCCATTGGTTTCCGACTGGCGCAATTACGGCAGCTGGGCCGAGGATGGCGCCAAGACGGCGACCCAGCGGGCGACCGGGATCTGGCAGTCGACGCTTAAGCGTTATGTCAATCCGGTGCGCGATCCGGCGGTTGTCGAGGCGCTCGACGCCTATGTCGCGCGCCGCACCGAGGAAGGCGGCGCACCACCCGTCACGTGATGCCGGCGGCGGCCGTACGTATCGCTTGCGGGATCACGTCGCATATGTGTATGCCGCCGTCGCAATTCTGCAAGTCCGAGGTTCCCGGGAGACTTAGCATGGCGTGCTGCGAGGTTGGGCGATTGCCACTGTAAGTTGCCGTGGCTGCTCACAAAAAGACCGTGGAGATCTGATGGCCGAGTCGACAGATGGCGAATTCGACCTGAACACGCTCAACGACGAAGAACTCGTCGAGCAGGTTCATGACGACCTCTACAACGGTCTCAAACCGGAGGTCGAACAGGCCACCCACATTTTCCTGAAGCGCGGCTGGTCTGCGGAACGCGTGCTCAACGATGCGCTGGTGGAAGGCATGCGCATCGTCGGCATCGATTTCCGCGACGGCATCCTGTTCGTGCCCGAGGTGCTGCTCGCGGCGAACTCCATGAAAGGCGGGATGGAAATCCTGCGGCCGCTGCTCGCGGAGACCGGCGTCGAGCCCATCGGCAAGATCGTGATCGGCACGGTCAAGGGCGACATCCACGACATCGGCAAGAATCTCGTCTCCATGATGCTGGAGGGGGCCGGATTCGAAGTCATCGATCTCGGCATCAACAATCCGGTCGATAAATATCTCGCGGCGCTCGAGCAGCACAAGCCCGACATCCTCGGCATGTCGGCGCTCCTGACCACCACGATGCCTTACATGAAGGTCGTCATCGACACCTTGAAAGAGCGCGGCATGCGCAACGATTACATCGTGCTGGTCGGCGGTGCGCCGCTCAACGAGGAGTTCGGCAAAGCGGTCGGCGCGGATGCCTATTGCCGCGACGCCGCCGTCGCGGTGGAGACGGCGAAGGGTTTGCTGGCGAAAAAGCGCGCTGCCGCGGCGGCGCATTGAGCGAGCGGGTCAGCCGTGGCGCAGAACGGCCAGGGCCTGCTGATCATCGCGTGCGGCGCCTTGGCGCACGAGATCACCGCGCTCAAGCGGGCGAATGCCTGGGAGCAGATGGACGTGCGCTGTCTGCCCGCCGATCTGCACAATCGGCCGGAGCGCATTCCCGCCGCCGTGCGTGCCCTCATCCACGCCTCGCGCGCTCATTACCGCTCGATCTTCGTGGCCTATGCCGATTGCGGCACCGGCGGATTGCTCGATGCGGTGCTTGCCGAAGAGGGCGTCGAGCGCATTCCGGGCGCGCACTGCTATGAGTTCTTCGCGACGAGCCCGGTGTTCACGGCGCTCGCGGAAGCCGAGATCGGCACGTTCTATCTCACCGATTTCCTGCTGCGGCATTTCGAGCGGCTGGTCATCCAGGGGCTCGGTCTCGACAAGCATCCGGAGCTCTTCCCGACTTACTTCGGCAACTACCGCAGAGCTCGTGTATCTGGCGCAGCGGCCGAGCGCGGAGGCAATCGAGAAGGCGCGTGCCATTGCGGTGCGCATGGGTTTGAGCTTCGAGTCGCGCGCGACCGGGTACGGCACACTCGAGACGGCGCTCACCGCGGCGGTGAAACGCGACGCGATGCCGCGCGCGGATATACAGAAAAGCGTGGAGGCGTCGCAGTGGCCTCGCTGATCGTCATTTCGTGGCGCGACATTCCGGCCCAGGTCATGGTCAAGCGCGGCCGCGAGACCGCCAAAGTGCAGCTCTCGCAGCGTTTTCAGGAGGCGGTCGACCGCGCCGCGATGCGCGCCGGCAAGGGCAGCTCGGATGCGTACCTCGCGGACTGGCAGCGCACTGCGCGGCCGTGCGGCGATGACCTGCAGGCCGAGGCCAACGCCGAGGCGGCGCGTCTCGAGGCGCAGTTCAGCGACGAGGACCTCGAGCGCTTGATTCGCGCGAAGGGCCTGGCTTCGCCGGCGGATCGCGCCGCCGCCTACGAAGCCGGCCGGGGCGTCCTGATGTACGCCGTCAGATTATGGTCCGTGCGCCATGCGCGCGGCTTGAATGCGTTCTATCGAGGCTTCGAGGGCGTCCTCAAGCGCCTGCACGGCTTGTTCGAGTTCGTCGGCTACGAGCGCATGGAGCGGCCGGTCGCCGCGGTCGAGCGGGCGGTCAAGGGGCTGCTGTTCGATTGCCGCATGTGCGGGCAGTGCGTGTTGAGCTCGACCGGCATGTCGTGCCCGATGAACTGTCCGAAGACTTTGCGCAACGGACCGTGCGGCGGCGTGCGCGACGACGGCACCTGCGAGGTGAAGCCCGACATGAAATGCGTCTGGGTGGAGGCCTACCGTGGCAGCGAGCGCATCCCCGGCGGCGTCGCCGCAATGACCAAGGTGCAGCTCGCCGTCGATCAACGCCTCGCAGGCCGCTCCTCGTGGCTGCGCGTGGTGCGTGAGCTGCAATCCCCCGGCGCCTCCCGTCGACGCCCCGCCGCGCAAGATCGGTGCGTCATGAGATTCGAGGACGAGCCGGTTCCCGGCTATCCGCTGCCGATTCTTCCCGGTCATACCTCGCCCGGCCGATTCGAGCGCGTGCTGCGAGCCGGCGGCTTCGCGGTCACCACCGAGCTCGCGCCGCCGGATTCGGCGGATCCGGAGGAGGTCTACAAGCGCGCGCGGGTGTTCGACGGCTACGTCGATGCGATCAATGCCACCGACGGGAGCGGCGCCAACTGTCACATGTCGAGCATCGCGGTTTGCGCGCTGCTCACGCGGGTGGGCTACGCGCCCATCATGCAGATCTCCTGCCGCGACAAGAATCGCATCGCCATCCAGGGCGACATTCTGGGCGGCGCCGCGATGGGGGTGTGCAACATGCTGTGCCTGACGGGCGACGGCGTGCAAGCGGGCGATCACCCGCAGGCGAAGCCCGTCTTCGATCTCGATTGCGTGTCGCTCCTCGACATCGCGCGGACGCTGCGCGATGACCATCATTTTCAGAGCGGCCGCAAGATCACTTTCGCGCCGCGGGTCTTCCTCGGCGCGGCCGAGAACCCCTCGGCGCTGCCGCACGCATGGCGCGCGCAGCGCCTCGCCAAGAAGGTCGCCGCGGGCGCGCAGTTCATCCAGACGCAGTATTGCTACGACTTGCCGCTGCTCGCGCGCCTTCATGGAGCAGATCGAGGCGCTCGGCCTGCTCGACAAGGTATTCATTCTCGCCGGCGTGGGCCCGCTGCGCTCGGCAAAGACGGCCGAATGGATGCGCAAGAACGTGGCCGGCATGCACGTGCCGGACGCGCTCATCGCACGCCTCGCGGGCGCCAAGGACCAGGCGCGCGAAGGGCGCAACATCTGCGTCGAGCTGATCCAGGCGATCCGCGAGATGCGCGGCATCAGCGGCGTGCACATCATGGCCTATCGGCAGGAAGAGTCCGTTGCCGAGATCGTCGAGCGTTCCGGTATCCTCGGGGATCGCTCTCCCTGGTATCCCGGGCGCGACGAGGCCTCCATCGTTTCTCAAAGGAATGCATCATGACCGATACCGTTATCAGCTCGGCCACCAAGGAAGTCGTCATCGGCTTCAACCGGCCCTTCGTCATCATCGGCGAGCGCATCAATCCGACGGGGCGCAAGATCCTCGCGGCCGAGATGAGCGACCGGCGATTTCAGCCGCGTCGAAGCGGATGCGCGCGCCCAGGTGGAAGCCGGCGCGCACATGCTCGACGTGAATGCGGGCATCCCGCTCGCGGACGAGCCGGCGATTCTCGCCAAGGCCATACAGCTCGTGCAGTCGATCACCGATGTGCCGCTGTCGATCGATTCCTCGATCGTCGCGGCGCTCGAGGCGGGACTCGCCGTCTACAAGGGCAAGGCGCTCGTCAATTCGGTGACCGGCGAGGAGGAGCGTCTGGAAGTCGTGCTGCCGCTGGTCAAGAAATACGGCGCCGCCGTCATCGCCATCTCGAACGATGAGACCGGCATCTCCGAGGATCCGGACGTGCGCTTCGCGGTCGCCAAGAAAATCGTGGAACGAGCCATGGACTACGGCATTCCGGCGCGCGACGTCGTGGTCGATCCGCTGGTGATGCCGATCGGCGCCATCAATCAGGCGGGCGTGCAGGTCATGCGTCTGCGTGCGCCGCCTGCGCGATGAGCTCAAGGTCAACACGTCCTGCGGCGCGTCGAACGTGAGCTTCGGCCTGCCGAACCGCGACGGCATCAACAGCGCGTTCCTGACCATGGCGATGGCGGCGGGCATGACCTCCGCGATCACCAATCCCCTGCACATCGAAATGGTCAAGGCGGTCATGGGCGCCGACGTGATGCTCGGTCACGATCCGGATTGCGCGCGCTGGATCCGCCGCTTTCGCGATGCGCCGCCGCCGTCCGGCGCCGCTGCCGGCGCGCCGGGCGCGCCTGGTTCGGCCGAGGCGCCGCGCGGCCGCCGCGAAGGCGGCCATCGGCGCCGCTCGACGGGCTAGCGATTTGGCCTCCCGCGACCCCCTCGTCGTGTTCATGCCTTCGGGCAAGCGCGGCCGCTTTCCGCAGGGCACGCCGCTGCTGCAGGCGGCGCGCAGTCTCGGCGTGGACATCGATTCGGTGTGCGGCGGACGCGCGCTCTGCGGGCGCTGCCAGGTGCTGGTGGCGGAAGGCGAGTTCGCGAAGCTCGGCGTCACCTCCTCGACGGCGAGCCTCTCGCCGATCTGAGCGAGTCCGAGATGCGCTTCTCGAAGCGCGCCCCGCTCGCCGCCGGACGCCGCCTGTCGTGCTCGACCCGCGTGCTCGCCGATGTGGTCATCGACGTGCCCGCGAGCAGCCAGGTGCATCGCCAGGTGGTGCGCAAAGAGGCGGACGCCCGCGCCATCGAGCTCAATCCCGTGGTGCGCCTGCACTACGTGGAGGTCAAAGAGCCCGACATGCACGACCCGTCGGGCGATCTGCGGCGCCTGTTCGATGCGCTCGAGCGCGAATGGAATCTCAAGGATCTCACCTGCGATCTCGCCGTGCTGCAGAGTGCTGCAGGGCGTGCTGCGCGCGGGAGCCTGGCAGGTCACGGTGGCGGTGCACGCCGAGAAGCAGATCATCGGCGTGTGGCCCGGGCTGCACGAGGCGGTATTCGGTCTCGCCATCGATATCGGCTCGACCACCATCGCGGCGCATCTGTGCGATCTGACGAGCGGCGAGGTCGTCGCCTCCGCGGGCGTCATGAATCCGCAGATCCGCTTCGGCGAGGATCTGATGAGCCGCGTGTCCTACTCGATGATGAACCCGGGCGGCGCCGCGCTGATGACCGCCGCGGTGCGCGAGGCGCTCAACGGTCTCGCGGTGGACGTGGCGCGCGCGGCCGGCATGACGCACGAGGACATCCTCGAGGCGACCATCGTCGGCAATCCGATCATGCACCACCTGCTGCTCGGGCATCGATCCGGTGGAGCTCGGCGGCGCACCGTTCGCGCTCGCGACGGATCACCTCGATGACGCTGCGCGCGAACGTCATCGATTTGAAGTTCCACCGCAACGCGCGGGTCTACGTGCTGCCTTGCATCGCCGGCCACGTCGGCGCGGACGCCGCAGGCATGGTCCTGGCCGAGCGCCCGGACCTCGGCGACGGAGATGACGCTGCTGGTCGACGTCGGCACCAACGCCGAGATCGTGCTCGGCAACAGCGAGCGGCTCGTCGCCTGCTCGAGCCCGACCGGTCCGGCGTTCGAGGGCGCGCAGATCAGCTGCGGGCAGCGCGCCGCGCCGGGGGCGATCGAGCGCGTGCGCATCGACCCGAGACGCTCGAGCCGCGCTTCAAGGTCATCGGCTCGGACTTGTGGTCGGACGAACCGGGGTTCGAGAAGTCGATCGCGGGCCTCGGCATCACCGGGCGTATGCGGCTCGGGCATCATCGAGGTGATCGCCGAGATGTATCTCGCCGGCATCATCAACCAGGACGGCGTGCTCGACGGGCGGCTGGCCGCGCGCTCGCCGCGCATCGTCGAGAACGGCCGCACATTCGCCTACGTGCTGCACCGAGCGGCGCGGGAACCAATACGTCGAGATGAAGATCACGCAGAACGACGTGCGCGCGATCCAGCTGGCAAAGGCGGCGCTGTATGCCGGCATCGCGCTGCTCATGGATCGGCTCGGCATCGAGCAAGTCGATCGCATCCGCCTCGCCGGCGCATTCGGCAGCCACATCGACGTCAAGTACGCGACGGTGCTCGGCATGATGCCGGACTGCGACTTGAGCCACGTGCGTTCCGCCGGCAATGCCGCCGGCACCGGCGCGCGCATCGCGCTGCTCGATGCGACCTCGCGCGACGTCATCGAGGATCTCGTGCGGCGTATCGAGAAGGTCGAGACCGCCATCGAGCCGCGCTTCCAGCAGCACTTCGTCGAGGCGATGGCGATTCCGCACAAGACCGCGCCGTATCCGAATCTGCGCAAGGCGGTCGAGCTGCCGCCGCCGAAGGAATCGACCAGCCAGAGCGAGACGCGCGGCCGCCGGCCGCGACGGACAGATCCCACGAGATCCTGACGGTCCAATCGCGGACCGGCGGCGCGCGGAACTTTGCCTCGACGCATCGCTCTCAACTGGTAGGTTGCAGCGTCCGCGTCTTCAATACGCGATGATCGGCGGGGCAGTGCTCGTGCTGCACGCGGCGATCTGCTGGCTGTTATTGAGCAAGATGCGCGTTCTCGCAGTCCGCGAAGTCAGCCAGAGCCTCGAGCTCCTCTGGCTCCCGGTCCCGCCGCGGCAGAGTCCTGCGCCTGATGAGACGCCGACGCAGAATCCAAGCGCCTCGCAGTCCTTCAATCGGAGCACACCTTCACGGCTCGCGCCGGCCCCCCAAGAGAATCTCGCGCCGCCGGAAAACAATGCCCTCACGCCGCCCATCGACTGGCAGGCGGAGCTCGAGCGCGAGGCGCAGGCTGCGGCTTCCGCGAAGCCGGAGCCGCGCTTCAAGGATTTCGGTATTCCGCGACGCGTGCCGCCCGCCATCAAGGCGCCGGAGTTTGCGTGGGATCGAAATCACACGCATCGCGTGGAGTCCGACGGTGGGGCGCTGATTATTCATCTCAACGACAATTGCGCGTTCGTGATGACGCCGCTGCCGTTCGTGTTTTGCAGGCCCGGCAAGCGGCCGGCGAACGGCGATCTGTTCGGGGATATGAAGAGACGCTAGACGTTCGAGTCGGGGAACGCCGCCTTGCGCTTCGCGCATGTACTCGAGCAGCGCCTCGTCGATGGCGGGATCCATGCGGCGGCGGCACGTACTCGGCCAGCATCTTCTTCCACATGCACGTTGGCGCGCTTCGACATGTTGGTCGCGCCTTCGGCCTCCCACTGCTCGTAGCTGTTGTTGTCGGCGAGCGGCGAGCGGTAGAACGCGTTCTCGAAATTGGCCTGCGTGTGCGCGCAGCCGAGGAAGTGCTTGCCGGGGCCCACTTCGCGCATGGCATCGAGCGCCTGGCCGTTGGGCGACAGATCGACGCCGGCGAGGAGCGTATGCATCATGCCGGCCTGATCCGCGTCCATGACGAATTTCTCGTAGCCCATGGTCAGGCCGCCCTCGAGCCAGCCCGCCGTGTGCAGCACGAAGTTGACGCCGGCGAGGCAGGTGGGCAGCAGCGTGTTGGCGGATTCGAACGCCGCCTGCGCATCGGGAATCTTCGAGGCGCAGAGGCTCCCGCCGGAGCGGAACGGAATGCCCAGACGGCGCGCCAGCGCGGCCATGGAGTAGAGCACCAGCGCCGGCTCGGGCGTTCCGAAGGTCGGCGCGCCCGACTGCATGGAGATGGAGGATGCGAAGCTGCCGAGCACCACCGGCGCGCCGGGATTGACCAGCTGCACGAACGCGAGGCCCGCGAGCGCCTCGGCCAGCGTCTGCGCGACGGTGCCCGCCACGGTCACCGGCGACATGGCGCCCGCCAGAATGAACGGCGTGATGATGAGCGCCTGGTTGGCGCGCGCATAGACCTTGGCGGCGCCGAGCATGGTCGCATCGTAGGTCATGGGCGAGTTGACGTTGATGAGGTTGATGATGGTGGTCTTCGGCCGGCCGGTCGCCGGATCCTGGAGCTCGGGGCCGAACACGATGTTCGCCAGCGCGACCGAATCGGCCGCGCGCTCGGGTGCGGTCACCGAGCCCATGAACGGCCTTGTCGCTGTACTTCAGATGGCTGTACACCATGTCGAGGTGGCGCTTGTTGACCGGCAGGTCGACCGGCTCGCAGATCGTGCCGCCCGAATGGTGCAGCGAGTTCGACATGTAGGCGAGCTTGACGAAGTTGCGGAAATCCTCGATGCGCGCGTAGCGCCGGCCCTCGTCGAGATTGCGGACGAACGGCGAGCCGTAGGCGGGCGCGAACACGGTGTTCTTGCCGCCGATCACGACGCTGCGTGCCGGATTGCGGGCGTGCTGCGTGAATTCGCGCGGCGCGGTTTTCTGCACCAGCGAGCGGCACATGCCGCGCGGGAAATGTACGCGCTCGCCTTGCACGTCGGCGCCGGCCGCCTTCCAGATCTCGAGCGCTTCGGGATCGTCGCGAAAATCGATGCCGATCTCCTCGAGAATGGTGTCGGCGTTGTGCTCCATGAGCGCAAGCCCTTCCTCGCCTCAGCACCTCGTAATAGGGGATCTTGCGCGTGATGTAGGGAATGGAGGCGGCGGCTCGCGCGGCGCGGGAGGCGCGCTTCGCATCGCGGCCGCTCGGGCGGCGCGCGTGACTGGTTGGCGTCTGTTGCTCGTCCATCATCGCTCCGGATCAGTCGACCAGACGGCGTCCCGTGACGCGGGTGGGTTCAGTCCGGCAGTATGGTACAGCGCGGGAAGACCGGCTGATCAAATGCGTCGCAGACTTGTCTCGATGCGTCATTCGGACCGACATGCGTTTTGCGTGAGCGCCGGGAGCCATACGTGTCGCGGGTAGAGCCGCGACAGGCAGTTCCGCAGCCATCCGGCCGCGGCGCTGTCGAGCCATGGAGCGGCGCGCTCGAAGTCCGCACGATCTTCTGGGCGCAAGTCGCGGGCCTTGTACAGGAGCTGAATCTCCGGCGCGAGGTAGGGTGTGCCGTCGGGCGTAGCGCGCAGTGCGGCGGCGAGAGGCCGTCGAATCGAGGGCTCGCGGCGAAAGACCCAGTCCATTCCATCCGATTCGTCGAGCAGCAGCTCGAGCTCCCAGTGCGGCTCGCCGACGCGCCGGCACCACAGGGAATTTACTTCCGCGCGCGGCTCCGCGCCGGACGGCAGGCGACCGATTACCCCGTTCTTGGCCTCGAAGAACTCCCACCGCGGCAGCGCTGCGATGATGTGCGGGGTATCAGCACGTCGTACGCCGACATCGAGGTCCTTGTGCGCCCGGGTTTGGGCTCCGACGAACAGATCGATCGCCCAACCGCCCGCGATCCACCAGGGCACATGGCTCGCGCTCATGATCTGACGGACGGCTGCGGGGTCCAGGGCGCGCCAGACGAGCGGCGTCGGGGTCATTTCAGGAGCGAGGCGAGCACGCCCGCAGGGAAGCGTGCGTCGATGAGATCCGCAAGTCCGTCCAGCGTATCCTCGAGCGTGGGCGCCGTGGCACCGAAGAGCGCGTGGATCACTTCGCTGCTTTCGAATAGCCCGTGGGGATAGATCGCGAGCAGCGCACCGCGCTGCCAACCCGCGCCGTTCGCGAGCACGGCGCGTGGCTCGCCGCTTCCGGGTCCGGCGTCCGCATTCAAGCGCGTCGCCCCATGGTGAATCTCGTAACCGAGGAATCTGACACCGTTCAGCCGCTCCCAGAAGTGCGACAGACCCTCGAGGGTGTAAAGGCCGTTTCGATAGCGCTTCGCCGGAAGGAACTCGGTGGAGAAGGGTAGCAGGCCCAAGCCTTGCGCCGCGCCCTCAACGCCGCAGGGGTCCTCGATCGCGCGGCCGAGCATCTGCAGGCCGCCGCAGATCGCAAGCGTCGGCTTGTCCGCCGCTATGTGCGCGGCGATCGCCGTGTCGAGCCTTCGCTCTCTCAGCCAGCAGAGATCGGCGGCCACGTGCTTCGACCCCGGCAACACCAGAAGGTCGGCCGCGGCGACGGTCTCGGGCCGGCGTGCCCAGCTGAGCGAGACGCCCGGCACCTGTCGCAACGGCGCGAACTCGTCGAGGTTGCTGATGTAGGGGTACGCAACGACGACGACGGACAGTCCCGAGCCGGTCGGCCGCGCATCGAATACCCCATCTTCCTCGGGCAGTCCGTGCTCGGGCAAAAAGGGCAACACCGCGAGCGTCGGTACGCCCGTAAGCTCTTCGAGCATCTGCGGCGCGGGCGCAAGCAGCCGCTCATCGCCGCGAAATTTGTTGAGCACGAATCCGCGGACCAGGGCACGGTGCTCGGGCGGCAGCAGCTGAACGGTGCCGAAGAGGTGGGCGAACGCGCCGCCGCGGTCGATGTCGCAGATCAGGAGCGTGGCCGCGCGGGCCGCCTCGGCGATGCGCATATTCACGACGTCGGTGTGCATGAGGTTGATCTCTGCGGGAGAGCCGGCACCCTCGATGACGAGGACATCGTGCTGTGTCATGAGCTCATCGAGGCAGGTGCGGATCACCGGCCAGACCTGATGTGCACGGGTGCGCCACTCCATGCTCGACAGATCGTCGCGGCGCTCGCCGAGCACGATCACTTGCGAATGGGTGTCCCTTTCGGGTTTGAGCAAGACGGGGTTCATGCGCACGTCGGGTATTGCGCCTGCCGCGAGCGCTTGGAAATACTGCGCGCTGCCCATCTCGCCGCCCGCTGCGACGCGCGCATTGTTGCTCATGTTCTGCGCCTTGAAGGGCGCCACTTTCAGCCCTTGTCGCGCATACCAGCGCGCGAGAGCGGTCGCGAGAAAGCTCTTGCCGGCACCGCTCGTTGTGCCGCAGACCATGACTGCACGGGCCGTCATGGCGAAAGACCTTGTAGCAACGCGCCGATCGCCGCCGGGCAGGAGGGGAAGTACGCGTGAAAATACGACGCGGTGAGCGACCCGTGGCGGTATATGATTTCCCCGAGCGCGCCGCTGGGATAGGCGCGGGTTTGCACCGAGCCCTGCAGCGGCGTCTCGAAAATCGAGTAGTGGAACGTGTGCCCGCGCAGCTCACCGAACGCCGAGTCCCACGCTTGCAGCCCGAGTGCCGCGAGCCGCGGCAGCAGGCGAGTGGTCCCGGCGAGCAGGCCGGCCATGGGCCACTGCCGGCCTTGGGTGTCCCCTAGCGATTGCGCGAGCGCCATCATACCGCCGCACTCGGCGAGGATTGGGATGTGCGTGGCGTGGGCCGCGCGAATCGAGTCGTGGAACTTGTCGGCCGCGGACAGCCGTTCGGCATGCAATTCGGGGTAGCCGCCCGGCAAGAAAATTGCGCCGGCCCCGAGCGGTACCGGCTCGTCGGCGAGCGGTGAGAAGAAGCGCACGCGTGCGCCGAGCGATTCGAGGCAGTCGATATTGGCAGGATAAAGAAAGGCGAAGGCAGCGTCGTGCGCGATCGCCACCACACGCCCGTCGAGAGAAGCCTCGCGCGGGGCGGCCGGCAGCCGCGTCGTCGCCCGGGGCTGGTGCGCTCCCGACTCGACCGGCTGGACGATGCACGCCGCCGCAGCCCATGCTCGCTCGTCCATTCTGATCGAGCGCCCGAGGGATTCCAGCTGCGCCTCGACGTCCGCACTGTCCGCGGGCGGCACGAGCCCGAGATGACGCTCGGGGAACGATGCCGCAAGCCTCGGCAGGCTCGCCACGAGCGGCACATCGCGCAGCGCCGCCGACACCATGGCTGCATGGCCCTCGCTCGCGATGCCGTTGGCAATGACGCCGGCCAGGCGCACAGGACCGAAGTCGCGCAGTCCCCGCGCGATCGCGCCGACGGTTTGCGCCATGGCGCTCACGTCGATGACTGCGAGCACGGGCAAATCAAAGGCGCAGGCGAGATCCGCGGAGGAGGGCGTGCCGTCGTAGAGTCCCATGACTCCCTCGATGAGCACCAAGTCCGCGGCGTTCCGCGCCTCCTCGATCAGCCGGCGGCAGCGCTCCTCGCCCACCATCCACAAGTCGAGCACCTGCACCGCGTGCCCGGCGGCGCGTTCCAGCACGAGTGCGTCGAGGAAATCGGCGCCCGTCTTGAACACACGCACACGCTTGCCTCGTCGTAGGTGATGACGCGCGAGCGCCGCGGTCGCAGTGGTTTTGCCCTGTCCCGAGGCGATGGCGGATATGAGAAAGGCGGGCGTGGTCATGCGAGTTGGCGGCCAGCTCAAGTGTCGAGCGCCGGCCGCCAAAGATGCACGCCCTGGTGCTCCACGATGTTCACCCGGGTCTCGAATGCGACCGAAAGCCAGTCCCCTTCGAGCGCCTCGCGCACCGTGCCATGACCGACGACGCCGGAGTGGCCGAGGACAATCACACGGTCGGCGGTCAGCGCCAGCGACAGGTCATGGATGGCGCTGACCACGCTGACTCCAGAGCGTCGCGCCTGATCGCGCAGCAGACGCGCGACGTCTTCTTGATGCGGGGGGTCCAAGTGCGTGGTCGGCTCATCGAGCAAGAGAACGGATGCCTCGACCGCAAGCACTCGGGCGAGATGCACGCGTTGTCGCTCGCCCCCCGACAACGTGGAGAGCCGCCGCGAAGCCCAAGCGAGAGAGCCGGTCGCGGTCATGGCGCGGCGCGCGGCAGCGTCGTCGTCGGCTTCACGGTGCGCGAGCCAGCCGCTGTGGGCGAACCGGCCGAGCGCGACCACTTCGGCAGCGGTGAGATCGGTGATGGGCGCGGTTTGCGACAGCCACGCGAGCCGACGGGCGCGCTCGCGCCGGGACCACGCCGCAAGACGCCGACCCTGAAGGAAAATGGTCCCCGCGCGCGCCCTCTCCAGACCGGCCAGAGCCCGGAGCAGCGTCGATTTGCCGCAACCGTTCGGCCCGACCACGCTGGTCCAGCGTCCGGGCGGGATATCGACGGAAACATGCTCGAGCACGACGCGCGAGCCGTAGCCGACTCGCAAACCCTCGCAGGACAGCGCGGGTGTGGTCGTCGCCCGCACGCTCGACGCCTCACGCATTGCGGCTTCGCCGCCAGAGAAGATACACAAGATACGAGCCGCCGACACAGGCGGTGACGGCGCCCACCGGCAGCTCGGCCGGCCGGATCAGCCAGCGGCTCGCGAGATCGGCCGCCTGTAGCAGCGCCCCGCCGCAGAGCGGGGCGGCGATAAGGAGTTGGCGATGATTCACCGAGAGCGTCTCGCGCACGAGGTGCGGAGCTACGAGACCGACGAAACCCACCACCCCCACCTCGCCGACCGCGGTCGCAGTGGCGAGCGACACGACGCCGAGAAGAGTGAGCCGCAGCGCCGGCAGCGACAGCCCGAGCGACTGCGCGGTGTCCTCTCCCAATGTGAGTGCGTCCAGCCCGCGCGACAGGAACACTGCCGGTATGATGGACAAGCCAAAAACGGTGCCGAGCAGGCCGACCGACGACCAGCTGATGAAGCCGGTACTGCCGAACAAGAAGCTCTGCATGCTGCGCCAGATATCGGGCTTGGCGAGCAGCATGAGCTGCGTGATCGCGCTGAGGAGGAAGGCAACTACGACGCCCGACAGCAGCAGACTTCGGGTCTGCAGCACGCCGCGCGAAAGACTGATGGTGAGGAGCGTTGCGCCCCCTGCACCAAGACAGGCCGCCCCGGTTACTCCAAGTTTGCTTGCCCAGGCGAGGCCACCGACCGAGATGTCCGCGGCAACCAGGCTGATCGTCACGCCGAGCGCGGCGCCCGAAGCCGTGCCGAGCAGATAAGGGTCGGCGAGAGGGTTGCGGAACACCCCCTGCGCGATACCACCGGCGAGCCCGAGCAACGCCCCTGCCAACCACGCGCCGACGCTCCGCGGCAAACGGATCTGCCAGAGCACTACGCTCGACTGAGCATCCGGTGAGAGGATCCAGCCGAGAGAGGTCTCGACACTCGAAGTGCCGATCACGAGACTGCCGAAGGTGAGCAACAGCGTGACGGCGACGCAGGCGAGCAACCACACCGTGAGCCGATTCGCGCTGGTTCGATCCTGCGGCGCCTCGCCGAACCGGATGAGCGTTGGAGCACTCATGGGGCGGCGCGCTCGAGGCACGCTGCGAGGGCCTGCATGCCGTCCGCCACTCTCGGGCCGGGTCGCTCGATCATGTAGCGGACCTCAGGAGGAAAGGAACACACACGCCGCTCCTTCACCGCGCGGATCTGATCCCACCCCGGCCGCTCGGCAAAGTTTGGCAGCTCCTCTTCCGTCACGACGATCACATCGGGATCGTGGCGCACGACATATTCAGGATTTAGCCTGGGAAAGGGTCCGAGGTCCGGCGTCACGATATTGCGTGCGCCGAGCCGGGCAAGCAGCTCCCCGATGAAGGAGTCGGCTCCCGCCGCGTAGGGTGCGCGATCCACTTCGACATACACGGACGGCCCAGGACCGTGCCGGTGCGCGCGCGCTGACTCGGTCACGGTACGGATACTGCGATCGATGTCTCTGTTGAGCGCGGCCGCTCGCTCGGGCAGGCCCAGTACTTGGCCGATCAACGCGACGGAGTTCGCGATGTGGCCGAAGGTCTCGGTGTCCAGGGCCACGGATTGCACGCCGAGCTCCTGCAGCCGACCGCTGATTCGTTGCGAGTGGCTGAGGAGCACGACATCGGGCCTCAAGCGTACGATTTCCTCGACTTGCGCGTCGTCGAGGCCGCCGACCTTGGGCAACGGGCGCACTTCCGGCGGCCAATCCGAGTAGCGGTCGGTGGCCACCAGGCGCGGGCAGGCCCCGAGTGCGCACACAGTCTCGGTGAGCGAGGGCAGCAGGGTCACGACGCGCTGCGCGGGATGAGCGAAGCGCACCTCGCGTCCTGAGTCGTCGCGCACCACGATGTCCGCCGCAGAGGCGCCGCACAGCGCTGCAAGCAGGATCGTGGCCGCGACGACGCGCTCGCTCATGGCGACACGCCGGGCCGGGACATCCGCGGCGGGCAGTCTTTGACCGTGAGCGGCAAGCCGGCCACCATCAGCACCACGCGATCGCACTGGGTGGCGATGCGCTGGTGCAGAACGCCCGCCTCATCGCCGAAGCGTCGCGCAAGAGGGTTTGCCGGAATGATGCCGAAACCGACCTCGTTCGAGATCAGGATGCAATCTCCGCCGAGCGAGGAGAGCGCATCGAGCAGCGCCTGAGTTTCCCGCCGCGAGGCGTCCGTGTCCGTCCCGCAAAGCAAATTGCTCAGCCACACCGTCAGGCAATCGACAATGACGAGGCTCTCGGGCGAGGTCAGCGTACGCAGCGCCGCGGCGAGCGCGATGGGCTCCTCGACGACGCGCCAGCGCGCGTCTCGATGGCGTCGATGCGCTTCGATGCGTGCCGCCATCTCCTCGTCCCGCGGTTCCGCGGTCGCGATCAGCGTGACGGCTCGAGCCTGATTGCGCGCGAGCTCCTCTGCATAGCGGCTTTTGCCAGAGCGCACGCCGCCGAGAACGAGCATCTTGCCGAGGGTGGCCGTCATGGCGAGCAAGCCTGCGATGTGTCGAGGTCGACAGCGCCCGTGGCGACGGCCTCCACGGCGACGCAATGAACCGATCCGAAGGGCACATCCAACGAGAGCCCGGGACCCAACCGGCCAGCCCCAGCGAGCGCGACCCGAATGAGACCCGCGTGCGTCACCGCAATCACAGGTGCACCGCGTGCGGCGTTATTCGCGGCGAGGCGTGCGGCCCAACGCCGCCATCGCCTTGCGACCATTGCGGCGGACTCGCCGCCGCCGGCGCGGTAGGTCCACACATCGGCCGCCCACGCGTCGAGCTCGGCGCGTGGCACCGATTCCCACGGCAAGCCTTCCCAGGCGCCGAAATGCATCTCGCGCAGTTCCTCGACGAGGCCGGGCGCGCACGGAGCGGCGAGCTCGCGAGCGAGGCCCAGACAGCGCGACGCGGGGCTCGTGAAGATCGACGCCCGGCGCAGGACGCCGGGAGGAATGCGCGAGCGAAGCGACGCGGCGGCCGCAGCGAGCACGTCCGGATCAACCGGCATATCGGTGCGGCCGTAGCAGAGCCCTGCGGAGCGGCGCGGCATGGGATGGCGCACCAAGTAAATTTCCATGGCGCTGTTCACGTTAGGCCGCGCGCCGAGTCGACTGCGGCCAAACCACCGAGCAAGAACCCGAGCTCTGCCAGCTGCTGGACCGCGCCGAGGCAATCACCGGTGTATCCCCCGAGCCGTTGCCGGACATAGAGGCCGCCCACGACCGCAACCGACACCGCGACGCCGGCGCCTGTACCGAGCGCAGTCCAGTCGAGCGCAGCACCACTGCGAGCATAGACCCACGCGACCGCAGCAAGCCCCAACAATCCGATGGCGCCGCTGAGAATCCACTCGCCGCCGCCCAAGCGGCCGGCGAAATCTCTCGCCTTCGCGTCCGCATCGGCGCGCACATAGGGCAGAAAAGCAATAAGCCCGATGGCGAACCAGCGGCTCAACATGTGCGAGGCGACCACGCATTGCGCGAATACCGCGCTCGGCAACGCCGCGAGCGTCGTCCATTTCAGTCCGAGCAGGAGGAACAATCCGATGGCGCCGAAGGCGCCGATGCGTGAGTCCTTCATAATGGCGAGCGCGCGGTCTTTGGAGTTGCCCCCACCCAAACCGTCGCAGGCGTCGGCGAAGCCGTCCTCGTGAAATGCGCCGGTGAGCAGCATCGAGACCGCCATCATCAGGCCGATCGAGACGCTCGCGGGCAGCCAATGGCTCGCGATCCACCAGACGAGGACATTCGCGAGCCCGATCAGGATGCCGACCAACGGAAAATAGCGCGTCGACTGCGCAAGCCAGCCCGGATCGAAGTCGCGCAACCGCGGCGTCGGCAGGCGCGTGAGAAATTGGGTCGCCACACATAACAACCGCAATTGGTGGCTCATTCTATTTTTACGCTCACTCCCGCGCCCTCGAACGTGGCCATCTCCGTGAATAGCGCGACGGCTGCGCGTACCACGGACAGGGCGAGCGCCGCGCCGCTGCCTTCGCCGAGCCGCATGTCGAGATCGAGCAGCGGCTGCACACCGAGATACGCGAGCAGTTGCCTGTGTGCCTGCTCCTGCGAGCAGTGTCCGAAGATGCAGTAGTCGAGCACCGCGGGGGCCATGCGCGCGGCCAGCGCCGCGGCAACGGTCACGGTGAAGCCGTCGATGATCACGAGGTGCCGCCGCTCCGCCGCACCGAGTACGGCCCCCACGAGCATGGCGATCTCGCAGCCGCCGAATTCCGCGAGCAACTCGATCGGATCCTCCGGCGGCGCGCGTCGCTCGCAGGCCGCGCGCAAAATGGCGTGCTTACGCTCGAGGCCGGCATCGTCGAGCCCGGTGCCACGACCGATGCATTCGATCAGCGGCACGTCCGTGAGCCCGTGCATCAGCAGCGCCGCTGCCGCCGTGTTGCCGATTCCCATCTCGCCGAGAACGAGCGTATTGCCGCCCGGCGGAATGATACGTTCCACGATCCTGCGACCTTGATCGAGCGCCGCACGACACTCGATTGCGCTCAACGCCGCCTCGACGGTGAAGTCGCGGCTACCGCGGCGCACTTTCGCCTGAATAAGACGTGGATGCACGCCGCAATCGGCGTCGACACCGGCGTCCACGATCCAGAGCTCGATGCCCTGCAGGCGTGCGAGCACGTTGATGGCGGCGCCGCCCGCCAGGAAGTTCTTGACCATTTGCTCGGTGACGGCGCGCGGGTAGGCGCTCACCCCGCGGTCCGCGACGCCATGGTCGGCGGCAAATACCACCGCGACCGGTTGCGCTATCGATGGCGTCAGCGTTCTTTGCACGGCGCAGATCTGGGCCGCGAGGGCCTCGAGCCGGCCGAGCGCCCCCAGCGGCTTCGTAAGTGTGTCGAGACGACGATGCGCCGCCGCGAGCACCGCCGCGTCGGCCTTCGGAATAGCCACCAACATGCCCACCTCGTGCGCACCCGCCGTGCGTGATTAAAGGGTCGAGGTGGAATCGTGCGAGGAATGGCGGCTCCGACGCCGCTGATTCCGCACGGACGTCGCCCACCGCAACCTGTGCCGCCGCGTCGCAGGTCGGTCTACGGGCTCGTGAACTCTAGTACCGGCCGAGTCGCCTTCCCACGCCAAAGCGCAGTGGCACGAAGACTCGCCGTATTCACTCACCGTTGCGGGGGCAGCGCCGGATTCCTCTGTTAAATAGAGTCACCGACTTCCCGTTTCACCCGTCGCCGCTCGGCGGACGGACTCCTGCGCGCGGGGCCAAGTCTGCTCGCGAACGGTATTTCCGTCAAACGGACCGGTTTGCCTGAATCCGACCGTCTGCGCCTGGTTGGTCCGCGACGGCCTAACGTGCAATGATTCGATCTCCATGGCCGACTTTACGCGCGAAGAGATCGAAGCTCTTTATAAGGTGATGGCCGCGCGGCGCGATATGCGTCATTTCTCGAGCGAGCCGCTGCCGGCGGAATTGCTGCACCGGCTCCTTGGCGCGGCCCACCTCGCGCCGAGCGTGGGCTTGATGCAGCCCTGGCGCTTCGTTCACATACGCGATCGGCATTTACGCGAGCGGATCCATGCGCTGGTGGATCAGGAGCGTTCGAGGACCGCTGCCGCTTTGGGCGAGCGCGAAGAGGAATTCATGCGCCTCAAGGTGGAGGGCATCCTCGAGTGCGGCGAGCTTCTCGTGGCGGGGCTCGCCCCGGACCGCGACAAGCATGTATTCGGGCGCCGCACGATGCCCGAGATGGATCTCGCTTCCGTCGCCTGCGCGATCCAGAACATGTGGCTCGCTGCCCGCGTGGAGAGTGTCGGCATGGGATGGGTGTCACTGTTCGAGCCCGAAGCATTGCGCGAGCTATTGCGCATGCCGGCGGGAGCCAAGCCGGTCGCGGTGCTCTGTCTGGGCCGCGTGCCCGAGTTCTACCCCCGACCGATGCTCGAGATGAACCAATGGGCCGTGGGCTGCGACCTTGCGAGCTTGGTGCACACCGATTACTGGGGCGGCGATTGACCCGCCGCGCGATTTGCGGCAACGTAGCTGCGCACGACAAGTTCCCCAATGGGGATTGAAAGGGAACTCGGGTTCAATGCCCGGGCTGCCCCCGCAACTGTAAGCGGCGCGCCTGCATCGATAGGCCACTGAATCACACGATTCGGGAAGGCGATGCAGGACTCCAAACCGCGAGCCAGGAGACCTGCTTGTCGTGGTCGCCCTTCGATCAGCCGGGGTTGTGCTGACCGAGCGGACTTTCCCGAGTGGCGACTGGAAGACTGCGCGTGTGCGCGGGTCGCCGGGCGCGTTCGGGTTCCGAGCGCGGGCGGATGGCCTTCGACACGACGCGGATTTGAAGTCGCTTGTCGTCAGGGAGTTGCCGTGAAACAACGTATCTTGCGTTATGCATGCGCCGCCGCGCTGTGCGCGTCTGTGTCTCCAGCCGTCGCGGAGGACGTCTCGCCTGGATCGCCAGTGCCCTCGGACGACTCGCTGAACGAGATCGTCGTGGTTGCGAACCGCGCACCGGAGGCATTGTCGAAGGTCGGCAACTCGGTCACCGTGCTCACCGATGCGGACATCAAGGCCAGTCAGCTGCCGATGCTGTCGGATGTGCTGGCGCAGACTCCCGGGCTCACGGTCGCGGGCTCCGGCGGCGTGGGTCAGCCGACCTCGGTCTTTATCCGCGGCGCCGAGAGCGATCAGACCGTCGTGCTCATCGACGGTGTGCAAATCTACGACCCTGCGTCGACATCCGCGTATTTCGATTTCCAGAATCTCCTGTCGAACGACGTCACGCGCGTCGAGATCTTGCGAGGCGCTCAATCGACCCTGTATGGCAGTCAGGCCTTAGGCGGCGTCATCGACATCACCACCGCAGTGGCGACGAGCCCGTTGCAGGGCAGCTTCAACGCCGAGGGCGGATCGCACAATTCCGGCGACGTGGCGGGCTCCATCGGGGGTAAAACCGACACACTGATGTGGCATGTCTCGGGCACTTGGCTCGGCACCAGCGGCATCCCGGCGTTCGACGAGCGGCTCGGCGGAACGCGGCTATGTGCGAGCCAGATCGGCGGCGCAACGGGGCGGCTGGTATATGACATCACGCCCAATCTCGATCTCGATCTGCGCGGGTACTACGTGCAGTCGCGCACCGACTTCGACGGCTACGATACGCCGCCGAACTACGATACGTTCGGAAACGACAACGAGTACGGCAAGAACACGCAACTGCTCGGTTACGCCGGCTTGACGCTGCATTCGCCGGATCACACGCTCACGAACCGCATCGCCTATCACTATATTTACACGGACACTCGCGACTACGATCCGGATGCCACGGGCGGCGAGGGTCTTGCCAGCACCGAGACCTTCTACGGGGTCGGCCACATCGAGCGCGAGGAGTATCAAGGCACCTGGCAATTCGCCCCGAGCTATCAAGCCGTATTCGGCGCTCAGCACGAGCGTTCCTCCATCGACAGCGACACACCCGCCTACGATTTCAGCGGTCCGATGCCGATCAATGCGTACCAGAGCATCGACAGCGGCTACGCGCAGCTGCAAGGTGAGGTCGTGCGGGGCCTCACCTTGACCGCCGGCGAGCGCTACGATCGACAGAACGAGTTTGGCTCTCACACGGACGGTTCGCTGGCCGCCGCGTGGGCGCTCAACGATGCCCGGACGATCCTGCGGGCGAGCTTCGGACAGGGCTTCAAGTCGCCCTCGCTCTACCAGCTGTACAGCAATTACGGCACTCGCACCCTGCGCCCGGAGGCAGGCGAGACCTGGGACGCCGGCATCGAGCAGCATACCCTGGGCGGACATCTCGACCTGTCGGCCACTTACTTTCAGCGTTACAGCCGCGATCTGATCGAGTTTTACTATTGCCCGATCCTGACCAGCTGTCCCAACCCGTCGGGAGGCTATTACGCGAATATCGCGCGCGCGGCGGCACACGGGGTGGAGCTGCAGGCGACCTTGAACGCGACCGATCAATGGACGTTCACGGCGAATTACACGTTGACCGAGACCGCGGATCGATCGCCGGGCTCTACCACCTACGGCAACGAACTGCCTCTCCGGCCCGAGAACGCGACCAACGCGTCGGCAGTCTACCGGTGGAACGTGCCGCTCACGACCAGCGTGACGCTGCGCTACGCGGGTCCGAGCTACGACGATGCGGCCAACGACATCAAGCTCGGCGGTTATGTGCTCGCCGATGTGCGCGCATCCTATGCTCTGGGGCACAGCCTCGAGATCTACGCGCGTGTAGAAAACCTCACCGGCAAGCACTACGAGACAGAGTATCAATATGGAACGCTGGGCCGATCAGCGTACGCGGGAGTGCGAGCGAGCTTTTAGCCTCGGGAGGCGACGTTAATCACGACGATGCCGACTTTCTGCCCCGTCTCGACATAGCGATAGGCATCCGCAATCGCTGCAAGATCGTATTGTCGATCGACAATCGCTCTGAATTGGCCAGCCTCCATAAGGTTTCTCAGGAAGCCCATAAACCCGTCGATGCGTCCAGGCACCGGAATGACCACCCGGTTGCTCCGGGTGAGCATCGACCATAGCACGAGCATCAAGTTCTGCGCCCAAGGTCCAAGATCGGTGGCCGCAAAGACCCCGTCGGGCTTCAACAGCTTGCGGCAACTGAAATACGAAGTCTTCCCGACCGCATCCACGACGGCGTTGTAAGTCCTCCCGGTACGCGTGAAATCCTCGGCGGTGTAATCGATGGCGTGCTCCGCACCCAGAGATTTGACAAGGTCAAGATGCCGAGTCGCAACGACGGCCGTCACGCTGGCGCCCGAGGACTTCGCGAGCTGAATCATCGCCGTGCCGATGGCGCCTGTTGCACCGTAGATAAGAACGTTTTGGCCGGGCTTAAGGTCAATCCTCTTTAAAACTGCGTTCGCGTAAAGGGCGCCTTCGCAAACCACGGCCTGGTCGAACCGCACGCTGGTCGGCATTGCCGCAACCGCCCTCTGCGGTACCGAGACGTATTCCGCATGAGCCCCATTGCGCCCGGATGGACACATGCCAAAAACGCGGTCGCCCGGCTTGAACGAATGGGCCCCGGCGCCGACGGCTGTCACCTCGCCGGCAAAATCCAAGCCGAAGATCCTGCGTCGCGGACGGCGCAGCCCGTAGAAGAGTCGTGTAAAAAAGGGACGCGCTCGCAGCTCACCACAATCGGTGCGGTTGACTGTGGCCGCATGGACCCGGACCAAGACTTCATCCGCTGCGGGCGTCGGTTTGGGCACATCGAGTAACTTCACGACGTCGGGTGATCCGTAGCGTGTGATGACAGCCGCTTTCATCAGGGTCTTGTCCGCGCCGCGAACACCTTGCGGCCCAGGCGGAACAGCGGCCACCCGGTGAGCAAAATCCCCGTTCCCGCGAACCCGCTGCCGGGAGCCACTGCGAATGCGCGCGCAGCGACGACCAGCAAGACGGCGATATACAACACGGGCAGGAGCGGAAACCCGCGCATCGAATAGCCGCCCTCTCCCGTGTGCCGGTGTCTCAGCACGAACAGCGTCGAGGCGACCGCCGCGATGGTGAGCATATCGATGAAGATCACGTATACCACCAGCCGGTCGAACGAAGTGAGCATGAACGCGGGCACGAGCATGGTCACGGCGAAGAACCCGAGCCCGGCCTCCTGGACCTGGGTTCGCCGATTGATCCGCAGGAAGGCGCGCGGCAACACGCCGTCCTCGGCCATCGCGTAATAGATGCGCGGCATTTGCAGGATCGTCGCATTGACGAAGCCCGCTGCCGAGAGAAACACCGCGATCGAGATCAGCATTTCGCCGGTCGGACCGAAGATCGCGCGCGCGAGCGCGGCGGCCGCAAGGTCCGAGCGGGCGATGCCGTCGATGCCGAGCGTGTGCTGATAGGCAACGTTGAGCAGTAAATACAGTGCGATCACGGTCAGCATGCCACCCGCGATTGCGATCGGAAAGCGCCTTTGGGCGTTTTTCAAATCGGCGCCGAGATTCATGGTGAGCTGATAGCCGCCGTAGCAATAGAAACAGGGAATGAGCGCCGAGGCGAGGCGCAACGCCACGGGCGAAGCCGGCGTCGCCGTCGACACCGCGGCGGCGTGCGGTGCGAGCGCGAGCGCGGTGACTGCGAGTCCCACGATCATGAGGATTTTCATGCCGGAGAGCAGATTCTGGGCGCGCGCGCCGGGCTTTATGCCGCAATAGTTCAAGGCGAGCAGCACGATCATGGTGCCGAACGCCACGCTAAAGGTTGCTCTCGGCGTCTGTCCCTGCGGCGGCAGCACGACGGGCACGAGAAAGTCGGCGCCGATGAAGGCGACTGCCGCAGCGCCCGCTCCCTGCATCAGGGTCTGCGCCCAGTTCAGCATGAACGCAGGGGTCGCCCCGTAACAATCCGCAACCACGCGGTAGTAGCCGCCGGCGCGTGGATAGCGCGAACCGATCTCGGCGAACGTCAGAGCGCCGATGAGACTGATGAGGCCGGCCGCGATCCAGGCGGCATAGAACACGGAAGCGTCGCCGGCGGCGCGCGCGACACCAGCGGGCGTGCGGAAGATTCCGATGCCGACCACGAGGCTGAAGACCACCATGGACACGTCGAACGCCGAGAGCCGCGCCTCGATCGAGGTCGGTTTGGAGGCGGCCGGGGTCGGCTCAGCGCCGGCATTCACGCAGTGCTTCCTCGAGCAGCACCGCGAGATGCCGGAATTGATCGAGATGGTTGTAGAGCTGCGCCGATACGCGCACGAGCGGCAGGGGATGAGGATGCAGCCAGGCTTCGACGCCGCGCGCGCGGAGCCAGTCGTGCAGGTCTTCAGTGTCGCGCATGGCGCCGTCGGAGTCCATCGGCAGCGGGATGGCGGCCATCGAGCCGATCATGCGGTCCGGGGCGGGAGTGCGCACTGCGAGGCGCTCGAGGAGCACGTCGCGGGCGCGCAGCGCGAGCTCGTGGTTCGTCTGCATCACCTGGGGCCATCCGCCGGGCAACAAGCCGCCGATATGACGCAGAGCCGCCGGAACGCAAAGCCAGGGCGTGGGGTCGAGCGTGCCCGTCCAATCGAACTCCGCGTGAAAGCCCGCGGTATAGCCGTGGCTGATCACACTCGGATGGACGCCGGCCTGACGGTCCCTGCGCACGTGCAAGAATGCGGCGCCCTTGGGCGCGCATAGCCACTTGTGGGCATTGCCCGTGTAGTAGGCGGCGCCTAGATCGGAGAGGGCGAGGGGCACCATTCCCGGCGCGTGGGCACCGTCCACCAGCGTGTCGATACCGCGAGCGGCGAGTTCCTCGACCAGGCGGCGCAGCGGCAAAACCAAGGCCGTCGGACTCGTGACGTGATCGATGAGCGCCACGCGCGTCCGGGAGGAGGCGGCGCGCAACACCGCCTCGATCACGGACTCCTCGTCGGGACAGGGAAACGGCAGCGCGGCGATCACCACCCGAGCCCCCGAACGTCGCGCGACGAAATCCACCGTCTTGCGGCAGGCCGCGTAGGTGTGGCTCGTGATCAGTATCTCGTCCGCAGACGTGAACTTCAGGGAACGCAAGATCGCATTGACGCCCGCCGTCGCGTTTGGCACGAAGGCTAAGTCCGCGGCATCGGCGCCGAGGAATTCCGCCAATTCCTCGCGCGCGGCATCGAGGCGCGCCGGCAGGGTTTCCTTTAGGAAATCGAATGGCTCGCGCTCCATTTCTGCTCGCAGCGCCGTCTGCGCGGCGAGGACCGCAGTCGGGCAGGCGCCGAAGGAGCCGTGATTGAGATACTCGACGGCGGGGTCGAGGCCCCATTGGGCGGCGAAATTCGTTACGATTTCGGGCAAGGTGGCGCATCTCCCGGGAAGGCGTTTCCTTCGCTGCGCCGGAATTCTCCCACAACCTGGAGGACCGAGATGAGTTACGACCTCTATTATTGGCCGACCGCTCAAGGTCGCGGCGAGTTCGTGCGGCTGGCGCTCGAGGAGGCGGGCGCGCGCTATCGCGATGTAGCGCGTGAGTCGGGACGCGGAGCCGGTGTGCCTGCGATGCTTGCGTTGATGAAGGCGCGGCGGCTCGCGCGGCCGCCGTTCGCGCCGCCCTTTTTAAAGGCAGGCCGGCTCCTCATCGGGCAGACGGCCAATATCTTGCAGTTTCTCGGTCCGCGCCACGGCCTCGTGCCGCGCGACGCGGGCGCGCGGCTCTGGGTACATCAATTGCAGCTCACGATCGCGGACTTCGTGGTCGAGGTCCACGATACGCATCACCCCATCTCGGGAAGTCTATATTTTCAGCAGCAACGCAAGGAAGCACGGCGCCGCAGCGCCGATTTTATCGAGAGTCGGGTGCCCAAATTCCTGGATTATTTCGACGCCATTCTCGGGCGCAGCGGGCGGCAAGCAAGCTTTCTTCTGGGTGCGAGGCTGCTCACCTATGCGGACCTGTCGGTGTTCCAGGTGATTGCCGGCTTGAGCTACGCCTTCCCGAAAGCAAGCACCAAACTCGCACGCAAGTACCGGCGGCTGTTCGCATTGCACGAGCGGGTACAGGAACGCACGCGCATCGCGGCCTACCTCGCCTCGCCGCGCCGTATCGCCTTCAACAACGAGGGCATTTTTCGTCACTATCCGGAGCTCGACAAATGACCCAGAAGCCGAACTCGGCGCCGCGCGACGGCTTCGCCTCACTCATCACTCGGCGCGATCTGCTCGCGCTCGGCGTGGGGTCGGCCGCGGCCGGCCTCTTGCCGTTCGGCCGGGCGGCGGCTGCTCCGGCGCCGTCGACGTCGCACGCCCGCGGTGCTCGTGCGGCGGCGCTGGCCGCCTTGGATCGGTTCATTGCCGGTTATCGCGCGGCTATGAATGCGCCCGGATTGATTTTGGGCCTCGCCGATCAGGATGGGCTGATCCGCGCCTCCGCCTACGGCTCTATGAATATCGAGGCGCGTGTGCCGGTGTCGACCGCGGATCTGTTCGAGATTGGATCCATCAGCAAGTCGTTCGTCGCGCTGACGCTTCTGCAGCTTCGCGACGAGGGCAAGCTCGATCTGCAGGCACCGATACGACACTACTTGCCATGGCTCGCGGCACAGACCGATTATGGCGAGATACTGGTGCATCACTTGCTGACCCATTCGAGTGGCATGCCGGAGGATGCGCCGGTGTTGCCGCGCGATCCGGAGCGCCCTCCGCGTCAGGCATACGCCCCCGGCTCGCAGTTTCACTACAGCAACTGGGGCTACGGCGTGCTCGGCTATCTGGTGGAGTCGCTCGACGGGCGACCCTGGCCGATAACCGTCACGGCGCGCATTTTGGAGCCCTTGGGCATGCGCAATACGCTGCCGGCGATCACCAGCGCCTGGCGTGGCCGGATCGCTCGAAGCTACGTGCCGCTGCGCGATGATCGGCCCTATCCTCGCCACGGACCGCTGGCCGTCGCCGGCAATCTCGTGTTCGAGGAGGCTTCCGGGTCGATCGCGTCCACTGCGGCGGATATGGCGACTTACATGTGCATGATTCTCAACAACGGCGCTCATGCCGGCGGGCGCATCGTGTCGGCCGAGGGTTTCGCGCTGTTCTCGACGCCTTACATCGCCGCGCCCGATTTTGGTCCGAAGGCATCCTACGGATATGGCATCGCGATCGACGAGCTCGATGGGCATCGCCGCTTGCGGCATACCGGCGGCATGGTGTCCTTCATGTCGGCCATGCACCTCGATATCGACGCGGGATTGGGCGCCTTCGCCTCGATCAATGCGCAGCTCGGTTATCGCCCCAATCCGGTGGTGCAGCTCGCGCTGCAAGTGCTACGTTCGGCGCAGAACAACCGTCCGCCGCCGCTCCTGCCGCCATTCGACGAATCGGCGGAAGTCAAAGACGCGGCGAGCTATCAGGGCAGCTATGTCTCCGCGGACGGGCGCCGTCTCGAGGTCGTCGGCGCGGGCGGGCGACTCGCGCTCGTGCGCGCCCACGAGCGGATTGCCTTGCAGCACGTCGAGGGGGATAACTTTATCGCCGACCATGGCGATTTCGATCTGTACCCGCTGGTATTCGAGCGCGACGCTGCGAGCGAATCGAGCGCCGGCGCCAGTCGTCCGGTGGTCGCGCTCGCTCATGGGTCCGATTGGTATGCACGCTCCGAGAGCCACGCGCGACCGATCGAACCGTCGCCCGAGCTGGCCCGATACGTGGGCGCTTACTATTCGGCCGATCCCTGGGTCGGCTGGGCGCGGGTGGTGCAGCGGCAAGGTCGCTTGTGGATCGGCGGCACGGATCCGCTCACCGCGATCGGCGAGGGCTTGTTTCGCGTCGGGGAGACACCGACAAGTCCCGAGGTCGCGGAATTCGCGGAATTCATCGACGGCAGGGCGCGCCGCCTGCGATTCGACGGCGGAGAGTTCGAGCGGATGGAGGCAACCTAAGGCAGGGCGGCATAAGCGCTGCCGCCCGCCGGCTCAGGACCAGTCGAGCTCGAACTGGCGCGCATCCCCGATCACGCGCTCAAAGTTCAGTCCGAGCGTATCCAATACGGGCTCCGCGACCGGCTTGATCTGTTTCTCCACATAGTGCTCGCGGTCGAGCGGGTGAGACAGGTTGTCGAGCGGCTCGGCCCCGGCCGTGGTCACGACGTAGCGGATGGATTTGCCCAGCGCCAAGCGGGACTTGCGCGCGGCGGCAACGTGCGGGGGTGTCGTCGCGGTGTACTCGCCCGTCTCCTTGCGCAGATTCTTGTGATAGACGAGCTCCTCGTCGAGCTCGCCGCGGCGCACCCGGGCGACGATCTCGGCGAGGTAAGCATCGACCGGTCGATTCGAGAACAGGCGTTCGTAGAGCTCGCGCTGCACCCGCTTCGCGAGCGGCGTCGCGTCGCGCCGGATGACCTCCATGCCGACGAACTCGACCACGGAGCCGTGGGCGGAGTGGACCAACCCGGCATAACGTTTGCTCGCGCCGCGCGTGCTGTGACGGGCGCGCGGCAGGAACAGCTTCAGATACAGCTTCTCGAACTCGAGCTCGAGACGGCTCTGCACGTGCCAGCGCGCCTCGATGTGCCGCTCGAGGTCGCGATTGAGCAGCGCGGCGAGCCGTGCAGCCTCGGTGCTCGCCTGCTCCGGATCGCTCGCGTCGGCGCGCACGAACAGGCTGTCGGTGTCGCCGTACAGCACACCGAAGCCTCGAGACTCGAACCATTGCTTCGACCAGAGCAGCAGATGCTTGCCCATGCCGGTGATCGAGTTGGCGAGGGCGGGATTGAAAAAGCGGCATGCCGAGGTGCCGAGCACACCATAGAACGAGTTCATCAAGATCTTGATGGCGTGCGCGGCCACGTCGTCGCCGCGGCGCTTCGCCGCCTCGCGCCGCGGGAACAGCTCGTCGAGGAGTCGCGGCAGGATCGCAGGCTCGCGGTGGAACGCGCCGTCGGGTGTACGGATCAGATCGAGATCCGGCGCGGGCATGGGCACGTAGCTCACGGGATCGATGTTGAAAGTGCGAATGATGCTGGGGTAGAGGCTCTTGAAATCGAACACCCAAACGTTGGTCTGCAGACCCGCTTCGGACTCGAGCACGTGGCCGCCTTGTTGCGCGACGTGCACGCGCGAGTCGCCGCCCCGCACGCTCGGTGCGACGATGCGCGCGCGCTCGAGCTCGGAGAGATACAGGAAGTCGAACGAGGCGATGCTGGCGGCGACCCGATCGGGCGTCATGCCCGTGAGCTGGCTGCGGGCGAAGGCGAGCTCGATGAGGCGCAACTTCTCCACTATCCCTGCGGCAAGGCGCGCATCCGTACGGGCATAGAGCGCGAAGGCCGGCAGATCGTGCTGGTAGTTGTGGAGAATTTCCGCCAAGCGGTCACGCGCGGGAGCCGTCACGGCCTTGCCTTCCCCGAGCACTTCGCGCGCCACCGCGTCGAGCGAATAATCGTCCATGCGGATGAAGGCACCGCGCAAGAGGTCGATGCCGTCGAGCACGAGACGTCCCGGGATGCTCGCCTGGCCGCTGCCGAAATAGCCTTCGGCCTTGCGGATCCGCATGCCCCCCTGGTCTCGGCCGAGCTCGAGCGGGTAGCCCACGCGGGTCGCGATGCGCTCGAGCACGGTGAGATCGAAATCGATGAGATTCCAACCGGTGAGCACGTCCGGATCGAGCGACCGAACCCGGGCTACGAATGTCTCGAGCGCGGCGGCCTCGCTCGCGCAGCGCTGCGCCCGGTCCGGCATCGGCCGGTCGCCATCGTCGACGATGAGCACCTCGTCGGCGCCCAGACCGTACAGCGATATTGCCAGCAGACGCTCAGCCTTCGCGTCGGTCTCGATATCGAACGACAGCACGCGCGGTGAGATCTGCACGTCGGCCGGGTGCAAATGCGGATTCTCGAACACGAGGCCGCCGGCGCCCGGGGTGGAGTCGCCCTCGATTTCACAGCCGCCTTTGATGCCGCGCTCGATTAAGTACCGCGAGGCAAAGCGGACGTCGGCTTCGAACGTCTCGATTCCTGCGGCGTGCAGCTTGTCCCGTAAAGGGGGCACGTCCGAGGGCACGTCTACGTCGATGCGGCACACGGGCTCGCCGGCGAAGGTGCGCTTGTCCACGGGCTGGGTCAGCGGCAATGATTTGAGGACGGCGGCGCGCGATAAATCGGCCTCACGCACATAGAAGTGCGGGCGCTGCCGATCGTCCCGCACCAGGAACGCAGCGCCCGTGTCCAATCGGCCGTACAGATGCACGACCGGCGAGCGCCGACCGTCCGCCGCCGATCGGACGCGGTAGGTCGCCTGAAGAATGAAGCCTCGTGCCCTGGACATACACCATTGTGCCTCAAGTCATGACTTAACTTAATGTGCCCGCTGACAGGTGAGTGAGAGCCAATACCGGCCTCCCCGGCTTCTCATTCGGTACCCTTGCGCGACTTAATAAATCGAGCTCAGAGGCGGCGATGGCATTCAGCGAGGAGCAGGCAAAGTCCTACATCGTCAAGCTGCTGACGGCAATGAGCGGCGCGGGCGGGTCGGATCTTTTCATTTCCAAGGATTTCCCGCCCAGCATGAAACTGCAAGGCGCCATGAAGCCCCTGGTCAATCAGAAGCTGTCGGCGGAGGTCGCTCACGAGCTTGCCTATGCATTGATGAACGAGCGGCAGCGCGGCGAGTTCGAACGCGATCTCGAAGCGAACTTCGCCATCTCCATCCCGGGCGTGTCGCGCTTTCGGGTCAATGTATTCGTACAGCAACAGAACGTCGGCATGGTGGTGCGCACCATCGTCAATGACATTCCGACCCTCGATCAGCTGGCGATGCCCCCGATCTTGAAGGAGATCGTGATGACCAAGCGCGGGCTGGTGCTCGTGGTCGGCGCCACGGGATCGGGCAAATCAACCTCGCTCGCCGCCATGATTCATGAGCGCAACTGCTCGTCGGCCGGTCACATCGTCACCGTCGAGGATCCGGTGGAGTTCGTGCATCAGTCGCAGCAATCCCTCATCACACACCGTGAGGTCGGTATCGATACGCACTCCTGGCACAACGCGCTCAAGAACACTCTGCGTCAGGCGCCGGACGTCATACTCATCGGCGAAATCCGCGACACGGAGACCATGGAGCACGCGATTGCTTTCGCCGAGACCGGGCACCTGTGCCTGGGCACGCTGCACTCGAACAGCGCCAATCAGACCATCGATCGCATCATCAATTTCTTCAGCGAGGACCGGCGCAAGCAGCTTCTCATGGATCTCTCCAGCAACTTGCGGGCCATCATCTCGCAGCGGCTCATCCGCACCGAGGACGGCAAGGGACGGCGCGCCGCGGTGGAAATCCTGATCAACACGCCCATCGTTGCCGACAAGCTGCTCAAGGGCGAGTTTCACGAGATCAAGGCCATCATGCAGAAATCGCGGGAGCTCGGCATGATGACTTTCGACGTGTCGCTGTTCGAGCTCTACGACGAGGGAGCCATTGGTTACGACGAGGCGATCCGCAATGCGGATTCCGCCAACGAGCTGCGCCTCAACATCAAGCTGCACAGCAAGCGCGGTGTGCCTGCGCCGGCATTGCAGGTGGCAGCCGGTTGAGCGCGCCGCCGTCCGCCCCCCCCGGTTGTCATGCTGCACCGCAACTAGCGTTCGGTCAGCGAGCGGCCGCGGCGAAATCCTGGATCGAAATGCCCAGGATCGATTCGACGCAACGCTTGAACTCGAGTCGATTCCATCGGGCGGTACCACGGCCGATGCGAGCCGCGACCGTGTCGAACTGATCCTGACTCACGTTGGTGACGCCCGCCACCACGACGCGCACGCCCAGAGCCGCCGGAACCGCGGCGACGAATACCGCGATCCGAAAATCGAAGAATTCGGCGAAGCACGGTGAAGGATTATCCCGGTCCTGCGCTTTCAGAAATGCGTCTATCTTGCGCTGGCCCGGCACGCGACTCAGGAAACTGAGGCGCTCGGCCCCGCTTCCGGAGTCGGCCAGGTTCGCCTCCTGGAAAAGCAGATTGTGTCCGGTCTCGATCATCGGATCCCTCGAGCTAAGATCTCGATATTGAGCGGAATGGACGCGAGTCTCAAGTCAAGCGCATGGAGACATTTACAGGCTCGCTCGCGCAGCGGCGAGGGGAAGAGTCAAGTGACTCGACCGCTTGGCATCATGAAAGATCTTGATGTTCGCAATCCGCGCAGCGTCGATATGTTCGTAGCCGATACGCCCACCGGTGTTGAAGTTCTTTTGGTAGTTCGGCGAGTTCAGAGGCGCAATAGTCAAGCGCAGGCGCGCACCCGCCGGAATGCGTCGGGCCAGCCAATTGAATTCGAACGGTACTTGGACTCGCTGACCCGGCTTGAGGAGTTCTTCTTTGAACTGACTGTTACGAAATCGCGCGCGGCGGATGTCTTCTCCCAATCGAACGGTGGAACCATCGGCGAGCACCATCAGCACTTGCGCCCAGAGATCGAAATCCGGCGCATCGGCTTCGCACTCCAGGGTGAGCCGTATATGTCCGGCGATCTCCGTATCATGGGAGAAGGGAGCGGAGTGAAATGTAATGGCACGCTTCTGCCAAGCGCGAAATTGGCTGGTCAAATTCTCATCCGACGCATACCTGGCAACCGCCAGCTCGGGAAGCTCGTGAGGGTCGCTGACAATGACCGCCGGCGGCTCGATTGCAGGCGGTTTGCCGGCAAGCTGCCCGGATCGGAAGACATCCTGCGGCGTTCCCGCAGGCTCGGCTAGAAAGAGCGTCATTTCCTTGCCGGACGATGCCGCGTCGAGAGTCTTCGCATACCGCCATTCGTCGGCACCCAACATGAAGTAGGCGACATTCGACTGCAGCAAGGGCGGGCGCGCACCTCGGCCGAGTGCATAGTCGTACCAATCCGCGTGCAGCTTCTGCATGTCGATGACGGCGGCCTCCGGGATCGATGCGCCTTCGATCATCTTCGTGGGCTCTTGGGCGCCGGCATGGTCCCAGGGTCCGATCACGAGATGCAGCTGCGCGACGGCCGCGGCTGGGGCGTGGGCCACGTAATTGCGGTAATAATGCAAGGTTCCCGGCTGGTCATCGTCGTAATATCCCGTGACCGTCAGCACCGGAAAGTTCATTCGCTCGTAGCTTTCGGCTTTGGGCTCTGCGGCGAGATTGAATGCCGCGTCGCCGACGTGATCCAGCCAAACGTCGAACATCGACTTCTTCTGGCCTTGCGCATCGAGCATCCACCAGTCATCTGCGGCGATGCCGATGGCTTTGTCCAGCTCGTAGAAGGGACGATACGCGGCATATTGCTCGAGCATTTTCCCTTCCCAATAGTCTTGATTGCGGATAAAGCCAGTATTGAGGGAGCGGCCCGCCACATATCCGAGGATGACGGCAGTCCACGCCTGCGGAATTCCGTTCGTATTCGGAACGTCCCATCCCGGGTAAATGGGCACATACGGAGCGATCGCCGCGAGATGTGGCGGCAACTGAGCGGCGGTTTGCCACTGCGTCATGCCGACAAAGGAGCCGCCGAACATCACGATCCGTCCGTCACTCCAAGGTTGCGCGGCAATCCATTCGACCAAGTCGTGACCGTCGCGTCCGACCTGGGCACCGAGGCTGTCGCTCTTGACGCCGCCCGATTGGCCGCGGCCGCGTACATAGGCTTGCACGAATGCATAGCCGCGATGGGCGTAGTAACCCGCGGAATCGCCGTGGCGGCCGCCATCGATGTCGTATTGCGTCAGTGTCAGTATCGTCGGCAGCTTCGCCTGGCTGTTGGACGGCTTCGTGATCCACGCCTCCAGCTGGGTGCCGTCGCGAACGGGAATCATGCGGCTCATTTCGATGTCATAGCCCGGTCCGGCATCCGCGGTGAGCGCCGCAGGGGAAGCGAGAGATACAACGGGGATGGCTAAGATCAGATACCAGACTCGGCTGAACGTACTTATCTGCATTGCGCTAAATTCTTCTCTGCCTCATTTTAAGTGCCGTAACTTTACCGGCTCCGAGAGGCAACGCCACGAATATTTAGAGCGGCGGTTCGCGAAATCAATGCGCCGCGAGCGCGAGAGCGAGCGAGCCCAGCAGGGCAGGAGGCATGACGAGGACTCCCAAGGCGAGAAACCGCCATCCGCTCACGTTCTCCCCCTCACGCCGTATCGCGATCAACCACAGGAGGGTCGCGAGCGAGCCGGTCACGGACAGATTGGGCCCCAAGTCCACACCGATCAGCACCGCCGCTTTCACCGCGGGCGGCCAATGAGCGCCCGCGCCGGCGGCGCCGGCGAAAAGGCCCATGGGCAAGTTGTTGACGAGGTTGCCGGCCAGGGCCACGAGAATGCCGGTGCTGAACGCGGTCGCCAGGGGCGCGCTCGCAGCCCTCGCGGACACGAAGCCCGGGAGGCCGGAGAGTACGCCGGTATGTTCGACGCCTTTCACCAGGACGAAGAGTCCGGCAACCAGCGGCAAAATACTCCAGGAAATGTGCCCGAGGAGCTGCGTCGGCAGAGCGCGCTTGATCAAGCTGATCAGAAGGCACGCGCAAGTGCCGGCGACGAAAGTGGGCAGGCCGAGCTGACGGCTCAAGCCCGAGCAAACCAGAAGCGTGATCGCGGTGAGCGCAATGGCAGCTGCCGTGACGCGCCCCGTATTGCCGAGGCCGGGTTGAGGCACTGTATGGCGCACCCGCTCCCTCAGCGGCACATGTTGCGTCAAGCGCAGAGCCACATAGGTCAATAGAATGGAGGCCACCGCGCTTGCACCGAATTGACCGAGCCAGGCGGGCAGCGCCGGAATGCGTTCGCCGAACACCACCAGATTGGCCGGATTCGAGATCGGCAGCACGAAGCTCGCCGCGTTGGCGATGAAGGCGCAGGCGAACAGGTAGGGCAGGGGTGCTGCCTCGGCACGCTTGGCGGCGGCATAGACCGCAGGAGTAAGGACCACGGCGGTGGCGTCGTTGGAAAGAAATATCGTGACCAGTGTGCCCACTGCGTAGATGAGCAGAAACAAACGGGTCGCCGATCCGGCCGCGCGGCGTACCGCATAAGCCGCGAGCCAATCGAACAGCCCCTCTTCCCGTGCAAGCTCGGCGAGCAGCATCATACCGATCAGAAACAGGTAGACATCCACGCCCGAGAGCACTGCGGCGAGTGCCTCCGGGAGAGGCAACAGCGAGAGCACGACCAGCGCCAGCGCGCCGCTGCTGGCCCACAGCGCTTCCGAGCTTCCTTTCGGGCGCGTGAGGACGCCCGTAATGGATGCGGCAACGATCGCCCACGTGAGCCAGCTGGACGGCATGGCGAGACAGCTTACCGCATCAACGCAAACTCGTAGGAGCCTATGGCAGTCGGATCACCAGCAAGTTATTGGTCACGTCATCGACGACCGCGAAGTTGAAGCCACCGTCGTCCTCGGCACGGTTGTCGTCGTTCGCGCGCGTGTCGATGCCGAATGCCCCACCCTGGCTGGCATCGACGTTGTATTCCCGGACAAACTCGCCCCCAGGGGTGAACTCGACGATCTCGCTCGGATGCAGCGGATCGGCGTTGACCGCGTCGCCATTGGCCGTCAGCAGGTGCCCATTCGGCGCGAAGCGCAGGGCGAGGGGTCCGCGCAGATGCTCACTCGCAAATACCAATGTGCCCTTGTGCGCCGCGTCCGAGCGGGTTCGCGCGTGCGGAACGGAATAGATCGCATTGTCGTTGGTCGAGGCCACGTACAGCGTATCGTCGTCGGCAGCATACGCGAGACCCGTCGGTCCGAGGACCACCGCCCCGGCATTGGGCACGTGCGAGTAGCCATTAGCAACCATCGTCATCTGCTGCAGGGTCACTCGGCTCGAGCCAATCGATACGTCGAGCCGAGAGACGGTGCCGTTCAGCACGTTGGCGACGAAAATGTGGGCGGAGGCGCCGTGGTCGTCGATGGTGAGATCCCAGGGTCCGTCGAGAAATACCGGATCCGTCCAGGTTTCGACGAGCTTGCCGTTTCGGTCGATCACCTGCAGCGCCCCGCGGCCGATGGTGGCGAAGGTGCCATCCTTGGTCGGCACGTTGCCCACGACGACGAATCCGCCGCGCAGCACCCCGAGCGCCGTGCTTAGCCCGGCAAGCTTGCTGGTAAAGAACGTGGTCGCCTCGCCCGGAGGGGCAATCGGGCCACGCCCCGGCAGGCTGACGATGGTAGTTCCGGTTCCCTGGACGTTGCTGCTGTTGTTGAAATTGGCAGCCAGAACATCGCCCGCCACGATGCTGCCGCCGCTTGGAAAGCCGTGCGGCACGAACGCGACGCCGTAGGGATTGACGTCGCCGTTCGCAGGGATCGTGGAGGAGTTGATTGCGGCAGGCAGGAAGGCGTCTTCCGCCGGCGATGCGCCGGTGAGGCCAGCGATCAAGGCCGCCGCAAGTGTCAGCGTCAATGCATGAGATTTCATGTTGATTTTCATAGATATTCCCCTGCAATGGTGGTTAGCCGAATGTTCGAGCGAGGGACGCGTGTCGGTAAGTACCGCTGCAGCGGTCGGTGGTTGTAATGAGGCTCAAAATAAATGGGTCGGGCGGCCGTGGAGCGGCGTCTAGCCCCTATAATGCGGCGCCGATGGACGCACAGGCCGTCAACTCAGCCAAACGGATCTCGTCCGTTACGGTGCTCGTCAAGGCGCGCATCGATCGTGGTGCAGTGCGCCTGGGGCTTTTGGCTGTAACAGCGACTGGAATCTGCCGTGCGGACGGCACGTGGAGCGGCTCCATCGGCGCCACCAGCAATTACATCTACCGTGGGATCTCGCAGACCTATAACGGCGCTGCGTTGCAACTCGGCGGCAACTATCAAAGCGCCTTCGGATGGTTTGCGCGGCGCGTGGGGCTCGAATGTAGATCCCTATCCGGGCGGCGGTAGGACGTTCGAGGAACTCGATGTGTATGGCGGGCTGATCCGGCCGTTGGGCGCCGATTTCACGGTAAAGGGCACGTATACCCACTACGCTTACGTGCAAGATCCGCGACGCTCGCCCTACGACTACGATGAGATCGCCGCGAGCGTCGCGTATTCCGACCTCGTCGCGGCGACCATATCCTATCAACCGAATTACACATCTTATTCCGATCTCGGCTTTGCCTCGCGGCGGCCGGCCGCCGCGTACGAGCTCACGGGCCGCTGGCCGCTGCGCTTCGGGTTTGCGGCGACTGCCGGGGCGGGATATTACGATCTGCATCACCTGTTTGGTGTCGGCTACTGGGCGGGCGATGTGGGGTTGACTTATGTCTACAGGCGGCTCACGTTGAGCGTCAGCCGTTTCTTTGCCGACACGACCGCGGCAACGCTCTATGAGGATGCGAGCGCGAACGGCACGTGGGCAGGTGCGGCAGTGTTTCGCTTCTGAAGCCGGTATTTTTGCGCAAAGGATGAACCGTCCCGCGCGGCCGGGTTACCTACCCGTGGCAAGGTCGTGCCGGCGTCACAGTGGATAGGAGCGGCTGTTGGAAAATTCCGATTTACGGTCCACTCAATCGGCCACCGCGCGCGGCGCCAACGACCGTGAGCGCGAATTGATCTTCCGGGTCGCGCGCGGCGACCGCGACGCCTTCCGCGATCTCTATGTGCACTATCACAGGCGGCTGGCGCGATTTCTGACGCGCCTGACTCACCGCCAGGAAGATGCTGAGGAGATCATCAACGATACGCTGTGGATCGTCTGGCAGCGGGCAGCGGAATTCCGCGATGCCTCGCAGGTATCGACCTGGATCATGGGAATCGCCTACCGGCGCGCGCTCAATATGATCCGGCGCGCGGCGACGCATGAACGGGTGATGGCGCAGGAGAATGCCGAGGGGGAAACGGTGGTCAACGATCCCGGGCAGGCCGCCGAGAATCGCCAGCTGCTGAATTACGCGCTTGCGCAATTGCCCCTGGAGCAGCGCATGGTGCTCGAGCTCACTTATTATTTGGATCATTCGTGCGAGGAGGTCGCCGAGATCATGGAATGCCCCGTGAATACGGTAAAGACGCGCATGTTCAACGCCCGGCGCAAGCTCCGGGCGATGCTCGCCGAGCACGGCGCCGATTGGGGAGCCGGCCCGTGAGTGTCGACCTGGAAGGCGCCCGCTGCGATGAGGAAGCGGCACGGCTGTTGCCGTGGTATGTCGCCGGGCGGCTCTCGGCCGCCGATCTCGAGCGCGTATCGAGCCACCTGCAGCGCTGCGCAATCTGTCGCAACGACCTGGCGCATGAACGCGCGGTCCAGGGACTGTTGAAGGCGGATACCCGGATCGAATACGCGCCGCAGGCAGGTCTTGCGAAGATTCTCTCGCGCATCGACGAATTCGAACGCGAGGCGCCGACCGCCGCGAGCGCGGCTCCCGCGTCGCGGACGACCGGGCGCCGATTCGGCCGCGCGTGCAATGGCTGACCGCCGCGGTGCTGGTGCAGGCATTGGCTCTCGGCTGGCTCGGCGCGTCGCTGCGCGATCGGCCGCGGTCCGACACTTCAGCGTCGCCAGTATCAGACGCTGTCGGCGGATCCGGTGCCGCTGGCTCCCGGAGCGCACATACGCGCGGTGTTTGCGCCGGCCATGACCCTCGCGGAGTTGAAGTCGCTCCTCGCGTCGAACAATCTGACCATCATCCGCGGCCCGAGCGATGCAGGCGCCTACACGCTGGCCTCGACGGCCGCGAGTGCCGGGCGGCGTTGAGCACGTGGTCACGGCCCTGCGGACCGACGCCCGCGTGCTGTTCGTCGAAGCCGCCGTCAACGACGCGGCTGCGGCCCGGTGAAGATCCGGATGCCTCGCGCTGTTCGCCGCCGCCGCGCTCGGCGGCTGCGCGTCGGATCAGCTGAGGACGGAACTCCCGGCGGCCGCCCGCGAGGATCCGCAAGGCTTTGTGGTCGTCACCGTTCGAAATCCCGTGATATGGCCCGGATCGCACGCCGCATCGACGGCGCGCGGGCTATGACGGGGTCGGGCGTGTACAGCGCGGGCAGCGTTGCCCGCGCCACCAGCCGGGCAATCGCCGCCGATTATCAGTCTTCGAGAAGTCTCGAGCTGGCCGATCGCGCTGCTCGGCGTCAACTGCCTGACGTACGCGCTGCCAAGCGGTGCGGACCGCGCGCAAGTGCTCGCCGTTCTCAGGCGCGACCCTCGAGTCGAGTCCGCGCAGCCGCTGCTCGCCTTCGAGACCGCGTCCGGCGCTATAACGATCCGTACGCGGATCTGCAGAACAACATGCAGCAAATGGCGGTGCTCGAAGCGCAGACCTTAAGCCGCGGCGCGAGCGTGCGGGTTGCGGTCGTCGATACGGGCGCCGATATGCGCCATCCCGACTTGCCGGGGAACATCGTCGCGCGGAATTTCGTCGACAACGACACCGATGCATTTCAGGAGGATGCCCACGGGACCGCCGTCGCCGGTGTCATTGCGGCAATTCCCAACAACGGCGTCGGCATCGCGGGCATTGCGCCCGACGTCCGCTTGCTGCTGTACAAGGCTTGCTGGCGCGTCGGCCGCGACCGGCACCAAGGCCGCGTGCAATTCCTTCACGCTGGCGCAAGCGTTATCGGCGGCGATCGAAGCGCACGCCGACATCATCAATCTTGAGCCTCGCGGGCCCGATCGACCCCTTGCTCACTCGCCTGATCGATCGCGCCACGGCGGCCGGCATCATCGTGGTAGGTGCCGTGCCGCCGGACGGCCTGCGCGACTCCTTCCCCACGAACATCGCCGCGGTCATTGCCGTCGATGCGCTCGAGAGCGGACACCACAACCCCGGGGTGTTGCGGGCGCCGGGGCTTGGACGTCGTGTCGCTCGCGCCGCACGCCCACTACGATTTCTATTCGGGGAGCTCCCTTGCCACCGCGGAGGTGTCCGGCTTGGTCGCACTGCTGCGTGCGCAACGACCCAGCTTGACGGCGCAAGATGCGCGATCTCTCCTGCTCGAGAGCGAATCGCCGGCCGCCACGGGAGCCTCGCCGCCGAACGCCTGCGCGGCCCTCGAGTCGCTGGTGCATGGCAAGCGCTGCACGAGCCGCTCCACTTTAGGCGCGCGATGATTCGCGACGCGTCGTAAGTACCTCGCGAAAGACCCGCGGTTTTGTAGCGGCGTTTAAATTTCCAAATCAAAACCGGCCACCCTCGCTTCGTTACTCAGTTAACGGAGACCGCACGACGCGGATCAATTGCAATCGCACAGGACGCTGCGGCGTCGAGGACACGAGGCATGGCGTACAAATTCAAGTCGAGATCGTTTTTTCAGTTCGCGCCCGCGGCGTTGCTGTTGCTGATGACGGCATGCGGCGGCGATGGCGGAGGCTCGGGCTCGATGAGCGTCGCCGGCGCGGGGGCTGGCGGTGGTTATGGCGGCGGCGGCGCTGCGGCCGCCGCGATCACTCTCTCGCTCGGCACCGCGAATATTCAGCTGGGACAAAGCACCACACTCACCTGGTCGGTGACAAATGCCACTGCATGCACCGCGAGCGGAGCTTGGAGCGGCTCGGAACCCGTGACCGGGTCGAAGACGCTCTCGCCGACCGCGGCCGGCAGTTATGCCTATACGCTCATGTGTACGGGCGGCGGCGCGGCGGCGACCCAGTCGACCACGCTGACGGTCGGTGCCGCGGCCGCGGCTACCGGGCCGTACACCTCGACGAGCCTGGTGGCCAATGTCGCGGGGACATCGGCACTCACGGTCGACGCGCATCTGGTCAATCCCTGGGGAATTGCCTTTGCGCCCAACGCCCCCGTCTGGGTAGCCAACAACGGCAGCAGCACCTCGACGCTGTACGATGGCAGCGGCAATCCGCAACCCGCTGCCTCGCCCTTGGTGGTCGACTTCGCCGCCAATGCCGGACACGCCTTTGCGCCCACCGGCATCGTCGCGAACACGTCGACCGGCTTCGTCGTGAGCTCCGGCTGGGAAATCCGGCGCGGCGAGCTTCATTTACGTAGGGAGAGGGCGGGACGATCGCCGGCTGGTCATCCACCGTCAATTCGGCGGCCGCGATCACGGTATACACCGATACGGGAGGCGCCGAGTACACGGGTGCCGCGCTCGCCTCGAGCGGCGGTCAGAACTACCTATACGCGGCGGATTTCCACAACAACAAGATCGATGTATTCAATTCGGACATTCGCCAAACAGGCACCGACCGCGAGCAGCTTCGCGTTCGCCGATCCGACGCTTCCTGCGGGCTACGCGCCGTTCGGCATTCAAGCGATCGCCAACGGCAGCGGCGGGGCGACGCAAATCTATGTCGACGTACGCGCAGCAGAAGGCGCCGGACAACTCCCTCGCCACGCTCGGGGCGGGCCTCGGCCTCGTCGATGTATTCGACGCGAGCGGCGCGTTGGTCACGCATTTGATTGTCGCGGGCGCGGCACTCAACGCCCCCTGGGGAATCGCGCTCGCACCCGCGGACTTCGGACCGCTCAGCAATGATCTTTTGATCGGAAACCTGGGCGACGGAAAGATCAACGCGTTCAATGCGGCGACTGGGAAATTGGTCGGGCCGATCAGCGATTCGCATTCCGATCCGATCGCCGTGCCGGGGCTTTGGGGCATTGCTTTCGGCAACGACAGCGTCAGCCAGCCGCACAACACGTTGTTCTTCGCGGCGGGCACGAATGAGGGGAGCGACGGCGAATACGGCCGCATCGACGTCGGGGCCACGCCCCCGACCCTCAACGGCACGGCGGCGGTGACCGTGGTCGCGCCGAGTGCGAGCGTAAGCGGCACGGTCACGTTGACTGCGCAGGTCGGCGACAGCGTCAGTGTTTCGCAAGTGGAGTTCTTCGCGAACGGCAAAGCCATAGGAACAGCAGCCTCGGCCCCCTACACGGTTCAGTGGAATACGCAGACCAGCGCGAATGGAACGGTGACTCTGACCGCGACCGCCACGGAGGCTTATGGCAAGGTGGCCAACTCCGCCCCAGTTACCGTCACGGTCAATAACGCCGCGCCCGCGGCGACGTTGACGCAACTGCAGGCACAGGTCTTCGGCCCCGTCTGCTCCGGGTGTCACAATGGCGTGGGCACGAGCCTCCCTGGGGTGCAGAACCTGACTTCTGCCGCCGCCACTTATGCATCCTTGGTGAATGTGGCGAGCATCGAGCAGCCAAGCCTCGAGCGCGTGAAGCCCGGCGATCCCACCGATAGCTACGTCATTCACAAGCTCGAGGGCCTGGCGGGGATCACGGGTGCGCGCATGCCGTTCGGCGGCCCGTATCTTTCCACGGCAACGATCGAGCAGATCGAGTCGTGGATCGCAGCCGGCGCGCCGAACGATTAATCGCGGGCGTCGCGTCCGGCGAGGTCGAGCACCGCGTAGCGCATCAGTTGTGTGGCGGTGCCGAGATTCAGCTTGCGCTTGATGCTTTGCCGATGGGATTCCACGGTTTTGATGCTTAGATGCAGCAGCTGCGCGGTCTCCCGGGTGCTCATGCCCTTGCCGATCATGTGCAAAATCTGCAGTTCGCGGTTGCTCAGGCGGGCGATCGGATCGTCGGGCTTGGGCGATATTCGGCCCGCGTACCGGCGCAGCACGTTGCGACGAATGGTCTCCGAGACGTAGATATGGCCATCCAGAACGCAGCGCAGCGCCGCCAGGAAGTCATCGGTGGATGACTCCTTGGTGATGTAACCGTTGGCACCGACGGCAAGCATGCGCTCGGCGTAGAGGGTCTCGTCCAGCGACGACAGCACTAGAATCCGCAGTTGCGGATGATGAGCGCGAGCGTAGCGGACGAGGTCGATGCCGGTGCCGTTTTTCGAGCTGATGTCGCAGATCAGCACATCGGCATGCCCCTCGTCCAAGGCCGCACGCAGATCGTCGCTCGACTCCGCTTCCCCGCAGACCACGAGATCATGCTGGTCTTCCACGATGCGGAGCAGGCCCTGACGCACGATCGGGTGGTCATCGACGATCAGCACGCGCCGCACGGCCGATCCCGGATCGAGCACAGCGGTCCCGTCGTGGAGCTCGCGCGCGTCGTCCGCAAGCGCTTCGTGCTTGCTCATGGATCGGTACCGCGGGCGACCATTGCCGAAAGCGCCGCCACCAATGCGCTGCGGGTTCCGGTTCGATCCGCGACCATGGCCTCGAAGCAAGCGGCCGGCTGCGGCGGACAGCAGTGATAGCCCTGCCATTGGTCGCATTCGAGATGGGTCACGAATTCGAGCTGCTCGACCGATTCGATCCCTTCAGCGACCACCGTCAGTCCGACGCCACGGGCGAGAGAGACGATCGCGCGGACGATCGACTCATCGGTACGGCTGATCGTCAAGTCTCTGATGAAGCTGCGGTCGATCTTGAGCTTGTCGATCGAAAATCGGCGCAGGTAGCTCAGACTGGAGTATCCCGTGCCGAAGTCATCGACCGCGACACTGACCCCCATCTTGCGCAGCTGCTTCAGCACTCCCGCGGACTCCTCCGGATTGGTCATCAGGGCGCTTTCGGTCAGCTCGATTTCCAAGGAGCGTGCGTCGAGATCGGCATCGGCCAGTGCGGAGCGGATCGTCTGCAGAATGTTCTGGTGTCTGAACTGGGCGGCCGACAAGTTGACCGCCAGCGGCAGCGATACGCCCAGGTTGACTTGCCACTCGCGCGCCTGCCGGCAGGCCTCGCGCAGCGCCCATTCGCCGAGAGGAATGATCAATCCGGTGTCTTCTGCAAGGGAGATGAACGAGCTCGGTGCGATGATGCCCTTGGTCGGATGCCGCCAGCGCAGCAATGCTTCCGCCGCCACGATTCTTCCCGTCTTGACCGAAATCTCGGGCTGATAGTAAAGCTCGAACTCACCCGCCGCCATTGCGCGGCGCAGGTCATTCTCGAACGCAAGCCGTTCCTGCATCGAATCAGTCATCCCTGCTTGAAAGAAAAGTATGCGATTGCCGCCGCGCTCTTTGGCGGTCGTCATGGCGACTTCGGCGTGAGCCAAGAGGTCGTCGCTGCGACGGCCATCATCGGGCCACACGCTGACGCCGATGCTGGAGCGCACGTCCACTTCCACACCGTTGCCGCGCACCGGTCTCTCAAGATCCGCGAGAATCGCGGCGGTGACGGTTTGCGCCTCGAGTCGAGCCGCGACGTTGTCGATGAGAAGCGCGAACTGGTCGCCGTCGAGCCGTGCGAGCGTGGTGGTGCGCGGCACCACCGCGGTAATGCGGCGTGCAATCTCGGTGAGCAGCCAATCGCCGATGCCGTGGCCGAGGGAGTGATTGATGGCTCTGAAGTGATCGACGTCGAGCACCGCGATCGCGATGGCGCGACCGGGCCGCCGGCTGTCGGCGATGGCTTTCGCGAGCCGGTCTTTGAAGCGTTGCCGGTTCGGCAGGGCGGTGAGCGCGTCGTGCGTGGCGAGATATTGCAGACGGGCGTGAACTTCCTCGAGCTCGCGCGCGTGCCGGATTGCGCGTGCCTTGCGCTCCTCGCCGCAAACCGAGATTACCAGGGCCACCATGAGCACGGCGCAGCCCAGGGTTGCGCTCGTAATCGCGAGCAGCGAGGCGGGTGTGGCCGGCGGCCCGCAGCAGGCATCGAATACCCAGCGCGAGCTGGCGAGCGCCTCGGCATCGGTGCCTAATATCCCCACACCGGCCGCGAGCGTTGCGGCACAGCGCATGCCGATCGACTGCCAGGACCGATCACGGTAGGTGAACCAAATGCGCAGCGCGCCCAGGAACGTGAGGAAGGTGAGCGGGAACCAGATGCAGGCCCAGGCGAGGCCATCGTGCAGCGCCAAGCCGGCGGACAGCTCATCGAGCGCCGCGCACCGCGTGGCGCCTGCGCCGACTGCGAGCGCAAATGCCGTACCGGCGATATTCGATGTGTCCGGCTCGCGGCAGGCAACGAAGAACAGCGCGCATGCCTGGCTCGAAATCGCAACCGCCAGGGATACCAGCAGCCAGAAGTTGTCGAAGTGCAGCTGGCCGCCCGACAGGGCGAGAATCCGGACGCAGGTCGTGGTCCAGAGCGCCAATCCCAAGGCAAGGGAGCTGAGCAGCACCAGGCAGGCGCCGCTGCGCGAGCGCAGGGAAGAGACCTGCACGGCGAGCTTGAGCGTCGTGTGCGACAGGAGCATCGCCATGAACGCCGCGAGTGCCACGGTATAGGCGTCGGCTGTGAGCACAGTCATCCATCGAGTCCTTGATACGACCTTGCCAGCTAGCCGGTCGGCTAGTCCGGTCAAGGTAACGTCGTGCCGCCTGCGACGACATCGAGAAGACTGGGTATGGGGTCCGGGGAAACCCTGTAGGGCGGGGAAGGGCGCCCCCGGCGCGGGCTCAGGGCTCGATGATGCTGTTGCGGATGGCGTAGCGCACGAGCTCGGGGAGCGATCCGAGGCCGAGCTTGCGCATTATGTTACTGCGGTGCGTCTCCGCCGTCTTCACGCTGATGTTCAGCGCGCGCGCGACGTCCTTGTTGCTGTTGCCTTCGGCGAGCAGCTGCACGATCTCGCGCTCGCGACCCGAGAGAGTCTGCGCCGTGCTCGCATCGCTCGCCTCGCTGCGCAGATACCCGTCCATCACCATGCGCGCCACGCTCGAAGTGAAGAATGAGCCCCCTTCGAGCAATGCCTGCAACGCCACGACGAGTATCCGGCCCGCGTCGGATTTCAAGACGTATCCCCGCGCGCCGACGCTCAGTACCTCGCGCACGAGCTGTTCGGACTCGTGCGCGGTCAATATGAGAATGCGCGTGCCTGGTTCCGCGGCGAGAATGCGGCGAGCCGCTTCGAGGCCATTGAGCTCCGGCATGGTCAGATCAAGCACGACGAGATCCGGTTTGAGCTCCGCCGCAGAAGTCACCGCGGCTCTGCCGTTGGCCACCTCGGCAACCACGACCCAGCCCGGCACTTGGGATAACTCCGCCACGAGTCCACGTCGCAGGAGCTCATGGTCGTCGGCGATGAGGATGCGTGCGGCTGTCATGCGGCCGACGAGGACTGCTCGAGATACAGGGTGCTGCGCACCCGGGTTCCGCTGCTCGTGGATTCGACCGAAAGCGTGCCGCCGATCTGACGGATGCGTTCGCGCATGCCTGCGAGGCCCACTCCCAAGGATGGGGTGTTCTCCGGCGCCTCGGCGCCGCCTGTGTGCAGCATCCCACGGCCGGCATCCTCGATCTCGAGCATGATGCTGTCGGATTGCACTTCGAGCCGGATGGTCACCCAAGGGCTGTCGGCATGACGATGGACGTTCGTGAGCGCTTCCTGTGCAACTCTGAACAAGCAGAGCTCGTTGTCCCGAGTGAGCCGGTCCATGGTCTGCGGCAGATCGAGCCGCACGTCGATGGCGCTGCGCTGGCGAAACCCATCCGCCAACCAGCGCAGCGCGCTCAGCAGGCCCAGCTCGTCCAGCAAGGGTGGATGCAAAAGGTAGGACGCCATCCTGATCTCGGTCGAGCACTGCGTCGCCAGATCGGCGCAGTGCTCGAGCAGCTTTCGCCGGTCCGCTGCGGCCGAGCTCGTATCGTGCATGAGCTGCGCCAGGCCGAGCTCCAAGGCGGCGAGCGTCTGGCCGGTGGAATCGTGCAGATCGCGTCCGATGCGCCGCCGTTCCTCGTCCTGAGATCGCATCAACTCGGCCGACAGCACTTGCAGATCGCGCTCGGCGCGCTTGCGCACGGTCAGATCTCGGACGACGGCGAGCGCCAACACCGTGCTGCCGTCGATGATGCTGGAGAGCCCTACTTCTGCGGGGAAGGTCACGCCATTGTCGAGCCGCCGATGCAGCCATTCGAAGCTCAAGCCCCCCTCGCGCAGCGCGGTCTCGATCCGCTCGCGCGCGAGCTCATCGGAACGTTGCCCGTCGGGCTGACGCTCCGGTGAAAGATCCCACGGGGTGAGCCCAATTGCGTCCCGATCGCTTTGCAGGCCGAACATCCGAGTCGCCGTGAGATTGGCGTCCACGAACCGCTCGCCTTCCAGCAGAAAGACGCTGAACTGCGCGCTGTTGAACAGTGTTCTGTAATGATGATCCCGGCGGCGCAAGGTACGCAGCGAGTGGTTGAGGAGCGCCGTCATGCCGAGCACCAGGGCGCTGAACATCGCCGTCGTCCCCAGGGCCATGCGCCGCCGGTTGCGCCAGGACGATAGGGCCGCGTCGCGGGTCTGCCCGTCCATGATGTAGATGGGATAGCCGCTCATGAGGTCGTAGGCGTAGATCATCTCCTTCTTGGCGACCGGGCCGTAACCCTCGACGACGCCCTCCTTGCCGTGGGCGACCGCGCGACGGAACACGTCGGCCGAGGCGACACTCGCGGCGGCGGGAAGATCGCGGTTGTCGGCCTTCGGCGTGCGGACGAGAATCGTGCCGTCGCTCGCGATCAACCCCATGGTTGTGATTTGATCGCTGGATTTCCGATAGAGCTCGTCAAACCCGTCGAAACTGATCAGTGCGCCCGCCCAGAGCGTAAGGTCTTTACCCCACGCGACCCGCCGCGCGATCGGAATCACCAGGGCATCGGCGTGGTCAGGATCAGTGATCGGGGAGCCCACCCAGGCAGCGCTCGACAAGGGCGCGCGGGACACCGTGAGCCACTGCGGCATGAGGGGACCGCCGAACTGACCTTCGCGGCTGGTGAGCGCGAAATGTACCCCGTCGGTGAGAAACAGGGAGTGGACGTAGCTTCCGCCGGCGAGTTGTTTGCGTAAGGTCGCGATGATTTCGGCGCGGCTGGCGAGGATCAGCCCGCCGTCCGCCTGGAGCTCGTTGGCCCCTGCGACCGCCTCGCCCACCCCGTCATTGAGCATCGCCAGTGTGCCGGCCTCCAGAGCTGCGGTGACGCCGCGCAAGCGAGTGCGCTCGTCATCCATCGTTTGCTCGTAGTCTCCCTGGATACGCGAGCTGGTGTAGGCCCAGCCGATGCCGATCACCACCGCCGCGTAGGCGAGCAGAATCCAGTTGAGCGCCGGCAAAGTACCCAGACGCGAAAGACCACGGCTGTCGCGTCGTGCCGCATCCCCGGGTATCTTGCCTGCCACGGACAGCTCCCCGCGTTACCGAACCGTGTGGGTTTCGTGGGGCCAGTGTCCTCCAATCAATACATGGGGTCGAGCGGAAATTACCGGCCGCCGTGCAGCTCCACGCTGACAGCGGGCGGCGCGGCCCGGGGCTCGGTCAGGGCGCGAAGATCGCGCAGCGCGAACTCGAATGGGCCCGCGTGATTGAACCGCGACCACTGGTTCTGCAAGAAGGCATGCGCCCGTCCGTCGTCACCGAGATTGACGTAGGCGGCGGCGGCGATGGTGGTCAGATAGGCGACGTCGCCGTCGGAATGCGCTGCGCCGGTGGCGAGCAAACCTGTGGCGAGTCTCACGATGTCGGACGCATTCCGCTGCGCGATCGCCGCGAACAGTTCCACCCATGCCTGTTGGTGGGCACCCACCTCACGGTAGCAGGGGCTCGAGACGATCGCGGACCAAAGCGGCTCGAGCTCGCCCGGATTGAGGTAGGCGGCCGTCTGGTCGCTCAAATTTCTGACGGCATCGGCCCAGGCCGCCTGCGCGGCCGGCGCGCCACACGCCGCTTGCCCGGTGCCGACCAGCCACAGGTATCTCGCGCTGTCGGGATTCAGCCCATCGAGGCTGCCGCTCGCGAGCGCGTGGCGAATGTCGAGCGCCCGCCGGACGAGGCCATCCCGAACGACGGTGCTGCTCGACGAAGGGTCGGCCGTCGCGGGGCGCGGCCCCGTCTCGCCGACCAGCTCGAGGAACGGAATGGTCAGGACCGTGAGCGCCGGAAGCTCCATGGCGTTCTCTTTCAGATAACGCGAGCGCGGCGCATGCAAATCCACGTAAGGATAGAAATCCGAATTAGCCGGCACGGGGAGAGCCTCGAGTACCGGCCCCAACGTGCGGTTGTCGCCGATCTTGCGCGATTGGAAATCCGCAGCGGAGCGGATGCCGATGCGCTCGAGCTCCGCGCGCAACAGCGGGGAGCGCAGCCGTGCCTCGTCCGGGATACCGAGCTCCGAGCCGCGGGTCGCGACGATCAAGAGGTCGAGATCGTCGACGTTATAGAGCGTGTAGGTGCCGAAGTGCGGAGCGAGCGCCTTGATGATCGAAGCGAGCACGCCGATGTTGGTCTCGTACACCTGCACCCACTGAGCGAAATATCCGTCAGGCGTGAGATAGCGCGTGACAGAATTGTAAAATTCGTCCGAGAACAAGGTCGAGACGCCGCTGACCCACGGATTGGACGGCTCGGACACGATCAGGTCGTAGGGCTCGCGCGTGCTCGCAAAAAAAGTCTTGGCGTCTTCGTAAACGACGTGACTGCGCCTATCCTCGAAGACGTTCTCGATTCGCGGCCCGAATCCCTTGCGGGCAGCCTCCACCATGAAGGGCTCGATCTCGATGGAATCGAGGTGCTCGATGAGCTCGCTCGCCAGCAGTGTGTGTGTCGTCAGTCCCGAACCGAACCCGATGTTGGCAACGCGCCGTGGGTGGGGCTGCATACTGAGCGGTATGGCGGCGGCGAGCACCATCGTGGTCTCATCGACCGAAGCCTCGCCGGGACCCATTTGAATGCCCGCATCGGGCTTGCCGTTGGTGGCGATCGTCACCAGTCCGTCTTTCTCGATCAGGCTGATGGTCGCGGTTTTTCCATCCCGAAGATATTTGACCACGGCTCCTTCAGGCACGGTCGCCGATCCGGTTCGGTATACCCCTGAAATCATCCGCAATGGATCGAGATGCACGGCAAAGAGGACCGCCGCGAATACCCCGAGGCCGGCCGCCATCGCCAGCTGCATGGCACGCGTCGGTTGGCTGAGGAATCGCGAGAACCCCAGGGCGAGGTGAATCGCGGCGCCGGTGAGAATCACACCCTTGATGCCGATGCGCGGCATGAGCACATGGACCGTGAGCACCACGCCCACGATGGCGCCGAAAGTATTCGCCGAGTAGATGAAGCCGATGGCACGCTCGCCGGCGCCGCGACGCATGAGCTCGCGAGTCAGCAATGGCAGGGTCATGCCCGCACAGAAGCTCGCCGGAATCATGATAAGCGCAGCGATCAACTGGCTGATCAGATTGAATCCGACGTAGCTGTCCGCGGTGCGCGCGAAGCTGCGCAAGAACCACGCCATGAAATCGAACATGAGTCCGTATGCCGGCAGCGTGAGCGCCGCCAGCGCGGCCATGAGCACCATGACCCCGGCCAAATAGGTCGCCGGCTCACGGATGCGCTCGATCTGTCGCCGCACATAAAGGCCGCCCAGCGCGAGACCTAGGATGAACGCGCTCAGCATCAGCTCGAACGAATGAGTCGAGCTACCGAGCACCAGGCTCAACATGCGAATCCAACCGAGCTCGTACATGAACGAGGCTGCGCCCGTCAGGCAGGCCGCGAGGGTGAGCCAGCGGGCCCAAGAGTCTTTGCTCCAGCGCACCGGGGTGGCGAGCGGTTGCGGGCCGGTTTCCGCCTGCGCACGAACTTGCGCCCAGATCACCATCGCGAGCGCCACATTGAGTAGCCCAGCCACGCGGATGGTGCCCGGCAGGCCGACCGCATCAATCAGCACGAAGCCGCTGACGAGCACGCCGACTGCCGCGCCCAGGCTGTTGGTGAAGTACAGGGTGGCCAGCGTTTCCCCGGGCCGATCCGGCCAGCGGCGAATGATGCCGCCGCTGATGAGCGGAAACGTCATGCCGAGCAGTACCGACTGCGGCAGGATAAGCGCTGCGCCCAAGGACCATTTGTAGGCCTGGATCCAGCCGGCCGATGGCAGCGCGGGTATCACGGCAACAAAGGAGAAATCCGAGGCGGCGACGAATAGGGAATGAAACACGAGACCCAGAAGGCCGATCAACCCCTCGACCAGGGCATAGGCCAGCAACAGGCGCCGGATGCGTAAGGAGTAGTGCGCAACGAGCCACGATCCAAGCGCCATGCCGCCCATGAAGATGGCGAGCACGAGCGATTGCGCGTAGGCGGCGTGGCCCAGAAAGAGCTTCAGGTAATGCGACCAGATCGACTCGTAAATCAGCCCGGTAAAGCCCGAGACGACAAATATCGCGAGCAGAAATCGGCGGCGAGCACCCGCAGCGGTGAAACCGCTCCCCCCGCTCTCGTGCCGCGATCTGGCGTGCTGGTCACGTGGCATCATATCCCAGCTGTAACTTTGGGGTGCCTTCGTGTGTTCTTGGGTTTTCAAAGGAGAGTCTCATGACGCTGAGTGATGAGTTGGGCAAGCTCGGAGAGCTTCGTGCGAGCGGCGCGTTGACGGAGGAAGAGTTCACCCGCGCCAAGGAGCGGTTGCTGAACGCGTCGGGCGCAGGCGCAGGGGTGCGCTCGGAGGAGCCCGCGGTGTCGGCCGTCAATGCCTTCCGCCGCAGCCGAACGGATCGAGTGCTCGGCGGCGTGTGCGGCGGCATGGCTCGAGCGACGGGAGTGGAGTCCTGGGTGTGGCGGCTGCTTTTCGCCGTCCTATTCATCTTCGCCGGGGCGGGGTTGCTCGCGTACGTGCTCTTGTGGATCTTCGTGCCGAGCGAGTGAGCCGGGCCTTGCGTGCCGCGCAGCATTCGCGATGTGTGGTCTCGGTGCCTGCCCTAAAGGACGCGTTTTTTAACGCCTTCCGATATCGCCTTGCCGCAGATCCCGGAGTAGCATGCCGGCTCTGGAATTGCGGCAATCATGAGCATCGAAGTGATCAAAACGTTTGGCTTGCGAGCTCTGGGCATACTACTGGTGTTGTCCGGCGCAGCTCTGTTGATACCCTCGTTGGGGGCGACCGAGAAGCATTTGAAGACGCGGGAGCAAGCGGCGGCGCTCCATGCACCGCTCGCGGCTTGCCTGCGTTCCGACACGCGCCCGGATAAGTGTCAAGCGCGAATTAATGCGCTACCAGGCAATCAATCTCGCGTCGAAGCTGCAGATGCTTTCCGAGCACTGGCAGCCCAGAGTCATCGCAGAGATGAACGACTACCAGTTCAAAGTAGTGAAACTGGAAGGGGATTTCGTCTGGCACCGTCATGAGGACACGGACGAGACTTTTATCGTGCTCAGCGGCCGGCTGCGAATCGACTTTCGGGATGGCGCCGTGTCCTTGGCGGCGGGAGAACTCTACGTGGTCCCCAAGGGGGTCGAGCACAAGCCGTTCGCCGAGAACGAGGTCCAATTGTTGCTCATCGAGCCGCGCGGCGTCCCCAACACGGGATCCGCCGGAGGCGAGCGCACCGCGCACAACGATCTTTGGGTCTGAGTCTCAGAGGGTGCGCGCGAGGACAATAAGCACAAGCCCCGTCAAGAAACTACCGAACATGGTGGCCAGCAACGTGGTCGTGCCGACGGGTGCCGTGCGAAATTCCTTCCAGATGAATACGCCCCAGATCGCCGCGATCATCGTGGCGCCCTGGCCGAGCCCGTAGGAGATTGCGAAGCCGGCGCGCCCCGAGGCGATGAGGTTGAGCGACGTGCCGGCTCCCCAAATCGCGCCGCCCAACACGCCGGTCATGTGGGTCCGCGGGCTCCCCGCGAAGTAGTCGCGGAAACCGACCGGCGGGCCGACGAAGGGCTTTTTCATCGCGAACGTATTCCAGACGAAGCTGCTGAGCAGAATCCCCACGGCGAACACGAAAACCGCTGCGTAGGATCCCATCTTGCCGGCCGTCGGATGAGCGGTATCCGCATACATGGACGCCGCGACGAAGCGATAGAAGATTCCCATGAACACGCCGCACGCCACCGCCAGAGGTAAGCCCTTGGCGCTGTTTGCGCCGGTCGAGCCGCCGGCCAGACGGCGATAGGCCAAGGCATCCAGAATGATGGCGAGAATGACGAAGAAGACGCCGGCGGACAGCAGTGCGACATTGCCGACGGGATCGGCGACGTAATTCATGATCACGCCGATGATCAAAGCCAGGCCGATTCCGACCGGAAAGGCGACCGCCATACCGGCAATCTCGATGGCGGCGACGAGAAGAATGTTGCCGAGATTGAAGACCGCGCCGCCGAGCAGCGCCGATATCAGGGAGGCGGTCGAGGCCTGCGACAAGTCGGAGAAGAATGCACGGCCTTCGGTGCCGCTGTTCCCGAGCGTGATCCCGAGTGCCAGCGTGATCAGCAATACGCCCAGCGTGTAATCCCAGTAAAAGAGCTCGAAGCGCCAGTCGGGGCGCGCCAAGCTTCCGGGTGACTGCCCACGAGCCCCAGCAGAGCATCGTGAGCACGCAAAATACGACGGCCAACGGCATAACTATGCACGACGAACATTATTTGGATTCCTTGCTGCGCCGGTCCCATTCCGTCTCGAAGTCGGCGCGCCGCGCGAATGACTTCTGCGTTCCGATTCGCGTGGTCGACAGCGCCGCATACAGATTCGCGCGCGACAAGGCTTCTTGCTCGGCGACGCCTTCGGCGAGAAACACGGCAAGACTGCCGATGAATGCATCCCCGGCACCTGAGGTGTCGATGGACTCGACCGCAAACGCCGGCACGAGCCTTTGCCCCGCGGCATCGGCCAGCAGCGAACCCCGCGCGCCCAAGGTGATGACCACTCGCGGAAACCCACGGGCGAGCAGTGCGGCGGCGCATGCGCGCGCATCCGCTTCCGAATGCACGGGCAGTCCGGTGATCTGCTCGGCTTCGCTCTCGTTCGGAATGAAAAGGTCCGCACCGCTCAGCGCCGTGAGCTCGGCAGGGACTGCCGGCGCCGGATTGACGATGCAGCGGATGTTGTGAGCACGCGCAAAGCGGATGCTGTGATAGACCGTTGCCAGCGGAATCTCGAACTGCAAGATGATTGCATCGACGTCGCGCAGGTCTGCTGCCGCCGCGTCGACATCGGCCGGCGTCAGCCGGTCGTTGGCGCCCTTGACCACGATGATGCGATTCTGGCCGTCGGGTCCGACGAAAATGGGTGCCACGCCGGTCGGCGCGTCAGCGACGAGTTGCACATGCGTCGTGTCGATGCCGAAGGAGGCGAAATTGTCTATCGTTGCCCGCCCGAACAGATCGCCGCCCACTTTGGCGACCATCAGCACTTCGGCGCCGCAGAGACGTGCCGCGACCGCCTGGTTCGCGCCCTTGCCGCCGAAGCCCAATTCAAAGTTCTTGCCGAACAAAGTCTCGCCCGGTCGCGGGAAGGCATCGGTGAACGTCGTGAGGTCGGTGTTGGCGCTGCCGATCACGGCGATGCGGGGCGTGCGTGACATCTCAGGCGCCCGCCGCGGCCAGCAGTTCCTTGAACAGTGCGGACGCTCCGATGACGGAAGTTGCTTGCCGAGGCACTGCCCGCGCCGAATCTGCGCTCGTAGAGCGCGAGATAAAGCAGGGCGTCCTCGATCGTGCGAATGCCGCCCGAGGCCTTGAACCCGATGGACCGGCCGCGCTCGGCGGCCGCCGCGATCACAGCCAATAGCACGTCCGCCGCTGCGGGCGTTGCGGCCGGTCGAGTTTTACCGGTGGATGTTTTCAGAAAATTTGCTCCGCCGTCGATGGCAATTTCGGCCGCTTGGCGGATGTCGTCGGCGTTCTGGAGTTGGCCGGTTTCCAAGATGACTTTCAGCAGTGCCCGTTCTGCGCAGGCCTCCCGGCAGGCGCGCACGAGGCGCAAACCCACCTGCAAATCCCCCGCGAGCATCGCCCGGTAGGGAAAAACGACGTCCACCTCGCTTGCGCCTGCGGCGACGGCCGCCGCCGTCTCCGCCGCGGCGGCGGAAGGGTCGGCCGCGCCGTGCGGAAAATTCGCGACCGCACACACCGGCGTGCCGCTGCCTTGCAGCGCCTCGAGCGCGACCGCAATCCACCGCGCCCAGATGCACACAGCCGCGGGTTTCACCGGCGCCGTGCGCGCGAGTAGCGCCAACGTGCGTACGGACGTCGCGTCGTCTGAATCATTGAGGCTGGTCAAGTCGGTCAGTGACATCAGTCGCCGCGCCTGGTCCGAGCGCGATGCGCTCGCCAAGCCCGTCATGCCCGGATCACCGTGGAAACAATCCCCATCGCTCGATTCTGGCATACTCGGACCTTCCCAAGAACTACGCACGCGTGAGGTTCCTTGTACCCCTCGATTCGCGCGGCACCGAGAGATTCCGACTCAGCGATGCCCCAAATTGGGGCGGCGGACGCGCAGTGGCGAGCCAATCTCGACTTGGCCTTTACCCGCCCCGACGATCGAACGCTGCTCGCTGCCCGGTCGCATCGCGGGCCGCTGCAAATCCAAAAGGCGTTGTATCCGGAAGGTCCGGACGTCTGCCATGTCACGGTCTTGCATCCCCCGGGGGGACTTGCCGGTGGGGATGCACTCGCCATTAGCGCCCGGTTGGAGCCGGGATCTCGGGTCTGTTTGACCACCTGTGGCGCCGCAAAGTGGTATCGCTGTCCGCGGTCCGGGGCACAACAGCAGCTGCATTTTGCGGTCGAGGCGGGCGGCGCGTTGGAATGGCTGCCCCGAGAGAGCATTCTCTTTGACGGCTCGAAGGCGGCGATGCAACTCGACGTGGAGCTCGCTCCGGGCGCGCAGTTTTTCGGCTGGGAGATCCTGTGTTTCGGCCGTCGAGCGTCCGGCGAGGCGTGGCGCTCTGGCGGCTTGCGCCTGCGCACCCGCATCCGGCGAGCGGGACAGCCGCTCTGGTGCGAGCGCGCCAATGTCCTGGCCGGCGGCGGCTTCGAGTCATCGCCGGTGGGGCTCGGCGGCTGCAGCGTGAGCGGCACGTTCGTCGCCGCGGGCTCGGACGTCGATGCCGAATTGTTGAGCGCGTGCCGTGCCGTTGTGCCGCGCGGCCTAGATTCGCGAGTGGGAGTGACCCGGCTGCCGAGGGTTTTGCTGGCGCGCTACCTCGGCCACTCATCCCAGGAAGCGTTCGATTGGTTCGCGTCCGTTTGGACGGTGCTGCGTCCGGCCCTGCTCAATCGGCCGGCCATCGCCCCGCGACTGTGGGCTTGCTAGCTCTCGAGTGACTCATGGAACTGACGCCGCGCGAAAAAGACAAACTGCTCATCTTCACCGCCGCCTTGCTCGCCGAACGTCGCCGAGCGCGCGGGTTGAAACTGAATTATCCGGAGACCGTTGCCTTGATCACGAGCGCGATTCTCGAGGGCGCTCGCGATGGCAAGACCGTGGCGGAGCTCATGAGCTTCGGCAGCACCATCCTCACGCGCGCCGAGGTCATGGACGGTATTGCCGAAATGATTCCTGAAATTCAAGTCGAAGCGACGTTCCCCGATGGAACCAAACTCGTCACCGTGCATCAACCCATTGTCTGAACGGAGCGATCGATGATTCCAGGCGAAATGCTCGTGACACCCGGGGACATCGAGATCAACGCGAATCGCCCCACCCTCGAGGTGCATGTCGAGAACGCCGGCGACCGGCCCATTCAAATCGGCTCGCACTACCATTTCTTCGAGACCAACTCGAGCCTGCGATTCGATCGCGACGCCACGCGCGGCTATCGGCTGGATATTGCGGCGGGCACTGCGGTGCGCTTCGAGCCGGGACAAGGTCGCACCGTGCGCTTGGTTCGCTACGGCGGACTGGGGCGGGTATTCGGATTTCAGGGCAAGGTCATGGGGAATCTCTAAGTGGCCCTGAAGATGTCACGGCAGGCTTATGCCGAGATGTTCGGACCAACCGTCGGGGACCGGGTGCGCCTTGCCGACACCGCGTTGTTCATCGAAGTGGAGAGAGACTTCACGGTGTACGGGGAGGAAGTGAAATTCGGCGGCGGCAAGGTCATCCGCGATGGAATGGGACAAGGGCAGGGGAACAGCGATTCGGTCGCAGATACCGTCATAACGAATGCTCTGATCGTCGACCATTGGGGCATTTGCAAAGCCGACGTCGGCCTGAAGAACGGCGCCATCTGGGGGATCGGCAAGGCCGGAAATCCCGATACTCAGCCCCAAGTGACCATTCCCATCGGCGCGGCGACCGAAATCATCGCGGGCGAGGGACTGATATTGACTGCCGGCGGTATCGATACGCACATCCATTTCATATGTCCGCAGCAAATCGATGAGGCGTTGACCTCCGGAGTGACGACCATGATCGGGGGCGGCACAGGGCCGGCCGCCGGCACGAGCGCGACCACCTGCACGCCGGGGCCGTGGCACATTCGCAGCATGCTCAAGGCTGCCGAAGCCTTTCCCATGAATTTGGGATTCTTAGGCAAGGGCAACGTGAGTGTGCCCGAGCCGGCGCGCGAGCAGATTCGGGCCGGCGCCGTGGGGCTGAAGCTGCACGAGGATTGGGGGACGACTCCGGCAGCGATCGACAACTGCCTGCGAGTGGCCGACGAAATGGACGTGCAGGTCGCGATCCACACCGACACACTGAATGAATCCGGGTATCTCGAGGCCACGCTCGCAGCCATCGCCGATCGCACGATTCACACGTTTCACACCGAAGGCGCGGGCGGCGGGCACGCGCCCGACATCATCAAGGCGGCATCGTACGGCAACGTATTGCCGAGCTCGACCAACCCCACGCGCCCCTACACCATCAATACCATCGATGAGCATTTGGACATGCTCATGGTGTGTCATCACCTCGATCCGGCAATTGCCGAGGACATCGCGTTCGCCGAATCGCGCATCCGCCGTGAGACGATCGCGGCCGAAGACATCCTGCACGATATCGGCGCGTTTTCGATGATGTCCTCGGATTCCCAGGCCATGGGCCGCGTGGGGGAGGTCATCATCCGGACCTGGCAGACGGCGCATAAAATGCGCGAGCAGCGCGGCGCCTTGAGCGGTGACCCGGCCGGCAACGATAACTTCCGCATCAAGCGCTACATCGCCAAATACACGATCAATCCTGCGATCACACACGGCATCGCGCATCTGGTGGGCTCTGTGGAGGTCGGCAAGCTCGCGGACCTCGTGCTCTGGAAGCCGGCATTTTTCGGCGTGAAGCCGAGCCTCGTCATCAAGAGCGGCATGATTGCCATGGCGCCCATGGGCGACCCCAACGCCTCCATTCCGACACCGCAACCCTCGCACTACCGGCCCATGTTCGGTGCGTTCGGCGGGGCGCTCGAGAAGTCGGTGACCTTCGTGTCGAGCGCGTCTCTCGAGAGCCCGGAATTGCAAGCGCTCGGTCTGCGCAAGCGGATCGAGGCCGTGCGCGCGACGCGAGCGATCAGAAAGTCCGACATGATCCACAACGCTGCCCAGCCGAACATCGAAGTCGATAGCGAGACTTACGAAGTGCGGGCGGACGGCGAGCTGCTCAGCTGTGAACCGGCCACGAGCCTGCCCATGACGCAGCGCTATTTCTTGTTCTAACGCCGATGACAGCGCAACCCGACACCGTGCACTTGAGTTTCGATGCGCGCAGCAAGAGCCGCCTGTTGCTGCGGCTGGACTGCGGCGAACAAGCCGCTCTGGTCGTGGAGCGCGGCCGGCTGCTGCGCGGCGGCGATCGAGTGCGGACTCTGGATGGCCGCGACGTCCTGATCATTGCCGCCGAAGAATCGCTTCTCGAGGCCCGCAGCGATGATGCCGTGGCCATCGCAAGGGCGGCCTTCCATCTCGGCAATCGTCACGTGGCCGTGCAGGTGATGGCGAACCGTTTGCGATTCCTCGACGATCGCGTCCTCGAAGAGATGGTCAAGGGACTCGGCCTCGAGGTCACCGCCGTGCGCGCGCCGTTCGAGCCGGAGGGCGGAGCGTACGGGCACCATCATGCTCACGGCAGCCAACTGCCGTTGATCCAGCCCAAGATTCACGAGTTTCCGGCACGATGAGACCCATCGCGCTCGCCCGGCTATTGCAACTGAGCAGTCAGGCTTTGCCCATCGGCGGCTACAGCCACTCGCAAGGATTGGAGGCTGCCATCGAGCGGCGCATCGTGACGGACGGGGCGTCCTTGTTGCGCTGGATTGCGGATGTCCTCGAGTTTTCCATGAAGTCATTCGAGATTCCGAGCATGCTGTCCATGGCAACGGCTTGGGAGCGGAACGACCCGGCGGCGATCGCGGCGCTGAACGAGGACTTTCTCTCCACCCGGGAGTCCGCGGAGATTCGCGCAGCGGCCGTGCAGATGGGGTTCTCGTTGAGCTCGTTGGTCTGTGGCCTGCCGGACGTCCCGGCCGGCATCGTCGATACGCTGCGCTCCATCCGGGAACCCAGCCTGCCCTGCGTGTGGAGCGCGGCGACCACGGCGTGGGAGATAGAGCCGCGGGATTCCGCTTTGGGATATCTCTGGACCTGGGCCGAGAATCAGGTGCTGGTCGCCCTGAAGGCGGTGCCGCTCGGTCAGTCCGCCGGGCAACGCGTCTTGCTCGTGATGGGTTCCAGGATCGCCGCGGCGGTGGCGGAACTGCCGTCGATCGGCGCCGGCACGGGCGGATACGGCGAAAATTCGGCGGACGGGTATTCTAATTTCAGTCCCGCGCTTGCCATTTTGTCCTCGCAACACGAGACGCAATATTCCCGGCTTTTCAGGTCATGACGTGACTCAAAAAATATCCCCATTGAGAGTCGGCATCGGCGGCCCGGTAGGCTCCGGCAAGACGGCCCTGACGCTGGCGTTATGTCGCGCGATGCGCGAGCGGCATGAGATTGCCGTGGTCACGAACGATATCTACACCGAGGAGGACGCGCAGTTCCTCGTACGCAACGAGGCCTTGTCGGCCGATCGAATCCTGGGCGTGGAAACCGGCGGCTGTCCGCATACCGCCATTCGCGAGGACGCCTCGATCAATCTCGAGGCGGTAGCGCGTCTGTCCCTGCGTTTTCCAGCGTTGGACCTGATATTTGTCGAAAGCGGCGGCGACAATCTGGCCGCCACATTCAGTCCCGAGCTTTCGGATCTGACGCTTTACGTGATCGACGTGGCGGCGGGCGACAAGATCCCGCGCAAGGGCGGCCCGGGCATCACCAAGTCCGATCTATTGATCATCAACAAGATCGATCTCGCGCCGATGGTCGGGGCGTCGCTCGAGGTGATGGACCGCGATGCAAGAAAGATGCGCGGCGAGCGGCCGTTCGTCTTCACGAATTTGAAATCCGGACAGGGGCTGACGGCGGTCATCGGGTTCATCGAGCGCGAGGGACTGTTCGGGACTGTTTCCGGCGCTTGACCTGTCACCGGCGTCGACCGGGACAGGAAGGATGGACTCGCCTGTCGAGAGCGAGTCCATCGTTGCATTTCACTGGGCCCGCGCGAATTGTGCGGTCGACTGCTTGTTGATGAGTGCCTGCAGGCTGGCTCCCGCCTTGGCTTCCGTGGCATCGATGCAAGCGACGTAGTTGTACGCGCGGGACATGTCGGTTGGGTCGGCAACCTGGGTACAGAGTGTGCGGGCCATTTGATGCACGCGCTCCTTGGCGATTTGCTGTCCTTGAACCGTCGACAAGTTCAGATCGCTGAAGGTCACCGTCTTGGTGCGTGTGCTGTAGCCCGGCTGATCGGCCATGGCGCTCACGCCGCAGAACAGACCCATGGTGATGAGGGAAATCAGCAGCGTCTTGATCGCGGTCGCCTGGGTATTGAAAGTGTTCATTTCTTTGATCTCCGTGAAAAGGGGTGTTTTCGTCGCGTAGCCACTGTCTCAACAAGGCCGGGCGGGCGCCGCGGATTTCCGACGAAATGGTGGTTTGCCGGAGTGAACTGCGTTTGCAGGGGAGCGAATCCAGCGTGAATTATGTCAAGCGTGCTTGGATTTCATGGCTCATGCGTTTCGCCGGCGACCGCGCGGGTCCGCGCCAGGGCGGTGCGAAGCGTCTGAATCAAGTCGTTAAGCCTTTGCTCGGCATCGGGCTGCGAGTCCTCGAGACCGCGCTTGATCTGCGCCAGCGAGCCGAACAACATCTGCGGATCGATTTGCGCCTCGGCAGTCGCGAGGCGTGATTCCACCAATTGTTGATCCAATTTCACACGCCGCAGCTCGGCGCCGCGGACTCCTTCGAGCATACGGTTCGCCGCACGGCCGTTCATGAATATCAACAAGCCGAGCGAGCAGGGAACGCTGAAATGACCGCCCGCTTCCATGAATCTCCATGTCTTCGACGGCCACGGCAGCGCGTATATCGTGACGTAAATCCATTGCAATGCGCCGGCAACGCTGATGGCGAGTGCTTGATTGACGACGATCAGCAAAATGGCATATATCACGATCGGCCGCGCGCCCCGGGCGACTGCCTCATCGGCACAGAACGCGATGGGCAGAAGCAGCAATACGTACACACTCATGGTCACGAAATGCATGCTGGTGTGGCCGATAGCCTCGCCGTAATAGCCCCAGTCCAGAGCCATCAAGCAGGCGACCAAGAGTCCCAGGCCTTGCGTGACCCACACCCGCCGCGACGTGTAGCTGTTCCACGCCGCGCGCAGATAGGGATTCATGCGGCCAGCGGGATCGAGACGCTCGCGGTGACGCCGCGGGCGGCGGGACGGGAGAGCGATAACACAGCGTGGTCGCCATACAGCATCATCAGGCGCCGGCGGATATTGGCGAGACCCATACCATGGCCGTCTGTGGCGGCCATCCCTTGACCGGAGTCGGACACTCGGAGGACCAGGGCGTCCTGCTCGCGATTGGCGCTGACGCTGATGCGGCCCCCGTCCACGGCGGGATTGATGCCGTGCTTGACGGCGTTCTCCACCAGCGTGAGTAGAATCATGGTAGGAATGCGCTGCTCCAACAAGCTCTCGGGAATCAACAATTGGTACGACATACGCGATCCCATGCGGATCTGGTGGATGCGCAGGTATGCCTCTATGAGCTTCACTTCTTCGGCAAGGGAGCATTCCTCCTGCCTTATTTTCGGCAGGGCTTCCGATAGATACCGCATCAAATGGTCGACCATTGCAACGGCGGCCAAGCGGTCGCTGCGCGCCAACGTGCGCACCGTTGCCAGCGTATTGAACAGAAAATGTGGCTCGATCTGTGCATGCAGCAGCTGCAGCCGGGCGCGTTTCACGCTCGCATCGAGCGCAGCTCCTTCGATCTGCTTCTGCATGAACGCCTCGGTGGCGGAGCGTGCTGAGCTGCGGTACACGCAGGCCGCGACAATCAGCGTGACCATCACGGCATACTCGATGTTCGCGTCGCCCTGGCCTTCGAGGTAGAAGACGATCGTGCAGTAGGTCCACATGACGAGAGCTACCAGCGACAAGCACGCATAACGTTTGTAGCCGCGCGCAGGCGCGAGGTTGATGGCGATGGTGAGCAGCGGCACCGTGGGTAGTTGATGCGCCATCAAGATCAAGAACCATCGTCCGGCTCCGCGCATGGCGTCGGAGAAGCCACGTTCCATGATGGAGGGTAACAGGCCGTCAATGTCCCAGCCCACCATCAGGACTAACACGACCGAAGTGGCGTAGCCCATCCCGACGAACAAGTCCTGGCGGCGTAATCGCGACAGCCAACGAGGTCGATAGGCCAGCGAGGAAATCGTAGTGCTCATACAGCGGAATGCTAACAAGTCCCTTTCGCCGAATCACGCTTCAGGGAGGTCAAAAGCCGCACTTTCGTGGAATGTCGACGTCGACATGTGTGGGCACTGCAACAGAAAGATGGACTCGCCTTTCGAGAGGCGAGTCCATCGTTTGCGTCTCATTCGGCCTTCGCGAACTGGGCGGTCGAGGACTTCTTGACGAGTGCCTGCAAGCTGGCGCCCGCCTTCGCTTCCGCCGCATCGACGCAAGCGACGTAATTGATCTGGTGCGACATGTCGGTCGGGTCGACGACCTGGGAGCAGAGCGTGCGGGCCATTTGATGGACGCGCCGCTGGGCGATTTGCTGCCCTTGCACCGTTGACAGGTCCAGATCGCTGAAGCTCAACGTCTTGGAGCGCGTGCTCGGGCCGGTCTGATCGGCCATGGCGGCTGCGCCGCCGAAGAAGCCGATGGCGATCATGGCAATCAGCAGAGCCTTGGACGCGGTTGCCGGCGTGTTAATGGTGTTCATTTTCTGGAATCTCCTTAAAAGTGGGTGTTCTCGTCGCGCAGCCACTTTCTCAACAAGGCCGAAGGGGCGCCGCAGATTTCCGACGAAACGATGGTTTGTCGGAGTGAAACGGGGTCTGACGGGAGCGAATTGCGCGCCGGACGCCGGCGTCAGGCGTGCTTGAACAAGTGCGCGTGAGCGGCGCTAACCGGCAACAACTCGCTGCGGTCTTTGAGCTTGATTTCCAGAGCGCCGCGAAACGATCGAAAGATGGTGTCAATCGCGCTGATATTGACGAGGGTACTACGGTGGATCTGCCAAAAGACGGCAGGGTCGAGCTTGCTCTGCATTTCCTTCAGTGAGGAGTTCAATAGAAAGGTCGCCGAGCGAGTGGCGATGGTCGTGTATTTGTTGTCGGCCTGCAGAAACAGGATCTCGGAAACCGCCACGACGCGCAATTCAGAGGCATGCGGCACCGTCAGCCATTTCAGGTAGTTCGTTTCTGGCTTGACGATCGTCTTGAGCAGGTCCGCGAGATTGCTCAGGTCCGCGGGAGTTTCGCACAGGCGCTTCTGCAGCCGCTCGATCGTCAGCTTCATGCGCTCCGGCGAGATCGGCTTGAGAACGTAGTCGAGCGCGCCTTCCTCGAAAGCCTGCACGGCATAGGCATCGTACGCCGTAATGAAGACTACATGCGCTTTGCCGCTGGCGTGCCGCGCCACTTCGATCCCGTTGCATCCCGGCATTTGGATATCGAGGAACAGAATCTCCGGCTGGAACTTCTCCAGCGCCTCGATTGCCTGCAAGCCGTCTGCCGCCTCTCCATGAATGGTGAGTTCGGGCCACAACTCCGTCAACGTGCTGCGGATTTCCTCGCGCAGTAGCGGTTCGTCCTCGGCGATGATCGCCGTCGATGCCTTCATGGTTCATTTCCGTCCGTGGCGGCCGCGCAGGTGCGCGCCAACGCCGTGCGCAGCGTCTGAATCAACTCGCTGAGCTTATTTTCAGCGCCGGGCTGCGCGGCCTCGTATCCCTGCTTGATCTGCACCAACTCGCCGAACAACATCTGTGGATCGATTTGCGCTTCAGCTGTCGCCAGACGTGAATCGACCAATTGCTGGTCCAACTTGACGCGCCGCAGCTCGGCGCTGCGCACGCCTTCCAGCGTGCGTTCCGCGGCGCGTCCATTCAAGAATATCAGCAGCCCGAACGAGCAAGGCACGCTGAAATGACCGCTCGCCTCGGTGAATCCCCAAATTCGCGCCGGCCACGGAACGGCAAAGAAGGCGCAATACAACCATAGCGTCGCGGCGGCGACGAGCGCGGCGAGCGCTTGATTCACGAACACCAAGAGAATCGCGTAGGTCACAAGCGGGCGTGCACCGCGGACGATGGCCTCATCGGCGCAATAGGCGACCGGCAAGAGCAGCAGAACATACACGCTCATCGTCACGAAATGCATGCTGGTGTGGCCGATAGACTTGCCGTAATAGCCCCAGTCCAATGCCATGAGGAGGGCAACTGCCAGCCCGGCGGCTTGCGTGAGCAGCACGCGGCGCCACGTAAAGCTATTCCACCCCGCATGCAGATAAGGGTTCATGCGGCCAACGGTATCGAGACGCTCGCGGTGACGCCGCGGGCGGCAGGACGGGAAAGGGATAACACGGCGTCGTCACCGTACAGCATCATCAGGCGCCGGCGGATATTGGCAAGACCCATGCCGTGGCCGTCGGTCGCCGCCATCCCTTGACCCGAATCCGACACCCGCAGCACCAGTGCGTCGTGCTCTTCATTGGCGCTGACCTGGATACACCCGCCCTCGACCGCCGGGTTGATGCCGTGCTTGACAGCGTTTTCCACCAGCGTCAGCAGCATCATGCTGGGAACGCGCCGCTCGAACAAGGCTTCGGGGATAGACAGCTGGTACGACATCCGCGATCCCATGCGGATCTGGTGAATGCGCAGGTACGCGTCGACGAGTTGCACTTCCTCGGCAAGCGAGCATTGCTCCTGCCGCAGCTTGGGCAGAGCCTCCGACAAATACCGCATCAAGTGATCGAGCATGCCGACAGCGGCCGCGCGGTCGGCACGCGCCAGGGTGCGCACCGTCGCCAGCGTGTTGAACAGAAAATGCGGCTCAATCTGCGCGCGCAGCAGCTGCAGACGGGCGCGCTTCACGTTTGCATCGAGCGCGGCGCCTTCGATCTGCTTCTGCGTCAAAGCCTCGGCGGCGGAGCGCGCCGAGCTTCGGTACACGCAGGCAATCACGACGAGTGCCTCCATGTATACCCCATCAAGATTTAGGGTGGGCTGTCCTTCGAAATAAAAGAAGAGGGTGCAGTAGGCCCACAGCATCACAGCGGCTAGCGCAAAGACGGCATAACGCCTGTAGCCGCTGACCGGCGCGAGGTTTATAGCGACCACCAGGAACGGCACAGGTGGAAGCTGGTGGACACTCATGATTAGGAACCACCTTCCGGCACCGAGCATCGCGACCGCAAAACCGCGTTCGATGATGGCGGGTACCAGACCCTCGATGGTCCAGCCCGTCATGACAACCAATACGACCGATGTTGCGTAGCCCATCCCGACGAACAAATCCTGGCGGCCTAATCGCGACAGCCAACTTGTTCGATGGGGGAGCGAGGACGCCCAAGTGCTCATTCATTCGATGCTAGCAAGTCCATTCCGAGGAATCACGCAGCAGCGAGGCGAATAACCGCGATTTGGCGGGTTTCTTGCCCGCTTGGGAACGCTGTTTGACAGTTTCGCACCCAAAATTACGGCACTCGCGCCCAAATTCGCTAGTTTCGTCGGATACTCGGTGCTGCGAGCCCCGAAACAGAAAAAAGTGACCTCGCATCGCGGACTCGAAAGCATTGCTTCGCCATTCGCCAGTTCAAGGAAGTCATGAACGCAAAGCGCCGGCACATCGATCGCCACCACGTCGATCCAACGTCACCGCGTGTGGGCACTGCAACATATTCCGTCGAGGATTTGGAACGGCAACTGGCCGCCGCGCCGGACGATTTGAAATGTCGCACTCGTCGGGCACGCGCTTTTCACGCCGCCGGCCGTCGCGATGAGGCGCTCGCCGAAATCCGTCGGGTCATTCGAGTGTGCGACACCTGGGCACCGGCGTGGTTGGCACTAGGCGACCTGTTGGTCGACTTGGGGCGTTATGCGCGGGCCGCGGCGGCGTACCGGCGGGCGCGGGCCGTGGATAGCTGTCGGACTGCGCTCGGTCTGGCGCGCAAAGCGTGGCATGACGGAAATGCCCAGGAAGCCGAGGCGCGTTACCAGACGGTTCTGCAGCAGGACGCGAGTCACGTGGGGGCATTGTGCGGCCTCGCAGGCCTTCACCTGAGTGTCGGCCGGCTGGCCGATACCGAGCGGTTGTTGCTGCACGCTCTCGAGCAATGTGCGTACTTTCCTCCCGCGTTGCGCTTACTGGGTCAAGCCCGGCTGCAGGCGGGCCGGCTGCCGGAGGCGGAGGCCGCCATACGGCGCAGCCTCGATATCGAACCCCGTAATGAACAGAGTTGGCTGGCATTGGCCACCATTTGCGGACGCCTGATGCAGCCGGAAGAGGCGTTGTCGGCTTACCAGGCGGCGGAGCGCATCAATCCCAACCGGCGCTTGGTGCATCTGTCGATCGGCCACGTGCTCAAAACGCTGGGCAGACGCGCAGAGTGCGAGCGCGTCTACCACGAATGCCTCGAGCAGGATCCGACGTCTGCCGAAGCCTACTGGAGCCTGGCGGACCTCAAGAACTATATCTTCAGCGACGCCGAAATCGCCGCCATGGAATCTCTTGCGGCGAGCCAGGCCGGCAATGAAATCAACCTGGCTGCCCTGCACTTCGCGCTCGGGCGCGCGCGCGAGCAGCGAAACGAATGCGCCCCGGCATTCGAACATTATGCGACCGGCAACCGATTGCGGCGCGCCGAGACGCCTTTCGACTACGGTGCCTTCGAATCGAAGTGTGAGCGTCTGATTGCACGTTTGGACCGCAAGTTCTTTTCCGCCAACCGGGACAGTGGCACCGCCGATGAGTCGCCGATCTTCATTGTCGGCCTGCCACGCTCCGGCTCGACGCTCGTCGAGCAGATTCTCGCGAGCCACTCTCAAGTGGAAGGCACCATGGAGTTGCCGAATATCCTCCATTACGTGCAGGAGTTCGATCAGCTTGGTGATGATGGCGACGCTTACCCCGAAAGCCTGAGCGCGGCGCCGCGCGCCGTGTTCGAAGCGCTCGGCCGTCGCTATCTGAGTGAAACGCGTCCGGTACGCCAAGGCCGGCCGCGATTCATCGACAAACTGCCCAACAACTTCATGCATGTCGGCTTGATTCACGCCATGCTGCCGCGAGCCACCATCATCGACGTGCGCCGCCACCCGATGGATTCGGGATTCAGCTGCTTCAAACAATGCTTCGCAATCGGTCAGACCTTCACTTACGACCTCGAGGGCCTGGGCCGCTACTATCGGCAATACCTGGCCGTAATGGATCACTGGGACGCGGTGCTTCCCGGCAAGGTGTTGCATGTCTCGTATGAAGAGTTGGTACGCGCGCCTGCGCCGATGATTCGCAGGCTGCTCGCGCATTGCGGGCTGTCGTTCGAGGCGCGATGTCTGCGTTCTCATGAGACGAAACGGGCGATCCGCACGGCGAGCTCCGAGCAAGTGCGCCGGCCGATCCATACCGCGGGCGTCGGCTACTGGCGCAAGTTCGAGCGTGAGCTCGAGCCGCTGCGCGTGAGTCTCGGCGATTGTCTGCAGCGCTTCCCGCCTCTGGATCCGGCTGCGGGCGCTTCCATTCGCAGCAACGCGCCCGCCCGATCGGTGCCCGCGCGTGCGCCTCGCGTGGCGCTGAGCTGCGCCATCGGCGCCGTACTCTCCGCCGGGCTCGCAGCGCGCGCGACAACGCCGGCCTCGGCGGATGACAGTCTCGCGGAGATCGTGGTGACGGCCCGCCGTCGAGCCGAGAACGTGCAGGACGTGCCGCAAAATATCGATGTCTTCACCGCGCAGAACATCAAGGACTTGAGGATCGTGCAACTCGAGGATGTCATCGCGTTGTCGCCGTCCATGTCCTTCATCAGCAACGGTCCCGGCGGCCAGCGCATCACTATTCGCGGCGCCTCGGACGGAAGCTCGCCAAACTACGGCTCCTCGAACGAATCCACGGTGGGCTATCTGGTCGATGACTTGGCATTGGATTTCTACGGACATAATCCAGATCTGCATCTGTATGACATCGAGCGCATCGAGGTGCTCAATGGGCCGCAAGGAACTTTGTTCGGTCCCAGCGCCCTGGCGGGCGCCGTCCGAATCATCACCAACAAGCCCGATCCCAAAGCCTTCAGCGCCGGCGCCGATGTCGATGGCGGTGCCATCCAGGGCGGCGGCCGAAATTGGACCTATGAAGGTTACGCGAACATCCCGCTGATCGAGGGTGTCAGCGCGCTGCGTTTCTCGGCATTCAGCGCGGACGACGGAGGCTACATCGACAATCTGCTGTCGACCCGCACATGGAGCGTGAACGGCGTGACATCCACCAATGCCGCGTGGGCGGGCAACAATTTCAACACACGGAACAGCTACGGTGGCCGCATCGCGCTGCTGCAAAACATCGGCGAGAACTGGCACATCCTGTTGTCGGGTAATTATCAACAGCAGACATACCGCGGTACCTGGGAAGACAATCCGACGCTCGCCGGTCCACGCGAAGTGCGGGAATTCTCGCCGTCAGGAGGCTATAACTACGAGAGATTCCTGGAGTTGCACGTCGATGGCGATGTCGGTATCGCCGATCTCGTTTACATCGGTGGTGTCTCTTCGCTGGCGAGCATGCGCTTGTACACCTTCTCCGAGTACTCGCAGTACAGCGCCTACGCAGGGTTCGTGCAGCCCTTGACCTGCGTCACCGATCCTTCCGGCGGTCCGGGGAATCATGGATGCAAAGCGCCGTACATGTACGGCCAGCCGGTGGGTACGATCAGGCGCTTCTCGAATGAATTACGGCTGCAATCGAAGCCGGGCCGGGTACATTGGACGCTGGGCGTGTATTCGGACCAACTTCGCGATCCCTATGGCGCCGCCGAGCATTTGCCGAACATCAATTTCAATGGCTCCCCCGCGCAGCAGTTGCTCGCCGACTATGACTATAAGGCAACGCCGGTGGCCGGGGATTACTACAACAGCTACTATGTCGACGAGTACCACGAGTTCACCGAATTTGGCGACGTGACCTTCGATCTCGATGATCTTTGGAGCATCGAGGGCGGTGTCCAACACTTTCATTCGGCAAATTCGGAGGCGCAGGTCTATGCGACGTATTTCTACTACCCGCGCTACAGTGAATATCACCGGGCGTCATCAAACAAAACCAATCTGAAGGCGGGCCTCAATTTCAAGCCCCGACCGCATTCACTCTTGTACTTTTCCTTTGCGCAAGGCTACCGCCAGGGCGGGTTTAATTACGTGCCCACACCCTCGAGGACCGGCGTTCCACAGAGTTATGATCCGGACACCCTGAACAATTACGAGCTCGGTTTCAAGACCGAGGAACTCGGCGGTCGCCTCATTTGGAACACCGCGGCGTACTTCATGCTGTGGAAGGACTATCAAACCAACGTGAGCATTGTCGGACCGCCATATGGTTTCCGCGCAAACATCGGCGACGCGCGCATTGCGGGGTTGGAATCCACGGTCGAGGTCGTGCCGGTCGATGGATTGCATCTGTCCTTCAGCGGTAACTACAACGATGCGCGGCTACGCAGCAACGAATATCAAAATCCCGACTTCCTGGTGCTGCCAGGCGAGCGCTTGTCAGAAGCGCCGTTGTTCAATTGCAGCGGGATCGCGCGCTACGAATGGCATGTCGCGCGCGACACCGCATATGCGCAAATCGATGTCGCGCACAAGGGCAGTATGTGGAATAGCTTGCGGGTCGATCGGCGCATCCTGCAGCCGGAATACTCCATCTTCAATTTGCATGTTGGTTTGGGCGATGCAGCCGGAGCGTGGCGAGCCGAAGGCTACGTCACGAATCTGGCGAACAAGCGGGCCGTCGTTTACGCGGACACGACCGATTACGACTATTACGCGGGAATTTCCACTCCACAATTGGCGACGCCCCCGCGAGTGGTCGGGTTGCGGTTGAGTTACAACTGGAAGAATCGATAATCTAGATTTGCTCGAACAGAATATCTTTGGCTCCGCCCCAGAGCACCTCGACGCCGAGTGGCCGCAGATTCTCCTGGCCCTCCACGATGGTGAGGAAATGGTTGCCCGCCAGCTGCCCGACCTTGCTCGAGAAGCAGCAGCTGCCATAAGCGATCAAAATCTCCGTTTCGCTGAAGCCTCCCGGATAAAACAGGATATCGCCCACCGACGGGTGGCTCGTATGATTCTCGAAGCCGGTCTTCAGGTCGAAGTCACCGAGCGGGATCCAGCAGGCCTCGCCGCTCCAGCGCACGTGGATGATTTTCTGCCGATAGGGCAGCAGCGCCGTGAACGCCGCGACGGTCCGCGGCGCCGCTGCGATTGGGCACGGCGACGAACCGATAATTGCCGGCGGTGATTTGAATCGAGCTCATGGGCGGGGCTGGCAGTGGAAGGCGAAGACACAAAGAATATGTCAGCCGTCGGAAATCGTGTCAACGGAATATTCTTCAGGCGCGAGTGGGGCCTGATCGACGAGTGCGGACATGCTAATGTCCGGAGGGCCGACAGGAGTCTTCAATACCTCGGGAATCCCGTGCAGCCCAGTCGCTCAACGAAAACGCCGATGACCGAGTTCATTCGAGGACTGCCGAAAGCCGAGCTCCACGTGCATATCGAGGGCACGCTCGAGCCCGAGCTCGCCTTTCAATTGGCCGCGCAAGCATGGGGTGCGGCTGCCTTACGCGACTGTCGACGATCTGCGGCGCGCCTACCAGTTTTCCGATCTGCAATCCTTTCTCGATATCTACTATGCCGGCGCCGATGTCTTGCGGGACGAGGATGATTTCTACCTCTTGACCCGGGCGTATCTCGGCAAAGCCCATTCGCAGGGAGTCGTGCACGTCGAGATCTTCTTCGACCCGCAAACTCACAGCGCGCGCGGCGTGCGCCTTCGACACCGTGCTCAACGGCATGCGCCGCGCATTGCTCGAGTCGGAACACGGGCGGGGAATGACGTTTCGGCTGATACCTTGCGTGTTGCGTCATTTGAGCGCATCCGATGCCATGAGCATGCTCGCGGAGGCTTTGCCTCATCGGGAGCGCGATCGCGGCGATCGGCTTGGATTCCTCGGAGTCCGGACACCCGCCGACGAAATTCCGCGAGGTATTCGCCCGGGCGAGCAGAGGCGGGGTTTGCCGGCCGTCGCGCATGCCGGGGAGGAAGGTCCGCCTGCCTACATTCCGAGGCGCTGGATGTCCTCAAGGTGCGCCGCATCGATCACGGCGTGCGCTGCGAGGAGGACGAGGAGTTGATGGAGCGTCTCGCCCGCGAGCGGATACCGCTGACGATGTGTCCGCTGTCGAACGTCAAGCTGCGTGTGTTCGACCGGCTCGAAGTCGCACAATATGAGGCGTCTGCTCGAGCGCGGCCTGTGCGTGACGGTGAATTCCGATGATCCGGCGTATTTCGGCGGCTATCTGCTCGAGAATTATCTCGGCGGTACAGGAAGCGCTGGCGCTGACCCGCGAGCAGTTGGTGCTCCTCGCCCGAAACTCGATCGAGGCCTCGTTTCTCGAGCCGCGCCTCAAGCGCCGCTGGCAGGCAGGCCATCGACGGGTAGTCGCGATCAGCTGAGCCGCGCGTGCACGCGGCGGTTCGCCACCCATACCTCTTTGATGTCGGCGCGCGTCGCGTGATAGACGATCTTCTGCAGTATCTCCTCGGGGGCGGCGTTCTCCTCGAGACGTAAATTGCTGTCGGGCGTTCGGCCGTCGAGCACGATGGCGTCGAATTGATAGCCCTCGCGGAACACTCCGATGCGAAGATCGAGCGCAATGCCGCCGCCCGCGGTTGCCAGCCAGAACGCCGTGGCCGCATCGATGCGCGAATCCGGCGAGCGCCGCCGCTCGCGGCTCTGCCTGGGATCGACGCCCGATTCCAAGGTCCGGGAGGCGATCACGGCGTGACGCGCATTTTCCAGGATCGAGGGACTGGCGCCGCCGGAGATGTCGGTGCCGAGGCCCACGTGCACGCCCTGGTCCAACATGCGGCGCAGTGGAAACACGGCGTCGGAGAAATAGACGTTCGACAGCGGACAATGTGCGATTCCCGGCGCCCGCCCGAACAATCGTCGCGACGTCGGGGCCGTCGATGAAATTGCCGTGCGCGAGGATGGTGCGCCTCGACAACAATCCGAATCGCTCCAGCGCGGTCGTATCCGTGACCCCGTAGCGGGCGAGCACGAACTCATGGGCCCAGTCGCTCTCCGAGCAATGCGTTTGCACATGGCAGCCGGTCTCCCGACGCCAGCCGCCCCAGTCCCCGCAGCAACTCATCGGTACAGGATGGAATGAAACGTGGCGTGATCACGGGCAGAACCAAGCCGCTCTCGTTGCCGGCCATCGACCGGACATAGCCGATGAAGCCCCGGGTCTCGGCCTCGGCGGTGCCGGCGTCGGGATCTCGATAATAGGCGGGAGCATTGGCCGGGATCATCCATCGCGACGCGGCCGATCAGGGCGCGCTGAGACCGCCGCAGGCAGATATCCGCAAGCGCCTGCGTGGCGGCCAAATGAATGCGTCCCGAAATACACGGCGGTCGTCGTGCCGTTCGCAAGCAATGCCTCGACCAGGGATTCATAGACCTGCCGCGCATAGCCGAGTGTCGCCATAGCGCGCCTCGAGGGGAAACGTGCAAGCCTGCAGCCATTCCTCGAGAGGCAGGTCGAGCGCCAACCCGAGCTGCGGCCACTGCGGCGCGTGGACATGCAGATCGACGAGACCGGGGAGCTAAGTACTCGTTTTTCCGAGCGTCACGAGGCTCCCTGCCGCGCGATGGCGTGCCGCCACGGCGGCCGCCTGCGGCGTATCCTTGCCGTGGATCGCCTGGATGACGCCGCCGGCGTCCACCTCGATCAAGAGCGCCGGGAAGGAACTCGATCCGGCCGCGCGCGGGTGTGTGCAGCGCGTTGCCGAGAAATGCGCGCGGCGAGGGAGTTGCCGGGGACATTTCGATGACCGCCTCAGGGCACCAGGCAAATCTGGTAATGCCTGCACAAAAAGCCGTAGCTTACGGGCTTGGTGTCGCGCAGGCTCTCCCAGCCCTTGCGCCGAAAATCCTCTGCGAACGCCTGCGATGCGCTTATCGTAACCGGCCAGCAGCCGCTCCTTGGTGGGGGCGTCCAGAAAGGAGTAGTACAGCGAATTGCGGCCGAGCTTCACGATCTCCTCCCACGACAGGTTGAATTCCTTCACGGCGACGTAAAACTCATCGCTCATGTTCGAGTCCCACATGCCGCGGTCATCGGTCGACAAGGCGACCGGTACCCCGATGCGCAGATATTCGGGAAAGGGATGCTGCGAATAGTCGCTCACGTATTCGAGCAACAGGTTGCTGATGAGATTGATCTCGACCATGTAGGGGCCATAGCGCAGCTGGACCAGGGTCTCGGGATCCGTGATGAGGTTGACGCCATGGCCGATGCGCTGCGCGCCGAGCAAGAGCGTGTCGCGTATGTGATAGTTCGGCTCGTCCACCTCGCCGGCGTGGATGGACAGATTGATGTCGGGATATTTGTGGCGCAACTCGCGCAGCACCGGCAGAAAGCGCAGCGGGTAGCCCTTGCCGTTATCCTCGCGGCCGACCATGTTCACGCCGACATAGAGATCGCGATAACGATCGGTGATGGCGTATAGATCCCGCAGCCGCTGCTCCGCGTCGGGCAAGAATCGCAGCAATGAGTTCTGGAAGCGCACTTCCACGCCGGTGGCCTTGGCTCGCGGCGAGGCGAGACATTGCCGGTAGATGGCGACTGTCTCGTCGACACTATACGGAGAGCCATCCGGCTTGACCGCGCCCTCTACACCCTGTTGAGTCTCGATGTACACGACGCCTTCCCGACCGAAGGCATCCATGGTGCGCACCAGAACATCGCAAATCAGATAGGGGTTTTGCAGCAGGTCGTTGATGCGGCTCCAGATGGCTTCGAAGAACTCGTTGCGTCCTTCGTAGCTTTGGTCGAGCCGCATGCTGTCGAGCCAGGCCTGTTTCTCGCGCGCGTCCAAGTCCTGCAGCCGTTTGAACTCCGATTTGCCGCAGGCGTCGAGCGCTTCGAACGTGCCGGCCTGAATATTCTTGAAAAGCAGAAGTGCCTTCGAAGTGCCGAACTCGTCGTGGCCATACGGTGCGCAGTTCATGATGCGCACCCGGGTGTAATAGACGTAGCCGCGCTGCTCTGCGGCCATTGCGGCGTCCCAGAACCATTCCGAACGAATGGCGCCCCCCAGATGGTTGTGCAGATCGCCGCCCTTGGGCATGGCGTAGAGAAATCGATAGAGTTGCGCGGGAGTGGCCGTGGCTTTGACCTCCTCGAACCAGCGCTCGGCCGCCTCGGCCGACGTTGAGCCGCCGAGATATAGGCCGAGCAGGAGGGCGGCAAAGTGCCGAAGCGTGCCTGATGTCATACCCGTCCTTCGAAGTGCAGCAGAAAATCCTGGAACACCCGGGCCGCAATATCGGCGTCGGCCGCGCAGAGCGCCTCGTCGGGGTGATGGCTGATGCCGCCGTTGCCGCAGCGTACGAACAGCATGCCGATATCGGTGAGGCTCGCCATCATCATGGCGTCGTGGCCGGCGCCGCTCGGCAAGCGCAATGCGGGGCGGCCGGTAATGCGCTCGATGCTCGCGGCCCATGCGTCCTGCAGCGCTACCGCGCAGGGCACGGCGGCGGCCTGCAGAAGGCGGCGCTGCTCGACTTTGACGCGGCGTCGCACGGCAATCTCACCGATGGCGGCGCTGATATCCGCTGCCGCGGCGTCGCGCAGCGCATCGCTTGCAGAGCGGAGGTCGATGGTGAACTCACATCGGCCCGGGATCACGTTGACGGCGCCGCCCGGTACGTCGAGCTTACCCACAGTGCCGACGAGCCCCGGCTGCCGGCGGCAACGCGATTCCACGGCGAGCACCATTTCGGCAGCAGCCGCGGCGGCGTCCCGGCGCAGCATCATCGGCACGGTTCCCGCGTGCCCTGATTGGCCCTCGACGGTCACGGTACTGCGGACACTGCCCGCGATGTCGGTGACTACCCCCACCGGCAGTGCGGCCTCGAGCAGCACCGGTCCTTGCTCGATATGAACCTCGACGAAGCAGGCCACCTGCGAAGGATCGCGCGCAATGGCAGGTATCGCCGTGATGTCATGGCCGGCGGCACGAATAGCGTCGGACAGTGTCGAGCCCCCGGCATCGACACCGTCGAGGTCGCTCAGATCGAAACGTCCGGCAACGGCACGGCTGCCGAAGAAGGTGGATTTGAAGCGCACCCCTTCTTCTTCGGCGAACGCGATGATCTCGAGGGGATACGGCAGTTTCTGTCCGGCCCGGCGCAGTGCACCGGCCACAACGATGGGAAGGAGAATGCCGAGCCGCCCATCGTACTTGCCGGCATTGATGACCGTGTCGTAGTGCGAGCCGGTCAGGACGCGCCGGGGGTTTGCGCCGCCCTCCAGGACACCCACGACATTGCCGACGGCGTCGATGTGGGTGGCAAGCCCCGCTGCCATCAGAAAATCGCGAATTCGAGCGGCGGTGGCGCGATGCGTGGGCGTGAGGTAGGAGCACGTGAGTGCGTCCCTGTCCTCGCTCAAGCACGCGAGGTCCTCGGCCATGGCGATAATTGCAGCGCCCAGCGGCTCCTGCACCAGATCCGCCAGGCGAAAGTACGCGATGCGGCAGATCTCGCGTAGCGCGACGCTGCGTTCCTGTTGCGCGTCATGATTCACACGCTCCGCCAAAGCCGCAAGCACACTATCGGGCGTATGTCCCTTGACCGCGAGCACAAAGGGGAAGCCGAAGCGGTCGGCGTATTCTGTGTTCAATGACGTAAGGCGCGTCAATTGCGATTGTGTCAGCGCCGCGAGGCCCGCCCCCTTTTGCTCGCTCGTCGACGCCAACGTCACCTCGCCTCGCAGAGCGGCGCGTCCGGCGAGCTGTGGATGCGCCCGAATCAAGGCGAGCTGCACTGCCTCGTCGGCTTGCAGGACCGCCGCAGACATGGCCCTGTGTAAGGCAATGACGCCGGGGAAGGGCCGCAACGCGGCGACGTGTTCGGGAACCCAGGGCGAGTGCTCGAATATCGAGGCGAGAGCGGCGACAAAGTCCTCGGCGGAAATCGAGTTGAGCCGTTCGATTGCGATCATGGCGATGGGGGCTCGCCGCCGCCCGCTCCCAACTCGAGCGGATGCGCCGCGATCCAATGCCGGGCGATATCGATGCGCCGGCAAATCCACACGTGCTCGTGCGCGAGGAGATAATCGAGGAAGCGCTCCAGTGCCGCCGCGCGCCCAGGCCGCCCGCAGAGCCGCGCGTGCAGGCCGATCGACAGCATCTTGGGAGAGTCGAGCCCGCCCGGATCTCCCTCGCGGTACAAGGTGTCGAACGAGTCCTTGAGGTAGTCGAAGAACTGGGTTCCGGAGTTGAAGCCTTGCGCGGTCGCGAACCTCATATCGTTGGTGTCGAGCGCGTACGGAACGACGAGATGCGGCGTGCCGGCCACGCGCGTCCAATAGGGCAGATCGTCGGCATAAGAGTCGGAGTCATAGACAAAGCCACCATGCTCGACGACCAGCCGCCGCGTATTTGGGCTGTCGCGCCCGCTATACCAACCGAGGGGCGCCGCACCGGTGAGATCTTTCAGAATGTCCACGGCCTCCGCCATATGGGCGCGCTCGGTGCTCTCGTCGATCTGCTGATAACTGATCCAGCGCAACCCATGCGCGGCGATCTCCGCTCCAAGCTCGCGATAAGCCGCAATGGCCTCCGGGTGCCGCTGCAGCGCCCGTGCGACGGCAAACACGGTCAGGGTCAAGCGCCGCTCCTCGAAGGCGCGCAGCACCCGCCAAAGACCCGCGCGCGAACCGTACTCGAATAAGGACTCCATGCTCATGTGGCGCATCGGGAAAGCCGTCGCGCCGATGATCTCCGAGAGGAACGTTTCGGATGCCGCGTCGCCGTCCAACACGCAGCTCTCACCGCCTTCCTCGTGGTTGAGGACGATTTGTACCGCGATTCGAGCCCCGTTGGGCCAGCGCGGATGCGGCGCCTTACGGCCGTAGCCGCGCAGGTCGCGAGGGTAGTCGCGCGGCTCGCGGCTCATTGCTGGTCCCCGAATACGGTTTTCAGGTCGATACCGCTGCCGTTGCGTTCCTCGAGCCTGAGGTCCGCGAAAACATGCTCCAGATGCTGGACCATCAGCTTGATGGCGGCGCGTTCGCGCCGTTCCAGCGCTGCCGTCAGCTCGCGGTGCGGATCCGGCGGGCAGGGCGGGGCGCCGGGAGGCTGGTACACCGCGATAATCAGCGAGGATCGGGAGACCAAGTCGCGGAGCACTTCGAGCAGGATGCTGTTGTCCGCGGCCTCGGCGAGCAGCAGATGAAACTCGCCGGAGAGCTTCAGCATCGCGCGCCGATCATTGGCGCGCCAGGCGTCCTGTTCACGGGCAACGTGCTCTTGCAGGCGTTTGATGTCTTTGCGCGTCGCCGACTTGAGGAGCGTTTCCACGATGCTTGTCTCGATGAGCCGCCGCGCCGCGAAGACCTCGCGGGCTTCGCGCACGGAGGGCTTGGATACCATGGCGCCGCGATTGCGCATCAGCGTCACGACCCGCTCGTGGGCCAGGCGCTGCAAGACCTGCCGCACCCGCGTGCGCCCGACTCCGAATATTTCGCAAAGCTCGCTTTCCACCAGGCGGGTCTCGGGGGGCAGGCTGTGATCGACAATGGCGCTCCAAATGCGCTCGTGCACTTCCGCCGTGTCGACACCGTTTCTCGCGGCGCGCGCCGAGCGTTCGCTCTGGCCGCCGCTCGCCACGCGTTTGCGCCTTTCCAGGGGGTCGTTGAGTCTCATGTGGAGTCCGACTCAGTGAGGTGCGCCATGCCCTATCCAATCGAGCAGCCGGCTGCGCTCGGCGTCGGTCATGCCGGTGAGATTTCCGATCGGCATGGCTCTCGTTTGTACTTGCGGCCCGATCACCGAGACGTGGGTGAGGATGCCTTCGGGCGTATCGAGCAGCAAGCCCTTGGGCGCGGCCGAGAATCCCGGTTGGGTCGGCGCTGCCGTGTGGCAAGGCACGCAACGCTCGGCAATGATGTGCCGCACGGCGGAGAACTCCGCCGCGGGTGTCGACGCTCCGGTGATCGCCGAGGGCGCCGCCCGCGGCGCCAGAGCGGCAGCCGCGGCAACGAGTACGAGCACGCCGAGCAGGGCCGGCCAGGGCGAGGTCTTGCCGCCGCGCAGATGGCGCTTGTGCCGGTCCACGAAATACACGCGGATCAAAACACCGGCGGCGCTGATCGCGATCAGCACCAGCCAGTTGTGGCGCGCCCCAAACGTCAACGCATAGTGGTTGCTGATCATGGTGAAGAGCACGGGGAGCGTGAAATAGGTGTTGTGCACCGATCGGAGCTTGCCGCGCAGACCCGCTTGGCCGTCCGGCTCACGGCCCTGCTCCTTGGCGCGGACCATCTCGCGCTGCCCCGGAATGATCACGAAGAACACGTTGGCCACCATGATGGTGCCCAGCATGGCGCCGAATTGAATGAACGCGCCGCGCCCGCTGAAAAGGTGGCACAGGCCGTAGGCGGCGGCGCATGAGAGGATCGCGATGAGGGCGGCGAGCCATGCCGGACGTCGCACGAGCGGGCTGCGACACAGCGCGTCGTATACCAGCCAGCCGCCGACGATGAAGGCGATGCTGATGGCGATGGCCTCGGGTTTGGTCAATGCGGCCACACGGGGGTCGATGAGATAGATCTCGGCTTGGCCGTAGTACAGAAGGCACAACAGGAAGACGCCGGACAGGAACGTCGAGTACGCTTCCCAATAAAACCAGTGCAGGGATTGGGGCAAGAGTTGCGGGGCGATCCGATACTTTTGTGCGTTATAGAACCCACCGCCATGCACGGCCCACAACTCGCCGCCGACTCCCTTGCGAACGAGCCCGTCATCGGTCGGGGGCAACAAGTGATCGTCGAGCCAAACGAAATAGAACGAGGCACCGATCCAGGCAATGCCCGTGATGAGGTGTACCCAGCGGCCGAGCAAGCCCAGGAATTCGATCATGAAGGCGCTCATGAGCTCATCGTGTATTCGTTGAGCGCCCCGAGGAACACGAGCCGCAACCGCCTTCACAGCCGCGCGGGTCCCCCTCTGCGGGCGCAAGGACGCTCGCGCCGGGCCCGGCGACAGCCGGCTGCTGCAGCAGCTGCGCCGCGATGGCAACGGCGATGGCGCCGGGTAGTTTGCTGGAGATGCCGGGCACCCCGATCGGGCAGACAAGTCCCGACACCGTCTCGCGATTCAGGCCGTCCCGCAGCAGGCGCGACCGGAATCGTGCCGATTTGCTCGCCGATCCGATGAGGCCCAACCAGGATGAATTCGCCCGCGCAAGGATCACGCGACACAAGTCATAGTCGAGCGCGTGATCGTGCGTCATCACCACGAAGCGCGTGGCCGCGGGCGCAGAGGCCGCGAGTCCCACCGGATCGGCACAAACCTGCGGAGTCACGCCCTCGGGTAAGGTCCCGGGCAGGAGCTCCGCGCGTGAGTCGATCCAGGTGATCTCGAACAGCCTGAGTTCCGCCAGCAGCCGCACCAGAGCTTGGCCGACGTGACCGGCCCCGAAGATCCACAGATCCGGGCGGCGTGGCCGGGGCGCCTCGAACAAAGTGAGGCTTTCCTGCGGCCCGCGCTCGAGCTCCACCGCCGCCGCTCCTGCGAAAGAGCGCCGTAGCAGCCGGTGAGTCACGACGCCGTTGAGCATTTCGCTGGCAATCGCGACTCCGGGGTCGGCGCGCAAACGGCGCGCCACATCCTCGACCCAATGAACATCGTTGCGCGTCAGGCGCTCCAGCCACAGCTCGACGCGGCCGCCACAGCACTGCCCGAGCTCAGGCCCGAGTATCAGGTCGGCAATCCGCACCGGCGCTGCGCGTGCATCGCCGAGCAGCTCGCGGGCGAGCGTGATCGCGTGCCATTCGAGTCGACCGCCGCCGATGGTGCCCACCGTGCTGACGGCATCGACCAGCATGCTCGCGCCGGCCTCGCGCGGTGCCGAGCCCCGCAGTGCCGTGACCGTCACGCGTGCCAACGCCGCGTGATGCGACAGATGGGTCCGTGCAGCGTCGATCCAGTGTCCCGAGAGCGGCACCAGCCATGGGCCTCGCGTACGCAACGCGCCGTGGCGGGATCTGATGTGAGGTACGCTCATGCGGCGCGCCTGCGGCGGAGCGCGTTGATGGCGCGCAACACGGCTTCAGGCGTAGCCGGTGCGGTCAGATCCGGGAGGCAGCGCTCCGGACCGCACGCCGCGCAGGCGTCGCGAGTGGCGTGAAACACGGAAATCGCCAACATCAGCGGCGGCTCGCCCACCGCCTTGGAGCGAAAGATCGTATCCTCGCTGTTGGGCGCCGCCGGCAGCAGTTCCACTCGAGCATCCGCGGGCCAGTCATGGGCGGTGGGGATCTTGTAAGTCGATGGGGCGTGCGTGCCGAGCTGGCCGTCACCGTTCCAATACAGTTCCTCGGAGGTGAGCCAGCCGACGCCCTGTAGAAAGCCGCCTTCGATCTGACCGAGGTCGATGGCCGGATTCATCGACGTCCCGACGTCATGCAAGATGTCGACGCGCAACAATTGTGTCTCGCCGGTGAGCGTATCCACCGCCACTTCCGCCACTGCGGCACCGAAGGCGAAATAATAGAAAGGCCTGCCGCGCTTGGCGTCCCGGTCCCAATGAATTTTGGGCGTGCGGTAGTAACCGGTCGCGGACAGCGACACTCGCGCCTCGTGGGCGCTGCGCGCCAGTGCGGCGAAGGTGAGCCGCTGCGCACCCACTTGCACGTGGCCGTCGGCGAAGCGGACATCCTCGGGGGCAACGCCGTACTTCTGGGAGGCCACGGCGGCGAGGCGCTCGCGAACGGTGATCGCTGCGGCCTGCGCCGCCTTGCCGTTGAGATCCGAGCCGGACGAGGCCGCCGTGGCGGAGGTGTTCGGCACCTTGCTCGTATCCGTCGCCGATATGCGGATGGCGGCAAGCGGCAACCCCAGCTCGGCGGCGACCACCTGCGCCACTTTCACGTGCAATCCCTGGCCCATTTCCGTGCCGCCGTGATTCAGCAACACCGTGCCGTCGGTGTAGACCTGCAGCAGTGCACCGGCCTGGTTGAACAACGTCGAAGTGAATGCGATGCCGAATTTCACGGGTGTCAGAGCAAGACCCCGCTTGACGAGGGGCTGGGTGGCGTTCCAGCGACGCACTTCCTCACGCCGGCGGTGATATTCGCTGCTGCGCTCGAGTCGATCGAAAATCTCCGGCAGCCGGTTGGCCGTCACCTCTTGGCCGTAGTGCGTCAGGTTGCGCTCGCCGATGCCGTACAGGTTGGCACGCCGGACAGCGAGCGTATCCAGATTCAGCGTGCGCGCGATGTCATCCAGCACCGCCTCGATCACCATCATGCCTTGGGGCCCGCCGAAGCCGCGGAAGGCGGTGTTCGACACGGTGTGGGTCTTGCAGCGATGCGAAGTGATCTCGACATGTTCCAGGTAGTAAGCGTTGTCGATGTGAAACATCGCACGATCGTTGACAGGCCCGGAAAGATCGGCTGAATACCCGCAGCGCGAGGCCAGCATCAGCGACAGCGCGATCAACCGGCCGGTGTCGTCGAAACCGGCTTCGTAGTCGGCGATGAAGTCGTGCCGCTTGCCGGTCATCACCATGTCGGTATCGCGGTCCAGGCGCAACTTCACCGGCCTGCCGGTTTTGCGCGCCAATACGGCGGCCGCGGCCGCGATCAGCGCCGCCTGGCTTTCCTTGCCACCGAACCCACCGCCCATGCGCCGGCACTGCACGATGACCTGATTGGAAGAAAAGCCGAGGGCGTGAGCCACGATGCTCTGCACTTCCGTCGGATGCTGCGTCGAGCTATGCACCAGCATGCCGCGATCTTCCTGCGGAATGGCCACCGCGATGTGACCTTCCAGGTAGAAATGATCCTGGCCGCCGATCACGACGGTCGAGGTCAGGCGCCGCGGTGCCAACCTGAGCTGTGCGTGCGGATCGCCGCGGCGCATGGTCTGGCTCGGGAGGACGTAGCTCTGGGCGGTCAGGGCCGCGCGGATGTCGAGCAGTGCGGGGAGAGGCGTCAACTCGAGCTGCGCGCGTCGCGCGGCGATGCGCGCTGCGCGCATCGAGCTCGCCGCCACGGCGAAGATCGGCTGTCCGGCGTACTGCACCACATCCGCGGCGAAGATCGGATCATCGTGCACCGCACCCCCGTAATTGTTTTCGCCGGGAACGTCGGCCGCGACCGCGATCGCCGCGACGCCGGGTGCAGCCGCAACGGCGGCGAGATCGAGCGCGGTGATGCGACCGTGGGCGATGGGGCTCATGCCAAAAGCGGCGTGCAGCGCGTTCTCCGGGAGCACGATATCGTCGCAGTACTGCGCCTGGCCGCTGACGTGCAGCGGTGCGCTGTCATGCATCCGCGGTGTGCCGACGGTCATCGGGCGGCGCCTCTTGCATGCCGCGGCTTGCCGGCGCGCGAGGCCTGATCGGTGTGCAAGGCATCGCGGGTGCGCAACACCGGGTGCTCATTTTGGTGGTGCAGGAAGAAGCGCCGCAACAGATTGCCTGCGACTTGCAGACGATAGGCGCCACTCGCGCGCAAGTCCGACAGGGGCTTGAAGTCCGCGGTGAGCGCGGTGCTGCAGGCCTCGATACCGGCCGAGTTCCAGCCGTGCTCGATGAGCGCCCGTTCCGCGTGGCGGGCGCGGCAGGCGATGGCGGCCATGCCGCCGTACGCGAGCCGCGCAGCTCGTACGCGCTCACCGTCGAGGCTCACGCAGAAGGTCGCGCATATACCGGAAATATCCTGGTCGATACGCTTGGACACCTTGAAGCTCCCGAGCAGGCGGCCTTTGGTTGCGGCCGGAATGGCAACGCCGGTCATGAACTCGCCCTTGTCCAAGGCTTTCTTCTGGTACCCCAAGTAGAAGTCCTCGAGCGCAAGCCTGCGAACCGCGGCACCCTTGCGAAGCTCGATTCGTGCATCGAGCGCAATCAAGGCGGGAATCGAATCGCCGATCGGCGATCCGTTGGCCAGATTGCCGCAGAGGGTCGCGGAATTACGAATCGGCGGGGAGGCGAAGCGCGCCGCCTGCTCCTCCAGCTCCGGGAATCGACGCAGCAGAGCGGGCCAGGCGTCGGTCAGAGTGACGGCGGCGCCGATCCATAATTCCTCCGTCCGCTCCTCGATTGCTGACAGCTCAGGCACCGCCCCGACGAATATCAGCGGTGGCAGCTCGCGCAGTTGCTTCGTGACCCAGAGGCCGATGTCGGTGCCGCCCGCAAGCACCACCGCATCGGGTTGCGCCAAGAGCGCGGTGCTCAGCTCTTCGAGCGTACGCGGCGCGTGATAGCCCGGATAGCGGAGCGATGCGCCGCCAGCACGCTCGCGAGCCAGGCGCTCGAGCGTATCGGCCTTGTGTGCGGATCGTGCGTCGTCGCGGCTCCAGCGGTCGGGTTCGGGGTAATCGCCTTGGTGCATCCCCGCATCGATGATCGGCCGGTAACCGGTGCAGCGGCACAGATTGCCGCTGAGTGCTTCGAGCACTTGCGCGCGGCTCGACCGGCTGCGCTGCAGGTAAAGGGCGAACAGGGACATCACGAAGCCGGGCGTGCAAAACCCGCATTGCGAGCCATGATGGTCGATCATCGACTGCTGTACGGGGTGCAGAGTGCCGGAGAGTTGCTCCAGGCTCTCGACGGTGACGAGCTCCTTGCCGTCCAAAGTAGGCAGAAACCGGATGCATGAATTGACCGCGCGATACCTGACGCCGCGACTCGATAGCTCGCCGAGCACGACGGTGCAGGCACCGCAATCTCCCTCGGCGCAGCCCTCCTTGGTGCCACGTCGGCCCGCCACCTCGCGCAAGTAGTCGAGCACGGTCATCGTCGGCGGTGGCTGATCGATGCACACGACGCGGTCGTCCAGAACGAACCGCAGGGTCTCTGCCGAGCCGGCGTTTGTGGCGGCAGAGAGCGACATGACGGTCAACTGCCCCGGTAAGTGGAGTAGCTCCACGGAGACACCAGCAACGGTACGTGATAGTCCCGCTGCGGATCGGCGATGCCGAAGGCGATCACGACCTCGTCTAGAAAGGGCGGCTCGGAAAGCTCGTGTCCGAGCGCGCGGAAGTATGCGGCCACGTGAAACGTCAGGGTGTAGCGACCGATACGAAACGCCGCACCGTCGAGGAGGGGTGAGGGGCAGCGGCCGTCGGCATTCGTTTGCGCGGTGCCGATGGGCGGCAGGTCTGTCGCCCTCGAAGCCGCGCCAACGGCGCGCAATTCGATACGCATGCCGGCCGCCGGAATGCCCGCCGCTACGTTCAGAACATGTGTGGTCAGCTTGCCCATAGCACCCCATGTCGCTCAGGCATTACAGCACGTCCTCTCGAAGTTTTGTACACAATGCCCCGCACCGATCGTGTGCATTGCGAACGAGAAAGCGCCCCAAGGAAGTGCCGCCGCAGCGGGCTTGCCGCACAGGCGGCGTGACAGCACGGAGATGCCGCCGATAAAGCTTGTTTGCGGCGCGCATGTATCGTAGAACCGACGCTATCAAAGAATAAGGGATGGCAATGCTCAATCGCTTCTTTGGTCTCGACACTCACGGCACTACGGTTCGCACGGAGCTGCTCGCCGGTTTCACGACTTTTCTTACGATGGCCTATATCGTCGTCGTCAATCCGGTCATTCTGGGCGCGGCCGGCATGCCCGTGGCCGGCGTCGCCGCGGCGACCTGCTTTGCCGCGGCATTCGGCAGTATTCTCATGGGGCTCGTGTCGAACTATCCCTTGGCGCTCGCACCCGGCATGGGGCTCAACGCGTATTTCACCTACACGGTGGTCAAGGGTATGGGCGTGCCTTGGCAGACTGCGCTCGGTTGCGTCTTCCTGTCAGGCTTTGCATTTCTCGTTCTGACCCTGTGCGGCGTGCGCCAGCTGATCATGAATGCCGTGCCGCGTGCGCTGTTCGCGGCCGTGGCGGGTGGGGTGGGGCTGTTCATCGCCTTCATCGGCTTGGTCGACGCGGGCGTGATCGTTGCCAAGCCCGGCACACTGGTCGGTCTCGGCAATCTCACCAGCGCGACGCCTGCATTGTCGCTGCTCGGGCTCTTGGTGATCGCATCGCTCCAGGCATGGCGAATCAAGGGTGCCATGCTGGTCGGCATTGTCGTAACAGCGGTCATCGGCTGGGCGCTGGGCATGGCTCACTTCGCGCCCGGCGTTTACAGCTTGAGCGATCTGTCGGCTGCAGCGTTCAAGCTCGACGTGCGGGGCGCCCTGAATCTCAAGGGGGGCATTGGCCTGTCGCTGCTCGAGATCATGCTCGTATTCCTGTTGGTCGATCTATTCGACAACGTCGGCACGCTGGTGGCCGTGACCAAGAGAGCGGGACTCACGGCCCCCGATGGCTCCATACCCAGGTTGAACCGTATTCTGACCGTCGATTCGCTGGCCATGATGGTGGGCGCTGCGTCCGGCACGAGTCCGGTGTCGAGCTACATCGAGAGCGCGGCCGGGGTCGCGGTCGGTGGGCGCACCGGTCTCACCAGTGTCGTCGTCGGCCTGTTGTTCCTGTGCACGTTGTTCTTCGCGCCGCTCGTGCAGGCAATCCCGACCGCCGCCACGGCACCGGCCTTGATTCTGGTCGGGGGCATGATGATGGGCGCGCTTGCAGAGGTGGATTGGGTCGATCCGCTCGAGGCCATTCCGGCGTTTCTGACGGTCATCATGATCCCCTTGAGCTTCTCGATTGCGAACGGCCTGGCGTTCGGCATCACCAGCCACGCCGTGCTCAAGCTGGTGCGCGGCAAGGCGACTCGGAGCGATTGGCTTGTCTACTTGCTGTCGGCTCTGTTCATTGCGCGCTTCATCTATCTGGCCTGAGAGCGGCCATGCCATAACGTCTCAGCTTCCGGCCCTGTAGATTTGAGCTACGCGATCCTCGATGGCGCGGGTTGCCTCGAAGAGTGCCACCGACAGCGCCATGGCGAGCGCGCTGGCGCCGAGGGCTCGGGCCAGATGGAACTGTTGCATGGTGACGGCGAACAGCGAGCCGAGGCCGCCGGTCTGCATGAGATACTCCGCCACCAGCGCGACCAACACACTGTAGGTGGCTCCCACGCGCAACGCCGTGGCAAGCGCCGGAACCGCAGCGGGAATCGCGAGCAGACGCAAGGTTTGCCAACGCGATGCGTGCAGCACGAGCAACACATCGCCCGACCTCGCGGGTAGCTGCCGAAGGCCCGCGGTACAATAAACATAGGACGGGAAAAACGTCATCAGGGCGACCGCGACCAGCTCGGTACGGCTCGCGTAGCCAAAAAGCCGGGCGATCACGGGAATCAAGCAGACGACCGGAGTCGAGCTGAGGAGCAGCGCGAAGGGCGTCGTCATCCCGGCCAGCAGCTCGGAGAGCCACGCCGCGAGGGCCAGCAAGAGTCCCAAAACGATCCCCAGCCCCAAGCCTGCCAAAGCAAAGATCAATGTGTGCAGGGCCGGTGAGAAGTATGCGCCTGGGAAATGCAGCAGGTCGCTTAACACCGCGGCTGGCGGCACCAGCACAATGCTGCTGTAGCCCGCGGCGCTCACCCATATCTGCCAGAGGAGCAACAACAGCAAAACGGGCCACAGGTCGAGGATCAGCCGTCGCACTCGCCGATTCTCCGTCGCGCGGCTCGCTCTGCGAGCGTCAACAAACCGTACGCCGAAAGCGTCATTGCGGCGATGACGATTACCGTGGCCCACAGCAGCGGTATCTGAAAGTTTTGCATGCTGTTGAGCACGACCACGCCCAAGCCGGACGGTGCACCGAACCACTCGCCCACGATGGCACCGATCATCGCGCTCGAGGCGGCGATTTTCATGCCGCTCAATATCGAAGGCACGGCGGCGATCGCCTCGAGTTTAGTCAGCCGCTGCCAGCGGCGGGCGCCGAGCGTGGCTAATACCAGTTCCAGGCGCGGGCTCGCGCCGCGCAGACCCACCCCCGTCGAGGTATATAGCAGGAAGAAGACCGGCACGGCCGCAAGGGCTGTGGGAGTGCTCTCGCGGCCTGCCGTGATGATCAGCACGGGGCCGAGCGCAATGACCGGCAGCGCGTTGACGAGCACCGCCATGCGGTCCAGTCCTCCTCGCAACAGCGGCACCAGGTGGGCAAGTAAAGCGGCCGCTGCGCCGAGGCAGATGCCCACCGCATACCCCGCGGCTGCAGAACCCAGCGTTGCGGCGCTCGAGCGGACCAGCAGCGCCCAGCGGGGACCGTCTGCGAAGACACGGAGCACGTCGCTTAAGCTGGGGAATGTCTTGCCTAAGAGTCCTGTGCGGCCGATGACCTCCCAGCCTCCCAGCAGTAGCACGCAGCCGATCGCGGGATAGAGGAGGCGCATCTGCGGTCTCATGCGGGTTCCAGCTGGGCGGTAAGCTCGTCGGCCAGTCGATGAAATTCGGCGGTCCGCATGAGTGCCGCAGAACGCGGCCGGGCAAAGGAGACGGCCGCGTCCATGCGCAGCCGGCCCGGCCGTTCGGTGAGGACGAGGACGCGGTCGGCGAGCAATACGGCCTCGTCGACGCTGTGTGTGATCATCAGGGTAGTGGGTCGGCTTTCAAGCCAGATGCGCTCGAGCTCGAAATTCATTCTGCGCCGTGTCACCGCATCGAGCGCGCCGAAGGGCTCATCGAGCAACAGCAGCTTCGGTTGCAACGCGAGCGCGCGGGCGATCGCCACCCGTTGCCGCATGCCGCCCGACAGTTCCGCCGGCCGGGAGTGCTCAAAACCCTGTAGACCCGCCAAGGTCACCAGCTCGCCAATGCGGTCCGCGGGCGCCGCGAGCCCGGCGATCTCGAAGGGCAGGCGCAGGTTACTCTCGACCGTCCGCCAAGGCAGCAACGCGTGTTCCTGGAAGGCGATGCCGAGCGAGTGCTGCGCCTGCAGCTCGCGCGGCGGCTGACCGTTGATCTGCACGTGGCCTAGAGTCGGTTCGTCCAGCCCGGCAAGCAGACGCAGGACCGTGCTCTTGCCGCATCCGGACGCACCGATCAGCGCCACAAATTCGCCATCGCCGATCTGCACGTCGAGCGGACCCAATGCAGCGAAGGGTTCTTTGCGACCCGTGCGGGTTCGGCGGAGGAAGGATCGCGTGACCCCTGTCAAGGTAAGAGTCGCCATGTTCAGCCGGCTGCCTTGAGAGCCCGGTAGGCCTCTTCCAGCAGGCTCATGTCGCGCAGTTGAGCGGGTGGGGGAAGCGGCGGACGACCGGAGATGCGCGCCACCGAATACATGGGTCCCGCGAAGGCTTCTTCGCTGAACCAAAAAGGGATTTCCGCGCCGGGTTCGGTCTCCAGTGCGATCTGTAACCGATTGAGCGTGGTTTGTTGCGCAAGGTTCAACCCCAGATCGGCGCCGTAGCGGTCGACTGCCAGCCGGGCGCCATAAGCAGGGTCGGCTGCGTTGGCGGCGTGCCCGCGCAGCAACGCGCCGAGAAAGCGGACCATCTCGCCACGTCGATTGTGGAGCGTCTTGCGCTCGATCGTGAGCAACGAAGCGCAAACACGATAGCCAAGATCGTACAACCGAGTGACGAAAAAATCCGTGCCCTGCTTAAGCCCCATGCGGGCGAGCACCTGTGGCTGATTGGTCACGAAGCAGAAGTAGGCATCACCTGCGCCCTCGAGCAAAGGCTCGGGAGAAAACCCGACCGGAACCGCGGTGTAATTCTCCTCGAGGCCGTTGATACGAAAAAGCGCTTGCAGCACGGCACGTTCGTTCGGACCCTGTACCAGGAAGCGCTTGCCCACAAGATCGGCCGGCGTGCGCAGCGGATGCGCGGGCAACGAAATCAACCCCACCGGGCACACCGGATAGAGGGAAGCTAAGATTACAAAATCGTTTCCCTGGCCGATCGCGTCGCAGAACGGCAGCCAGTCCGAGTCGCCGAAATCCGCCTCTCCGGCGGAGATCTCGAGCACCGGTTGCGGCGCGTTGGGGCCGCCCGGCAGATAGTTGAAGCGTATGCCAGCATCGGCGATGTAGTGCCTATCGAGAGCGACCCACAGGTCGGCGTACTCGACGTCCGGAATCCAGCTCAGTGACATGGTGAGTGCGTGACCGCGATGGCGGCGGCAACCCGTCGACAGGAAAGCGGCTCCCGCCGCCATGGCCGTGAGCTGCACGAAGCTGCGGCGGTGCAGCCTTACAGTACCCGATTGCCTTCGTTCCTCACGGCTCCTGCGCATTGTCACCACGTCCGCTGCTTGTGTCCGTTAGGATACGCGGGCGCAACCGGATAAGGAGTAGAACGTGTCCAAGAACTATCAGAGCGGCGATGTATGGAGCCGCGCGGTCACGGTGAATGGGTTTGCTGTGGATGAGCTGCGTTCTGTTCTACAGAAATCCATTCGGCGCGGGCTCGTGGAGGAGGCCGCGCTGGCAGCTCATGAGCTGTTTGCCAATGGGGCAGAGACGGAGGAGATGCTCTGGCGCAGGCTCGAGATCATTGCCGCCGAGGATGTGGGTTTAGGGCTAGTCATGGCACCGGCGATCATCGAGTCGCTGTACGCGCAGGCTACGCGCATGCTCGATCGGAGCGACCGCTGGATTTATTGCGCACATGCCGTGCGCCTGCTGGCCACGGCGCCCAAAGACAACATGTCGATGGAGCTTGCGGGATGGACACGGGCTGTAGTGGACAGGGGCGAGCGCAAGCCGGTGGTCGAGGACTACATGCTCGATTTGCATACCCGGCGCGGGGTTGAGATGGGGCGCGACGCCGCGCACTGGTGGAACGAGGGGGCGCGATTGAGTCACCGCATCCCCGGCTACGATCCGAAATGGGGCGACTACTTGCGCGGGCTCGCGGGAGCCGAATCGCTGAAGGACGAGCATCGATAGCACCCCCGCGTCGCCGAGCTCGGTCAGAACTTGCCGGTGAAGGTTAGATCGAAGCTACGCGGCGGCTGCCGCGTAATGAAGTCGTTGCCGTAGAAGGGATTGTCGTTGAGCCAGTTAACCCGGTTGGCGACGTTGTACACCATCAGCCGCGCCGTGTAATGCTGCAGGAACGTATAGAAGACACCGGCATTCAGCTGGTACTGCCACGGAATGGTCGGCGAAGTGTAGTACCCGCTCTTCAGGACGGATGCCGGGATGGCATTATTTATAGGTTGCGAGTACGTCCCATATCCGAAATCGTTGTTGAGGTTAGTTTCGGTCGCCGCGATGTTCACCGAGCCGGACTGCGTGGTCTGGACGGATCCGGTCACCTGCAGGTTGGCCTGGAACCCGAGGCCGCTGTCCAGCTTGTAGTTGACCAGGAAGTTGATCAGGTGCTCGGGCACGCCCGGATCTTCGAAGTTCTGGTTGGGGTTGAACACCAGCGTCGTGCCGGCGCCATCGATGTTGAAGCCCGGCTGCGCCGGGAAGTTATAGAACGAGGCCGGCGTATCCAGCCTCGTGTGCAGGTAGGAGTAGCTGGCGGTGCCGAAGAAATGCGGATTGGGCTGGTAGTTCAGCTCGAATTCAGCGCCGGTGATGTGGGCCCAGGATTCCTCGGTGAGGCTCGGGCCGGTGGATACCTCCCGCTCTTGATTGAATCCTGCGATGGAGATGAACAGCGCCTTGCCTAGCAGGTCGAACTTCACGCCCGCCTCCTCTAGCTTCGTGCCCTGGCGCAGCTGGCTGGTCACAGGGACGTTCAGTGCGCCGACTGCCCCGTCGTTGGCTGTGGCATATACGTACTGGGTCTTGTTGTAGGTGACATAGGCCGACATCCAATCGGTCGGACTGTACACCAGGCTGATGTTCCCGTTGTACAGGCCGTACCACCCCGTGTGCTGCGACTCCGGAGGCGTCACGTAGTAGCCGTTGATATTTCCGGCCGACGCGTAGGGAGCTTCCGAAGCTGAGTACAAGGGGTCCGAATCGTTCAGCTGAACGAGGTCGCCGCGCAGTCCGTACAGCACGCTCCACTGCGGCGTGAACGTCAGGCGGTGCTCGAGGAAGATCGCGGCATCCTGGAGGTTGGAATCGATGGTCGCGTTCGGATACAGAATCGTACCGAAGGCCGTACCTTCACCGGGGAACCCGTACTGGACGTGACCGAAAGCCCCGGTGTAGGGGAATGCGCCGCCGATTATCTGCGCCGAAGGCGGGAACACCCAGGTGCTCGGACTCTGCGACAGGTCGAACACGCTCACGGGCTCATTGTTGTAGTTCTGGATGTCGCGCACGTGCGCGTAACGGTAGGTAAAGCCGGTGTCGATGTCGTTTTGAAGCGGACCCAAGGGAAACTTGACCTTGAAGTCGGTCTTGTTCTCGAAGGTGTAGCTGCCCATGGCCGTGTCGGCGTAGTAGTCCATGGTCTGGTTGTAGCGGTCGACGTAGTCATAGAACGTGTTGTTCACAATGGAAAACTTGTCGCTCACCGTGAAAGTCTGGATGATCTGCAGCATGCCGTGTAGCGAGTGCGCACCCGTGCCGGCCGGCTCATCGATGATGGTGCGGGGGTTGAGCACCGTGGAGCCGGTCAGATCCACTTCCGTGCCGAAGCCGACGACACTGCTGAGCGGCGGAGCGCCGGTGAGGTAGTTGCTGTTGTCGATGAGGCCCTGGTTCACACGGTTGATGCCGTCGTTCTCCCGGTAGCGGGTATCGGTAAGGTCGCCGTTGATCGAGATTTTGTAGGTGGGTGTCGGCTCGAAGACCAGGGCGGCATACGCCGACTGCTGGTGGAAATACATGTCGTAGTAGTAGCTGTTGCTGTCGTTGGTGGTGAAGCTCACGCGCCCGGCGAGATTCTCGGCCAGCGGACCGCCCACGTCGACGTTGACGATGCGCTTCTGGTGAGTGTCCACCTCGGCGGAGGCGCTGGCCGCGAACGTGGTCATGGACGGCATTTTGGTGCCGATATCGATGGAGCCGCCCACGCCTGGACCCGCTCCGCCCTGGACGCTGGCTGGCCCCTTGATGATGTCGATGGCGTCCACCATGTTGAAGCTGATCGGGGCGCCATAGCCGTTGAGCGTGAAGCTGTCGCGCATCCCGTTGTAGTACATGTCTGCGTACTGGCCACGGATACGGGGTACGTTCGGCTCGCCGAACGAGGCGTCCGAATAGGCGCTTGAGGTTAGCGAGGAGAATCCGCCGGGATTCTGCACGTCGAGGGCGTCGAGCTGCGCTTTGGACAAGAGGGTATTGTTGCGTGGAGTATCCATCACGCCGAGATCGAGCCCATAAGCCGAGTTGGAGGTGACGGTGGTGGGCATGACCAAGTCACCGCGCCGGATGCCATGCACGACGATTTCATCGAGATTGTCGGATGAGCCCGCTGGAGCTGTCACGGGATTCATGGGTTCGCCGGCCGGCTGTGCGCCGGCGGGGTGGTAGGCGGTGACGATCGAGCACGACACCAGACCCAAACCACGGATCCATGATTTCATTGTTGCATCCCTCATTGTTTCTTATCCCCTGCTTTTATTGTGGCATTAGCAGGCAGATCCTGCGCGCCTTGGGAAACCTCACTGCAAGAATCGTGCGCATCGGCATCGACCGATAAATAAAGTGCCGGCGCGCCTCGCGCGCCCGCCGTAGCCGGCATGCAGCGCCCAGGAACTGCCTGCTAACTACTTAATATAATGAGCAAAAGTTCAGCTTCGAGGGCGTCCGAGGGCGACGGGCTTGCGCCGCACATTGGCGGTTCCTTAAGTGCGAGGGCATGCACCAATTGTGTACACAAGACGCTCCATCTTTGTACACAGAATTGAGCTTGTATACCGAATCGAGGTCGAAGCGACGCGGCTCTCGGCCGCGCAATCGTCAGCTCTTGATGGCAGTCACGCGAATCATGCCCGCCGGACCGGGTTCGGCGCTTACCGAGAATCCCCGCTCGCGCAGCGATGCCGATACCCATTGCGGATTCAGCCGCATCTTTCGGTACGTGCTGACCCTCAGTTGCCAGGCATCGCCGTTGCGTTCATGAAGCAGATCATGGACATCGACATGATCGGAGGCATATTCCAGAAAACAGGTAAGAATCCGGTCCGCATCAGTCTTTACGGGAATGAAGCGCCCAGCGCCGAGCAAAGCGTGCGTGTAGTCTCGAAACGTGGCGATGAACGTGCCGCCGGGGCGCAAGGATGCGGCGGCACGCGTGAACAATTGCAAAGCGGAGTCCCGCTCCGGAAGATGGGTCAACGTGTCACCCATACATAAAATAATGTCGGCCGGGCGATCAAGATATCGCTGAAAAGCCAACAGGTCATCCTCGACGACGCTGATCGGGAGTGCGCCGGCATGCGCGTTCAACTGTTCCAGCAAGTAACTCGAGGAATCGAGGGCGAGCACCGAACAGCCGCGGCGAGCGAGCGGAATGCTGTGCATGCCGAAGCCGCACCCCAAATCGACCGCGCGGCTGCCGTTCGATAAATCCGGGAGAAGGGTGCTGATCTCTGTTTCGCCGCGCTGTATGGCGGCATCGAAGCCTCCCGACATCCACGAGTATACGGGTGCGAGATGCGAGCGGTAATGATCGGCAACGGTGGCCATTTGCGAATCATATCGTTTGCGCCGTATTGTTTGCGCATGCGTAGCTTCATTCGGCCAATCAGTCTTGGTACGGTCTTCGGGGTTCTCTCGGCGCTTGCGATGTGGGCATCGTCGGCGCGTGCGGCGCCGCCGGCGCCGGCCGCGCCCATACCGGCCGGGCCCACAACGTCCGCACCCATCCCGGTCAAAGTCGTCGTCGTGACCATGTTCGAGATCGGCAAAATGACGGGCGACAAGCCGGGCGAGGCACAATTCTGGGTCGAGAGGGACAGGCTCGATCGCGTGCTGCCGTTTCCGCTGGGCGAGTACGAGCTGCGCATGAACGATGCGGGATTGCTGCTGATCTGTACGGGCGGCGGGGTCACCAATTCCAGCAGTTCCATCATGGCGTTGGGTCTCGATCCGCGCTTCGATCTGAGCAAGGCCTATTGGCTGGTCGCCGGCATCGCGGGGGGCGACCCGCTCGATGTTTCCTTGGGGACGGCAGCCTGGGCGAAGCATGTGGTCGATGGCGATCTGCTCTACGAAATCGACGCTCGCGAGATTCCCGCCGACTGGCCGTACGGGCTATTGCCATTGGGCGCCAAGAAGCCCAACGACATCGCCGGCGGTTGGACCGTAGATACGATTCACTACGCGCTGAATGGAGCGCTGGTGGACTGGGCCTACGCGCTCACCAAAGATCACCCGGTGGCGGACAGTCCCGGCATCGCGCGATTCCGCCAGCAATTCGCGGGCTATCCCGCGGCTCTGCGTCCGCCGTTCGTCACCATCGGCGATTCGCTGTCCTCCAGCCGTTACTGGCATGGGGAACGCATGAATCAGTGGGCCAACGACTGGGTAAAACTGCAAGCGGGCAAAGATGCGAATTTCATGATGTCCAACATGGAGGATAGCGGCACACTCACGGCGTTGCGGCGCCTATCGCGAGTCGGCCGCGCAGACTTAAGGCGCGTGCTGGTGCTGCGGACGGCGAGCAATTATTCGATGCCGCCACCGGGAAAAAGCGCCGCATGGAGCACGACGGCGGAGTATCCGGAGCAAGGTCTCCCGGCCCTCGAGGCGGCCTACGAAGTGGGGAATCGGGTCGTACAGGCGTTGCTCGCAGGCTGGCCGCGCTACCGCGATACCATTCCCGGCAGCTAATGCTTCGGCGTGCTGTCGCCGTGCGGCGTCGGCGCGGACATCAGCTCGATGAACATCTTGGTGAATCGCGGCAAGTCGAGATCCAATTGCGCATGCACGAGATGCACGTCGACGGCCGGTTTCATCGCCTCGTTCCACGTCAGTGTCTCGCCGTAGGCGGGACCGTGGCTCACGTCGACATCCATATACAGATCGTCTCGCCGAGTGATGACGGTGGGGTCGAGCCAGGCGCAGGCGGCGAGCTCGTCCCATAAGTAGTAACGCTCCTGCGAATACTTCGCGATGTATTGCGCCGCAGGATTGGGTGACTTCGCGATCGCGTCGACCATCGCTTGCGTGAACATCGCCTTGATCGACACGTCCACGGTGGTGACGTCGATGCGGGGCCAGTGCGCCCGCAGCGTCATTCGCGCCGCCTCCGGATCGAACCAGAAATTGAATTCGTGGCGCGGGCTTGTCGAGAATTCCGGATCATCGGTGTGCGGATTCAGGCTCCCGCCCATGACGACCAAGCCCTGGGACAGCTCGGCGAAATGAGGGTCGAGCGCGACGGCGAGGGCAATATCGGTCAGCGGTCCGGCCGCATAGATGGTTACTTGATGCGGGTGCGAGCGGACTTGCCGAATCAGAAAGTGGGCCGCGTCCTCGGTGATGGGTTTGGTATGCGGCTCGCCCTCGGCGAGGGGCGGAGTATCCCAGGGGCCGAGCGGCGCTGCCGGCGCGGGCGGCTCGATCAGTCCGGGGGTCGCGGGCAGCGTGCTCAATTGCTGGCCCCAGGCGCCCAACCAGGCGACCTTGCCGACCAGCGGCGCCATGAGGCGCGTCTCCTCCTGCGTTCGAACCAGGGGAAACACCGCTCCGAGCGCCACCGGCACGTCGCTCCGGCCGATCAGTTCCAGCATCCGCAGCGCGTGCCGCGCCTCGTCATCCCGCCAGGCATTGCCGGTCACCACCGTGATGCCGAGAACATCGACCTGCGGCGACTGCAGCAGCGCCATCATCGACATGATGTTCGAGCCGCCCGGGCCCGGAAGTGTCCTGATCGATGATGACCATGCGCTTTTGCGCGAATGCGGGCGCGCAGGGGGCCAGCGCGATGAGATCAGCACGAAAAGTTCGGCGAGGCGCGGCTCACGCCCCCGGCGAGAGTGGGGCTCATGGCGTTTCGAAGAAGTTGGGCCCGACCGGCTTGTGCTCGAGGATCTCCTCGCGGGGTCAGTCCGATGAGCTCGTGCGGAAATACCAGCCATTTATCCGTGTCGAGAACGTAATAGTCGGGCACGAGCGCGCTGCGATTGCGGGAGGACTTGTAATACACCGTGGCGATGCGCCATTTTTCCGGCCAATTTCTCCGGCAGCGCTGCTTCAGCTCCTTGATCACCGCCTCGAGGCTGCGGCCCGAGTCGAACACATCATCGACCAGCAGAAGCTCATCGTCCGCGGACAAGCGCGAGACCAGGTAGTCGATGGCGTGCACGCGCACCGTCTTGTCCGCCTGGTCGATGCCCGTATAAGAGGAGGTGCGAATCGCGATGTGATCGGCGATGATCGAATGATACTCGAGTACTTCCTGCACGGCGATGCCGATGGGCGCGCCGCCGCGCCACATGGCGACGAGGAACGTCGGCCTGAATCCGCTGCTGACGACGAGTCTGGCAAGCTCCATCGAGTCCCGCAGCAGCGAATTGGCGGAAATAAAAAGTTTGTCCACGGTCACGTTACAGTAGAGGAGCCGGCTTCCGGGCACAAGGGACGGTCCTTCGCGGCCCTCGCGAAGCACTCGAGCGCGCATTGCGGTAAACTCTCGCTTGACCCGCGAAGGCACGTAATCCGGCTTTGCGCCGCTCCGTGAGATTGGGGGATGGATCATGAGCAAGAAATTCGTCATTGCCTGGATCGTGGTCTTCGTTGCGTGGTTCTTCGGCAGCTTTGTCGTGCACGGTGTACTGCTGCGTTCCGATTACATGCAGCTGACCAACCTATTCCGGGCCGAGGGCGACCAACGAAAATATTTTCCGCTGATGATAGTCGCGCATCTGCTGTTGTCCGGTGCGTTCGTGTGGATCTATGCGCGCGGCGCGGAGGCGAAGCCGTGGATGGCACAGGGCGTGCGCTTTGGTTTGGCCATCGCATTGCTCACGGTCGTGCCGACCTACATGATTTACTTCGTTGTCCAGCCGATGCCTGGAGACATCGTTATCAAACAGATCGCCTGCGACGGTGTTCTGACGATAATACTCGGGGTGATTGTCGCGTCGTTGTATCGCCGCACGCAAGGCAGCCCGGTACGTAGCTAGGCGGATCCTGCAAGAATCGCATTGGATACTCCTGCCATCAAGCCGCTGGGCCTGCTCGACAAGATTCTCGCCCGAGAGGGTTTGTTAGACCGCTCCTGGATTCGTTATTCAGGGGCTGTCGCAATGGTGGCTATCGCGCTGCTCGCCCGAGCCTTGATGTTGCCGCCGAACGGCGGATTCGCCTTTCTCACCTTTTACCCGACGGTGATCGTCGTCGCGCTGCTCTTCGGAGCCGGACCCGGTGTGCTGGCGGGCGCCCTCAGCGCCCTATGTGCGGCGATGTTGTTCCTGTCGCCATTTCGCTCAAAGGCCGGCCAGATCTCGTCATTCGGATTCTTTTTTGTGACTTGCGGCCTTACCACTTTCGTTGCCCACCGGTTGCGGCAATCGGTGATGAGACTGCGCGCGAGCGAGCTCAAGTTCCGGACTCTCTACGAGACTTCCAACGTCGGGATTGTGCTTACGGACGTCAAGAGACGATACATCGAGTTCAACGAGACGTTTCGCCGTTTGACGGGCTACAGCGCTGATGAGTTGCGAGAACTTGAATATCGGAAGCTGACCGACCCGAAGGATTGGGCGGAGACTGACGCCCAATATGAGCTCGCGGTGCACACGGGAAAATTCGGCCCTTACGAGAAGGAATATTTGCGGAAAGATGGCAGCCGGGTACCGCTGCGTTTCAACGGCGCGATGTTTGCCGCAGACGACGGCAAGGAGTACCTGTGGTCCATCGTCGACGACGTCAGTGAGCGGCGCCGGCTGGAGCGAGCGTTGCTGAACTCGGCCAGTGCGGAACAACAAAAACTCGGGCGTGATCTGCACGACGGCCTGGGCCAGGAATTGGCCGGCATTTCGCTGCTTGCCTCGGCGATCGCCGCGAGCATGCGCAAGGCGGGGCGTCCGGAGGCCGCGGAGCTCGAGAATCTCGGCAGCCTCGCCGCCCAGGCAGTCGCCAACTGCCGTGCTCTCGCGCACGGCCTTTCGCCGGTGACCTTCGCCAACGGCGGACTCCGCGAAGCCCTGACGGAGATGGTGGGGCTGCTGCGTGCCTCATTCGGACTGGATGCCCGCTGTGAAGTTCTCGAAACAGCGCCCATTCGACTATTGCCGGAGGCGCTGGATAACCTCTACCGCATTTCCCAGGAGGCCGTATCGAATGCTCGGCGACATGGCCAGGCACAGTCGATCAAGATCACGCTGGAGAGCGAAGCGACGCTCGTCAGGCTTGCGATCGAGGACGACGGCACGGGTATCCCGAGGTCCCCGCCGGCCACGGGCATGGGTCTCAAAATCATGCAATTCCGGGCGGCAACCATAGGCGCGCGACTATCGATCGGTCGCAGAGAGAGTGGCGGCACCCGCGTATGCGTCGAGTGTGCTCAGGCGCAGTAGAGTCGGCGGCTTGTTCGCGCTTCACGCGACCACTCTGACTTCTTCGTCGGTGCACTCCCAGAACGGCTTGCGACCCGGCAGAGGCTCCTCGGAAATAATCCATTTGACCAGGCGGCGCATCGGCTCGATGCCGTCTTGCGGCCCGACGAGCCCGGGCCCATTGAAGGCATAGCCGAGCGAGACGAAGCGCTGACCACCGTGCAGCGCGCCCTTGTGGCGGACGACTTCGCGCAAGCTTTCCGGGAAGATGCCGACGGTCTGCGTGTAGGCATCGATCACATCGAGCACCTCCTCGATGGTGTCGACAGGAATGAGATTGACGGTCCGGTCGGCCAGGTATTCCCAGAACTCGACGCGGTCGGACGAATGCGAGACCAGCACCGCACCCTCGTCGTTGCGACCGCCGATGACGGTGTAAAAATCATCGGAGAGACGCAACGTGTCGACCTGGCGGCGGAGCTCGGGGTCATAGCGCTTGGGTTTGGTTGTGAGTGCCTGCGGTAGGCGCAGCATGGCCTCATAAGTGAGCCGGCCGAGTTTCTTCAGCTTCTCCACGCCGTCATCGTCGGTGCCGCATGTCACGTAAACCATGCGGCACGCGGCACACGCCGTCTGATTGCCGGTGGCGACATCCGTCGCGATGCGACTGGCGGCCTCCAGCATCATCTGCTCGCTCTGCAGCGCCTCGCCACCGACAATGCTCGCCGAGCGCTTCGGATCGAGACTGATGAGCTCGATACCCGGCTGAATGTACTTGGTCACGTGCTTCACGGAGGCAAAGCCTCCCCAGGCGCAGATCTTCTCGATATGGTGCGGCTGATAGATTTTCGATTCCAATGCCTCGTCGCCGCCGCGCCAATAGGCGACCGCAAGATGCTTGGTGAGCGGATGGTCGGGTGCCATATCGACCATGGTGCGCGCGATCGCGCCGGTGGTGAACGGATCGTTCGAAGGCACCTTGATGATGGTGTCACCGCGCGTCACCGCGCCGCGCAGGACCGTGAGCGCCCCGAGCACCGGACCATTGCCGGCGACGATGTGCAAGGTGCGTGCACCGTAGGCGCGTATGGCGACTTTGGATCCATTGATCGGCTTGCTGACCCAGCCTTCGAGGTAGGGGACGCCGATGTTGAAATCGACCATGCCGCGGATCCGTTCCTTGTCGAACATGAACGGCATGTCGTGGAAAAAGCTGTCCATGATCGGCTTGGTGGTCGGCGCGGTGGCGTAGGAATATTCACGCGCCTCGAGCAAGTAGTCGTTCTTGCGGATATCGAGCCGCTCGCCCAGCTCGGCAAGATAGTCGAGAATATCCTCGAAGGAGATTTCGTACAGATCCTCCATCAGACGCGCGCTGGCGAGGGGTATTCGATCGGCGATTTTGTGCGGATCGGGCGCGAGGAAAGTGAGATCCCCGCCGCGACCGCCGAACTCGATCAGATCGGACTCGATCACTTTGCCGCGGATGACGGCGTACGATATCGGCCTCTTGGCAATCATCGGAGTTACCCTCCCAAGCCCGTAAGGAAGTCCATCGCCTCAGCCTGGGCCTGGGGCGTTGCGGCACAGGTGATCTTGTCATCGCCGCCTTGAATTTCGCTGACGCGGTTGATCTTCTTTTCAAGCGCGAGCGAGCTGCGGCCGCATGCGCACGGGTGGTCCCAGTCCACGGTGACGAGGTCGCCTGTAACGAGGCCGCCCCAGGTGCTGTCTTGCGTCATATCAAAAAAGGCGGCGCGGCCGGTTTGCGTGCCGCGGCGGGGCAGCGCTCGCCCCGAATCGAGGTCGAGTAAGAAGGGCGTCACCCACGGCAGCACGTGGTAACGATCATGATCGCACAGCACCGAGAAACTGTTCATCTCGGTCATGCCATAGGAGGAGATCATGCGCTTGGTGTTGAAGAATCTGCAGATGACTTCCTCGAGGTCATCGGGAAGCGGCACACCCTTGGCACCGCCGCCGCCCATGAACACCGAGTCCGCCGCAAAGACGCCGGAAAGGCCTTCATCCAGGCCGCGCTTGGCGGCGGCATAGAGGAGATTGGACGTACTCATGACGAACACGCGCTGTCCCTGCAGCTCTTTGATCATCCGGTTGACGAACTCCAGCTGCTGCGCGGGCATGTCTTTCTGCACCCGCGCCCACTCCTCGCGACGGGCCAGGAGCGCGGGCGGCACGTCGACCTTGCTGGCATCGCCCTTGGCGGCCGCCGCGCGCAGTCGCGCCGCCAGCCACATCAGATCGGAGCTGATTTTGAAGTTGAAGGCGGTGTGCCAGTAGCCCGGGTCACCCTTGGCAAAAATCTCTCCGGAGTACTTCGCGAAGGCGCCGGTCGAGCCGTGACCATCGCGATAAAGCGGAATGATCGCGTGGATCTTGTCCTCGAGGTCGCCGGGCTTGGGATCAAACCCAAATTTCTGCGAGAGCTGGACGCGCAGCCCCATCATCGAAAGCCGGTAGTCGCGTTTCGACTTGGGGAAGAACGAGCAAGTGCCGGTGCTCCCCGATGACGTCGCCACGTCGAGCGGTGTCTGGTCGCGAAGCTTGGTGAGCCAGCTGTCGATCGAATCGCAGTCGGAGACATCGACGACCGTGGGATCGTAACGCGTGAGCCGTGAGAGCCAGGTGTTCAGCTTGCCGAACTGCTGCTTTGCGAGCAGCGATACCGGGTAGGATTTGTACACATCGTGCGGCATCAAGAGCGGCGCCATGTCGTCGAGCGAATTGATCTGCCGGATGCCCTGCCCGTCGGCCAGCTTCTCCAGCATTTTGATTTGGCCGCGCCGTTCCTCGAGGCGCAGATTCATAGCCCTCAGCTGGACAGCTTCCACTTCCTCGCGCGGCAGCGAGTGTATGCGCGTGTTGTGGTGACCGAAGTGCTCGTAGGGATCGCTCATCCAGCCTTCGGTCTGGCGCTCGAGGGTGGTGTCTCTGGACGGTAAGGATGCAGCCATGACTGATCTCCGCAGCTTGCGAACCGGTGTCTGGAGCCGGCGTGATCCGGAGCATGCGGTTACGCCGGGACAGAGTCAACCAAATGGTTGATTGCTTCGGCGCGGAACTGTGTTAGCGTTGCCGAACGACGGGAGTCTCTGGAGGCCGATGGCAGTGGCAACCCCTGGAAAGACGCGTAAAACCAAGAGCGAGCGGGCCAGGACTCGCCCGCGCCGCGCCTATTTGCCGGCGGCCGAGCGCCGTAAATCGATCATCGCCGCTGCGCAGCAAGTATTCGCCCGCGCGAATCTTCAGGGCGCCCGTACGCGTGACATCGCGAAAGCGGCCGAGGTCAACCAAGCCACCCTGTTCGAGCATTTCGAATCGAAACAGGCGCTGTTCCACGAGGCCGTCGTCCGGCCGCTGATCGAGGCCATGCGCGGCGCGCATGAACGGGTGGAGGCCTATGAAACGGCCGCCACGCCGGGGAGCTCGCGCTACTCGCCAAAGATTCGAGCACGCGTCACCTCGAGGGCATGATCAATATCTTTCCGCTGCTCACGGTCGCGCTGTTTTCCGATCCCGAGCTCGGTCGCAAGCTCTACCGTGAGGAAGTCGCGCCGCTGATTCGCCAGCGCGGCGAAGTGTTGCGACCGCTGGTCAAGGACGGAATCGACCCGAAGCTGGTGGGCCTTTTCAATTTCGGCATGCTGTTCGCCTTGGCGATGGATCGATATTTGGGAGACGGGTGCGGAGACTTGTCCGCGCTCGCGGGCCAACTATCCCGTTTCTCGACCGCGGGCTTCGCCCGCGACAAAGGCAAGGTAACGACCCGGGGGAGAGGCTAATGGCTCTGAGACTGGACGATTATCGGCTGCTTGGCCGCTCGGGCGTGCGGGTATCACCGTTGTGCCTCGGCACGATGACTTTCGGCGTTGAGCCGGGCACGTGGGGATGCACCGACCGGGAGGCCGCGCAGCTGGTCGACCATTTCATCGACCAAGGCGGCAATTTCATCGATACCGCCAATTTCTACGGCCAACTGGGCCAGTCGGAAGTCTTGCTCGGTCAAGCGGTCAATGGGCGCCGCGACAGGCTGGTGATCTCCACCAAGTACTCGCTCACCACCTCTCCCGGCGACCCGAATGCCTCGGGCAATCACCGCAAGAACATGGTGCGCTCGGTCGAGGATAGCCTGCAGCGCATGAAAACCGACTACATCGATCTCTACTACCTGCACATGTGGGATTTCCACACGCCGGTCGATGAGATCTTGCGCGCCTTCGACGATCTCGTGCGGGCGGGCAAGGTTCTCTACATCGGCCTGTCCGATATTCCGGCTTGGCAGGCCTCGCGCATGCAGGCGATTGCGGAACTTCGCGGCTGGAGCCAGTTCTGCGCGCTGCAGATTTCCTACAGCCTGACCGAACGCACGGTAGAGCGCGAATTGATCCCGATGGCGGCAGAAATGGGCATGGGCGTCTGCCCCTGGTCACCGCTCGGCGGCGGCGTGCTTGCCGGCAAGTACTCGAAGGCAGATCTCGTTCCCCCTGACATGAAGAACCTCGGCTCGCGCAAGGCGATCAATGCGGTGACCGGACGCCTATCGGAGCACAACTTGTCGATTGCAGCGGTGGTCGGGAAGATCGCCGAGGACCTCGGCAAAACGTCGGCGCAAGTCGCGATTGCCTGGACGCTCGTCAATCCGGCGGTGGCCGCGCCGGTGATCGGGATGCGCACGGTTGCGCAGCTCAAGGACAATCTCGGCGCGCTCGATGTCGAGCTCAGCGCCGATCAAATAGGCCGGCTCAATGCCGTAAGCGAGGTCCCTCGAGTGTTCCCGATGGACATCCTCAAGTCGCCCGCCGAGGGCATGATGTTCGGCAATGTCAAAGTCCGACCACGCGGCTGAAGCGCCAGAGCCCGCGCATGAAGATCGGAATCGCCACCAACATCACCTGGTACGGTGCGCCGGTTGTCGACGTCGCGAAAACGGCGGAAGCACTCGGGTTCGAGTCCTTGTGGATGGGCGAGCACATCATCATCCCCGCGCATGTCGAGAGGCCCGTGCGCCATGGCGTGCTGCTGCCAGAAACCTACCGACACATGCCGGATCCATTCATCTGGTTGACGGCGGCTGCCGTCAGCACCCGCCACTTGAAACTCGGCTTGGACGTCTGTCTGGCGCCGCAACGAAACCCTTTGATATTGGCCAAGGAAGTCGCGTCCTTGGATCGGATCTCGGGAGGCCGGCTGGTGCTCGGCGTGGGCTCGGGCTGGATAGAGGAAGAAGCGGAAATCATGGGCGTTCCGTTCCGCTCGCGCTGGGCGAAAACCATGGAGCACGTTCGCGCGCTCAAGACGATTTGGACCGAGGAGACACCGAGCTTCGCCGGTGAGTATGTGTCATTCCCGCCCGTGTATTCATATCCGAAGCCCCTGCAGCAACCGCATCCGCCCATCCTGATCGGGGCGGGCAACCCGAACACCAACAACTTGCCGACCTTGAAGCGCGTGGCAGAGGTGGCCGATGGATGGTTGCCGGTCTACTTAAGCCCCGCGCAAATGAAACAGGAACTCGGCACACTGAAGGAGCTTTGCGAGGCGCGGGGCCGTGACTTCAAGAAACTCGATATCACGCTCCTCGTTCCGGCGGTCAATCTCGGCGTCGGTGAGGCGTTCGCGTCCTTCAAAGGCCTGAAATCCGACCCGAAGAACGCCGCCGAATTGATCGCGGAGTACGAAGAGATCGGCGTGCGGAGAATGCTCGTGGGTCTTGTCGATCTCACCGTTGAGTCCGGACGGAAGGTCCTGGAAGACGCGGCGCGCGGATTGAAATTGATATGACAGAGTTTGGATGGCAGTCGACCAGCGACGATGTGCTGCGCGGGATCGACCTGACCGGAAAGCGCGCTCTGGTCACGGGCGTGTCGGCCGGGCTGGGCGTCGAGACCGCCCGCGCCCTCGCAGCGCGTGGCGCGGAAGTGATCGGCGCAGCGCGCGATCTGGAGAAGGCGCGCGCCGCGACCGCGGCCGTGCACAATGCCTACGGCGAGCGCTTCTCGCTCGTCAAACTGGACTTGGCGAGTCTCGCGAGCGTCAGCGCCGCCGCCGATGACTTGCGGGCTGCCGGCAAACCGCTCGATTTGATCATCGCCAATGCCGGTGTGATGGCCACCCCGTTTGGCCGCACGACCGACGGCTTCGAGACGCAGTTCGGCACCAATCATCTGGGCCATTATCTCCTGGTGAACCGGCTGGCCGATCTCATCCCTCCCGGCGGCCGCCTCGTCTGCGTGTCTTCGGTTGGACACCAGTTCGGCGATCTGGATTTGACCGATCCCAACTTCGAGCATCGGCCCTACGACCCGATCGTCGCGTATGGCGGCGCCAAGACGGCTGTGAATCTGTTCGTCGTGGAATTCGACCGCCGGCATAAGGCACGGGGTGTGCGTGCAGCGGCGGTTCATCCCGGGGGCATTCTGACCGAGCTTGCGCGACACATGACTCAAGAACTGATCCAGAGGACGATCGCTCTGGTCAGGACGGAGACCGATAACTCATCGGCTCAGCGGGGGTACAAGTCCGTGCCTCAAGGGGCTGCAACGACGCTGTGGGCGGCGGTCGCCGCACCCGCGGATGTCGTGGGGGGCCGCTATTGCGAAGACTGCGCGGTGGCTAAAGTCTCGGCAAAGGGCGCCGGCGTGCGCCCTTATTCCATCGATGCGGGACGCGCCAAACTCCTCTGGGAGAAGAGCGATGAGCTGGTGAGTAATGCAACGAGAGGACTACCATGGCGACCAACCTGAGCACCGCCGGCACACGGCCAGTCACGGACACTGTGCTCGAGCGCCGGGCGCTTGCGTGGATGAGCGATCCGTATGATGCAGTCGGCTACTCGAACACGCAGATGCATTCGGTGCCGCGTGAGGAAGCGGAAGCGATCCAGCTCGCCGGGATCAATATGCGGCTGGAGCAGCGGCGCGCCGAAATCCCGGTGCTCGCCAAACTCGCGGATGCACAGGAGATCAGCCGGATCAGTCGGCTCGAGGCGGCGGCGCCGCTCTTTTTCACGCACGACATCTACAAAAGCTATCCCGTCTCGTTGCTGGCCAAGTCGCGTTTCGATCAGCTCAATAAGTGGCTCGGTCGGCTGACTCCCTACGATCTCTCGCGCCTGTCCGTTGGGGACTGCCGATCGATTGACGAATGGCTCGACCGAATCCGTGAGCACACGCCGCTCGATGTGGCGACCTCTTCGGGCACCAGCGGCACCCTGTCGTTTTTCCCCAAGACCAAGCGCGATTACCGCAACTCGGTCACCGGCCTGCGCGTGCAGTTGACCCAGCGTTTCGGGGACCCCGGGTCGCCGGCAGATTTTGACGAGCCGATTCATGTGCTCACGCCCTTCTACCGCGACGGCTATAGCAACACGGCCCGGCTGCCGGTTTATTTCCTCGACATCTTCTGCAAAGGGGACGCAACCCTATTGCACACCGCGCTGCCGTTCAAGGCGAGTGCCGATCTGACCTGGCTCGCTGCGCGGCTGCGTGCAGCTCAGGCGAAGGGCGACAGCAGTCGCATCGAGGTGCCGGAAACGCTTCTCGCGCGCCGCGCAGAATGGGAGCGCATCGTCGCGGAGACGCCTGGGCTGCAGGCCGCCTTCATCCGCGAGCTGGTGCCCGAGCTGCGCGGAGAGCGCGTCCTCGCGCTCGGCCTCACCAATCTGTTCTACGAGATCGCGCGCTCCGGGCTCAAGGAGGGGAGGCGTGCCGAGTTCGCCCCCAATTCAGTGGCGATGGTGGGCGGCGGCGGCAAGGGCATCGTCTTGCCGGAAGATACCGACCAAATCATCCGCGCCTTCTTCGGCGTCGAGCTGCGCGGCGGCTACGGCATGACCGAGCAGAATTTCTATCTCGTCACGTGCGAGCATCAGCGACTGCACATCCCGCCCTGGGTGACCGTGATGCTGCTTGACCCGGACAGCGGTCAGCCGCTGCCGCGCGAGGGTGTGCAAACCGGCCGCGCCTCCTTCTTCGACTTGAGCCAGGACGGAACCTGGGGCGGCATCGTCAGCGGCGACCGCATCACCGTCGGCTACAATCCGTGCGCCTGCGGGCGAACCACGCTCCATATGGACAAGAAGATCCAGCGCTTCAGTGAGATTACCGGCGATGATGACAAGCTCACGTGCGCCGCAACCCCGAGTGCTCAGGCGGAGGCGCTTGAGCTGCTGACTTCGCTCTGAGCGAGCCATAAAAGGCGCCGGCGGCCAGGTGAGCTGGCCGCCGGCAACTGCACAGAACACGGGGCGATTGGGGGAGCGGTGTTCTGTGGCGAGCTTTGCCCGCGCAGTGATCATCGTCATTTAATGCGCGAGGCGCTTGTACAATCACGCCTTTTTTTGCAAAGCTGATCCAGGTGCACACGGCGCTCCAGGCAGCGCCGCGGCCGCTGCGCGTTTGCCCGGAGACGACCTGAAATGATTGCGACTATCCAGATCCTTGTAGTGCTGCTGATCGCGATCTCGGCGGTCGCCATTGTCGCCGCGCGAGTGAACATCCCTGCGTCGATCTTATTGGTGATCACGGGAGTCGCGTTGGCACTTCTCCCGGGACTGCCGGCGGTGCGCATCTCGCCGGACGTCGTGCTGCTCCTGGTTTTGCCTCCCGTCATTTATTCGTCGGCTGTGGCCATGAGTTGGCGCGAGTTTCGCTTCAATTTGCGGCCGATCACGTTACTCGCGGTCGGCTGCGTCGTGTTCACCACGGTCGCGGTCGCGGCGGCAAGCCACTGGCTGCTCGGGCTCTCCTGGCAGGTGGGCTTTGTGCTCGGGGCTATCATTTCTCCGCCGGATGCCGTGGCGCCGCTGTCCATCGCTCGCCGAATGTGCCTGCCGCGACGGATCCCTGCGATCCTGGAAGGCGAGGGCATCGCGAACGATGCGACCGCACTCATCCTTTACCGCTTTGCGGTCGCCGCGGCGGCCGGCGGCGCATTCTCTTTCGGCCACGCGGTCACAGCCTTCGTCACGATCGTGATCGGGGAAGTTCTCTGGGGCATCGCGATCGGGTGGTTGATGCTGCGTTTGCGCCGTTGGGTCCGCGAGCCGCGCATCGAGATCTTGCTCTCCGTGCTGACTCCCTTCCTGGCGTACTGGCCGCCTCAGCACCTGGGCGGCTCCGGCGTACTGGCCACCGTTACTACCGGCCTCTACATCAGTTGGAACGGGCTGCGGCTGATAAGCGCCCCGACCCGGCTCCAGGGTATTTTCTTCTGGGATTTTCTTATATATATGATAAACGGGATGGTCTTCCTGCTCACGGGCCTTCAGGCGCGCACTCTGTCAGCCGGCATCAAAAGCTATCCCGCCACGCAACTGGCTCTCTCCGCTGTGGTCGTCAGCGCCGTGGTCATCGCGACTCGATTCGTATGGATGTATCCCGCGACTTACCTGCCACGCTGGCTCATTCCCTCGGTCGCCCGCAAGGATCCGTCGCCGCCCTGGCAATATCCGTTCGTGCTCGCATTCACAGGCGTTCGTGGAATCGTTTCGCTCGCGGCGGCGCTCGCGATCCCTTTGGAAACCGACGCCGGCACCCCGTTTCCGCATCGCGATCTGGTGCTTTTGCTCACGTTCGTCATCGTGTTGGTGACACTCGTCGGTCAAGGGCTGACGCTGCCCTGGGTAATCCGTAAAGTCGGGCTTGCCAACGCCGGGCGGCGGGAACGCACCGCGGCACGAGTTGCGGAATTCGCGGCCCGTCGGCAGGCCATCGGATTCGTCATCGATCGTCTCGATCATCTGGCCGCGGAGCATCAAGTACCCGAGGAAATCGGTGCGCGCCTGCGTGCGCATCGTCGCGAGCAGCTCAGTCAAATAGGGCTGCGCAGCGCTGACGACGCCGAACACAAACAGCGTGTGAATCTTTTCGACGATATCGAACTGCAGTTGATCGCGGCCGAACGCGACTTCATCAATGATCTTTATACGCGCGGCGAGCTCAAGGATGAGGCGCGTCGACGCATCGAGCGGGGTCTGGACCTGCGCGAGGTGGAAATAGCAAATCTACGCGAGGAAGGAGGCTTATCCGAATGACAGAGCCGGCGAATTTGGAGCTTGCGATCGCACTCCCGCTCGGTGTCGTTGCGAATCAGCTGACCCGGATAGAGGCGGATCTGCGATTTCTGAGCATCAAGGCGTCTGCCTACGTCAACGAACGCGACAGCGGACAACTGGCCGCGAAGGTCTCGGGCGGCCTCGAGAGGATCAACGAAGTGCTCGATCTGATCCGGGGTCTCGTGGCGGATATGGAGGCGAGTATCAAATCCGCAGAGCGTGCCTCCCGCAAATCATCCGCCGATCGGGACGATTGAAGCAGGTCGGCTGATTTGCCGACGATTTGGCGATGCGGCCCGACTGGGTTCTGTCATTTCTTAAGTGGGTCTTGCAGCATTTTCATGATGGCGGCCCGGGCGCCGGTCGAGTGCAAGGGCAGGGCGAGTACGTCGCCCGGACAGGACCAGTCGAGTGCGTAGCGCGCCGCTTCGACTTCGCTGCTGCGGATGGGCGCTGCCGACTCGGGAAAGCCCAGACGGAGCAATTCAGCGTGGAGGATCTGCGGAACTTCGCCAGGAGCGCGACCGCGCAATTGAGCTTCGTTCTCCTTCACGACCACGAGATCGGGGCGAAATTCCGCGGCCACTCGAGCCAACGACTCGATGTCGGTATTCGTACGGTTGCCGGCGTGGCCCAGCAGCAAAGCGAGGCGACCACGGCCCCTGCGCAAGTGCTCGGCCACTTTCAAAAATCCACGCAGACCCTCGGGATTGTGGGCGTAGTCGATCAGCACTTTCACCCCGCCGACATCGAAACGCATCATCCGTCCGGGATTGTCCTCCAGGCTTCCGCCAAACCGCCCGAGTACCGCCGCGATCGTGGCCGCGGCGATCCCGAGCCGGAAGGCGACAAGCGCCGCGCCGGCCACGTTGGCTACGTTATAAGTTGCCATGCCGCCCATGGACAAGGGCATGTCGGATACGAGCCCCAAATCGTGATCGATGCCGCCGTGGCTCAGGTACAGTCGTCCATCACGGACGCCGCAGGTCGGGGAGCCGCGCAAGCGATAGTCGCGCAGCGTCTCCTGATCCGCGTCCAGCGCGAACCAGCCCAATCGGGAATAATCGCCGGATCGTCCCGTGAATTCGTTTGCGCGCGCGCGCAGCTTTGCGTCATCGGCGTTCAGTACGAGCGAGCCGCGGGGTTCTACGAGTGCGGCGACCGCAAATTTTACGTCTGCCAATCCGTCCAAGTCGTCAATGCCGTACTCGCCGAAATGATCCGAACTGACGTTCGTAATGATCGCGGCGTCAGCGTGCGATACCGCGATTCCCCGCCGCAAGATACCGCCCCGCGCGGTTTCGAGCACAGCCGCCTGCGCACGTGCGTCTCGCAGCACCATTCGCGCGCCGACCGGTCCGGAATAATCGCCGAGCGCGAGCGCCTCATCGTCGAGGAATACCCCGTCCGTGCAGTTGTAGCCGGCCCGCCAGCCGTTGGCGCGCGCGCAAGCGGCGAGCAGCCGCACCGTGGTGGTCTTGCCGTTCGACCCGGTGACGATGGCCGTAGGAATGCCGCGCAGCGTGTCCCAGGGTACTTCGCCGACGGGCGGCAAGGCGGCGAGCGGAAAGCTGCGCCCACCAACGCCGGCCCCCAACGTCAGCTCCGCGTCGTCGAGGACATGCGGCAGCTCGCGCGCCGCGGCCGCTTCGAGCAATGCCCGGAGCTTCGGGTTGGCTTCCAGCGCCGCCAAACGCTCGAAGCGCTCGAGCGCGGCGGATTCCTCGATGACCGGCTTCAGATTTGTCGTCGGATTCGCGGTGTTCTCGGCGGCGGCCATTGCAGCTGCGACGAGTGCCTGCTCGAGATCGTTCCAGCGCGCGGGATCGCGCTCGAGCACCGCGGCGCACAGCGCCCACTCATTGACCTCCGTCGCCAGAAACAGCTGATCGCAAGGAGCAGATGAGCGCGAGCGATGCACCCGTCGCGTGCCTGCGCACAACGGTTTGCGGGCGTGGCCAGCCGAGCCGCGCACCCACCCGCTCGACCCGCGTGCGCCACGCGGCGAGAAGCGGATCATCGACAGGCACGCCGACGACCTCGAGCACCGCCCCGGTCGCGGCAAAGAACAGGTTGCTGCCCGTGAGGCGTCGCGAATCGTCGAACGGCAGCTCGAGCTCGGTGTTCAGTCGTCGCTCTCCGGCGCCATCCGCACGCCGCGTTCGTCGCGGATCAATCCCTCGAGGCTGAAGTCGGCGGCAGCCGCCTGCGAGGTTGCGGAAGAGCCGATCTCGAAGCCGGCGCCCAACCCGTTGCCGGTGGCCTCGCTGACCTTGGCCCGCGACGGGGGCGGCGCAGAGGGTGCAACGGGCCGCGTCGCTGCGGCACTGCTCGGCTTGAACTTGGTGATCTGTTTCCAGGAGCGCACCAAGGCATCGGCAAAAATCAGCAAAAGATCGCCCGGCTCGCCCATCCGCAACGCCGCGTCGATGGCCTCCTGCTCATCGGGGATAATCGAGATCGCGCCGTCGGGTACTCCGGCGGCCCGCAGGGCCGCTGCTTGAATGCGCGGCACCTCGTCCGGCGCCCGCGCTCGCAGATTGTCGTCCCGCCGACAGATGTAGTGATCGAAACGACCCGCCACGGCGTTCGCGATCGCGACCAAATCCTGGTCGCGCCGGTCGCCGGGGCCGGCGAGCACGACAATGCGCCGCCCGGTGACATCGAGGCGCAGCGCGAGATCCGCCAACATGCCGACCGCGTGGGCATTGTGCCCGTAGTCGAACAGCACTTTGAACGGATGCTCGCTGAATACGTTCATTCGTCCAGGCGCCTGAAAGAACGTTGAATCGAAGGTGCGCAGGCCCTGGCGAATCGCATCGAGCTTGATGCCCAGCGAGAACGCCATCGCTGCGGCGAACATTGCATTTTGCACGTTGTGGATCGCCCGCCCCTCGAGGGTCGCCGGGATCAGGTGCGTCCAGAGAAGCGGAATGTGTCCGCCGCGATCGTACAGGGTCATCATCTGACCGTTGACACCGGCCTCGAGCGCGCAAGCCCGGCCTCCCGCGCGAATGTGCTCTCGAACCAGCGTGTGTTGCGGGTTCATCGTCACGTAGCAGATGTTCTTGGCTTCGGTATGGCCGGCCATCTTCAGCACCAGCGGGTCATCGGCATTCAGCACCGCGCAGTCGGTGGCCACCTCCACAACGACTCGCTTCAATTCGCTGAGTTGCTCGAGCGTGTCGATACCCTTGAGTCCCAGATGGTCGGCTTGAACATTCAACACGGCGCCGACATTGACTTCTTTGACGCCCATGCCGGCGCGTACCAGGCCGCCCCGCGCGGTCTCGAGTACGGCAATATCGATCTGCGGATCGGCGAGCACCATGCGCGCCGATACGGGACCCGTCATATCGCCGGCCACGGTACGCTGGCCGTCGATGTATACACCGTCGGTGGTGGTCAGCCCCGGGGTATAGCCAGCCATTTTTGTCACATGCGCGAGCATGCGTGCCGTCGTGGTCTTGCCGTTCGTGCCGGTGATGGCCGCGATGGGTACGCGCGCGGAGACGCCCGAGGGAAACAGCATGTCGATGACCGGTGCGGCGACGTCGCGCGGCGTGCCTTCGCTCGGCGCCACATGCATGCGAAATCCGGGCGCCGCGTTCACCTCGCAGATGCCGCCGCCGATGCTGCGGTAGCTTTCTGTGATGTCCTTGGAGAGAAAATCCACGCCACCGACGTCCAGGCCGATGGCCCGCACCGCGCGCTCCGCCATCTCGCGGTTATCGGGGTGTATGACATCGGTGACGTCGCACGCCGTGCCGCCGGTCGACAGGTTCGCGGTCGAACGCAGGTAGACAACTCGCCCCGGCTCCGGCACCGAGTCGGCGCGCAATTCCGCGCGCTCGAGCATTTTCTCTGCTTGCGCGTCGAGCTCGAGGCGCGTCAACACCTTCTCGTGGCCTACACCGCGGCGGGGATCCTGGTTGACGATCTCCGTCAACTGCACAATCGTGTGTTGGCCGTCGCCGACGACGTGCCCGGGCGTGCGCCGCGTCGCGGCGACGAGCTCACCGTTAACAACCAGGAGCCGATGGTCATCGCCCTCCATGAACGTTTCGACGATGACCGATCGCGAATGCTCGCGGGCCGCAGCATAACCTTGCGCGACTTCCTCGTCGGTCGTGAGGCGGATGGAGATGCCGCGCCCGTGATTGCCGTTATAGGGCTTGGTCACGACGGGGAAGCCGATGCGTCGGGCGGCACGAATGGCTTGCCCTTCGCTTTGCACCAGCTCTTGTTTCGGCACCGGCAGGCCGAGCATCGCCAGGATCTGGTTGGTCTCCTCCTTATCGCTCGCGAGTTCCACAGCGATGTGCGAGGTGCGGCTGGTCACCGTCGCCTGGATGCGCTGCTGGTACTTGCCGTGCCCCAATTGAACCAGGGACTGGTCGTTGAGGCGCAGCCAGGGGATGCCGCGGTTTTCGGCCGCCCGTACCAGTGCTGCCGTCGAGGGGCCCAGCGCGCGACGCTGTGCAAAGCGGATGAATTCGTCGCGTGCCTCCTGCCAATTCCAGCCATCGGGCAGCGAATCGGGCGGACGGATCGCCGCGGGCAGGAGCGAGGAAAGCAGCCGCAACCCCAGCTCGCCCGCGGCAATGCCCTCATCGCGTTGCGCGTATTCGTAGACGACTGTGTAGACGCCCGGCGCATCGGCACTTCGCGTCTTGCCGAAGGTAACTTCCTCGCCCGCCATATTCTGCAGCTCAATGGCGACGTGCTCGAGCACATGGCCGAGCCAAGTACCCTCGTCTTCACGCATGCGTCGCAGGAAACCACCCGGCTCCTTGTACGAGCAACCGTGCTCGGCGAGCCCCGGCAGCGCGGCCGCGAGCGCATCGATGAAGCCGTTGCCGAGGCGGCCGGTGGGCCAGGCCTCGAGGGCACCCAAGTCGAGGTCTAGGCGGATGACCGGAAAGTGCGCGTACAGCGAGGGGCCAACATAGACGGATCGGTCGAGAATACGCATCAGACGCTGCTCCGCTGCTGTGAAGAATTTATTCCTTGGGTCGCACCAGGCCGCTGGCCGCGGCCAATCGCGTGTGCAAGTTGAATGTCGCACCCGCTACCAGAATGTGCAAACGCAGACCGAGCATGCAGACCGGCTGGCCTTCGGTAACCTCACCGATCGACGAATAAGTCACATCGGAGGCATCCACCACCGTCACGCCGCCGCTGCCCTCGACTTCAACGGTCTCGTCCGGACCGATAAAGGCAGCGGTGTCCTCATCCAAGCCGATGCCGATTGCAAACGGGTTGTAGGCGAGGGCGGTAATCAGCCGCCCAAGTCGATCACGCTGACGGAAGTGCTGGTCGATGATGAAACGATTCGTGAGGCCGAGTCCCGGCGCCAGCCGCACGCTGCCTGAGATGACCGAAGAGCCTTCGTCGCCGAACGCGATCATGTGCTCGCTCAGGATGCTCGCGCCGGCACTCGTTCCGCCGACGGTGACACCGTGAGCGTTACGCACGCGAATGAGCTTTGCCACCGGCGTGCCGCCGAGCAGCGTCGTGAGCCGCAATTGGTTGCCGCCGGTAAAAAAAATTCCGCTCGCTTCCTCGAGGCGCTGCAGTCGTCCCGGCTCCTGACAGTCGCGGCGCGTGTCAAAATCCATGACCGTGACTTGTCCGGCGCCTAAATCCTTGAAGAGGCCTTCATAGCGCGGCCCAGTCTCGTGCATGCGGCTGGCCGTCGGTATCACGACGATATTGGCATCCTCGCCGCCGGAGACGTGTATGAAGCGTTCGAGAATGCGGCGATCGTTTTCCTTATTCTCGGCGCCGCCGATCGGTATAATCCAACCGCGTTTTTCTCCCTCGGGAATCTTGCTAGGCATCAAGCGCAGCGCCTCCTCAGCGCCAGTTTTGAAGGTGTTGCAGCACCGCCCGCCCCTGCGAGCGACACCTCAACTCACATCATGACTGGTCGCGTGCCGGTTGTCGCGTCGGCCGTCGACGATCAGGCCTTGTCGGCGTAAATCAACCGGCCCGGCCCAAGCCGGGTCAGCACTTCGTCCAAGCTCGAGTTCGCGACCGCGAGACAGCCTGCGCTTCGACCGAGCACACCGAAGTGCCGGATGATGTCGTCGCTCACGTACCAAGCGCCATGCACAACGATGGCTCGCGACGCAGCGTTGTCGTTGCTCGGATCGAGACCCTCGAGGCGCATCGAGCGGCCATGCTCGCCCACATACGTCGCGTCGGTGCGATAAGCGCCGGCCGAGGTGGCCTCCGAGCGAGGCTGGTTGGAGAAGCGCTCGAGCCAGCCGGTGTGAGCAGGATCCGAGCCACGCCCGTGGGCGACCAGATGCGATGTCACGGTGCCGTCGCCCAGATTGAGCAAGTGGAATCGGGGCGCGCGCGAGTGCTGCGAGAAGTCCGCGATTCCGATCAGGTCGCGATGCTCGAGGTTCCCCTGGTGGTTTTCCAGGGCATCGAGCGCGCGGCGCAGCAGGGTGGGTGGGACGGCCGCCGCGGGTTGCACGCCGCGACGCTCCTGGCCGACGGTGACGCCGGCAAGGCCGGCCAAAGTGACTCCCACGAACGATCTGCGCGTGAATTGCAAAATATCGACTCCTGCTTGAAGACTGTCCGCGCTTTGGGCGGCTCCGGGGGCCCCTCTATTGGACGCCGCGGCAGCGCACCCGTTCAATTCGAAAGCGCGCGGGATCGGTATTATGTCAGTACCGGGGGCCGACGTCTCCGCAGGCCGCCCGGCGGGTTAACAGGGAGATCGAGAACGATGAGTCGGGTATTTGCCTCTCTGCTGGGACTGCTGGCGGCGGCGTACATCGCCATACCGGCGCCGGCGTCTGCCGATTCGGTGCCGTTCTGGGGAGCCAAGGAATCCGTGGCCGCGGGCACGCCGATCAGCCAGCTGAAGAAGGGCGAGTTCCTGTGGATGGCCGATGCGGTGAGCTCGGGTCCCATCGTCATGGTGGTGAGCATCACGGAGCAGAAGGCCTACGTCTACCGCAACGGTATCCTGATCGGCGCAACCACGGTCAGCACGGGCCGCCCGGGACATTTGACGCCGACGGGCGTGTTCACGGTTCTGCAGAAGCAGAAGGAGCACCGCTCCACGATCTACGACGGCGCTCCGATGCCCTACATGCAGCGGCTCACCTGGGGTGGTATCGCTTTGCACGCCGGTGGTTTGCCCGGGTACCCGGAATCGCACGGATGCGTGCACTTGCCGAGCGAGTTCGCCAAGGAGCTCTTTGCCATCTCGCCGGCCGGCATGACCGTGGTCATCGCCGACGCGGCGAGCGAGCCCACCTGGGTGACGCATCCCGGGTATCTCGCGCCGGTCAGCGCCACCGGCGGCAAACCGATCGACGATGACCTTCTGACAGCGGGCGAGGAGGACCATTGGGACCCGCAGGCATCCACCAGCGGTCCCGTCAGCATCGTGCTCAGCCGGCAGAGTCAGCGCATGGTCGTGTATCGCAACGGCGTCGAGATCGGTGCTGCGAAGATCGTCGTCACCGGCGACCAGCCGTTCGCAACGCATGCGCTGGTGCTCGCCGAGGGTCCGAGCAACTTTCCCGACCCTTACGTGCCCGACGCGACCAAATATCATTGGCTGAGAATTGGTGTGCCGGGACGCATGGGAGAAGCCGGCGGTGATCCCGATCCTGCGACGATTGCGCGGATCAAGATCCCTGCGGAGTTCGTCAAGGAAGTGAGCACCGTGGTCACACCGGGCGTGACCGTGATCGTCACCGATCAATCGATGACACCGAGCACGACGGGGCCTCTGCTGCAGGTCGTCGATGCGGACCCACCAGCGAAGAAGAAACCCGCCAAAAACTAAGCGGTCTTGAAACGCACGTTTCTCTCGCCGACGAGATCGGCTCGCGCGCGACCGTGCGCTCGACTAGGCTGTCGATCCGCTTTGATGCAAAAACATGCTATAGATCGCTTCTGATAATAACTTCGTCGGGGAGAGAGACCAGATGTCGCGCAACCGCCTAACCGTGCTCGCATTCGCCGCTGCCGTACTTGCCGTCGTTGCAACCAGCAGTTCAGTGCATGCCGCCTCCGACACAGCCGTCGGCGCCGGCAACGATTGGCCGGCGGTCGGCGGCACAGCCGACGAGTCGAGCTATTCGCGACTCGACCAGATCAACTTGGGCGGCATCGGCAAATTGGGCCTCGCATGGTCTCTCGACCTGCCCGGAGAAGTTTCGCTGGAGGCCACGCCGCTCGAAGTCGACGGCACGATCTACTTCACCGGCAGCGAAGCCAAGGCCTATGCCGTAGACGCGAAGAGCGGTGAGATCAAGTGGACGTACGATCCCCAAGTTTGGAAGCACAATCCGGACAAGATGCATTTCTCATTCGGCGCCAACCGCGGCATGGCCTACGAGAACGGCAAGGTCTTCGCCGCCGCGCTCGACGGCCGGCTTTTCGCATTAGATGCGAAGACCGGCAAGGAGCTGTGGGTGGCCGAATCGATTCCATCCGGCATGCTCAACGTCAGCACCGGCGCGCCCCGGGTGATGAACGGCAAGGTGATTATCGGCAACGGCGGCGCCGATTTCGGCTCGCGCGGTTTCGTCACTGCGTTCGATGCGAACACCGGCGCTCAGCTCTGGCGCTTCTTCATTACGCCCGGCAGCCCCGAACAAAACAAAGGCGACCCGGCGATGGAGGCCGCGGCGAAGACCTGGAGTCCCGACTTCTGGAAGCACACCGGCGGCGGCGGCACCGCATGGAATGGAATGACCTTCGATCCCGAGCTCGACCGCGTCTATATCGGCGCCGGCAATTCCGGTCCCTACGACCCAACCCTGCGCGATCCCAACGGGGGGGATGACCTCTACAACGTGAGCATCGTCGCGCTCGATGCGAAGAGCGGAAAATACGTTTGGCACTATCAAGAAAATCAGCGTGACTGCTGGGACTACAAGTCGACGCCGAACATCATCATGGCGACCGTCCCGATCAACGGGCAGCCGCGCGAGGTGCTGCTGCACGCGCCGACCAACGGCTTCTTCTACGTGCTCGACCGCAAGACCGGCAAGCTGCTCAACGAGCCCGGTAAGACCACGGACATCACCTGGGCCAAGGACATCGATCTAAAGACGGGTCGCCCGAACGAGTATCCGAACATTCGCTATGAGACCGGCGAGAGCAAGCTGTGGCCCGGCAGCGTTGGCGGGCACAACTGGCAGGCAATGAGCTACGATCCGAAAACCGGACTCGTCTATATCCCGGTGCAGCAGATCGGCGTGCGCTTCTCGCGCCATGGCGGCTCCGAGAACGGTTTCAACGTCATGGGCCTGTCGGTCGAGCCCGTCGTCGAACGCCCCGGCGACGGTCGTGGCTATCTCGTCGCCTGGAATCCGGTGACGCAGAAAGAGGTCTGGCGCGTACAGCATCCGGGTCTTTGGAACGGCGGAACACTTGCGACGGCGGGCGGCCTCGTGTTTCAGGGGACCGCGGACGGCTACTTCGAGGCCTACGACGCGAAGACCGGCAAGGAAGTTTGGAAGTTCGATGCCGGGCTCGGGATCATCGGCGCGCCGATGAGCTACAGCCTCGCCGGCCGCCAGTATGTCTCGATCCTGGTCGGCTACGGCGGCACTGCCGCCGCCTATGGTCACTTCATGGACATGGGCTATAAGTTCGGGCGGCAACCTCGCCGTCTGCTGACTTTCGCGATGGGCGGCGATAAGACACTGCCGCCGAAATCGCCGCCCGACTTCATCGTCCACGCGCTCGACGATCCCACGTTCAAACTGAACGAAGCCGACGTCGCCGCCGGTCGCGAACTCTCGGTGCAGTGCGCCGCCTGCCACGGCGTCGGCCTGCAAGCCACCGGAACGCCCGGTCCGGACCTGCGGGAATCGGCGATTGCGCTGAAGCTCGACAGCTTCACCACTCTGCTCAAGAGTGGCGCACTGCTGGACCAGGGCATGCCACGCTTTCAGCAGCTCACCGATGAGCAGATCCGCCAGCTGTACGCCTATGTCCGCGCCAAGGCGCGCGAGACGCTGGGCAAACGGGCAAAGGACGATACGGCGCCGCATCCGCAACTTTGAGCAGAGGGTGCAAGACGGCATTCCTATTCAAGCGGCATCGCAACCGCGTCGCTAGGCTCCTACCTCAAGAGGCCGTTGTGATGGCCATGTGTTAGATGAGGAGGCCGATGTGAGCGACACTCGTAAAGGCGGCGAAATCCGTCTAGTACGGCGTTCCGATAGCTATTGGAGAGTGACGTTCGATCTGCCGCCTCTCAATATATTTGGGCCGGCGAATATTCCGCAGCTCGAGGCGATCGTCTCGTCGATCGAGTCTGACGAGGCCGTCAAGGTGGTGCCGCAGGTCCCACGGGTTTGCAGCCCCTGCCGGATATGTTTGCCCGGCTAAGCCGGGCCGCGAGTGTCTCCATTGCATCAATCCGCGGGCGCGCGACGGGCGTCGGCAGCGAGCTTGCTCTGGCCTGCGACATGCGGTTTGCGAGCCGGGAAAGAGCAATCCTGTCGCAATGGGAGGTGGGGGCGGGTCTCGTTCCCGGCGGCGGCCCGATGGCTCGACTGCCGCGTCTGATGGGGCGGGGAAGAGCTCTCGAGGTGTTGTTGGGAGCCGATGACATCGGAGGCGAGCTCGCGGAACTGTATGGCTATGTCAACCGCTCCTTACCCGATACGGCGCTCGATGATTTCGTAGATAGGCTCGCCATGCGCATAGCGTCCTTCGATAAGCAGGCAATTACGGCGACAAAAGGGCTGGTGAATGTCGCGAGCCTGCCCGCGGATTCCGAGATCTTGCCTGAATGGGGCGCGTTTCTTGATTCGTTGGGAAGATCTGCGGCTCAGAAGCGCATCAAGAAGCTGATGGACTACGGATTCCACAAGCCGGGCGATGTCGAGAACCGCCTGGGATATTATGTGGGGCGCTTGGGGGGCTGAGATTACCCTACGTCTATAACGACTTGTGACGGCACAGTCTCGGGAGGATGCCCATGACGAAGACGACACCTCACGCTTGCACGGGTCGTGCTCTTGCGGTCTATGCGGCTGCCGGGCTTTGTGCGCTCTGCATCGCGAGGTCCGATGCGCAAGGCGGTGGCGGCCTCGCGGGGGTCGCTGACTCCGGTAAAGCCGTTCCGATCTTCGGCCTCAAGATTCCGAAGGGCTACCGTGATTGGCGGCTGGTCTCCGTCGCTCATGAGGCGGGTACTCTCAACGACATACGCGCAATCCTCGGCAATGACCCGGCAATCCGGGCTTACCGCGAACAAAAAGAATCGTTTCCCGACGGCGCGATCATTGTCCGTTTGTCGTGGAACTACGTTGCGTCGGAGCAAAACGACAAGGTCTTTGGCCGCTCCCAATCTTTTGTCGCTGGAGCCCAACCGGATTGGTATCTGCAATTCATGGTCAAGGACTCAAAGAAATTTGCCGCAACGGGTGGCTGGGGCTACGCGCAGTTCGACAAAGAGGGCAATCCGGCCGATGAGGCGAAGCTGCAGACATGCTACCCCTGCCACGTGGCCATCAAGGACCGCGATTTCGTGTTTACACATTACGCGCCGTGAGGCTACATAAGGTCCAGCTTGACCGCCATCTGCACGAGATCCGCCAATGATCTGGCCTGCATTTTGCGCATCATTCGGCCGCGGTGCGCTTTCACCGTGACCTCGCTGATGCCGAGCTGACCGCCGACCTGCTTGTTCAGCATCCCAACGACTACCAACACCATGACGTCCCGTTCGCGAGGGCTGAGTGAGGCGAAACGATCTCTGAGTGGCCGAATATCCGTCTCATGCGCGCGCGCAGCGTAGCTGCGCCGCGTCGCGTCTTGGATGGCGCTCAGCAGCTCGCGCTCGTGGATTGGTTTGGTCAAGAATTCGACGGCGCCGGCCTTCATGGCGCGCACGGTCACGGGCACGCTGCCGTATCCGGTGATGAAGATGATCGGAATGGTGGCCGCGCCGCTGCCCAGGTGCCTCTGCAGCTCGAGACCGTTGAGGCCTGGCAGGCTGATGTCCAGTATCAGGCACCCGGGCGCCACGGATTGTTCGCGCGCGAGAAACTCTTCCGCTGAAGTATAGGTCTCGACCGCCCAGCCGGCGCAATGAATCAGTTGTTCGAGAGATTCGCGCACCGAGACGTCGTCGTCGATAACGCATATCGCCGGAAGCGGCCGAGATGCCGAGGTGTTCGATGGATGGGCCAATACACTCGCGAAGCTCATATCGAATCCCCTTGCGGTTGATTTACTTCGTGCCAAAAGCGGTATTCAGCGCCGCGAGCAGTGCCGTATCGCTGAACGGTTTGAACAGGCACTCCACCGCGCCTTGTTTGAGCAGGAGCACCCGGGCGACCGGGTCCGCCCGGCTGGTAATGAAAACGAATGGAGTATCGATACCGCGTCTTCTCAACGTCTTATATAGGTCGCGCCCTGACATGCCGGGCATGGTGATATCGACGATCAGACAGCGGGTCTCCGCTATACCGTCGGATGCAAGGAACTCATCGGCCGACGAGAACGCCCGGGCACGGAAGCCGAACTGCCTCACCAAGTCCGGCAACGACTCGCGCACCGACTCATCGTCATCGACGATGGCTACGAGCGGGGGAGCGATCATGCACTCTCCACGGCCGACGCCCGTTGCCATATACGCGGAATCGAGAACCAGAACGTCACGCCCGGACCGTCATTGGGCATCACTTGCAGGCTACCTTGATGAGTCTCGATGATTGAGCGGCTAACGAACAGACCGATACCCATCCCGGCGCTTTTGGTCGAGCAGAATGGCTCGAACAGCTTCTCGGCGATCTGAAAGTCCAGGCCAATCCCGACATCTCTAACACTCAGGCGCACGCAATCCGCGCCGTCCCGCCGAGTGCTGATGAGCAAGTCTCTCTCGCGGTTGTCGACGCCGCTCATAGCATCCGATGCGTTTACGAGCAGATTCAAGATCACCTGTTGCAGCTGCACTCGATCGCCGATGACGAGCGGCAAGTCTTCCGCAAGTTCCGTGCGCAAAACGACTCGATTGCGGTGCAGCTCGCTCAGGGACAGAGCAATCACTTCTCGGGTGGCGTCGTTTAAATCGAGCCATTCCGTCTTGATTGAATCTTTGCCGAACAGCGCGCGCAGTCTGGAGACGATGTCGGACGCGCGGTTCCCGTCGCGGAGCGTGCGGCGCGCGGTCGCGCGTGCCCCCATGATGTCCGGAGGATCCAGGGCCAGCATTCTGAGGCAGGTACTGGCGTTGGTAATGATGCCGGAGAGCGGCTGGTTGACCTCGTGCGCAATCGATGCGGTCAGTGCCCCGAGACTCATCGCCCGGGTGGCATGCGCCAGCTGCGATCGCACTTTGGTCAACGCATCCTCTGAAAGCCGGCGCTGCGTGACGTCCTGGACCGCGCCGATGTACTCCAAGTGACCGTCTCGATCACGAGTGGCACGCGCGACCATGTGCAGAAATTTGACGGACCGGTCAGGCATCAACAGGCGGTGCTCGCATTCGATATCGCAACCATCACCGCGGGCGAGCTGCATTATCGTGCGGATGCCGGGCAGATCCTCGGGATGGACTCTGGTATCGATCAGCGCGGGCGTCACACGCGCACTCTTGTCGAATTCGAAAATGCGATAGAGCTGCTCCGACCATGTGATCTCGTCGGTCGCCACTCTCCACGAAAAGCTGCCCGTCGAGCTGAGTCTCTGGGCTTCCGCGAGAAACGCTTCGCTGCGCTTCAGCGCAGCTTCGCTGTGTGCGCGCTCGATGGCGATGCTCGCGATGTGGGCGACCTTGGCCGCGAGATCCTCCTGCCACTGGGTCGGATGCGCGGGCGTGCCGTGCACGATGGCGACGATGCCCAGAACCTGGCCGGCCAAGGAGCAGATCGGTACCGACCAGCACGCCTTCAGCGAGTGAGCCAACGCAAGGGGGCGGTATGCGGAGTGGCGCCACAGCGGATCCACTTCGACGTTCACCGCGATCACCGCGGTCCTCAGGCACGCCGCCCGTGCGCAGGGGCCGCTCTCGCAGCTCAGCGGCAAACCGCAGACGCCGTCGTTGAAACTGGCGGGAAGACTTGGCGCCGCGAATGAGCGCAGCCGTCTATCGGGCCAGTCGACGAGATAGACGCCGCAGTGGCAGTCGCTGACCACAGCCTCGACGAAACAACAGAGGGCGGCGAGAACATCGGTAAGTGGACAACCCGAAGCGATCATCTCCAGCAGGCGCTTCTCTTCGGCAAGTTGTGTTTTATGGGGTGAGCGGCCGCCGGGCGGCAGGTAGACAGGCTTCGCAGCGATGCAGACTTCCGGCTGTAGCAACGAATCGTGCATAAAAACCCCGCACCGTCTGCTTTTGCCTATTATGTCTATGACAATAGTTAAAAGAATGGAACATGTCAATGCTGAGCAGTTTTTATACTGAAACGGCGCTATTTATTGGTTTCGCTAATAATTTACGCAGGCAATAGATAAAAGATATAATGACACGGTGCGACACCTTGCAGACCCACCGAACCCGATCGCCAGGCGGCACGGGCGCTGTCTATGAATGTTCCCGGTAGCAGCCAACAGGCAGTGCTGGATCACCTGCTCGAGCACAAATCTGGAGCGACTTTGGAGGAGTTGGTGACCGCGGTCGGTCTGAGCAGGACCGCCGTGAATCAGCATCTGATTGCGCTCGAGAATGACGGCAACGTGCGCAAGACGGCACCGCGCAGGACCCGCGGCCGCCCTCAACACGTCTATGTTCTGACGGAACAAGGCGCAAATCTCTTCCCCAAGCAGTACTCGTGGTTCTCCAACCTGTTGCTTCGAAACCCTTCGCCAGCAGGTAGGCGAGGAACAGGTGTCGCAATTCATGTACGATCTTGGGCTGAAGATGTCCGCCGGCCTGATTCCCCGACTGGTCGGCAAGAATCGCGCCGAGCGTATCGCCGAGATCGTGAAGATCATGAACGAGACGGGCTTCGTCGCTCAGAGTCATCTCGCCCGAAGGGCCGACAAACTGCCGCGCGTGGAATGCAGAAACTGCGTCTACCACGACCTGTCGAAGCAATACCCCGAGGTTTGCCGCTTCGACATCGGCTTTCTTTCCGGGCTGATGGGAGCCGAAGTCGAGCATCAGTCCTGCATGCAGCGCGGCGGTGATGCCTGCCGCTTCCGCTTTATTCCCCCGGCATAAATCCCCGGAGCTCTCGCCACTCGAACCCCGCCAACTCCCTTGCAAACCAGGTACAGCCATGGCCATCGATTTCACGCTGACCAGTGCGCAGCAACGACTGCAACAAAACGCCCGGGAATTTGCGACTAGAGATTCTGCAGCCGCTGGTCAAGATCGCCGACGCGGAGCCCGACACGCAGAAGGCCTTTCAAATGCTCAAGGGCGCCTACGTCGAGTGCCACAAGCTCGGCTTCGCGATGGGGTTTCTACCCAAGCAATACGGCGGCGGCGGGGTCAGCAATCTCGACTCTGCAGATCGTCGCCGAGGAAATCACGGCCGTGGATCCCGGATTCGCGACCATTCTTCTCGTGAATGGTCTCGCGCTGATGCCCGTCGCCTGGTTCGGCTCGGAAGAGCAGAAGCGCAAATGGATCGGGGAAGCCACCAGCGATCCGCGCGGCGAATACATAGCGGGCTGGACTGTCAGCGAGGCTGCGGGTACTCCGGGGGGCACCGCCAACTTCGACCATCCCGGCCCCGCGCCGACCGGCATCGGACTCACTGCGCGACTCGACAAGGGTCGTGGCGAGTACGTCCTTAACGGCACCAAGTACTGGCCGTGCAATGCCGGGGGTTGGGACCTGAAAGGCGCGAACGTCAACGTCTGCATCGTGCGCACCGACCCGCAACAAGGCGGCAAGACAGGACTCAGCGCCATGCTCGTTCCTCGCGGAGCTGCCGGGGTGACCTACCAGCAACCCATCTCCAAGCTCGGCCATCGATTGTGCCAGAACAATTCCATCGTGTTCAAAGGTTGCCGCGTACCGGAGGAAAATGCCTTTGCGATCGGCGATGGCGACCTGGTGATCAGCAAGGCATTCACCTGGTCTGGACCGGTGGCCGCGATCGCCGCGGTGGGGGTCGCCCGCTCGGCGTACGAGTACGTGCTGAAATGGGCGAAGACTTACACCGCCGGCGGGAACCTGCCCATCCTTCATCACCAGGCGGTCGGCTACCTGCTCGCCGAAGTCGCCATGAAGATCGAGGCGTGCCGCGCCTTTTCCTGGAAGGCCGCGCATTATCTGGATCAGTACGATTCCGACGGTCATGCCGTGGGCGCCATGGCGAAAGTCTTCTGCGGCGAGACGCTATTCAACGCCGTATTTCGTACGATGCAGGCGATGGGCGTCAATGCGCTCGACAAGGCGCATCCCATGGAGAAATTTTTGCGGGAGGCCGCGGTATTTCCTCTCTACGACGCCGGCAATATCGGGATGCAGATGCGCAAGATCTGGGGGGTCATGCTGGATCCGGAGTTCGATCCCCGGGCGATCGCGGATTCCAGAGCCGATGGAATTCAAGAAATCGATGGAGGGCGTCGGAACGCTGGTCTCGACCGAGGGAGGGTCAGAGAAGGCCAAGAAGGCCGCACGTCCTGCGAGCCGGACCCGGGGCGGCACGCGCGCGCATCAGGGCGGCAAGCTCCTCACATAGGCGGCGACATCGGCCACGTCTTGCGCGCTCAGCGCGCCCGGGTAGAGTTTTGGCATGCCCGGTCGGGGATCGACGATGAGACTCACCGCCTGGGCCTGCGTATAGCTCGATGAGATGCCTGCAAGTTTGGCCCCCGCACCGCCTTGCCCCGCGGCGCCGTGGCAGACCGCACAACTGGCGTGAAACACGGCTCCGCCCGTCTCCGCATGAGGTGCGAGTGCTGCAGGATCCTGCTTCGCGGTGGCCGCTTCCGGCAAGCGATAGACGATGAGCGTCGGCGTGCCGGCAGCGGCGCCCCACGAAGAGCGGGACACGTTGCCGGAGTTCACGGCCAAGTACTGGCGACCGTGGCTCTGATAGCTGATGATGCCGCCCGCGAGCGCGCCCCCCGTATCGATCTTGCGCAATAGCTTCCCGTCATTCGTGCGAAAAACGTAGAGCAATCCCGAGGTGTCGCCCGCGAAGGTCACGCCGCCCTGCGTTGCCGTGATCCCGGCGATCACCGGCGCGAGCGTTTGATAGCGCCATCGGACCTTGCCGCTGTGCGCGTCCACGGCCGTAATCCAACCGGTGCCCGAGTCGCCCGCAGGCACCATCTTGCCGCCGATGTAGGGCGAGCCGGGCGCGTAGGGCGCATACGGCGTTTTGAACATGTTGTAGCACCAGTCCACGGCTCCCACGAGGAGCAGGTGCTCGGTGGGGTCGTAGACCGGCGAGTTGTACTCGACGCCGCCCTTGGCGCCCGGGCACACCTTGATTCCCTCCGGCGTGGGATCGGCATCGACATTGAGGATGGTCGTGACGGGGGTCTTCCACAGCAGCCGATGTGCTGCGCGGTCGATCAAGTAGAGAAAGCCATCCTTCGATCCCACGGCAATGACTTTGCGGTGGTCGATCGTGAGCAGCACAGCGGGTGCGGAGACATCGTAGTCGTGGTTGTCGTTCTTGCGGATCTGCAAGTGCCAGAGGAGCTTGCCGGTGCCGGCGTCGAGATCCAGCACGGAGTCGGAGTACAGGTTGTCGCCCATGCGGGCCTTGGCATCCAAGGCCGGCGCCGGATTCGAGACCGTAACGAAGAGCTCGCCGGTCTGCGCATCGAGGGTATAGGTCGACCACGTGGCTCCGCCGCCGGTCTTCCACGTGGTTCCGGGCCAGGTTCCGCCTTTGCTGTCCGGGCGCTGGACCGTATCGAATGACCAGAGCACCTTGCCGGTGTTGGCATCGAGCGCCAGCATGCGCCCCGGAACGCCAAGATCGCCGCCCGCAGTGCCCATCAGCACCTTGCCGTTCCACGCGAGCGGTGCCGCAGCCAAGTACTCGCCGGTGGTGGGATCGCCGATCTGGGTGCGCCACAGCTCGCGACCGGTGGCGGCGTCGTACGCGAGCATCCTGTCATCTCCGGTTCCCCGGAACAGCTTGCCATTCCAGTACGCCACGCCGCGGTTGGCGTTGTAGACCTCCGCTTGCTCGGGCTCATACAGCGCTTTCCAAACCACATCGCAGGTGGTCGGCTGCAGCGCCAGCGTAGAGCGCCATGCCGTGGTGTAGATGACGCCATGTACCAGGATCGTGCCGGCCGAGAATGGCCCTGCCCCGGAGACACGCACGCGGCAGGCTTCCTCCAAGCCGGCGACATTGTGTTGATCGATCTCGGTGAGCGAGAGAAAACGATCGCCGTCGATCCTGTTGTTGTAGTACGGCCAATCGGTATCGTCGCCCGCAGGCGGCAGCGCCAGGGTGGGCTGCTCCTTCGAGAGGTCGGTATCGATCCCGACCTCCCCGGCGCGCGATGGGTCTTTGTGCCAATCGGATTGCTGATCCGCGAACGTTCGCGTCGAACCCATGACAAGGCACGCGATGAGAATCGCCCATGAGAGGCATTGGCCTGTTGCGCGTGGCATGCAGCGAAGGATAGCAGCGGCGACGGCGGGCGCAGTCGATAGCGCGCGCCACTTTATCGACAACCCACGGCACCTCGGCGCGCACGGCTGCCGGATCGGGTCAATCGAATCAGCGCTACCTGGCGTTCAAGGTCGCGCGTGCCGCGCCTGATAAAGTCCCAGCCTTCCTCCGCCTGGCAATTGGATGCGCGTCAATCGCCCCCAACTTTGTTGCGATGGCGCCTCGCAGGCGGCCCCTGCGTTCTTGAGGGCGGTAATCTCTGAATCCAGATCGTCCGTCATCAAATAGAACTCGTGCATGTCATTCTCATCCGCGGGATGCACTGCCACCTCCGCCGGCGGCAGCTTGAAAATCAGCCAACCCTCGTGCGCATCGACGTATGGGAACTTCAAGACATTCTTGATGAAGGCCTTGTCCGCCTCGGCATTCTTGGAATAAATGACGATGTGCGCGCCGTTGATCATTTGACACCTCCGTCTCTTTATTTTAATAGAGCACGCTCGATTGCGCGTGCGCAATCCCCCCACGGTCCGGTTGGCCGCGACGAAGCTATTCCTTGGTCGCAGTTTCGCCGGCAGCGACCTCGGTCGCGGCGTGCAAGGTCACGAGCCTCGCCAGCAGCGTTGCCGGGAACAGCTGTCCGATGACCGACTCGAGGTTCGCGATGCTTCGCACCAGCGGGTGGAGCGGCGCGATATCGCCGAACCCGGTGGTCGTCAGGGTCGAGAGGCTGAAGTACAGCGTATTACCGATGAAGTGTCCCTGTCCCATGTCCAATCCGGAGAACGAGCCGTGCAACAGCAAAGCGCACACGCGGTAAGCGTTGGCAAAGACCAGTGCTATCGATAGATAAAGAATGACGGCGCCCATGATGCGATGAGCGCTGACTTTGCCTGCGCCGAACGCCACGTTGGCGACGGCCCAAGCGATGGCCAGGTCGAATGCGGTCACTGCAGCGAAGCGTTCCAGCTCGACGATGGTCGCCCCTGGGCCGGTGCGCAGACTGATAGTCAGCGCCAGGGAGATGACGAGAGTCACCGTGATGGCGATCGAGGCCCATCGATTGTGCGCCAGCAGTATCACGGCCGCCGCGGCGAGCGCCAACCGACAGATGTCTACCGCCAGCGGCGGCAACGCCCCGGTGGAGGCGAGCGGTGCCAGCACGAACATGAGGACAACCTGGAAAGCGAGGACCACGCTCAGGCCACTTTCTCGTGGCTTGCGGGAAAGAGCGTTCAACCAGGACGGTCGCGGCATTGTGCATTGGCCTCGCAAGGTCGGATGCAGCACGATAGCTCTTAAAGCCAGCCGGGTGTTGCACGCTGCGCCCGGATCAGGGCAAGATCAGGCGATTCCCTGCTGTCTTACGGAGTCCCTATGTGCGAACAGGATGACCTCGATGAATTTGCGCGTCGCTCGAGCGAGCTGACTCGACGACAATTCGGCGCCATGGCTCTCGGCGCCGGACTGGTTGCTGCCCTGCCGAAGCTTGCCAATGCCGCGGAGACCCAGGGTGCGGATGTCGATATAACGACTCCGGACGGCGTTGCGGATGCTTATTTCGTGCACCCGGTCCGGGGCAAGTCACCCGGAGTACTCATCTGGCCCGACATCTTCGGATTGCGTCCGGCCTTTAAGCAAATGGCCACGCGACTCGCCGAATCGGGCTACGCCGTGCTGGTGATTAACCCCTTCTATCGCACCAAGAAAGCGCCCACGGCACCCGATCACCCCGATTTCCAAGATCCTGCGACACGCGACGCCCTCATGAGCCTCATGCACACGTTGGGTCCCCAGACCGCTCTGACCGACGCCAAGGCGTTCGTCTCCTATCTGGATGCCCAACCGTCCGTAGACAAGAAACGAAAAATCGGCACGACCGGTTACTGCATGGGCGGTCCTTTCGTATTCCGTACCGCTGCGGCTTTCCCGGGCCGGATCGGCGCGGGAGCCACGTTTCACGGCGGGGGACTCGTGACCGACAAGCCCGACAGCCCGCACTTGTTGATTCCGCAGATGAAGGCTCATTTCCTGATCGCCATCGCCGCCAACGACGATGAGAAGCAACCGGAAGCGAAGGACGTGCTGCGTGAGGCCTTCGCCAAGGCCCATCTGCCTGCGGAAATCGAGGTCTACGCAGGCACGATGCACGGCTGGTGCCCGCCCGATTCACAAGTCTACAACCACGACCAGGCCGAGAAAGCGTGGAGCCGAATGCTGGTGCTGTTCGGTAACTCGCTCAAATAAGCTCACCGGTCCCGACGAACGCCCCTGGCAACGACCGGTATCTTTGCTGCCGGGCAAACAGCGGGCGTGCAATAGGAGGAATACGCGATGAAATACGCAACCCTCGGCAATACGGGTTTGCTGGTCTCGAAACTGTGCTTTGGAACCATGACCTTCGGGGACGGCAGAGGAATGTTCAAAGCCATCGGCGCCGTTGGCCAGGCGGCGGCCGATGAGCTGGTTAAGACATCGATCGATAGCGGGATCAACTTCTTTGATACCGCAGATATTTATACGGAGGGTGAGAGCGAAAGGATCCTCGGGCAATCGCTGAAGAACCTCGATATCGCGCGTCATCAAGTCGTGATCGCGACCAAGGTGTACGGCCGGGTCGGCCGGGGACGCAATGACGTCGGCGCCTCTCGCGGCCACATCATGGACGGCGTTGAGGCGAGTCTGCGCCGCTTGCAGACCGACCATATCGATCTCTATCAGATCCACGGCAATGATTTGGTGACCCCGGTCGAGGAGACGCTGCGCGCGCTAGACACACTGGTGCAGCAGGGCAAAGTCCGCTATATCGGCTGCTCCAACTGGCAGGCCTGGAAAATCGCCAAAGCGCTCGGTATCTGCGAGTTCAAGAACCTCGCACGATTGGACACGCTGCAAGCCTATTACTCGATTGCGGGCCGCGATCTGGAACGGGAGATCGTTCCTCTACTCGAATCCGAGAAGGTCGGGCTGCTGGTGTGGAGTCCGCTGGCCGGCGGGTTGCTGTCCGGCAAGTACAGCCGAACGAGCCAGAAACCCGCGGATTCGCGCCGCACCGACTTCGACTTTCCCATCGTGGACAAAGAGCGCACTTGGAAGATTCTGGATGTGATGGCGCCCATCGCCAAAGCACACGAGTGCAGTCCTGCACGTGTCTCGCTCGCATGGCTCCTGGCGAAGCCCGTGGTGACCTCGGTCATCATTGGCGCGAAACGTCACGACCAGCTCCAGGACAATCTCGCGGCGATCAAACTCACGCTCACTCATGACGAGCTCAAGCGGTTGGATGAGGTCAGCGCTCTGGTCCCAGAATATCCCGGGTGGATGCTGCCATTCCAGGGCGCAGACCGTATGGAGGCAGTCGATCGCTTCAAGAATTTCCGTCAGGCGAGCGATTAGATCCGGGCAAGACCGCGCAAGCAGTGCTTCGTAACCCTATCCCCGTCGTGCTGCTTCGATCGCGGCGATGTCGATCTTTTTCATTGTCATCATCGCCTCGAATGCGCGTTTCGCGGCCGCACGATCAGGATCGGTCGTTGCTTCCAGCAAGATGCGCGGGGTGATCTGCCAGGACAAACCCCATCTGTCTTTGCACCACCCGCATGCGCTCTCGGCACCGCCATTGCCGACTATGGCATTCCAGTAGCGATCGGTCTCGGCTTGGTCCTCGGTGACGATCTGAAACGAAAACGCTTCACTGTGTTTGAAAGCCGGGCCGCCATTCAGGCCGAGGCAGATCACGCCCAGCAGCATGAACTCGACAGTCAGCACCTGTCCCTCTTTGCCATCCGGGTAGCCGCCGGGAGCACGGTGGACCGCTGTCACAGCGCTGTCCGGAAAAGTCCGCGCGTAGAACCGGGCGGCCTCTTCTGCGGTGCCGTCATACCAAAGGCAAATCACGTTTTTGGCCATCTTCAGCTACCTGCGGCGACTGTTGGATTGGGTTCAGACCCCAACGGTACGCCGCGCGAAGACCCGGTGCACCGAAAAGCCGCTTTACGGGAGACGGCAGGCCGCGAACGGCGAGCTTGATGCGCGCCATCTATTTTGTGCGGTGCGACGCATGCGCTATGCGGAAGTGCTGTAAGCGAAAATGCGCCGCGAAGGTGATGTCGTTGACGATGCCACGGGCGTAGACTCAGCGGCCGGGGGTCAAAGCACACAGGGAGGCGAACGCTATGAAGAGCAAGCTTTTGGCGATGCTTGGCGTAGTGATCATGGGTGCGCCGCTCGCGGCAAGTGCGCAGGAGACGCTCGATTATTCAGCGGGGATTTTCAGTGGCGAAGTAACTCTGAGCGCGCCGCTGCCCGCAAACGGCAGCGATATCGCGGTTTCCCCGAGTGAGTTTGATTTCTCGGGACTTGGATTCGGCGCGAGCTATAACTATATCTGCCATGGCTGCGGCTATATTTTGGGCGACATGTCGGAATACGGGGGCGCCTCGTTTTTTTTCACGACACACAACGGGCGCATATCGGCATGGGATATCGACATTAATTTCACGGGCACGCCCGGCACGAATACCCAAACATCGCTTTTCGCCACGATCTCGAATACAGGCGACACGTTCACTCAGCAAGTATTTGGCGCTTCTTGTGCTCCACCGCCAGGTCAACCGAGCCCCTGTACCCCAACGACCGCCAGCAGCAGCAAGGTTGGTGGCTGGACTACAGTCCCCGAGATCGCCCCATCTGTGACGATCACCAGTCTGGGGTTGCTGATCGGCGGGCTGGCGGTGCTGCGCCGGAGGCGGGCAAGCTAACAGCACCCGCTCCGCGAAGTGCGGGCGGCGGAAGTTCGCGAGAAGGTCGACTCGCTACGGGTTTGGCCGGAGTTTATCTAATGCGGTGACCGCGCCGTCGCGCGTCGTTTCCCCACCTATCTCGTACCGCAGGAGCAACTCCACCGGCTCTCCAAACGCGACGTTGAGTGAGTCGTTGATGTCGCCGACGTCCTCGTTTGTAAAAGGGTGGACGGATCGTACGACCACCACTACCGATGTTGGCCCGAATCGATCCCGGATCGCGACGTCGACGACGCTCGACCCGGGAAATCGCAGAAGCTCGTGTTCGATGAGCTGCCGCGATTTCGAGAGAAGCGTCCTCTCCCCGAAGGTCTGCTGGAAAACGTTGAAAAGATGAACGCCGAGGAGCAGTAGGATAATCAGGCAGACGAGCCGCGGAACCATCGCACCGGCTCGGTGGGAGCTCAACGGCCCCAAAATTGTCGCACGATGCCCCAGGAGCATGAACACGACCATTGACGAGAAAGTGATGGCAACAAAGTTCGCGACGAACAGCATAAAGGCGCCAGCGGCCAGGGCCGGGAGACCCCGCGCAATGAGAATCCCGCTGGTTGTCAAAGGAGGGACGAGTGCTGTTGCGATCGCCACGCCCACGGCCATGGAGGCCAATCGCGGTTTCGATGCGGCAAAGCTTGCGGCCGCTCCTCCCACCAACCCGATCAATAGATCGAGAATGTTCGGAGCTGTCCGTGCAAGGATTTCATGGCCCAATGGTGAGGTGCGATCAATTGTCCCGAGGGCGATACCAAGTACCATGACCAAGGCCGCGCCAATGATCTCTGAAGTCAACGAAACCCGCAGCAGCTTCAGATCGGATTCCGCCAGTGCCATGGCCAGACCCTGAATTGGACCGAGCAACGCGGCGATCAGCATCGCACCAATGATGACGGCAGGGGAATCCTCGAAGAGCCCGAAGCCCGCGATCAACGTTGCGGCGGTGTTCATCAATAAGTAAGGGGCGCCGCCGGCGGCGGCATCCTCCACTGCGCTGCGCGTCTGCGCACGTCGCGTATTCACTTCTTGCTGATTCTGGGTCGAATTCAAGGACGCCCCGACTGATGGAAAAGCGAATTACCGGCCCACAATGATTCGCAGACGTGAGAATCGATCCTGAAGGGGATCGGTACGGTATCGCCGGTGCGCGCGGGTTTCCATTGGACACAATACCCAGAGCCTGCGGCGGACTCGACGTGCTATTTAACATAATTGTGCAGCCATCCCGCTGCCAATTTTCGTGCTCGCTGTGTGGCGAACCGCATAGGAGGCAGTGGGCACACATCGATCGAGGCTGTCAAAGACACCTGGAGGCAGACATTATTGGACACAAGTCCAATGACCCGCAGGTTGCCGCCGGGCTAATGTTCACGCCACGCCGGTCAGCAAATGTGAGTGCACGCACAGCTTCCCGTTCCCCCCACCTCGCGGCGCTATTCTTGCTGGCCGGCGTGCCGACGCACCTCGGGCAAACGGAGAGCAGCGGCTCTGGCAGCGGTGCGAGCTCCCGTGGCGCCATCCACATCGCCCGACGCAGGCGCGTAAATTCTTGCGCGCCGGCGGTCACATGAATGATGACCAAAATCAAGCGCATCTATCGCGCGACGAATTGTCCCGACCTCTGTATGGACTCTGGATTATCTAGGAGGATGTGCGATGAAACCGAATACGCTCTTCGGGTTTGTGGCGCTCACTCGCCTCATCCCCGTGCTGATCGGTAGCGCGGCGCTTTGCGCTTGCAGCGGGACCCGCTCGCTCTCCGCCAGCTCGGATGTCGCAGGCGCGGGTTCCTCCCCGAGTTCGTCCTCCGGCACGACGACCCCGCCGTCGGGCGGCTCGAATGTGGGCATAAACGTCATAGTATCGGGTCTCGATAGCGGCACCTCGTTGCAATTCAGCGTGAATGGCAACACGGGAAGTTGGGGCGTCGTCGATGCGAACGGTGAGGTGTTGGTGCCGGGTAGTGCGACCGAGCTTAGCGTGGGATCCAGCTATTCGTTCGCCATCACCGTTCAACCACCGGATGAGATTTGTGCGGCCGCCAATGCCTCTGGAACGATTGGCAGCACCATCCCACCCAACATCACCATCACGTGCGTCGCCAGGGCCTCCGCTGCATCGATCATCGCAGCGTCGGCCGCGTCGCTCGCGATCAAGAGCACGACCTCCCACGCAACCCCACAAGCGCGGCAAGGCGCCGCGTCTTGGACCGATCCGAGCGGTCACCTCTGGATGTTCGGAGGAGACGCCGAAGATGCCGAAGGCGCATCGGTAACACTCGGCGACTTATGGCGCTTGAGCGCGGAGTCGGGCGGCTGGAGCCTGGTGTCGGCGTCAACCTTGGCACCCGCCGCCCGTGCGCACGCCAGCGCCTGGGCTGACGCAAATGGGGACCTCTGGCTCTTCGGCGGCCAAGCCCGCAATACGAACGGCACCGCCTACGTGCTCAACGATTTGTGGAAGTTCTCCATATCGACCGGTCAATGGATCCGAGTCGGCGGCTCTGCCCGGAAGAACATGCCAGGCGTTTACGGACTCGCTGGTGTTCCGGCCGCCGACAATATCCCCAGCGGCCGGTCGAACGCCGTCTCATGGGTTGATTCAGCGGGCACGCTCTGGCTGTTCGGCGGCTACGGCGTCGACATGACCGGAGCACTCGGAACACTCGACGATCTCTGGCAGTTCACGCCATCAACGGGCCTATGGACCTGGGCGAGCGGCTCCGTGACCGCTGCGGCCACCTGAAAATGTTGGCTAAACCGCTGGAGAGCGGTGTCCTCGGTTAGGACCCCAAAATCAATGGTTGGGGTGACAGGATTTAAACCTGCGACTCCTACGTCCCGAACGTGCGAGTCCGAGACCATTTCCATAAGCCATCGTCGGAAACCATCCAACTTCAACTGGTGTTGTCTACAGATATATCAGTTCTGTTCTCAGACGCCAAGTCCAAATGAGTCCTTCTATTATCCGGGTGTATAGTTCAGAGATCGGCGCGGTGCGCTCACATGTAGGGGCGATCACATGAAAGCATCTCAGTTGCTCGCCGTCGGGGTCATAGCGTTCTCTATGAGCTTAGTTGCCGCTGGCAACCCCGCACCTTCGCCCGCGTTGGTCCACAAAAAGAGACTGTCTTCGTACGAGCAACGGCCGGCTGTGCCTTGCTTGATCGGCACCGAGAGGTGTTCCGCGAATAGTGATCCGCCGGTGAGGGCGTGCCAGCTTGGGGCACACAATGACGAGAGCTGCTCTACGGACGGGGTTAGAGCCATCGATGCGTACGTCCACTGACGTGGGTATGCCTTGAGCCTTAGGGCCGCTGGTCCTGCACCCCGGCCTGGGTATCAGATTTGTTAGGCGACTGATAACGTCGCCGCCTAGGCGCCACAAGGTGCGGCTATCCGGTACTGCTCTTTGAGGCGTGATGGCCTTTCGCGCCACCAATCACGCATTATCGCAAGTCGCCAAAAATAAACGGGGGATGCGTCAATGACTGATTGGGTGCTTGTTCTGATATCGATGCAGACGTTCCAGCGCATCTTGTCGTAAGAGGTATCGGAGAGTTTGGAGCCTGGGTCTCTGTCACTGAATGGGATCACACCTTCATCTGCGGCAGGACACAAAGCGATGGTACCCGCGAGAAGTCCCGATCGTAAGTAATCAAGGCATCTGCGTTGATAGCGATTGCACTGGCGGCCTGGATGGCGTCGGGAAGCTTCAGGCGCACCGAGGCGCGAAGGCGCGCGGCACGCTCGGCGATATCAACGGTCAGATCAAGTACCCGCCAGGATTCCAAGATTGTCCGAAAGCGCTCCGTCAAAGCCTCATTGCCTGATTGCAAGGGGCCCGTCAAAACCTCCGCGATAGATATTGTCGTCACCGCGAACTGAAGTTCGCCGGCAGCGTGCCGCTGAAATAGGGGCCTGAACAGCTTCGCAAGTTTCGGATGAGCTTCGAGGAAATAGACGATAGGCGCCGTATCCATAAGAAGGAGGGCGCCATCGGGAAGGCCTTCTATCGTCAGCGGCTCCATTCGTCGCGCAACTTCTTGAGTCTGGCACGGCTATTTTTCCCCCACAGTCCCGGTGCAGCTCCCTCAAGGGCAAGCATAGATTGTTGACCGCGGCGAGCGCGGTATTGATCCAAGGGCACGAGCGCTGCGACCGGCCGGCCGCGACGAGTAATGATCGTCGCCTGGCCACGCTCGGCTTCCTCGAGAAGGGTCGGCAACTCGTTGCGCGCCTCTTCGGAGCCTTTGTGTGAGATCTTCGTCATGAGAGCCGCCTTTATGGTGCAACCGTACAGTCCGTACAGGTAGTTGTCAAGCGTAGGCGGCCTCACCGGTGCGAGAAGTCGAAGCGTCAGTATAACCGGGCCCCTGCCAGCCGCAGAGTGGCACTGGCCTGGCCAAATTGGCGCCGCCAGGGCTCCAAATTTGCCGGCCTCACTGTCGAAGCGAAACTGGCGAGCGGCGCAATCAGCGCGTGCATCAGGTCTATACCAAGCCCGAGTTGTTTGGATAGTGCCAAGCAATATCGTCGGCTCCGCAGAGAACAACCGCGAGGATCTTGCACCCAAAACAAGAGCGGGCCGCTCATTTGCTCGCTCGTGCAGTTTTACATCTCTGCTTCCGGGCGCTTTTGAGGTTGCTCAATGCCTGCTCGACATAAGCGCGGGCTTCGGCATGCCCTGACGAGATCCCCACGCCACTTTCCAGGATCAGGTTTCTGGATACGCTTGTTAGCAGCATCGATAGGCACACCGACGAGCAGGCCGTCGTGATGCCCGCACCGAGAAGGTTGGAAAGGGCTCTGGTCTGCAAGCTGCGTGCGTGCTCGGCGAAACGAGTGATCTCGGCCTTAATCACCTTTCGGTGGTTGGCCAGGGCCAGGAATTCCACGCCGAGCGCCGTTCGCGCTGTATCCGTCTGGTAGTCCCAAAGCGCCATAATTGGATCCGCTGACTCGAGCGCTTGCTGAAGCTGTTCGAGATCCTTTTCCGACGCATGCCGGTACAGGGCGACGAGAAGATTGTCGGCGGTTGGATAATAGTAATGAAGTAACGTCGAGGACACGCCTGCACCCTTGGCAACGTATCGCACTGTTAGGGCCGCATAGCCTTCACGGAGCATGATCCTCTCCGCGGTCCGCAGGATGAGGAGCTTCGCGTCGGCCGCAGTCCGCCTAATTCTCTTGGTTGACTTCACGCCAAGCGCCTTTCTTCATCTAATGCCTCGACCGAAGGCACGGCCTCGTCCCCTCAAGGTGGTTCCGGCTGCGGCCGACATCGCAGCACAATGGCACCGCATTGGGTGGATCGTCGACCAGGGTATCAATCCTGGCTTGACATTTCGCGCCGCGCTACTAATCATATGCTCAATATAAAGCCGGGGGCAACGGATATGTTCGCAGCCATCGCCCCCGACAAAAGCCGCCACCTACTTTCGTCATCGTGGTGACGGTCGAGCGCCCCCCGAGCGCGAGCCTTGATCCGGCGGCGAACGGAGGACTCGGCATGGGCAACACAGCATTAGTCGGCAAAACGGCCTTCGTTACAGGCGGCAGCAGCGGCATTGGCCTTGCGTCGGCGCGCATTCTGGCCCGGGACGGGGCGGCGGTGCTGCTCATGGGTCGACGGGAAGACGCCCTGCGTCAGGCGCGCGACAACATACTGGAGACCGTGCCGAAAGCGCGAATCGAAGTCTATGCCGGCGACGCCTCCGACGAGGTCGCCGTCAAGGCGGCGTTGCAGCGCGCCCGCGCTATTGCCGGGCGGCTGGATATCCTGGTGCCGGCCGTGGGTGGGGACAACAACTACTATCCCTTCCTAATGGAGACAAAGGATCACTTCCAATACGTTCTCAACCGAAACCTGATCAGCGCCTTCCTCATCATGCGCTACGGCGCGCCCCTGATGCACCCGCACGGGGGCTCTATCGTATGCATCTCGACCACGACCGTCACGCAGCAGACAACGGGGCTCGCCGCCTATGTTGCCGCTAAGGCAGGGCTCGAGCGGCTGGTCAAGCTGGTGGCGTTGGAGCTGGGTGGCGCGAAAATCCGAGTGAACGCCGTGCGGCCGGGCCTGACGCGCTCGGCCGCCACTGAGTTCATGTTCTCCGTGCCGGGCACCGAGGAGCAGTATGCCGCCATCACTCCGCTTGGTCGCGTTGGCGAGCCCGAGGATCTCGCCAATGCGGTGCGCTTCTTTGCTGGACCCGAGTCGGCCTGGATCACCGGCCAGAATATCGCCTGCGATGGCGGCCAGGAGCTGACCGGCGCCACTCCCGATTTCCTCGACCAGGCTTACGGCAAGCAGCTGATGGATCAGATTCGCGCGGGGCAAGTCGCCGAATAGGGAACACGGCATACCCGGACAATGGAGGAGCACATATGGCGTCTGAGATTTCGCACAGTCGGATCGAGCCGTTTGGTGTCGAAGCGAAGGTGGATCTCGCACGAGCCTTGACGGAGGAAGAAAAGCAGGAGCTGTGCCACCTCTATGCGCGCGAAGGCTTGCTCCTGGTCCGCGGACTCAAGCTCTCGATGGACGATCAGCTCTCGTTCTGCAGCAATTTCGGGCCGGTGCTGCGTGGCGAGCACGACAAATATCTCGTCTCGAACGTCGCCGAGGGCGGGTTGCTGGGGGATCTGGAGCTTCTCTTCCACCATGACATCCCCTATGTGCCCGCGCCGTTCCTCGCGGGCACGCTGCATGCTCTCGAAGTCTCCGAAGGAGTCAGTGGAACGAAATTCGCCAGCGGGTTTCGCGCCTACGAGTGCCTTCCCCGGAAGCTGCGCGACCGCGTCGACGGCATGAAAGCGCTCTTCATACGGCCCCGCGACGAAAGCCGGCGCAACAAGCTCTCGGATTCCCTGCCCGGTGACAACTGCGCCGTGCACGCCGTCGTGCAACGGCAAAAGGGCACGGGCCGGCCCTACGTCTTCGTCAATGGCCAATCGACGGCGTGTCTCATTGGGGTGCCGGAATCCGAAAGCGATGCCCTGATCGAGGAGCTGCTGTCCTACGTCTATGCCGAAGACAACATCTACGAACATAAATGGAAAAATGGCGACATCGTCATCTGGGACAACCTCGCCCTCCAGCACGCGCGCGGCAAGATCACAGGCGGCATCCGGACACTCCAGCGCGTCACTATCGCCCGGTTCAGCTATGAGGAGCAGTATCCGGCTGACGGGATCTGGTTCAACGACCTGCAAGAAGAACGCGGATTCGGCGCGCGCACCAACGTGGCCTGAAGCAGTCACGTCACGGCCAACAGGAGGAAGGAATGCAGAGAGTAGCGCTTGTCACCGGGGCTGCCGCTGGGATCGGACGTGCCTGTAGCGTGCGTCTGGCCAAGGAGGGTCATGCTGTCGGTGTGCTCGACCTCGATGAAGCGCGCTGTGCCGATACCGTGAAGGAAATCACGGCAGCCGGCGGCAAAGCGATCGCGCTTGGCGCGGACATTACCAATCGCGCTCAGGTTCAGGCGGCGCTCGCAAAACTGCGCGGAGCGCTCGGGCCCGTCACCGTTCTCGTCAACAATGCGGGGATGTCGGAATTCATTCCGTTCGAGGAACTTACCGATGAGCTCTGGGACCGGATGTTTGCGGTCAATGTGCGCGGCGCCTTCATCGTGACGCAGGAAGTGATCGCTGACATGAAGGCGGCGAAGTGGGGACGGATCGTCAACATCTCGTCGTCGAGTGCGCAAACCGGGACTCGGGTGCAGGTACACTACTCGGCGTCCAAGGGCGCGATCGTCTCGATGACGCGCTCACTCGCCGAAGCGCTGGGGCCACATGGCATTACCGTCAACAACGTCCCGCCCGGATCGGTGATGGGAACTATCATGTCCGAGGCCAATCGAGACCGCTTTCCGATTCCGATCGAGCAATTGACCGCGAACATGCCCGTGCGCCGCCTCGGGGTGCCGGAAGACATCGCCAACGCCTGCGCCTGGCTCGTCAAGGACGAGACAGGATATGTCACCGGGCAAACCATCGGGGTGAATGGCGGGCGCGTTGTATCGTGACCTTGGGGAGCGGGACATGGACATGAAAGTAGAGATCGAACCCATCAAGCCACTTGTCGGGGGAATCGTTCGCCTCGACAAGACGCGCCTTTGCGATCAGCAAGTGGTCGAGGCGGTACTCGAGGCGCTGGAAGAGCGTGGCGTACTCGTTTTCCCGCAAATCAATGTCAGCGACGAAGAGCAGCTCGCTTTCACGGACAGCCTGGGTGGGCGCGTCAATTTCACTCGGTATGCTGGCCCAGTGCCAGGGGCCGATGCGTCCACCCCTGGCGTTTACAAGCTTACCCTCGACAAGAAGATCAATACCGAGCCCGACTACGTGCTTGGTACCTTTTTCTGGCATATGGATGGCGTCACGCTGGATATCCCACCGCCGAAGGCGACGATGCTTTCGGCACGTGCCCTGTCGGCTGAGGGTGGTGCGACGGAGTTCGCCAATCTATATGTCGCGTACGAGAAATTGCCCGAAGATGAAAAGCGTGAGATCGATGGGTTACGGGCCATCCATACGATCGAAGCAAGCGTCCGCCCCGTCTACGGCCATCCGCCGCAAGAGCGGATCGACCGTTGGAGAGGCATGGCCGCGCCGATGGAACATCCGCTGGTGTGGACGCATGAGGATGGACGAAAGTCTTTGATTCTCGGCAGCCATGCCGACGGGCTGGTGGGCTGGCCTGGCCCACACGGTCGCGCCATGCTCTGGCGTCTGCAGCAGTGGGCATCGCAACCTGACTTCATCTACCGTCACCAGTGGCAGCTCGGCGACCTGCTAATCTGGAACAACCCTGGAATGATGCACAGGGTCGTGCCCTATACCGACACACGCCGCGTCATGCATCGCACGGTTATTGCGGGCAAGGAAAAGCCGGGCAGAATCGCTCCAGCTGAGTCGATGGCAAAGATGCTCGAGCCCATCGGCTGATATCTGACCCTCAAGCGAATGCGGCGAACGAGGGTCAGTTGCCTGCGCGAACGGCCCAGTAAATTATGAGGAAAGAATCGTAGGTTATTATTTTAACTGGCTCCCCGGGACGGATTCGAAAACACTGAGAAAACAACGGGAATTCATTGGGTTTTTGATTTCGGTCGCGTTCGGATACCCCCAAAAACACCCCTTTTAAAAGGTGGCTGTTGCCGGACGTTGTCGAATGACAATGGAACTTTCGACCGCAAGAACTCACCTGTCTGAAGCGGACTTTCGGTCAGACGCAATCTTCGACTGCCCGTGATAGTGGGTGGCGAATAACTCGATCGCGCGGGCTAGGAGATTTGCACCAGGTCAATTGGTCGGTTTCGGCTAACGCCTGTTGGATCAAACTGTCGGCGACCCCCTTACGCTTGAGACTCGCAATTAATCGGGGCACGGACCCTTCGTCCAAGCGTGCGAGATCTATGCGCAAACCCTTGCCGATGTAGGCGCGAATCAGCGGCTGATATCCTGCAAAGCCCAAGGTCGGCGCGACTCGTTTCAAATCCTCGACCACGTCCTCGGGCATGCGAAGCGTCACCGAACTCATCGCGCGGTTTTTACGAAGTCTTCGCATAATTAGCTCACGGGTTCTCGTATTGGCGGCGTTCCTCACGGGTCGCTTCACGCGCGGAGATGATGCGGATGGTTTCTTCATGGCGGATCACATGTACTACAAAGAGAAGTCGTTCGCCTTCGGTATAACCGATGGCGGCCTAGCGGGATTCGGTCGGGTTGCTGACGTCCACTATCTTGACGAAGGGATCAAAGAACACCTCGCAGGCGGCGTGGAAAGACACGCCGTGTTTTTGAACGTTGGTGTCTGCTTTGTCCGAGTCCCACTCGAACACGACGCCCTGCAGTTCGTACTGAATCCGCACGGACATAGTGTATTGACAGTGTACGTACGTTGCAAGTGAAGTTTCGGATTTCGGGTTGGTTCCGATTCTTCGCATATCAATGACTATTAGGGAAGGGCTACCGTATCAACTATTCGACTTGAATGGCCGGTATCGCGTGGAGCATCGGGCGCCTGCCGGCCCAACTCCGGTCACTGGAGGCCCTGAAATCTTCGCCCGATACCTGACGTTTGTTACCTTGGTTAATATGTGGACGAGTTAATGAAATTTGGCCTGCAATTTGACGCTAGGTACTGGAGGCGCGAATGAAGCTAAATGCTATTCAAGTTCATAGGTCATGGCTGCTGCCGGCTCTGCTTGTTCTGGTAATCACGTGTTTGATCTATGGCTTCGTCGGGTCTATCGCGACAAAGCCATTTCCGTGGATCCTGCTGATCCCAGGCGCCCTGCCGCTGACTATGTACTTCTTCGTCAGTAGGCCGCTGCTCAAGAAAGAGAAGCAAGATTCTTAGTCTGGCCTAACTGCTTGCGCAGGCCCTGCGCCCGACGCCGCACACAAACAAATTAATGCAAGTGCCGATCCAACTGACAACGCTCCAAATTTCCCAAATAGCCCGCTAAACACAACACTCAGCCCAAGGCTCGCCAACACTCGTTCATTATTTGATTAACCCACGTTATGCGGACGCAGTGCTTCGGCCCGAGCACTCTGATCACTTGCTTGGCGCTGTACTCGGGGTCGCGCTCGCATATCGCGCTGATCCGGATTCGTTGAGCTGTCCGGCGATCAAGCCACCAACCTGCCTTCTTATAGACGGGACTGCGTTCGGCAGCCGCCAGCCGACACTGTCTCAACAATTGCCGGGCGCGATGGATACTGAGAAGGTGCTGGTGATCGAGGCCCAGGATCGCTATCAGTTGTCTCCCGGTCAATTCCGGGTGCTGATTCCATGGGGCTTTTATACGCGTGACAAAGGCAAACCGCGACCGGAGGCACATCGGCGGCCGAGGGTAGCGTGATGGCCGTCACTGCGTCCTCAAGAGGCCATAGCGTCTCATACCGAGAGTTCTCAGGACGAGCAGGAGGAGCGCCGAAATGGCTCTGTTGAACTGTGCCGAGTGCGGCAATGAACTTTCGGACCAAGCTATTGCGTGTCCGAAATGTGGTGCTCCGATAAGGAGGCCACGGAAGACGCATCCCTTTACTTGGGTGATTTTGGGGGTACTTGTCACTGCGGCCGTCGGCTACCAAGTGCAGGCCGACCGGGAAGCTAAGCTACCGCCGTTGCCGGTCAACGTTAAATTCCGCCCGTCGCTCCTTGGCCAGAGGGCCGGCTACGTCCTGGTGATCGAGAACACTTCTGGTAGTCCGCTGCCTTTGATAGCCAATCTTACTCACACCTCCGTCAATGACGGTCGCAGGTATGATCTCTACATTCCTGCCCGATCACAGACAGATATCAGCAAGCTCGTTAATGGTTGGATCACTGAGCACGGCGATCGCGTGACGCTCGAGAACGACAACTACAAGCCCTGGAGTGGCTCCATACCGTAGAGGGAGCAAGGATGTCACAGGGAGATTTCGCCGAGTTCGCCGGTGTGCTTGGCATCCTCGCAGGTCTGATTTCGTTTGTCGTGCTTGGCTACGTCGAGGTGTACACGGTTCCGGCGCTTATAGAGCAGGTCGTATTTCACGGAGATCCAAGTGCCGGATTTCCACTTGGCTTCCTTGTGATCGGCGCGGCGTTCATCTTAATTCCCGTGGATATATTGGGCGCCGCGGCGATCGGCCGTTACGTATATAAGAAGCTCAAAGAGCCGGCACCGTAACTATTTTTTTTAGATCGCTGCGCCACTACCGCTCCGGTTATACATCCTCGATAAGCAGGCACGCCTCTAAAATGTCATCGTGCGCTTCGCTGATGTTCGGCTCATCAATTGTTTCGAGCCTATGAACCAACAAGCGTAGATCCGGCAAAACTTGCCGGTGATTCGCATTGCCCAGCTCGTTAAGCACTTTCAGAGCCGAGTTGAGGTCCCTCAATGCGGTCTTGGCTTCGCTATGGTGCAGACTGGCTCGCGGATTATCGTATGCGCATTCCAGTCGGCCAATGGCAGTCCTTATCAGGTCGATAGCTTGAATTCGCGTTCCGTCGTCCATCTCGCTATTAGACACAACCAACCCTCGTTCTTGCCGGGGATGATCTCGCTGCACGCACACCACGTATGCGAACTGACGGCTATATTATGGCAGCATGCTCTGGGGTCGATAAGTTGCACATTCGCAATTTGGTAGACGGGGCTATAAAGCCTATCCAGTACTGCTCGAGCATTGAATGGATTCTGTGTGGTGCACCTGCCGGTACCTTTGTACTAACGCCAATCGGGTCTGCGGGATCTTCAGCCTCAAAAACAGGGGAATACGGTTAGTGACTTACGCAAACTGCAGTTACATTCCCATAAAGAACAAACGCGCGAGAGTTGCTTGGCCTGAAGGTACGTTTCGCAAGCGATTCAAGCTTCTATCGTGCGTCAGCGCCAATGCTTGTTACTGGGAAAGTCTGCGATTTTGGCGACCCCGAAGCTGCCCCACGTGACCGGCAGAAAGGGGGGGGTCGACTTCACCCGGTCACGGGTGACGGTTTACGGTCGTATCAGCAGCTCTGAAAATTAACGTGCCAGCTTGCATCAATGGATAGCCGTCCCGCGGATGGCGGGTACCGTCGTAGACCGGAACCTCCTGAAAATCAAATGGACTCACCCCTTCAAGGCACGCCACATTGACACCGTATTGGTGAGGATTCGAACGGCGCTGGTGATGCGTGTAAATCCCGCAGCGCGAGCAGAAGTAATGCTTTGCGGTGTTGGTGTTGAATTGGTAGACGGTGAGTAATTCGGCTCCCTGAGTGATGTTGATGCCGTCCAGGTTTGCCGACACGGCAATCGCCCCCCGCATACGACAGTACGAACACATACAACGCCGCGCCGAACGAAACCCGTCAGTCAGCTTTGCTGTGAACTGCACCGCCCCGCAATGGCAGGAGCCCTTGATTGGGTCTATGGCGGCGGCGCTCATGAGGGGGACTCCTTAATCGATACCGATTGACCGACTATACCCTCAGGGCGGTCCCGTCGCAGCCGGGTAGACCGCTGCGAGAGCAATGGCTTCGGCCGATCGGAACCGGAAGAAGTACACGGACCGGAAGCGGACGCTGTCCAGCGGCGGCTCGGGGTCGACTCCGGAAGTTGCCTCAAGGGTTAGAAAAATCACGAGAGCCGCGAAGGTGACTGACGCACTCTTAGACGTTGGACGGATGGGGACCCACTGCACCGTGCCTCCACAGCTTGCACCGAAGATGTTTCAACGCGTGAGACCTGCAGGTGACTGCTTGATCACTGGCTCGTGAGGCTCCTGAATCGTGCAAAAAGATCGTCGTTCATTTACTCCCCTTCTATCTCGTCCGACGGCACCGGAGCAAGCGACGCAGTTGATGTAAAGCCAGGAAACTGTGATGATTCAGGCGTTCCAGGCCTCAACCAGCAAAATTCAAAGCGAGGCCCACTGTGAAACGCTCTTTCCTGCTTATCGCACTCATGCTGCTTTCGGTTGCCGCTGAGGCTGACGTCTGGGTACCAGTTCCGTACGTTCCTCCACGCGTAACAACCGGAGAGGAGCAAAAGATCAGCGACAAGTTTCAAGGTTCGCTGATGAAGTTCCAGTACAGCTATCAGGTTTGTAACCTCAGAAGGTTTCGGACCGTGTACCCGCCCCGTCCCCCGATCGGGCCCCGCCCGCCGCCGGCCCTCATTCCAACGAAAGACCAAGGATGGGCCGTGTCCTGGTCCAAAATCACGTCAGAACAGACGCTGACATACACCTGACTGACACCGGACGCGGTTGAGCAAATGGTGAAGAACGAGGGAAACTTCTATCAGGTCATGTCGACGATTACGAAGGGAGCCGCGTCGCTGTTCTTCGAGCTTGGTCACGCGATCTATAAAGATGGAGTGGAGCACGCGAAGAACGCTGACGGCAGCATGGACATTCATATCACACCGTTGGGTGCAACCGCTGGTGGACACGCCGTTTTGATAAGTCCAAGCGCTGCCCTGGCGCTTATTCAGGGGGCCTAGGAATTCAAAGGAGAGCCGTTAGATATCCGTTAGACGGCCTTTGTAACCCTCGGATCTACCGATAGTGTTCACCTGACTGACTGATCATGTATTCGTCGGTCAGATGGCTGGAGCTTCCTTGCCGCTAATGACGGGGGGGAGTCGATTGCTATCAAATCCGGGGAATTCGAAAAAGAGCCGGGAGGCATCGAACAATGATGACGGGAAGACAGCGCCGTGGAGCGCGTTGGTCATCTACGGGATTCGTGGTACTGGCCGCTCTCGCGAGCACTGGCTGCATCAGCGTAAAGAGTTACCTAGATCCCGCGGGGCATCGCGCATCGTTCAACGACCTGCAGAGGGTCAATCCGCCGTATCAGCTCGTGTAGGTGTCGCCATTTGCCACTGGGCTGACCGGCTGACCTGTGCGGATCTCGTAGACGGTGTAGCCAGGTAAGTGAGTCTTGCTATCTCAGCGAGGCAAAAAGTTGTTACCGAAGTTGTTACCAAGCCAGGAAAGACTTGTTACCAACTGGGGAGTTGGGACCCGCGGCCGGGGAAAAATCCTTGTTTGATCAATGGTCGGGTGACAGGATTTGAACCCGCGACTCCTACGTCCCGAACGATGATGGCAGGCGAGTTGTCCGTCTCATGGCGACCACAGCTTGGCGGTGCGCGAACGCCGAATCGCTCGATCACGTGTCGCCAGCGGTACACCGTGTGTGCGGGCCGTAGCCACTATGAGTCGATCGGCGGGATCGCCGTGAAATCGTGCGGGCAAGCTATCTACCGCGATTACGACGTCTCGATCGAGGGGCAGAACCGTCAGAACTCGGGATTCCGTCGCGCGGGTCAACCAGTCGGAAAACGGTAGTGGCAGTCGCAAGCTCTGTTTGGAGTGCAGAAGCTGCGCCTCCCATAAACTGATCGCAGCCAGGTATACGCCTCCAGCCTCCGCAGCGGCATCGAGCGCATTTCTCTCCGCGGGCGAGAGCGGTGATCTTGGTGTAAGCCACCAAATCCAGAAATGCGTGTCGAGGAGCAAGATCAACGTAGCGCCTCGAAGTCCTCCTCGCGCACAACCGATTCACTTGGCTCAGCAAGCAATTCGCCTCCCAGGGCCCGTAGTTGCTGCCAAGGCTTAGAGTCCACACTCTGCGTGGCTTGAAATGACGGGGCAAGGCGGGCCACAACCTTGCCACGCCGCGTAATTGACACGGACTGCCCCGTTGTTTCTACGCGGCGAATTACGTCGAGGCAGGAGTTCTTGAACTTGGAAACCGAAATGGCCATCTGCTTATTCTAAATGGCCATCTCGCTCGAAGCAATTCAAGGGTCGGGGTGACAGGATTTGAACCTGCGACTTCTATGGTCAGATTATCGGGGTCTAAAAAACACATAAAAACAATAGCTTAGATCAATAGGAATCCCCGAATGAGAATGAGAAACGAGTTGCACGCGAGATTTTGTGAACGGCCCTGCCAACCGGGCGTTCGCCGCACGGATCGTTGGTTGACTCCATTCGCGCTCGCATTGAGCGGCTGGGTGGCGTTGAGTTGGAAATTCCGCCGCGTGAGGCGATACGTGGTGTACGACCGCCGCATAGGCGCAGGTGGCGGCGAATGCTCTCCCACTCCCTCGAGCTCGAATAATGTCAAAATGGTGACGGTGAAAAAGTCGGGGTCTCGTCGCGAGTGTCTTGAAATGCACGTTCTATTGTTGTCCGGGGGATTTTGATGGCTGTCGCTGGCAATCGGCCCGACGACGTTCGTGTGTTGCTCGAGCACCTCAACGACTCGCCAGAACGGTCCTTGTCGTTGCCGCCCTCCTTTTACTACGAACGACGCTTTTTGGAATTGGAGCGCGACGAGATCTTCTACAAGAGCTGGCAGTTCCTTTGTCACGGGGAGAAGCTCCGCGAACTCGGCAGCTTCGTCACCGGAAACATCCTCGGTCGGTCCGTGTTCGCAATTCGCGGACAAGACGGGGCTGTCCGGGCGTTCTACAACGTTTGTCGGCACCGCGGACACGAACTCGTCGGTCGCGAGGGTCAGAAGCGGGTCATTTCTTGTCCGTATCACGCGTGGTCCTACAACCTCGATGGATCGCTGCGCGCCGCCCCTGGCACTGAGTGTTTGGTCGGTTTTCGCAAGGAGAACTATGGCCTAATGCAGATTCGGGTTGAGGAGTTTGCGGGGCTGTACTTCATCAATTTAGACCAGGGCGCGGAGCCACTCTCGAAGACCGCGAGCGATCTCAAGACCGCGGTGGAGCACTATGCGCCGGATCTTACCCGCCTGACATTCGCGCGCCGGCTCTCCTATACAATCCAGGCGAATTGGAAGGCCGTGGTCGACAACTTTCTTGAATGCCGGCACTGCCCGGTGGCACACAGGGACTTCTGTACGTTGATCGACATGAATACCTACGCGGTGGAGAACAGGGGTCTATTCATCAGCCACATGGCCAAGGCAAAGGAGTCGCGAAACTCCGCGTATAGCACAGCCGCCGCCACGGTGACCGATCATGCGGTGTGGTATTTGTGGCCGAACATGGCGCTCATGCGCTATCCGGGCCGCGGCAATTTCATGATTTGGCGCTTCATCCCAGAGGGCCCCGAGACCACGAGGGAGGAATTCGACTTCTTTTTCGAGACGTCTGTCCCAACCGCGCCGCGCTCCCGGAAGGCATCCGAGTCAACGCGATTTGCCCCGGCTATATCAAAACACCTATGTTGGACAAATTCTTTGGAGCGGGTGCCAATCGGGAAAAGGTGGAGGCCGAAGCAAGGCGGATTCATCCCATGCAGCGAATCGGCCGCCCCGAAGATGTTGCCAGTCTCGCCTTGTGGCTGGCGAGTGACGAGGCGGCTTACGCTTCCGGACAACTCTGGACGCTCGACGGTGGTTTGACCGCTCAGGTACAGCAAATGCGCGCTGAGAATTTGTCGTGATCGACTCTCCCGGCAGTGTCGTGGTGACAGGCGGCGGGCGCGGAATAGGCGCGGCAATCGCCGCGCGCTTTGCGAAGGAGGGGTATGGTGTTTTGGCCTGTGGTCGAGGCGCAAGACCCGATCAGCTCGGTGCCGGCATCGATTGGGCACGGGCAGACGTGTCCAAGGAAGGTGACGTAAAGGAATTGTTCGCACAAGCGATGCGGATCTTTCGGACTTGTGAGTGTGCTGGTCAACAACGCCGGCATACAGACTACCAAGAAGATTACGGAGAGCACGGACGCAGATTGGACGGAGGTGATCGGTACGAACGCGCTCGGCGTGTTCCGCTGCTCTCGGGCTGCAATACCCCTCATGATCAAGTCTGGCGGGGGCCTTATCATCAATATAGGATCGATCAGCGGGTTCCAGGCTGATCCGGGCATGGCCCTCTACAACGCGTCAAAGGCGTTCGTACACGGTCTGACGCGCAGTATCAGCGTGGATCACGGTGCCGAGGGAATTCGCTGCAATGCCATCTGCCCGGGTTGGATCGAAACAGGTATGGCGGGAGACGCGTTCGCAGCCGCTAAGGACCCTGCGGCCGCGCGTCGCGACGCGCTCTCGCGTCATCCGGTGGGGCGCCTTGGCTCGCCGGCGGATGTGGCATCGCTTGCTTTTTGGCTCGCCTCCAAGGAGGCAGCTTTCGTTTCCGGTCAGACTTTCATTACGGATGGCGGACTCCTCGCTGCCTCTCCATCCAACCCCATCTTTTCTGACCAACGCTCAAGCGCAAATAGAACTCGCATACCTCCTCAATGAGCACGACACCTGAAACCGCAAGGCCGGAGGCGCGCATCACAACTCCATCGACATTGCACCGGGAACTTGATTGGCGTGGGGCGTTCTGGGCGATCAGCGGCGTGCCGGCAGGAGTGTTGCTGACCCTGGGAGGTGTCGCGACAGTTATCGGCCAACCCGCGTGGATCGTCTGGATCATCTCGGTGATGATGGGATTTATGCAATCCTTCGTCTATGCAGAGATCGCCGGACTCTACCCGCACAAGTCCGGCGGCGCCTCGGTGTACGGCGCGGCCGCATGGCTTCCCTACAGTAAATTCATAGCGCCGATCTCCGTATGGTGTAACTGGCTGGCCTGGTCACCGGTGCTGGCCCTGGGAACGAGCCTTGGCGGCAGGCTATGTGGTGACGAGCTTGTTCCCGGCTCATGCCGCGATCAACCAGTGGCAGATCCAACTTCTGGATCTCGGGTCCGTGCGCACCGGTCTTACGTTGCGGATCAACGCGGTGTCGATCATTGCCGCGTGCTTCCTGCTGGTCACGTTCTACCTACAGCACCACGGTGCCGCCCGTGCAGCGCGAGCGCAAAAGGCGCTCGCGATCCTCTGCCTGTTGCCATTGGCCTATGTCGGCTTAGTACCCTTCTTGACAGGCGACCTGCCCTCGAACCGTCTATTCCCGCTGCTGCCTCTTGTGCGGGATGCCGCGGGACACGCAAGCTTCGGAACCTGGAACGCCTATGGGATCACCTTGCTCATGGGCGCCATGTTTGGGGCCGCGTGGTCGACCTATGGGTTCGAAGGGGCCGTTTGCTACACGCGTGAATTCAAGAATCCCGCCACGGACACCTACAAGGCCATTTTGAGTGCGGGCCTTCTATGCATCTTTATCTTCTCGCTGGTGCCGCTGTCGTTCCAGGTCTCTCTCGGCCTCGATCAAATTCTCGATCCGGCTATCTATGATGGAACCGGAGTCGCGCTGGCGCTCGCGAAGATCGTCAACGGCGGCGTCATCATCAGCAATTTGCTCATCGCGGTCTTGATTCTGAGTCTGCTGCTGATTGTGATGAGTTCCATGTTGGGCTCCTCCCGCACGCTGTATCAGGCGTCGGTCGATGGTTGGCTGCCGCGATACCTGTCGCGAGTCAACCGGCACGGCGCTCCGACGGCCGCGATGTGGACGGACTTGGTTTTTAACTTGATCTTGTTGCTCACGTCCGATTACTTCGCGGTGTTGATGGTCTCGAATGTCTGCTACCTCGTGTTCAATTTTCTCAATCTACAAGCAGGTTGGATTCATCGCCTCGACAGGCCTAATTGGCCCCGGCCGTTTCGGGCACCCACCTGGCTTTTGCTCCTGGGCGGCGTGCTGGGCTACGTCAACATGGCTTTCGTAGGTGCCGGTGCCGATGTATGGGGGCGCGGCACGCTTCGCAATGGACTGGTGGCGACCGCGTTGATTCTTCCGGTCTTTATGTTCCGTCATTACGTGCAAGACAAAGGCCGGTTTCCTTCGTCGACTAATCAGCAGGATGTGGCGGCCCCGGGCGATGATCGCAAGGTGGGCCGCGCGGGGATACTGCCGTATCTCGCAATTGCGCTGGTCGCGGCAGTCGTCTGGGTCGCCCATCGACTCGCCGTTCTTTAGAAACTCACGCCGCGGCGAACTTATCGCTGCAATGTGTTCGCCATCAGGCGTCCTATTTCCTCTGGCTGCCGCTGCCAGAGGAAGTCCGTGCCGACCGGGTTGTGATGGCGCTCATGCGCGAATGGGGAAGGTCAACAGCGCCGTGGATAATCGCTATAGCGCCAAAGGTCCCTATTGGTTTGACGACTTGAAACAAGCCTATGACTATCCCGCCACAGCGCCAAGACTAACGGCACGGGAGTCAGTGTGGCCATTCTCATGTCGGATTTGATCTTCCCGGGCGACGTCCCAGCCGCTTTCAACAACGAAAACTTCACCACCATCACCGGCCTACCGGCGCCGAGCGTCACTACTATCACGATCGACGGGGGCGGTGTAGTTAATGGCCCAGGTTCTTTCGAGGCCAGTCTCGATGTGCAACAGGTGCTTGGTGGTGCTCCCGGGTCCAATGTCACTCTGGTAAGCATCCCCGATCTTTCGGATCAAAGCATCATGGCCGGCTACACCGCTATCGTCGATGCGAACACCTACGACATCGTGAACTCATCCTTGGCGGATGCTAGCTCGAATACACACCGGCAAAATTATGGCGTTAGGACTAAGTTGCACGATATCGGATATTTTAGCTAAAATGGCCAAATGTCAAAAAAAATATCGGCCAGCGACGCAAAGAACAATTTCGGTGGTCTCCTCGAGGATGTTGCGCCATTAGGACGTGTGGATATCGTGAAGCATGGGCGGCTGGTCGCGGTGGTGCTGTCCCCGCGGGCGTTCGAGCTCCTCTTCGGCCGCGGCTGCGCAGAGAGAGGGCGTCCAGTGGGGCGACAAGCACATGATTCCCCCGGAGCGTGCGCGTGCTGCGCGGATGCTGAATGGCCCGAGCAGTTTCGATGAAGACTGAGCGCGAAACCGAGGCACCGCTGACTCCCGAGGACGTGCAGAAGATCTTGAGCATATGTTCGCCGCGCGGCCTGCTCGTGGGCGGCCAGGCGCTCGCGTTCTGGGCCGATCATCTGCAGGTCGAACGCCCGGCGAATCTGGTTTCTGGAGTGACGGCAGATGCCGATTTCATCGGCGATTCCGCTCTAGCCAAAGATCTCGCGAAGCATCTTGGCTGGCAGATCTGGATTCCCGCACTCGATGATTCGACTCCGCAAACAGGCAAGGTGACTCACCGCACGAAGAACGGGGGGGTGAAGCAAGTGGATTTCCTCTCAGGGGTTGTCGGTCTCACCACCAAAGACCTCGCCCGCCGCGCCATTGAGATGGACGTGCCGGATATCGGTCTGCTGCGAGTCATCCATCCCATCGATGTGCTGGACAGCCGCATCCAGAATCTGCACTTGCTTCCCGAGAAACGCACCGATGCTGGAATCGCCCAGGCGCGGCTCGCAGTGGATGTTGCGCGCGCATTCATTCGACAGGAAGTCGCCACTCGAGACGAGAGGGCCGGCCTCAAGCTCCTCGAGCGAGTCGCCGATATCGCCAGCGATATCGCCGCAGTCAGGGTATTTCTTCTCTATGGCATCGATCCCTTGAAAGGCCGTTCCACTCGAGGACTTTCGAACCACCTCTGCACTCCACAAAGTGCGCTGGCCGCAAATCGTTGCGGAGGTCGGCGAGAAGAGGGAATCGCTGCGAAGGCTCTCGTCGAGGTCAACTCGGTCTGCGAAGTGACTTAACGCCGCTCCATCGATATTCTTCAGTGCCAGTCGAGAAATCGTCGTAAGGGTATACCCGCCTTGACCGCAACACAGTCATAGGGAGTCTTCCTAATGAAGTCCACGATCCTTCGACCTTTCGCGATCGTCTCAGGTGTTTTTACGGCGTTCGGAACTCTAGGAGCGGTCGCTCAAGCGGGCTCGACTCCCTGCGACCTGCTCACGACTGCACAGGTGAGTGCTGCCGTGGGAGCAACCGTTGGCAATGGGGAGCCGATCGCCACGACCGGCTGCACTTGGTCTTGGGGCCGCGCCAAGACGACCCTGTCCTTGTGGGACGCCAGCAAGTGGGACCAGATGAAGGCCCCGCTCCCTGGCATGACCAAAAGCTCCGTGTCGGGCCTCGGCGACGATGCAGTCTCCTCGACGATGGGCACCAGTAAGCAATTTGCGGTATTGAGCGTAAAGAAGGGTGCCACGGTCTACCTTTTCAAGGTCTATGGAGTCGACAGTCCCTCCGATCAGCTGTCCATCGAGAAGACACTCGCTGCGGACGTCCTCACTGCACTGTCCGCGCACTAGAGTCGACGCGGGCAATCACCGACCCGTTGCTATCGATGCTTATTGAAGCGTGGTGGCGCCAGGGTGAGCCGGCAATGGTCGGGTGACAGGATTTGAACCTGCGGCTCCTACGTCCCGAGTTCTCTGCCGGGGCGTCCATTCCATTCGACCAAAGCGCCATAATTCCATATAAAACAGTATAATAGCCACATGCCAGTTCCTTGCCGAGCCGTAGCAGTTCGCCACCTTCCGCGCGAAATTAACACCGAATCTACGCCAAGCAACTTTGAAACTGACACCAAGTGAAAAACCTCACTGACCGCTTCATGCAAGCCGCGAGACGCCGCGCGTACCGCCGATGAGAGCATACGGGTGCGCGTTGCCATTAAGTGCCGCACTTCGTCATCCGTGATGATTGCCGTCGCGGTAGTCGTCGATAGGTATATCTCTGTATAGCGGAACACCGAGCAATCCGCACAATTGAGTCTATCAAGCATGAGGAAAGGCACGTGCAGATAATCAGACCGGATGTCGAAGCACGACCTGCGACTAGTCGGCTGCTCATGATACGGCGCCCAGACCGCGGCAGCCTGTGCCGGCTCTCCCGAGGAATCCTCCCGGGGTTCCCGGCGAGTACGCGGAACCGGTCGCACTTGCCGGATTTTCGCGTGCGCTACCTATGAGACAGTCGCAGTCCGAGTCGCCTGGACTGACGGATCATGATCGCACTACTTGAAACCAAGGCCGCAGGCTTGTGGTCACGCTCGCAGGTGAGGCCCAACGTCATTGCCGGCCTGATCGTCGGCATCGTCGCATTGCCGCTCGCCATGGCTTTTGCGATCGCGAGCGGCGCGCGGCCGGAGCAAGGGCTCTACACGGCGATCGTTGCTGCGACTCTGACCGCGCTTTTTGGTGGTACCCGCATGCAGATCTCCGGTCCCACTGGTGCCTTCATAGCCGTTCTATCGATTATCACGGCGCAGTTCGGTGTAGCCGGTCTACAGATGGCGACGTTAATGGCTGGGTTCATATTGGTCGCGCTCGGCGCCACCCGCCTCGGTTCGGTGATCAAATACATACCCCGCCCGGTCATCGCGGGCTTCACGGCAGGGATCGGTGTAATCATCTTCGTCGGTCAATGGAAGGATTTTTTCGGTTTGACGCCAGCGCCCGCTGGGCTGCGTTTTCATGAAAAGCTCTGGTCGTTGTTCGCAGCCTTCCCGACTCTCAACCTCGCGACGACCGGCCTGGGTCTGCTTGGGCTCGCCATCCTTACCCTCGGCGCGCGGCATCTAAAGCGAGTGCCGGCCCCGCTGGTCGCGCTCGTCGTGGTCACACTATTGCAGTGGGTTTGTCGGTTCAAAGGGGTCGCGACGATCGGTTCGGCGTTCGGCGGCATACCGCGCACGCTTCCCATGCCGTCCTTTCCGGCCGTGACCATGACCCAAGCCGTCTCCCTCGTCGGACCCGCTTTCACCATTGCGCTTCTGGGGGCCATCGAATCACTGCTATCTGCCGTCGTCGCCGACGGCATGGCCGGCACCACCCATGACTCCAATCAGGAACTCATCGGTCAAGGCGTGGCCAATATCGTGGCGCCTCTGCTCGGCGGCTTTGCCGCCACCGGCGCGATCGCGCGCACGGCGACCAATATCCGCAGCGGCGCGACAGGCCCACTCGCGGCGCTGGTGCATTCCGGATTTCTCATTCTCGTCGTGTTGATGCTCGCGCCGCTCGCATCGGCGATCCCGCTCTGCTGCCTGTCCGCCATTCTCTTTGTCGTATCATGGAACATGAGCGAGCTGCCGCAGGCGGTGCGCATGGTGCGCAAGGCGCCCAAGCCCGATGCAGCCATCCTCGTCGTGACCTTCCTGTTGACGGTATTCGTTGACCTGGTCGTCGCCGTCAACGTCGGTGTGATCGTGGCTGCATTGATGTTCATGCGTCGCTCCGCGGAGGCGGTGCAGATCGAGGAGCAACCGGCGAACGCGGCGCCTGAGACCGGTGCGACCGCGACCGCCGGCAACGGCGTGGTGATCTACAGCATTCAGGGACCTTTCTTCTTCGGGGCGGCCGAGAAGCTCGAGCGTACCCTCGCGCAAACGCAACGGCGGGCGCACACGCTGATCTTGCGCATGGGCCACGTGCCATTCGTGGACGCGACCGGCCTTCTCGCGATCGAGGAGATCATCAGCGATTTCCGCAGGCACGGCGTGGCCGTCGTGCTCGCCGAACTCCGGCCCAACGTGCGTTATAAACTCGAGCGGGCTGGCGTACTCAAGCATCTCGGCGCTGAGAATCTCGCCGATTCGCTTGAGCAGGCGCAGGCCCTCGCCGAGCATCGCGGTACGAGCGCACGTCTCGCTCGGCCGCGATGAAAATGCGGCTACTATTGGACCGCGGGATCACGCGCGTTTCCATGGCGGTGCCGCCGATCTGATCGACTACGTCCCGAATGCGCGGGAACCGGGTTCAATTCTTGGGGAGATTTTCTCCGTAGGCGGGGCCATGCAGACGGCTTGACGGAAGCATATGCAAGGCATCTGCTTAGCAGAATGAAACGCGCGCGAACTGCAAAAGGCAAACCAGTGACTTCGAAGGCGGCGGCCAGGTCGATGTCCAATGTCGTTACCAGGCGAGCGTCGATATTTCGCAATGGCGCCAATCAGGCGGTGCGACTCCCGCAGGAATTTCGCTTCCCTGCTGACGTGAAAGAAGTGCGGATGCGAAAGCAGGGGGATGGATTGTTCATCTCGCCGGTCAAAGCCGACTGGTCATCGTTCTCCGCGATGCAGGCCGACGTGCCTGACGACTATCTGGATGATCGCAACGATTCATCTCCGCAGTTTCGCGACCCTCTATGATTGTGGTCACAAACAATCTCAAACATTTCTCAAATGTACCTGGCCGACATGGTTTCGCTCTGCTGTAAAGAGTAATCCGAGAACGGTTGGGTCTCTCTGAGCGCTTACCTCCGCCCGATCGGCCGGCCACCAGTCTCGGCAACTGTAGGGCGGTTGGTCGTCGACAGATCGTGCTGGTCACCAGCGGACGTACCTTGCTGACCGTGCTGCTGCCAGCACAGCAAGTGCGCGAGAGCATTCAAAGATCCTTCCAGGTAGCGGTTGCCGAACTGTTGACAGCGCTGCCGGTGCCGACGCAAATCGCGAATCGTGAGTTGGCGGCTCTGGAACCGATAAGATTTGCAAGGGCTTCCAACCGAAGCGTTATCGGCTCCATGAATGAGTTCGTGCTCCGATGTCTCGGTCGGCTCTAAGTCGAACTACGGCTTACCGCGAGAGGTTGCTCGCGACCTTCTCACCGGTCGGGAACTTGATCGGCGAATGGCGGTATGCGGCACGTTCGTCAGTCTCTTGGGGGTTCCGCTCCTAGATTCCAGGGAGGGTCAGGCGGCGGCCGCGAGGAGCGGGCGTAGTGGGGTATTTCTCAAGGCCGCCTGATGCTACGCGAGGAGGGGGTGGTCCGTAATTTGCCGCCAAGGTCGAGTTCGCGCGCCACCTTTCTCCATGACTGTGTTAAATTACTAGTTATTATTACGGTACCGGACTGACGTATCATGGCTATTAAGCGTAGCGCAGCTCACGAAAGTGTGCGGATTTATCGAGCGAAGATGAAACAACAAGGGTTTCGCCAAATCAGCATTTGGGTTCCGGACACCAAGTCGCCAAAGTTTCGCAAGGAGTGTCGGCGTCAATCGCGCCTGGCGAGTGCGGCCGATCAATCGGGGGAGTTGGACGATTTGCTCAACGTTGCCGCGGGATCCGTGGAAGGTTGGACTTGAAGCGCGGCGACATCGTGACGATAGCGGCGCCCGGCGACTACGGGAAACCTCGACCGGCCCTGATCATTCAAGCGGATGTCTTCAACGATATCCACAGCAGTATTACAGTCGTGCCACTGACGAGTGCGATTGTCGATGCGCCGCTGTTTCGCATCACTCTCGATCCGAGTCGGCAAAATGGCCTCAACCGAGTCTCACAGATTATGGTCGATAAAGTGCTGACGTTGCCACGCGAAAAGATTGGCAAGCGCGTGGGCCACCTGGGCAATACCCTCATGACTCGAGTCGGACGCGCCTTGTCCGTTTGGCTGGGCATGTCATAGGCACGAGACATGCCTGTGGTCCCGCCCGAAGGTTGATGGCGGGTGAACCCGTTCCATAACGACGGCCTTGTTTTTTTGAATATGAGGCCGTTTTCAATCGGCCGGAGCAGCGATTGGCGACGGGCATGGCGAATGAAGATGTATTGGGCTTTCTCGTTGCCTTGGCGAGTGCTGCGGAGCCCGTCGATGTTCACTTTATGTGGCAGCCGCAGTTGGCCGATCCGGCTGACGAGTTAATGTTGGAGGCGGAGGTAAACGGTCGGGCTTCAGCCATCGTCACACACAACGTACGCGACTTTTTGCCAGCAGCACGCGACTTCGAGATTGGAGTGATTACACCGAGCGTTATGCTGCAGAGGATGAGGAAATGAGTAAGAACACTTATCCATTGAAACTTGCCACGTCAGTGAAAAAGGCAGCCGCAGAATTGGCTGCCACCGATGGCGTATCGTTGAATCAATTCATCGCGGCGGCGGTAGCGGAGAAGGTGGGCTCCTTGCGCGCTGCGGATGACTTCCTGCGTGAACGGGCTGGAACGGCGAAGCCGAAGGACATGCTCAAGTATTTGCGCCGCGCCTCGAAGGTTGCGCCGAACGCGGACGACATTCCATAGGGGTAATGTCCAGAAAACAAGCTACGCTCGGCTTAAATTCGATCAACAATTGTCCGCCCACTTGGACCTGACAGCCCCGAGGTCTACTGAGCGAAACATGGTCCGCTCTTGCTGGGATTCGTTGCTTTGAAGACGCCAGCATTGAAGATGGCCACCGAAAGTAGCGGCCAAATCGCGCTTCATGTCGATTCAGGCGGCGTGAATCTCAAATCAATGGTCGGGGTGACAGGATTTGAACCTGCCGCTCCTACGTCCCGAACGTACGGCATTATAAATCATATATAAAACAATACTTTGCAGCACGGCTGCACTGGGGTAACCGTCGTTGACAAGCTAGTAGCGAGGGGCCAGAATTTGATGCAGGAAAACACATAGTCATATTTATGCGTTCCACATTTGACCTACCGGACGAGCTGCTAAAGCGTGCCAAGATCGCGGCCGTAAAGCGTGGATCCACGCTGCGCGATCTCGTTGCCGAAGCGCTTCGCAGGCTATTGGCTGAGCAGACCGCCCCTGAGCGAAAAAGGATGATTGAGGCCCCGGTGAGACTGCCGCCCGGACACACAATTCCAATCCGTTCGAATACCGAAATCGCCAAGATATTCGAGCAGGAAGACATCACTCAACTGAATGACGTGTATCGCCGACGCTAATGTTCTTTTCCCGCTGATCGTTCAGGGCCACGCTGCCCACGACGTTGCGCGACTCTGGTGGGAAGAGCAGGCGGACGGAACTGTAGGGATCTGTCTTCTGACCCGCCTCGCGGTCCTGCGTCTGCTGACCAACAAAATTGCGATGAATGGTATGCCGGTTACGCCTGAGGAAGCCGTGCAGGCTTGGCGGCAACTCCAGAACGATCCGCGGTCACTTCAAATCGAAGCAGAGCCGATCGATCATGAACCGCGCTTTGTTGCGCTTATATCCGGCCGCGAGTCCACGCCGAATCTATGGACCGACGCTTGGCTAGCGGCATTAGCGCTGTCGCTGGACTGCGAGATGGCAACGTTTGATCGAGGGTTCAAGTCATTTCGCGGACTCAAGTTACGATTGCTTACCGTGCTCTAGGACTATTTTCTCAGTGGACGTCAGTGTGTTGATGGCTGTTGAGACTCGTGCTTGGCGGTAATCGCGGGTTGGTATCTCATTGAGCCGGATCCTTATTGGTCCCGCTTTGACCGAAATACAGTCAACAGCGAGAGAAGTATCCGACCACATGCCGCCCGTTGCGCTCGGTACCATAAGATTGGCGCATGAAAATAGGTGCTCTAGTTGGTGGATGTGCGATAGCGTTGACCGCGTCGGTTTGCGGACTCACGCGTCCGACGCAACACCCTTTGACGGTCAAAATCATCGCCTTCAATGATTTCCACGGCAACCTTCAGGCGGGTAGCTTTGCGCCAATTGCTGGACAGCCGGCCGTCACGGCCGGCGGAATCGACTATTTGGCCGCGTACGTGGCCGAGTTACAGAGCGAAAACCCCAATCACGTGGTCGTGAGCGCTGGCGATTTGGTGGGCGCCAGCCCGTTGATCTCAGCGTTCTATCATGACGAAGCGACCATCGAAGCGATGAACGTGCTCGGACTTGATATCAGCGCTGTCGGCAACCACGAATTCGGCCGGGGGCCGGCCGAGCTGCTGCGGCAACAGAGCGGCGGATGTTTTCCCAGCGGGCTTCAAACATGCTTGGAGAAGCGCGCATTTCCCGGCGCCGCGTTCAAGTATCTGGCGGCGAATGTGGTGTACACGGCAACTGGCAAGACCCTCTTTCCGCCTTACCTCATCAAGACATTCCAAGGAGTTCGCGTCGCGTTTATCGGCGTTGGGTTGAAGGGGACGCCTAGCATTGTGAGGCCGCAAGGTGTCTCGGGGCTCACGTTTAAAGACGAGGCAGAAACGGTCAACGCCCTGATTCCAGAACTGCATACCCAAGGGGTCCATGCAATTATTGTGCTGATTCACCAGGGCGGATCCCAAAGCCCGGCGACCGATGCTGCCACAGGTGGGATCAATGATTGCGCGGGCGGCCTCGGAGGCCCGACCCATTCGCCGATTGTGGACGTAGTTTCACGCCTCAGCGATTCTGTCGATCTGGTCTTTTCCGGCCATACACACAAAGCTTACAAAGCCGTTTGCTGAACAGTGCCAGGCGGCTGATCCCGGCCACGCAGGCTGGCTACTATGGCCGACTTCTTAGCGACATCGATCTCAGTGTGGACAGTTCGACGGGACAGGTAACGCACATCGCGGCATCCAATCTCGTAGTCAGCCACCCGGCGGCAGATGCCTTGACGTCGCCGGTACATCCCTTTTTGTTGTCCCCGTCGATCGAGCGAATTCGCGCGCTAGTCGCAGATTACGCCGTCGCTGTCGCACCACTGGCTAACCAAGTGATTGGTGCGATCGCGGCGCCGCTGACGAACGCGCCGGGACCGAGTGGCGAAGAGCCGGCAGGGGACTTAATTGCGGACTCGGAATTCGCGGCAACCTCGCCTGCGCAGATGGGTGGCGCCGTCATGGCATTCGTGAACGCAGGGGGTGTGCGTCCGCCCGGGTTCGACGTGGCCGAAGCGACCTATCCACACAACGTCACGTATCAGGAAGCGTTTGCGGTGCGCCCGTTCGGCAACACTCTCGTGACTATGACGCTCACTGCCGGCGAAATTAAGGATCTCTTGGAGCAACAATTTCCCGGGTGCGATGGTCAAACTATCAACCGGATACTCAGAGCTGGACCCACTCTTTGAGACAACGGGATAAGTGGCAACTCCGTTCATTACAGGCGAGGATATCGCTTGAAAGGAAGGAGAGCCATGACGAAGAGATCCCGCCGCAATCATTCTGCGGCATTTAAAGCCAAAGTGGCGCTGGCTGCGATCAAGGGCGAAGAGACCCTGGCGCAGTTGGCCACGCGGTTCGATGTTCATCCGAATCAGATCGTTCAATGGAAGAACCAGTTGCTGGAGCGAGCGGCGGATGCCTTTAACGGTTCGGGACAGGCAGCAGAGGCCGGCCCTGACATCAAAACTCTGCATGCGAAAATCGGACAACTCGCGCTTGAGAACGATTTTTTAGTCGGCGCGCTCGGACGGTCACCCGGATCGAGCGCCAAGCGATGATCAACCCCGACCATGGATTGAGCCTCACGCGTCAGGCGGAGCTCTTGCAACTCTCGCGTGCGTCGATTTACTACGAACCTGTAGGGACGAGCCAAGCAGATTTGAAGCTCATGCGCCGCATCGATGAGCTGCACCTGCAGTGGCCGTTCCTGGGCAGCCGGATGCTGCGCAATATGCTTCGCCTCGAAGGCATCGCGATCGGGCGCAAACACGTTGCGACACTGATGCGAAAGATGGGCATCGAGGCGATTTACCGGCGCGCCAACACGAGCCGACGGCATCCGCGACATGCGATTTATCCGTATCTGCTGAGAAACCTGACCATCGATCGACCCAATCAAGTCTGGTCGACCGACGTGACGTACATCCCGATGGCGCGCGGCTTTGTGTATTTAGTTGCGGTGATCGATTGGTTCAGCCGCAGGGTCTTGAGCTGGCGGGTCTCCAACAGCATGACGGCGGACTTCTGCGTCGAAGCGCTGGAGGAAGCTATCAGCCGCTATGGTGCGCCGGAGATCTTCAACACGGACCAGGGCTCGCAATTTACCGCAGCAAGCTTCATCGATGTGCTGCAGAGAAACCAAATCCGCATCAGCATGGATGGACGCGGTGCGTGGCGCGACAACGTGTTCGTCGAGCGGTTGTGGAAGTCGGTTAAGTACGAAGAGGTCTATCTGCATGCGTACGACTCCGTCGCGGCGGCCAAGGCAGGCATTCAACGCTATTTTTCCTTCTACAACAGCCGGCGTCCGCACACATCACTTGACCGAAAGACGCCCGATCACGTTTACTTCGACTCTCAGCCGCTCGCGGCGGCTGCATAACCCGCGGAGTTCCACTTATCCCGACCGCGAAATCTGCCTAAATTTGTGGGACCACCTCTCTCCAAGTTTCAAGTGGCCTACATGTTGATTGGAGCGTGTCAGCGGCGCCATGTCAGAAGATCGTTAATGTGACATTGCTTACGCCCGCCAATGACGGTCCGATTGACCGGATCGTGGATCACGGTGTGGTCCAGCATCCGACAAAACTCTACCGAGTAACTGTCGACAACTATCTGGCCTCGGGCGGGGAAGACTTTGGCGTCCTACAGCAGGGGACCAATCGGATTGGGGGCCCGCAGGATATTGATGCACTCGTTGCCTACCTATCAGCAACCTACAAGTCGCCAAAATCACCCTACGACCCGAAGGATCCCGCACTGAATATCGCGCGGCAATCAACTTGGCAGGGGCGCGTCAAACATGATGGCAAAGGATCACGCGGCGTCTGGATCATGCCGCTGATGATTGTCGCTGGCAAGCGCTACGTTGAAGGTTGATTGTCGCTCGGCGTCAACGATTCAACGTTCTTGATTGTCGCGTGCTGTGTAGGCCGTCCGGATCCGGGCTTTTTCCGAGCAAGCGCAGTCCGCCTTCTGAAGCTCTCTACGTTCATCTCGAAGATCGTGGCGTGATGAACGAGACGGTCCACCGCAGCGAGAGTCATTGCCGGATCTTGGAAGACCTTGCCCCATTCGCCGAACGGTTGGTTTGCCGTGATCAGGAGGGAACGGCGTTCATACCGGGTACTGATCAGCTCGAACAGCACGGAGGTCTCCGCTTGATCTTTGGTCACGTAGACGAGATCGTCCAAGATCAGCAGGTGATAGCGGTCGAGACGCTGGATTGCGGCCTCCAGGCCGAGCTCACGGCGCGCGATTTGCAGTCGTTGGACGAGATCGGAAGTGCGAGTAAATAATACCCGCCAGCCCTTCTCGATGAGCGACAGGCCGATCGCCGCGGCCAGATGCGACTTACCGCCTCCGGGTGGCCCGAACAGCAGCAGGTTGGCGCCCTTGTCGAGCCATCCATCGCCGGCGCACAGCGCCGAGACCTGGGCCTTCGAGATCATTGGCACCGCGGCAAAGTCGAAGTTATCGAGGATCTTGTCGGCGGGCAGCTTTGCTTCGCCGAGATGACGCTCGATGCGGCGTCGATCACGTTCGGCGATCTCGTGCTCAGCGAGTGCCATCAGGAAGCGGGCCGCCGTCCAGCCCTCTTTGTCCGATCGCTCGGCAAACTGCTGCCACAGATGCTTGATGGCCGGCAGTCGCAGTTCGTTCAGCAACAGCGTCAAGCGTTGGGCGTCGATGGTGGTGCTCATGCGGCTTCTCCGATGTAGGCGTCGTTGAGCGCTTCGTAGACGGACAGCGGCGTCAGATGCACCGACACCTCCGGTAAGCTCGCCAGATCTGGCACAAAGCGTTCTCGCAGCCTGGTCAGGTCCGGCAGCCGGTCCGCGGCCAGATCATCGCTCAGCAGTGCGGCGAGCTGCGCTTCGCAGGCGCGTTCATGCGCAATGCTCAGCAGTTCGACCATCAGCTTGCAGGCGGCACGTTCAGACAACCGCTCGCACAGATGATCGAACATGTGGCGGTAGGCCTCGCGAGGCCAGAGCTGATCTCGATACACCAGGTTCAACAGCGCCATCGGCTTGCGCCTGAGCGCGTGGATCACGTGCCGGTAATCGATGACGTGACCGTGCTTGCCGTCGCGGCCGGGGCGGCCTCGTACCAGGGTCAGCACCCGCGTGCCGCCGACGAACAACTCCACCCGGTCATCGTACAGGCGCGCTCGCGGACGGTGGCGGATGAGGCGCGAGGGTACGGTATAAAATACCTTGCGCAGGACGAAGCCGCCGGAGGTGCTGACGTAGACCAGCTCGTGCTCATAGTCTGCGGTGCGGTTATCCGGCAGTGGCTGCAGCACGCTGCGTTCGGCATCAATGCGTTGCCGGTTGCGGGCGTTCTTGCGACCGACGATCTCGTCGATGAACGAGCGATACGCGACGAGGTCCTCGAAGTCGACCGTACCGCGCATCAGCAGCGCGTCACGGATCGAGTTCTTCAGATGGCCGTGGGGACTCTCGATCGCGCCGTTCTCATGCGCGACACCGCGGTTGTTACGAGTCGGTTCCATGCGGTAATGTCTGCACAGTGCATCGTAGCGGCTGGTCAGATCCTCGCGGGCCTCTTGATCAAGATTACGGAACGCGGCTGACAGACTGTCGCTGCGATGCTCGAACGGTGCACCGCCGAGGGCCCACAGGGCGTTCTGCAGGCCTTCGGCAAGCGCCACATAACTCTCGCCGCCCAAGATGACGTGCGCGTGCTCAAAACCCGAGCAGGCCAAGCGGAAGTGATACAGGCGATGATCGAGTTCGAGACCGGCAACACGCACGGCGAGGTCTCCCATCTCGGTAAAATCCGACAGTCCCATGCGCCCGGGTTCCTGCACCTGCCGGAAGATCACGTCCCGGTCTTTGCCGTTCAGCGCGCGCCACTGGTGGATCCGGCGCTCCATGGTTCGGCGCACGCCTTCGGGCAGATCCGGATGCCGCCGCAGCATCTCTTCGAAGATCGCAATCGGTCGCAAGTCCGGAGCCGCCTTCAGCATCGGCACGATCTCTGCTTCAAAAATCGCGACCAGTGGATCGGGTCGCCGCCGACCTCGTGGCCGCGGCGTCTGCGATGGTAATCGGGGGTCGTTCTCGATGCGATACGCGGTGCGTAAGCTGATCGCCGCTTGCGCGGCCGCTGCCGGCTTCTTCACAGTCAATCTGGACTTCATGTACAGCCTCATCTGGTGATCGTTGATGTGTCGACCGGGCATAAGGCAGGTACTCCGTCACTGGAAACACCTCCTCAATACCCCATCGGCCTCGATCACCGACGAGCTGGACCCTCAAACCGGGCCAGAATCGCCTCTCAGAGGGTTAAATCCGAGCAAAAAGGCTCGAAAACGACCCCTCCCAAAAATTTGCCATCCTGATTGTCGCGCTTGCCACCCTGATTGACGCGCGACACACTGAACCTCCCTCGACCTTATGCGGCTGCCATGAGGCTAGTTGGCGGTGGACCATCCGCTAGCCGATAAATGTCCCGACCTCCTGGCTTTTCGGATGTGGTTGGCCTCGCCAAAGAGACCAGAATCCGGTAGCGCCCGCACAGCATCTACGCGTACTCCGACAACCGATTTGTCCGCGAGCGTCCTGAGACAGCCGCAATGTCTAACAGTTTTTTCGCGCTGAAACTGACACCCAAATTGACACCTATGCTGCCAATTACAATGACACCTAGCGTCATCTACGCTAGAAATATGTTTTAAAATCAATGGTCGGGGTGACAGGATTTGAACCTGCGACTCCTACGTCCCGAACGTAGAAGATCCAAAAGAAAGACGGCGATTGGCTTTCCGCATCTGCAATCTGCGCGATTCTGTTATTTTGAGGCTTCCCATGAGATGTGACATCCTATAGGATATCTAGCTATATGGGTGTGCTGCGGGTCGTGGTGGATACGTCTGTGGTTGTGGCCGGACTTCGCAGCCAACTGGGCGCGAGCAACCGTATTCTCACGCTGGTTGCCGAGCGGCAGCTAGTACCCTTGGTGACAACGGCTTTATTTCTTGAATATGAGGACGTGCTTAATCGCCCGGAGCAGCGATTGGCGACTGGCATGGCGAAAGAAGACGTATTGGGTTTTCTGGCTGCCTTGGCGAGCGCCGCAGAGCCCGTCGATGTTCACTTTATGTGGCGACCACAATTGACCGATCCCGCTGACGAGTTAGTACTGGAGGCGGCGGTGAATGGTCGGGCTTCAGTCATTGTCACGCACAACGTACGCGACTTCTTGCCAGCAGCGCGCGACTTCGAGATAGAAGTGGTTACACCGAGCGTTATGGTCCAGAGGATGAGGCAATGAGCAAGAACACCTATCCATTGAAACTTCCCACGTCGGTGAAGAAGGCAGCCGCCGAATTGGCGGCTACGGAGGGCGTATCGCTGAACCAATTCATCGCGGCCGCGGTCGCCGAAAAGGTGGGCTCCTTGCGCGCCGCAGATGATTTCCTGCGTGAACGCGCGGGAACGGCGAAACCCAAGGACATGCTCAAGTATCTGCGCCGCGCGCCGAAGGTTGTACCGAACGATAACGACATGCCGTAGGGCTAGCGATTGCGATGTGTCACTCGAGGTCGTCTAAGCCGGAGGGCTCCCTTCGGAGGCAGCCAATCAGAAGGCTTCGGCGAACTGGGCGGGTGTGGCGCCGCCATGAGAAGCCACAACCCCAGTGTGATGCAGGCGACGGGTTTCCCGATCTTCGGATCTTCGCAGCGCGAAGTAGTTTGCGGGGCCAGCATTCTGGTTGCCTGCGCGCACGGAATTGTCGTCGATCGTACCGGCGCACAGTTATCGATTGCACCGCATCCGCATAACGGATGAATAACGTGTGCGGCCTTCCTTCAGCTTAGGCCGGCACGTAGCCGGTGGGCACTACTTCGGTTTGCTGCCCGCATTGAGTGTCTTTCCGCGAAGCGATTGCTCCGTCGGAGGCGGTTCCCTGTGCAAAAGCGATGGGCTTCGATCCTTTAGCTGGCAGAGGCTCGCTCAATCAGATGGCGGCGAGCGCGGGTAGTAGTCGATCATATTCTTTCTTCACGACGGCGTAGCACTCGCACGTTCGTTCCTCCAAGCCCGGTCGATCGAGCACGGTGATATGGCCGCGGAGGTATTTGATGAGTCCCGCGCTTTGTAACTTTCGGGCTCCTTCCGTCACGCCTTCCCGACGAACGCCTAGCATGTTGGCGATGAGTTCCTGTGTCATCATGAGCTCAGCACCCTTAAGGCGATCCAAACTTAATAGCAGCCACCTGCAGAGCTGCTGATCGAGCGAGTGGTGCCGGTTGCATACTGCAGTCTGCGCCATTTGCGTGATGAGCGCCTGGGTGTAGCGCAGCAACAAATGCAACACGGGTCCGGCGCGTTTGAATTCTTCTTTCAGCATGTGAGCACCCAGTCTAAAGCCATATCCAGCGCTTTGAATCACCGCACGACTCGGCGTGGAGTTGCCTCCCATGAACAGGGAAATGCCAACGACTCCCTCGTTACCAACTACGGCGATCTCTGCCGACCCGCCATTTTCCATGACGTACAGCAGTGACACGATTGCTGTGGCAGGAAAATAGACATGGAGCATGGTGGCGCCCGATTCGTACAGCACCTGGCCGAGCGGCATCTCGACCAGTTCGAGTTCTCTAGCCCAACGGCGAAGCGCGATCGGCGGTAGCGCGGCAAGCAGGTGATTGTCTTTTGGGACGCACGTTTGCGGCATCAGAATATGCAGAACCCGCACGATACTCGAGTAGTACCAGTCCACACTATAGACCCGTGGGAAGGAGCTGTGTCCTCTATCGCACAGAAGCCGAGCGGACCCCAGCTTTTGCTGATCGGCAATCCATGTGGGTCAGCGAACAGACGCCAGCGGATTATAGGTGCATTGTGCATGAGCGGTTTCAACCCACGCATAGCGCAAGAGGAATTCCCGCCGTACATTTTTGAGGCAGCCATGTTACGTAGTGCCAAAGATATCGAGAGTTACACAGTTCAAGCCACCGACGGCAGTTTAGGTGCCCCAAACGACTTCTATTTCGATGATGAGGCGTGGGTCATTCGCCATTTGGTGGTCGGGAAAAATTGGACTGTGTGGCCTCGTGTGTTGATTTCGCCAATTTCCGTCATCGGCGGTGAGTGGGCGGAAAAGAGCCTGCCGTTGTCGCTGACTCGGCAGCAAATCAAAGATAGTCCGGATATAGACGCGGACAGACCGGTGTCGCGCCAACAGGACATGGGATATCTGGGCTACTACGGCTATGGCGCGTACTGGGGCGGTGGCGGTTTATGGGGATCTGCCCTTTACCCGGATACATTACAGGCGGGGCCTGTTCCCCAAAGCGACATCGCGAGCTTCAGAAGGTCATTCGTACGATCCGCATTTGCGAAGCGTGAATACAGTCACTCACTACCACGTACACGCGACCGATGGCGACATCGGGCACGTAGAGGGATTGCTGATCAACGAGGAGTCCTGGGCGATTCAATATCTGATCGTTAACACGAGCAACTGGTGGCTGGGACACCAGGTCCTGATCGCGCCGGAATGGCTTGACCATGTGAGCTGGGCGGAGTCCATGGTGTATCTGGATCTGACGCGTGAGGCGGTCAAGACTTCGCCCCCGCACGACCCGGCGGCGCTGCTGGAACGGGAACATGAAACGGCCCTCCACGCGTAAGCCGTATTGGCCGGTCGGAAACAGTACTGCCGATCCCGAACGAGAGGGCGGGTAGTCTCTTTTCGTGCGACGCACCTGCTGCGTTCGATTCGACGGTGGTGAGCCTTTCCCGGGGACGCAGACGATTTCGAGAACTTCCACAACCTAAGAAGCATCAATGACCATGAACACCGAGACGCTGTCGCCCGAGCTTTTGCGCAAGATCGATGCCTACTGGCGTGCAGCCAACTATGTCTCGGTCGGCCAAATCTATCTCTACGATAATCCCTTGCTGAAACGTCCACTTGAGCTAGCGGACGTCAAGCCGCTCGTTGTCAGCCATTGGGGCACGACGCCGGGGCAAAATTTTATCTACGCGCATCTGAATCGCGTCATCGGTAAGTATGACCTGAACATGTTCTACGTGGCAGGTCCGGGACACGGGGGTCCGGCAATCGTCGGCAACGTGTACTTGGAGGGCACTTGGAGCGAGGTGTATCCGAATATCACTCAAGATGAGGCGGGCCTCAAAGAGCTATTCAAGCAATTCTCCTTTCCCGGCGGTATTTCTAGTCACGTCGCGCCAACCACCCCCGGATCGATTCACGAAGGCGGCGAACTCGGCTATTCGTTGAGTCATGCATTTGGCGCTGCCTTTGATAATCCGGATCTCATCGTCGCTTGCGTGATTGGCGATGGGGAAGCGGAGACCGGACCGCTGGCGACTTCTTGGCAATCGACGAAATTCCTAGATGCAGCAACCGATGGCGCGGTGCTGCCGATCTTGCACTTGAACGGTTACAAGATCAGCAACCCGACGCTGCTCGCGCGCATCGAGCACGATGAGCTCGAGCAATTTCTTCGCGGCTGCGGATGGTCGCCCATCTTCGTCGAGGGTAATGACCCCAATACCATGCATCAACTCATGGCAGGTGCGCTCGATAGCGCCATCGAGGCGATCCAGGTGATGCAGCAAACCGCTCGCAGCCAATCTTTGCCCACGCGCCCGCGATGGCCCGTCATTGTACTGCGATCCCCGAAGGGTTGGACAGGGCCCAAAGTCGTCGATGGCTTAGCGATCGAGGGTACTTTCAGGTCGCATCAGGTGCCCCTATTAGTGGATGCTGAACACCCCACGCATGTGGCGCTGCTCGATGCGTGGATGCGAAGTTACAAGCCGGAGGAGCTTTTCGACGCGAATGGCCGTCTGAATGCGGAACTTCAAGAATTAGCGCCGAAAGGAGCTAAGCGGATGGGGTCCAGCCCGCACGCGAATGGGGGGCTACTGCTGCGCGATCTGAAGATGCCGAATTTCCGTGATCATGCGGTGCATGTGACATCGCCTGGCGCGGTATCTGCGTGCGATACGCAAGTCTTGGGCTTGTTCCTGCGTGACGTCTCGGCGCTCAACCGAGAAGACCGGAACTTTCGTGTCTTCGGCCCCGACGAAACGCTATCGAACTTATTGGGCGCCATTTTCGAATCTACGGACCGGCAATGGGACGCGGCGACGTTAACTGGCGACGAATTCCTAGCACCGGCCGGTCGTGTGCTCGACTCCATGTTGAGCGAGCACCAATGCGAGGGCTGGCTCGAAGGATATCTTCTGACTGGGCGCCATGGTCTATTTAATAGTTATGAGGCGTTCATTCGGATCGTCGATTCGATGTTCAGTCAACACGCCAAATGGCTTAAAGTTTGCCTCGAACTGCCGTGGCGCCGGAAGATTTCCTCCCTCAATTACCTGCTTGCCTCCCATGTTTGGCAGCAGGATCATAATGGCTTTACCCACCAAGATCCGGGCTTTCTCGATCACGTGATCAACAAAAAGGCCGATGTGGTGCGGGTGTACCTACCGCCCGACGCCAACTGCCTGCTGTCGGTTTTCGATCATTGCTTACGAAGTCGCAACTACGTCAACGTGGTGGTCGCGGGCAAGCACGCTCTTCCGCAATGGCTCACCGTAGAGGCCGCCGTCATTCATTGCACTGAAGGTATCGGCATTTGGCAATGGGCCAGTAACGATCAAGGGAGTGAGCCCGATGTCGTGATGGCCTGCTGCGGCGACACACCGACTTTGGAAGTATTGGCTGCCGTGTCAATTCTACGGGCGCACTTGCCGGATCTCAAAATTCGCGTGGTCAACGTCGTCGACCTCATGAAATTGCAATCAAGCTCCGAGCATCCGCATGGATTGAGTGATCAGGACTATGACTCGCTCTTCACTCGTGACAAACACATCATCTTTGGATTTCATGGATATCCGTGGCTCGTGCATCGCCTGACCTATCGACGTGCCAATCCTAACCTGCATGTGCGTGGCTACAAGGAAGAGGGGACGATCACTACGCCCTTTGACATGCGGGTGCAAAATGACCTCGACCGTTTTCATCTCGTGATAGACGTGATAGATCGAGTGCCGGGCTTGGGCATGCGCGGCGCCTACCTCAAACAGAAGCTCAACGACATGCTCATCGAACACAAGCACTACATCAATAAACATGGTCAGGATATGCCGGCGGTACGGCTCTGGACGTGGAATGCGAAGACGCTTCAGGAAACGCACAACAACGTTGATGCAGATCACGTGGCCGTCAACGAGGATGAGCCACAACCGACTCGCAGAGTCGGTTAGATCGGCGTGGCGAACGGCGAAAATCGCTTAGAGGGGTTTTGTATTCGCGGTCGTCGCGCGGGTCTTTTGCTACCGGCCGGCTCCAGAACCGAACGCGACGCCGCGCGAACCAATCGAATCGCACGCGCGATCAAGTCAATCGTGCGCCGTTGCAGAGAACCGCGAGCACGTCCGCACCGACTCAACGTACTTGCGGTGACCTCGCAGACGAGAACCGGGTCTTACCTACCGCCCGAGACAACCGAAGTATCCAAGGTCAAAAGGGACATTTTGTTATGGCAGCCACTCCGACCCCCAACTCGCCGAGTCTTGCTCCCCCATCGACGGCGCAGGAGGCCTCCCATTTACCCCCGCTCAAACACGAGCATACGGAGGATTTAAAGTCGCTACCGCTGCCTGGGCTTGAGAAGCGCCTCGAATCCTCCCCCGAAGGCCTCACACAAGCGCAAGCCACTCAACGGCTTGCAAAAGAGGGGTCCAATGAAATTACCGAGAAGAAGACCAATGCGTTTTTCACGTTCTTGACCTATTTCTGGGGACCCATTCCTTGGATGATCGAGGCGGCGGTCGTCTTATCGGGGATCGTCAGGCACTGGCCGGACTTCTTCATCATTCTAGTGCTGTTGATGTCGAACGCTGTGGTCGGCTTCTGGGAGGAACGCGCCGCAGGCAACGCCATCGCTGCGTTAAAGGCGAAGCTTGCGACTAAAACACGCGTCAAACGCGATGGCAAATGGGTGACGCCCGCGGCGCGCGAACTCGTCCCCGGGGATGTGATTCAACTGCGCTTGGGCGACATTGTACCCGCGGACGCCCGCCTACTCGATGGCGATCCGATGTCAGTCGATCAATCTGCGCTGACGGGCGAGTCACTGCCCGCCGAAAGAAACCCAGGCGATGCCGTGTTTTCCGGTTCGATCGTTCGCCGCGGGCAGAGCACGGCGCTCGTTTACGGTACGGGCGCCCACACCTACTTTGGCAAGACGGCTCAATTGGTGCAGCAAGCCCATACGGTGAGCCATTTCCAAAGGGCGGTTCTTAAAATCGGTAACTACCTCATCGTGCTCGCGGTGTGCTTGGTTGGCATCATCATCGGCTTTGCCATCTATAGGGGGGATCCGGTTCTATCCACATTGCAGTTCGCGCTGGTTCTGACAGTTGCCGCAATTCCCGTCGCCATGCCCACCGTGTTGTCGGTCACGATGGCGGTGGGAGCGCGGCTCCTGGCCAAGAAGCAAGCAGTGGTGAGCCGGTTGGTAGCGATCGAGGAACTCGCCGGAGTCGACATCCTCTGCGCGGATAAAACGGGCACGCTGACCCAAAACAAGCTCACACTGGGGGACCCCTTCTGTGTTCATGGGGTTACGGCCGCCCAAGTCATCCTCGACGGGGCACTCGCCTCGCGCGCGGACAATGACGACACCATCGATCTGGCGGTACTCAAGGGAGTAAAAGACACAACCGCTTTAGCGAGTTACCAAATACTCCATTTCACGCCCTTTGATCCGGTGCACAAGCGCACGGAGGCGCGAATCAAGGGCGCGGACGGAAGATCATTTAAAGTGACGAAAGGCGCGCCACAGGTGATTCTTGCTTTGGTGAGCAACCCTGCGGAGGTCAAATCGACGGTCGAAAAAGCAGTCAATCAGTTCGCGGCGCGCGGCTTCCGCTCGCTTGGGGTTGCGCGGTCCGAAGTGGACGGGCAATGGCAGCTCTCGGGTGTTCTTCCCTTATTTGATCCACCACGCGACGATGCCGAAGCGACGATCGCAAGCGCCAACGCGATGGGCGTGAAGATCAAAATGGTCACCGGCGATGCGCTCGCAATCGCCAAGGAGACCGCGCAAAAACTGAATCTCGGAACCAACATTCTCGATGCCACCACGCTAGGGGATCTGAATGCTCAGGTGACACCGGCAGTCGCGGAAGCGATCGAGAACGCCGATGGCTTTGCGCAGGTCTTTCCCGAACACAAGTACCACATTATCGATGTCTTGCAGAAGCGCAATCACATTGTCGGGATGACTGGCGATGGAGTGAATGATGCGCCCGCGCTTAAAAAAGCCGATTGCGGTATCGCGGTCTCCGGAGCGACCGACGCCGCGCGAGCGGCGGCAGCCATTGTGTTGATGACGCCGGGTCTGTCGGTGATCATCGATGCCATCAAAGAAAGCCGCAAGATCTTTCAGCGCATGAATAGCTACGCGATTTATCGCATCGCTGAGACCCTCCGGGTGCTGCTCTTCATGACCTTGGCAATTCTCGTCTTCAACTTCTACCCCTTGACGGCGGTCATGATCGTGATGATCGCACTGCTCAACGACGGCGCCATTTTATCGATTGCCTACGACAATGTGCGTTACCGCAATCAACCTGAAGCGTGGAACATGCGGTTAGTGTTGGGGGTCTCGACCGTGCTCGGTGTGATCGGCACCATCTCCGCTTTCGGCTTGTTCTATCTGGGAATGGATGTCTTCCATCTCGATCATGCGCACGTTCAAACCTTGATGTATCTAAAGTTGTCGGTGGCCGGGCATCTAACCATCTTCTTGACGCGCACTCGAGGCCCCTTCTGGTCGATTCGTCCGGGCCGCGTCCTATGGATCGCGGTGCTGGGAACCCAAGCCATCGCCACGGTGATAGCGGTATACGGCTTTTGCATGGCGCCGCTGGGATGGAAATTTGCAGGAGTCGTGTGGGGCTATGCGCTCATCTGGTTCCTGTTTAATGATCGGCTCAAACTGCTCGCGTATTGGATACTTGACCGGTCGAAGGCGGCAGCGGTGGCTCAAAGAAAGGGACGCGCTGCCGACGGCGACACAAAAGCAGTACTGCACGGGCCGCCACCTTCCGCAATTGTTGATTTAACGAGGCAAGTCCGGCAGCCTTTGCCATAAGCAACACTCTCGACGACTCCTTGCGAAGGTACGATCCTACTTCGGTGACGAAGCGCCCGGTGTGTAGCCACCGCATTGGAATCCAGGACCACTACCAGGACTCGTTAAGCGATTTTCAATCGACGCAAGAGCGGCACTTTCGAGATGTCGAAAACGACGGCGGAATAGTGGCGTCCGATTCGGCCACATACTGACGATGGGGCTTTTGTTGGGTCTTAGTGGTGACCGAATCTGTGACCAAACGACCCAGCAGTTGTGACCAAATGCGTTTTTCGAGGGCTTAGCAAGGAAAAAACGCTTTAGAATCAATGGTCGGGGTGACAGGATTTGAACCTGCGACTCCTACGTCCCGAACGTAGTGCTCTACCAGGCTGAGCTACACCCCGAAATCAGCGTGTTTAGTGCTTGCGGGCCACGGCGAACTTCGCAAGTTCGCTCAAACCTTCTTTGAAACTGGATTCGGGAAGGGGCTCCAGGGCGGCAAGCGCCTGATCCACCTCGCTTTGAGCGAGGCGCGCAGTGTACGCAAGCCCCCCCAGGCTTGCAACGGCGCGCGTGATTTCGGCCAAGTGATCGAGTCCGCCTTCCTCGATGGCTTCCCGGATCATCCGGCGCTGCGCATCGTTTCCATGTTGCAGCGCATAAATTACCGGCAGCGTAGGCTTGCCCTCGGCCAGGTCATCGCCGAGATGTTTGCCGAGCGAGGCCTCGTCGGCCTGGTAATCGAGCGCATCGTCGACCAGTTGGAATGCGGTGCCAATATGCTTGCCGAAGCGCGCGAGCGATTCCTCGATGATCGGCGATGCGTTGCTCAGCACCGCGCCGACTTGCGCGCCTGCCTGGAAAAGCCGCGCCGTCTTGCGATTGATGACGTCGAGATAGCGTGCCTCGCTCGTGTTCGAATCGTGCGCATTCATGAGTTGCAGGACTTCGCCCTCGGCAATGGCATTGGTGGCATCCGCCATGATGTCCATGATCGACATGCGGCCGAGGCGCACCATCATCTGAAAAGCGCGGGAATACAGGAAATCGCCCACCAGCACGCTTGCCGCATTGCCAAATTCCTCATTCGCCGTCTTATGCCCACGCCGCAGCGATGAGCCGTCGACGACGTCGTCGTGGAGGAGCGTCGCGGTATGAATGAACTCGATGAAAGCCGCGGCATCGATATGCTGCTCGCCCTGATGTCCACAGGAACGCGCGGCCAGGAGCACGAGGAGGGGTCGCAAACGCTTGCCGCCGGCGTAAACGATGTAATCGGCGACCCGGTTGACGAGGGCAACCTGGCTGTACAGACGATGTTTGACGACCCTGTCGACGGCCTCAAAATCGGCGGCTACGAGCTCACGAATCTGTTCTAGTGTCATGCATCGCCCAAGGGCTAATTCGACATGGTACCTAAGAACCTGACGTGGCGTGCTGCAACAAAGCGGTCCCGGGACGCCCTTTTGAGGAATCCGGCTCGCCGATTTGACCGATTGAGGCCTCCGCCGTACAATTCGCGGCTCTTTTGCGAGCCCTAAAGGCTCGCCCAGTCTGGAGCAGAACCATGTATGCCGTGATTGCCACGGGCGGTAAACAATACCGCGTCCAAGAAGGCGCCGTGCTTCGTATCGAGAAGCTCGATGCGGAAGCGGGCGCGAGCGTCGAGTTCGGGCAAGTGCTGCTCGTCGGAGCGGGCTCGAGCGTCACGTTGGGAGCGCCGTTCATCGGCAGCGCCAAAGTAGTCGCCACGGTGCAGAGCCACGGCAAGGGCGACAAGGTGCGGATCGTCAAATTCCGCCGTCGCAAGCACTACAAGCGTGAGGGCACCCACCGGCAGCCCTACACCGAAGTGAAGATCACACAGATCGTCGCCTAAGGCTCGACGAGGAGAACGCAGAGATGGCACACAAAAAAGCAGGCGGCAGCACTCGCAACGGCCGCGATTCGCACTCCAAGCGATTGGGCGTCAAGAAGTTCGGCGGCGAGGACGTGCTCGCGGGCAACATCCTCATCCGTCAACGCGGCACCGTCTATCGCCCCGGTGTCAATGTGGGCATCGGCACCGATCACACCCTGTTCGCCACCGCCAACGGGATCGTCGAGTTTCGGGTCAAGGGCCCGGAGCAACGCACCTACGTCAACGTCGTCGCGAAATAAGCGCTCGCGGGCGCATGCTCGCTGTCGTTAAAAAGGGGGAGTGGGGCCAACCTGCTCCCCCTTTTGATTTATAGCGCCTCCCTCATGAAATTCATCGACGAAGCCAAAGTCAGGGTGCAGGCCGGCAACGGCGGTCGCGGCTGCGCCAGCTTCCGGCGCGAGAAGTTCGTGCCTTTCGGCGGCCCCGACGGCGGCGATGGAGGTCTCGGCGGCAGCGTCTACCTCAAGGCCGTCGAGGGGATGAACACGCTTGCCGACTACCGCATTTCGCGCATTTTCAAGGGTCAGACCGGCGAGAGCGGCAGCGGCAACGACTGTACCGGCCACGGCGGTGCGGACGTGTACGTGCCGGTGCCGGTGGGCACGGTGATCACCGATATCGCCACCGGCGAGCAGCTCGGCGACCTCATGAGCGATGGCGAGACGTTGCTGGTGGCCCGGGGCGGAAAGGGCGGCTGGGGTAATACCCGCTTCAAGTCGAGTACCAATCGCACGCCGCGCAAGTTTGGACCGGGCTTGCCCGGCGAGAAACGCGAGCTCGCCCTCGAGCTCAAGCTCATCGCGGACGTGGGTCTGTTGGGGCTGCCGAATGCGGGCAAGTCCACCCTGATCCGTGCGGTGTCCGCGGCGCGGCCCAAGGTGGCTGACTATCCGTTCACCACGCTCTATCCGAACCTCGGCGTGGTGAGCGTGGGCCCCGCCCGCAGCTTCGTCATGGCGGACATACCGGGCCTCATCGAGGGGGCCGCGGAGGGAGCCGGACTCGGCATCCGCTTCCTGAAGCATCTGCAGCGCACCCGGGTGCTCTTGCATCTGGTCGACATTGCGCCGCCGGATCCGGACGCTGATCCGGTGAAAGACGCGCGCAGCATCGTCAAGGAGCTCAAGAACTTCGCCGCCGATCTCGCCGCCAAGGAGCGCTGGCTGGTCATCAACAAGATCGATCTGCTGGAACCACAGGAGGCCAAGCGCCGCGCAGCCGAAATCGTCCGCAGACTTCGCTGGAAGGGACCGGTCTACTTGATTTCGGGGGCGACCGGTGCCGGCACCGCCGAGCTGAAACAGGCCGTCATGACCTACCTCGGGGAGCATCCGCGCGAACCCGCCGTGCATGACGGCGTGCGCGAGAGCGCCTGAAGCTATTTGGCGAGCGCGCGCACCTGCTTGGTCAGGCGGCTCTTGTGCCGGGCAGCCTTATTGCGATGAATGATGCCCTTGTTCACCATGCTGTCGATGATCGGGGTCGCCGAGGCGAGCGCGGCCGCTGCGTCGGACTGATTGCCCGCCTTGAGCGCGAGAGTCGCCTTACGGATGGCGCTGCGCAGCTGCGAGGTCAGGGCATCGTTGCGAGCGCGATGCGCGGTCGACTGTCGGGCAGCTTTTTCAGCAGATTTCGTATTCGCCAAGCGGAGACTCCTACAGGGATATCGGGGCGTGTAAGCCCCGAAAAGAGCCGCGTATTTTCCGGTTCGCGCGCTTGGTTGTCAAATACGGCGGGTTGGGGCTGGTGGTTTGCGTATAATTTCGCCTTTAGCCATGGAACTAGTACGCGGTCTGCACAACCTCGCCCAAGCTGCCCGCGGCTGCGTGCTCACCGTGGGCAATTTCGACGGCGTGCACTTGGGGCACCAGCAGATGATTCGCGCCGTGAAGGAGCGCGCCGCGGAGCTAAAGCTCCCGGCGACGGTCCTCGTCTTCGAGCCGAGCTCGAAAGAGTTCATCGATCCAGACGGCGCGCCCGCTCGGCTGACGCGTTGGCGCGAGAAATTCGTCGCGCTCGAGGCCGCCGGAGTGGATCGGCTGGTGACGCTGCGCTTCAACGACTGCATGCGTGCCATGAGCCCGCAGGCATTCGTCCATGAGCTCATGGTCGAGGCATTGGGCGCCCGCCACATGGTGGTGGGCCACGACTTTCGCTACGGCAGCAAGGCTTGCGGCACGACCGAGAGCCTGCGCGAGGCCGGCCGAGCACGGGGTTTCGGCGTCGAGGAGATCGCCCCGTTCGTCTTTGACGGGATGCGCGTGAGCAGCACCGCGGTCCGCGAACGGCTGGAGCAGGGTGATTTTGCAGGCGCCGCGCGCTTGCTGGGACGCCCCTATCGCATGCTCGGGCACGTCGCGCACGGCCGGGGGCTCGGACGCGAGTTGGGATTTCCGACAGCGAATTTGCACCTCATGCGGCGCAAATCGCCGGTCTGGGGCATTTCGGCCGTGAAGATATTCGGCATCGCCGCGATGCCCGTCGCCGGTGTGGCGAGTCTCGGCACCCGTCCCACCGTGGACGGCACCCTACCCTTGCTCGAGGTGCATGTGTTCGATTTTTCCGGCGATCTATACGGGCGATTGATCGAAGTCGAATTCGTCGCGAAACTGCGGGATGAGGCGAAGTTCGATTCGCTCGATGCCCTGGTCGAGCAGATGCATGTGGATGCGGCGCAGGCCCGCGAGCTGTTGTCGAGGATGAATGGTGGCTGATTACAAACAGACGATTAACTTGCCGCAGACCGGCTTCCCGATGAAGGCGGATCTCGCGAGGCGTGAGCCTGCCATGCTCGAGGCGTGGGAGCGGTCGGATCTCTACGGCAAGATCCGCAGTGTCTCCAAAGGCCGCCCCGGCTACGTGCTCACCGACGGCCCGCCCTACGCCAACGGCGCGATCCACTTGGGGCATGCGGTCAACAAGATCCTCAAAGACATCATCGTCAAGTCGCGCACGCTCGATGGTTACGATGCACCGTATGTGCCCGGTTGGGACTGCCATGGGCTGCCGATCGAAATGCAGGTCGAGAAGACTCATGGACGAGTCGGGCAGAAGATCGACGCCAAGGCCTTTCGTGCCGCCTGCCGCGACTACGCCTACAAGCAGGTCGATGCGCAGCGCAAGGACTTCAAGCGCCTCGGCGTCTTGGGCGATTGGCAGCACCCGTATCTCACGATGGATCCGCGCTTCGAGGCCGAGCAGTTGCGCGCCTTCGCGGTGATCATCAAGAACGGCCACGTCTATAAAGGCTACAAGCCGGTGCACTGGTGCTTGAACTGCCGGTCCGCGCTCGCGGAGGCGGAAGTCGAGTACGAGGACATCACTTCGCCGAGCATCTATGTGCGCTTCGAGGTGCTTGACCGCGCGGATCTGGCGGCGCGGCTCGGATTGCAAAGCGACCTAGTCGGTCTCGACGTGCCAACCTCGATCGCGATCTGGACCACGACCCCTTGGACGTTGCCCGCCAATCAGGCCGTCGCGGTGCATCCGCAAATCGACTACGCGCTGGTGGAATTCGACTTAGGCGACGGACGCGAGCGCTTGCTGGTTGCCAACGAGCGTGTCGAGCCTTTGATGCTGACGCTCGGCGTGGGCGCCTGGACGACGCTCGCCGAGGTGAAGGGTCAAGCGCTCGAGCATTTGCAGCTTCACCATCCTTTCTACGATCGAGTCGTGCCCGTCATCCTCGGGGATCACGTGACGCTCGACGCGGGCACGGGCGCCGTGCACACCGCGCCCGGTCACGGTCTCGATGATTACATCGTGGGTCGCCGCTATGACCTGCCGATCGAGAATCCGGTGGGCGGCGACGGCCGTTTTCTGCCATCGACGCCGTTATTCGCGGGCGAGCAAGTGTTCGACGCGAACGCTCACGTCATCGAGGTGCTGGGCAGCGAGGGCCGGCTCCTGAAGGGTGAGCCGTATCATCACGCCTATCCGCATTGCTGGCGTCACAAGACGCCGGTCATCTTCCGTGCGACCCCTCAGTGGTTCATCAGCATGGATCAGGCGGGCTTGCGCAAGGGCGCGCTCGAGGCCATCGCACACGTCGATTGGATGCCCGCCTGGGGCGAGCAGCGTATCAGCGGCATGATCGCAGGACGTCCCGACTGGTGCGTGTCGCGGCAGCGGACCTGGGGAGTTCCGATCCCGTTGTTCGTCGACAAGGAAACCGGTGAGCTGCACCCGCGCACGCTCGAGCTCATCGAGGAGGTCGCGCAACGCGTCGAGCGCGGCGGCATCGATGCCTGGTTCGATCTCGACGCGGCCACGCTCTTAGGGAAGGACGCGTCGCGCTACGAGAAATCGACCGACGTCATGGACGTCTGGTTCGATTCAGGGGTCGTGCACCACGCCGTCACGCAGCTGCGGCCTGAGATTGTCGCGCCGTCGGACTTGTATCTCGAGGGTTCCGATCAGCATCGTGGCTGGTTCCACAGCTCGCTCTTGACCTCAGTCGCGATGCACGGGCGTGCGCCGTACCGTGGCGTGCTGACGCACGGATTCACGGTCGACGAGAAGGGCCGCAAGATGTCGAAGTCCATCGGCAACACCCTGGTGCCGCAGAAGCTCACTAGCACCTTGGGCGCCGACGTCGTGCGGCTCTGGATCGCCGCCACCGACTATGCGAACGAGATGAGCGTCTCCGACGAGATCTTGAAACGCATGGCGGATTCCTACCGCCGCATTCGCAACACCGTGCGCTTTCTACTCGGCAACATGCATGGCTTCGATCCGACGCTGCATGCGGTGCCCTTTCACGATCTCGTGGCGATCGATCAATGGGTCATCAGCAAGGCATTTGCTCTGCAAAACGATGTGGTCACGGCTTATCGCAATTACGAGTTTCATTCGATCTACCAAGAAGTGCACAATTTCTGCGTGGTCGAGCTCGGCGGGTTTTATCTCGACATTCTGAAGGATCGGCTCTACACCACCGGTGCCGAGAGCCGCCCGCGGCGCTCGGCGCAGACCGCGTTGTACCATCTGGCCGACGCTATGGTGCGCTGGCTTGCCCCGATCTTAAGCTTCACGGCCGAGGAGGTCTGGAGCTTCATGCCGGGTGAGCGCAACGAATCGGTGTTCTTGAACACTTGGCACTCGTTTCCCCCGGGCGCCGAGCGCGCGAGCGCCATCGATTGGCCGGCATTCATCGCGCTCAAGGCGGATGTGGCGCGTCAACTCGAGCGCCTGCGCACCGCAGGGGAAATCGGCGCGCCGCTCGATGCGGAGGTTACGATTTACGCTCCGCCCGAGCAGGCGCAACGCTTCGCTGCACTGGGTGATGAGCTGCGCTTCTTGTTGATCACCAGTCAAGCGAAGGTGGTGGCGACCGATACTCCACCACCCGACTCGGTGCCCGGTCACGCCGAGAACGTCTGGATCGAAGTGAAACCCAGCGCCCAGCCCAAATGCGTGCGCTGCTGGCATCTGCGTCAGGACGTGGGGAGCGATCCACGCCATCCGGAACTTTGTGCGCGCTGCGTCATCAATATCGAAGGGCCGGGCGAGGAGCGCAAGTACGCATGAGCGACATCACAAACCGCGGCCGGGCTGGCGTATGGCTGCTGCTCTCGGCCTTGGTCGTGCTCGCCGACCAGCTCTCGAAAAGCTACATTACGAGCCATTACGGCGAGTTCGAGTTCACCACTGTATTGCCGATCCTCGACATCACGCGCATGCACAACGTCGGCGCGGCGTTCAGCTTTCTCGCCACGGCCTCGGGATGGCAGCGCTGGCTGTTCATCTCGCTCGCGGTGATCGTGAGCATCGGCATCGTCGTATGGCTATACCGTATGCCGCGCTCGCAGGGCCTGTTGGCGTGCGGGCTTGCGTTGGTGCTCGGCGGGGCGATCGGCAACGTCATCGATCGCATCCGCTTGGGTGCGGTGGTCGACTTCATTCATTTTCACTGGGATCGCGCCTACTTTCCGGCGTTCAACATCGCCGATTCAGCGATCACCGTCGGCGCAGCGTGCCTGATTCTGGATGCGTTGCTGGAACCTAAACGCGCACGAGCGAAGGTGGAGACTTGATGCAAATCCTATTAGCCAACCCACGCGGTTTCTGTGCGGGCGTCGACCGCGCCATCGACATCGTCGAGCGCGCCATCGACCTGTTCGGCGCGCCCATCTACGTGCGCCATGAAGTGGTGCACAACAAATACGTCGTCGACCGGTTGCGCACCATCGGCGCCGTGTTCGTCGAGGAGCTCAATGAAGTGCCCGACGGCGCGACGGTCATCTTCAGTGCCCACGGTGTGTCGCGCGCCATTCAATTGGAAGCCGAGCGGCGCTCGCTCAAGGTGTTCGATGCGACCTGTCCGCTGGTGACGAAAGTGCACATGGAAGTCACCCGCTATGCGCGCGAGGCCCGCGAAGTGTTTCTCATCGGACACGCCGGGCACCCGGAAGTCGAGGGCACGGTCGGTCAGTTTGATACTTCTTATGGCGGCAGCATCTATCTGGTCGAGACCGTCGAAGATGTCCAAATCGTCCAGGTCCGCAACGCCGGCCACCTCGCTTTCGTCACGCAGACGACCTTGTCGGTGGACGACACGGCATCGATCGTCCAGGCGCTGCGCGCCCGCTTTCCCGGACTCAAGGCGCCGGTGAAGGAGGACATCTGCTACGCGACGCAGAACCGCCAGGACGCCGTGAAGGACCTGATCCATCGCTGCGATCGGCTCGTGGTCGTCGGATCGCAGTCGAGCTCGAACTCGAATCGCTTGCGCGAAATGGCCGACAAGGCCGGCATTCCCGGATACCTGGTCGATGGACCGGAGCATTTGCATCGCGAGTGGTTCGACGGGGCGAAGACCGTCGGCGTGACCGCCGGCGCATCGGCTCCCGAAGTCCTGGTGCAGGGAGTCATCGCGCAACTGCGCGAGTGGGGCGGTGAGGTCGTCGAGGAGCTCAAGGGCCGCGAAGAACACGTGATTTTCGCGCTCCCGCGTTCGCTCCGCGAGGTCCACAAGCGCGTGGGGAGCCTCTCGTCGGAAAGCTCGACGGGGTGAGTCGGCCGCTTTGGCGCGGATGCCGGGTCTTACTGTCCTGGCGAGCGTGTGGCGGCCTGGCTTATACTCGCCACCCTCGACGGCTCCGGGTCCGCTTGCAGGGCGCTAAAGCCGAGTTCGAGAGGTCTATAAGTTATTGAATAAACTCAGAAAATAGTCGATTGCCGCAATAGCTCAGTTGGTAGAGCAACGCATTCGTAATGCGTGGGTCCCCAGTTCGAATCCGGGTTGCGGCACCATTATTTTTGTGGGATTCAGCAACGCTTGCTCCGGCATCCACCCGGCATAGGCTACGAGGAATCGATAACCATGTGCGGAATCGTCGGAGCTGTCGCCGAGCGAGATATCGTACCGTTCCTCATGGAAGGGCTACGACGGCTCGAGTATCGCGGCTATGACTCGGCCGGCATGGCCATCGTGGACGATTCCAATTACCTGGCGCGCGTACGCGTGATTGGCAAAGTGCAGGCGCTGCAGGATGCGCTCGACCGTACGCCGTTCCACGGCAGGATCGGCATCGCACACACGCGTTGGGCCACGCACGGCGTGCCGAGCGAGCGCAACGCACACCCGCACATGTCGGGCGGCCTGGCGATCGTGCATAACGGCATCATCGAAAACCACGAGAAGCTGCGTACGCAACTGCAGCGCGCCGGCTACACCTTCAGCTCGGAGACCGATACGGAGGTCATCGCGCACGGCATCCACCATCAACTCAAGACCGCCGGCGATCTTTTCCACGCCGTGCGCGCCATGGTGTCCGAACTCGAGGGCGCCTACGCGCTGGCGGTGGTGAGCGAGCGCGATCCTGACCGCCTGATTCTCGCGCGACAGGGTTGTCCGGTGGTCATAGGGCTCGGCGTCGAGGAGAATTTCGTTGCATCGGACGTCACGGCGCTGCTGCCCGTGACGCGCCGCTTTGTGTTCCTCGAGGAGGGGGACGTCGCAGAGATTCGCCGCACTTCGGTGCGCATCGTCGACGTCGACGGCAACGGCGTCGACCGCGGGGTCAGCGAGAGCGAGCTGTCCGCAGCGGCGGCGGAGAAAGGACAGTACCGCCACTTCATGTTGAAGGAGATCCACGAGCAACCCCGTGCTCTCGCCGACACGCTCCAGGAGCGCGTCGCGAACGGCCGCCTGCTCGAGGCCGCCTTCGGTCCCGCAGCCTCCGAAATATTGCGGCGCACGGAGAACGTGCACATCGTTGCGTGCGGCACGAGCTATCACGCGGGCGCCGTCGCCCGCTACTTCATCGAGCAGATTTGCAGGGTGCCCTGCGTGGTGGACATTGCAAGCGAGTACCGCTATCGCAATCCGCTCGTCCCGCGCAACTCCTTATTCGTGACCATCTCGCAATCCGGCGAGACCGCCGACACGCTTGCGGCCTTGCGGCTCGCCAAGCAATCTGGCTATCTCTCGACGCTGTCGGTATGCAACTCCCCCGAAAGCTCGCTCGTCCGAGAGTCCGAGCTCGTGATGCTTACTCGCGCCGGTCCCGAGATCGGGGTCGCATCGACCAAGGCATTCACCACGCAGTTGACGGCGCTCGATCTGCTGGTGATCGCGCTCGCGAAACATCACGGCGCGGATGCCGAGCGCGAACGGGGTCTCGTCACGAGATTGATCGAGCTGCCCGCGCTCCTCGAGCGGACCCTGGCGCTCGATCCCGTGATCCATAAGCTCGCGGAGCGCTTCGCCAATAAGCACCACGCGCTATTTCTCGGCCGCGGCGCGCTGCACCCGATCGCCATGGAAGGAGCCCTGAAGCTCAAGGAGATCTCGTATATCCACGCCGAGGCGTATCCGGCCGGCGAGCTCAAGCACGGCCCGCTCGCGCTGGTGGACGCCGACATGCCTGTGATCACCGTCGCGCCGAACAACGATCTGCTCGAGAAGCTCAAGTCGAATCTGATGGAGGTGCGCGCCCGTGGCGGCGAGCTGATCGTATTCGCGGATCCGGAGTCGGGGCTCAAAGACGACGACGGCGTGACCGTCATCAACATGCCGCGCCATGTCACGTACTTCCAGGCGCCGGTCGTCTACACAATACCGTTGCAGCTGCTCGCCTACCACGTCGCGATCCTGAAGGGCACCGACGTGGATCAGCCGCGCAACCTCGCGAAGAGTGTCACGGTCGAGTAACAGCGCCCGCAGGCGCACGGTGTCAGCGCGCGCCCTTGCCCATCAGGACCACTTCCGCGGTCTGCACCAGGATGGCGATATCGAACAGCAGATTGCCGTTCTTGATGTAGTACAGGTCGTATTGCAGCTTCTCCAGCGCGTCCCGCTCCGAGGCGCCGTATGGATAACATAGCTGCGCCCAACCTGTGATTCCGGGTTTCACGCTGAGGCGCTCCACGTAGTACGGAATCTTCTCGGTCAGCTGCTGGACAAATTGCGGTCTTTCCGGACGCGGTCCCACGAGGCCCATTTCGCCCTTGAGCACATTCAGGATTTGCGGCAGCTCGTCGATGCGCAGCTTGCGAATGATGGCGCCCACATGGGTAACGCGCGAATCGTTCTTCTTTGCCCAGAGCGCCTGCCCGGCGGCCTCCGCATCGACGCGCATGCTGCGGAACTTCAACAGCTTGAAGACCCGGCCCGCAAATCCCACTCTCTCCTGCACGTACAACAGCGGCGCGCGCCAACCATCCTCCAACTTGATTGCCACGGCCGTGACCAACATGACCGGGCAGCTCAATATGAGGAGTGACAATGCCGCGAGAAGATCGAACACACGCGCGCTTTGCAAGCGGAAGGATCCGCGCTTGAAACCCTGACCAAAGATAAGCCAACTGGGATTCAATACATCGATGCGCACTCGACCGGTCTCGCGCTCGAGAAAACTCACAACGTCGATCACGTCGATGCCGGCCAAGCGGCAATCGAGCAACTCGCGAATAGGAAACGTTTGGCGGCGCTCTTCCATGGCGACCACGACCTCGTCGATATCGTGACGCCTGCACAGGTCGAGAAGTGTCCCGTCCTGCTGGGCGAGGCGCTCCATCGGCACGGCGAGCCCCTCGCCGGGGGGGCGCACAAAGCCTACGACCAGGAAGCCGCGCTGGTCGACGCTGCGCCGCAGACGCAGGATCGACGCCGCACGCCGGCCGGCGCCGTACACCAGCACTTGGCGCTTGAAGGGCGAATCGCCCACAAGGCGCAGAAAGCCCAGCCTCAGCACCAGCAGCATGACGACGACGAGGCTCCCTGCGATCCCGAGAACGGGACGCCCGATCCACAAATGCGGGATCAGGTATACACCGACGGCGGTGAGTGCGACTGCAGCACCGACGGATGCCACGACTCGGAAGAGTATTCCAACGGTGCGTGCGCGTTGACGACCGCTGTAAAGTCCGAAGGCCATCGTGCAGAAAAAAGTCGCAGCGGTGAACAAAAGTCCACGCGCCCACGCCGAGCCCTCGTCGTAATCGACCGCGTAAGGATTGAAGTGAAAGCGTACGAAGTGGGCGAAGATCATCGCATAAAAGACAGCAGCAGCTTCAATCATGGCGAGTACCACGATCGAGCGGGGGACGGGATGGCCGAATAGCTGGACGCGCATAAAGCCGCGGAATGCTCCCTTTACCGTCAGTGCCTCATTTTGGAGCCGGATTATAAGGGTTTCCCGCAAATAGGGGCACAGGGAACTCACAGTTTTATTCCGATCGAGCGACGGCCACTGCAACAATGTCGCAATACGAGCGATCCGAGACACGCTGGAGCACAGCGAATTGATTGCCCGCTGACGCCGGACTAAGTCTGATCGAGCGACGGCGACTGCATGCAGTGCTGCGCAGCAATCTAAAATATCTGCGTAAATGACCCTAAAGGCCACTACCCAAGCCTAATTGGCGCAGTTGCGCTGCATTTCGCCGATCGACGCAGAGCCGATCATCTATACTTTTGGCGCACTGCGTTGCGCGCTATCGGCACGATTATGAAAGGTTGCGAAAAAAATGACTAAGGTCGTTGCGGTCGCCGGCTTGGGATATGTAGGACTGCCGCTCGCCGTTGAATTCGGCAAGAAATTTGAAACAATTGGCTACGACTTATCGACCGCCAAGGTCGCCAGCTATCGCAATTTCTGCGATCCAACGGGCGAGGTATCGAGCGAGGATCTACGCCGCTCCACGGGATTTACTCCTACCAGCGATCCCGCCGATTTGCGTCGCGCCGATTTCATCGTGATCGCGGTGCCGACACCGGTGGATGTGGCGCACATTCCCGATTTTGCTCCGTTGATTATCGCTTCCACGACGGTTGCCCTGCATATGAAGAAGGGCGCGATCGTCGTCTACGAATCCACCGTGTATCCGGGCGCCACCGAAGAGGTTTGCGTCCCTGTGCTCGAGCGACATTCGGGCATGCAATGGAAGCGGGATTTTCACGTCGGCTATTCTCCCGAGCGCGTCAATCCAGGCGACAAGGAACACACCGTTGCCAAGATCGTCAAAGTGGTCTCCGGCGATGACGATCACACCTTGGCCGAGGTCGCCGCTCTTTATGCGTCCATCATCACCGCCGGGGTTCACAAGGCCAGTTCCATCAAGGTTGCGGAGGCCGCCAAAGTCATCGAGAACACGCAGCGCGATCTCAATATTGCACTGATGAATGAGCTCGCGCTGATTTTCGATCGCATCGGTATCGATACGCTGGAGGTGTTGCAGGCGGCGGGCACGAAATGGAATTTTCTGCCGTTCCGGCCGGGCTTGGTAGGCGGGCATTGCATCGGCGTCGATCCGTATTACCTGACCCACAAGGCAGAGATGATTGGCTACCATCCGCAAGTCATTTTGGCGGGGCGGCGGATCAATGACGGCATGGGCGCCTACGTCGCGCAACAGACCCTGAAGCAGCTGATCAAAAACGGCACGCCGTTGCCGGGCGCCAAGGTGATCGTCCTCGGGCTTACGTTCAAGGAGAATTGCCCGGACTTGCGCAACTCCAAGGTCGCGGATGTGATTCGCGAGCTGAAGGAGCTCGGTTGTGTGATCAGCGTGCACGATCCGCTTGCGGACTCGGCAGAGGCCGAGCACCACTACGGCGTGGCGCTTACGCCTTGGGAAAAATTGCCTGCCGATGCCGACGCCGTCGTCGCAGCCGTTCCTCACAGAACCTATCTCACGATGCCCCTGCGCGAGATCTTGTCGCTGCTGCGAAAGAACGGGGTCTTTATCGATGTGAAGTCCGTATTTGACCGAAGCGCCATCATCGCGGCGGGATTTCGCACATGGAGACTGTGACACGCTATCGGCAGCTGCGCGAGGAGCTTGTCGGCGCTCCGCGGACGTGGCTGATCACCGGGGTCGCGGGCTTTATCGGCAGCAATCTTTTGCAGGCGTTGCTGGAGCTCGACCAGCACGTGGTCGGTCTCGACAATTTCGCCACCGGGCATCGCGCGAACCTTCACGAGGTCGAGCACGGCGTGACGCCCGAGCAGTGGCGTCGCTTCCGCTTCATCGCAGGCGATATTCGCGATCAAGATGCATGTCGGCGAGCCTGCGACGGCATTGAATTCGTGCTGCATCAAGCCGCACTCGGCAGCGTGCCGCGGTCGATCGAAGACCCGATCACCACGAATTCGGTCAATATCGGCGGCTTCCTCGACATGTTGACGGCCGCACGGTCGGCGGGGGTCAGGCGATTCGTTTATGCCGCATCCTCATCGACCTATGGCGATCATCCGGGCCTGCCCAAGGTCGAAGCCTCGATCGGTAAGCCGTTATCGCCTTATGCGGTCACCAAACTCGCCAACGAGCTCTACGCCGATGTCTTTGCGAGCAGCTATGGCTTCCCCTCGATTGGCCTGCGCTATTTCAATATTTTCGGCGCCCGACAGGACCCGAATGGCCCTTACGCCGCCGTGATACCCAAATGGATCGCCGCAATGATTCGCGATGAGCCCGTTCACATCAACGGCGACGGCGAGACCAGCCGAGATTTTTGCTACGTCGCCAACGCCGTGCAGGCCAACCTGCTGGCGGCGACCGCCGCCGATCCCGCTGCAGTGAACCAGGTGTACAACGTCGCCGTGGGACAACGCACGTCGCTCAACCAGCTATTTGAGCATCTGCGCGCCATGCTGGCTCCGCGCTTTGCGCACATGGCCGGCTTCAAGGCGATCTATCGCGATTTTCGCACCGGCGACGTTCGTCATTCACTCGCAGATATCGGCAAGGCCCGTGGGTTATTGGGATACGAGCCGACGCATACCATTGCCGACGGCTTGGCGGAAGCGAAGGGATGGTATGTGGATCATCTGAGCTCCGAGCCCCGGACGTAACCGCAGAGCCACCGGCGCACTCGCGCCGGTGGCTTCGATGCAGTAATTGACGGCCATTACGGGAAGGCGGGCGGCGTGCCGGGTTGCAGCGGTACTTCCATCAGGAAAAGATCGACCCGGTCGTAATTCGTCTGTCCGTGCCCGCGCATGTCGGAACCGAAAATCACGAGCTTGCCATCGTGGCTGACGTGGGCGTGCGGTTGCGTCCAGTAATTGCTGGTGCTGCCGATCGTCACGTAGTCCGTGTAGGAATGCCCAAGTCGATAACCTTGTCCGGTCCCCACATTCCAGAAGGTTATGGCGTACTCGGCATTGGCAGCCCAGCCGGAGGAGGGGGTGCTCCAATTGCTCTGGACAAAATACTGATCGGCGCCGGGAGTCTGCAGCCACCATTCGCCCGAACCATGAAATTGGCCCCAATATTCGGTCATGTAAGGGGGCGTGCTGCCGGAGCCGATTGACACCTGGGCCGCATTGCTCGAGGTGTTCCCGATCGTGGCAACAGGTATGACTCCGTTACCAAGGTCTGTGTTGTAGAAGGCCCAATAGCCACGCATGCTGCTGCCGTGGTATGTAGGCTCGCTGCCAGCCCAGCCGTTGCCGGACGTCAGCTGTTCGCTGTAGCTCATTTGAGTGTTGGTATCGAGATCCCACACCTGGGTCTGCCCATCGCCCGTCACATAGTGGCCGTACCCCACATAGATATCGTCCTGCGATTTGCTCCAGGTTTCGGTCGCACCGGTTTGCAGGTTTAGGGCGAAGGCTTCGCTTCCGCCCGAGTTGGCGTTATTGCCAATGATCCAGACTTCGTCCGCCGTCGTCGAGAGCCACTGATTGAGCGAAGTTGTCCACTTCCATCCGGTCGAGGGCCAAGAGGACGAATAGCCGTAAGAGGCAGCCTTGGAGTCGACATACGCCATGACCGAGACATCGGCATCGAAGAGCCTGATGTAGCCGCCGGTCGTCAGCACATAAATGAGCTGCGGATGAGCCGCCGGCGCAAGGCGCGAGAAGGAGGCGGCCCCGACTGTCGCATAACCATTGATGGAGTTCGGCGCCGCGCGATAGTTATAAGGGCCCGGCGTCGCGCTCGACGACAAGCCGAAGTCCACGAGGTAGCCCACGCTGCTATCGGCGTTCATGAACATGATGGTGTATTGATCCTTGTTGGGACCCCACGCCAGGCTGATTTGTACCGGACCCTCGGAGTAAACCGGGCCGAAGGCCGTCCCGCCTCCCGGATGCGAGGCGTCGGTGAGTTTCCAGGTCTTGACGCCGGTGGCCGGATCGCTGAAGGAGTATCCCGCGGCCTGGCTCTCGACCTTCAGTGCATCGTAGGCCGATGTGTTCGGACCCGGCAGATCTGCGGGCAGCGCCGTTACCTTGGGAATCGTGCCCGAGCCCGTACCCGAGGACGTCATGGAAACCGTGGCGCTTTGCGATGCCGAACCGCCGACACCCGTGCAGCTCAACATATAAGTGGTCGTCGCACTCACCGTGCCGGTCGATTTCGAGCCGCTGGTCGCGAGTGCTCCAGACCAGCCGCCGGACGCGGTGCAGGCCGTGGCATTGGTCGAGGACCAGGTCAACATCGATGAACCGCCGCTCGTGACGCTGGTCGGACTCGCGCTGATCGAGACCGTCGGCGTCGCCGGGGCCGTGACGCTCACGGTGGCGGATTGCGCCGCAGTGCCGCCGGCCCCGGTGCAAGTCAGCGTGTATTTGGTGGCCGCGGTAAGCGCCGCGGTTTTCTGCGAGCCGCTGGTGGCCAGAGCGCCGCTCCAGCCGCCCGACGCGGCGCAGGAGGTCGCATTCGTCGAGGACCAAGTCAAGGTCGAGGTTGCGCCACTCGCCACCGTGCTGGGGCTTGCGCTCAAGGTCACAGTCGGAGCCGGCGAGGTCACCGTGACCGTCGCGGATTGCGTGGCGCTGCCACCGGTGCCGGTGCAGGCCAACGTGTACGTCGCGCTCTTGGTGAGGGCACCCATGGACTGCGATCCGCTCATTGACTTGCTGCCGCTCCACTGTCCGGACGCGGTACAGGACGATGCGTTGGTGGACGACCATGACAGGGTCGAGCTGCTGCCGCTCGCGATGCTGCTGGGGCTCGCGCTCAAGCTCACCGTCGGGGCGGGCGAGCTCACCGTGACTGTCGCGGATTGCGCGGCGCTGCCGCCCGCGCCGGTGCAGGTCAGGGTGTACGTCGCATTCGCCTTCAACGCGCCCGTGGAATGCGAGCCACTCGTGGCCTGGCTTCCGGACCAGCCGCCCGAAGCGGTACAGGCGGTCGCATTCGTCGTTGACCAGCTCAGGGTCGAGCTAGCGCCGCTGACCACGGAACTCGGGTTTGCCGCGAGGCTCACGGTCGGTGCAGGAGCCGCCGAGGTGACTGAAATGGTGGTGGCTTGAGTCGCGCTGCCGCCTGCGCCCGTGCACGTCAGTGAGTACGTGCTGTTGGCCTTGAGGGCGCCGGTGGACTGCGAACCGCTCATGGACTTGGCACCCGACCAGGCGCCGGAGGCCATGCAGGATGTCGCGTTGCTGGACGCCCAGGTCAAGGCTGCGCTGTTGCCGCTGGTGATCGTGCTCGGGCTCGCCGCCAGGGCCACGGTCGGCGCGGGCGGAGTGACCGAGACCGTCGTCGCCTGCGTGGCGCCGCCGCCCGTCCCCGTGCAGGTGAGCGAATAGGTGGCGTTGGCGGTCAAGGCGCCCGTGGATTGCGACCCGCTCGTGGCTTTAGAGCCCGACCAGGCGCCGGAGGCCGTGCAGGAGGTCGCATTGGTGGACGACCACGTCAGAGTCGACGCCGCGCCGCTCGCAATGGTGCTGGGGCTCGCGCTCAGCCTGACCGCCGCGGTCGGAGTCGGCGTGACGGTGACCGTGGCCGATTGAACGGCGTTGCCGCCCGCACCCGTACAGGTCAAAGAATAAGTGGCGTTGGCAGTGAGCGCGCCGGTCGACTGCGAGCCGCTGATGGCCTTGGTGCCCGACCACGCGCCCGATGCGCTGCAGGACGTCGCGTGGCTCGATGACCACACCACGGATGCGGAATTCCCGCGAGTGATCGAGCTCGGGCTGACACTCAAGCTGACGGTGGGGGCGGCTGCTTTGACCGACACCGTGGCGGATTGCTGGGCGCTGCCGCCCGTTCCCGTGCAGGAGAGCGTATAGGTCGCGCCGGCGGTGAGCGCCCCGGTCGACTGGGAGCCGCTCAGCGCCTTCGTGCCCGACCAGGCGCCCGAGGCCGTGCAAGCCGTCGCGTTGGTCGAGGACCACGTCAGAGTTGCGCTGGCGCCGCTGCTGATGGCGCTCGGCCCGACGCTCAAGCTCACCGTCGGGAGCGCGGACTTGACGGAGACTGTCGTGGACTGGGAGGCCGTGCCCCCGGGGCCGGTACAGACCAACGTGTAAGTCGTGCTTTTCGTGAGTGCGCCGGTCGACTGTGACCCATCGGCCCCCTTGCCGCCCGACCAGCCATTCGAAGCGGTACAGGCGGTCGCATTCTTTGCGGACCAGGTCAGCATCGAGCTGCCGGCCGAAGCGACTGTGCTCGGACTCGCGCTAAGGCTGACTGTGGGCGCCGCCGACGTCACGGATACGGTCGCCGACTGACTCGCGCTGTGGCCGGAACCCGAACAGGTCAGGGTGTAGACCGAGTTGGCCGTGACCGCGCCTGTCGATTGTGTCCCGCTCACCGCCTTGGCACCGGACCACGCGCCTGAGGCGGTGCATGAGGTGGCGTTCTCACTGGACCAGGTGAGCGTGGACGAGCCGCCGGGACTCAGCGAACTGGGGCTCGCTTGAATCGTCACGGCAGGAGCCTTCGCGCTCACCGTGACGGTCGCAGACTGAGTGGCAGAGCCGCCCGGACCCTTGCAGGTGAGCTCATACTCCGTCGTGTTGGACAGCGCACCGGTCGACCACGTGCCGCTGGTCGCGAGCACTCCGTGCCAACCGCCCGTGGCAGTGCACTGATCGACATGTTGCGTGCTCCAAGTCAGCGTGGAGCTGCCGAGACTGCCGATCGTCGTGGGAGAAGCCACCAGCGTGACGATGGGCGCCGGGTCCGTCACGACGATCTGCCGCGACAGCGCAGCCGCGCCGCCGGAACCGGTGCAGGTCAGCGTGAAGCTCGTGCTCGACGTGGGTGCCATCGCGAGTGTGCCTGAAGTCGGTTTGCTGCCGCTCCAGCCACCCGAGGCGGTGCAGCTTTGAGCATTGCTCACGCTCCAGGTCAGCAGGGTCGACTGACCCATCGACAGGCTGCTCGGCGACAATTGCAGATTGATGGCGGGCTTTGCGGCTGTGGCAACGCTCGCGGTACTCAAGGGAGCTCCGCTCCCCGTCAACGATTCGCCGTCGCCGTCGCAGGCGGCGAGCGCGCCGATCGCCGCGAACGCGAGGGCCCAGCGCGACAGACGCGTGATAAAGGTTGTATGGGAGCGCGCGCGATCGCAATGGCGGGACACGTTCGTCGTGAATATGGCGGCGTGGCCGTGGTTGCGATCGAATAAATTCATCGTTGCATCTCCCTCATCAGCGAGCCTCGGCCCGTCTGACATAACGTCTATACATTCGTGAACCAGTTATCACGATGGAGGGATCTTTATGCCCGCGCGCGGTCTTGCCAACCTGTCTCCAAGGGCCCACGTCGCCGATTTGCGCCAGTACGGCGGATCAGTCGAGCTTTCTCGCGGATGTCCTTGATTTCAGGGGACGTGAGCGGCGAGTCCGATTCGCGCACTCGTTGCGCGGAGCGCGCGAGGCGCAGGCGGTGCGTGCCCGCGACTCAAAATGGCTTGCTTTCCCGGCTTATCCAGCTATGGGAAGGCGGGCGGTGTACCGGGTTGCAACGGCACTTCCATCAGGAAAAGATCGACCCGGTCGTAATTCGTCTGTCCGTGCCCGCGCATGTCGGAACCGAACATCACGAGCTTGCCATCGTGGCTGACGTAGGCGTGCGGTTGCGTCCAATAATTGCTGGTGCCCCCGATCGTCACGTAGTCGGTATAGGAATGGCCCAATCGATATCCCTGTCCCGTCCCCACATTCCAGAAGGTTATGGCGTACTCGGCGTTGGCAGCCCAGCCGGATGAGGGGGTACTCCAATTGCTCTGGACAAAATACTGATCGGCGCCGGGGGTCTGCAGCCACCACTCGCCCGAACCATGAAATTGTCCCCAGTATTCGCTCATGTAAGGGGCTGTACCGCCGGAGCCAATCGTCACCAGCGCTGCATTGCTCGAGGTGTTCCCGATCGTTGCAACCGGGATGACTCCCTTGCCATAACTTGTGTTGTAGAAGGCCCAGTAGCCCCGCATGCTACTGCCGTGGAAGGTCGGCTCGCTGGCTGCCCATCCATTGCCGCCCGTCAGTTGTTCGCTGTAGCTCATCTGAGTGTTGGTATCGAGATCCCACACCTGGCTCTGTCCATCGCCCGTCACATAGTGACCGTAGCCCACGTAGATATCGTCCTGCCCGACACTCCAGGTTTGCGTCACGCCGGTTTGGAGATTTAAAGCGTAGGCTTGGTTTTTGCCCGAATTGCCGTTATTGCCGATGATCCAGGCCTCATCCGCGGTCGTCGAGAGCCACTGATTGAGCGAAGTCGTCCATTTCCATCCGGTCGAGGGCCAAGAGGACGAATAGCCGTAAGAGGCGGCCTTGGAGTCGACATACGCCATGACCGAGACGTTGGCGTCGAAGAGTCTGATGTATCCGCCACTGGTCAGCACATAAATGAGCTGCGGGTGAGCCGCCGGCGCAAGTCGCGAGAAGGAGGCGGCGCCGACCGTCGCATAACCATTGATGGAGTTCGGCGCCAAGCGATAGTTGTAGGGGCCGGGCGTTGCACTCGACGACAGGCCGAAATCGACCAAGTAGCCGACGCTGCTATCGGCGTTCATGAACATGATGGTGTATTGATCCTTGTTAGGACCCCACGCCAGGCTGATCTGTACCGGACCTTCGGAGTAGACCGGTCCGAACGCCGTCCCACCTCCCGGGTGTGAGGCATCCGTCAGTTTCCAGGTCTTGACGCCGGTGGCCGGATCTTTGAAGGAGTACCCCGCGGCCTGGCTCTCGACCTTGAGTGCATCGTAAGCCGAAGTGTCAGGACCCGGCAGATCCGCGGGCAGCGCCGTTATCTTGGGAATCGTGCCCGAGCCTGTGCCCGGGCCGGAGCCCGAGGCAGTCACCGAGACCGCGGCGCTCTGCGATGCCGAGCCGCCGCTACCTGTGCAGGTGAGGGTGTACGTGGCATCGCCGGTCAGGGCGCCGGTGGACTGTGAGCCGTTGGTCGGCTCGTTCCCACTCCAAGCACCCGAGGCGGAGCACGAGGTCGCATTTTGACTGGACCACGTCAGGGTGGCAGAGCCGCCTGAGCTCACGGAGCTGGGGCTCGCTTGGAGGGTGACCGTCGGAGGCTCGACCGTGGGAGGCGCAGTGGATGACGTCACCGTGACTTGCTGCGATTGGGTGGCTTGTCCGCTCGAGCCGGTGCAGGTGAGCGTGTAGGTCGTGTTCGATGTCAGCGGACCTGTGGATAGAGTCCCCGAGGTCGGCTGGACGCCGTTCCAGCCACCGGATGCATTGCAGTTCTGGGCTGCCGTCGCGCTCCACGTCAACGTGGTCGAATGACCCGCGGCCACGGTGGAGGGGCTCGCTTTCAGAGTGACAGTGGGTGCTTGGACCTGCGAGACGGTGCTGGTGGCGCCCTGCGAGTTCATGGGATCCCCCGCGCTGCCGTCGCAGGCCGCAAGCGCCCCTAGGGTCGCAATCCCAAGCAGCCAGCGCGGCAGCTGCGAGGCAAGGCCCTTGGGAGGTTGCGCGAGAGGGCGGTTAATCATTTACGGCGGTTCCCACTGGGATAGGAACGCCCACCCGGGCGACATAACGCTCGAGCAAGCGGACATAAGATCGGGGAGCATATTTATTTATTTTTGCAAGCTTGCCAACCTGTCGCGAAAAGCACACGGAATTGCACGGCGAGGAACCGCCCCTCGCAGGGGATGCGCCTCGGCGCACGGGGCGGGAACAGCGAAATTGTGACCAAAGCAATGGATTTGCTGCAATGCTGCAACGGAACATAGACGTTTCGGTAATGCTGAGTTAGTGTCACGCGGCTACAGTTCGTGCGCTACTTCTGGGGCGAATACGATCGCGAGTGGGCGCAGCCGCGACTCGCGCCCGCGCAAAAAAACGTCGACGGGCTAAAACAGTGTTCCTAGCAAGCATCTTCTGGATTTCCGTCCTGCTGCCCGTATATGCATATGTGGGCTATCCCATCGTCCTCGCGGCTTTACGGCTCGCGATCCGTCGCCCTATTAATAGGCAGCCGATCACGCCGATGGTGTCGCTGCTCGTTCCCGCCTACAACGAAGCCGACGTGATCGCGCGCAAGATCCAAAATTCTCTGGCGCTCGATTATCCGTCCGACCGCATCGAAATCGTGATTGCTTCCGACGGATCGAGCGACCAAACCGTCCAAATTGCGCAAAATCTGGCGGACGGCGCGCGCATTCGCGTTCTCGCGTTTCCGCAAAATCGCGGCAAGGTCGCGACCCTCAATGCGAGCATTGCGGAATTGCGGGGCGAGTTGATCGTTTTCTCAGATGCTCCCGCCATGCTCCTGGCGGACTCGCTCCGCAAACTGGTTGAGAATTTCGCCGACGCCACGGTCGGCGCCGCGAGCGGCTTGTATAAGGTCGTCAAGCCCGATCAGGTGAACATCGGCGCGTCGGAGGACTTCTATTGGAAATACGAGACGTTCTTGAAAATGCAGGAATCGCAGCTCTCGTCCACGTTGGGCGCGCACGGTCATCTCTATGCGATCCGCAAGGACCTCTATCCGTTTCCGCCGCCGGAAACCATCAACGATGATTACGTGATCCCGGTTTCCGTGCTCCGCAAGGGTTTCCGGGCGGTCTACGATTCGACTGCAATCGTATACGAGGAGGCCCACGAGATGACCGGATTCGGCCGGCGTGTCCGTATCATGGCAGGCAATATCCAGCAGTTGCGCGAAATCCAAGGACTCCTCCAGCCGTTTCGGCCGTTGGAGCTGTTTTTCTTCATCTCGCACAAATTGTGCCGGCTGCTCGTGCCATTCGCGATGCTGACGGCATTTGTAACCAATGTGCTGCTCTTGGATTCTCCCCTTTACGCCTCGATTTTCTGCGCGCAGCTGGCTTTCTATTGCTTGGCTACGTTCGGCGCAATGTGGCGACTGCGTCCCAGGCCGCTCATGCTGCCCTACTATTTCTCGATGATTAACGTGGCGACGTTCTTCGGCTTCTATCACGCCCTGACGAGTCGTCGCGGCCTCGCCTGGAAGTAGACGGCTCGCAGTAACACGGACCTATCCGAAATGAATTGCCGCAGCATAATTTCAGTCGACGTGGAGGATTATTTCCAGGTCGAAGCGTTCGCCGGCCTGGTCGATCGGTCGCAATGGAACGATTACACCTGCCGCGTGGGGCCGAACACCGAGCGCATTCTCGACCTTCTCGACGCCAGCCAGACGAAGGCAACGTTCTTCATCTTGGGCTGGGTGGCCGAGCGCTTTCCGCAACTGGTGCGTCACATCGCCGAGCGCGGCCATGAGCCCGCCTGCCACTCGTACTGGCATCGTTTGATCTACAAATTGACGCCGGCCGAGTTTCGCGAAGACACGCTACGCGCCAAAAACGCGATCGAACAGGCCACAGGCGCCGAAATCCATGGCTACCGGGCCCCGAGTTTTTCCATCACCAAGCGCTCGCTGTGGGCGCTGGACATTCTCGCCGGGCTCGGATTTCGCTACGACTCGAGTATTTTCCCGGTCAAGCACGACGTCTACGGATTTCCGCAAGCCCCGCGTAGCCCGTTTCGGGTCGAGACGCCATCTGGACCGATCGTGGAGTTTCCCATGGCGACCTTTCACCTCGGAGCGGGTCCGAACCTACCGGTCGCCGGCGGCGGCTACCTGCGCATGCTCCCTCGCTGGTACACCAAAAGAGGGGTGAAACTCGCCTGGGGCGAGGGCTTGCCGGTTGTCAGCTACGTGCATCCGTGGGAATTCGATCCGGAGCAGCCGCGGTTCAACAATGCCCCGCTGAAATCGCGTCTCCGCCACTACACAAACTTGAATCAAATGGAAATGCGCCTGCGGGGGCTGCTCGCCATGGATAGTTTCTCCAGTTTCCGCGACAGTGGCCTGATCGCCTCTGCGCCGCCGTTTTCGCTCCAGGAAACCACCAAGGAATCTACGCTCCAATGAAACAAGACAATATGCCGCAGGTGTCCCGGTTCTGGAACGCCATCGCCCCCGAGTTCGACGCTATCTATACCGGAGCCAACAAGAGCGGCTTCAGTCGGCTCTTGGATCGAGTTTTCCGCAAGGACATCTACCAGCGCTTCGATTGGGTCATGGAAACTTGCGGCGATGTCCACGGTAAAACCATCTGCGACATCGGCTGCGGGTCGGGCCGATTTGTTACCGAATTGGCGCGGCGCGGCGCGGCTCACGTCACCGGCGTTGACGTGGCGCCGCAGATGCTCAAGCTCGCGCAGGCGTTGGTGGAACGAGACGGCGTGAGCGACAAATGCGATTTTGTGCTCAACGACGTCTTGAATTGGCGAACCGAACAGAAATTCGACATCGCCATCGCTATCGGCTTCTGGGACTACATCCAAGATCCGCCGGAACGCCTGCGCTTGATTCGCAACCTTACCCAAGGCACCTTTCTCTCCGCCTGGCCCCGCTTCTGGACCTGGCGCATGCCCGTGCGCAAGGTACGACTCCAATACATCGGTGGCTGTCCGGTCTATTTCTTCCGCAAAGACCCTGTGCTCCGGATGCTGGAAAACGCGGGATTCGAGGTGGTGAACTGCCGGACCATCGGGAAGCTGTTCTGCGTGGAAGCGCGGGTCAAGTAGCCACGGCCTTCGCGACGGCAATGCGCCGCAGCCCGCTACGGGAAGGCGGGCGGCGTGCCGGGTTGCAGCGGCACTTCCATCAGGAAAAGATCGACCCGGTCGTAATTCGTCTGTCCGTGCCCGCGCATGTCGGAACCGAAAATCACGAGCTTGCCATCGTGGCTGACGTGGGCGTGCGGTTGCGTCCAGTAATTGTTGGTGCCCCCGATCGTCACGTAGTCCGAGTAAGAATGGCCTAGTCGATAACCTTGTCCGGTCCCCACATTCCAGAAGGTTATGGCGTACTCGGCGTTGGCAGCCCAGCCGGAGGAGGGGGTGCTCCAATTACTCTGGAGGAAATACTGATCGGCGCCGGGGGTTTGCAGCCACCATTCGCCCGAACCATGAAATTGGCCCCAATATTCGCTCATGTAAGGGGCGGTGCTGCCGGAGCCGATCGTCACCCGGGCCGCATTGCTCGAGGTGTTCCCGATCGTTGCAACCGGGATGACGCCTCTGCCATAACTTGTGTTGTAGAAGGCCCAATAGCCACGCATGTTGCTGCCGTGGAAGGTGGGCTCGCTGGCTGCCCAGCCATTGGCAGCCGTCAGTTGTTTGCCATAGCTCACTTGCGTGTTGGCATCGAGATCCCACACCTGGGTCTGTCCATCGCCCGTCACATAGTGACCGTACCCCACGTTGATATCGTCTTGCGCCACGCGCCAGGTTTGTGTCGTGCCGGTATGCAGGTTCAAGGCGAAGGCTTCGGTTGCGCCTGAGTTGCCGTCATTGCCAATGATCCAGGCCTCATCCGCGGTCGTCGAGAGCCACTGATTGAGCGAAGTTGTCCATTTCCATCCGGTCGAGGGCCAAGAGGACGAATAGCCGTAAGCGCCGGCGCTCGAATCGACAAACGCCATGACGGAGGCGTTGGCATCGAAGAGCCTGATGTATCCGCCGGTCGTCAGCACATACATGAGCTGCGGATGAGCCGCCGGCGCAAGGCGCGAGAAGGAGGCCGCCCCGGCCGTGGCATAACCATTGATTGAATTCGGTGCCGCGCGATAGTTATGGGGTCCGGGGGCCGCGCTCGACGACAGGCCGAAGTCCACGAGGTACCCCACGCTGTTATCGGCGTTCATGAACATGATGGTGTATTGATCCTTGTTAGGACCCCACGCCAGGCTGATTTGTACCGGACCTTCGGAGTAGACCGGGCCGAACGCGGTCCCGCCTCCCGGATGCGAGGCGTCGGTGAGTTTCCAGGTCTTGACGCCGGTGGCCGGATCCTTGAAGGAGTACCCCGCGGCCTGGCTCTCGATTTTGAGTGCCTCGTAGGCCGATGTGTTCGGACCCGGCAGACCCGTGGGGAGTGCCAGAATGTTCGGGATCAAGCTGCTCTGGGGGCTCGAGTTGCATGGGGCGCAGGCCATAAAAAGCGCCGCGACGGTCGCGCACCCAAGGTCCCAGCGCGGCGCCGGCGAGGCCACGTGCCTCGGGAAACACGCCCGCTCGTACGCCCGGTAAGCCGTCATAATGTGCCGAAATTGGGATACAAAATCTGCAACCTTGCCAATATGTCGCACGCTGCGAGCATGCGCCCGATCGATGACGGGAATCCAGCTTCCTCGCCTGTTGCCGGGGGACGGGTGCCGGCACTCGACGGCATCCGTGGCGTCGCCATTATTTGGGTCGTCCTGCACAACACGACGGACCTCCTGCCGACCGTGCTGCAGGGTCCCTGGCATGTGCTTGCGTTCCTGGTTCACCCCGGTTGGATCGGGGTGCAGTTGTTCTTTGCACTCTCCGGGTTCCTGATCACGGGCGGCCTTCTCGACACACAGAGCGCCGCGAACTACTTTCGCGCTTTCTATGCCAGGCGGGCGTTGCGCATTCTGCCGCTCTACTACACCGTGCTGATCCTTTTGCTGGTCGTCGCGCCGGTACTGCACCTCGGAACGCCCGAGCTTCACGCGGACGCCAAGCAGCAACTATCGCTCTGGCTGTTCGTCGTGAACTGGACGCATACCGCGCCTTACGGGTTCGGACACTTCTGGTCGCTCGCCATCGAAGAGCAGTTCTACTTGTTCTGGCCATTGGTCGTCCGTCGGCTTTCCGCGCGGCGACTCCTCAAGACATGCGTTTGCATCGCCGTGGTCGCGCTCGTCGCACGGTGCATCCTGGTATTGAGCGGCGCGAGCAGTCAAACCGTGTATACCGCAACGATCTCGCACTTGGACGCGCTCGCGCTCGGCGGCGCCGGGGCGTGTCTGTTGCGCATTCCGGCGGCAGGCACATGGCTCGCGTCTCGACTCCGCGCGATCGATCTTTGCACGCTCGCGCTCTTCGCGGTCGGCTTCCCCGTTACGCGTGGCTATTCCCCCGACTCGCTCCAGTGCGAGCTCTTCGGTTTCAGCCTGCTCGCGATTTGCTGCGCGGCGCTGGTGACCTCCGCGGCCGTCGGCGGTGAGCAAGCGCGTCAGACCCTGATCGCACGGGCCCTCTCATGGCCTTTTCTGCGCTACTGCGGCAAGTACAGCTATGCGATCTACATCTTTCACCAATTGATCCATAAGCTCTTGGGCGAGCCCTGGTTGGTCTCGAGGTTCGGCAGCCAACCGCCCGCGCCTATCGTTTACGCTTACAGCGTGTGCATCGGGCTCGTCAGTTTTTGCGCCGCATTCTTGAGCTACCAGTTGCTCGAGAAGCGTTTTCTCGCACTCAAGTCTCTTTTCGTCGCAGAACCCTGAATCGCAATGCGCGAGGGTCCTGCGCCTTCAGGCCCAAAGAGTGCTGCGCCCGTCCTGCAAGTACGCCTCATCGGCGTCGGTCATCATGAAGCGTACAGGTACGTCCGGAGAGGCGATTCCGGCTGCGGCACGCCACCACATTGCGGTCGAGCGCCGTGCGCGAAACCCAGACTTGACGAGCGCTGCGCCCAACTGAGGATCACTGGTCATCGTGACCACTTCCGCCACCTCGGGATGTGCCTTGGCCTGGGCCACGGCGAGTTGTACCGTGGCGCTCCAATCCGACAGGTCATCGGAGTCGATCCAGCAATCGGCAATCCGCGCCTGGGCTGCCGCGAATGCCAGTAGGAAATATCCTCGGTTGCGGCCACTCGCGTGGACCGCATAGAGCTCCATCGGAGTCGCCGGACAGCGCAACCAATAGCTCATCAACGCATTCGAGCGCTCGAATATGGACGAGCCATGTTTTGGCGTCGGCCACAAGAGCGCGGCGCCTGCCAGCTGCCCGGCAGAAACAGGGTGTGCGCTCCACTCGACATCGCGGCGCGACGCGGCGGTCAGTGTCCAGAACACGGCCCGCATGACCTGAGGCGCCAGTCGCCAGCCCCTATACGCAGGATTCGCCAGTCGCTGCAGCGGCCGGATCGGGCGCGCATAGTAGGTGACCGTTGTGCCGCAGTCCTTGAAACCAATGACGGGTAGTATCCGCTGCGTCGTCAATTCGTTGCCGCCAACTGAGTACATCGCATCGGCCAATTTGCGCATCTGCTTCAGTAACGTCACGCCGACGCCGCTCAAATCCCGCTTTGCGGCCCAATCGATTACATGGAGCGCCGTGATGCGATGTTCGCGCCACAAGCAGACGCTGGGAACGACGGCAGCGTGGGCCACGATCTCGCCACCTTGCAAATAGACGTACGAACGGGATCCGGGCCAGTCGGCGCGCGGCTCCCAATATTTCCAATGCAGATGGCTCCGCTCGACCATGGGATGCCCGGCCGCCAAGCCGAGGGACTCGTCCAAGAGCGCCTCGATCGCGGCCTCATCGGCGATCGAAGAGGGCCTAAAGCTTGCAACACTCAAATCGCACCGCCCGATCGGCCGTCCGGCGAATAGAGCAAGGCGTCCTCGCCATCCGCCGTATACCCACCGTCAATGACTTCCCAGTCATTGAGTCGGCTATAAGTATGAACGCCGGCCAGGCCGGGCTTCCAGCCCGCATCCACGCGCGCGATGACCTTCTCGGCATAACCTGCAGTGTCCATGGAAAGTATCTCGTTGAACACCAGCGCTCTTCCGTAGGACTGTCCGCAGTCTTGACTGGGACGAATCAGCCTGGATTCATACGAGCAGATTGGACCGGCTCCGCGTGCGTTGTCGGCGCTGGTGGCAACCGGGCCAGCCGGATGCACGGTCCACGGCCCGGTGAGCCGCGGCGCGCTGAACAGCCACGAAATCGCGGCAACCCCTTTCACATTCTGTGGCGAAACTATCATCCACCACCGGTCCTGCCACCTAAATATAGTCGGGTCAACGCACGGAAACTCGATCAGTCTTTTCTCGAGTACCCAGTCGTCGGGAAATTGCCGCGCCCGATACAGATCGACCCCACCGGCTTCCTCGGACTCCGGAATAAGGAAGATCTCGCCCTGTTCCTCGAGCAGCTGCGGATAAGACAAGTGATACGGCTGTCGCAAACACGATCTCACTTCCGACAGCGAGCCGTCTTGCCCAAGCAGCCCGCGCCAGATCTCTCCGTTGGTCACGCCGTCCTGCCACTGCTCAAAAAAAAGCCAATTGAAGGAGCCCTGGCCGAACAGGGTCGGATCGGCCCAGCTGTGGCCACGCGGCGCCGGCAACCACCGAAACTCCATGAGCGCATCCTTAGCAGGGTCGACGAACAGCGGCACGGCCGACTTGCGAACGGCGAGCCGCCAAGTCAACCCCGCGTTTGCCGTTTTCTTGGTCCCGCTTCGCAGTCGCCTGGCAATTTTTCGTGCCAGCAAGGATGCAATCGATGCAGCACTCGGCAGTCGCCCGGCTTTACCAGTGAACGCCACACGTCCAGGAGGCGCCTGTTTGCGTGCTGCGGCCGGGCCGACCGCATGGAGCTTCCAGAGCTGCTGGATCACGAAGTGCTGCGCACTCCAAAGGGGTCCAAATCGGTTCATCAACCTCGATGGGTACGGCTGTGTACTGAACTCCGCACGGCAAAGCACCTCATCGCATGCACGATCAGCGGCAATATTGCACAGCTCGACCGCCGTGAGGGTTTCTCCATCGACAATTTCGCGGAGAAATTCAGAGCCGTCCGGGTACTTCCTGCTGTCCCCAAAATGGAATCGCCAAAATCCGCTTGGAATCGCGCAGAACCCGCCACGCAGGGCCGCTGACGATAGATCCACCACGACGTCGGGATTCAGTTCTCGCAACCACGAGCTGAGTCGCTCCCCATCGACCTCATCGGCCGGCTCGGCCAGGACGTGACTGGACTCGGGCGCGGCTCCAACGAGCGGACCTTCCCGGTCTTCGATTTCGAATGGATCTGGCGCCGCGTGGTATCGCGACTCGACGTGCTTGTAAAGGAGCGCCGACAATAATCCGCTCCACGGTGGGCTGCTCTGCCGCTGCCGGGCTGCCGATAGCCGCAAGCAGCCCACGAGCTGCACGAAGTCCGCTCGCATCAGATCATCAATCACCGCGCGGCCGTAGCGGGGCACACCGCCGTCGTCGACGAGCACCGCAACCTTAAGTTTCGGGGCCGTCCCCTCAGACGACAGAAATGGCATTGAAATCGATGGAATATATGGCATGTTGCTTCAGTAGGCGCCACGACCGGGGCGCCGCATCACCCCAGAAATCTCATCCGAATCCCGAGCCTCGACGCGATCGACTTCACGTCAGCCGCCTCGATGACACCCGTTGCCAACAACACGGCCCCGTACCCCATCACGCCTAAGATCGATGCGGCAAGACTTACCCACAGTGATTCATAGGCGTGAGTAAGGTCCATGCCGACAAGCAGCGCCACGGCTGCCGAGACCGCGATGATCAGAAAATCGCGCGGTCGAGTCACCATGCGGTAGAAGCGCTGACTTACCGTCCTAACTGTCAGGAAGAACGCCATGTTGGTCAGCGTGGTCGCCACGGCTGCGCCAATCACGCCGAATCGAGGGGTCAGGAGCAACTGCAGGGCAACGGCAAGCAGGGATACCACGCCGGTGCAGAGAGGCTTCATCCAGGTTTTCTTCGAAATCAGAATTCCAATGTCGGAGAGCATCGTCAGGACGTTGAATACCCAACCCAGCGCGATAATCGGCACGAGGCGCGCCGCAAATGCATATTCGGACTGCGCCAATAGAAAGACCCCTATGGGTGCCGCAAGGCTGGCCCCGAGCGCCATCAATACATAAATCGCCACGAACTTTGTGTACAGCGCCCCGATTTTTTCCGGGCCGTTCGTATCGGGAAAGACCGACAGAGCATAAGGAGACCAAACATTATCCACCGGACCTGAAAACACCATGAGCGCCAATTCTCCGATCTTCGCGGCGAGCGCCAGAAGCCCCAATGAGGCCACCGCGCCGAAGTGGATCAACGCCAGCCGATCGGCATTGCCGATGACGTATGCGAAGAAGACCGTGGGAATATAGGGCAAGCCGAAGGTGACGATCTCCTTGAGGTATTTACCTGATATATGCAAACCCGCCGAACGCAGCAGCACGGTCGCGGTAAATAGACCCGATAGCACGGACGCGGCGAGATTGCCGATCAGCGCACCGGTGATGCCCAGATGGAAAACCCTCAGCAATACGATGTTGATGGACATGAGCAACAACAAACGGGTCGATTGTCCGATCACGAATTGACGAGACCGCATTCGAACCTGCATATGAGTCAGGCCGACCATGTACGTGGCCTCGAAGGCAATCCAAAGCGCCAGCGCTGCGCTTCGCAGAACGGTAAGCTCACCCGCTCCAAAATGGCGACCGACCAGCGAAGCAAGCGCCAATATCGGAAACAAAAGAAGTATCGCAACGGCGAAATTCGCCAGCACCACGGTTGAGGTCAACCGCCGGCCTTGCGCCACCGTCTGCATGTCGAAATACAATCGCTGATAGGCTTGGCGCATGCCGAGAAATGCGACGCTCATGCACATCATCACGAAGCGCAGGATCGTGTCCAGCAGACCGTAGTCGGCGGTAGACAGTGCATGCGTGTAGACGGGCACCATCACCATGCCGCCAATAACGGAGATTGCGCTACCGACGACGTAAATTAGCGAATGCCGAGCGACGCCGCCGTCAGGGGGTGTGTCGTTAGTCACTGGTTATTTCGAGTCGACCAGTGTGGCGGCGCTCGTTCGCCGCTCATTCAGGCACCGCCGCACGCGGCCAGCGGCATGTATTTACGGAAGGTCACGGCCAGCGCCTCTGTATTGCGACTCAAATCGTAGGTCGACAGGATCTTGGCGCGCGCCGCCACGCCGATGCGGCGGGTCAATGCCGGATCCTCGATCAGCCGTTCGATGGCATCTGCCAGTGCGACGGGATCCGCCGGCGGCACCAGCAACCCCTCGACACCGTTATCGATCAGCTCGGGAATACCGGTGATCCAAGTCGCGACACAGGGCAGCTCCATCGCCATGGCTTCCATCAGCACCACGGGTATTCCCTCGCCGAAACTCGCGAGAACGAAGGCATCGCTGTTCCGATAAAAATCAACGACCTTGTCGTGGTTGCAGGCGCCGCTCAGTCGGACCTGCTCGCTCAACCTGCGCTCTACTATGAGATCCTCGAGCGCCTGCCGCGCCGGGCCTTCGCCCACCAAGGTCAGGAATACTTTTCGGCCTCTAGCGCGCAACAGCGCGACGGCCTCGATCAACATGTGCTGCGCTTTGATGGCCGCCAGTCGGCCGACAAATATGAGGCGAAAGGTGCCCTCGCCGCGTCCTGACGGCGGCTCGGCCGGCGTGAACGCCTGCGGGTCCACCCCCAGGCGCAGCGTCTGTATTTTGTGCCAATGCAGCGCATCGCAGGCCGCCATCACCTGGCTCGCCCCGTAGTGACTGATCGCCGCGACGAAGGTGGCTGCCGCCACCTTTTCACCGATATGAAATCCGACCACATCGGAAAATTCGGCGGGACCGTGCAGGGTCAAAGAATAGCGAACCGGAAATATGCGGGCCAAAATCAGTAGAACAGTAGAGGAGAAATGCGTATGGATGAACGTGACTCCCTGGCGCTCGAAGTAGTCTCCTGCCACCACGGCCTGAATGAAATAGCCGCTGTAGGTCACTAGTAACTTGGGCGTGCCACGGGTCAGTCGCCACGCGTAGAGCAATGCGCGCGCGTAGGCGACCGGACGGCGCAGCAGCGTACGGAAATTCGCGCGCAGCCAGTGACCGAGCCCCGACGCGAATACGTAGAACGTGCGGCGGTGCTCGTCCGCCTCGTCTGCACTGAGGAAGTCCGCAGTCCGGTCGCTGCCGCGAATCGACACGGTGCAGGGGTCCAGTCCCGCGCGCCGCAGCGCCAGAACCTCTCGCAGCACGAAGGTGTGGTTCACCGCCGGGTACTGGCTGATCAGATATCCCAGTTTCTCAGAGGGCATCACGTGTCCCACCGGACGACCCTGAGGTCGTCAAGCCGCGCCGAATAGACATATTCGCGGGAACCGCCAACGATCACGAAGGCATTCTCGATAGGATCCCACTGTTGTAGCTTGACGCGATGATTTCAGTAGCGAGACATGCCGCTGAAGTATAGAACAGAACTCCGCGCGAAGGACACTTTAGAGGTTATATTACAGGGATGCGACGTAATAACCTGAGTGGCTTTCTTGAGCGAAACTTTGCCAAGAATTCGCGTCGCCTTTTGCATTGACTCGTTTGTTGTCGGCGGCACCGAGCTCAACGCGGTGCGCACCGCCGAGGCGCTGGACTTCGACGCCATCGAGCTGCGGGTCTTCCATCTGGCTGCCGACGGTCCGTTGCGAGCACGGTACGAGGCGCTCAATGTGCCGCTGAAGCATGTGTCCATAAGAAACCTCTATTCACCTGGCACTGCCCTGCAGGGATGGCATTTTGCCCGTGCCCTGCGGGAGTGGGGCGCGGATGTGGCGCACACGCACGATCTCTATACCAACATCTTTTTCGCGCCGTGGGCGCGGCTTGCAGGTCGTTGTCAGGTGCTCGCGAGCAGACGCTGGTGGTACGACGCTCCCAGGCCGGGCCTGGTGACTGTCAATCGTCTCTGCAATCGCCTTGCCCATCGCATTCTAGCCAACAGCCCGGGGGTCGCCCGCCTGCTCGTCAAGGAAGAGGGCGTGCCGGAAAAAAAGGTGGTCATGATTCCCAATTTTCTCCAATCCGGCGCTTTTGATCGTGTGCCCGAGACCCAAGTTGCGCAGCAAAGGTCGGAGTGGGGCGTCCCCGTCGGCGCGTTCGTGGTAGGTATCGTGGCGCGACTCGCGCCGGTCAAGAACCACACATTGTTGCTCGATGCGCTCGCGCTATTGCCGGCGGACGTGCGGCTGGTACTCATCGGCGACGGTCCCTCCAGAGCCGGCCTGGAGCGAGCCGCCGCCGCGCTCGGTGTGATCGAGCGAGTGCATTTCGCAGGGGAGCTCGTGACGCCGATAAATCTTCATCAGTTCTTTGATGTGAGCGTACTGTGTTCCTTGAGCGAGGGGTTCCCAAATTCCATTATCGAGGCAATGGCGGCTGCCCGGCCCGTCGTTGCGACACCGGTTGGCGGCGTGCTCGATGTGATCGAGGAGGGGCGAACGGGGATGCTTCGGCCGACCAACGATCCGACTGCGATGGCAGCGGCCATTGCAAGCCTGCGCGCAGACCCGGCGCTTCGCGATCGCATGGGCGAAGCGGGCCGCGATTTCGTCCGCAGCCGCTATGCGCAGCACCACGTAGTCGGGATGCTCAAGGAAGTCTATCGTTCCATGCGCGTCGAGAGGTCTCCCGCGCAAATTGTCGGCGATCACCAGGAATAACCCGGATGTGTGGGATAGCCGGATTTGCAGGAGTCGGGCTGGGGCGCGACGAAAGCGCGCAACGTCTGCGCGCCATGTGTAATGCGATAGCGCATCGTGGGCCCGACTCCGACGGGTATTTCGTCGCCGATGGCGTTGCAATGGGTATGCGACGCCTCAGCATCATCGATGTCGCGGGGGCGCCAACCCATCAGCAACGAAGATGGCAATATCACGGTGGTTTTCAACGGTGAGATATACAACCACCACCTGCTGCGCACCCGACTCGAGGCGGCGGGTCATCGGTTTGCCACCCGCAGCGACACCGAGGTGCTGGTGCATCTCTATGAAGAATATGGCGCGGACATGGTCGGACATCTGAAGGGAATGTTTGCCTTCTCAATCTGGGATGCCCGGCGGCAGCTGCTCTTGATTGCGCGCGATCGCAGCGGCATGAAGCCGCTCAGCTACCGCCCACTCGGTGGGGGCATTGTCTATTGCTCAGAGCTCAGATCGCTTTACGCCTTCGACGCAACGGCGCTCGAGGTATCGGCACCCGCCGTCATGCAGTATCTGGCCTTCGGGTACGTGCCCGATCCCAACAGTATTTTCGCCGGCGTCCGGAAATTGCCGGCAGGGCATTTGCTGATCTGGCAGCCGGACCGCGCCATCGAGGTACGTCGCTACTGGAAGCCTCCGCTGCCGACGCACGAGAGGCTGGACGAATCGGAGGTCGTGCAAGCTATTCGCCAAAAGCTCGATGCAGCCGTGGCCTCGCATCTCGAGTCTGAAGTGCCGCTCGGCGCCTTCCTGTCGGGCGGCCTGGATTCCTCCACCGTGGTTGCCTTGATGAGCCAGCATGCCGCCGGGCGGGTCAAGACCTTCTCGATCGGGTTTGCGGAAGAGGAATACGACGAATCTGCCGCGGCTCGGGAAGTCGCGGCGATTTTCGCGACAGAGCACACCTCGCTCGTGGTGCACCCGAACGTCGAGGAGATATTCGAGTGTGTCGCAGCGATGTTCGATGAGCCGTTTGCCGATTCGTCCGCGATCGCGACCTTTCTGGTGGCGCAACTGGCGCGCCAATCCGTGATCGTGGCCCTTTCCGGCGACGGCGGTGATGAGCTATTCGGGGGTTATACCCGCTACGGTGACGCCCTCCGGCGAGACGCCCGTCGCAGCCCGGGATTCGCCAGACTGTGCTCGGCCATCGGCCTGATGCTGCCGCACTCGACTCTGGGTCGCAACCGCCTCATTGACTTGGGCAGATCGAAGTGCGGCCGCTACGCATCGACAGTGCTGCAGCCGGTACGTACGGACGAGGGCGGCGTGGGTTTGGCAACCCAACCGGGCGGGCAGACGGCGATCGATGATCAGCTGAGAGAGTGGTTCGCGACAGACCTCGGCGATGACTACGCTGCGGCGATGATGATCACCGATTTCCAAACTTATCTTCCGGGGGACATATTGACCAAGGTCGACAGAACCAGCATGGCCGTATCGCTCGAAGCGCGCGTGCCGTTGCTGGACTTCGACCTGGTCGACTTCGCCATGGCGATACCCGGGCACTTGCGGGTCACTCCCACTGAAAGCAAGCGGCTATTTCGTCGTGCAATTCGTGGCCTGGTGCCCGACTCCGTGCTTGCGAGACCCAAGCGCGGCTTCGAGGTGCCGCTCGGGCGCTGGTTTCGTGGTCCTCTGCGACACCGTATCGAGGAGCTGCGGACGACCAGCTCGCCCATTGAATCGTTCGTCGATCGCGCCGCCGTGAAACGCTTGATAGGGGAACACTCGGTCGGTCGACGCGACCACAGCGGCCAACTCTGGCGGCTGATCGTGCTCGATTATTGGCTGGCTGCATTGCGGTCCGGGAGCCTGGGCAGGCCACCGGTAATACCGCCCGCGCAGATGGCCGCGCGCGGTTGATTTGCCTTAATCACCTCGTACACGCGACGTACTTCGCACTGCCGGAATGCAAGCGCCTTCGAGACCGGCGGGCGCGAGTGCCGGCCACCTCGAAGACGGGTGTGCTGTAGAATCTTTGTTTCTCGACGCTCGCAGGCCTACGACTAGCGACCTTGTGATCAATCAAATCCGGCGATTGAAAGGGCGATCCTTTGCGGAATTGCGTCTGCGCGGAGTGCAGGCGATCAATGCCCGTGTCGAGCGTATGCGTATGCAGGCAAACTTGCCGCCCTTCGCGGATTCTGACGGCGCGAAATCGCTCGCGGCGCGCTCGCTGTTTGATGGTCCGCTGGATCATTCCCGCGCTGGCGCAGATTCTGCGCACCAAACGGCGAAGGCCCTGGCAATCGATGATCAATCCCTGGCCGCGAGCCTCGGAAGGAGCGTCGAGGACATTCGGCGCGGCCGAATCGGCCTGATGGGGTTCGGACCGCTATCGCTCGGCAACCCGCCGGATTGGCACCGCGACGGCGAAAGCGGCGTCGTTGCTCCGAGGCTGCACTGGAGTCGAATCCCTTACCTTGATCCCGCGACTGTCGGCGATCACAAGATCGTATGGGAAGTGAATCGCCATCAGTATCTTCTCGGTCCCGCTCTGCTCTGGAACATGGATGGCCGCATCGAGGATTTCACGCTCGTACAGAGTCACTTGGCTTCGTGGTTGCAGGAGAATCCAACCAGCCTCGGAGTGAACTGGTGCAGCAGCCTCGAAGTGGCTTATCGCGCCATCACCTGGTGTTGGCTGCTCTCCTTGCTTCCCGAGCACCTCTGGAATCGCGACGTGCGCGAACGGCTTATCCGCGCCCTCGAGCATCACGGCCGCCACATCGAACGCTATCTTTCTTATTACTTCAGTCCGAATACACATCTGACGGGCGAGGCCCTCGCTCTCCTGTATGTGGGGCAAATGCTGCCCGCGTCGCGCTTTGCCCGTCGTTGGCGCGATCTCGGTGCCCGCATATTGGACTCATGGCTGCCAAAACAAATCTACGATGACGGCGTCTACTTTGAGCAGTCCACCCAATACCAGCGCTACACCGCCGAAATCTATCTTCACTATCTGCTGATCGCGGAAGCGAACGGCAGGCAGCCCGCCGCTACGCTGCGCGCACGCTTAAGCAAGCAATTTGACGTGCTGAGAGCCATAGCTGCCGGCCAGGGTGAGATGCCGTTGATCGGCGATGACGATGGCGGCGCGCTGCTGCCGATCGACCTGACCTCTCCCGAGGATTTGCGCGGCCTGCTGTTGGCGGGGGCGACCGCACTGAATAGACCCGAGCTCGTGCCGCCGGGGGACGTGCATCCCGCGATGGCATACTGGCTATGCGGCGTGGCGGCGACAAAGAAAATCCTGGCGCTGGCCGGCTCGCCTCCGCTTCCCGGCACGCGTTATTTTGCAGACGGCGGTCTCGCGGTTATTCGTGACAATTGGAGTATCGAGGGTGCGGTGGCGGTCATCGACGCGGGCCGGCACGGAAGGCTCAACTGCGGACATGCGCACGCCGACGCATTGTCGTGCACCTTGACGCTCGGCGAACGACCCTTGTTCATCGATCGCGGCACCCTCACTTACGTCGGCGCGGAGCGAAATGAATTTCGCTCCACGGCTTCGCACAATACGCTGGAATTCGACGGCGAATCCTCGGTCGAGCCGCTCGGTCCATTTCAGTGGGGTAGAAGGCCTCGGCGCGCCACCGCCGCAATCCGCACTTGCGATGAGATGGCGATCTTTCGAGGCATGGCGTGGGGTCATGCCGGCACCGCAGAGGCATCGACCCATTCGAGAGTCATGGTGCACGCGCCGGCCGGCGCCTGGCTATTTCTGGACCGCGGACTGAGGTCGCAGCGCTCGCGCATGGTGCTGCGCTGGCAGCTGGCGCCTGGACTCGCGACCGCGACCAGCCGCGCCGGCGGGGCCTCATTTGACGTAATGGATGCCCGGGGTGCCCCTGTTGCCCACGTGGCGTTGCCCGTGGCGAGCTCGGTCCGTTCGACGAGGCGCGATGTATCCCTGCGCTATGGCGAGCGAAGCTCCGCGACGGTCCTCGAGGCACTCGCGGACGAGCACTTTCGAGTGATTTCTCTCATATTGCCGGCAACCTCGTTGCCAACCATCGGCTCGATACGGGAAAATGTCGATTCTGAGAGTAACTCGTTGAATTTGTTGCCCTGGAAAGACGCGTTCGGCGATCACCGCATCGCGCTTCCCAGCAATCCCCGTGCGACCTTTCAGCACGCCGGCTGGGAAGCGGAGGCCGACTTGCTTTGGTGTGTGGAGCGCCCCAGCCGGACCGATTCGCGCTGGCAACCGGACCTCGTAGTCGCCATCGGAGCTCGACGCTTGGTGCCGCCAGGCGGGGCGACCGTACTCGGCCTGGATTCAGAGCTGACTGGCAACGATTTGGTCATTAGCAATGCATCCGGATCCTGGACAATCGTTTCGCTGAATAATCCACAGTTGAGCGAGGAGCATGACTGATGTGTGGAATCTGCGGAATCGTGAGCATGCGGCTCTCTTACCTGCCGGATCAGGCGCTGATTGACCGCATGCGCGATACGATGGTGCACCGTGGACCGGACGGTGCCGGGACGCACATCGGTCCGGGTGTGGGACTCGGCCACCGTAGACTCAGCATCGTCGATGTGGCGCACGGTCAGCAGCCGATGTACAGCCAGGATGGGCGTTACGTGATCGTCTACAACGGCGAGATTTACAATCACCCGACGCTCAAGCCGGAACTCGAAGCGGCCGGAGTCCATTATCGCACGCGATCGGACACCGAGACCGTGCTGCATCTGTTCGAGAGGCATGGCGACGAGGCTGTCAAGCAAATGCGCGGCATGTTTGCGATTGCCGTGTGGGACAAGGCGGCCCGACGTCTGTTTCTGGCCCGCGATCGCTACGGAGTGAAGCCTCTTTACTACCTGCTTCAACCCGATGGCTCGCTGATCTTCGGCTCGGAGATCAAATCGCTTCTGCCCGCTCTTGCCACCCGCCCCGGCTTGAATTACGCGGCGCTCCCCGATTTCCTCGCCAATCATGCGCCTTCAGGCGATGACACGCTGTTCTTGGGCATCAAGCGTGTGCCGCCGGGTCACACCCTGATCTGGCAGGAAGGTCGAATCAACATCAGCCGTTACTGGGACCTGGAATATGGCGAGGCGGGCACGGCGCCTGCCGCCGGCTCCGCGGCGGAACGCGGTTTGGTCGACGAGTTCACCCGGCGATTTACCGAAGCCGTAAGGATACGGCTGATGAGCGATGTGCCGCTCGGCATGTTTCTCTCGGGCGGCATCGACTCTGCCGCGATCACGGCAACGATGGCCACGCTCGTGAAGGATCCGATCCGCACTTTTTCGGTTGCTTTCGCGGAGCGAGAAGCCAACGAATTCGCATATGCGCGAATGGTCGCCGAGGCATATCGCACGGAGCATCGAGAGGTGCTGGTCACCCCCCAGCAGTTCTTCGCGGAGCTGCCGCGCCTTATTTGGCACGAAGATGAGCCCATCGCGCATCCCTCGAGCATCGCGCTTTATTTCGTGTCGCAGCTCGCCGCGAAGCACGTCAAAGTCGTGCTGACGGGCGAAGGGAGCGATGAGATGCTGGCCGGCTACAACCGCTATCGCGTCACCGTCTACAACGCCCGTCTGAGCGCGGCGTACGAGAGGATCGTGCCGGGCTTCGCCAGGCGCGGAACCGCACGCGCACTCGGCTCGCTGCCCTCAAGATCGAGGCTGCGTCAAATCGCATCGCGAACCTTTTTGACACGCAGCTCGCATATCGACGACCTGTATTTCGACAACTTCGCGGTGTTTCCGCGGGCGTTGCAGCACCGCCTGCTCACCGCCGATGCCAAGGCGAGGGTCGCCGGAATCGATCCTTACGAGGCGTACCATGCGGCGCTTACGCGGGTGAGGGGCAAGCCCCTGCTGTCACAGATCCTCTATGCCGACGTGAGCACTTACCTGCACGAGTTGCTGATGAAGCAGGACCAGATGAGCATGGCTGCATCGATCGAGAGCCGGGTACCGTTTCTGGATCATCCGCTGACCGAATGGCTGGCGCAGCTGCCGCAGCGCATGAAGCTGCGCGGCACCACCACGAAGTGGATTTTGCGCGAGGCCATGAAAAACAAGCTGCCCGGGCCGATACTGTCGCGGAAAAAAATGGGCTTTCCCGTGCCGGTGGGGGCATGGCTGCGCACCCACTGGAAGCCGTTGATCGACGAGTACATCACCGGCGAGCGCGCTCATTCCCGGGGTATTTTTCAAGCCGATACGGTGAGAGGTCTCGTCGCGGAGCACCTCTCCGGAATCAATCACTCGGAGAGACTTTGGGCATTGCTCACGTTCGAGGTCTGGGCCCGAATATTTCTCGATGGCGATGGGGTGTGGTCGCTCGCGGCGCCGGCCAGCAAAGCCGCATAAGCTATGCGAATTCTCTGGATCAAGACCGAGCTGCTGCACCCCATTGACAAGGGTGGGAAGATTCGGACCTACCAGATGCTGCGCTCGCTCGCGCGTCAGCACGACGTCACGTATCTTTGCCTCGATGACGGCAGCGCATCGGCGGAGGATCGGCGCAACGCAAGTGAGTACTGCACCCGGCTCATAACCGTGCCGTTTCATCCGACCGCAAAGGGCAGCCCGGCTTTTTTTCTGGATCTGTTCAAGAATTTATTCTCGGGCCTGCCCTACGCCGTTGCGCGCTACCGCTCAGAGCTCCTGCGGGAGCGCGTGATCGCGCTTGCTCCCGAGCACGATCTTGTCATTTGCGATTTTCTGTTTCCCTCCTATGCCGTGCCGAATGGACTGCAAGTCCCGACCGTGCTGTTTCAGCACAATGTGGAGGCGATGATCTGGGAACGGCGCGCAGTGGTCCCGCAGAACTTCATCCGCAGAGCCTACATGCGCGAGCAATGGCGGCGCATGCGGCGGATCGAAAGCGAGGAATGCCGCCGGCTCGATCAGGTGGTTGCTGTCTCCGCGAGCGATGCGGAGATTTTCCGCAACGAGTACGGGGTGAGCTCGGTATCCGATGTGCCGACGGGCGTAGACCTCGAGTACTTTTCGTCGCGCGTATCGCGGCCGAAAGACAACGCGGAATTGATTTTCGTCGGTTCCATGGACTGGTTACCTAATGAGGACGCCGTCTGCTGGTTCTCCGAGCACGTTCTCGGCCGCGTCCGCCAAGCGGTGCCGGACGTGAAGTTCACGATTGTCGGCAGGACGCCCGGATCTGCCGTGCGCCGACTGGCGGAACGCGACTCGAGCACGCAAGTCACGGGAACGGTCCCTGACGTGCGCCCTTACCTCGAGCGTGGTGCAGTATTCGTGGTGCCTCTGCGCATCGGCGGCGGTACACGCTTGAAGATCTATGAGGCGATGGCCATGGGGATACCCATGGTCTCGACGACCATCGGGGCGGAGGGGTTGCCGGTGCGCGACGGGGAGCACCTGCTGATCGCGGACACTCCCGAGCAGCAGGCGGCTGCGATTACTCGGTTGCTTGAAACTCCGCAGCTTGCCGGCGAGCTCGCGGACCGGGCGCTCGAGTTGGTGAAGCTTCACGGTAGCTGGGATGCGGTGACGAATCGCTTTTTAGATCATTGTCGCGACGCGCGGGCGTGCAAAACGCGCGCGCAAAGGACCCTTTCTCATGAATGTGTCGGTTAGCGTATTCGGTTTGGGATATGTCGGTTGCGTCTCGGCGGCGTGCTTCGCCACCGCAGGGCACCGTGTGATCGGTGTGGACGTCTCGCAGGCTAAAGTCGATCAAATCAATGCCGGCCGCAGCACCATAGTGGAGGAGGGCATCGCCGAGATGATCGCGGCTGTCGTCGGCGATGGGCGGCTGAGCGCCACGACCGATGTGCGCGCGGCGGTGATTGCGAGCGACATCTCGCTGGTTTGCGTCGGCACGCCCAGCCGCCCCAACGGCAGCATCGACCTGACGTACATCCTCAGGGTCTCCCAACAAATCGGCGCCGTATTGCGTGAGAAAGGCAGCTGGCACACTGTCGTCATCCGCAGCACCGTGATGCCGGGCACGATCGACACGCACGTGATCCCGGCGATCGAGGCGGCGTCCGGATTGCAGCATGGCCGGGACTTCTCGGTATGCTCGAATCCGGAATTCCTGAGAGAGGGAACTTCCATAAAGGACTTCAAGGATCCGCCATTCACGATCGTCGGCGTGACCGCGGCGGGTCATGCGAAGCCGGTGCTGGATCTGTATTCGGGCATCACCGCACCAAGTCATGTGGTGCCGGTGCGTGTGGCGGAAACGGTCAAGTACGCGTGTAACTGCTTTCACGGACTGAAGGTCGGGTTTGCCAATGAGATCGGAAATCTTTGCAAGGCAATGGGTGTCGACAGCCACGAAGTGATGTCGCTGTTTTGCGAGGACAAGAAGCTGAACATCTCCGCGGCATACTTGAAGCCGGGTTTCGCCTTCGGCGGGTCATGCCTGCCGAAAGACTTGCGGGCGATCGTGCATCGGGGTCGCATCGAGGATGTGGCGATGCCGATTCTAGAGGCGGTGCTCACCAGTAACCGCAACCAAGTCGAGCGCGCCTTTCACATGGTCATGGCCTCGAGAGCACGCCGCATCGGGTTGCTCGGCCTGGCTTTCAAGGCGGGCACTGATGATCTGCGCGAGTCGCCCACTGTCGGACTGGTCGAGATGCTGATTGGCAAGGGCTGTGACGTGCTGATTCATGATCGGGATGTCGCCAAGGCCAACATCATCGGCGCGAATCGGGAATACGTAGAGCGCGAGATCCCTCACCTGTGGACGCTGATGCGCGCGACACCGGCGGAGGTCATTGGGCCGAGCGAAGTCATTGTCATTGGCAACTCTTCCAAGGAATACCGCGACCTCGGTGATGCTCTGGACGGGCGGATGGTCGTCGATCTGGCCAGAGCCATCCCGAACCGAATTTCCAGCGATCGCTATCAGGGCCCTTGCTGGTGATCCGTGGCTGTGGACCTCTTGCGGTGACGAGAACGCTTGCGGGCGACAGGCGGGCTCTCGATTCGTCGCTTTGTCGATGCGACAACTGATGCCAGCGCGCAGGGAATCACGAACTGCAAAGCGAAAAACGTACTCCGCTCGGCGGAATTGACCGTGGCCCCCAAAGCATACGCCACCATAGACGCCTCCAGCGCCAGAAGCGCCATGGCCCAACGAGCTTCAGATTCTTGCTGCTGCACCTGTTTTCTTTTTGTGCGGCAAAATACGATTGACATCACTACCGTCAACAATACGCACAGCCCACCGACAAACCCGGTCTCGGCCGCCGCACGGATATACGTGCTGTGGGCGTCACGCTCACCCCGTTCATCGCGCCCAATCTGGAGATCGTACTGGGCGATCCGTGCATTCTCGAGCGCGTAGGCACCGATACCGATGCCGAGAAGCGGATGGCTCAAGGCGGTCTCCCAGGCGAGCCGCATAAGCGTCGATCGCCCCGCGGCGGAGCCCTCGGGATCGACCTTGTGCATGTCCCCTGATGTGAGGTGGGAAAGACCGGCCACGCGGTGCCAAACGCGGGTGGGGGTCGCGGCAACTGCCACGGTAAACAGCACGGCGATCACCAGCAACGTACGGACTTTGCGCTTCGTGTGGAAGGCAAAATACGCAATGCCTGCGGCCAGAGCCAATATCGCGCCCCGCGACTGGGTCAGCATTTGCACGCCCGTGATCACTACGACGCCAACCCACGCGGGCCACCATATCCACTTGTTCTTTTCCACGAATATTATGTAGGCGCAGAGCCCCAGTGGAAGAAAGCACGCCATCGCGAGGTCGTTGGGATTGCTAAAAAAGAAGTTCCACGCGACGCGGCCAAACTCCGTGTATCCATGAATGTAGTTAAAGAGCGCTCCTCGCACCGGGTAGAGCGCAAACAGCGCCAGGTACCACACCGCGAATGTCCGGGCGGAGCGCGGGGTGTATACGATGTTACACGCCGCCATCCCAATGAGCGCAATCTTGACGGTTTCGATCAGTTCCGCCGAGGCGGTGTGCGGGTAACGCGTGGTGGCCAAGCCGATCGATCCGATGGCGACGTAGCCGAGGTACCACCAATAGTAGGTAGGGATTGCGAACTGCCTGCCACGCATTGCCGCGGCGATGATGGCCCCGGCCGCGGCGACCGTGCCGAGCGGCAACTTCTCTGAGAATGACACGAAGCAGAACGTCAACAGACAGAAAACACCAAATGTAGGCAGCAGCGAGGCATCGGGTTCCGCTCGCGGTGCCCAGACGGTGAGCGGGCGAGGGCGCACCAGCCAGGTGCGTTTGGGAGGGATCCTCGGTTTCCGCGCGACCATGCTTGATACCTTAGCATCGCCGATCCGGCGCGCGTAGGTATAATTCGCTCTCGATCAGCGGAGATAAGACCACGATAAGCCGTTACACGGTGAGCAGACTCACGCTCGAGGCAGTCGCTTTGTTCAGCGGAGCCCTAATCGTGATTCCGACCGCATTGACCATGGCGGCCTACGTCCGGCGCGCTTCGTTGTTACCGCAACTCGTGCAGTTGGATTCCGCACTGGGTCGCCACTTTCTCGTGGCTGAGGAGGCGCACGTTGTCGCCGTTACAGACGGCAGCATACGGGTGCAACCCGATGCAGGCCACTGGCCCGGCGTAACGCTGCGAGAAGTCTGGCCCGATTGGCGCCTCTACTCCACTCTGGTCATCGACCTGAGCAACACGGGCACTGAAGGGTTTTGGATCCTCGTTCGCATCGACGATCGTCGTCCCGATCCGCAGTACGGGGACCGCTACAATCAGCGGTTCGAGCTCGCGCCGCTGAGTCGGCGGATAATTCGCATACCCCTGGCGGAAATCGAGTCGGCAGCGGACGCCAAGATGGACCTCGCGCATATGCGGAAGATCATGTTGTTCGAGGACGGCGGTAAAACCACCTATCCGTTTTATGTCAACTCCCTGAGGCTCGAGTGATGATGAGAGTGATGTTCGCATGAGTGACCGAGCGCTCTGATGCCCTTCACGGTCTCCCACGTTGCCGCCGTTCTGCCATTTTATAAGCCGCTGCGCCGCCTTGGGCTGCTCTCGGCGGCCGCGATCGGCGCCATGATCCCGGACTTGGATCTCGTGCTGCCGACCCGACTGCCGCGCGAGCAGACACACGGCATTCTGGCGCTGCTGACTTTTTGCCTGCCTGCGGGCCTCGCTGCCTGGGCGCTGTTTCAAGTGCTGATCAAGCCGGCGCTGATCGAAGTGCTGCCCGATCGCATGTACGTGCGGCTGATCGCGGAGCATCCCGGTATCCGACTCACGAGCGTGAAGGCATGGTTCTATGCGGCATTGGCGGTGTTGCTCGGCGCGCTAACGCACATACTCTGGGACGGTTTCACACACGAAAACGGACGCGGCGCACACCTGTTGCCGGTACAGCACGGCAGCTCGGTGCTCGGGATGGCGGCGGTCTTGACGGCGTTCTGGATCTGGGTGCGTCACGCCAGGCGGCCAGACCCCGCGCCCGAGCGGCGGCTCACGGCGCGCGAGCGACATGGCTGGCTGGCGCTGTATGTTTTGATCCCGGTACTGCCGGTCATGGCAGCCGTGATACAGATCCCAGGCTGGCCGCGCCTTTATTCCACGCCGGTGCTGATGCCTCTGGCCATCACAGGGGTCTATAACGCCGTTCTTGCTCTGGTGTTTGCCAGCGCCCTGGTCAGACGCCGCGTGCTCGTTCTGGGTGCCCGGCACTCCGCGCAACAGCCCGCGTCCGTGTCGTCGGACTAGCCGAAGGCGCGCACCAACTCCAGAAAACGCGGGATGTTATTGAGTCCGGTCAGGATCGCAAGAGCCGCCATGCCCGTCAGCACCATGACTCGCACCGATCCGCCGCGAAGGCTGCTCGCGCGAGCCGCGAATCCCGCAAGAAGAAGTATCGCCAACTGCACGTGCGAGGCGTAAAGATAGACGCTGAGTCGGAACTGCACGTAGAGATGGATTACCAGGTTGAGCCCGACGACCAGTCCGAGAAACATCGCAAGCCGGCTGTGCTGCCGATCCTTCACGGCACAGGCGATGCCGCCGGCGAGCAGCATGAGCCACAGGCCCAACGCACAAAGCCCTGTGCCGGACATGCGGAAGTCACGGAAATCCAACATGCTCGGCTCACCGTTCGGCAGCGGCACCATGGTGAACCCAGGAGCGACGAAGGCATAGGCAACGAAGCTTTTCAGGATCGTCCAAAGCCCCGCCATTTCCGCGCCTTTGAACTGGCTTTCCCAATAATAGTGTTTGACCAGGTCCAGCGGCGGAAGGGAGCCCCAAGGAACAAACACCAGCATGCCGACAAGCAACAAGACACCGAGGATCAAGCCGGAGACGAAAAGACGCCGGACCAGAGCCTTGGGGGAGATACGCCCGAGCCACAATACGAGCTCGGCAACTATCGGTTGCACCAGGTTGGAGACAGTGATGCCGAAGAGGTAAACCGCGACGGCGTAGCGCGCGACGGGAGCCCGGGTAGGATCGCTCTCGCGCTTTAAGAAAAGAAAATAAAGAACTGCCAGGCCGAGGCCGGACAGCCCGAAGCTATCCGCAACAATACCGTTGATCACCTGGCAGCTGCTGAGCGCGAGGAATGCCGCGAGCAGGAGCCGTTCGGGCAGGCCGATGCGCAAGTTCGCGAAGCACAGGTAGGCCACACTGACGGTCAATCCGCCGATCGCGGCAAAGAAGCCGCTGACCGCCACCGGCAGCGGAATTCCGAGGGCCAGAGCTCCTTTGCAAAGCGGCCGCAGAGCGCCGACGAACGGATGGCGCAGAATGAACGACCCGCCGTCGCCGAAAAAGCTGCGAATGTAGGTCGCGGCGTCATAGTCGAAGGCAAAATTGTTGGCGTGGAAATAGTCGCCATGAGCGAGCCGCAACCCGAGAAGGAAATAAGCCCAACACACGACGACGCCGATTGCGGCAGCCACGGCAGAATCGCCGTGCCTGCCCGGGAGGAGCGGATCCGCCACGCTGTCGCCGCTGCCTGTGACAGCCGGTTTTTTCAATTGACCTGTATCCCGTTCAACAAGGTGCTCCAATCGCGGATGAGCGCTTGTGTGGAAATCGTCTCATTGGGACGGCAGTCCTGCCCTGAGATCATGAGATCGGCAGGTCCCCCCGAGTGTGTCGCGAAGAGCGAAACGAAGGAAAAGCAAGTTGCAGTCTTGCCCTCGGCGGCATAGTAAGCGGTTGTGCGTCCGCCAAACGAGCCCAGCGTGCCGGCCGCGATACCGATCCGCAAGTCCTGCTTGATGAGCACTTCGTCCTCCTCGAACCGCTCGTATAGGACCTGCTGAAGGGGAATGTCGGTTGAATATGGGTAGCGTGTCGCCTCGAGTATCACGACCGCGCCTGACAGCAGGGTCACTCGTTCTTCATAGCGGGAGGCCCAAGCATCACGCACTTCGACCTTGGCGATGCTCGGCGCCGTCGTGAAGTTCAGGCGTCGCGGCACAGCCGCGACGGTGCGCCAGCCGATCGTCTCATCGCGCAAGTTCGGGCTATTCTCATCGCTCCTAACTCCCGCGGACCATGCGCCTAGAACGAACAACAGGGTTGTGGCGGCGCGCAGCGCCCGCGACGCGGGCTGCTTCGTTTGAGCAGTGGTAACGTCGGATTTCATTGTGGCTATCGAGCAGACCCCGCGCTCAGTCCAACCATCAGCACACCGACTACAACTAAAACTATACCAGATAGCTTCATATAGTTGCTGGGTTCGCCCAGAACGAGCACTCCGAGCAGGCACGTCACGACCAACCCGAGGGCCACGAACGGATAGGCCAGGCTGAGGTCCAGACGAGCGAGGACGCCGAGCCATGCCAGAGCACTGGCTGCATAAACAAAAAGCCCCGCCCACACGAGGGGCGATCCAAGCGCTGCGGTCAGCGTCTCCGCAAGTCCGGGCGATGCAGTGCTCCGTGCGGCCATGATCTTCACCATGCCAAGCTTCAATATCAGTTGCGCAGCGGCGGACAAACTAATACTGACGATGGCAAGAACAATTGCCTGAGTCATGAACTGCCCCCGCCTAAGTATGGTCCCAGTCCCAAGCTGGCATTTATCCAGCAAATGGCGATAACCAGAAAAGACACCCAGCTCGCCTTATCGCGCAGACTGTAAACCACCGGATCATCCCGCATCTCGCCGCGCGTTGTCTTGATCCACATTCGGGATATCCAGTACCAAAGCATCGGGCATGTAGGCCACAACCACAGCGGATTCGCGTATTGGTGGGCGGCCTGCGCCGAATCTATGTATAAGGCCAACACGAGCACCGCGGTGGTTCCCGCCGCGGCGCCCATGGCGCGCATCGTATCCATATCGTTGCCAGAATAGTCGCGGCCGTCGAGCCCGCTGCTTCTGCGGGCGGCGCCCATCACCAACAGTTCCGTATATCGCTTCACCAGTGCCAGGCTAAAGAAAATGAACATGGACAGGCTGAGCAGCCACATTGAAGGAATGACCTGCACTGCGACGGCGCCGACGACAATGCGGGTCGTGTACAGACTTGCCAAGGCCAGCACGTCGATCAACACGTAGGACTTGAGCCATCTGGAATAAGCGGTGGTGAGACAAAGATAGGCGGCCAATGCAAGGCAGAGGTACCAACTGATGTGAGCCGCAAGCAAGAATGTGATGAGCAGCAGCGTAAATGCCACCCACAGCGCCGTTCGCACCGAGACTTTGCCGGACGCTATAGGACGGTCTTTCTTGGTCGGATGCGCTCGATCGCGCTCTTGGTCCTGAATATCGTTGAGTATGTATCCACACGACGCGACCAGATCAAAACAAAGAAAGGCAATGAGCGAACTTACCCATGCCGCAAGCACCCCCAACTCGTGCGCAAAAGCGATCGGCAGGAACACTAACAGATTCTTGCTCCACTGATGCGGGCGCATCAATCGAATGACGTCTCGTAAGGCCGGCTTAGTCGGCATAGGATTCCTTCCTGAATGACGGTACGTGTCGCGTGATCATCATTGTTCGTATTGCCGGCCTATCTTGGCCGAGCCGAGTGCGGCTAAGTCTAAACGATGCGGCTTCACTGCGGCAGGCCTGCATGGCATCGGGGCATTTGACAATTTCATGAATGCCGAAGCGTGCTGCTCGACGGATTGGGATAATCGGCTCTGACCTTCGCGAGGGGAGTCGATCCAACCATGAAGAGGCGGGTACTCCGGCCGATAATTGCGGCGGCATTTGTCATAGCGGCGGCATTTGTCGTAGGGCTCTTGATCCGTGGGTCGGCACGAGCGCAAGGCGAGGAAGGATCTCATCCTTACGTATCGCCGTGGAGAACTCCTTGGGACTATGAGGGGCCGCGCGGTGGCGCGCATTGGAGCGAGCTCGATCCGGCGTATGCGGCTTGCAGCGGGAAGGAGCAGTCACCCATCGACATCCGCAATCCCCAGAGAGCCGCGTTGCCCGCGCTGCGCTTCGACTACCGCCCAGGTCCGATCCAATACCTCATCAACAACGGGCATACCATCCGGGTGAATTACTACGCTCCGGGTAGTGGCGATTTCCTCGTCTTCGAGGGCATGCGCTATCAGTTGACGCAGTTTCATTTTCATCACCCGAGCGAAGAGCAAGTGAATGGTAAGCCGTACGCTATGGTGCTGCACTTGATGCATCAGACGAGCGACGGGAAGGTCGCGGGCGTCGCTGTGCTCATGCAGGCGGGTCAGGGAAATGCCGCCATTCAAATGATCTGGGATCACATGCCATCCGCCGAAGGCCAGAACGTGGTCGCGCTGCAGTTGAACCCGATGGACCTTCTGCCGCGTGATAGCGCGGCTTATTATCTGTACGAGGGATCGGTCACGGCGCCGCCCTGCACCGAAGGCGTGACCTGGTTCGTATTGAAAAATCCGATCAGCGTGTCGCCGGCGCAAATCAGCGTATTCGCCAAGCTTTATCCCGACGACGTGCGCCCGCCGCAACCCCTTAACGGACGAATCGTTAAAGAGAGCCCATAAGGCGTGAGCTAGCGGATCGCCGCGACAGCGGGGCGGACCTGGGCATGGCTGCCGGTCAGCGGGGCTATGCGCTCGACGCAGATGCCAAACCTCGCGACGAGCTCGCGCCGCCCGGCTGCGGTGATATTCAATTCACGGCTATCCAACTCGCGGATCACCCATTTCTTTTTAAACGCGACGTCGAGAACTGCAGCGCCAAGGGCACCTCCCAAATGCGGGCGCCGCTCGCTCCAGTCGACACACGCATAAGCGAAGCGGCGTCTCAGGGCGCGGGCGCAGGCGATGTCAAGACCGAGCTCGGTCAACGCTTTGTCGCCAAGATCGGAGAGCTCGTAGGCGCCTTGCTTCGACGCGTCATGCGTGAGCCACGCGCGGGCGATGAAATGATCGTGCAGCGCGACGGCCAGCTGTCCGGCCATATGATCGTAGCAAGAGCGCGCCGCCCGCAGACGATTGGGCACTCGCGACGGCAGATTTTCTTGGCGCTCTCCGGCGAAAACCGTCAACGCCTCGATCACCGCTGCGGCAGAGGGACCTTGCAGCCGATAGTAGCGATGCTTGCCGCTCGCCATGACCGCCACGAGATTCTGCTCCTTCAGCCGAGCGAGATGCGCGCTGGCGGTGGACGGACTCACCTCAGCGACCATGGCGAGTTCCGTGCTGGTGCGTGCTCGTCCGTCCATCAAGCAAACCAGAATGCGGGCGCGGGCCGGCTCGCCGATCGCAGCCGCGAGTGATGAGACGCTTTTTTCCGCGGAGGCTTGCACAGGCACACTTTTACAGCGAGCGAAGCGTGACAGTCAATTGTCGCGCAAGCTTCCCACGTTGCCTCAAGGCGATCGGCGCCTCAAGGCGATCGGCTGCAAGCCCGCAGCACCTGCTGCTTCTGCCTCGGCAGGCTCGCACAAGAACCGCGCCGCGAACGCTTGTGCCGGCAGGGGCTTCGACAACAGGAAACCCTGTGCCTCGTGACAACCGCGCTTGCGCAGCCAGTCCAATTGGCCGGGCCGCTCGATGCCCTCCGCGGTCACCACCACGTTCAGGCTCTCGCCCAATGACAGGATCGCATTGGCGATGGCGGAATCGCTGGCAGAGCGATCGAGATTGTGGACGAACGCCTTGTCGATTTTGATACGGTCCGGCGGGAAGCGGGTGATATACGCGAGCGACGAATAGCCGGTACCGAAGTCATCGAGCGCGATCCGGCAACCCAGCTGGCGCAGCCGCTCCAAGGCAGCACGAACGCGGCTCGAGTCCTTGATCAAGACAGACTCGGTCATTTCGACTTCGATCAGCGAGACGGGGATGCCTGCCGCCACGGCTTCGCTCTCGAGCGTCCAGGCCGGATCGCCATGCAAGAGCTCCTTGCCCGAGACATTGATGGCCACCGGAATCGAATGTCCCGAATCCTGCCACGTGCGCAGCTGGCGGCAGACGGTGCGGATCACCCAGGCGCCCAAATCGATGATCAGACCCGATTCCTCGGCGATCTCGATGAAGCGAGTCGGGGGGATCTCGCCGTGCTCTGCATCGCACCAGCGGAGCAGCGCCTCAGCCCCCACTAAGCGGTTGTCGCTCAGGCGGAATTTGGGCTGATAGTACAGCTCCAACTTGTCTTCCTGCACCGCGCGCCGCAGCCGGCCCTCGAGGTCGAGCCAGTCCCTCAACCGCGCACTCATGGCGGGGGTGTACATGACGATCGAGCCGGACGCGCCTGCCTTGGCCTGATACATGGCCGTATCCGCATGCTTGAGTACCGTGGCGACGTCGGCGCCGTGATCGGGGTAGACGGCGATGCCGATGCTCGGCGCGGAATAGAATTCGAGGCCCTCATGGGTGATTGGATCGTTCAATGTCACGGCGCATGCGCCCGCGATCGCGAGCGCCACAGAGGACGTTTCGCGCTCGCTCACGAGCACGACGAATTCATCGCCGCCGAAACGGGCGACAGACACCGAGTGATTGGCCGTTCGAAACGGGGCGAGGGCTCGTTCCAACCGGATTGCGACGCTCTTCAAGACGGCATCGCCCACTGTATGACCGAAAGTATCGTTCACCCGCTTGAAGCTGTTGAGATCCACGTAGATGACCGCGACCTGTTCCGCCGCAATCGCCGCCTCCGCAAACAGCCGCTCGGCGGCATCGATGCAGCGTTGCCGGTTCGGCAGTCCGGTCAGTGTGTCGAAATAGGCGAGCCGCTCGATACGCTCGGACGCGGCCGCGTTGCGCAGGATGTAGGCCAGGCGTCGTGGCAATAGCGCCCAGTTGACCGGCTTCGAGATGAAGTCGGTAGCGCCGGCGTCGAACGCGCGAGTGATGGCGGCGGCGTCTTCGTGGCCCGTGACCATCACGATGGGTACCGTGGCAAAGCGGGGGTCGGCGCGCAGCCGCCGGCATACGGCGTAGCCGTCCATGCCGGGCATGTCCACGTCCAAGAGCACGATGGCGACCTCTTGCGAGAGGGCTGCCTTGAGCGCTGTCGCGCCGTTGTCAAAGCTCAGGGGCGCAAGACCCGAGGCCACTGCGGTCTCGGCCAGAAGCAGGCGGCCGAGATCTTCATCGTCGGCGATGATGGCGATCGGCCGTGCGGGCAATTCGCTCACGCGCTCTCCGCCAGACAAAGTCGTGACAGCTCATCGATGATCGCGGGGTGGACGGCGCGCATCGCCGCGAATACTTGGCGGGCTCGGATCGCATCGTGCTGCCTGCACAGCTCTTCCAAGGTACGGGCCTGATGCGCAAACGTGAGCGCACCGACGTTGGCGGCGCTCGCGGCCAATTTGTGGCAGGTCGCGCCCGCTACGGGCAGATCGCCTGCCGCGAGCGCCGCCTCGATCTCGATCATCGCCTGGGTGGATCCCGTCTCGAACAAGCCAACGAGTTTCGAATACAGATCGGGCTGACCGGCGGCGCGCAGGTTCTTGAGGGCTGTTACGGTCGCGGTGTCGACTTGTGGTCGGTCGTGCGGCGCCTGCCCTGGAGAGCTTCTCACCCAGTGGCGCAACAAGCGTGCGCATTCCCCGAGCGTATAGGGCTTGCCCATCACATCGTTCATACCAGCCTCGAGGCACGCAGGTCGATAGCTCATGGCTTCATGTGCCGTGAGCGCAACGATGGGTACTTGAGAACCCGTCCCCTCGCGCTCGCGCATGAGCCGGGTGGTCGCCAGGCCGTCCATGTCGGGCATGTTGAGGTCCATCATGACCATGTCGAACCGCTCGATGGCGCTGCGCGCGACCGCTTCGGCGCCGTTATCCACCCACACGCAGGTACAGCCGAGCGCTTGCAGATACCCTTGAGCAACCGCGGCATTGACGGCTTCGTCCTCGACCAAGAGAACATGGGCGCCGATGGGCGGCCCGTCTTCGATCGTGCGCTGCGGATCGCGCCTCTGCCGCTCGCCGGTTGCCGCATGCAGGGCGCTGGACAGGGCCTCGCGCTGCACGGGTTTCGCGACGATCAACTCATCGTCAATCAGGCCGCGGCAGTCGAGCGTCTCGAGCTGGGCGGCCGTGGCGAGGATCACCATCCGCGGTGGGGCGAGCGGTGCGTCCTTGAACTTCGATTCGACCAGCCCCGCATGCGTGCTGAGATCCACGATCATGAGATGCTCGCGGGCCGGACAGCTCGCTTCGCTCTCATGGCAATCCGCCCGCAGCCCGAGCGCCGAGGTATGGCGGACGAGGGATTCGGCAAGCGCCGGTCGTCGGGTAAAGATCGAGACCGTCCGCGGCGCGAACGGGCTCGGCGTCCCCGCGGTCTCCGCGGTCTCCGCGGCGGCGAACGCCAGTGGCAGCGATAGGCGAAAGGTCGATCCGACGCTTGGGCGGCTTTCGACCGTGACGGCCCCTCCCATGCGCTCGGCAAGCTCGCGACAGATCGCGAGTCCGAGGCCAGTGCCGCCGAAGCGCCGTGTGGTCGACTCATCCGCCTGGGTGAAGGGCTCGAAAATCTTTTCGATGGTCGCGGCAGCCATTCCCACGCCGGTATCGCTGACGGCGATCTCGAGCATCGCGCGCCCGTCATCGGCTGCAACGATATCGGCTTTGACGACGACTTCACCTTGAAAGGTGAACTTGACGGCGTTGCCCACGAGATTCAAAACGATCTGGCGAATCCGCAAGGGATCGCCCAGCAACGTGCGGGCGGGGCTCGCCGGCGGCGAGACGATGAGCTCGATCCCTTTGGCCTCGGCGGCTCCCGCGAATAGGGTCGTGCATTCCTCCAAGAGCCGCACGAGGTCGAGCGGCAGGGACTCGAAATCGGCCTTGCCGGCCTGTAGCTTCGACAAATCGAGCAAGTCGTTGACGATCTGGAGGAGCACGTGCGCGGAAGAGCGGATGGTCTGGGTCAATCGCGCTTGCGTCGGCGACAGCGCCGTGCGCCCCAATAATTCCGTCATTCCCACGACGCCATTCATCGGTGTGCGCAACTCATGGCTCATGCGCGCCAAGAAATTGCTCTTCGCTTGCGCCGCGTCCGCCAACTGCCGGTTACTCTCGACGAGCTCACGGGTACGGAGCGCCACTTCCGATTCCAGTCCCTGCTTGGCCGCGACGATGCCCTGCATCTTCCTGCGGTGCGCGCGCACGCGGTGCGCGGCGAACAAAAGGACGGCGAGCGCATACAGCGCATATGCCCACGCGGAGCGCCAGGGAGCCGCATCACGGTGAATCGTAAGGCGCAGCGGCGGGTCGCTCCAGACCGAATCGGCGTTGGCGGCGCGCACCTCGAGCAAGTGATCGCCCGCATCGAGGTTCGTCAAGGTCACGCGGTGTTGCGCACCGAGATCGATCCAGCGGTCGCTGAAGCCCCTGACCCGATAGGCCAGATGATTGCGCTTCGGAGAGATGAAATCGAGCGCGCCGAAGTCGAGCGACACGATGCTCGCCCCATACTCCAGTTTGATGTGATCGAGCAACCAATACGGGGTCTTGCTCGGCAAGGGAATGCCGAGCACTTCCAGGTTTGTGAGCGCAACGCGCGGCGCGTGCGTATTCTCGGTGAGTCGCGTGGGGTCGAAGATGTTGAAGCCGCCGGGTCCGCCGAAACACAGACGCCCGTCGCGCAGACGATGGGATGCGTTGTAGTCGAATTCCTCACCCTGCAAGCCGTGTTCTCGATGATAAGTCTTCACCGACTGCGAGTCGGGCGAGAAACGCATCAGCCCCGCATTACCGCTGAGCCAGATCCGCCCTTGGGCATCGCTCAATGCGCCATACAGGGTATCGCTCGACAGTCCTTCCTCCCGGGATACCGCCCGGAAGCGAATGGAATCGGGCGAGGCGCTCGACCCGACGACGCGCGCGAGGCCGCCCTCGTCGGTCGCCACCCAGACGCGGCCCTCAGCGTCGACCTCGAGCGCGTAGACGGTGTTGGAGGGGAGAGTGGTGGGGTCCGCGGGATCATGCCGGAATACTTTGACGATGGTGCCGTCCTGCTTCGCAAGATCGAGGCCGCCGTCGTCCGTGCCGAGCCATACGTTGCCTTGGCTGTCCTCCACGATCGCGGTAACGCTTGCGGCGCTGATCGCACCACGAATGGAGGCGCCGAAGGGAAGCTGGCGGATCACGCCCGTCACCGGGTCGATCACGTTGGCGCCGCCGTCGTGCACGCCGAGCCAGATGCGCCCGTCACGGCCCTCGTAAATTGTTTGAATGCCTTCCGCGCTCGTGCCGTGAGGATCGCCCGCTTTGACCGGAATGGACTCGAGCCTGCCGCCGGCCGTCAACTTCTTGAGGCCGCTCGCCATCGTGCCGATCCACAGCGTATCGCGACGATCCAGGCGCAGCGCCATCACGCGACGATCGCCGAGCGCATCGTGCCGACCGACGATGTCATCGATATCCCGGGTCGCGCCGCTGCTTGCATCGAATTGCTTGAGGCCCGCGCCCATCGATGCAATCCACACCCGATGCTCGGGAGCATCGGCGAAGGAGGTGACCGGCTTGCCGGCGAGCCATTCCGGCCGGTGACCGCCGAGTTCCCAGCTATGTGGGTTCCAGCGGCTGACGCCGCCCGCGCGCGTCCCGATCCAGACGAGTCCGGCAGAATCCTGATAGAGCGACATGATGAACGAATCGCGCAAGGACGCCGAATCGCTGTCATCGTGACGATAGTGCGAGAATGCTCCGCTGGCGCGATCCAAAAGATCGAGGCCCTCTTCGGTTCCCACCCACAGATGTCCCGCATGGTCCTCGAGAACGGCGCGCACGCCGTCGCTCGCGAGCGAGGCAGGGCGCGCCGGGTTATGACGGAAGCTTTCGATGAGGGTGCCGGTCGAGTCGATGTGGTCGAGGCCGCCGTCGAACGTGCCGACCCACAAGCTCCCGGTGTGATCCTCGATCATCGCCGAGACCTGTTTGCCCGTCAGAGCACCGCGGTCCTGGCGAAGGTGCAGGAAGGCCTTGCGTTCGGGTTGCCAGCGATCGAGCCCCGTCGCCGTACCCGCCCACACCGATCCGCTGCGATCGAGTGCGAGCGTGAAGATCTGATCGTCGCTCAGTGAATCGGGGTCATGCGGATCGTGTCGCCGATGCTCGATACGGCCGGTGGCGGGGTCGAGGATGTCGATGCCGGCATCGTTCATCCCAACCCATATGCGGCCCCGTGCATCGATCAGCACGGCGCGCGTCACGTCGCTCGCCAGCGATCCCTGATCGTTCGGATCGTGGCGAAAGCGGGTAAAACTGTCCGTGGCTCGGTTCCAGCGCGCGAGACCTGCATCCTTGATGGCGATCCACAGATCGTGATGCGCATCCTCGACGATTTCGCGGATGAAATTGCCGGGCAATCCCTCGCGGGCGGTGCGCGAATAGGCGTACCGATAGAGCTCGAGACCGTCGTAGCGGATCAGACCGTCCTCGGTGGCCAGCCAGACGAACCCTTGGGAATCTTGCAGGCTGTCGTAGACCGTGCCCTGCGGGAGTCCCTCGGAGGGCGTGAGGTGCTCGAGGACCAGCGGTGGCGCTTCAGCCGCGTGACCGGTGGCCGTGACGATCAGCGACCATAGAACCGCCGCCGTCAGCGGGCATCGGCGTCGAACGCACGAGCTCACTGATTGGGCACCCAGGGCAGAATGGAGGCGGATTGTGCGCTGCTGGCGGTCGAGGAGTTTGTGCTCCACCAGGGCACCGATTTGCTCCAGGTGTATCCCTTCGACCACGTGTATCCCTTGCTCCAGGTGTATCCGTTGTTCCAGGTGTAGGCCTGGTTCCAGCTATAGGTTTGACTCCAAACGTAGCCCTCGCTCCAGCTGTAGCCTTGACTGCCGTTGTAGGCGGTCGACCACGAATAGCCGTCGTTCGGCTGCGAGCCGCCCCAGGTCGAGCCGGCCATGTTCATGACGTAGTAGCTGCCGTTGGCAGTCTCGTTCGCGGGTCCACCGAAGTGCTGTGTGCCTGCCAAGTCGGCCGCAATGTTGAGCCCTCGGTTGGCGCAGCCGGTTAAGGAACTGTTCACGGCCGACACGGCGTTGACGAGTCCCGCGCCTTGCTCGAAAACGCTATAGGCAAGCGCGCCGCTCGCGCTTACCGCCGGCCGCGCCGAAGCGAGCAGCCGGCATTTGACGTCGTCCGGGGCGAGGGCCGGGTCCGATTGCAGCATCAGCGCCACGACCCCGGTGGTGACGGCTGTCGCCATGGAGGTGCCCGACATCGTGAACATCTCGGCCGTGGGCGCCATCGAGCCGGGATCGATGTTCGCGAGATAACTCTGGCTCGACATGGAGGCGACCATGTGTCCGCCCGGAGCGATCACCTCCGGCTTGACGAAGCCTTCGTAGGTGGGACCGGCGGAGGAGAACGAAGCGAGGCGATCATCGCTGAGATTGTAGGGCGTGTAGTTGTCGGTCAGCGCGCCCACGGTGATGACGTAGGGCAGGTTGCCCGGAACATCGATGGTCATCGCCGAGGGCCCGGAATTTCCGGCTGCGGTCACCACGACGATGCCCGCCTCCCATACCGCCATCACGGCCTGATTGATGGGATCGTTCCAGTAGTACGATTCGGGAGGCGCGCCGAACGACAGGTTCAAAACACGAATGTGGTACTTGCGCTGATTGGCCAGGATCCAATCGAGACCGGAGATCACATCGATATAGCGGCCGGCGCCCTCGCCGTTGAAAGCGCGCACTATCACCAGGTTCGCCCCGGGCGCAATCCCGAGATAGTTGCCCGATAGGTTCATTGCACCGCCGGCTGCGATGGAGGTGATGTGCGTGCCATGACCGTAGGGGTCGCCGGTGACCGGGCCGGCGCCGCCGTTGGTCACATCGATCGTGCCGAGGATACGCCCGCCGTAATTCTGACTCAGCGCCTGCCACAGTCCACTGTCGAGCATGGCGATGGTGACTCCCGCACCGGTGATGCCGGCCTGCTGCAAGGTATCGGCGCCGACCAACATCGGGTAGTTGGTCTGATACAGCAGGGTCGGCGTATTCTCGCCGGTGCCGTCTTGCGGCACCGAGCTGCCGCTGGTGGCGCTCACCACCGAGCTCGTGACGCCCGACACCAGCGGCACCGCATTCGCCGCCGCGAGCGTCGTCGAGACGATGTCCTCGGTCGTGCCGGCAAGCGTCGAGAGCAGCGACTGACTTGTCGTGACCGCTCGATCTGCAAATAGTCGGACGCCCGTGGCGGCCCGCAGTCGATTCACCTGCGAGGCGCTCAAGCGCGCGGCGACGCCGTTGACGATGGGAAGATTCCGCTCCACGGTCGCGCCGACGCGCATCACGGAGCGCCGCGCGGCGCCCACGCTCATGGCCTGCACGAGATAGCGCGCTGTGTGCTCGGATCCGGGCGTCTCGGTGACGGCCGCGCCAGCCGGTAGCGCGAGGCCGAAGGAGAAGAGCGCCGTTAGAGCCAGGAACATTCGCGTCATGGGAGCCTGCCTGGAGTCGCCAAACCCCGACAACGGGGATGTGTGACGCATTTCACTGTGAAGCGGCGCGATTTACGGCGGAGGGCGCCTCACGATTCAGGCCATTCCCTGTGACGCAGGTCGCATAATGACGGTGTCAAATTCGGCGCTTTGACCGAAAAGATCACCGCTCCCGTGGCGACACCCTAATGCGACCAGCGCGTCCCGCTGTGCCGCATCGTCCACGCCCGTCGCGATCGGTGTGAGTCCGAGCGCCCCGGCTGCGCTGATGGCGGCCTTGCACACTTTCAGCGCCACGTCGTCGGCCCGCAGTGCCGTCGTCCACGCGCGGTCGAGCTGCAGGCCCCAGATGGGTGCGCGGGCCAGTCGGTCGAGCGAGGATGCGAACCCGCGTCCCACCTCGTCGACGACGATCTGTACTCCGAGCTTGGCCAGGGACTGACAGATCGAGGCGTTCATGGAGGCGAAGGTGCGCTCCGCGATGCGCAGCTCCAGTCGCGAAGCCGGCATGCCGCCTTCCGCCAGGAAGCGGCCGATGTCGTCGACAAAATCATCTTGCAGCAGATGGTGGCGCAGCGCGCCGAACGATAAGCGCACGTCCGCGGGCAGCGCCGCGCCGCCCATCGCCGCGAAATCGTCGCGCAACCCCTCGAGCAGCGCGCGTGACAGAGCCGAGGCGAGACCGGTGGTCTCCGCCACACCGAGAAACTCGCCGGGAGGTAGCTCACCCCGCAGTCGATGAGTCCACCTGAGGTAGCCCAGGTGTGCGACCAGGCGTCCGGAGGCGAGCTCGTGCCGGCCGCCATAACGCAGCCGGATGTCGCGGTTCGCGATTGCATCGCGCATTTCCCAGGCGATATCCAAGCGCTGCAGGGATCGCAGCTTGAGCGTGTCTGTGAAAAAGAATATCCGCGAGGAATTGGAGCGGCGGGCCTCGGCGCACGCCGAGCGAGCCTTTTCCAGCAAGCTCCGGGGCGAGCTGCCGTCTTGGCCCAGGATCGAGACGCCGGCATAGGGGGTCAGCTGAAACGTCGCATCGCCGATGGGCACCGGTTCGGCCAAGCTCGCGCAAATCCTGGACACGCAGGTCTCAATCGCATCCCGGTCTGCCGAAGCCATGACCAGCGCCAGAACGTCCGCGCTCAATTGCCCGAGATATTCGCCCAGCTCGCTCGCGTTCTTCTGTCGCAAGATGGCGCCGCTCAGGACCTGCTCGGAGATCCTGGCGTCGAACGCGCGCTCGATGTCGGCAATGCCATCGAGGTGAATGAGAGCGAGGGCTGCGGGCCTCTCTTGGAGCACCGCTTCGGACAGCGTGTCATGGAAGCGGCGCAAGAATCCGCGCCGATCGAATTGCGATTGAGATAGGCCATCGAGGCCGGCTGTCTCGTCTGTGGAGTCGCCCGCGCCGCCGGTGGCGGCCGCGCGAATGATGCACAACGCGCGGTCGGGGCCCTGCGCGGTCGTGCGCATCTCGTAGCGCATCTGCGCCGTGGTGAAGGACGTGTCGAGCGTTGCACGCTGCGCGATCGCGCGGCGCACGGACTGCTTGATGCAGGCCGCAATGGCTTCCGGCCAGATGGCATCGAGCCGCAAGCCCACTGCCTGCGCCGGCGGCGCGAGCGCGGCGACACCGCGGCCGCCCATATGACTTAAAATGGTCCCGTCTCGTTTGACCATGACCACGAGATCAGGAAGCACGTCGCACAGCGGGTCGAGCATGCGCATTCTATCGCGCAACTGGCGTAGGAATTCCTGGAACCAGGTCGCAGGCGAGGGCGGCAAACGCTGGCAGACCCTCATTTACCAGGCTGCCGGCGTGTGCTAGCTTCAAAAAAGTGCGGCACCGCACGCTACCTCCCGAGCTCCCTATGTCCAGGTCCCGGACATGACCGGCCTCGCCACCCGCGGCCGCAGCGAATGGGAGCGGCTCGCGGCACCGCTGCGTCCCGAAGGCCGGGCCTTCATCAACGGCAAGCTCGTCGCGGCCCGCGACGGCCGGGTGTTCGAGAACATCAGCCCGATCGACGGTCGCGTCATAGCCGAGGTCGCGCGCTGCCGCCGGCGGATGTCGACGCCGCGGTGGCTGCCGCGCGCGCGGCGTTCGAGGCGGGCGCTGGCGCCGCACGCGATCCAAAGGAGCGCAAGCGCGTGATGCTGCGCTTCGCCGAGCTCATTCGCGGCGACCTCGAGCGCCTGGCGGTGCTCGAGACGCTGGATGTCGGCAAGCCGATCGCGAATTCCGTGAACGTGGACGTGCCGTTCGCCGCGGACTGCATCGCCTACTACGCCGAATTCGCCGACAAGCTCTACGACGAGGTCGCGCCCACCGGTCCCAACGATCTGGCGCTTGATGCGGCGCGAGCCGCTCGGCGTGGTCGCCGCCGTCGTGCCGTGGAACTACCCGCTCATCATCAGCGCCTGGAAGCTCGGTCCCGCGCTGCTCACCGGCAACTCGGTGGTGCTGAAGCCCGCCGAGCAATCGCCCGCTCTCGGCGCATCCGCCTGGGCGAGCTGGCGCCGCGGCGGGCCTGCCGCCCGGCGTGTTCAACGTCGTGCCCGGCTTCGGCGAGGAGGCCGGCAAGCCGCTTGCGCTGCACGACGATGTCGACATGGTGAGCTTCACCGGCTCGACCGAAGTCGGCAAGCTCATGCTGCGCTACGCCGGCGAATCGAACATGAAGCGCGTGGCGCTCGAGTGCGGTGGCAAGAGTCCGCACGTCGTGATGGCCGACGCCGACATCGCGGCCGCCGCCGAGGCATTGCCTGGGGCATCTACTACAACGCCGGCGAGACCTGTCATGCCGGATCGCGCGTGATCGTGCACGAAAGCGTCAAGGACGAGCTGATCGCGGCCATCGCGCGCGTCGCGGCGACCATCACGCTCGGCCATCCCTTCGAGCCGGCGACCCAGATGGGCGCGCTCATCGACCAGGGCCACATGCAGCGCGTGCTCGGCTACATCGACATCGGTGTCGCAGAGGGTGCGCGCGTCGCGCTCGGCGGCAAGGCGGCCATGGCGAGAGCGGCGGCTACTATGTCGAGGCCACCATTCTCGACGGGGTGCGTCCGCGAGATGCGCGTGTCGCGCGAAGAGATCTTCGGGCCCGGTGCTCGCCGTGACCAGCTTCAGCGAGGAAGCGGACGCGCTCGTCATGGCGAACGACAGCATCTACGGTCTCGCCGCGGCGGTCTGGACTTCCGACATGAATGTCGCCCACCGCCTCTCCGGCTGCGCTGCGCGCCGGCACCGTGTGGGTCAACACTTTCGACCGCTCTTCCGTCTCGCACGCCCTTCGGCGGTTTCAAGCAGTCCGGCTTCGGCCGCGACCGCTCGCCGCACGCCATCGACAAGTACGCCGACCTCAAGACCATCTGGACGGCCTACCGATGATCACCCGCGATGGCGACGCTCACAACAGCGGCCCGTCCACGCCCATCATCTCCCGCCGAATGATCTTCACCGGCACCAATCCGGCGGCCAGAAATCGATCGTGAAATTCCGTCAGCGAGAACTTCGCGCCCATCGCTTTTTTGTAATCCTCGCGCAATTTGAGGATCTCGAGCTTGCCGACCGTGTAATTGAGGTAACCCGGGTCGCCGGTACCGCGATAGGCTTCGCGGCGCGCTTCGGCTTGCGGCGATCCGCACTCTCTCATGAACAGCTGGGCCGCATCTTCGACGCTTTTGCCGCCGGTGTGCATTTCGATCGAGGCCACGAAGCGGCAATCGCGCAGCAGCGCCTCATTCAGCTGCGCCACTTTCAGCTTCGGATCACTCTGCTGCCAGCCCTTGCTCGATCATCATCTGCTCGGCGTAGTGCGCCCAGCCTTCGGTGGTCGATTGCGCATGCGCCAGCTTCCGCGCGAGCGACCACTGCGGATGATTGCGACGCGTCAGGTATTGCACGAAATGGCCCGGCCAAACCTCATGTGCCGAAATGAGCTCCAGACCGGCGAAGTAATAGGCCTGCAGATAATCTTCGAGCTTTTCGGCGGCCATGCCGGCGTCGGGTGGCGAGACGTAGTAGAAAGCCTGCGTGGCATGTTGCTCGAACGGCCCGGGCGAGTCCATGGCCGCGGAGATGGTCGCGCGCATGAACTCCGGCGTCGCTTCGACTGTTGGCAGCAACTCGCTCGGAATCGTCACGATGTGGTGCTCGCTGACGAAGGCGCGCAGACCGGATAGATCTCTCCTCGGCCGTCGACAGCAGCGTATCGGCGCTCGGATGCTGGCGGCGTATGTCCTCGACCACTGCGGCGACCGATTTCGTCGGGTCCACCTCGTGCGCCGCGGCGTTGAGCGCAGCCTGATCCTTGTGCAGCTGGCGCAACGCAATGTCGTGCAGTTTGTTCACCGGCAGGGCAACCATCTCATTGTCTGTCAGCCGCTCAACGAAGACGTCGGACTTCAGCGCGAAATCGCCATCGGCTTTACTCAGTTGGGTTTCCAGGAAGGCCTTATAGTCCTCGAAGGCCGCGATCGCCGCGTCGTTGCTGGTCGCGAAATCGCGCTTCAGCTCCGGGTCATCGACGGCCGCGAAGGCCTGCGGTGCGCCGTCTCGATAGAAATTGATCGAGCCGGCGATGCTGCGAATGGCGATTTCTACAAATGCGCGCGGCGGGTGTTCGATATTGGCCTTGCCGGCGGCGAGCACTGCGGGAATCTCCCGCTCGCGCGCGATGGCTGCCCGCAGGCGTTCCGCGAGCGGTGCGAAATCGCGATGAACCAACTCGAACACGGCCAAAGTCGCGACGCGGCTGTAGCGGCTGGGATCCTTGCGCCAATATTTGATCGTCTCGTCGTCGAGCAGCATGCCCTTGATGCGGCCGATCAGTACTTCGCGGTCATCGCGGTCGCCGGGGCTCAGCTGTTGCGGATTCATCGCTTCAGCGCCGCCAACGCCTCATGCAGGCGCGCGTCATTCCGCGCCTGTCCGGCAGCGCTCATGTCGTCCACCTTCGAGTCGTAGTCGTGGATCCCCGCCGACGTCGCGGCTACCGGGTGGGCGGCGTACTCGCCATCGTAATAGCTCTTGACGAAGCTCTCGAAGGAAGCTGCCTGCGCCGGGACGGCGCGCGCAACGACAAAAATGACAGCGAATCCCGCTGCGACCAAGGCTTTCATTTGCAGCATCGAGTCAGCCTCCTTCCTCTTCGGTGAGCAGGGCCGCTCCTTTCTCGGCGACCATGATGGTCGGCGCGTTGGTGTTGCCCGTGGGGATGTTCGGAAAGACGGACGCATCGATGATGCGCAGCGCTTGCGTACCGTGCACGCGCAGCCGCGCGTCGACGACCGAGGAGGCCGGATCCGGTCCCATCCGGCAAGTGCAACTCGGGTGGAAGGTGGTCGACGCACGGTCGCGAAAGTCCTGCAGGAGCTCGCCGTCCGACTGTTTCTCTGCGCCGGGGGAGACTTCGCGCTCGACGATGCGAGCGAGGGGGGCGCTCGCACCGAGCCTGCGCAACACCTGCATTCCGGCCAGCGCCTCGCCGAGATCATGCTCGGTGGAGAGGGAATTGGCGTAAATGAGCGGGGCGTCGAGGGGGTTTGTCGAGCGAATTTCCACGCGGCCCCGGCTTGTCGGCCGGCAGATGTTGAACGACACCATGAATGCCGCGAAGGGATCCGGATTCATCAGGCGACGAATCGGCCATGCTGCGCTCTTGTAACTTAAGGGACTGAAGTAAAGCTGCAAGTTGGGCTGCGCCTGGCCCGCATCGCTCCGTACGAAGCCGCCCGCCTGGTTGATACTGATGGCGAGCTGGCCGCGGCGCGTGAGCAGATAACGGAACCCGGCCTTGAGCTTGCCCGACAGCGGATAGAGATCGTTATTGAGGGTCGGCACCCTCGAGCGGTATAGAAACGTCAGATCCAGGTGATCCTGCAGATTCTGCCCGACGGCCGGGCTCTCGACCGAGACCTCGATTCCGTGCCGCTGCAACAGCGCGCCGTCCCCGACGCCCGAAAGCTGCAGAAGTTGCGGCGTGTTGATCGCTCCCAGGCAAAGAATCACGCCCTTGCGCGCCCGCGCCTCGCGCGGAGCGCCGCGGTGCAGGTAAGCAACTCCCGCGGCTCGAGTGCCGTCGAAGAGAATCCGCAGCGCCAGCGACTTCAGGCGCACGCTGAGATTGGAGCGTGCGCGCGCGGGGCGCAGGTAGCCGCGGGCCGTCGATTCACGCGCGCCGTTGCGCGTCGTGATCTTGTAAATGCCGACCCCCTCGGGGTCCCGCGCGTTGAAGTCCGCGATGCGGGGAAAGCCCACACTCTCGCACGCCTCGATGAATGTGCGGCACAACGGATGGACATCCTGCGTCATGTCGCTGACGTGGATCGGTCCGCCATGCCCGAGATCGGCGGCGTCGGGGGTATCGCAATAGTCCTCGGCCATCTTGAAATAGGGCAGCACGTCGCTGAAGCCCCAGCCGGGATTGCCGAGCGCGCGCCAGGCGTCGTAGTCCGCGGAGAGCCCGCGGACGTACACCATGCCGTTGATCGAGCCGGATCCGCCGAGGACTTTGCCGCGTGGCCAAAACCCGCGCCGCCCGCCGAGCGCCGGGTCGGGCTCGGTGCGGTACATCCAGTTGACCCTCGGGTCCGCGAAGGTGCGGCCGTAGCCCACGGGGACGCGAATCCAGAAGCGGCGGTCGGAGCCGCCCGCCTCGAGCAATAGAACCTGGTCTTTACCGCTCTGCGACAGCCGGCTCGCGACCACGCATCCCGCCGTGCCGGCCCCGACCACGATGTAGTCGCAGGCTTCGCCGCCGCGCTCGGTCATCGTCGCTCGCTCGCTCGGTACTGGGCGCGCTTCAGCCAGTCGGGATTGATCTCCACGCCCCAGCCCGGCTCCTCGGAAATTCGCACGCAGCCGTCCTCGATGGCAAAGGGATCGCCTAGGAATAGACCGCTCTGCCAAGGATAGTAGTCCCGCCCCTCGATGGAGAATTCGAGGTACTTGCCCGGGTTCGGGATGGCTCCGAGCAGGTGCATGGTGCAAATAGTGACCAGCGAGAGATTCGCGCTGTGCGGCGTGCACGGCAGCCCGGCCGCGTCGGCCATGCGTGCGACGCGCAGCGTGCGTGCAATACCTCCCATGTACATGATATCGGGCTGGACGATATCGACCGCGCGCATGTCGATCATGCGCGCCCAGGTGGCAAGGTCCCAATCCTGCTCGCCGCCCGTCACGTCGAGAGCGAGCGCCTCGGTCACCTGCTTGGTCTCGTCGAGCTTCCAGTAAGGGCAGGGCTCCTCGTAATGGCTGACGCCCTCGGACTCCAGCAGGTGGCCGACCTCGATCGCACGCCTCGGCGAGTAGCCGCTGTTGGCGTCGACCAGCTTCGCCACGTGAGGCCCAGCGCGCGCGCCACGAGCGGCACGATGGCCTCGGTACGGCCGGGCCACTCATCGACGTCGTGGCCGCATTCGGCCGCGACGCGCCACTTGAAGGCATCGAATCCCTGCTCGTCGCGCAACCGCACCAAACGCTCGGCCTCTGCGTCGGGCGTGATGTCGCGCCTCATCGAAGAGGCGTAGGCGCGCAGCCGCCGTGGCGTTCCGCCGAGAAGCGCGACCACCGGTTTGCCCTCCATCTTGCCGCGCAGGTCCCACAGGGCGGTGTCCAGGCCGGCAATCGCGCGGCAGCGGTAGCTGCCCGGAAACTTGTGCTCCCGCTCTTCGATGCGCTCGACCAACGCATCGATGTCGAGCGCATCGCGGCCGAGCGCCCACGGAGCGACTTGGCGATGGAAAATGCTCGCCGTGATATCGGCATTATAGGTCGAGGTTTGTCCCCAACCGATCGCGCCGGTGTTCGCGGTGACGCGCACGAAGCAGACGAATTCGTTGGTGAAGGTCTCGAGTTTCTCAATGGTAATCATGCGATCACGGCTCCGGCTGATCGAGGCGGATGCTATCCTAATCGAACACGGGATTGCCTGGGCGCGGTCCAACGCTCAGTGCAAGGCGAGCGTGTCGCGCCGCCAGGCGACGTCCTGCCAGCGGCCGAAATCGCGCAACAGCTCCGGGCTGCTCGCCTGTCGCAGCAACGCGAGGTCATCGAGCCGTAGCTCCTCGAAGCGGCGGTAAAAGCGGCCGTGCTCTTTCACTTCGCGGGCGATGAGCAAGCGCTTCGAGCCCGGCACGAAGCCGGCGTAGTCTACGTAGCCTGCCTCGGGCTCGTCCAAGCCGGGTGAGAGCACATCGACAGTCCAGTTTCCCGCGTCTCGGTGAAAGACCCAGAGCTCGCGCCAGCTCTCGAGCGGCTGCACGGCGAGCACGAGCGCCGGGCCTTGCGGTATCGCGTGGGCCGAGGCCGTCCAGACGATGCCGTAGGTACAGCGTCGCACCAACGGTGCCGCATGGGGATGCTCGGAATCTCCGAGCGCGACGCATGTCTGCCCCGGATCACCGGGAGCCGCGCTCAAGGTCAGAGCGCCGGTTTCGGGCGCCGCCATCGCGGCGGCCCAACGCACCGCGCCGGTTCGCACCACCGCGTCCAGATACTCGCTGCGATGGTCCTCGCCCAGCTCGTTCGGGTCCGCGGCCATGAGCTCGGCGAGCGCTCGTCCCGCCGCCGTGCCGGACGGCTCGCCGCGACGGGCTTGCTCGTACGCAACCGACGCCCAAACGCCCGCGCGCCGAACGTGCAACCGAGTGCGCAGCAGCGGCGCCAAATCCGCATCCTTGATCTCATCGAGCAGCCCGCGGCGCTCGTCGTCGAGCGCGGCGCGCGGCGCGGGCCCGAGCGCCGGGTCGATGCACTCGGGGCGCGTGAGACCGAGCAAGGCGCGCGCGCGCTGCTCGGGACTGGCGCCGGCCATCGTCAGCACACGGCGGAAGAGCTCGCCGTCGTAGCACACTTGCATGCGTCCATTACGCTCGAAGCTTTTCATGCGGATGCCGAACTGCTCCGCCACATCGAGGTGCGCGGCCGCCTCGCTCGAGCGGCTCGAGCTTCCCGAGGCCCCGTCGGCCAGCCGCTCGGCCATTTGGGCAATGGCGTCGAAGGGCTCGGCGGTGAGCGATCGAGCCGGTGCGGCCTTCAAGTATGCGGCGCCGTAGCTGATGCCGAGGGTCTCGGATCCGGGAGTCTCGCGCAGGAACCGCAGCACGGCCAGCAGCTCAGGCGCGGCGACTTCCGTGAGCGCCACCGGCCGCACCGACTCGCTGCGCAGATAGCCGCCGCGCTCGCGGTGATAATCGTAGACCTTGAGATACCCGGCGCGCTCGCCGCGGACCTCGACCACATCCCCTGGCCAGAGCGCCGTGAGCTAGCGTGCCGCCCGAGCGCGGCGCCGCGCGGAGCGACGTGTGGTCGAGCACGACGATGGCAATGGTCGCGGTGAGGGCGAGGATCATCGCGCCGCCTGCGCCGCAGTGCCGGGATCGACCGCCGTCTCCTCGGCGCCCGTCAAGCCCTGGGTGCCGATGAGATTCGAGCCGAGGAATCGACCGGCTGCCGGGAGCGGCGCGATGATCACCTGGACCTTGTCGGAGAGCTTGTCCGCGAGGGTCTTTTGGATCAGCAGAGGGTAGCGCGCGACCAGCGCGCCCTCGCGCTCCATCTGACCGGCGTTGGCCTTGCCGACGAGATCGAGTCGATACGCCTCCGCGTCGGCGAGCTTCTGGCGCGAATCGGCCTCGCCCTTGGCCTCGATCCGGCGCGCCTCGGCGGCGCCTTCGGCGGTGCGAATGCGCGAGACTTTGTCGGCCTCTGCCTCGAGCTGACGCTGCTCGATCTGCTTCTGCTTGAAGGGCAGGATGTGCTTCATGGTCTCTTCCTGAGCGCGCGCGGCGATGACTTGCTCCGCGCCGGCCGCCTCGGCCGCCGTCTGGCGCCGCACCTTGTCGGCCTCGGCTTCGAGCTGCCGTTGTTTGACGTCCGCCTCCTTGAGCTCGAGCGTGTAGCGCACCTTCTCGGTCTCGAGCTCCTCGGATAGAAGCTTTTCCATTCCCGCCCGATAGTCGGGCGGCAAATCCACCTTGCCCATGTCGACCCCGCGCAGCACCAGGCCCATCGCCGTGAATTTGGGCTTGAGCTCGGTCATCAGTTCTTGCTGGATCTCGGCACGGCGGCGGGAAAAGATCTCGCGCACGGAATATCGCGCGAACAAGGGATAGATCACGCCCTGCACCGCGGGTGCAACGAGATCGTCGTTGAGGTCATCCGGAAACTCCCGCGACATCTCCGCGAGGCGAGCGCGATCGATGGTCCAGCGCACCGTGAGATCGACGCCGATGGACAGCCCCTCGATGGATTGAAACGGCGCCGGGCCGGTCGCAGTTGCGCTTTCGGCAGGCCGATACACCTGATCGCGAACGGAATAGCAGCGTACCTGGTGGATGCCGGGCAGCACGGCTGCTGTGCCGGCCGTAAAGACGGCCACCGAGCCGTCGAGCACGTCGGTGCGCACGAGCACCTCGCCCCGGCGTACGCTGGCAAAGGGCGGATGCTTGCAAAGCCCCAGAGCCAGCAGTGCGAGGAGCGCCACGATCCCGATCCGCCAGCGGCGGCGGTAAGCCATCACGCTGCAGGCACGAATACCCCATGCCGCCGCGCTCATGAGGCGGCCCAGAGGCTCGACCATCGCGCGCCGCAGGAACTCGAGCAAGGCATCCACACGATTCGACATGATCCCACCCTCCCGCGGACTCGGTGTGGCCGCGATAGGGAAGAGTCTTGCAGCGCTTTGTGGCGAAGCGATGGGGCAATTAGGGCGCGATATGGCGCGGAGCGGGCGCTTCCATGGGCCGCACGACTGGATTCTGAGCCGCCGCGCCGGGAGAATGGGCCCCTTGAAGCTCCTCTTTAAAACGCTCTCCCGCGCGCCGTTGTGGGCGCTCTATGCGCTCTCGTGGGTGATCTACGTGCTCGCGTATTACGTGGCGCGCTACCGTCATCGGGTCATCCGCGAACAGCTCGCGAAAGTCTTTCCGAATGCGACCGAGGCCGGGCGGACGGTCATACACAAACGCTTCCTGAAGAATTTCTGCGACGTGCTGGTCGAGCTGGTGAAGTCGATGTCGATCGAGCCCGCCGACATGATTGCGCGTGTGCGCGTCAAGGATTTGCAACCGGCACGCACCCCGCTCGAGGCCGGGCGCTCGGTCATGATCGTGACGTCCCATCTCGGCAACTGGGAATGGCTCTTGCAAGGCGTGACCCTGCAGCTTGGGTTTCCGGTGGATGCCGCCTATAAGCCCCTGCACGATGCCTGGGCCGAGCGGCTCGTGCTCGAGGTGCGCTCGCGCTTCGGCGCGCGGTTGATCCCCGCCAAGGAGCTGCTCGCAGACTTTCTACGCCGCCGCGGCGTCGTGCGCGCGCTCGCCATGAACGCCGACCAGGCGCCGGTGTCGACGGACAAACGCTACTGGACGACATTTCTCGGCCAGGACACCGCCTTCTACGTGGGAGCCGAGCAGATCGCGCGCGCCATGCGCCTGCCGGTCGTGTACCTGTTGATGCGGCGCGTGAGCCGCGGGCGATACGAGGTGGAGATTCGCGAGCTCTGGGACGGGCGCGAAGCGCTCGAGCCCAACGCGATCACCGAGCGCTACGCGCGCGCCTGCGAGGCGGACGTGCGCGCCCATCCGGCGGATTGGCTCTGGTCCTACCGCCGCTGGAAGCTCAAGAAGCCGCTCTATGGCGCCGATTGAGCCCGAAACGGGCTATGGCATCGGACTCAGCCCGCGGGCTTGCCGAGCTTGCCCTGCAAGTGTTTTGCCAAGTCGACAATGGTGGGGTGATCGAACAGCTCGGTGAGATCGATCAAGCCCGGGTAATCGCGGTCGATGTTCTCGTGAATCTCGATGAGCTTGAGCGAGCTCGCGCCGATCTCGAACAAGTTGTCGGTGACCTCGATGCGCTTGCCGGGCAGCGCGGCCTCGGCGATCGCCTGCAGGCGCGTCTCGAGCTCCGAGCCGGACACGTGCGAGCCCGCATGCGTGCTCCGTAAAGCCTCGAGCGCCGCGATATCCGCATCGAACTCGCCGTCGCTGTAGGCCTTCTCGAGCAGGTGGCGCTGCACTTTTCCGCTGGTCGTTTTCGGGATCCGCTTGACCGGGATCACGTGACTCACCTCGATGCCGGTGTGCTCATTGATCAGCCGGTTCACGGCGGCCACGGTAGGCAGAAACTCCGGGAGGTCCCCTCGGTGCAGCACGAACACGACCAGCTCCTCGCCCTGGGCGCCGGGCTTGGCCGCGCCCGCGGTCACGACCTTATTGAGATCGAGTCCAGGGGCGCGCTGCGCGATGTTCTCGAGGTCGTGGGGATAGTAGTTCTGGCCGTTGATGAAAATGATGTCCTTGCTGCGGCCGGCGATATAGAGGCCGCCTTCATAGAAGACGCCGAGATCGCCCGTGTCGAGCCAGCCGTCCGCGTCGAGCGCTGCCGCAGTGGCCTCTGGATCGGCGAAATAACCGCGCGTCACGTTCGGCCCGCGGATGAGGATGTGTCCGACGTGGGCTTCGGCAAGCGGCGCGCGCGCATCGTCGGCAATACGCACTTCCATGTTGGGCAGCGGCCGCCCGACGCACATGAGCTCGACGACCTCGCGTGCGTCGGCCGGGTTCACCTCGATTTTTACGCCCACCCCGAGCTTGTGGCGATTGGCGCGAATCCAGCGGTAATCCGTGCCGTGCTCGGGAAAGGCCACCGCGAGACAGGCTTCCGCCAAGCCATAAACCGGATACATGGCGCTGTGCCTGAGCCCTGTATAGGCAAGGGTCTGCATGAATTCATTCACCAGCTCCACGGAGATGGGCTCCGCGCCGTTGTAAATGCCGCGTATGCATGACAGATCGACGTTCTCGAGGCGCCGGCCGCCGAGCACCTTGAGGAAATGCCGGTAGCCGAAATTCGGGGAGGACGTGAGAGTCGCCCGCTTCTTGGACGCCAGCTGCAGCCACAGCAAGGGTCTTCTCACGAACAAGTCCGTGGGCATCAAGTTGACGTGCGAGCGCGTCGCGAACAGGGTCAAGTAGAACCCGATGAGTCCCATGTCGTGAGTGAGCGGCATCCAGCTGAAGCCGACATCCGACTCGGTGTAGTTGTCTGCGAGGATCGCGCCCGTGAGATTGGCGATGAGGTTGCCGTGCGTGAGCATCACGCCCTTCGGCTCACTGGTCGAGCCGGAGGAGAATTGAATGAAGGCCAGATCGTCGGGGGCGGCCTTGTGGAGTTTCGCCTGGCGTGAGATATCGCTGATCGATTCCACCAGGAAGGCGCGCGACTTGAGATCCGCCATGAGCTCGGACTCGCCGACTTCTGCGGCGAGCGCCTGCAGGCGCTCGAGGTTCTTCGCGTCGGTGTAGAGCAGCGGCCGACCGATCTTGCGGGCGACCCGCAGGAGTTTGTGGCGATGCTCGTCGCTGATGCCGACGGCGAGCGGCACCGGTACGATGCCGCCCGCGATCGCCGCCCAGAAGCCGTCGAGGAACTGCTCGTTGTTGGAGAGAAAAATGATCAGCTTATCGCCGCGCTGAGCGCCCTTTGCCTGCAGGTGATGCAGGATTCCGAGCGCGCGCGCGTGCACCTCGCCGAAGCTCACGCGGCGCTCGAGATTTTCGCCCTCGACATAGGTGACGACGCGATCGACGTCGCGATTACCCTCGAGTATTTCCGTAAGCGTCGTGTACTTCATCGTATTTGTACCGTCATCAGAAGATTGGAGCGCGGCCGCAGGTTGATTTGCGCCTCGAGCTCGATCGGATCGTGGCTCAATAGCCGCAGTCGAAAGCGCCGCGCCATGCGATTGACGTGCACCAGCATCTCGAACATTGCCATGTTCTCGCCGATGCAATGCCGGGGACCGACCGAGAACGGAATATACGCGAATCGATGCCGTTCCTTCGCGTCGATGCCGGCGAAGCGTGCGGGCTGAAACTCCTCGGGCGCGCTCCAGAAGTCGGGGTGGCGGTGCAGGGTGTAGGGGCTGATGAACACGTCGGTGCGCGCCGCTATGGGAAAGCCGCCAAGCTCGTCCTCCTCGAGCGCGCGCCGCGTGAACAGCCATCCCGGCGGATACAGCCGCAAGGCCTCCTGCACCACTTGATGGGCGAAGGGGAGCGACTCGGCCGCCTCGAGATTCAGCATCCCCTCGGGCGTGCGATCCGCCTCCGCCTCGAGCTCGGCGGTGACGTCGGGATGCCGCGCGAGGAGATACCACGTCCAGGTGAGCGCCGCCGCGGTGGTCTCGTGTCCCGCCACGATCAAGGTCATCACCTCATCGATCAGCTCCTTGTCGCTCATGGGCTTGTCGTCATGATCGCGCGCCGCCATGAGCATCGCGAGAAAATCGGCGCGCTCGGCCGGCTCGCGCCGTCGGCGCGCGATCAGTTCGCCGATGAGCTTGGCGAGCGAGCGGAAGCGGAAAGCGAACTTAAGATCGCGGTTTTGCTCCTTGGCCACAACCTCGAAGGGGTTTACCCCTTGCTCGCGCTCGACGCGCTCGAGGTCATCGCCGAAGATCGACTCGAGCACGATCTGCAGCGTGAGCTCGCTCGCATCGTCAGTGATGTTGACGGGCTCGCCGCGCGCGGCGCGCCCGGCCCAGCGCTCGACGAACTTTTCGTTCACCTCGTAAATCAGTTGGGCGAATCGCCCGAGCACGCGCCGATGAAAATCCGGCTGCATCATGCGTCGCTGGCGGCGCCAGAAGTCGCCCTCGCTGGTCATGATGCCGTTGCCGAGCAGGATCTTGACCCGATCCATGCCCTGGCCTTTGGTGTAGTTGCGGTGGTTCGACAGCAGCACGTGCTTGATGTCGTCCGGATGATTGATCACGTAGTCGTAAACGCCGCGACTTGGCGCGAACACGCGATAGACGTTGCCGTAGCGTGCGAAATACTCGCATAGCCGCGGCAAAGTCTCGTCACTCCCGCCGAGATCGAAGCCCTCGGCAGGACCGGGAGGAAGGGGAGGGGATTGCATCCTGCATATTGTAGCGCAGCCGTGCTTTTCTTAGGCTTGCGCGCCCCCTCGCCGTTACCGACAATGCTCGGTGTGGAGAAAGAACCCGCCGGCGACCTGCGCAATAACCTGTATCGACAACAAACGCGCTCCGCGCGCACGCTCACCCGCACACGGCTCGCGCTCTATACGCTGCTCGTGCCAGTGGCCATTTTTATCGGACACACGATTTGGCGCTGGTGCGCGCGCATCCGGGTGGTCGGCGCGGAGCACATCACGGCGGCGCTGCAGCGCGGGCCTTCCTTCATCCCAGTTTACTGGCACCAACATCAGCTCATGTGCCTGAAGCCGCTGCTCGAGATGCGCACCGCCGGCGTGAAGCTCGGGTTTCTGATCTCGCCCTCCGTGGACGGGGAAATCGGCGCGATGCTGGTCCGCAAGATCGGGGCGGAGGTGATTCGTGGGTCCTCGTCGCATACGGGAGCGCGGGCGTTGCGCGATTACTACGAGGCGCTTGCGCGCGGCGGCATCTCCCCTGCGATCACACCCGACGGCCCGCGAGGGCCGCCCTGGAAGTTCAAGCCGGGCGCCATTCTGCTCGCGCAAATGTCGCAGAGGCCGATGATCCCGATGGCCTATGCCGCCTCGCGGGCGTGGAAGGTTCAGTGGGACCGATTCGTCATCCCCAAGCCTTTTGCGCGTATCGCCATCGTGATCGGGCCGCCGGTGTACGTGGCCAAGGGACTCGACGCGCCAGGACTCGAGCGGATCCAGGCCCAGATGGAAGAGAACCTGGGGGCTCTCTACGGCCAAGCGAAAACTCTCATTACGTGAAATGGCCGGGTTAAGACTCGCCAATACAAGCGCTTATCTTGTATTCCTGATAACTTGTGCGAGAATTGCGGTGTATCCGGCTGCTGTCAGGGAGTGGGGAAACTGTGTGACGCATTCGAGTTTCCACTCATTTCGGGTGGCAAACTGTTGATCCGCAAGTGCAATTAGGGGACTCGACCAGGCGCATGGCGATAGCACCCACCGATCCCCGACATCCGGACCTGACGGCTTCGGACGTATTGTCGCCCCAAGCTTGGCCCCGGCGCGGGCTGCGGCCGACCGTAGGCCTCGACGTCATCTGCACGAAGATTGCGGTCGATTTCCAGACCATGACCGCGCAGAGCGTTGCGGAGACGATCGTCGCCAATCTCGATTTGCTGCGTGAAGCGACCCACGCCGATGCCGCATTCCACGCCTCGCTCGATACCGAGGGCGCCGTGTTCATCGATGTTCAGGTCGCGCGCGGCCTGATGGCCACCGGCAATCCGGAGCAATTGCGCGGTCAAAGTCTCGACTCGTTGCCTTGGCTCAAGTCCCGGCTTGCGGCGCTGCGGGTGTCGGAGTTGCGCGATACCGGCAAGCCGCGACCCGACCAGGCGGACGACGCCGCAGTCTGGGCGAACCTCGGAGTCGGCTCCGTCCTGATGATCGGTTACCTCATCGAGGGACGACCCGCGGGTCTGCTCGCGCTCGCCGGTGCGCGTGCGCGCGATAACTGGGAAGTGCAGCTGCACCTGCTCATGAAACTGCTCGGCAGCAGTCTGGCCACGGCCCTCGAGCGCATCGAGATTCAAGCGCATCTGCGCGATCTCGAGGAGCGCAACGATCTCGCGCTCTACAGTGCCAACGACGGCCTGTGGGATTTCGACACCCTCAACAATCGCGTCTACCTCTCGCCCCGCTGGAAAACGATGCTGGGCTACGACGAGGCGGACGTCGGCCAAGCTCCGGACTGGCGCACGCTGGTGCACTCCGACGATATGTCGCGGGTGCAGGCCGCCATCCGCGACCACGTCGCCGGCAAGACCCCCATTTTCGAGAGCCTGCATCGCATGCGCCATGCGACGGGCGAATGGCGCTGGGTGATCAGCCGCGCGAAGGCGAAGGTGGACGAGAAGGGCCGCTTGCTGCGCTTGGTGGGCGTCGAGCTCGATATCACGGAGCGCAAGCTGTACGAGGAGGCACTGTTCCGGGAGAAGGAAAGCGCGCAGATCACGCTGCAGAGCATCGGCGACGGCGTGGTCACGACCGACGCCAAGGGTGTCATCGATTATCTCAATCCCGTGGCCGAGGCCCTCACCGGCTGGCGGCTCGAGGACAGTCAGGGGCGGGCGATCGAGGAGGTCTTCCGGGCGTTCCACGAGGAGACCTGCGAGCCGCTCGAGAATCCCCTGGCAGTCGCCATCCGGCGCACCCGCTCCATCAAATCGGTTCGCCCGATGCTCCTCATACGGCGCGACGGCAATGAGATCTACGTCGAGAGCACGGCATCGCCCATCCGCGACGGCTCGGGCGCCGTATCGGGCGGCGTGCTCGTGTTCCACGACGTGAGCGAGGCTCGCGAGCTCAACCGGCGCCTGTCCTACCACGCGAGTCACGACGTGCTCACCGGACTCGTCAATCGGCGCGAGTTCGAGAACCGTATGGAGCGGGCTCTGAAGAGCGCCAAGGCGCGTGAGACCTCTTACGCGCTCTGCTGCCTCGATCTGGATCAATTCAAGATCGTCAACGACACCTGCGGCCACAGCGCCGGCGATGCGCTGCTCGGTCAAGTCGGCGCGTTGCTCAAGTCGAAGGTGCGTTGGCGCGACACGCTGGCGCGCCTGGGCGGCGATGAGTTCGGGATTCTGCTCGAGAGCTGCTCGCTCGATGAGGCGATGCGTACCGCGGAGGCGCTGCGCGAGGCCGTGCGCAACTTCAAGTTCACCTGGGAGGAGCGCACGTTCCGCCTGGGCGCGAGCATCGGCGTGGTGCCGATCGCGGCCGAGAACGCGGACGTCGCCTCGGTACTCTCGGCGGCCGACAGCGCCTGCCAGGCTGCCAAAGAGGCCGGGCGCAATCGGGTGCATAGCTTCGAGGAAAATGACATCGACCTCATGCGCCGCCGCCGTGAGATGCAGTGGGCCGCGCGCATCAACAATGCGCTCGAGGAGGGGCGCTTCGAGCTGTTCCGCCAGACCATCATGCCGCTACAGCATACGGAGGAGGGCGCGCACTACGAGCTCTTGCTGCGCATGCGCGATGAGACCGGCAAAATCGTTGCACCGGATAATTTCATCACCGCCGCCGAGCGCTACGGCATCACGCCGAGCATCGACCGCTGGGTCATCGAGAATGCCTTCCGCTGGCTCGTATCGGAGGCGGACGAGCGCGAAAAGCTTTGCATGTGCTCGATCAATCTATCGGGCCAGAGCCTGGGCGATGACAAGTTCCTGCCGTACGTGATCGATCAATTTCACCGCAGCGGCCTCGACGCCACCAAGATCTGCTTCGAGATCACCGAGACCTCTGCAATCGCGAGCTTCTCGCAGGCAAACCGCTTCATCCAGGCCCTCAAAGAGCTCGGCTGCAAGTTCGCCCTGGACGATTTCGGCACGGGACTGTCGTCGTTCGGCTACTTGAAGCACTTCCCGGTGGATTTCCTGAAGATCGACGGCAGCTTCGTCAAAGAGATCCTGCACGATCCGATCGACCGCGAGATGGTGCGCTCGATCAACGAGATCGGACACCTCACCGGCAAACAGACCATCGCGGAGTTTGCCGAGAATGTCGAGATCATCAACATGCTGCGCAGCCTCGGCGTCGATTACGCCCAGGGCTATGGGGTGTCGCAACCGCAGCGCGTGTTGAAGGCCGCCAATATCACCTGATGGGGCGGCGCGGCCGGCCAGGCGCCGTGCGGCGCTAGCGCAATCTCACGAGAGTCGCCTCGCCTTCGCGCTCCACCGCGAGGGCCGGATCGCGCGCAAGCACTTGCAGGAGCGAATCAGCGTCATCGGCGTCAAACACGCCACTGTAGACCCGTTCGGCAATACCGCTCCCCTGCAGTCGGATGGGATGCGCGCGGTAGCGATTGAATTCACCGACGATCTGCTCGAGCGTCTGATCGCGGAAAATCAGCCGGCGCTCGCGCCAAGCCACCGTATCGTTCACGTTGTTCACCTCACGAATGCTGACTCCGCCCGCGTGGCTCACTCGCGCCTCCTGGCTCGCGCCGAGGGTGCGAACGGCGGCCGCCCCGGGCGCCCCGCGGCCCGCAACGGGCGCTGCCGCGCTGCCGCTCGTCGCGGGTGCCGGCGCCGCCGTCGTGACATTGACCCGTCCTTCGAGCACGGCCACGACCGTACCGTCGTCGCGCCGATACACATCGAACTGTGTACCCACGGCCTGAACGACGGCATCGTCGGTCGAGACGAGGAACGGGCGGCTCGGATCGTGAGCCACGTGAAACAGGGCCTCGCCACGCAACAGGCGCACCTCGCGCGCATGCGCGGCCAAGCGGATGGCGACGCGGGAATGCGTGTTCAGTGACACGACCGATCCGTCCTCGAGCTCGAACGTGCGTTGCTCGCCCGTCGCTGTCTCGAACTCGCGAAACCGCGGATGCGCGCGCCAGAAAAGCGCGCCCGCCACCGTGACGAGAACGCCGGCGGCGAGCGCCGCCCATCGCAGGCGCCGCGATCGTGCGGCCACCCGCGCCGCGGGTGCGGGCCGCAGCGTCAACGGCGACACGCGCTGATCGACTTTCGCGATCAGCGCCTCGATGCTGCGCAGACCCTCGGCGTCCAGCTTCTCGAGCGCGCAGTCGAGCGATCGCATCAGCAGAAAATCGCGCACGTTACGCGGTGACTCCTTGAGCCAGGCGACGAAGCGCATCTCATCGCTGGAGCTCGCGTGTCGCATGGTCTCGACCCAGCCCGACGCCTCGACGGCATGGAGCGCTTCGAGCTCGCGTGTCTTGGAATCCGACAGGGCCATTCAGGGCGTCTCCGCGAGGAGCACGCGCAGCCGCGCGCGCGCCTCGACCACGTACTTCTCGATGGTATGCACCGACAATCCCGCGGCGCTCGCCGCTTCCGTGTAAGAGAGGCCGTCGCGCTTGACCAGAAGGAGCACGAGCTGGTGCGCGGGCGGCAGCTGCTGCAACGCCCGATCGAGCCGCTGGCGCAGCTCGATCTGCTCGGCCATGCCCTGCGCCGCAGCCTCATCCGAATGATCGCAGAGGTCCTCCGCCAGGTCCGAATCGTACAGCACCCGCTCATGTTGCTTGCGCTGGCGGAACTCGCGCACCACGTGGGTCGCGATCCCGAGAAGGTATGAGAGCGGATTGCGCACCAGGTCGGCATCGCGCACGCGCAAGAGCCGCGCGAACACCTCCTGCGCGAGATCGTCCGCATCCTGCGCATGCGCCACTCGACGGGCGAGGAAACGCTGCAGATCCCCCGCATGGTCGCGGAAGGCCGTGCCGGCGAGCATCGAGGCCGATTCGGGACGTTCTGAGATCATCCGTCTCTAATAGTGTGGTTTTTGCGAAAAACCCGGTAGTGAATTTCCACTACCGGGTTTCTGCTTCCCGACTACACATATGTTACAAGGCCGTGGCGTGGGGGTCACGGGCCGTAGTGTTGGGCACGAGGGATCGAAGCAAAGTGCCACGCCGAGAGGGGGATTCATGACGACTCGAACGCCGCCGCTGGTCGCAGTGGGCGCCGTGATGCTGTGGGCGAGCGCGGCGGCGCAGAGCCCGTCGAGCGTCAAGAACCTCAGCATCCCAGCGGAGCCTTTGGCGAATGCGCTCAATGACCTGGCGCAGCAGTCGGGACTCCAGGTGATGTTCGCCTCGGAGCTCGTGGCGCGTCTCAAGAGCCCCGAGGTCAAGGGGTCGTTGACGGCGACGGAAGCGCTGCAACGGCTGCTCACGAACACGGGCTTGCGCTACGAGTTCGTGAATCCGCACACGATCACCATCGTCGGCCCCGAACCCAAGCCGACCGTGCCGCCCGCCGAGACACCGCCCCCGGGGAGCGGAGGCGCTCAAAAGCCCCAGACCCTGAATCCGAACCAGCAAACCGCCGATCCGGCGGCCACCACGGGAGAAAAGCCTATGCCTCGTCGAAGCTTCTTCGCGCAACTTCTGGGTCTGTCGGCGGCTTGCGGCGCTGCGCTCCACGGGGGCGCCGCCTGTGCGCAGGACACGACGGCGGCGGCCACGACGGAGGCGACGACGCTCGATACCGTCATCGTGACGGCGCGAAAGCGCGACGAGTCCCTCGCGCAAGTACCGGTGAGCATCACGGCATTCACGTCGCAGACCCTCGAGAATTACAACATCCAGTCGTTCGACGACTATGCAACCAAGACCCCGAACATCTCCTTCGCCTACGGCGGAGGTCCCACCGGCATCGCGGATGCCCGCACGATCGCAATTCGCGGCATCACGGGACAGAATCTGTTCGGCACGGCGGGCGCGACCGGCTTCTACATCGACGACACGCCGGTGCCCGGCTCCGTGGATCCTCGCGTGCTCGACATCGACAACATCGAGGTGCTGAAGGGGCCGCAGGGTACGCTCTACGGCGAGAGCTCGCTCGGCGGCAACGTGCGCTTGGTGACGAAGAAGCCCAATCTCACCGAGGATACGATCGGCTACATGCTGGAGGCAGGGGCTACCTCGGGCGGGGGCAGCCCGGACGCGGGCGCCGGCGTCATCGGCAACCTCGTGCTCAGCCCCGATCGGCTTGCATTGCGCGTGGTCGCGTTCGGCAACCATGATGCCGGCTATCTCACGCGCACTTTCCCCAACCCACCACAGGGCGGCACCATCGGCGACATCGTGACGTTGCCGTTCGACACCGTACCCCGCACCAGCGTCGGCAATCAGGGGGCGGATACGAGCTATGGCGGTTCGGTCGCGCTGCTGCTCAAGATGACGGACGATCTCGAGGGGCGCTTGCGCGTCCTCTACCAGAACACCGAGGATCACGGCTTCCCCGCGACCTTCGCGCCGCTTCCGTTCCCGAACGAGGCTCACAACCCGCCCTACTCGGAGTACACCCCGCAGTACACGGTCAATCGCGACTTCAACGTGCAGCCCGACGCCCTCGATCGATGGGCACTGCCTTCGTTGGACGTGAGCTACAAGGGGAACGGCTTCAACGTCGTATCCTCGACCAGTTATTTCTACCGCCACACGCACGATCTCGAGGACTCGAGCTACGGTACCCAGCAGTTCTTCTATTACTACAACTACGGCGCCAACGCCGTGCCCAATCAGCCCTATACCTGGGACGGAGAGCACTACCACAACCAGATCACCGAGGAGGCGCGCATATCCTTCGATCCGTTCCACAACCTGTCCGGCACCGCGGGCGTGTTCCTCTCGCACTCCAACGTGCGCTTCTTCATTCCGAACACCTACGCGCAGGGTCTCTCCGCGGCCACCGGCTGGCCGAACGATCTGATCTGGACGCAGAACAACCCGGCTACGCAGGACGATCGCTCGATCTTCGGCGAGCTCTATTACAAGTTCTTGGACCGCTTCAACCTGACGGTCGGCGCGCGGCGCTACTGGCTGAAGCAGACCAGCGATTACACGGCCGACGGCTTCATCAATCTTGGGCCGACGCCGAGCAGCCCGCAGGAGAATCATGAGCAGGGTATCGACCCCAAGGCGGGTCTCTCCTACCAGGCGACCGATGCCGTCATGCTCTACGCCTCCGCCGCGAAGGGCTTTCGCGCCGGCGGCGCGCAGGAAAACTTCCCCGCCTGCGCGCTTCCCGGACTGCCCCTCGCGGACATCGAGCACGTCAAGTCGGACACGCTCTGGAGCTACGAGGCCGGCATCAAGTGGCAGGTGCCGCAGACGGGACTGCTCATCACAGGTGCGGGCTTTCATATCAATTGGGATAACTTGCAGCAGCAAGTGGCGTTGCCCTGCGGCTTCTACCTGCAGCTCAACGGCGGCTCGGCCTCGATCAACGGCGGTGAGGTCGAGCTCGCGGGTCATCTCACGCACGAGCTCGAGCTGCGCCTCGGCGTCGGCTACGAGAAGACCGAGATCGTCAATCCTGGCGCGCTCTCCAATGCCGGCATCACGGCGGGCAGCCCGATCCCGGACGTGCCGAACTGGACGGCGACGCTTGGTGCCGTGTACACGCGGGCTCTCACCGCGGCGCTCGACGGCTTCGTGTCCGCCGATTACAGCTATACGGGCAACAGCATCTCGCTCGTGAATGGCGGTCTCACGTCGGACGGTAACGGCCTGTTCGCCAGCCGCGCGCCGTACTCGCTAGCCAACGCACGCTTCGGCGTACGGCACGAGAAGCAGGAACTGTCACTCAACTTCCATAATCTCGGCAACGCCAAGCCGAACCTGGGAGACATCGGCTACGTCGGCTACTCACAATTCGAGCCCGGGTACCAGGTGCCGATCCCGCAGGTCGCGACGCTGCAGCCGTTCACCGTTATGATCCAATACAAGAACAACTTCTAAGCTTGCGACAGATTCGACGCAGGCAGTCGCGCGCCGCTCGATGGCGCGCGGCGGCTTGCGCGGCCGGGATGCCCTAGTGTCTTTCATCGAACAGCATTCGATCGATTACGTACCGATTGCCGAGCGCCACGGCAAGGTCTGGCATCTCTGGCCGGTATGGTTCTCGGGCGATGCCCACCTCGCCACGGTTGCTACCGGCATCGTCGGGATAGCGCTCGGCGGCGACTTCGCGTGGATGGTGCTCGCAGTGATCTTCGGCAGCGCGTTCGGCACGTTTTTCATGGCGTTCCACTCGACTCAGGGGCCGCAGCTCGGACTGCCGCAGATGATCCAATCGCGGCCGCAATTCGGCTACGTGGGCGCGTTGCTGGTCTGGGTGGTAGCGCTGATTGCGTACATCGGATTCAACTCTTTCAATCAGGTGTTGGCCGCGCAGACCCTGCATGCGCTGTACAAGGTGCCGCCGGGGCCGACGCTGCTCGGGTTCACGCTGCTGTCGCTCGTGCTCGCGGTCGCGGGCTACGACTTGATTCACGTCGCGCAGCGCTATCTCGCCTACTTGCTCATCGGGGCGCTATTGATCTTCACGGTCGCCGTGGCCGCGAAGGGGCGGCTCTCGCTGGTGCCCGCGCCGGGCGATTTTCGCGCAGTGCCTTTTCTCGCGCAGTTCTTTGCGGCCGCTTCCTACCAGCTCGCGTGGTCGATCTACGTGTCCGATTACTCGCGCTACCTGCCGCGCACTGTGGGCGTGAGCGCCTCGTTCTGGTGGACTTATCTCGGCGCCTTTGTCGGCGGCTCCTGGACCATGTTGGTGGGTACCGTCGTCGCGGCGCTCTATCCGAAGCTCGAGGTCGCTGCGGCGATGCTGGCCGCCACCGATTCATTACTGCCTGGATTCGGCACGCCGCTGTTGCTGTGCTCGTTGCTGGGACTCGTGACCATCACGTCCCTCAATTTCTATGGCGCCTCGCTCACGCTCATGAGCGTGCTCGATTCGTTTCGGCCGAGCCGGCCGACGCTCGCCAAGCGCGTGCTCACCCTCATCGTCGCCGCGATCGCCGCAAGCGTGCTGGCCGCCGCATCGACGGAGAATTTCGTTGCCAAGTTCGGCGCGTTCCTGTCGGTCCTTTTGTACCTGTTCACGCCCTGGACGGCCATCAACCTGGTGGACTTTTACTGGGTGCGCAAGGGCCATTACTCGGTGCGCGAAATCTTCAATCCCCACGGTATGTACGGCCGCTGGAACTGGCGGGGGCTGCTGGCCTACGGCGTAGGATTCGTCGCGATGATTCCGTTCTTCAGCACGGACATCTATGTGGGGCCGGTCGCTCGAGGGCTCGGCGGCGCGGATCTTGCGATGCTGGTCGGCTTGCCGGTGTCTGCGCTCGTGTACATCGCCGCGTGCCGCTCGCTCGATGTGCAGGCGGACCGCCGGCGCGCCGACCACGCCGATGCCGGGCTCGATCCGGCGATCACGGTTGCCAGTCGAAACGCATAGACAGATCGATGGCGCGGACATGTTTGGTGATGCTGCCCACCGACACGTAGTCGACGCCGGTGTTCGCGATGCCGCGGATGGTGTCCAGGGTCACGCCCCCCGAGGCTTCGAGCTTCAAGGGATGCGCGGCGCGGCGGTTGACGGTCACGGCCTCTGCCATATCCTCGAGCGCGAAGTCATCGAGCAATGCGATGTCGGCGCCCGCGGCGATCGCCTGCTCCAGCTCCTCGAGGCTTTCCACCTCGACTTCCACGGGGACCTTGGTGCCGGAGGACCTCGCCGCCGCCACGGCGCGCGCGACGGAGCCCGCCGCCATGATGTGGTTTTCCTTGATCAGGATGCCGTCGAACAGCCCGATGCGATGGTTGTGGCCGCCGCCCACGCGGACGGCGTATTTCTGCGCGGTGCGTAGGCCCGGGATGGTCTTGCGGGTATCGAGCAAGCGGCAAGCAGTGCCTTTGAGGCGCTCGGCGAAGGCATGCACGGCTGTGGCGGTGCCCGAGAGCAGCTGCAGGAAATTGAGCGCCGTGCGCTCACCCGTCAGCAGCGATCGAGCGGGTCCCTGAATCTCGAAGAGGGTCTGATTGGCCTCGACCGGCGCGCCCTCGGGGACTTTCCAGTGAATGCGCACTTTCGCGTCGAGCTGCGCGAAGGTGCCATCCACATAGGGCGCGCCACAGAGGATGGCGCTTTCCCGGGTAATTACCGCGGCCCAGCCGTCCGTGCTCGCGGGAATAAGGGCCGCCGTCAGATCGCCGCCGCCGACGTCCTCCTCGAGCGCCCGCCTGACATGCCGGGGCAGGTCGGCCGGAACCGGCACGGAACTCATTGAATGGCCATCCCTTTGTGCAAAAGCCCTGGAAGAATAGGCAACGCGCCCCAATACTTCAATAATGAGCGAGGCACAGCCGCCGCAATCCCCCTGCATTCAAGTTTGCGTCCTGAACGCCTCCGGGTATTGCCAGGGGTGTTATCGTACAATTGACGAGATTGCGAGGTGGGGCCGCATGAGCCCTGCCGAGCAGCGGCTGGTGCTCGACCGCCTGGACGTGCGCCGTGACGGGCACACCGCGCGACTGAAATGATCACTTTTGGAGATGGAAATGAACGCGATTGATCGGATCAAGAATCAGCTGGCCTCGGCGCCCGTCGTACTGTACATGAAGGGTACGCCCGACTTCCCGCAGTGTGGTTTCTCGGCGCAGACCGTCGGGGCGCTGCGCGCCTGCAAGGCGAAGTTCGCTCATGTGAACATATTCGAGGATCCGGAAGTGCGCGAGGCGCTCAAGACCTTCTCCAACTGGCCGACGTTCCCCCAGCTCTACGTCAACGGCGAGCTCATCGGCGGCTGCGATATCGCGATCGAGATGTACAAGAGCGGCGAGCTGCAGCAGCTCCTGGCGGAAGCGGGCGCAGTCCCCGCCTAACCCGGCGGGCCGGCATCGGCCGGCGGCTCCGAGGAAGGCTCGGGATCGACTTCCAGAGGTCCCATCGCCGCGAGGCGACGTCGGCTCGCCTCGAACACGCCTTGGAATTGATTGCAGACCGCGCAGAACAGATCCGCGGAGCGCTCGGCATCGTAAGACGCCGAGTGCGCGGAGCTCGTATCCCACTCAAGACCGGCCGCCAGCGTGGCGCGCATCAGCACCGTTTGACCGTACGCGACTCCGCCCAAGGTGGCGGTGTCGAAGCACGAGAACGGGTGGAAGGGATTGCGCTTGATCTGCGTGCGGCCGACCGCCGCGTTCAGAAAATTCAAGTCGAACGAGGCGTTGTGGCCCACCAGAATGGCACGCGTGCATTCCGCATTGCGCACGGCGGTGCGTACGTCGCGGAAGATGCGTTGCAACGCGTCTTCCTCGGAGATGGCCGGACGCAGTGGATGGTGTGGATCAATGCCGGTGACCGCGAGCGAGGCAGGCTCGAGGTTCGATCCGGGGAAGGGGATGACGTGATAGCGGTGCGTCTCACCGCGCGCCAAGGTGCCATCCGAGCGCATCTCGAGGAGTACCGCCGCGATTTCGAGCAGCGCATCGGTCTTGGAGTTGAATCCGCCGGTCTCAAGATCCATGACGACGGGCAAGAAGCCGCGAAAACGCGTGGCGAACGTGATGGGCGGCGGCGCCGTCATGCCGGCTCCACCGGCGCCAAGCGCCACGCGACGGTCTCGCCGGCGCGATAAGGCACGACCGTCCCTTCGCCGAAGGGATAACTCTCCGGCACCACCCAGGGCTCGCGCCGCAAAGTGATGTGGTCCTCGTGGCGCGGCAGCGCGTAGAAGTCGGCGCCGAAGTGACTCGCGAACCCCTCCAGCCGCTCGAGGTGGCCGCTCTCCTCGAAGACCTCCGCGTAGAGCTCGATGGCCGCATGTGCCGTGAACATCCCGGCGCAACCGCAGGAGGTCTCCTTGGTCGAGCGCTCATGCGGCGCGCTGTCGGTTCCGAGGAAGAAGCGGGGATTGCCGCTGACGGCGGCCTGCACCAGAGCGGCGCGGTCACGTTCGCGCTTCAAGACCGGCAGGCAGTAGTAATGCGGCCGAATGCCGCCCGCGAAGATCGCGTTGCGATTGTGCAAGAGATGCTGTGGGGTGATGGTGGCGGCCACCCCTTCGCGTGCCGCCATCACGAACTCGACCGCGCGGGCCGTGGTGATGTGCTCGAACACGACTTTCAGGCGAGGGAAGCGCTCGAGCAGCGGCGCGAGCGTCTCGTCGATGAACACCGACTCGCGGTCGAACACGTCGACGCCGGCGCGCGCCGCCTCGCCGTGCACGAGCAGCGGCATGCCGCACTCCTGCATGCGCTCGAGCACCGCGTAGGTCTTGCCGATGTCGGTGACACCCGCATCCGAATGCGTGGTCGCGCCGGCAGGGTAGAGCTTGACGCCGTGCACACACCGCGCGGCGATTGCGCGATCGATCTCCTCGGGCAGTGTGCTGTCGGTCAAGTACAGGGTCATGAGCGGGGCGAAGGTGCTTGCCTTCGGCAGCGCGGCGAGCACCCGTTTCTGGTAGGCCGTCGCCGCGGCCGTGGTGGCGACGGGCGGCTTCAAGTTTGGCATGACAATGGCGCGGCCGAATCTTTCGGCGGTGAATTTCAATACCGAGGCGAGCGCCGCGCCATCGCGCAGGTGCAGGTGCCAGTCGTCGGGCCGGCGGATGGTGAGAACGCTCATCAATCAGACCGGCCAGCCACGGCGCAATAACTCGAGCGTATAGCGCACCCCGAACCCCGTGATTTCCGTTGCGATATGCCCGAGGCCGCCATGACGTGTTCCGGCCGCGAGGTCGAGATGCAACCAAGGAATCGATTTCGGCACGAAGCGGTTCAAAAAACACGCTGCCAGGATGTGGTCCCCCTTCGAGTCGCTCGAGCATTGCAGCACATCGGCGACGCTGCTCTCGATGTCCGTCTCGAAATCCTTATCCATGGGGAACACCCAGACGCGCTCACCGCTCGATGCGCCGGCCGCCTCGATCGCCGCGCGCGCCTCGGGGCGATTGGTGAACGCGCCGCTGTAGCGCTCGGTCAGTGCGTAGACGCAGGCACCGGTGAGCGTCGCATAGTCGATAATGGCCCTCGGCTTCTCGCGCACCGCGAGGCACAGAGTGTCCGCGAGCACCATGCGGCCCTCTGCGTCGGTATGAATCACTTGGATCGTGGTGCCATTCTGGGCGCGCACCACGTCCTGCGGCTTGTAAGCTCTTGAGCCGATGCGATTCTCAGTGATTGCGAGCCAGCAATCTACGGCGAGGCCCGATTTGAGCGAGTGCAGCGCGTACAGGCTCCCGAGCGCCACCGCGCTGCCCTCCATGTCGGTGTGCATGTCGAGCATGCTCTTGTGCGGCTTCAAATTGGTGCCGCCGGTGTCGAAGCAGATGCCCTTGCCCACCAGGCTCACGTCAGGGGCGCGGGCACCACGCGGCCGATAGGTCAACCGCACAATGCCGGCATCGCGCCTCGCATTGCCTTGCGCGACGGCCAGGAACGCGCCTGCGCCGAGACGCCGCAGCTGGCTCTCGCCGTAAAACCGATAACCGAGACCCAGATGACGGGCGAGCTCTTTCACCAAGCGGCGATAGCCCGCGGCATCGAGAGTGTTCGGCGGCAGGGCGGTGAGCCAGCGGGCGAGATTGTTGCCGGCCGACGAGGCGAGGGTGGAATCGAGATCGGCCAGTCCGCTCATCGCGATGTCGATGCGCGCGAGGGCAGGGCGCGGCTTGGGCTTGCTCTTGAAGCTCGCCAGGCGAAACGCAGCCGCCTGGAGCGCGGCCACGGTCGCGAGTAGAACGGCGCGCACCACCTCGCGATCGCATCCCTGCTGCCACAGTAGGAGCGATGTCGGATCCGAATCCATCGTCGCACGGGCGAGTTTACCGGCGGCTTGCAGGCGCTCGAAGGCGCTTGCCTTCAAGGGAGGGCACGCTGCGACGAGCAGGGTTTCGGCACGCGCGCCCACGCGCAGCTGACAGCAGTCGCCTTCCTTCTGCACTCTGCGCGCATAAAGCTCGCGCAGTAATGCACCATGAGGCACCGCGGCCCAGTCCGCGGCAGAGGGCTTGAGCGGTAGGAGCACGACCGCCGCGGAGTAACCCGCGAGCTTCCTGGCAGAGACCCGCGATGCGATTTGCCGCACGGGAACGGTGAGGGTGCGAAAGGGAAAACGAATGGTCATATCTGTCGACGGAGCTCGCTGAGTTGCGCGGCTCAAGGCTCGCGGGCTCTAGCCAGGCCGTTGGCCACTGTCCGCCCCTGTCTCTCGAGCATCCTGCCAGCCGCCCCCTTGCTTGACCATGAAAAACCAAACCCCGAAGATACGCTGCTTAAGGCGGCAGTTCGCGCAGGGGCGCTGTAACGTGCCGACCATCTTAACAGGACGCTTGGGCACGTGCATGAGCTCGTGCCGGCCCTCAAGGTTTTCCTTCTATGACGCAGCAATCACCCTTCGAAGACATCGACCCCACCGAAACCCAGGAGTGGCTCGAATCGATCGAGTCCGTCATGCGTGCCCAAGGGCCGCAGCGGGCACATTTCCTGCTCGAGAAATTGGTCGACTTCACCCGCCGCTCCGGCGCCTATCTGCCGTTCAAGCCGAATACGGCCTACCTCAACACGATCTCGAGGGCGCAGGAGCCTGACTACCCGGGCGATCGCTCGCTCGAGCGGCGCAACGAGGCCTACATGCGCTGGAACGCGCTCGCCATGGTGGTACAAGCCAACCATGCGAGCTCAGAGTACGGCGGCCACATCGCGAGCTACGCCTCCGCGGCGACGCTTTATGAGGTCGGGTTCAACCACTTCTGGCGCGCGCGCAGCGCCGCGCATCCCGGCGATATGATCTACATGCAAGGCCACTCGAGCCCGGGCATCTATGCCCGCGCCTATCTCGAGGGACGGCTCGACGAGGCGCAGCTGCAACGCTTTCGCCAAGAGGTGCGCGGCGACGGATTGTCCTCCTATCCGCATCCGTGGCTCATGCCCGATTTCTGGCAGTACCCGACAGTGTCCATGGGCCTTGGCCCCATGATGGCCATATTTCAAGCCCGATTCGTCCGCTATCTCGAGAATCGCGGGATGGTGCCGGCGTCGGATCGCAAGGTCTGGGCCTTCTTGGGCGATGGCGAGATGGACGAGCCCGAGTCGATGGGCGCTCTCACCATGCCGGTGCGCGAGAAGCTCGACAACCTCGTGTTCGTTATCAATTGCAACCTGCAGCGTCTCGACGGTCCGGTGCGCGGCAACGGCAAGATCATTCAGGAGCTCGAGGCCGCGTTTCTCGGCGCCGGTTGGAATGTCATCAAGGTGCTGTGGGGATCCCGGTGGGACCCGTTGCTCGAGCGCGATCACAAGGGATTGCTCAAACGCTTGATGGAAGAGTGCGTGGACGGGGAGTATCAGAACTTCAAGTCCAAGGGCGGCGCCTACACGCGCGAGCATTTCTTCGGCAAGTATCCCGAGCTCAAGGAAATGGTCGCCAACATGTCCGATGATGAGATCTGGCGCTTGAACCGCGGCGGCCACGATCCGGTGAAAGTGTATGCAGCCTATGCATCCGCCATGGCCAACAAGGGGGCGCCCACGGTCATCCTCGCCAAGACGGTGAAGGGCTTCGGGCTCGGTAAGACCGCCGAGGGACTCAATGTCGCGCACCAGCAAAAAAAGCTCGGCGAAGAGGATCTCAAGGCGGTACGCGATCGCTTCAACATCCCGATCTCGGATGAGGAGATCGCCGGCCTCTCGTTCCGCAAGCCGGCGCCCGACAGCGAGGAGATCGTCTATCTGCAGGAGCGCCGCGCCGCGCTCGGCGGCTATTTGCCCGAGCGCAACTCGGCGGCGCCGCCGCTGCCAGCGCCGCCGCTCGAATCCTTCAGCGCGCTGCTCGAGGGCACGCAAGAGCGCGAGATCTCGACCACCATGGCCCTGGTGCGGATTCTCTCGACCCTGGTGCGGGACAAGAGCATCGGCAAGCACGTGGTGCCGATCATTCCCGACGAGGCACGCACCTTCGGCATGGAAGGCATGTTCCGCCAGATCGGCATTTATTCCTCGGTGGGACAGCTCTACACGCCGCAGGATGCCGATCAGCTCATGTTCTACCGTGAGGATCGCCAGGGCCAGATCCTGGAGGAAGGCATCAACGAGGCGGGGAGCCTGTGCTCCTGGATCGCGGCCGCCACCGCGTATTCGAACCACGGCGTCAGCATGATCCCGTTCTACATCTACTACTCGATGTTCGGCTTCCAGCGAGTCGGCGATTTCATGTGGGCGGCCGGCGACAGTCGGGCGCGCGGATTTCTCATCGGTGGCACCGCCGGGCGCACGACGCTCGCGGGCGAGGGACTGCAGCATCAAGATGGGCACAGTCAGCTGGTGATGACCGCGATCCCGAACTGCGTGGCCTACGATCCGGCCTATGCATACGAGCTGGCGGTGATCGTCCACGACGGATTACGCCGCATGTACCAGGAGCAGGAAAGCGTCTTCTACTACATCACCTGCATGAACGAGAATTACGCCCATCCGGCCATGCCCGCGGGAATGGAGCAGGGGATCCTGCGCGGCATGTACCTGGTGAAGAGCGGCGGCAAGGGCAAGGTACGGGTCACGCTGTTCGGCTCGGGCACGATCTTGCGCGAAGTGCTCGCGGCGGCGGAACTGCTCGAGAAGGATTTCGGCGTTCCGGCCGATGTGTTCTCGGTCACGAGCTTCTCCGAATTGCGGCGCAACGCCCTGGATGTCGAGCGCTGGAATCTGCTGCACCCGACCCAAACCGCACGCATTCCGTACGTCCGCGAGGCGCTTGGAAATAGCACGGGTCCCTTCATTGCCGCGACCGATTACATCAAGACCGTCGCCGATCAAATCCGCCAGTGGGTGCCCGGCCGCTATGCGGTGCTCGGTACCGACGGCTTCGGACGCAGCGACTCGCGCGCGGAGCTGCGGCGCTTCTTCGAGGTCAACCGCCACTACGTCGTGATCGCCGCGCTCAAGTGTCTCGCCGACGACGGCAAGATCGACGCGCGCACGATACCTACGGCCATGCAGGCCTTCGGCATCGACCCCGACAAACCCAATCCGTTGTCGGTTTGAATCATGGCTAGTACCACACCCGTAGCGGTCCCGGATATCGGCGGCTTCAAAGACGTGGAAGTGATCGATGTGCTGGTGAAGGCCGGTCAGGAGATCGACAAAGAGACGCCGATGGTCACGCTCGAGACCGAGAAGGCGGCGATGGATGTGCCCGCGCCGGCGGCGGGTCGTATCGCCGAGGTGAAGGTCAAGAAGGGCGACAAAGTGTCCGAGGGCAGCGTGATTCTGCTGCTCGAAAGCACGGCGCAGAGCGCCCCGGATAAGCCCGCGGCCCAGTCGGGCGCCGCGGCTGCGGAAGACACGACGGCTCCCCGCGGTGCAGCCCCGAAGACCGAAGCGCCGGCCCCTGTCGCGGCCAAGAGCGACAGCTCCGGAGACCCGTCCAGGGACACGTCCGAAGCCAAGTCCGCGGACGATGCCGCGACGGATTCAAGCCGGGCGCAAACGTCGCAGAGCTCGGCACCGCCGCGTGCCGCGACGCCGGGCGGCAGTGTCGACGAGAAGGCGTTCTCAACGGCTTACGCCAGTCCTTCGGTACGCAAGTTCGCGCGCGAATTGGGCGCCGATCTCGGCCGGATCAAAGGCACCGGACCCAAGGGGCGCATCACGCACGAGGACGTGAAGGCGTACGTGAAAAAGCTGCTCAGCGCGCCGCCGGCGGCCGCGGGTGGTCTGCCGAAGGTGCCCGAAGTCGACTTCGCGCAGTTCGGCGCGGTGGAGATCCAGCCGCTCTCGCGCATCCAGCTCATTTCCGGCGCACGCCTGCAGGCGAGCTGGATCAACTTGCCGCATGTCACGCAGCATGAGGACGCCGACATCACCGATTTGGACATCGCGCGTGTCGCTCTCAAGCCAAAGGCGAAGCAGGAGGGCGTGCCCTTGACCCCGCTCGCGTTCGTCATCCGCGCCTGCATAGTCGCGCTCAAAAAATTCCCGCGCTTCAACGCTTCGCTGGACGCGTCCGGCAAAAATCTCGTCCTGAAGAAATACTTCCACATCGGATTCGCAGCCGACACTCCGCAGGGGTTGCTCGTGCCGGTGATCCGCGACGCCGATCGCTTGAATCTCTTCGACCTCGCCCGCGCGCTCGCGACGCTTTCGGACAAAGCACGCTCCGGCAAATTGTCGGCGGCGGAGATGCAGGGCGGCTCGTTCACCGTCTCGAGTCTGGGCGGCATCGGCGGCACGGCGTTTACGCCCATCATCAACGCGCCGGAAGTCGCGATTCTGGGCGTTTCGCGCTCGATCCAAAAACCCGTATTCGAGAGAGGCGCGTTCGTCCCGCGCCTGATGCTGCCGCTGTCGCTCTCCTACGATCATCGCGTCATCGACGGCGCACAGGCTGCACGGTTCGCCGTGTTCTTGAGTCAGACGCTAGGCGACGTGCAGGCATTGTTATGAGCGAAGTCGAAGTTCGGGTTCCGGACTTGGGCGACACCAAAGCAGCCACCGTCGTCGAGGTGCTCATTTCGGTCGGTGCGCAAGTGGCGATGGACGATGCCCTGATCACGCTCGAGAGCGAGAAGGCGTCCATGGACATTCCGTCCAGCGCCGCCGGCACCGTCAAGTCGATTGCGGTGAAAAAGGGCCAGGAAGTGTCTTCCGGCGCGGTCATCGCAATTGTGACGTCGGCGCAGAGCGAGGCTGCGCCGGATGCGCGTGCGCCAGAGAAGGCAGCGCCTGCTGAGAAGGCAGCGCCTGCTGAGAAGGCAGCGCCCGCTGCGGAAGGCGCCGCCGGCTGGGAGGGCGGCTGCAGCCGCCAACACTGCGAAGACCTCGCCTGCGGAGCCGGCCGCGAAGTCCTCGACGGCCGCCCCCGAGGCGACGGGCGCTGCGACGGGGGCTCTCGATCTCGTGGTCCTCGGCTCGGGTCCCGGCGGCTACACAGCGGCGTTCCGTGCCGCCGACTTAGGGCTCAAGGTCACGCTTATCGAACGCTGGCCGATGCTCGGCGGCGTCTGTCTCAACGTCGGCTGTATTCCATCGAAGGCACTCCTGCACGCCGCCAAAGTGATCGAAGATGCGGCCGATATGTCGTCTGCCGGCATCCTGTTCGCACCCCCGACGATCGATCGCGAGCGCTTGCGTGCCTGGAAGAATCGGGTCGTCACCAAGTTGACCAATGGGCTTGCCGTGCTTGCCAAGCAGCGCAAGGTCGATGTGCTGCGCGGCGAGGCGAAATTCGTCGCCTCGCATACGCTCGAGTTGCAATCGGCGGACGGCGTTCGGCGGGTCGATTTTAAGCAATGCATCATCGCTGCGGGCTCCGAGGCGGTGCGCTTGCCGGGATTTCCGGAGGATCCGCGCATCATCGATTCTACCGGCGCGCTCGAGCTGCCGGAGGACTGCAAGCGGCTGCTGGTGATCGGCGGCGGGATCATCGGCTTGGAGATGGCCTGCGTCTACGACGCGCTCGGTGTGACGGTGACGGTTGTCGAGCTCGCCGACGGATTGATGCCCGGCACCGACCGCGACCTGGTGCGGCCGCTGCAGAAGCGCATCGAGAAGCGCTATGCGCGCATTATGGTGAATTCGCGGGTCGTCAAGCTCGAGGCGCATGCGGACGGCCTGCGGGCGACCTTCGAGGGTCCGGAGGTGCCCGCGCCGCAGGACTTCGATCGCGTGCTCGTCGCCGTGGGGCGGAGCGCGAACGGCAACGCGATCAACGCCGCGGCCGCGGGTGTGAGCGTCGACAAGCGCGGCATCATCACCGTCGACAAGCAGATGCGTACGAACGTGCCGCATATCTTTGCCATCGGCGATATCGCCGGCGCTCCGATGCTCGCCCACAAGGCCACGCACGAGGGCAAGGTGGCCGCGGAAGTGGCTGCAGGGCAGAAGTCCTCGTTCGATGCGCGCTGCATCCCGTCCGTCGCCTATACGGACCCGGAGGTCGCCTGGGTGGGAGTCACCGAAACCGAGGCAAAAGCGCGCGGCATCGAATTCAGCAAGGGGATGTTTCCCTGGGCCGCGAGCGGCCGATCGCTCGCGCTCAATCGCGACGACGGCTTCACCAAGCTTTTATTCGATAAGCAAACTCACCGCATCATCGGGGGCGGCATCGTCGGCACGAACGCGGGCGAACTGATGGCCGAGATCGGACTTGCCATCGAGATGGGCGCGGATGCTGCGGATATCGGCCTCACCGTGCACGCCCATCCGACGCTCACCGAGACGGTGGCTTTCGCGGCGGAAGCCGTCGAGGGCACGCTCACGGATCTTTATATTCCGAAGCGCTGACCGCGAAGCTCAAGGCGCGCCGATACAGGTCTTGATGTAAGCGCTCTTCTGCGCACCCACCAGCTTTTTCGCTCGAGCCTGGTTGATGCAGGCCGTTCGCTTGGCATGGCGCGCGGCGGCCTCGTTATCGGCGTTCGAGGTGCCGACCGCCGGTCGGGCCGCCGGTGGGTCCGCAGGTGGGGCGGCGGCAGGGGGCGGCGGCGCCGCGGCCGGGGGCTCAGCCGCCCATGACCCGGCGAGTGCCGAGAGGGCGATCAAGAGAGCGACGGCCGGCACGGAGCGCATGGGCGAACCTCGGGTAGATTGACCGAGGATAACCGTCGCGTGGGGTTGCGCCCATGACGCAACCATGAAAACTGCTTAACCCGGTGCTCACGCCGCCGCTTTCATCGCGGTAATCCCTGCCTCGCGTTGACTATATGTCTGGCTCGGCTCCGCGACTGAAAGCGATGGTGTATTCCCGCTGACGGACGGCGACAACCTCGCCGCGGACAGGATATTCCGGGCCGAATTGACGTCCCGGTCATGAGCGTCACCACACTCACGGCACACCCAAGTCCTTACAGCTAGCATGTCCAGACCTGAAGGACCCGTGAGGGCCTTGCAGCTGCTGCATGTTCGCGTAGTGTTCCTCTCGCTCACGATGAGAACTGACCTGCCGGCCTGCTGGCCCTTATACTGCAGATAGGTCTTGAGCGTGCCCCAACCGGCATCGAGCACGGACTTGGCCATCCGGGTCTTAGCCAGTTTAAGACTGCTCACATCGCCCACGATTATCCTCTGGTACTGATTTACTATCTTTCTTGAGAACTTGTGCAAGGCGTTTTTGCGTCGCCTGGCGGCGGTTCGGTGCAGGCGCTTGGCTTGGCATTTATGGCCGCGGCGCTGGGCGCTCCTGATCTTTTGCTCGATGGAGCGATAGAACTGACCCGCCTCGAGCCTATCCCCATCGCTCGTCGCAGCCGTATTTTTGAGGCCCAGATCCAAGCCCACCGCGTCCTTGCAAGCAGGAACGGGCACGACCGCGTGTTCTACCGGGATACATAGCCACCAATCCCCCACCGCATCCTGGGCGAAGCAGCCACATTTCCAGCGGGCATTCTCAAGTAGGTCCTGCTCGAATACCCGAAAGGCCTTACCTGAGAATCGCAGGCACTTGCCCTTGCGCTTCAGTTGCGCCGGCTTAAACGGAATCCAGCCCAAGGCGCGCCCGGAGGCTCGGTTGCGTCGCCAGCGGAGCTTGGCCCTTTTATGCTGCTTGCGCCGAGTTGCAAACTCGGCATTGATCCGCTGGATGGTTTCGGAGCCGATATGCTCAAAGTGTTTTGACGCCCCGGCGGTCAGCTTGTCCAGGTCATAAGCTGTGAGCCACTTTGAAGGACCGGCGAACGGTCGCGCCGCCTTGTAGGTCGTCGCGCTGACAAAATTCCAGACATCATTGACTTCAATCGCGGCCTTATCGAGCCAGGCATACCCTTCCGGCTTCACCTTCAGGCGCAAGGTACGAATCGCGTGCTGAATTTGGACCGCCATGATTCAGTTCCAAGGCTATCCGAGTCTAGGCCGACCGGACAATGCCCAAATCTAAGCTAATCGCCAAGAAATGCGGGAACCAGCGTGGCGTGAGCCAGTATCCACTTGCAGCTGGCGGCTCTGCTTCACTTCGTTGCGTCGCCGCCGCCGTTGGGGCGCGTCATCCAAGACGCTTCGTCGCATTGCTGCATCCAATCAGTCGCCAGTCGCGATGCGCGAGCGTGCGCGGTCGAGATAGCGGTGCTCGTCCGGGGGTTGGCCGCCGCGTTGCGCCTCCCACAACGTTTCGGCGAGGGCTTCCATGAGGACATGTTCGGCGTCGTGCTCATCGCCGAGCCGTGCGGCGAGCGCCTGCCGGATTTGGCGCACACCCGGCGGCCGATCGATCGACAACTGCTCGCGAACCGCAAGATGCAGGCCCATATGTAAAAAAGGATTCTCCGTCGCGGTCCCCGGGGCGGGATCGAACGCCTGCGCGGCCCCCGCATCGCCCACCAGGGATTGATACTCCGGATGGTGTGCGATGACGTCCGCGATGAGCGCTTCCAAGGGCGTCATGGGGACGCGTGCGACATGCTTGCGCCATGCCTCGGCATAGCTCAGGCGCAGTTGCTCGCGTGTGTAGCCGCCGAAGGTCTGCGAGCTCAAGGCGCCGGCTCCTTGGTTTTGTGCCGGTATTCGCAGAGGTCGACGATGATGCAGTGGGGACACGCGGGCTTGCGCGCGGTGCACACGTAGCGGCCGTGCAGGATGAGCCAGTGGTGGGCGTTCTTCAAGAATTCCGGCGGCACGAATTTCATGAGCTTGTCCTCGACGGCGCGCACCGTCTTGCCCGGCGCCAAGCCGGTGCGGTTCGCGACGCGAAAGATGTGGGTATCGACCGCCATCGTGGCTTCACCGAACGCGGTGTTCAGGACGACGTTGGCGGTCTTGCGCCCGACGCCGGGGAGCGCCTCGAGCGCCTCGCGCGAGCGCGGCACCTCCCCGCCGTACCGCTCGACCAGGGCCTGCGCCGTCGCGATGATATTCTTCGCCTTGCCGTTGTACAGACCAATCGTTTGGATGTACGGCGTGAGGCCAGCGACTCCGAGGGCGGCGATCGCGGCCGGTGTGTTGGCGACCGGGAAGAGCCGCGCGGTGGCCTTGTTGACGCCCTTGTCGGTCGACTGCGCCGAAAGAATCACCGCCACCAACAGCTCGAACGGGGTGCGGTACGCGAGCTCGGTGCGCGGGTTGGGGTTGGCCTCGCGCAGCCGCTCGAAAATAGCGCGCCGCTTGGCCGGATTCATGACGATGGTGCCGTCGCGCGCGGCGCGCCGGCCTTGATCGCGTCCAATTGCTCGCGGCGCCCGCGCGCACGCCGCTCGCGCCGCTCCTCATGGGCCTCGAAGCGTTCGCGGTTGAGGGCAGCTTGATTCATAGCCGGTGCGGGGGCGGGGCGCATCTCGATACAATCGACGGGACAGGGCGCCAGGCACAGCTCGCAACCCGTGCAGCGCTCGACGATGACCGTGTGCAGATACTTCGAGGCGCCGACGATGGCATCCACAGGGCAGGGCGGTAAGCAACGCGCGCAGCCGATGCAGCGGTCCTCATCGATCCAGGCCGTGCGCGGCGCTGACTCGATCCCATTGACCGGATTCAGCGGCAGATATTCGCGGTCGAGCAACTGGGCGAGCGCCTCGATCGTGGCGCTGCCGCCGGGTGGACACTGATTGATCGGCGCCTCGCCGGCCGCGATGGCGATGGCATAGGGTTGGCAGCCGCTGTAGCCGCAACGCGTGCACTGCGTCTGCGGCAGCAAGGCATCGATGCGCTCGGCGACGCTTGTCACGCTCACTTCACGCGCATGCCGGGCATCGCGCCGGTATCGGGAGACACGACGAAAATGTCCGCGCCACCCGGGCCGGCGGCGAGCATCATGCCTTCCGAGACTCCAAAGCGCATCGTGCGCGGCTCGAGATTTGCCACCACGACGATGAGCCGGCCCACGAGCGATGCGGGATCGTAGGCGGATCGAATGCCGGCAAAAATCTGCCGCTCGCCGAGCTCGCCCACGTCGAGACGCAACTTCAGCAGTTTGTCAGCCCCGGTGATCAGTTGCGCATCCAGCACTTTCGCCACCCGCAGATCGACGCGCAGGAACTCGTCGATGGAAATGCGGGTGGCAGGAGCGGCGGCGGCGCCGCTGCTCGCAGTCGCGCTGGCTGCGGTTGGGGCGGCCGTGGCGGCCGGCGCTGCGAGTGCTGCGCTCTGGGAATCGAACAGCGCATCGAGTTGTTTCGGGTCGACGCGGGTCATCAGATGCGAGTAGGGGTTGATGACATGGCCGGCCGGGAAGAATGCGTCTTGCCCCCAACTCATCTGTTCTGGAGACAGATTGAGAAACTCGCGCACCTTGACAGCTGTTGCCGGCAGGACGGGACTCAACAAGATCGAGGTGTACCAGAACATGGCGAGAGCGGTCGAGCACACTTCGTGCAGCTGCGCATCGTTCGCCGGGAGTTTCGCGAGCTCCCAGGGCTTGTGCCCGTCGATGTACTGGTTGATCTGATCGAGCAGATTGGAGACTTCACGCAGTGCTTTCCCGTACTCGCGATTCGCGTAGAGCCGCCCGATGGGCGTCCAGGACTGGTCACTGCTCTGCAGCTTGCGTAGCAGAGCTTCTGCGGCGAGGTGAGGCCGAGAGAGCTTCCCGGCAAAGCGCTTGGCAATAAATCCTGCGCAGCGGCTCGCGATATTGACGTATTTACCGATGAGGTCGCTGTTCACGCGTGCCACGAAGTCGTCGGGATTGAAGTCGATATCCTCGACGTCGCCGTTCAACTTCGCCGCGATGTAGTAGCGCAGCCATTCGGCGTTCATCCCGAGCTCGAGATAACGCAGGGGACTGATGCCGGTCCCGCGGGACTTCGACATCTTCTCGCCCGATACCGTGATGAATCCGTGCACGTAGACATGGCTCGGTGTTCTGTAAGGGGCACCCGCGAATTTGAGCATCGCCGGCCAGAACAGCGTGTGGAAGTAGATGATGTCCTTGCCGATGAAATGAATCTGCTCGGTGTCCGGCGCGGTCAGGAACTGCTCGAAGGTGCGCGTCTCACCCTGTGCACGCGCACCGCCGGTATCGAAGTAGTTCTTCAGCGACGCGAGATAGCCGACCGGTGCGTCCAGCCAAACGTAGAAATACTTTCCCGGCGCGTCCGGAATCGGAATGCCGAAGTAGGGTGCATCGCGCGAGATGTCCCAATCCCCGAGTAGTTCATCGCCCTTGCCCGTGAGCCATTCGCGCGCCTTGTTCACCACCTGTGATTGCAGCCGCTCCGGCGTCTCGAGCCATGCCCCCAGGAACTCGACGCATCTGGGATCGGAGAGCTTGAAGAAATAATGATCGGAGCTCTTCAGTACGGGCTTGGCGCCGGAAAGCGTCGAGTAGGGATTGATGAGATCGGCGGGCGAATTGACGATGCTGCACGCCTCGCAGGCATCGGCATATTGATCCTTTGCATGGCAATTGGGACATTCGCCCTTGATGTAACGATCCGCCAGGAACATCCCCTTGACTGGATCGTAGAACTGCTCGACCGGCTTGACGTAGATGAGACCGGCTTTCTTCAGTTTTTGATAGATATCCTGCGAAAGCTCGGTGTTCTCCGGTGAATCGGTCGAATACCAATGATCGAAGCCGATGTGGAACCCGCGCAGGTACTGGGGGCGGCCGGCCGCGATCCGTGCAACGAGTGCCTGCGGACTGATTCCCTCCTCTTGCGCCTTGAGCATGATCGGCGCGCCGTGGGCGTCGTCCGCACCCACGAACAGGACCTCGTTCCCCTGCATGCGCTGGAAGCGCACCCAGATATCGGCCTGGATGTACTCCATGATATGCCCGATGTGGAACGGGCCATTGGCGTAGGGCAGAGCGGTCGTGACGAAGAGTTTTCGGGCCATCGCGACAGTCTACCGCTGTCGCGCGGGTGATTCACGCAGGTAAGACGCGCCGCTATCGGCGCCCGCGCTAACTCGCCTCGCGAAATTGCTCGAAGCGGCTCTTGTTGATCGATTTCTTGTAGGCGTCGGCGCCGCTGATGAGCCGTTGATCGAGGAGCGTTTGAATGGCCGCATCCATCAGGCGCATGCCCGAGGCGCTGCCGGTTTGCATGCCATTCTCCAGCTGGTCCATCTTGCCCTGGCGAATGAGGTTGGCGATAGCCGGGGTGTTGATGAGGATCTCGAGCGCCGCGACACGGCCTTTCTTGTCGGCCTTCGGGATGAGCTGCTGCGACACCACGCCGCGCAGGCTGGTGGAGAGCATGGTGCGTACGTGGGGCTGCTTGTCGGCCGGAAATGCGTTGACGAGACGGTCTACGGTGGCGGCGGCGCCGTTCGTGTGCAGCGTGCCCATCACGAGAATCCCAGTTTCGGCGGCGGTGACCGCGATGCTCATGGTCTCCAGGTCGCGCAACTCGCCGACCAGAATCACGTCCGGGTCCTCGCGCAACGCCGATATCAGGGCGCTCGAGAAGGAGGGCGAATGGACCCCGATCTCGCGCTGACTGATGAGGCAGTTCTTGCGCGTGTGCACGAACTCGATGGGATCCTCGATGGTGAGAATATGGCCCTTCTCGCGCGTGTTGATGTCATCGATCATGGCCGCGAGCGTCGTGGACTTGCCCGAACCGGTCTTGCCGGTGACCAGGATCAGCCCGCTGTTGACCTTGCAGAGATTACGGACTGCGTCGGGGAGCTTGAGCTCATCCGCGGTGCGCGCCTTGGACGGAATGACGCGAAACACGCCGCCCATCCCGTTCAGCTGCCGCATGACGTTGACCCGGAAGCGCGCGACGCCCGGCATGCTATAGGCGAAGTCGGTGCCGTCCTTTGCCTCGAAGCGCTCGAGGGCGAGCTTGGGCATGATCTCGTAGAGCGCCGCCTTCACCTTCTCGGCACTCAGCGATTCGTTGGAGAGCGCCTTGAGCTCGCCGTATTGGCGTACCCGCGGCGGGTCGCCGGCAAGAAAATGCAGATCCGATCCGTCGCGTTCGATGACCTGAGTGAGATAGGGATCGATGGCAGCCATGCGTCCTCAGGAACCGGTGGATTCTATGGGCAAGGCCGAGCTCACATCGGTCACATAGCGCTGGAATTGCCGCTTGTCGGTGGCGTAGCCGTACGCCTGCTCGGGATCGACTTCCTTGGCCTGTATGGCCGCGAGCAGCGCCATGTCCATGAGCTGCATTCCGTATTCCTTGCCCATCTGCAGCTGGCTCGGGATCTGGTGCCCCTGGTCGGTCATGATCAGTTTGCCGATGGCCTTGGTGACGACCATGACCTCGCAGACTGCGCGGCGGCCGCGCTGATCCGGCGTCTTCACCAGGACCTGCGTGATTACCGCGATGAGGCTCGAGGCGAGAAAGCTCTTGGTCTGCTCGCGCTCCTCGGTGGGCAGCGCGTCGACGATGCGGTCGATGGTCTTCGTCGCGCTCGTCGTATGCAGCGTGCCGAGCACCAGATGCCCGGTCTCGGCGGCGGTCATCGCCATCGAGATGGTTTCTGCATCGCGCATTTCGCCGACGAGAATGACGTCGGGATCCTCGCGCATCGCGGCGCGAACCCCCTCCGCGAAGGTCGGCAGGTGGGTGCCAAGCTCACGCTGGATGACTTGAGCGGACTTGCTGCGATGAACGAACTCGATCGGATCCTCGAGGCTGATGATGTTGAGCGGGCGGGTCGAATTGAGATAGTCGATCATCGAGGCGAGCGTCGTGGTCTTGCCGGTGCCCGTGGAACCGGTGACAAGGATCATGCCCTGGTGATAATCGCAGAGCTTGCGCACGATCGGTGGGAGTCCCAGCTGATCGATGCTCGGCATGGAAGTCGGAATAGCGCGAAAGGCCGCGCCGATGCCGGTCTCCTTACGGAACACATTGACGCGAAAGCGGGCGCCGTCGGCCGACACGTAGGAGAAATCGAGGTCGTTCCCGTCGCGCAGCACCTTGATCTGTGACGGATTCAGAACCTCGGTGATGTAGCTCTCGAGCTCGGTATCGCCGAGGTCGCGGAACTTGATCGGTACGAGGTCGCCGAACATGCGGATCATCGGAGGCACACCGACTGCCAGGTGCAGATCGGAGCAGCCTTGGGCCACCGCCAGCTTGAGGAACGCGTCGATTCTTGCCATAACGCGGCAGACTACCCATAAGCGATTGGATTTTCGAGTAATTGGCGCGCCAAACGCGCCGCCAAAACCCATAACCGTGAGCTACGTCTAAGCGTACTTGACCGACAGGCGGACAGAAGACCTAGAGGAACTTCTCCAGGGAGAGCCGCAGCTCATCCATGGACTGCGCGCGCTTGGCCTTGTCGAGCGCCATGCACTTCAGTACCAGGTTGTTGAGCTCGACGGGTAGGGACTTGTTGATCTCGATCGGCGGGCGCGCTTTGCCCTGCACGTGCTGGTACATCACGGACATGTGATCGCCGCGCGAATAGGGCGGCACGCCCGTGAAAAGCTCATACATGATGACGCCGAGGCTGTAGATGTCCGCGCGCTCATCCACTTTCTTGCCGAGGATCTGCTCGGGCGCCATGTACTTCGGCGAGCCGATCACGTAACCCGTCTTGGTGAGCTGCGTATCGGCCTGGGTTTGGGCGGCGGCCACGCCGAAGTCCACGATCTTCAGCAGGCTGTCGTTGTCGATCAGCACGTTGGCGGGCTTCAAATCGCGGTGCACGATGCCGGCCTGATGCGCGACCGCCATGCCGGTCGCGATGTCGATACCGAATTTAACCGCGCGCTTGAGCTCGACGGGCTTCTCGTTGATGATTTCCCCGCCGAGCGTGTGCGAGGGGAAGTACTCCATCGAGATGGCGTAGTTGCCGCGGATGTACAGGAAGTCGTAAATGCGGATGACGTTCTTGTGCGTGATTTTGCGGCTGTAGCGCAGCTCGTGCACGAAGCGCTTCATCATCTCCTCGTCGGAGGAGACGTTCGCGTTCAGGAACTTGAGAATGAGGCGTTCCTCGACGACGGTGTCTTCCATGAGGAGCACCGTGCCGAACGCGCCCTTGCCGATTTTCTCGATAAACTTGTAGCGGCCCTCGATGACGTCGCCGGGCTTCAGTGTCGTGATGTCGAGTTTGGCGTTCGCTGCCTGGGCGGCTTCGGTTTCGCTGATGACCGCCGCGATCTCCTGGTTGTCGACCAGCAGCGTCTTTGCCGGCTCCTGCATCTGCGCGGCGCGTTGATTGGCCGCGATATTCCTGCGTCGAGAAACGGTTGTCGATCTCCGTCATGGCGCGCGCGACGGCCTGGGTGATGGTGCCGTCGCCGCCCGTCGAGAGCGCCTGCAACCGCATGCGGATGGTGTCTGCGCGCCGCTCATCGACGAGCCTCGCGATGGCGGCGATGGCTTCGAGCTTGACCTCGTTTTCGGGGCGCTGCAGCATCGGAATCAAGTGCTCGATGCTCTTCTGGTCGCCGATTTTGGCGATGGCCCGCACCACCGTGGGCAGCGATTTGGGCTCGCCCTGCAACATCTCGATGAATCGCGGCATGCGCCTTGACGCTGCCGATTTCCGCGAGCGCATCGACGGCACGCTCGCTCACCCACCAGTCCTTGTCCTTGGTCGCCTCGATCAGCTGCGCGATCGCGCGCTCGTCCTTGGTTTGATTCAGTATCTCGATCGCCGCCCGGCGGATGTCCTGATTCTCGTCTTTGATGAGGGTGAGGACGGCGTCCACCACCTTGGGGCCGCCGATCTTCCCGAGCGCGTCGGCCGCCCGTGTGCGCACCCACCAATCGCTGTCCGCGATCACTTCGAGCAGGTACTTCACGTCCTTGGGGCTGCCGATGACGTTCAACACCTCGACAGCGGCGCGCCGTGCGTATTCGTTTTCGTCCTTGAGCACCTCGACCAGGAACTTGACGGTGTCGGGGTGATTGGCCTTGACCACCACGTCCACGGCCTTGTTCTGCACTTCGATCTCCGCATCGCGCAGCATCCCGGTGATGAGCGGCATGTCGAACGGTCCGTCCATGCGCGCGAGGGCAGAGAGCGCCGCGGAACGCACCAGCTTGTTGTTGTCCTTGAGCTGTTTCTGCACCGCCTGCTGCACGGTGGGGGTGTTGAAGCGCCCGAGGACTTGGATGATGTGCAGCCGCGCCACCGGGTCTTTGCCCTCGATGCGCGACACGAGGTCGTCGACGCGAGGACTCGTCGGCGACTTCAGCGATGATTTTGAAAAGGGCCGCGCGCTCGGTCGGCTCCTGGGCGTAGGCGGCGTTCAGCAGATCGCGCACGGAATAGCGCGCCTTCTGTGCGGTGATGACGTCGAGAATCGCGGGCTTGGGCATGCCCTCCTTGCTCAAGGCGTCGAGGAGCGCCTCGCCGGGTAGCGCTGGCTGGACGATAACGCCCAGGCGATGCCGGAGGTCGCCCGCCCGTTGGCCTCGGCCATGGCGCGGAGCACCTGCGGCAGCGTTCGGGCATCGATCAGCTTCGCCAGGACCTCGACATAGGCAATGGTCTCGCGCTTCTCGGCGTTGCTCAGCGCATCGATGATCGGGTCAATAGCGCTCGAGCCGAGCGCGAGCAGCTTCTGTAAGGCCTTCTGGGCCTGCGGCGAGCTTGGATTGCCGGTCGACTTGATCTCGGCAATCAGCCGATCGGCACGATAGTTGGCGAACACAGACATTCGGCCCTAATGACGCTCCTCGAGATCCCCTATTCTCACCGTATCTACAGCCCCTACCGGGCCTTGATTCTCAATTTGAGGAATTATGCCATACCGCACGCCCGGGTCCGGCTGCGATAGAATGGGCAAAATGACCCCTTTCGACGACATAGCGCCTCTCCGTGAACGGCTCGGCGCGTATACAGATCCCTATCTGGGCCAGACTCTTGCCGAGGCCAAGGCCATCTCGGGCCTCGCTTTGCAACGCAACGCGATCCACGTCACGCTTAAATTCGGTTTTCCCTGCGCCGATTATGCCGCGGAGCTGAAACCCGCACTGGAAGCCCATCTGGCGCCGCTACTTGACGGCGCAGGCCTCGAGCTCGCGCTCGAGGCCCAGATCACGGCGCACGCCGTACAGCGCACTCTCAAACCCCTGGAGCGCGTCAAGAACGTCATCGCCGTCGCGTCGGGCAAGGGCGGTGTCGGCAAATCGACCGTCGCGGCCAATCTGGCGCTCGCCTGGGCGGCGCAGGGCGCTCGGGTCGGGCTCCTGGATGCGGACATTTACGGTCCCAGCCAGCCGCTTATGATGGGCGTGGCCGGCCGCAAGCCCGAAACTCCGGACGGCAAGCACATCAATCCGTTGCGCGCCCACGGCATCGAGGTGATGTCCATCGGATTCATGATCGATGCCGAGCAGCCCATGGCCTGGCGCGGGCCCATGGTGACGCAGGCATTGACCCAGCTGCTCGGCGAAACAAACTGGGGAGCGCTCGATTACTTGGTGGTGGACATGCCGCCCGGCACGGGCGACATCCAGTTGACGCTCGCCCAGCGCGTGCCGGTTAGCGGCGCGGTCATCGTCACCACGCCCCAGGACATCGCGCTCTTGGACGCTCGCAAGGGACTCAAGATGTTCGAGAAGGTGGAGGTTCGGGTGCTCGGAGTCGTCGAGAACATGAGCGTGCACGTGTGCAGTAACTGCGGCCATGCCGAGCACATCTTCGGCAGCGGCGGCGGAGCGCGCATGGCGGAGCAGTACGGGGTGCAGTTCCTCGGCGAGCTGCCGCTCGATATCCGCATTCGCGAAGAGGCCGACGGCGGCAACCCGACCGTCGTCGCCGATCCCAGACAGCGCTCGCGCGCAGGCTTATTTCAAAATGGCGCGCCGCGCGGCCGCGCGACTCGCGACCTTGAACAAGGACTACAGCTCGGTGTTCCCCAAGATCACGGTCGAAGCGACGTGAGCATCAAGGCGGACCGCTGGATTCGGCGCATGGCCGCCGAACACGGCATGATCGATCCCTTCTCCCCGGAGCAGGTGCGCGTGGCGGATGGCCACAAGATCATCTCGTACGGCACTTCGAGCTACGGCTACGACGTGCGCTGCGCGGAAGAATTCAAGATCTTCACCAACATCAACTCGACCATCGTCGATCCGAAGAGCTTCGACGAGAAATCGTTCGTCGATTTCAAAGGGCCGGTCTGCATCATTCCGCCGAATTCGTTTGCGCTTGCAAGCACGGTCGAGTACTTCAGGATTCCGCGGTCGGTTTTAACCGTTTGCCTCGGAAAATGCGTCACAGGGGATACCCGCGTGGTCGACGCCGATACCGGCGCCTACCTGCCGATCACCGAGATGCGCTGGGGTAAACGCACCTTGGCCTGGGACGGCTGGCGTTTGAAGCCGGCGAAGGTGTCGGACTTCATCCCGCAGGGCAAGCGAGAGATCTTCGAGTTGCGCACCCGGGCGGGGTTGCGCATTCGCGCAACGGCGAATCACCCGTTTCGCATGCTCAATCGGTGGGTCGCGCTCAGCGATTTGCGGGTTGGCGATCGTATTGCAGTTGCACGGGAGATTCCCGTGTTCGGAAAGACCCCCATCCCCGACTGGGAGGCGACTCTCCTTGGCTTGATGATCTCAGAGGGTCAGTGCAACACGCCCGGCCACAGCCCGACTTACACGACGGCGGATCCGGCGATGGTTGCTCTGCTCGAGTCTACGATGGCGGCTTCCTTGCTGGGAGAACTGGCTCGCGCCCAGGATTGGCCACGAAATCTCGGGATTAATATCGGTGCTGTCGACAGATTCGTGCCGCAGATCATTTTCACGGCGCCGGAGCCGGCGGTCCGCCTGTTTCTTCAGGCGCTGTTTAGCAGCGACGGCGGCATTGGTCATTCCGATAGGGACGTGTTCCTCGAGTACGACTCGAATTCTCGGCGCCTCATCGAGGACGTGCACCACCTTCTGCTGCGATTCGGAGTCTTCGCGCTGATCCGTGAAAAGAGCACGGCGATCGGGACTCGGGCGTGCAAAATACAGATCACAGAAAAGGATCAGATCCTGCGTTTTGCGCAGAGAATCGGTTTCTCGCCCGGCTCGGTAAAGCAGCACCAGCTCGAGGAGACGGTGACTCCCTGGACGGTCCTCGCCACCGCAGGGCAAGTGGGCGGACATGCCCCGAACTCGCTCGATATTCGCAGCCAGCCGCATCGGACCAACTCGATGTCTGCCGCGGCGCCAGTTGGCGTCATGACCGGCTATGTCAGTCCGCTCGACGATGGACCTATATGGGATGAGGTTGAGGGGATCGAACCTGCAGGGTTCGAGGAAGTCTTCGATATCACCGTACCGACACTGCACAATTTCGTGGCCAACGATTTCATCATCCACAATTCGACCTATGCGCGGTGCTTCAGCGGCGATACCCGGGTTGCGCTGGTCGACGGGACGGCGCCGACGTTAGAGGAAATGGCAACGCGGCATGCGGCGGGCGAGCCGTTATGGGGGTACAGCATCGGGCCAAACGGGCGTCTGATCGTCACCTATCTGGACGAGCCCCGATTCATCGGCAGAGATTCCCTGCTCGAGATCGAATTGGACAACGGCGAGCGCGTCCGCGCCACGCCGGATCATCTATTCATGAGGCGCGATGGGCGCATGACCGCAGCAAGTGAGCTTCGGCCTCGCGACACTCTGATGCCTCTATATCGGGACTTGGCTCGCGGCTACGAAATGGTGTATCAGCCGATCGATGGTTACCTTTACCCGACGCATCGCTTGGCGGATGAATGGAACCTGCGCCATGAAATCTTTGCGGACGCACCGGCGACGCATCCACACCACATCGATTTCGATCGGCGGAACAATCGGCCTACCAATATCCAGCGCATGCCGGCCTCGGAGCACATTCGCCTACACAACGATGAGAACTATGGGAATGATTTCGATCACGCGGCTCACGCGTCTGCGATCCGTCAGGCGCTCCAGACAAGGTCGGAAGACCCAGAGTGGCGGGAGCATTTTGCGCGCGTGCAAGCTCAGCGGGCGAAGGACTTCTGGCATATCGACCGTTACGATTCCATCCGTAAACGGGTAATTGAAGCGCGGCAAAATCCATCGGATGAAACGCGCGAAGCTCATCGCAGAGCGACGTTGCGACGGTTTTCCCAGCCTGGCGCGAGATTGCATCACTCACGGCTGATGGTTCAGGCATGGCAGAAGGACAACGGCGGGCGACGTATGAGGCAGGCGGAAGTCGCGCGAGCCATAAATCTTCGCGCCGATGTTTCGGAGGAGGCTGTCCGCCGGGCGCTGGACGATACGGGCTCGATCCGCGGTGCGGCGGCACTTCTCCAATGCGACCGGTCAGTATTTCGACGATTCCCTGAAATCATCGCGAAATTCAGAGGCACTCCCGCCTACCGCAATCACAAGGTGGTCGCCGTTCGAGAACTCCCCGGCGACCACGACGTCTATTGCCTGACTGTCCCGGAGGCCGGGAACTTCGCCTTGGAGTCCGGCGTATTCGTGAAAAATTGCGGGATAATCGTCAACGTAACGCCCTTGGAACCCGAGTGGGAAGGCCACGTCACACTCGAGTTCTCCAACACCACGCCGCTCCCCGCCAAGATCTACGCCAATGAAGGCGTCGCGCAGATGCTGTTCTTCGAGTCGGATGAGATCTGCGAGACCTCCTATCGCGATCGCGGCGGAAAATACCAAGGGCAGCGCGGCGTCACCCTGCCGAAAGCCTGAGGCGCGGCGCGAGGCGCAAAAGATCGCGCGTAGCGCGCGGCCCGTCACGGCGGTGCGCTTAGCCGCTCTCCTTCGCGTGTCAGGCTCCTGATGCGCATCGCGAACTCGAGCTTGCCGCTGCTGGTGCGCTCGGCCTGCACCGGCACCCAGCCGAGATCGCGCGCGAACCACATGCGCAGCACCCGCCGGTCGTTGGCGGTGTGGCGGCTGGTGACGATGACGGTGTCGTAGGTGCCGATCGCGGTCTTGAGCTGCGCAGTGCCCTCCGTCGCATATAGAAATCCCTTGATCTGGTCCTTGTCGATGACGTGGAAGGTGGGCGGCAGGTTGTCATTCTTGAGATCGAGCATGACCTGGATCTGGATGGAGTTGAGATCCTGAGTATCCGGCTCGAGCGTAAGATCGATCGGCTTGCCTTCGGAAGTCCCGGTGGCATGCCCCGCGTTCCAATCGAAATCGAAGTTGACGGAGGCGGAACCTTGTCGACCGCGATACCGGTCGGGCTTCACATGATCGTCCACGATGGAGAACCAGCTCTCCTGGACGACGTCGTCGGAGTACACCAGGCGGAAAATTCCCCGCGCGCTGGTCGTCCATTTGTAGACGTAGTGTCCCGGCTGCGTGTCCAACCTGAGCTCCAGATCGCTCACGCCCACCGAGATATCTTTCCACTCGGCGACGTAGTGGGACGAGAACGGACGGATATCCGAATCGCCCGCATGGTCGGCGTGCGGGTGCTGGGACTGCCCATCCGCGGCGAGTGCAGGACCCGCGAGCATTGCCGCGAGACATCCCGTGCCCATTGACAGTATTCGCATTTATCGATCCTCGGCGCCGCTGTAAATGATCGGACCCGCTAATCTTTCTCCATCGAGCCACGCGCCGCCTTCCGCGTAGCGGAGCCTCCCCGCGCAATACCAGCGCACGGCCATCGGGTAGATGCGGTGCTCGAGCACTTGCACGCGAGCCGCCAGACTCTGCGCATCATCCTCGGGCTCCACGCGGACTCGTCCTTGAATCACCGCGGGCCCCGCGTCGAGCTCCGCCGTCACGAAGTGGACCGTGGCGCCGTGCTCCTGGTCGCGCGCCTCGAGCGCGCGTTGATGAGTATGCAGCCCCGGATACTTGGGCAGCAATGCAGGGTGGATGTTGAGGATTCGTCCTTCGTAGCGGGCGACGAACTCGCGCGAGAGAATGCGCATGAACCCGGCGAGCACGATCAGCGAGGGTGCGTACGGCTCGATCGCGGCCGCGAGCTGCTCGTCATAGCGGGCGCGGGTGATCGATGGCTCCGCGACGACGACATGTGTGGGCACCCCGAGATCGCGCGCGATCCCAAGCCCCCCGGCGGCCGGCTGGTCCGCGACCACGGCGACGACCTCGACGCCCATCGCGGAATCGCGGCTGCGCTCCACCAGCGCGCGCATATTCCCGCCCCGGCCCGAGATCAGTACGACGATCTGCGCGGGCCGGGAGCTTGTCACGCGATGACTACACCGCGCGTCCCCGCGCGTATCTCGCCGATCACCTGCGCGCTCTGGCCGTTTTCCCTCAGGATGTCGATGGCCTGCTGTGCGTCCGCTGCGGGGACGTGGACGGTCATGCCGATGCCGCAGTTGAACACCCGGTACATTTCCGCATCCTCGACCCGGCCGGCACGCTGCAGCCAATCGAACACCGGACCGCGGCTCCAGGCGTCGCGCTCCAGCACCGCCTCGAGCCCCTCGGGCAACACGCGCGGGATGTTGTCGACCAGGCCGCCCCCCGTGATGTGCGCCAAACCGTGCACGGGAATCTCATCGAGGAGCCGCAGCAGCGGCTTGACGTAGATCCGGGTGGGCGCCATCAGCCGATCGATGAGCGGCGTGCCCTCGACGGGCGTCGCGGGATCGGCGCCGCTCACCTCGAGGATTTTGCGAATGAGCGAAAAGCCGTTCGAGTGCGGGCCCGAGGCGGGCAGCCCCAGCACCACGTCGCCGGCGGCGGTTTTTGAGCCGTCGATGATGCGATCCTTTTCCACGATCCCCACAGCGAAGCCCGCGAGATCGTAATCCTTACCGTGGTACATGCCGGGCATTTCGGCGGTTTCGCCCCCGACCAGCGCGCAGCCCGCCTGCACGCAGCCCTCTACGATGCCGGCGATGACACGCTCCCCGACGGCGACATCCAGCGCCCCGGTCGCGAAATAATCAAGAAAGAACAGGGGCTCTGCTCCCTGCACCACGACGTCGTTCACGCACATGGCCACCAGGTCGATGCCCACCGTATCGTGCCGGCCGGTGTCGATGGCGAGGCGCAGCTTCGTCCCGACGCCATCCGTGCCCGAGACCAGCACGGGCTTGCGGTAGCGGTCGAGGGGTATTTCCACGAGGGCACCGAATCCGCCGATGCCGCCGAGGACCTCGCGACGCATCGAGCGGCGCACATGCGGCTTGATGCGCTCCACCAGCTCTTCGCCGGCATCGATATTGACGCCGGCGGCGCGGTAAGTGACGGGTGCTCGATCAGTCATGCGGATCCTCGAGTAAATACGGGCCAATCCGGCTACCCGGCCAGCTGTGGTATTTTACATCAGAGAACTTAAGGACTTACGCGATTACACCATGGTAAGAAATTCCCTCGAGCGCGGGCTTGGATTACGGCTTTGGTTGTGTGTGTGCGCGGCCGCCGCAGCGCTCTGCTGTGCCGATATGAGTGCAGCGCTTACGCGCGTCGAGCTCTACCAGGCGACCGCCCCGTTGACCGAGCGTTCCGAGGCAGGGCAGGAAGCCGCCTTCGAGGCGGCGCTCCGGACCGTGCTGGTCAAAGTGACCGGCCGGCGTGGGGTGGACCAGGACCCGGCGCTGGCTCCTCTCATCGCCAGCGCCCGCCGCTATGTGCAGCAATACCGCCCGGCAGCCGATAATCAGATCTGGGTGGCCTTCGACGGTGCCGCGCTCGACCGCTGGCTCACTCAGAACAATCAGCCCTTGTGGGGCGGCGAGCGCCCGACGACGTTCGTGTGGCTCGCCGTGCAGAACGGGCAGGGCGGCACGGTGATCACGTCGGAGGACACCACCTCGCCAATCAAAGGCGAGTTCACTGCGGCCGCGGCGCAGCGCGGCATCCCCGTGCTCTGGCCGAGCGCCGCGGAGCTTTCGAGAAATCACCTCGATTTCGCGGCAGTGGCGGCTGCCACGCCCGCGACGCTTGCCGATCTCGGGCATCGCTCCGGCGGCGAGGGCACCCTGATCGGGCGTGCAGCCAATCCGGCCGATGCCGGCGCCGTGCACTGGATCTATCTGTTTCAGGACCGCAGCAGCGAGTTCTCCGGGCCTTCTGCCGAAGCGGTGAACCGCGCAGCCGACACCTATGCGGAACTCTATGCCGTAACCGGCACGCTCGCGCCGCTCGATATCGAGGTGGCCGGCATCAACGACCTCAAGGATTACGCCTCGGTGCAGAGCTACCTCGAGTCGCTCGCCTTCGTCTCGCACGTCGGCGTCGACTCCTTGAGCGGCAATTCGGTGCGTTTTCGCTTGACCGCGCGCGGCGGTGCCGAGTCCTTGCAGCATGCGCTCGCGCTCAATGGACGTCTGCAAGCCGCCGGCCAGAGTGAGAACGGGATGCAACGCTTCCAACTACAGCATTGACCTCCGTGCTTCGCCAGATTCCGAACCTCATCACGGCTCTGAGGATCCTCCTGATCGCTCCGATCGCAGTGGCTCTGCTGCACCATGAGCTCCTCGTCGCGCTCGGCTTGTTCTTCATCGCCGCCGTATCCGACCTCCTCGACGGGTTCATCGCCAAGCGATTCGGTTGGCAGAGCGCCCTCGGCGGCGTGCTCGATCCGGCTGCGGACAAGCTGCTCCTCGCCACCTCCTTCGTGGTGCTCGCCGTCATGCACCTCGTGCCGCTGTGGCTCATGGCCACGGCGGTGGCGCGTGATCTGATCATCGTCAGCGGCGCAATCGCCTATCGGCTGTGGCTCGGGCCTGTCGAGGCGCGACCCAGCAATCTCAGCAAGCTCAACACCTTGTGTCAGGCGCTGTTCATTCTCTGCGTCATCGCGCGCCAGCAGTTCGCGCAGCCGGACGCCTGGGCTATCGTGACGCTCGGCGCGCTCACGTTCCTGACCACTGCCGTGAGCGGCATCGATTACGTGTTGCGTTATGGCAGGGCGGCGCTCGAGGAATCGAGATCCCGGCGCACCCCCGAGCATGAGCTCACATGAAGCAGCTCGCGCTCGGCGTGACGCTGCGCGCCAATGCCCTGTTCGCAAATTTCTACGCAGGACCGAACGAGGAAGTGCTCGCCGCCCTTCAAGGGTCGGGTGCCGATCCGCTTTGGGTTTGGGGAAGCGCGGGCAGCGGCAAAAGCCATTTACTGCAGGCCCTCTGCGCGGCCACCGACGGACCCGCCGCCTACATTCCCCTGGCTTCGGTCGCTACCGGCGCGGCGCTGCCTCCCGAGGCGCTGCGCGGATTCGCGGACTGCGGTGTGGTGTGCGTGGATGACGTCGATGCCGTGGCAGGAAATCTCAACTGGGAGCAAGCGCTGTTTCGCCTGTTCAACGAGGCTCAGGAATCGCGCTCACGGCTTGTTTTCGCGGCGCACGCGGCACCCCGCGCGCTCGAGTGGCGGCTCGACGACTGGCGCTCGCGCGCGGCGGCGTGCGTCGTCTATCACGTGAGAGAGCTCGACGAAGCGGGCCGCGCGCGCGCGCTCGAGCTGCGCGCCGCGCAGCGCGGCCTGAAGCTCCCGGCCGAGACGCTCGACTATCTGATGAAGCGCATGCCGCGCGATCTGCGCTCGCTTTTCGACATCCTCGACGAGTTGGACGAGGCGTCGCTCGCGGCGCAACGCCGCCTCACCATCCCCTTCATTCGCGAGGCGCTCGAGAAGCACGCAGATACAAAACCATAGCGCAGAACCAGGCGAACGTCAGAAACAAGCTGAGCGCGCCGACCCAGCGCGCGGCGGGGTTCGCCAGAATCTCGGTGACGACGAAAATCAAATAAGGAATCGCGAACAGCGTCGCCCAGGCGTACGTGTGGCGCTCGCCGCGTACGAGCCCGCGCAGCGGCGCGAGCAACGCGAGCACGGCGATTGCGCAGAGCGGCCAGGAATAGCCGGCAAAGTTCCAGCACAACAAGCTCGCGGCGAGGGCGACCCAGAGCCAGATCGTCGCGAGCCGTGCGTTGCGCGCGGCGCTCACGATTCGCGCTTGAGCCGGGCGGCGAGCCGGGCGACGCGGGCGCCGAGGGCACGGGCGAGATCGGCCTCAGACGCCGATAGCGTGCCGTGGCCGCTGACACCGGCCACATGGCTCGCGCCGTACGGCGTGCCGCCGCTCTGCGTCGCTGTGAGCGCTTGCTCGGTGTAGGGCAGGCCGACCAGATACATGCCGTGATGGAGCAATGGAAGCATCATGGAAATCAGCGTCGCCTCCTGGCCGCCATGCAGGGTCTGGGTCGAGGTGAAAACAGCCGCCGGCTTATCGGCGAGGCCGCCCCCGAGCCACAGTCCGCTGGTGCCGTCAAGGAAGTGCTTGAGCGGCGCTGCCATGTTGCCGAAGCGGGTCGGGCTGCCGAGGATGAGACCGCCGCACTCGATGAGATCGTCGTGCGTGGCGTAGGGCGGTCCTTCATCGGGGACGCCCGCGACGGCCCCGGTGGCGCTCGAGGCCGCGACGGTGCGCAGCCGGGCTTGCATGCCCGCCACACTCTCGATGCCCCGGCACACTTGGCGGGCCAGCGCGGCGGTGCTGCCTTGGCGGGAATAATACAAGACCAGGATTTCGTGCATGGGTAAGTCCCGTAGGAAATCGCGTCGTGCGCTGTCCGCTGCAGCGTCGGCGCAACGGATTATTTGCGCCCACCTGGATATTGTCTAGTGGCCGTTGTTTGACGGCCCTGCGCGCTGTTGCTAGTGTCGGTTCAGATATGTTGCGACTTTTCGCCGTCGTCATTGGTGTTCTGTGCCTGACCGGCTGTCCCAGCGGACCCCCCGTGCAAGAATTGAGCGATGCGCGTCAGGCGATCGCGGCGGCCACCACGGCCGGACTCACCCCCTCGAGCTCGCCGGATCTGTATGCGGCGCAGGCCGCCATCGGGCGCGCCGAATCGCATCTCGAGGCGAGGGAATACGTGCGGGCGCGTCTTGCGGCGCAGGAAGCCAAGCGCCACGCCACCGAGGCGCTCGCGGTCGCCAATCGCACGGCGACGGTCCGCCCGGCGCCGCGGCGACGGCGCCGAAATAGCGCCTCCGAGAACGCTGTGAGCGAGGCCACGCGCCGTTTCCGCGTGACTGGCAAGGTTCAGGGCGTGTACTTTCGCCACAGCACGCGCCTCGAGGCCGAGCGCCTCGTCCTGTCGGGCTACGCACGCAATTTGCCTGACGGATCTGTGGAGGTTGCCGTGCGCGGCGCCCGCCGACGCGGTGGAGCAGCTACATCAATGGCTGCATCGCGGCCCGAGGAGCGCGCGGGTGGCGGCGGTCCAGGAAATCGAATTTGCAGCCGACGATACCGCCCCGGCGAGCGAGGGCTTCGAGGTCCTTTAGAAACGCCAGACCCGCTGCCAGCGCTGCATCACCAGCGCGGGATAGGTGTTGCGCCCCGCGCTGCCGTTGTAGCGGGCGAGCGCGCGCGCCCAGTTCATGTGCTCGGCGCGCAGATAAAAGCGCAGAATCTCGCAACCCATGCGGATATTGGGAGCGACGCGCACCAGTTGGTTCTGTACGCCGAGCTGCCGCGGCCAGAAAGGCATCACCTGCATGAGTCCCACGGCGCCCACGGGGGACACCGCCCAGTTGTCGAAGCGGCTCTCGACGTCGATCATCGCGAGCACGAGGTCGGGCGGCAACTCGAGCGTGGGATCGCGCTTCGCCTCGCAATACACGTGGTCGAGGATCTCGATCCGCTGCTCGTGCGAGGGCACGTAACGCGTGAGCTTCGGCTCCATCGCCTTGTACCAGACTTCCGATTCGTACTTGTCGAGGAAGCAGTCCCGGCTGGCGATGATCTTTTGCAGCAGCTCTTTGAGCTCGGGCTCGCGCTGCTCGTCGGCGCGGGAGGTGTGCGCGGCGGCGAGACACAGGGCGAGCAGAACAGCTAACCCGCGGATTGGACGAGACAAGCGCCGCACGCGGCGGTCTTTCAGCCGCGTACCTTGCCCTCGAGATAGGCCACGACATCCGCGGCCGGGATTTCCGTCGACTCGCTGTCGCGGCGATGCCGGTATTCGAGCTTGCCGGTCTCGAGCGCCCGATCGCCGACGACCAGCCGGTGCGGGATCCCGATGAGCTCCGCGTCGGCGAATTTCACGCCGGGTCGCGCGTCGCGGTCGTCGAGCAGCACGTCGATGCCCGCGGCGCGGAGGTCCTCGTACAGCTGGTCGGCCGCGCGGCGCACGCGCTCGGACTTCTGGTAGTTGATCGGCACCACGATGACGTTGAACGGGGCCAGAGGCTCGGGCCAGATGATGCCGTTGGCATCGTGATTTTGCTCGATGGCCGCCGCGACGACGCGCGTCACGCCGATGCCGTAGCAGCCCATGAACATGGTGACCGCCTTGCCCTGCTCGTCGAGGACGGTCGCTTGCATCGCCTGGCTGTAGAGCTGCCCGAGCTGGAAAATGTGACCCACCTCGATTCCGCGTGCGATCTCGAGCGTGCCGTTGCCGGTCGGGCTCGGATCGCCCGGCACGACGTTGCGCAGGTCGTCCGAGCTGGGCTCCGGCAGATCGCGCCCCCAGTTCACGCCGGTGAAATGCACGTCCTTCTCGTTGGCGCCGCAGACGAAATCGGCAAGCTGCGCCGCGGCGTGGTCGACATAGATCGTGCCGCGAAACCCCACCGGGCCGAGCGAGCCGGGGTCGCAGTTTGCCGCCTCGCGCACCCGATCGGCGCTCGCCATGCGCAGTGGATTTGCGACGCCCGAGCTTTTGCGCCTTGACGGCGTTGAGCTCGTGATCGCCGCGCAGGATCATGGCGATGACGGCGCCCTCGTCGCCGTCGACCATCAGAGTCTTCACGCATGCGATCGCGGGCACGCCCAGAAATGCGCTGAGATCGGCGATGGTGCGCGCGCCTGGCGTCGGCACTTTGCGCAGCTCCTGAGACGGGGCGGGCGCGCGCTTGCCGGCGGCAGGGTCGTTGCCGTCTCGAGATTCGAGGCATAGTCGCCCGAGGTGGAGATAGGCGATGGCGTCCTCGCCCGAGTCGGCCAGCACGTGAAATTCCTGCGAGACGTTCCCGCCGATGCTGCCGCCATCGGCCTGCGCCGCCCGGAATTTGAGGCCCATGCGCGTGAAGATGCGCGTGTACGCATCGAACATGGCGCGGTAGCCCTGCGGCGAGACTCGGCTCATCGATGTGAAAGGAGTAGGCGTCCTTCATGATGAACTCGCGCGCACGCATGACGCCGAAGCGAGGCCGGATCTCGTCGCGGAATTTCGATTGGATCTGATAGAAATTGACCGGCAGTTGCTTGTAGCTGCGCAGCTCGCGGCGCGCGATGTCGGTAATGACTTCCTCGTGCGTCGGCCCATAGACGAACTCGCGTTCGTGGCGGTCCTTGAAGCGCAGCAGCTCGGGGCCGTATTAGCTCCAGCGGTTGGATTCCTTCCAGAGCTCCGCCGGCTGCACGGTGGGCATGATCAGCTCCAAGGCGCCGGCGCGGTCCATCTCTTCGCGCACGATCCGCTCGGCCTTCTTCAGCGTGCGCAGCCCCATCGGCAGCCAGGAATACAGTCCGGCGGCCAGGCGGCGAATCATTCCGGCCCGCAGCATGAGCCGGTGGCTGATCACCTCGGCGTCCGCGGGCACGTCTCTCAGCGTGGAAATAGGGTACTGGGATAAGCGCATGGCCGCGTATCTTACACGAGGCCCCCTGGTATCATGGCGGCGCATGAGCGACCTCGAGGATTCGCAATCGCGCCCGCGCGGCGTGTATTGGCTGCCGAACTTGTTGACGACCGGGGCGCTGTTCGCGGGCTTCTATGCGGTGGTGGCCGCGATCGACTGGAAGTTCGACTACGCGGGCGTCGCCGTGTTCGTCGCCATGGTGTTCGATGGGCTCGACGGCCGCGTGGCGCGTTGGACGCACACCGAAAGTGCATTCGGCAAGGAATACGACAGCCTGTCCGATATGGTTTCGTTCGGCGTCGCACCGGCCATCGTCACCTATCAATGGGGCGTCGCGCGAATCGCCGAGTACGGCCCGCTGTGGCGCCGGATCGGCTGGCTGGTGTGCTTTTTCTATGCCGCGGCCGCGGCGCTGCGGCTCGCGCGCTTCAACTCGCGCGCCGCGGTCCAGGACAAGCATTACTTCGAGGGGTTGCCGAGCCCGTCGGCGGCGGCCATCGTCGCCGCGTCGATCTGGCTCGCGAGCGATCGAGTGAACGTCGGCCTTCCCGGTCTCATCGTCGCGTTCGTGGTGACGGCGTGCGCCGGCGCGCTGATGATCAGCCGCTTCGCCTTCTACAGCTTCAAGGGAGTGAGCGCCGGCGCGCGCGTACGCTTCACGCAGATCGTGCTGGTGCCGCTCGCATTCGTGTTCATTTTTCTTTTCCATCCGATCTCGTTGCTGCTCATCTTCGGCGGCTATGCGCTCTCCGCGCCGACCGTGTGGCTGTACCGCAAGCTGTTTCGCCGCCGCACGCGCGGCACCCCGACACCCGCATGAACAACGCCCTGCGCGGCCAATACCTCGCGGCGCTCGGCCTCGAGTCCTGGAGCTTGCGCCGCGGTCCGGGTGCCCCGCAGGCAGAGCCGGGGCAGAGCACGGCCGTGCCCGCACCTGGTGCGCCGAAGGCGGGCCTCGTCGCGGATCTCGGCTGGGTGGAGCTGCGCGCCGCCGTGGCGGCGTGCACGCGCTGCCCGTTGAGTGCGACGCGCACCCAGACGGTGTTCGGCGTCGGCAGCCTTCAGGCCCAATGGCTTATCGTGGGGGAGGCGCCCGGGGCCGAGGAGGACCGGCAGGGTGAGCCGTTCGTGGGGCGCGCGGGCCAGCTCTTGAATGCCATGCTGCGGGCCATCGGCCTCGAGCGCGAGCAGGTGTTCATCGCCAATGTCTTGAAATGCCGCCCGCCCAAGAACCGCGATCCCGCGCCGCTCGAGGCCGCGCAATGCCTGCCCTATCTCGAGCGCCAGATCGCGCTTTTGAAGCCCCGGATCATGCTGGCCGTCGGGCGGATTTCAGCCCAGAACCTGCTCAAGACCGATGTCTCTCTCGGGCGCCTGCGGGGCCAGGTGCATCATTTCGGCGCCTCGCGCGTGCCGTTGGTGGTAACGTATCATCCTGCCTATCTCCTGCGCGAGCCGGCCGAGAAGCGCAAGGCGTGGGAGGACCTTCAGTTCGCCCGTGAGGTGTGTAGCGGTGTCCAGCGTTAAGCGAGAACGCGAGCTCGCGGCAGTCGATATCCGTCCTATGAACGAGCTGGACGTTCCGGTCGTCGGTGCCATCGAGCGTGCCGGATATCAGTTTCCCTGGAGCGACGGCATTTTCCGCGATTGTTTGCGGGTCGGCTATGTGTGCCGCGTGGTGGAAGTGAGCGGCGACATGGCGGGTTACGGCATCATGTCGGTGGGCGCGGGCGAGGCGCATGTGCTCAATGTGTGTGTGCGCGATGAGTACCGATGCCGGGGTCTCGCGCGCAAGATGCTGCTCTATCTGCTCGAGCGGGCGCGCATTGCCGGCATGTACGAAGCCTTTCTCGAGGTACGTCCCTCGAACATTGCCGCGGCCCGGCTGTATCATTCGCTCGGCTTCGAGCAGGTCGGCATCCGCCGCGGTTACTACCAGGCGACAATGGGACGCGAGGATGCGCAAGTGCTGCGCCGGGTTCTCTATCCCGAGCCCAAATCCGCCGACGAAAAATGACTCCGCCGCTGCCGGAGGATGAGGGTGGGTCACCCCTTCGGTAGCTTATCCGCGCCTCTCGCAGGCGCGGCCCAATCGCTCACAAGTAAACTTAATTCGCCGCCGCCGGGGCGCGAAAACTTTGAAGGTAGACTCTAAGTTGGATGATGTAACTACAAGAGAAATAAAGAGAAGACGCACGTTCGCCATCATCTCCCACCCGGACGCGGGCAAGACCACGCTCACGGAGAAGCTGCTCCTGTTCGGCGGCGCCATCCAGATGGCGGGGACGGTGAAAGGGCGCAAGGCAACGCGTCACGCGACGTCGGACTGGATGCGTCTCGAGCAGCAGCGCGGCATCTCGGTGACCTCCTCGGTCATGCAATTTCCTTTCGAGGACTGCATCGTCAATCTGCTCGATACCCCGGGCCATGAGGATTTCTCGGAAGACACCTATCGCACGCTCACCGCCGTCGATTCCGCACTCATGGTGATCGACTGCGCCAAAGGCGTCGAAGAGCGCACCATCAAGCTCATGGAGGTGTGCCGCTTGCGCGATACGCCCATCATGACCTTCGTCAACAAGCTGGATCGCGATGGCCGGCCGCCGATCGAGCTGCTGGACGAGATCGAGAGCGTGCTCAAGATCCAGTGCGCGCCGCTCACCTGGCCTATCGGCATGGGCCGCGAGCTCCTCGGCGTTTACCATCTGCTCGAGGACCGGATTTACGTCTATGTCCCCGTCGAGCGCGGCCGGGTCGGCACCCACGAGACCATTGCCGGCCTCGAGAGCGATGAGGCCCGCGAATTTCTGGGCGCGCGCTATCGGGAGTTTGTCGAGGAGATCGAGCTCGTGCGCGGTGCGAGCCCGGCGTTCGACCTCGAGCGCTACCGCGCGGCGCGACAGACACCGGTGTTCTTCGGCTCGGCCGTCAATAATTTCGGCGTGCGCGAGTTGTTGAGCTCGTTCGTGCAATATTCCCCGGGCCCCCTGCCGCGCACGGCGATCGAGCGGATGGTGAGCGCCGCGGAGCCCAAGTTTTCGGGATTCGTTTTCAAGATCCAGGCGAACATGGATCCCGGCCACCGCGACCGCATCGCGTTTCTGCGATTGTGCTCCGGCCGCTATGCACGCGGCATGCGCTTCTACCACGTCCGGCTCGACAAGGAAGTGCGCGTCGCCGACGCGCTCACGTTTCTCGCCGCCGACCGCAGCCAGGCCGAGGAGGCGTACGCCGGGGACATCATCGGGCTGCACAATCACGGCACCATCAACATCGGCGATACCTTCACCGAAGGCGAGCATCTCACTTACACGGGTGTGCCGAATTTCGCGCCGGAAATCTTTCGGCGCGCGGTCTTGAAGGACCCGCTGCGCATGAAAGCGCTGCAGAAGGGGCTCTCGCAGCTCTGCGAGGAGGGCGCCACCCAGCTCTTCAAGCCATTGCGCAACAACGACCTCATCCTCGGCGCCATCGGCCAGCTGCAATTCGAGGTGGTCGCGTTCCGCTTGCAGGACGAATACAACGTGCAGTGCGTATTCGAGCCGATCAACGTCGTGACGGCGCGCTGGATCCGGATCGACGACGAGAAACGGCTGGCTGAATTTCGCGACAAGGCCTACGACAATCTCGCCGTCGATCACGCGGGCGAGCTCGTGTATCTCGCGCCGACGCGCGTCAATCTCGAGCTGACCCAGGAACGCTGGCCGGCGGTGCGGTTCTTGAAGACTCGCGAGAATCTCGCCGCCTGAAGAAGGCGGCGATCGACGGCGCTTAACTCAAGGCGACGACGAGGCTTCGAGCGCCTCGAGCCGCGGCCCCTCGACCTGGCCGAGCTTCATGGAGGCATCGTAGAGCACCACGCCGAAGGCGATCACAGCGACGAGCAGGGCGATCGAGGCGCGCACGTGGCGGGCGCGGAAATCGCGGATGGCGGAGGCGTAGCCGAGCAGCGCCAGGGTGGCGGCAACCACGATGATCGCGTCGACGCTCGCGCGCTGCCAGTAGCTGCCGCCCAGGTGCAGCCACATGCCGAACTCATCGAAGGTGAGCGCGAGCGCGATTCCGTAAGCCAACGCGCCGCCGCGCAGGGACTTGCCGCCCGGCAGACGCAGCAACAGGTAGGCACCCACTCCCGCGAGCAGAAAAATGCCGTAATTTAAGTGATGCACGTGCGTGCCGCGCAGGAAGAAATACAGATTCGGCACGCGCCGCTCCATGATGAGGAGCACCATGATGCGCGCGACAATGAAGGTGATGATGAAGGCGAACAACGCCAGCCGCGCGAGCCGCGCCGCTTCGGACTCCGCACCGCCGGGCGCCGCGTTTGTTTGTTGGCCGTCGGCTGTCATTCCAGGGTGCATGGTAACGCGAGCGCCCGACGCGGCGCGCGACCATTTACGGGTACACTCGTCGCGGGATGAGCACGAATCGCTCCAAGTGCCTTTGCGCCACGGCCGCTGGCGCCGCCCTGGTGCTGGGCTGCCTCGCGATCGCCGCGCGGCCGCCGGCGCGCGCCGCCGACAACGAGCCCGTGTTCAGCGCCGAGCAAAAGCCCATTGCCGACCACATCGGCCATTTACGCTTGGTTGCCGACGACGCCCGGGGCGCGGCCACCCGCGATCTGGCGATGCGAATCCGGCAGCTCCCGGCCTCACCCAACAAGCTCAGACTGGCGATCGAGCTGGCTTCGCTGTCGACCGAGGGTGATTTCGGCCGGGCGACTCTCGATCAAGCGGCGGCGACGCTCGCAGCGGCCGTGCGCGAGGCGCCGCTACCCTGGACCGAGCCGCCCGCCGGCGAGATGAAGTTCGAGCCGGCGCTCATGCCGGCGTTCGCGTACCGCACGCTTGCCCAGCTCGCGCACTATGAGGATGTGGCCGTGCCTCTCAAGGACGATGCGCATTTTCGCGCGGCGCTGGCGACGCTCGAGGCGGACGATCGCAAGCGCGACCATCCGGACTTCACGTTGAACGATCTGTCCGGCAAGCCCTGGCGCATGGCGGATTTGCGCGGCAAGGTGGTGCTGGTGAACTTTTGGGCGACCTGGTGTCCTCCTTGCCGCAAGGAGATCCCGTCTCTGCAAGCGCTCAGTGCGCGATTTGCGAGCCAGGGTCTCGTGGTCATCGGCATCTCCGATGAGGATGCCGCCAAGGCCGGTCCCTTCGTGCGCAGGCAGGCGATGTCCTATCCGATCCTGCTCGATCCCGGGCGCGTCGTGAACCAGGCATTCGCCATTCAGGGGATTCCGAAGAGCTTCGTGTATGAGCGCTCGGGCAGACTCGTGGCGACGGCAATCGACATGCGCACCGAGCGGCAGTTTCTCGCCATGCTCGAGAAAGCCGGCCTGCGCTAGGGTTCGTCTGCGCGCGCGCTCGCGCTCGCGCTCGGACTCGGACGGCTTGCGGCGCGGATGAAAGGCCCGAGCGCGCGCGACGAATGTGTCGAGATCCGCCCCGTGCTCGGACGAGCCCTTCGCGTAGCGCAATCGCGAATAGCTGCTGCACAGCGCCGCGACCGGGGCGGCGAGATCGGGACGTGCTCGCCCGACGCGGGCGGCGTAGCCTTCCGCGCCTTCGTGCGGGCGTCGCGCCAAGCCGACGGCGGCAAGCCTTCTGCACAGTCGACGGTAAGCGACGACCGCCGGGTCGGTAGACTCTTTGTACTGCTCACGGCGCAATTGCCACAGGAGCCATGCAAAGGCGAGCACCAGGCCGGCAGTCATCACCAGAACGATCTTCTGCGCGTCAGGCTCCTCGATACCCAGCCGCTCAATGAGCGAGAGCTGTGCGACCTGATTGAAGCGCAGGACGCGCTGGCGCCAAACCTGTCCGAGCGCATCCAGGCGCAGGCGCAGATCGGTGATCCACGGCAGGCGCGCGCGAATTCCCATGCCCAACGGCTCCGCGGCCAGCGTGCCGTCGAGTCCGGCCTCGACGCGCGCCGGGGCGATGGCGGCCGTGGGATCGACGCGCAGCCACCCGCGACCCGCAATCCAAATCTCATCCCAGGCATGCGCATTGCTTTGGCGGACGAGCCAGTAGCCGGCGTAGGGGTTGTAGGTGCCACCGTGATAACCGGTGACGATGCGCGCGGGAATGCCGGCGGCGCGCATGAGCGTCGCGAAGGCCGAGGCGTAGTGCCCGCAGAAGCCGCGTCGGGTGTCGAACAAAAAGTCATCGACCGAGTTCTCGCCGAGCGGCGGCGGTGAGAGTGTGTAGAAGAACTCCTCCCTATGAAACCGCTCGAGCACTGCTTGCGCGAGCTCCAGATCATCGGGGTGCGAGCGGCGCAGCTCGGCCGCGAGCGCGATGGTCCGAGGGTTGCGGTTCGACGGCAACTGCGTGTCGCGGCGGCGCACCGTCGCGCGGAGCGCCTCCGCCGTCGATACATGTGTGTGCGAGCGGGCGCTCACGTCCATGGGACGCGACACCGGCTCGCCCTGCACCAACGTATCGTCGGCGTTCAGGTGCCCGTCGGGCACGCTCCAGTGGTCGGGCCAGTCGAGCGCGAACAGCCAGTTAAAAGCATGCGGCTCGAGGCTCAACGTGTAGCTATACGCACGGCCGGTGGGGACGAGGGTTGCTGCGCTCTCGGCGCCGGGTCCCAAGTTGCGCCAGGTGTGCCCATCGGTATCGTGCAACACGGGTCCGCGCCAGTAACGCTCAGCCGCGGGCGGCGGGGCGCCATCGAAACGGACCCGAAAGGCGATTTCGTCGGAGAGGGCGAGATCGACGATGTCTCCGGGGCTCATGCTATCGCTGAGCCCGGAGCGGGCGTTGCCTCGTTCTCCGGGCAATTGCCACAGTGGTGCATCGAAACGCGGAAAGAACAGCCACAGCACCACGGCAACCGGCAGCGCCTGGGCGGAGATGCGTCCCACATAGCGAAGGTCCACCGACCAATCATGCAACGGGGTCGAGAGTGTGAGGCGCAGCAAGGCCGCGGCGGTGAGGCATGCGACGCCGATGAGGTAGAGCAGCAGCCAGAACGACTCGCTGCGCAACAGCGCCGCGAGACACAAGAAATAGACGATCAGCGCCACGGCGTACAAATCGCGCCGCGCACGGGTCTCGAGAAACTTCAGGCCTGCGACCAGGCTCAACAGCGCAGTGCCGGCCGAAAGCCCATTGAAGGTACGCAACTGCAAGAACAGGATGGCGATCGAGGCCGTGGCGATGCCGAGCTTGACCGGCCTGCTGGGCGCCGCAAGCCCACGCGCCGCCAGGAAAAGCCGCATCGCGATGCTCGCCGCCACGACCGCAGTCAGCCATAGCGGAAGTGCGGCGACATGCGCCGCGAGAGCCAGGCCGAGGCAGGCCCCCAGCGTGCGCAGCTCCCGATACGTCACCGCGTGCGGGACGGCGTGCGGTGAGGCCCGGCTTGGCGAGGCCCGGGACTTCATGCGACTCGCGGCTGCAGCGGCGAGTGCTCGCAGGCAGCGGATCCGGTGGGTGGGGCCGCGACCCGGCGGAATCTCGATGCCGGGAAGTCGCAGCCCGTAGGGACGCGCGGAGCGCGATTCGCACGCGAGGATCCAGCGGCAGAGTTGCGACAGGCGTGCCTCGGTCTCCACGCCCTCGAGTGCCGACCAGTCCAACCATTCCGGTTGCGCGCCGAGATCGGTATAGACACGCACCGCCGGCTCGCCGCCGCGCGCGAGCACTTTCCAAGCCATGTGCTTGAGCGCGACGCCCGGGGCATAAGCGCGCAGGCCGGCGAATTCCTCCTCGCCCTGCGTCTCACCGAGCGGCGCGTGGCCGCTTCCGGCCGTCGAGGGCAGGGGGCGGTTTCCCTCGGGGCGCGGCGCGGCGAAAGCCGTGAGCGATGCGTGCACGTAGGTCCACGCGCGAAACCAGCCGAACGGGTGCGCTGTGCGCACCTCGACGTAGTCCCAGCGCTGCACGCCGCGGCGCTCGAGCGGGACCGCGAGCGCCAAACGATCGTCGCTGCGCGCCGGCACGCTCGCGATGGCCCTCGAGGGCGTCTCGCCCGCGAGCGAGACTTCAAGGGCGCTGCGCTCGAGCGAGGACTCGTTGCGCAGCATGAAATGAAACTCGGCATCCGTGCCTGCGAAAGCGTCGCTCTCGAGGTTCACATCGACGCTCAATCCGGAGAGGTTGCGGTGACAGTGGTGCATGGCGACCAGCGCGAGCGATACCATGAAAAACGCAAACGCTAAGCTAAGATTGCTGTTGTAGTTGAGCGCGGCAACGAGCATGGCCGCAAGCAGCGCTGCGAGCGCAAGGCCGAACCGGGTCGGCAGGATATAGATGCGTCGGCGGTTGATCGTCAGCGGTAGAGAATCTGTGCCGTGGCGGCGTGCGTTCCAAGCACGCAAGCGCCGCCCGGAAGCGCGCCGCAGACGTTCCAGCCGCTTGCTCAAGGCACCGGAACGGCCTCGAGCAGGCGGTGTGCCGCTGCCGGCCCGCTGTCGCGCTGCTCGATGCGATGCTCGACCACGGATGGAAAGACCGCCTGCACGTGTTCGGGCGTCACCATGCTGCGCCCGGCGACGAGCGCCCAGGCGCGCGCGGCGCGCAACAACCCGATGCCGGCCCGCGGCGAGAGGCCGACGGCGAGGCCGGCGGCGCTGCGGGTGTGCGCGATGAGCGCTTGCACGTAGTCGAGCAGCGCCGGAGCGACATGCACGTCGAGCACTCGGCGCTGCAGCTCGTGCAAGATCTCGACGGTCGATATGCTCGAGAGCGAATTCACGAGCTCGCGCCGATCCGTGCCGCAGAGCAATTCGCGTTCCGCCGCCGCCGCCGGATAGCCCAAGTGCACGCGCATGAGAAAGCGGTCGAGCTGCGACTCGGGCAGCGGGAAAGTGCCGACCTGCTCCTGCGGGTTCTGCGTTGCGATCACGAAGAACGGATCCGGCAGCGGCATGGATTGGCCGTCGAGCGTCACTTGCCGCTCCTCCATCGCCTCGAGCAGCGCACTCTGCGCCTTCGGCGAGGCGCGGTTGATCTCATCGGCGAGCACGAGCTGCGCGAAGATCGGGCCGCGCTGGAAGCGGAACTTGCCGGTCTCGCGCTCGAAAATGGACACGCCGAGCACGTCCGCCGGCAATAGATCGCTGGTGAACTGCACGCGCTGGAACGACAAGCCGAGCGTGCGGGCGAGGGCGTGCGCGAGCGTGGTCTTGCCGACCCCCGGGATGTCCTCGATCAGCAAGTGCCCACGCGCGAGCAGGCAGGCGAGGCACAGCCGGATCTGCTCCTCTTTGCCGAGAATGACGCGGTTGAGCTGCGCGAGGATCGCGGCGATCGGCGCGCTGACGGCGGCCGCGGCGCTCATGGACCGAGCAGGCGGTTCACGCGTGCGATTTGCGCAGCCAGCTGCTCGATCTCCGCGCGCAGCTCCGCGACGCGCGCCCGATCCTTGGCGACCACCTCCGCGGGCGCGTTCTTGGCAAAATCCCCATTGGCGAGCTTGGCCTCGAGCTTCTCGAGATCTCCGTCGGCGCGCCGCCGGCGCTTCGCCAACCGCTCGAGCTCGGCCTTGGGGTCGATCAGGCCCGCCATGGGCACGAGGATCTCGAGCCGCCCCACCAAGGCCACGGCCGAGATGGGTGCAGGCTCGCCGGCGTTAAGGAGGCGCGGCTCGGCGACGCCGGCGAGGCGCATGAGCGAGGCACGGTTGCGGGCGAGATATTGGCGATCGTCCGCTGCAGCGTTCTGCAGGAGCACGTCCAGGCGCCGCGCCGGGGCGATATCCATCTCGCCGCGGATCTGGCGTATGCCCAATATGAAGCTCATTACCCATTGCATCTCCGCTTCCGCGCCCAAATCCACCTCGATCTCTTCTGCGCGAGGGTACGCGCTCACCATGATCGCGGGTCCGCTCGCAGCGGCGCACTCGCGCACCCGTTGCCAGATCGCCTCGCTGATGAAGGGGGCAACCGGATGCAGCGCCCGCAACAGGATCTCGAGCGTGTCGATCAGCGTGCGTCGCGCGGCACGCTTCTCCTGCTCGCTCGCCGTGTCGGACTGCAGCACGGCCTTGGAGAGTTCCACATACCAGTCGCAGAACTCGTTCCAGGTGAACTCATAGAGCGCGCTCGCCACCGTATCGAGCCGGTACTCGGCGAAGCCCTGGTGCACGCGGGTGAGCATCGCCGCAAGGCGCGTGCGAATCCAGCGATCCGCGAGACTCGATTCGGAGCCGCCGCCCCGCGGCGCTAGCTCCTTGCCCTCGACGTTCATGAGCACATAGCGCGCGGCGTTCCACAGCTTGTTGCAGAAGTTGCGAAATCCCTCGACCTTCGCCAGATCGAAACGCAAGTCGCGACTCTGCGTCGCGAGGGCCGCGAAGGTGAGCCGCAGCGCATCGGTGCCGAAGGCGGCAATTCCCTGCGGAAACTGCCGCCGTGTCGCCTTCTCGATGGCCGGCTTCATCTGCGGCTGCATCAATCCGCTGGTGCGCTTGGCGAGCAGGTCCTCGAGCGAGATGCCGTCGACGATGTCGAGCGGATCGATGACGTTGCCCTTCGACTTCGACATCTTTTGACCGTCGTGATCGCGGATCAGGCCGTGTATGTACACCGCGCGAAACGGCACATCGCCTGCGAACTTGAGCCCCATCATGATCATGCGGGCCACCCAGAAGAAGATGATGTCGAAGCCCGTGACCAGCACCGACGTTGGGTAGTAGCGCTCGAGATCGTGCGTGCGCTCCGGCCAGCCTTGCGTGGAGAAGGGCCAGAGCGCCGAGGAGAACCAGGTATCGAGCACGTCCTCATCCTGGCGCAGCGGCGCCGAGGGAGCGATGCCATATTTGGCGCGCACCTCCTCCTCGCTGCGCGCGACGTAGACACGCCCATCGCTGTCGTACCATGCCGGAATGCGGTGGCCCCACCAAAGCTGGCGGCTGATGCACCAATCCTTGATCTTGTGCATCCAATCGTAATACACGCCGGTCCAGTTCTCGGGGATGAAGCGGATGCGTCCTTGCTCGACGGCGTGCAGCGCCGGCTGCGCAAGCGGCTTGATGTCGACGAACCACTGGTCCGTGAGGAGCGGCTCGAGTATGGCATTGCTCCTCTCGCCGCGCGGCACCGTGAGCCGATGCGGCTCGATGCGCCCGATGAGACCCTGCGTCTCGAGATCGGCGAGCACGCGTTCGCGCGCGACGAAACGGTCGAGCCCGCGGTAGGGGAGCGGCACCGTGTCGTTCAGCGCCGCCGCGGGTGTGAAGATGTTGATCATGGGCAGATGGTGGCGCTGGCCGACTTCGTAATCGTTGAAATCGTGTGCCGGGGTGATTTTCACGCAGCCGCTGCCGAACGTGGGATCGACGTAGGCGTCGGCGATCACGGGAATCTCGCGATCGGCGAGCGGCAGCTGCAGCCGCCGTCCGATCAGGTGGCGGTAACGCTCATCGTCGGGGTGCACGGCCACCGCCGCATCGCCCAGCATCGTTTCAGGACGGGTGGTCGCGACCACGACGAAGCCGTCACCGTCGGCGAGCGGATAGCGCAGGTGCCACAGATGGCCGTTCTCTTCCGATGCGGTAACCTCGAGGTCCGACAGCGCCGTTTTCAGCACCGGATCCCAGTTCACCAGGCGCTTGCCGCGATAGATGAGGCGCTCGTCGTGGAGCCGGACGAACACCTCGGTGACCGCTCGCGACAGACCCGCATCCATGGTAAAGCGGTCGCGGGTCCAGTCGACCGACGCGCCGAGCCTGCGCATCTGCTGCGCGATGGTGCCGCCCGATTTCTCTTTCCATTGCCACACGCGCTCGACGAAGGCTTCGCGCCCGAGCTCAGTGCGGGTTTGGCCCGCGGCGTTCAGTTGACGCTCGACCACCATCTGGGTGGCGATGCCGGCGTGATCCGTGCCCGGCTGCCACAGCGTGTCGCGGCCGCACATCCGGTGATAGCGGATGAGCGCATCCATGATCGTGTCCTGGAATGCGTGCCCCATGTGCAGCGTACCCGTGACGTTGGGGGGCGGAATGACGATCGAATAGGGCGTGGCCCGACCGCTCGGCGCGAAGTATCCGGAACTCTCCCAGAAGGCGTAGATGCGCGATTCGATTGCGCCGGGCGAATAGGCTTTATCCATGACCATCGATTATAGCCGCGGGCGGCAGCGGACGGCGCAGTGTCAGAGGTCCTCGCTGTCGCGGCATTGGCGAGTCTCGAGCGGGAGCTTGCGCTCGCGGTAGGCCTTGAAGCGTTCGCGCCCGAGCCGGCGGCGCGATTCGTCGGCATCGATGATCTCGGCCACGCGTGCGAAGCGCGGCAACCCGTCGGGCAGCCGATCGGCGAGATTCACCAGAAGATCGGCGCTGTCGACTCCGTCGAGCGCTACCGCCACATGCACGGGCGTGCCGCGGTCCGCCAGTTGTTCGTCGCGGCTGATCCGATGCGGAACGAAGGCGCGGTCATCGAACGTCCACAACAGCTCATCGCACGCTCGCGCCTCGGCATCGCTCCCGCTCCAGATGATGACGCGTGCATTCTCCAGATACGCCTGTGCCGCGAGCCGGCACGCGAGCCGACGGCGTTGCTCGGGCGCGGTGCTCGCGAGGACGTAGAAATCGATCCGTTCCGTCACGCGGGCGGCTCTCGATTGTGCCGCTTGCCTTAGCGCACGCGGCTTGCGCGATGGAGCAGGAACTCGACGAGGAGGGGCACGGGACGGCCCGTGCTGCCTTTCTGCGAGCCGCCGACCCAGGCTGTGCCGGCGACGTCGAGATGCGCCCAGACCATATCCTTCGCGAATTTCGACAGATAGGTGGCGGCAGTGCTGGCGCCGCCCTCGCGTCCACCGACGTTGGCGAAGTCCGCGAAGTTGCTCTTGAGCTGGTCCGCATATTCCTCGCCGATGGGCAAGCGCCACGCGCGATCGTCGGCGCGCGTGCTCGCGGCCAAGAGCTCATCGGCGAAGGCGTCGGTGTTGCTCATGAGGCCGCTGAAGTGATGGCCGAGCGCGATGATGCAGGCGCCGGTCAGAGTCGCCACGTCGATGACGGCCGCGGGCTTGAAGCGGCGGCTGTAGGTGATGGCATCGCAGAGGATCAGCCGGCCCTCGGCGTCGGTATTCAGGATCTCCACCGTCTGGCCGGACATCGAGGTGACGATGTCCGCGGGCTTGACCGCCCGGCCATCCGGCATGTTCTCGCACGTGGGCACGAGGCCGACCACGTTCAAGGGCAAAGCAAGCTCGGCCGCGGTGCGCAGCGCGCCGAGCACCGCGGCGGCCCCGCCCATGTCGAACTTCATTTCGTCCATCCCGGGCGGCTCCTTGAGCGATATCCCACCCGAATCGAACGTGATGCCCTTGCCGATCAGGCAGAGCGGCGCGCTGTCCTTCTTGCCGCCGCGATACTCGCAGACGATGAAGCGCGGGGGCTGTGCAGAGCCCTGCGTGACCGCCAGGAACGCGCCCATTTTCAGGGCCTTGATGGCGGCTTCGTCGAGCACCTTGGCCTTGATGCGCGGCCACTCGGCGGCGAGCGCGAGCGCGCGCTCGCCGAGATAGGTGGGCGTGCACACGTTGGGCGGCAGGTTCGCGAGGTCGCGGGCGAGCGCGCTGCCGGCACCGATCGCGGCGCCGACCTTGAGGCCCGTCGTCATGGCCTTCGCCGAGCGTGCGTTGTCCGCCGCCACGGTGAGGCTGGCAAGCTTCGGCGGCTTTGGTTTCGGAGCGGTTTTCAAGTCCGGAATCTTGTACATTTGCGCGGAAAAGACTTCCGCGACCGCGCGCGCGCGATAGGCCGTCTCCATGCCCGGGACGTCCTCGAGTGCGAGATACACGAGCGCATCCGCCGCGCCGGTTTTGAGCACGGCTTGCGCGCTCGTTGTCAAGGCCTTGCGGTACTGCTTGCGCCCGAATCCGGCACGCGTCCCGAGTCCGAGCAGCAGCACCCGCTGCGCGGCAACGCTCTGCGGATGCGGCAGCAGCAGCGTATCGCCGAGCTTGGCGGCGAAATCGCCTGCCGAATGCAGACGCGCGATGAGGCCTCCGAGCTGGGCATCGAGGTGTCGGGTGGCCGCACCGAATTCTCCATTCTCGTAGACGCCGACCACGGCGCAGGCGGTCGCAGCGCGCGCCTTGGCATCGACGATGACCTTGAATTCCATATCCAGGGCTCCGTTATTGGCTGAGAGTTTCATTGCGAATAGTTTACTAGATTAACGCCAAGGCTCTAAGCTCGTCGCCATGAAGTGGACCGTTCAACGCTACGTGCTGCGCGAGGTCGTGCAAACGTGGCTGGCTGTCACGGGCATCCTGGTGGCGATTCTGGTGTCGAACCAGCTCTCGAAGGTGCTCGGCCGGGCGGCGGAGAACGCCTATGGCCGTCACATCGTGTTCGAGCTGATCGCGCTCGGCGCGATCATGAATCTCTCAGTCATCGTGCCGGTCGGGCTGTTGCTCGCCATCATTCTTGCCCTCGGCAGGCTCTACCACGACAGCGAAATGACCGCTTTGCAGGGCTGCGGCTTCTCGCCCGCGCGACTGCTGGGGCCGCTGTCGGCGTTTGCCGTGGCCATCGCCGCCGGTCTTGCCTGGCTCACGTTCGTGCAGGTGCCCCGCGCCGACCACGAGGCGCAGCTCTTGCGCCAGTCGGCGGCCAAGGAAGCGCAGTTCGGGCAGCTCGACGCGGGACGGTTCCGATCCTTCATGAGCGGCGGCGGCGATGCGGTGTTCTACGCCGAGCGTGTCGACGCGGAGGGCGTGTTGCACAACGTGTTCGTGCGCCGCGAGACCGGCGAGCGCATCGAAGTGGCCCTTGCCGACACGGCGACGTACTCCAAGGCGGGATCGAGCGGCATGCACTTCGTGACCCTGTTCAACGGGCGGCGCTACGAAGGGGTGCCCGGGCACAGCGACTTTCGGGTGATCGAGTTCAGCGAGCACGGCATTCCCATCGTGACGCCCGAGCAGACCTTGGGCACCGAAAATGACCCCGACACCAAGCCGACGCGGCTGTTGATCGGCTCGAGCGCCCCGGCGGACGTCGCGCAGCTCGAGTTTCGGGCCTCGAGCCCCATCATGGCGATGATCCTCACGCTGATGGCCGTGCCCCTGTCCCGGCTGCGGCCGCGCCAGGGCCGGTACGCGCGCGTGGGCTTCGCCATCGTGGTGTACTTGATCTACGCGAACTTGTTGTCCGCCTGCAAGGTCTGGATCGAGAAAGGGCAGTTGCCGCCGGCGATCGGCGTGTGGTGGGTGCACGTGCTCGCTCTGGCGTTCGGTGTGTACCTGGTGTATCGCGAGGGTCGAGGCACGTGAATACAATCGATCGCTATCTCTACCGCACGGTGATGCTCTACACCGCCATGGTGATGACGGTGCTCTTGACGCTCGGCGGCCTGTTCCTTTTCATCAGCCAGCAAAGCGACATCGGCACCGGCGACTATGGGACGGGCGATGCCTTCCTGTTCACTCTGCTCAATCTGCCGCAGCAAGTCTTTGAGCTGTTGCCCATCGCCGCGCTCATCGGCGCGCTCATGGGGCTCGGACAGCTGGCCGCGGGGAGCGAGCTCGTGGTCACGCGCGCCTCGGGTGTTTCGGTGTGGCGCATCGCCTGGCCGGTCGGCCTTGCGGGCCTCACGCTGGCGCTCACCATGTATGCGGTCGGCGAGTATGTGGCGCCGCCGCTCGCGCAGTTCGCCAAGCGCGAGAAAACCACCAGTAAGCTCGCGGACGTGAGCTTCGCGGGCACGAGCAGCGCCTGGGTGAAGGACGGCAACCTCATCCTCAGGGTGCAGACCGGCGAGATCGATCAATCCTTCGGCGGAGTGTCGTTGTACGAGCTGCAGGGCGCGAATCGCCTGCTCTCCATCAAGCGCGCGGATCGCATCTCGGTCGCCGACCCGGGCCGCTGGCGCATGCACAATGTGGCGACTACCACCTTCGGCGAAGACCATGTGGACGGCGGCGTCAGCAACGAGGTCACCGTCCGCTCGACCATCAATCCGGATTTCTTGAGCCTCGCGGCCACCGACCCCGACTTGCTCACGCTCGCGGGCCTGCGGTCGTATATCGATCATCTGCGCCGCAACAGCCTGGATCCCGCCGTTTACGAGATCGGCTACTGGGGACGGCTTGCACGCATTTCCGCGGTGGTCATCGTCACCCTTTTGTCGCTGCCTTTCGTGTTCGGCCCACTGCGCACGGCCGGCGCCGGCACGCGCACGGTCATCGGCGTGATGCTCGGCGTCGTGTTCTTTCTGATCCTGCGCACCGTGGAGAACGGCGGGCAGCTATTCGGATTGAACCCCGTGCTGATCGGGTGGCTCCCGACCGCGATCCTCGGATTCTGCACGCTGGTCGCGATCGCGAGAACGCGCTAATACCACCACCCGGGTGCGGGACAGTCGATCATGCAAGGCGAGGTGCTCGGGGTCGGCGTATAGCCACAGCACGCCAAGCCCGAACGGTAACCAGGCCACCAGCCCCCAGCAGAAGCGCGCCACGGCCTGACCCACTTGCAATGGTTTGCCCGAGTCGGTGAGGGCGCGCAGCCGCCACGCGCGCATACCCAGGGTTTGGCCGCTGCGCGTCCAGTTGAGCACATAGTAGGCCGCCATGATCGCAAGCGCGCCCGTCCGGAACGCCCACCAGGTGAGCCGCCCGCTCGCCTCGGTGACGGCGCCGCCGTGAATCAGCACCACGACCCAGGTGTAGGGCATGAGCACTGCGACGAGCAAAAAGCCGTCGTAGATGAGGGCCGCGAAGCGCCGCCCGAAGCCGGCGCTCGACGCGCGGATCACGGCGTCGGCGAGAAGCCCGGCGCCGGAGCGCGCGGCGCGGACGGTTTTGGACCGCCCTTACCCGCGGCGGGTGGCGCCGCCGGTTTGGCCTCCTTCGGCACGAGCAGTTGTTCCAGCGGCCGGAATATCGCATCGAAGCGGTAGCCCGCCACCTCGAAAGCGCGATTCTGCGTCTTGGCGTTGAGCGCCGCGTCCTTGGTGCTTTGCACCTCGATCCAGCGCTTGTCGTCCGCGGCGGCGCCCGTGACGGTGACGACGTTGCCGTCGGCGAGCGTGAAGATCGCCTGCGAGGACTTGCTGAAGTCGATGCCGCTCGCCGCCGCGACATCATCGGCGCTGAGACCGCTCAGCGCGCTGGGGGAGGGCGCGAGTGCCTTGGCGTCGAGGATCTTGCGGCCTGCGGGTGGAGCGCCGTCGAGCGCAAAGCCGTCTTCGCCGGGTTTCAAGCGGTGCAGGGAGTACCCGGAGCCCGACGCGAACTTCTCTGCGACGCTCTGAATCTGTGCTGCCGGAATATCGAGCAGGCGCGAATCGATCCACGTCCGCGGCTCGACGTCGGCGTTGATGCCGGGCTCCACCGTGAAGCTGCGATCCTCGCCGGCGCGGCGTGCGAAATTGCCTTCGCCGATGGGCTTGCCGACGATGACGCTGTGCTTACCGTCCTTCGTGGTGAGGGTGATCTGCGTACCCGTCGCCCCAGGCTTGGCGGGATCATCGACCCCGATGACGGCGAAATTCGCAGGATTGGAGGTTTTCTCCTCGAGGATCTTGGCATCGGCCAAGGAGAGCAGAAGCTTACGGACCTTGGAGGCATCGGCCGGATAATCGGCGCGCTGCGCGACGCTCCATTGGTCGCCGGCGCGATGCAGCGTGACCGCGGGCGTGGCGGCGCCTTTTTGCAAGTCGATGGCGCTGACGGTGCCGAGCGCGTTTGCCAGCTGCGGCAGGAACAGCGTGCCCGTGGCGCTCGGCTCAGTGGTATTGCGCCTTGACCCCAGATAGAGGGCGACCGCGAGCACGATGAGTGCCGCGGCCAGTAGTGCGGTGAATCGTCCGCGGCTCATGCGGGCTTGCCTCCACTCGTGCGGCGGCGGCGGCGCAAGCTCAGCACCAGCGCTCCGACCAGCGCCACGGCGAGCGGCGCGACGGCGATGTTGAGCACTTTCAGCCAGACATCCAACCGGTTGATCTCGACATCGAGACCGCGCTGAGTTTCACGCAGCTCCTTGCGCACGTGCGCCTTCTCGGCAGTGAAGCGCTTGAGCTCCTGCTCCTGCTCGGGAGTGAGCATGAGCGAGGCCTGATCATTGCGTTTGGACTGCAGCTCGGTCAATTTCGATTCGGTTTGCTGCAACTCGCTTTGCAGCTCGAGCACCTTCGCACGCAGCCGGTCGTCCGCCTGGCGCTTGAGCGCCTCCACGCGCTCGAACGGGCGCGAGAAGGTCGCGCGTCCGCGAATGCTGATGAGTGCGCTCGACCCGCCCAGGTTGTCGAGCGCATTGGCGACCAAGTCACCGTTGCTGGCAAATGCCTGGCTGATACGCTGACCCATGAGCTCGCGCGTCTGCACCCACATGTAATCCATGAGCATGTCGGTGTCGGCGATGATCACGATGCTGGCCGACCCCGTGGATTTTGCCAGGTGCGGGACGGGCGGACCGGCCGCCGGTTTCTGATCGGCCGGCGCACCTTGCGGATAGGCCGACGACACGGGACCCGTGATACGTGCCGCGATCGCGTAGCGAATGCCGGTGGGCTTGAAGCCATCGCGCAAGCTCGCCGGATCGGTCATCGGGCCGAAGCGCGTGGCGGGGAGGGGTGCGGCACTCGTCGAGCTCATGAGCAAGGGCTCGAACTTGGTGGTCGCGCCGCTGCGCGGCGCGAGGAAGCCGGCCGTGGCCACGTTGATCGAGTCGAGCGCGGCCGTATCGACGTCTTTCTTGTCCATGTCGTCGCGGCGCAGTCCCAGGATGCCGATGTGGCGAGTCGGCGCCCCTTGCGCGCTCGCCCGCACCTCGAGTCCCAGATCGAGGTCGGCCACGACCTTGGTGGGATCGTAGGCGACGCCCCACGCCGTGAGCAGAGGCTCCAAGTTCGAGGCGTGGCTCGCCCCGGCGCCGGCGAACGGATTCTGTGGATCCTGGCCGCTCGTGTCCGCGCCGCTGTCGGGGTCGACGAACAGCAGGACTCTGCCGCCGCGCATGACGAACTGATCGATGGCGTAGAGGGTCTTCGGCGGGAAGTTCTTCGGGTGCACGATCATCAATACATCGACGTCTTTGTCGATGTGATCCAGATCGGTGGTGAGCGGGCGAATGGTGAAGAGCTGCTCGAGCTGACCGAGGATCGGCCAGGTTTCGCCCATCTGCCCGGTCATGGGATTGTACTGCCCTTGCATCGGCAGCGTGCTCACGAGCCCGATGACCGGCTTTTTGGGGTTGGCCAGCTCTTGAATGAGCTTGGCGACGTCGTACTCCAGGAATTCCTCGCGGTCGGGTGTGAATCCCGGGATGTCCGAGCGGCCGTCCGTCGAGTTCGTGCCGGCGAGGCCGAAGTAGAGCGATCCGCCCGTGCCGTCGCCCATCGGCAGCGGCTGCAGCCCCGCCTCGGCGGCGCGGTCTTCGTCTTCGGAGAAGGGCTGCGGGTCGATCACTTGCAGGCGTATCTTGCCGCCCGCGCGTGCGGTCACTTCCTCGAGAAACTCACGCACCCGCGCGGCGTACGGCATGATGAGCGGCGACTGCTTGGCCGCCGCATCGCGCGAGAAATAGAAATAGAGATTGATCGGCTCCTTGAGCTCGCCGAGCACCTGCTTGGTGCCGGGGCTTAAAGTGTAAAGGCGATTCTGCGTCAGATCGAGCCGCATGCCGCGCAGGGCGAGGTTCGCGAGCATGACCACGCCCAGGAACAGCACCGCGAGGGCCAGCAGGCCGCCGATGCCGAACCCGGTTCTTTGCCAACGTTTGGTGTTCACCTATTCCGCCTTCTTCATGTCGAGCACGAGCGCGGTCGCCGTCAACCAAAAGACGATGAGCGCCACGAAGTACACCAGGTCGCGCAAGTCGATCACCCCTTTGGAGATCGCCTCGAAATGCGTGTAGAAGCTCAAGGAGGCGATCGCATCGACCAGCGCTTGCGGCAGCACGCCGCGCACGAGATCGAGCACCACGGGAAATCCGGCGAGCAGAAACAGGAAGCCGACGAGTGCCGCGGTGATGAAAGCGATCACCTGATTGCGCGTGGCGGCGGACAGGCACATGCCGATCGCGAGAAAGCCGCCCGCCATCAGAAAGCTGCCGACATAACCCGCGACGATCGCGCCGTTATCGGGGCTGCCCAGGTAATTCACCGTGATCCAGATGGGAAAGGTGAGCGCCAGGGCGACGCCCGCGAAACACCACGCGGCGAGGAACTTGCCCACCACGGCTTGCCACAGTGTGATCGGCAAGGTCATCAGGAGCTCGATGCTGCCGCTGTTGCGCTCCTCCGCCCACAGCCGCATCGAGATGGCCGGAATGAGCACCAAATAAAGCCACGGATGCCAGCGGAAGAAGGGCTGCAAGTCGGCCTGGCCACGCTCGAACAAGCCGCCGACCTGAAAGGTGAACACGGCGCAGAGCACCAGAAAGATGACGATGAAAACGTACGCAAGCGGCGTCGCGAAGTAACTCTTCAGCTCGCGCCGGAAGACGATCCAGGTTTTGCTCAAGGCTGCGCTCCCCCGTCGGCTGCGGCGCTGCCCGGCGTCGGCGCGAGCGCCGCGCGCGCGGCGCCGGTCGGGCGAGTGAGGCGACGGAATACCTCATCGAGCCGCCCCGATTCGAGATGCAGCTCGGGCACGTCCCAATCGCGCTGGGTGATGAGCGCGCTCACCGCCGGCAGTGCGTTCTTGCCCTCGCGCGGGACCGCGGTGAGCTTGAGCTCGCGCTCGTCCGCCTCGAGATCGGCGACCTCGGAAAGGGCGCCGATCTCGAGGCGTGCCGCCACGAACTGCTCGCGACGGTCGAAGCGCAGACTCACGGCATGGTGATAGCGTGACCGTGCCTCGAGGGCGGCCGGCGACTCATCCGCCACGATGCGCCCGTCGGCGATGATGATGGCGCGCGTGCACACCTCGTGCACTTCTTCCAGGATGTGGGTGGAGACGATCACCAGCTTGTCCTTGCTGAGCTCGTTGATGAGGCGCCGCACCTCGTGCTTCTGGTTGGGATCGAGGCCGTCCGTGGGCTCATCCAGGATCAGCACTTGCGGGTCGTGGATCAAGGCTTGCGCGAGGCCCACGCGCCGCCGGAATCCTTTGGAGAGAGTCTCGATGACCTGGTCGATGACGGGCGCAAGCGCCAGGCGATCGACCACCACGGCGCGCCGCTCGCGCCGCAGCGCGCCCTTAAGACCGCGCACATCTGCGATGAAGTCCAGGAATTCCGCCACCGTCATCTCACCGTAGCTCGGCGCGCCTTCGGGCAGATAGCCGATGCAGGATTTCGCGGCGACCGGTGCGCGCTCGATATCGTGGCCGCACACGCTGACCTCGCCGGCCGTGGGCGAGATGAACCCGGCGATCATGCGCATGGTGGTGGACTTGCCGGCGCCGTTCGCGCCGAGGAAGCCGAGCACCTCGCCGGGCGCGACGCTGAAGCTCAGGTCATCCACGGCGAGGATGTCGCCATAGCGCTTGGATAGGTTTTTTATCGTGATCATGGCCGCCTTTGAGCGCGTTTTGAGGAAGCGGTTCCCTAAAAAGTGTGAATCTTGCCTCTGGGCAGCCGCCCTAACCGCCGCCGGCCTTCTTTTCGATGGCCGTTTTATTGTCCTTCAATATCCGTCTCACCTCGGGCAACGGCGGCCGATCCGCCATGCGGGCGATCAGCTCGGCCAGCTCGTACCACTTCCTGCCCCACTGTATCAAACGCGCCGCATCGGCAATCACCTGCACACGCACGGCGTCGGCATTCTGAGCGGGAGTGATTTTAGCAGGTTGTTTGGACGCGGGTCGCCCCGGGGTCGCCTCGACGGCGCGCCGTTCCGTACGCGTGACGTGCGCTGTGCTGACGGGCGGTGGCGCACGCCGTTTCGCCGCGGCGAGCTGCGGCATTTCTCGGGTGGCGGTGGGACTGTCCGGGGCGCTGCGAGCCGCCGCGGGCTTCTGCGCCGGCCGTTTTGCGGCGGCGAACTTCGGCATTTCGTGGGTAACGCTGGTCGTGCCGGTGGAGGCGGCCCGCGGCTCCGCGCCTCTCGCGGCGGGCGCCTTGGCAACGGCTTGGGCGAGCGCTTGCGCGTCGGCTTGTGCCTTGGCTTCGGGGCTGCGCTCGAGCTCGCGCTCGTTGGCCGCATCGGCGAGCGGGATGAAGCGCTCGATGTGCTCGGATCCGATGAGGTTTGCGAGGAACGTCATGAGCTCGAGGGAGTCGGAGAACTTCGTGTCGCCCTGCGCGACGCGCTCCCGGACCTGCGCCTTCAAGGCCGCGGCCTTCTGCGAGGCCAGATCGATGATCCAGCGGCTGGGCCGTTGATGCTCCGGCCAGGGCTGCACGCTCCAGTAGCTGTCATTGTCGAGGCCGGCATATTTGGCGTGCAGCTCGAGGCTCTTCAGCCACTTCTCCAAAAGTTCCAGCAGTCGTTCATCGGCGGGTGTCGGCATGGGGCCCTCTCGATCGCCGCCACCCTAAACGAACCGCCGGCAGATGGCTACCGTCGTCGTCACGGCGCGGGCAGCCCGGCGGCGGCTCGCGTAAACTTCCGCCATGTGCGGTATCGCGGGAATCATCGGCTCACGGGCGAGCGTCGACACGGTCAATACCATGACGAGCTTGCTCCGCCACCGCGGACCGGACGGCGAGGGGTCGTGGAGCGCGCCCGGTGTCGTGCTCGGCCACCGGCGGCTCTCGATCATCGATTTATCGCACGCCGCCGATCAGCCCATGGTGCTCGGCTCGCGCGTGCTCACCTACAACGGCGAAATCTATAACTATGCGGGCGCTGCGCGCGCAGCTGCCGGGACCGTGGCGTTCGACCAGCGACACGGAGGTGCTGTTGCACTTGCTCGCGTGCGAGGGCGCCGCGGGTCTGTCCAAAGTGGTCGGGATGTTCGCCTTCGCGATCTGGGAGGGGGACGCCCGGCGCTTGATCCTCGCGCGCGACCGGCTGGGTATCAAGCCGCTCTATTACCGGATCCTGCCCGATGGCTTCGCCTTCGCCTCGGAGCTGAAGGCGCTGCTCGTGCTGGATAAGCCCGCGATCGATGCGAGCGCCGTGCGCGACTATCTGTTTCACGGCTACGTGCCGGCCCCGAAGTCGATCTACCGCGGACATCTGCAAGCTGCCGGCCGGCCATACGCTCACCTGGCAGGACGGCCGCGTGCGCATCGAGCGCTACTGGCAGCCCTCGGCGCGGCATCGAGGTGCGCAGCGCGGACGACACGCTGAGCGAGCTCGATGCGCTGCTCGCGGAGGTGATTCCGGCGCATACCTTGGCGGACGTTCCGGTAGGCGTCTTCTTGAGCGGCGGAATCGATTCCGCGCTCACGGCCTCCTATCTGACGCGCGCCGCACACCTACAGCCTCGGCTTCGATGCCAAAGAGCGTTCCGAGCTCGAGGGTGCGCGTGCCGCCGCGACGCATCTCGGCACGGTGCACACCGAAATGACCGCGCAAGCCGCGGACTTCGAGCAGGCGCTCGACGCGATTCCGCGCATTTTCGACGAGCCGTTTGCCGACAGTGCGGCATGGTCGAATTATCTCATCGCGCAGTTCGCGCGCCGCGAGGTCACCGTTGCACTGAGCGGGGAGGGCGGCGATGAGGTTTTTTGCGGCTATCCGCGCTACTGGTCGAGCGTCGGCGCGCGCTCGAACGTGCTCACTCGGACACTCGCGCGCCGGCTGCCGCCGCTCTCGCGTCTCGGCGCCTCGATGCAGCGCCACGCCTACACGGGTTTACCGGCATTCGCGGCCGCACTCGGCGGCATGCCGCAGGTGCAGATCGATCAGCTGCTCGCCCGCGATTGGCGCGAGAGCGGCTACGATTATTTGTGGTTCTACCGGCAATTCTGGCGCGAGGGCGAAGCTGCGCTGGTGCAGCTGCGCTGGCTCGATCTGCATACCTCCCTCGCCGAAGGGTTGCTCACGAAGGTCGACCGGACCAGCATGGCGCACTCGCTCGAGGTGCGGCCGCCGCTGCTCGATCATCGCCTGGTCGAGTTCATGCTGAGCGTCGATCCTGCGCTGCTCGTCGATCGCCGCCGCCGCCGCGGCAAGTTGCTGGAGCGCCGCCTCATGGAGCCCAGGCTCCCGCCGGGACACCTGGAACGCCCCAAGTCCGGATTTGGATTGCCCGTGCATCGCTGGCTCAAGTCGCCAGCCCGCGCGTGCTGCACCAGGCGGTCGCGCGACTCCGCGAGCGCGGTGTGCTGCAGCGTTCGGTGGGTCCGGAGTTTCGCCGGGCGTGGTCGCTGTTGGTGCTCGACCGATGGTTCACCGCCTTTGGCTGAGCCGGGCTTGCGGATTTTGTTCGTGCCGGTGTCGGGACCGTACGGCATGGGCGAGTACGCGCGCTGCTCGGCGATCGCGAGCGCCGTCCTCGCGCGCTGGCCGCAGGCCTCGGTGCATTTCCTGTTGAGCCGCCATGCTCCCTATGCCGACCAGGTCCCGTTTGCCGTTACGCTGTTGCCCTCGTCGGCAACCTTTCACTCGGCCGCGGTCATCGAGCTCATGCGCGCATGGCGGCCCGACGTGGTGATCTTCGACAATGCCGGGCGCACTCTCGCAGCTGCGCTCGGCGCAGCGGCTCGGCGCGCGCATCGTGTTCATCAGCTCTCGCCGACGCCAACGGCGCCGCGCCTTTCGCCTCTCGTGGATGCGTCTCATCGACGAGCATTGGATCGCGTATCCGCAGCCTCATCGCCGGCGAGCTTGGGCTCGTTGAGCGGGCGAAGCTCAAGCTCCTGCGACGCCCGGTGGTGCGCTACCTCGATGTCATCATGGCGCGCGCCGCGCGGAGCCCGACGCCTGCCGCGAGCGCCGCGGCACGACTTGGGCCCCCTGTGCAGCGAGGTCGTCGTGATACCCGGCGGAGGCACGGGACACCCGGGCGCCGCGGATGCCGCCGCGGCAGTTTCTGGCCGCGGCCAGAAACCTCGCGGCCGGCGGGCTTTGCGACGACCTTCGTGGGTCCGACGCAGGACGTCGACGGCGGCGAGAGGCCCGGCGTGCACAGCCTTGCGCGCCTCGCTTGTGTGGCCGCGTTGCCGCAGGCCGATCTCGCGGAGCTCATGCGCGGCGCACGGCTCGTCATCGCGAACGGCGGCTCCACGCTGTTGCAGGCGATCGCCTGCGGCGCGCCCTGCGTGGCGGCCCCGATCGCGGGCGATCAGCGCGAGCGCATCCGCGCTTGCGCGGCGGCCGGCGTCGCGGTGGAGGCAGCCCCGCGGGCCGCCGACCTCGAGCGCGCAAGCGCGGCAGACTTCTCGAGGACGAGGCCGCGCGTGATGCGCTCGCGCGTCGCGCGGCGGCGCTCGAATCTTGCCGACGGCGTCGACGTCGCCCTCGATGCGCTCGCGCGGCTTCCGGCGGCGGAGCTGAGCCGCATGCCCAACATCGTCCTGTTCGGCTACGACCTCGATCAGCCTTCTTTCCGGCACCGCATGCGCAGTCTCGTGCGGCCGCTCGAATGTGCCGGCTGGACGGTGCGCACCGAGCGCTTTCCGAGCGGCCGTTACGGCCTGCGAACTTGGGAGCGGCGCGCGCTCCTGCGCTGGGCCGACGTGGTCGTGCTGCATCAGATCAAGCTGAGCGCCATCGAGGCGCGGCTCTTCGCCGCCTTCAGCCAGCGGCGGGTGTTCGATGTGGACGATGCGATCTACGTGCGCAAGCCCCGCCGCCTCGGCGAGCCGGCGGACGAGTCGCTGTGGCGGCGCAGGAAGTTCGCAGCGACGTGCCGCTGCGGTCGATGCGGTGGCGGCGGGCAATGAGGTGCTCGCGAGCGTGGCGCGCGAATCGGCGCCCGCGGTGGAGATACTGCCGACCTCGATCGACATTTCGGCCTATCAGACGAGCGCTGCGGGCGGGCGAGGGACCCGTGACCATCGCTTGGATCGGAAGTCCCGAGAATCTGACCTATCTCGAGATGATTCGTCCGGCCCTCGGCCGGCTCACGGTGCGCCACCCCGAGATCAAGCTCAAGGTGATTTGCTCGCGCTTCCCGAACTGGCCGGAGATCAATGTGGAGCGCGACGTCTGGAGCGAGGCCACCGAGGCCGCCTCGCTCGCCGCCGCCCAAATCGGCGTCATGCCGCTCACCGACGATGCCTGGTCGCGCGGCAAGTGCGCTTTCAAATTGCTGCAGTACATGGCCGCATCGCTCCCCTGCGTGGCCTCGCCGGTCGGTGCCAACACCGAGGCCGTCATCGATGGCTTCAACGGCTTTCACGCCACCGGCGATCTGGACTGGGAGCGCAGTCTCGAGCGGCTGATCATCTCGGCGCCGCTGCGCGCACGGCTCGGCGCCAACGGCCACGCCCATGTCGTGCGGCGCTATTCGCTGCGCGCCTATCAGACGCGATATCTCGCGCTGCTCGCGCGCCTCGCTGCCGCCTGACGATTCGCCGTCGCTTGGCAATTCGCGGCCACTTCGCAAGTTGGGTATGCTTCCCGACATGCCTGCGGTTCAACTTTCAGGTGCACGAGTGACCCCGCAGCAACCCTCGGCGCGCGACTTCTGGCAAGACCGGCGCGTTCTCATCACCGGCCACACCGGCTTCAAGGGTGCGTGGCTGTGGCTCTGGCTCAAGACCTGGGCGCGCGTCTGACCGGCTATGCGCTCGCGCCGTCCAGCGCGCCGAATCTCTGGGACACCCTGCGCGCCGCCGCGCGTGCGGATGACGCTTCCATCATCGCGGACGTCCGTGAGCCGGCGCGTCTGCGCGCCGCAGTCGAGGCGGCGGATCCGCAGGTGGTCTTTCACCTGGCGGCGCAGGCGCTGGTGCGCGAATCCTACGCGACCCGCTCGCGACCTTTGCCACCAACGTGCTCGGCACGGGCGCGCTGCTCGAGGCCTGCCGCACGCTCCGGCACCTTGAATGCGTGGTCGTCGTGACCAGCGACAAGGTCTACGAGAACCAAGGCACGGGACGACCGTTCGAAGAGGGCGACCGGCTCGGCGGTCACGATCCCTACAGCGCAAGCAAGGCCGCCGCCGAAATTCTGACGCAAAGCTTTCGCGACAGCTTTTTCGCGGATGGGCCGCCCATCGCGACGGCGCGCGCCGGCAACGTCATCGGCGGCGGCGACTGGTCGGTCGACCGGTTGATTCCCGATTGTGTTCGCGCGCTCGCGGCCGGCCGGCCCGTGAGCTTGCGCTACCCGGATGCGGTGCGGCCCTGGCAGCACGTTCTCGAGCCCCTCGGCGGCTATCTCGAGCTCGCACGGGCGCTGGTGCGCGCGCCCGGCAGCGCGCCGCGCGCTGTCAATTTCGGGCCGGATGCGGCATCCTTTTCCACGGTAAAGGCGGTGGTCGAGGCGTTCAGCGCCCGCTGCGGCGGCAAACCGGGCTGGCAGCCCGATCGCTCTGTCCATCCGAGCGAGGCGCGGGCATTGACCCTCTCCTCGATACTCGCCGAGCGCACGCTCGGCTGGCGGCCCCGGCTCGACATCGACCGAGCGCTGCTCTGGACTGCGGACTGGTATCGCGCGCATGCGGCGAGGGAGGACATGTTGAGATTTTCCGAGGCGCAGATTGCGCAGTATCAGGCCATCGGCGGTGCGCGCGAATGAAGTGCGTGATCCTCGCGGGCGGCAAGGGCACGCGCATCGCCGAGGAGTCGAGCACGCGGCCGAAGCCCATGCTCGAGATCGGCGGCCGTCCGATCCTCTGGCACATCATGAAGCTCTATGCCTCGTTCGGCGTGACCGATTTCATCGTTTGCCTGGGCTACAAGGGCTACATCGTGAAGGAGTACTTCGCGAACTACTTCTTGCATCAGGCGGACGTGACGTTCGACATGGCCGGCAACGAGGTCGAGTACCACGATTGCCGCAGCGAGCCCTGGAAAGTCACGCTGGTGGACACCGGCGAGGAGACGCTGACCGGCGGGCGGCTCCTGCAGGTGAGCAAGTACCTCAATCCGAACGAGCCGTTCTGCATGACCTACGGCGATGGGCTTGCGAACATCGATATTTCCGCGGAAATTGCCTTTCACAGGGAGCGGGCTTTGAAGGCGACCGTCGCCTGCGTGCGTCCGCCGGCGCGCTTCGGTCGTGTCGTCGTCGAGAGCGGGCGGGCGCTGTCGTTCGCAGAGAAGCCGCAAGCCGAGGGCGGTTTGATCAACGGCGGTTTCTTCGTGCTCGAGCCGAGCGTTCTCGAGCTGATCGACGGCGCACAGACCATCTGGGAGAAGGAGCCCATGGAGAGTTTGGCGGCCACGGGTCAGCTCGCCGCGTGGGTGCACCTCGGCTTCTGGCAGCCGATGGACACGATGCGCGACAAGCACCACCTGAATGCCCTGTGGGATTCGGGCGCCGCGCCGTGGAAGCGCTGGCAAGGTTGAGACGGCGATGGCGGGTCCCTTGACTGCGTGCCGCTCGTGCGGCGGCCGCCTGACCATCACGGTGGCGGATCTCGGCATGCAGCCGCCCTCGAACGCGTTCCTCGCCTCGCTGTCCGAGGCGGCGAGCGAGAAGCGCTATCCGCTCCGCGCCAAGGTCTGCGAAGTCTGCAAGCTCGTGCAGGTGGATTTCGACGTCGCGCCGCAGGAGCTGTTCGGCAACTACGTGTATTTTTCCTCTTACTCGGAGGACTGGCTGGCACACGCCGCGCGCTACGCGGACATGGCGCGCCGCCGCTTCGCGCTCGGTCCGTCGAGTCTCGTGGTCGAGCTCGCGAGCAACGACGGCTATCTGCTCAAGAACTTTCTGCCGATGGGTATCCCGGTGCTCGGCATCGACCCCTCGGATACGGTGGCGCGTGCCGCCGAGCGCATCGGTGTGCCGACCCGGGTCGAGTTCTTCGGTGAGACGCTCGCCCGCAAGCTCGCTGCAGAGGGCCACGGCGCCGATCTCATCGTCGCCAACAACGTGCTCGCGCACGTGCCGCAGCTCAACGATTTCGTCGCGGGCATCGCGGTGCTCCTTAACCCCGAGGGCACCGTGACCATCGAGTTCCCGCACCTGCAGAAGCTCATCGAGAACGTCGAGTTCGACACGATCTACCACGAGCATTATTCCTACCTCTCGATCATGGCCGTCGAGCACGTGTTCTCGAGGCATGGCTTGCGTCTCTACGATGCCGAGGAGTTGCCGACGCATGGCGGCTCGCTGCGGATTTTCGCAACTCATGTAGAGCGCCCGGGACTGGCCGAGAGTGCCGCGTTGCGGGCGTTGCGCGCAGAGGAGGCCGCGGCCGGCCTCGGCGAGCTCGACACCTACCGTCGCTTTGCGGATCGCGTGGACGCTTGCAGGCGCTCGCTGCAGGACTTTCTCGCGAGGGCGCGACGCGACTCGAAACGCGTCGCGGCGTATGGCGCGGCCGCCAAGGGCAACACGCTGCTCAATTTCTGCGGGGTTACCCCTCGGGACATTGTGCTGGTGGCGGACCGCAATCCCCACAAGCAGGGTAAGCTCCTGCCCGGCACCCACATCCCGGTCGTATCGCCGGAGGCGCTGATGCAGGACCGTCCGGACTACGTCTTGATCCTGCCGTGGAATCTCGAGCGCGAGATCCGCCGCCAGCTCGACGGAATCCATGCCTGGGGCGGGCGTTTCCTGACCGCGGTCCCGCAGATCGCCGTCGACACGTGAAATTCCAGGAGACACCGCTCGCAGGGGCGTACACGATCGAGATGGATCGGCTCGAGGACGAGCGCGGTTTTTTCGCCCGCAGCTTTTGCGCGGAGGAATTCGCCGCACACGGCTTAAGGCCGGCGATGCCGCAGTCGAGCGTATCGTTCAATGCGCGCAGCGGCACGTTGCGCGGGCTGCACTACCAGGCGGAGCCGCACGCCGAGGACAAGCTGGTGCGTTGCACGGCAGGCGCGATTTACGATGTCATCGTGGACTTGCGGCCCCACTCCCCGACCACGAGACACTGGTTCGCCGTCGAGCTCAGTGCCGCGAACCATCGCTCGTTGTTCGTGCCGAAGGGTCTGGCTCACGGCTTCATGACGCTGCGCGAGGAAACGGAGGTGCTGTACATGATCTCGGTGCCTTATGTCGCCGGCCTCGAGCGCGGGGTGCGCTGGAACGATCCGGCCATCGGGATCTCCTGGCCGGCGGCACCGTCGGTCGTGTCGGCGCGCGACGCCGCCTATCCGCTGCTCGAGGTCTAGAAGCGTGGCCAAGGTCCTGGTGACGGGAGCAGCCGGGTTCATCGGCCGCTCGAGCCTCGAGCCGCTGCGCGAGGCGGGCTACGAGGTCTGCGCCGTCCTCTCACCGCGTCCGGACCAGCGCGATCGCACGGGCGGGGCGCTGCCCGACGTCGACGTGCGGCACGCCGACCTCACCGATCCCGCCGTGGTCGACTCGCTGTTTGCTGCGGTACAGCCGACGCACCTGCTGCACTTCGCTTGGATCGCGACCCCGGGCTTGTACTGGCACAGCGAGGAGAACTATCGCTGGCTCAGTGCGTCCCGGCATTTGCTCGCCGCCTTCGCACGCTGCGGCGGGCAGCGTGCCGTGATGGCGGGGAGCTGTGCCGAATACGACTGGTCGCGCGTTGCCGTGTGCCACGAGCGCTCGAGCCCGCTCGCCGACGAGGGCGGGACGGCCACGCCGTACGCCGCCTGCAAGATCGCGATGCAACGCTCGCTCGAGGAGTACGGGGGCTCGCATGGCCTCTCCAGCGCCTGGGGACGGATTTTTTTCCAATACGGACCCGGCGAGCATCGCGATCGTTTGATCGCCTCGGTGATCGTGAATCTGCTCGCCGGGCGCGAGGCCCGGTGTACGCACGGCCGGCAAATCCGCAGCTTCTTGCACGTCGAGGACGTGGGCGCCGCGTTTGCGGCGCTGCTCGCAAGCTCCGTGCAGGGCCCCGTCAACATCGGCTCGGACGAGCGCATCGCCATTGCCGTGCTCCTGCAAACCCTGGCGCGCGACATCGGCCGGCCTGAGCTCCTTAAGCTCGGCGCACGATCCGCTCCGCCCGGCGAGCCTGCCGTGCTGGTGCCGGACATCGGCAGGCTCTCGGCAGAGGTGGGCTTTAGTCCGCGCTGGACCCTCGATGACGGGCTCAAAGACACCGTTCGCTGGTGGCGCACGGCGCTCGCATGATTCCGCTGCCCGAATGGCATCCCATGGCGGTGCATTTTCCGTTGGCTCTGACCGTCACGGGTGCGCTCGCGCTCAGCGCGGCGCGAGTGCTGCCGCCCGAGCGGCACGGCGCGACGCTTGCCGTGGTGGGCACCTGGAACCTCTGCCTGGGAGCAGCCGGCGCGCTGCTTGCCCTGGGCACCGGTCTCGCCGCCGTAGCGAGTCTCGAGCTTGCGCCGCTCGCGCGTGCGGCGGTGGGGCTGCACGTGAAGTGGGCGATATTCACGACCGCCGCGCTCGCCTTGCTGGCGGTGTGGCGTGGCGCGGGAGTGGACCCTCAATCGCGTCCCACGCGCGTGTTCCTGGTGATCTTGTGGGCGGTTGCCGCTGCGCTCCTCGTCACGGCCTATCGCGGCGGGCAGAATGTGTATCGATACGGCGTGGGCGTGACTCAGGGAGCTCGGCTCGAGCCGCCCACAGCAGGAGGAAGACCATGAGCTTGAAAGCAGTGGAAATTGCGCGGTTTGCGAATGATGTGTGGGACCAGTCGATCGTTCCCGCGCTGTGCGAGTACGTGCGCATCCCGAACAAATCTCCGCTGTTCGATCCCGACTGGGAACGGCACGGCCATATGGAGCGCGCGGTCGAGCTCATGGCCGGGTGGTGCCGGCGTCAGCCGATCGCGGGATTGTCCCTGCGCATCTCGCGCCTCCCGGGCCGCACGCCGTTGCTGTTCATCGAGGTGCCGCCGCAGGGCCAAACTCGGGATGACACCGTATTGCTGTACGGTCATCTCGACAAGCAGCCCGAATTCACCGGCTGGCAAGAGGGTCTCGGACCGTGGCAGCCAGTGGTCCGGGACGGCCGCCTATATGGCCGCGGTGCTGCCGATGACGGCTATGCAATCTTCTCCTCGCTCACGGCCATCGCGGCGCTGCAAGCGCACAATGTTCCGCACGCGCGCTGCGTCGTGCTCATCGAGGCGTGCGAGGAGAGCGGCAGCGTGGATCTTGCCGGCGCACGTCGAGGCGCTCGCCGCCGACATTGGCGTTCCCAGTCTCGTGGTGTGCCTCGATGCGGAGGCCGGCGACTACGAGAGGCTCTGGCTCACCACTTCGCTGCGCGGAAATATCGTCGGCACGTTGGCGATCGACGTGCTCACCGAGGGCGTGCATTCCGGTGCGGGCTCGGGCATCGCGGCGTCCTGCTTCGATGTGCTGCGCGTGCTGCTCGCGCGGCTGTCGGATGCAGAGACCGGCGAGATCCGCCTCGCCGCGCTGCACGCCGAGACGCCCGCCGAGCGGCGCCGCGAGATCGAAGCGACTGCGCGGCTGCTGGGGGGCTCGGTTGCCGCCCGCATGCCGTTCGCGCCCGGGGTGCGCGCCATGTCGCAGGATCCGGCCGTGCTGCTCGAGAACTCGACATGGAAACCGACCCTCACGGTCACCGGGCTCGACGGATTGCCGAGCGTGGGCAACGCGGGCAACGTGCTCGCTCCGCGCCTCGAGGTGAAGCTGTCGTTTCGCCTGCCGCCTACCGCGAACGCTGCAGCCGCGTGCGATGCGGTGCGCGGCGCACTCGAAGCCGATCCGCCTTACGGGGCGCGGGTCAGCTTCACCTCAGCGGCGAACGGCGGCTGGAATGCGCCGCGCACCGAGCCGTGGCTCGAGCACGCCGTCGCGGAGGCCTCGCGGCAATATTTCGGCCACGAAGGCATGTCGATGGGAGTCGGCGGCACGATTCCTTTCATGGCCATGCTGGGGGAGCGCTTTCCGCATACGCAGTTCCTGGTGACCGGCGTGCTCGGGCCGCACTCGAACGCGCACGGACCGAACGAGTTCTTGCACATCGATTATGCGAAACGCTTGACCGGCGCGGTCGCCGACGTTCTCGCGCGGCACGCGCAACGTTGAGCATTATGCTCTCGTTACGATTTCAACTCGTCGCATCGAGCCTGGCGACGAACGCCGTGAAGGCTTTACGAACAGCGATCGGCTGTTCGATCCACGGAAAGTGACCGCCGCCCTCGATGGTGAGCCATAGTACGTTCTCGCCCGCGAAGCGAGCGTTGTCCCAAAAACTCTGCTCGACGATTCGGTCGTGGGATCCGCTCAGAATTAACGTCGGCAAGTCCGTGGGCCACCACTTCGATTCATAATCATGATCGAAATGCCTATCAGACCACTCGACGGCTGCCAGGTTGTAGGGCATGCGTGCCAGCAGTGATTCTCCACGCACTCGCGCATCGGCAGAGAAATTCCAAGGCGCCGATGCCACGGCGAGGTCTCGCAGAGTTTCGTTGCTCTTATTCGCGTTGAAGGCGAGGTTGGCCATTTGCATCGCCGGCAGCGGGTTCTCGCTCACCATGCGCAGATAGCGCGAGTACCAACGGGCGTCGGGAGCACTGCTGATGAGCACAAGCCCTTTTACATGATGTTCCAGTTCTGGCACCGACAGGAGATACATTGCGCCGGTCGAGTGACCGACAAATACGGGGTCGGGAAGTGCCTGCGCCGCTTCGAGCAAAACCCGCGGCCACTGTCGAAAGGGATCACCCTCCACCAGGTTCGACCCGTCGCCCGGTAAATCAACCAACCAAGAGCGTCCAGGTAGATCTGCCGCCTGAACGAGTTCTTCGAGGCTTTCGGCGCCTATACCAGGTCCGCCGGGCAGGAATAGCCAATTGAGCACACCGGGGTTCTGCCCGCGCTGTCTAAGACGAACCTTCGATTTAGTGACGAACTCGGCCGGCGCCACGGCGTTCACGCGCTCACTCTTGAATGTTGGACCAGAATGCGCCACAGCCGAACCGGATGCCAGCGCGGTTCGCGTGGGCGGCTCTCAGCCGAGCTGCCGCTGGCCCGCAGCGACAACGCTTTGGCCCTTGATAGCAAGACGTCACGCGGATTCACACGTATAAAACTTCACATCCAGAAACCCATCTCGAGATGGCACTCGGGCTTGGCTCTTTGTGGAAATGAAGAGACGCGCAAGTGCGGCGCAAAGCGTGTTAGGCATCAAAGGAGAAAATCATGCGTTTCGGAAAGCTATCGATGAAGGAGTTGTTGATATTTGCAATGGGCGATGCGCGCTACGAGCAAGACCCGTTGTTCACCGAGTTAGTGGAACGCCTGGCCGGGATGCGCACCCAAGATCGGGCGCTACATTAAGCCACGACGGTGCCCTCAGAACCATACGTCCCCATTCCGGACCACTTGTCCATGCCAATGAAGCATAATGTTATTGCAATAGTCGACGATAATCTCGGTGTCCTCGGGGCCATGAGCCGATTGTTGTCGGCGCTCGGATACGAGACAGAGCTATATGTCTCGGCTGAAGAGTTCCTTGATGCCGCGATGACCAGCCGTGCGATCTGCCTCATCGTCGATATTCAGCTTGGCGAGCGTTGCGGTATTGAACTTGCGCAGCAGCTTGCAAACGCGGGCTTCATTATCCCCGTCATATTCATGACTGCGGATCATGATGAATCGCTCAAAAGGCGAGCGATGCAAGTCGGCTGCGTCTCTTTCTTGCTCAAGCCATTTTCCGCGGACGTCCTCCGGGAGGCGCTGGCTAATTTGTCTCCGCGCAGCGCCGTCAGTGTTGCGCGGAGCAGAAGCTCAATTCTTTCTCGTGGACCCGATTGGTTCGCAAGCCGATCAGTCCCATGATCTCGGCGCGCCGCACGGTTTAGCGGTGGTCAAAAAAAAGCCGTGCAGCCCCGAAGGACTGCACGGTTGGTGGCGTCGTCTATGCGTCGGCGCGAGGCCGACAGCCTAGTTGGTCGGCATGGTTCCCGTGAAGTAAGCGAGCGCGTAGGCCTTGAGCGTCGAATTGGCCTGCGGTATGCCGTACACCTTGACCGGCGCGCCCACGGCGAGACCCGCGGTCAGTTGCGTGAGGCCGTCGGTCGTGGTGATGTCGACCGGGCTCACCGTGACCACACCGTCCGTCCGATCGATCTGATAGACGAGCGTCGCCGAACCCATGGTCGTGCTCACGTCGACCGTGACCGGCATGGCTCCCCCGGGGGCGGTCATGCCGAACGCGTTGCCGACGAGCCCGGCCTCGACATTGCCGAGCGGCAGGCGCGAGGGTATCAGGATGCTTGCATAGGCCGCCCAGCCCCCCTGATTCGCCGAATCGTTCCAGATCGAGAAGCTCACGCCGTAGGAGGGCACCGCCCCCACGTTGCCGCCGAAGTCGACGCTGCCGCCGGTGGCCGCAACGAACTCGCTGACTGCATCGCCGCCGTCCATGAGCACGGTCGGATACGCGAAGTTCCACCACTTGTATCCCATGATCGCATCGCCGCTGAAGTCCTTGCCGTTCGGCGAGGCGCTGGAGATGTAATTCATGGTGTACACGTAGTCGTCGGTCGCATCCACGAAGTTGCGGGTGTAGACGAAATTCTTGGCAGTGGACGAGGAGATCGCACCATCGTAACGAGCCGTCTCGATCTCGATGTTCTGCGCGACCAGCGGCGTGGCGAGCGGGTCGACCACGGTGGCATGCACTTTGAAGCCGCGCACCAGATTCTCGCTCGACAAGAACGCGGGACCCGAACCGATCGACTTGGAGTCGACCGCCGGATTGGATGGCTCGCGAACGAAAAATTGCGTGTCGCTGTTGACGAGGAGCGGCACGCCGATTCCCGACTCGTTCTCGACCGTCACCATGTCGCTCGCCGTATTGACGCGCAGCACGTGGCCCTCGGGACTGACCCAGACGTTGTTGAACTCGTCGCTCGCATAGATACGCGTGGCCACGAGCGTGCCGTCCTGTTGATAGCGCGCCGCGACGCGCACGTATCGGCCGACGAGCGAGCTCTCGGAAGAGAAATTCTCGATCACGGTGCGCGTCTTCGCGTCGAGATCGTAGAAGATCGTGCCGTTCACGGAATCGGCGGTGATCTGCAGCGACTGCGTGCCGGCGATCGCAGTCTCGGGATTCACCGGCGGCTCCGTCGGGAACTCCTTGGTGACGGTGATCGTGCCGGACGCCACGGCGGTGACATCGCCATACGTGTGGCGCAGCACCAGTCGCGTCAAGTCGTAGCGCGGCAGGCGGCGCAACGGTCCGTTGAAGTTGACGGCCCATACGGTCGGGCCGCCTCCCACGGGCACGTGGCCGACGAGGAATGCGGGATGCGCGAGATTGAACTCCAAATCGAGGGCGTTGTTCTGCGTCGAGCTCACGACCAGCGGCGAATCGAAATTCACTGTGACCGGCACGCTCAAGCCGCCCGTCGCACCCTGCGTGTGCTGCACCTGGATTTGATCCGCGGGAATCGTGACGCCTCCCGCTGCGGCGAAGCCCGCTTCCGGATTGGTCGCCGTGGTGAGCAGGATGTCGCCCGGATTGGCGCTCACGGTAAGGACCGCGCCGCTGTAATTGCCGAGCGGAATGCTGGTGTTGCCGAGCAGGTCGTCGAGCTGATCGAGGAGCACGAGATTGGTGACAGGCACGGGACTCGGCGCGCTGTACACGATCACGTTGTTGCCGCCGCCCTGCGGTATGAGCGCGATCGACATGATCTTCACGCCGATGGTGGCCCAATCTTCCGATGAGGCGTCGCTCACCATCACGGCGAGATTCGCGGTTTGTGGCGGGGTCGAAGACGTGGTGCTGACGGCGGAGCCGCCGGAGCCGTCGGAGCCACCGCCGCATGCGGTGAGCAGCATTGCGGCGATGCCGAGCGACAACGCTCGAGTTGAGTTGGACATAATCACGCACTCCATTGAGTTGACGATAAGGTTTCATTGCCGCGGCGTCTGCGGCCGCGCCATCGATGACACACCCAACGGTCGAGCTGTTGGGGCGTTGACAACCCACAACCGTGCGAGGCTATTTTTCTTGAGGGAAATTACTGTCTCTTATCGCAGACAGCGCGCAACAAAGGCGCGCCATGCGCCGCGGTAGGTCTGCTCGATGCAGCGCGCGAAGCGCGCCGCGTCCATGAGGGGCGAGCGTTGCATCGTCGCGCGCAGCGAACCGCGCAGCGCGCGCAGCCGGTCAAGGTCGGCCGCGAGCGCCGCGACGGTCGCGACGAATGCCGCGTCGCTGTCGGCGACCAGATCCAGCAGATCGAGGTGAAAGAGCTGGCTCAATCCGGCGCGACCGACGCAGGTGTCGCCGACGCGCGTGACGATGGGGACGCCCATCCATAAGGCGTCGAGACTCGTGGTGTGACCGTTGTACGGCAGCGTGTCCAACCCGAGGTCGACGTCGTGGTAGAAGCGCAGATACTCCTCGCGCGGACGAAACTCTACGAAGCCGAGTCGCGTGGCTGCGATGCCGTAAGCGCCGAAGCGCGACACGAGACGCTCGCGGTGGCGGCCCGGAGGGGCCATCAATTTGAGATGTGCGTCGGGAATCCCATGCATCACGCCGCTCCACAGATCGAGCGTGCGCTCGGTGAGCTTGCACGGGTTGTTGAAGCAACCGAGGGTCACGTGGCCTCTCTGCATGGCGGGCAATTCATTGACCTCGATGCTCCCGCTCTGCGGTGGCCGCCCAGCGGGTCGTAGCACCAGAACGTGTCGGCGAGCCGCAGCGTACGCTCGCTGTAGTCGTGATCGAATGTATCCGGATCGAGCCGTGGATCGCTGAGACGATAATCAATCGCCGCGATGCCGGTGGTGCCCGGATAGGCGAGCCAGGCGATCTGCACGGGGGCTGGCTTGCGCGCGAACAGCAGCGGACGTCCGTTCGCCATATGCATGTTCAGATCGACGAGAATGTCGATGCGGTCCTCGCGCACGAGCTCGGCGAGAGCGGCGTCGTCGAGAGTGCGTGCGTCGCGCCATACGTCGGCGCGGCTCTCGAGACGCCGCGTCCAGGCGTCGTGACGCGCGACGCTCGAATAACAGACGACCTCGACCTCGCGCCGATCATGGTGCGCGAGCAAGGGCAGCGTGAACAGGCTTTGACAATGCTCGCGAAAATCGCCCGAGACATAGCCGACCTTGAGACGGCGATCGGGTGAGAGCTCGCGTGCCGGCGGTGCCTGCGATCGCTCGAGCGGCGCGGCGAAGCGCGCCCCCCAGCGCAGGCACTCCTCGAGAATGGGCGCGGCCTCGGAACACTGAAAGCTGAGCGCGTAGGCGAGGTTGCCGTGGGTCGAGGCGTTGCCCGGGTCGAGGGCGAGCGCCTGTCGATAATGCGCGACGGCCGCATCGAGTGCGCCCGCGTCCTTCAGCACATTCGCAAGATTGTCGTGGAGCGCCGGATGCCGAGGGTCGAGTGCGAGTCCTCGGCGCAGCATGTCCTCCGCCTCATCCAGCCGTCCGAGCGTGCGTAACAGGCAGCCCGCATTGTTGATGGCGGTTATGTAGCCGGGCGCGCCGCAAGCGCCGCGTCGAACGCCGCCATGGCGGCGGCGAAATCGCCCGTTTCCTTATAGGCATTGCCCAAATTGTTGAGCGCCTCGGCGTGGCCCGGGCGGCGCGCTGCGGCGCGTCGATAGTGCTCGATCGCCTCGTGCGGCCGCCCGCGGCCGCGCAACGCATTGCCGAGATTGAAGGCGGCGTCCGCGTTGTCGGGCTCGCGCACGAGCACGGCGCGCAGAATCGAGTCGGCGGCGGCAAAATCGCGGCGCTCGCAGCGGACGATGCCGAGGTTGATGGCATGCGATGCGCGGTCGGGCTCGAGACGTGCGGCGGCCTCGAGGAGCCGTGTCGCCTCGTCGAGCTCGCCCATTTCCCGCAACACTGCACCGAGATTGCCGAGCGCGCGCGGATCGTCGGCCTTGAGCGAAAGGGCCGCGCGATACGCCGCAACGGCCGCCGCCCTATCGCCGGCGCGCTGCAGGGTGACGCCCAAGTCGAGCTGGGCGTCGAAGGAATCGGGCTCGAGCTCGAGCGCGCGCCGCAATGCGGCCGCCGCTTGCGGCCAGCGCTCGAGCGACTGCAGCGCCTGTGCGAGACCCAGCTGGTAGCGGACGTTGCCGGGCACGCGGTCGGCGGCCGCGCGGATCAGCGTCGCCGCCGCCTCGTGCCGGCCCTCCTGCAATTCCACGAGCCCCAGGCGAAATAGGGCGAGATCATGCTCGGGCTCGGCGCGCAGCACCTCGGCGTAGAGCCGCCGCGCCTCGACAAGATCACCGCTACGATGGTGCTCGCTGGCCGTATCGAGCAGGGTGGCTGAGGGCGGTCGGCTCAATGCCAGGCCCCTGCCTCTTCGGCACAATCGCACCCGATCTGCTGGCAGGCGCTCCATGCCGCAGGACCGTCACCTTGATATAGACTGCGGCGTGCCGCTTGTAGAGCGGTGGACACGGGGGACGACTCGATCAGGCTCGGACCTCCTGCGCGATGGGCTCCCCTGTATCTTAAGTGCAGACGCATGACGACGCGACTCGACAAAACCCTGAAACGCGAGCTCACGCTGGAGGGAAGAACCTTCATTCTGGCCGTGTCTCCCGAAGGACTGAAGTTGACGCTCAAAGGCAAGCGCAAGGGACAAGAGCTGCGCTGGGGCGACTTGGTCAGCGGCGATGCGGCTCTCGCAACTGCATTGAACGCCTCCCTCGGCAGCTTTGCGCCTGACGGAGCCCCGGCGCGCAAGCCCGAGAAAGCCGCCGCGAAAGGCGGCCTCGGCGGGCGGCGGTCGACATCGAAACGTGCGCGGCGCGCACCCAAGGGGTAGCTCATGGATCTGAATATTCGCGGTCGCAAGGCGATCGTTTGCGCATCGAGTCAGGGTCTCGGCAAGGCGTGTGCGCTCGCCTCTCGCGGAGGCGGGTGTCGCGGTGGTCATCAACGCGCGCAACCGCGCGCAGCTCGAATCGACCGCCGACGAAATCCGCAGGGCCACGGGCGTCGACGTGACCGCGGTGGCCGCGGACGTTTCCACCCCGCAGGGCCAGGAGGCCCTGCTCGCGGCATGCCCGGCACCTGACATTCTGGTGAACAACAACGGCGGCCCGCCGTTTCGAGATTTTCGCGAGCTCGATCGCGAGGCGCTGCTCACCGGCGTGACCATGAATATGGTGACGCCGATCGAGCTCGTGCAGCGCGTCATCGACGGCATGGCGGCCCGCAGGTTCGGCCGAATCGTCAACATCACTTCGCAGAGCGTGAAAATGCCGCTGTCGGGTCTCGATCTATCGAGCGGCGCGCGTGCCGGTCTCACGGCCTTCCTGGCCGGTGTTGCGCGGAGCGTTGCCGACAAGAACGTCACCATCAACAGCTTGCTGCCGGGCAGTTTCGACACTGCGCGGCTGCGCAGCGGACTCGCCCGGGCCGCCAAGCGCGCAGGGGTCGCCGAAGCCGTGATCGAGGAAAGAGAGCGGGGGCGCCATTCCCGCCAAGCGTTTCGGCCATCCCGCCGAGCTCGGCCGCGCCTGCGCATTTCTTTGCAGCGCGCACGCCGGCTACATCACGGGGCAAAGTCTCTTGATGGACGGCGGCGAATATCCCGGAACGTTCTGACCGATGAGCGCAGCACCCGATGCGCGGCAGCTGCTCGAAAGGCAGCGGGCGGCCTTCCGGGCCGAGGCGGGGGCGAGTGCGCGGGTGCGCCGCGAGCGGCTGGGGCGTGCGATCGCGCTGCTCGTGGATCATCAAGTCGCAATCAGCGAGGCGCTGGCGCATGACTTCGGACGACGGCCCGCCACACTCACGCGCTTCGTCGACATCCTGCCGGCGCTCTCGTCGCTCAAGCACGCGCGCGCTCATGTGAGCCGCTGGATGCGGCCGCGCCGCCAGCGAGTCGGCCTGCCCATCGGGGCTCCCGGCGTGCGCGCCGAGATCGTGCCGCAGCCGTTGGGCGTGGTCGGCCTCATCAGTCCCTGGAACTTTCCCATCACGCTCGCTTTCGGCCCGCTCGCCGGGATTCTCGCTGCAGGCAACCGCTGCCTGATCAAGCCGTCCGAGCTCGAAGAC
>CAVWME010000045.1:0-151518 GCA_963755935.1 uncultured Gammaproteobacteria bacterium
AATTGCCGTCGGCCGTGCGCGGCATGCGCTGGCCCCACCCGGTCTCGAGTGCCGCCTGTGCGAGCATGCCAAGCGGGTTGACGCCGACAGCGGCCGCCGCCTGTCGAATGGTGGGCAGCACCTGCTGGACGAAGTCGGTGGCTTGCTCGGAGAGATTGGCGCCGGTCGGCGGCGGGGCGGCGCGGTCGCGCGCGTCGGGGAGCGTACTTTTCGGCAGCGGCTTGAGCTGCGATGACGCAGCCGCGGGGGCCAACCCGCCCGGGAGCTTCCCGCCCGCGGCCTTGCCGGGGTCTTTCCCGCCCAACTGCCGCTCGAACAGGCGCGCGATGCCGAGATCTTGACGCTTGCTTAAGGTGAGCGCCACTTGTTTGTCGAACATGTCCTGATACATGCCGGTCTCGTTGCTGTCGGCTCGCCGGTCGCCTCGCCCGCATCGCGCATGCTTTTCAGCATCATTTGCAGGAACAGCGCCTCCACCTGCTCCGACACCGCCTTGACGGTCGCGGCGGAGGTCGGCGCGTTCTTGAGCGAGGCGAGCGCATTCAAATCCGTATAGGTATTTGCCTGCGCCGAGGCCTCCGGCGCGGCGGATGTCGGGGAGAGCGAAGTGGACAGCGGCGAGGTCATTGCAAGCCCTCAATCGATTTAGATCACGATCAACTCGGCCTGGAGTGCTCCGGCTTCCTTCAGCGCTTCCAAAATGGCGACCAGGTCGCCGGGCGCAGCTCCGACCTCATTGACGGCATGCACGATCTGTTCCAGGTCGACGCCGGGCTTGAATAGGAACATGCGATTTGAGCCCTGGTCGACATTGATGGTGGAATTGGTCGTGACGGTGGTGGTGCCGACGGTCGCGAACGCGGAGGGTTGGCTCACCTTCTGCTCTTCCTTGATGCTGACCGTCAGGGAGCCGTGCGAGACCGCCGCCGGGCTCACGCGCACGTTGCTGCTGATCACCACCGTGCCGGTGCGCGAGTTGATGATCACCTTCGCCGCGCCGCTCCCCGGATCGATCTCGAGATTCTCGACGGTCGAGAGGAACGCGACCCGCTGTGTGATATCGAGGGGTGCACGCACGCGCACCGACCCGCCGTCGACGATGGTGGCGATGTCCTCGCCGATGCCGCGATTCACCACCTGCACCAGGCGCGTGGCGGTGGTGAAGTCGGGGTCGTTCAAGTTCAGGACGATGGCATCGCCTTGCGCGAGCTGCGTGGGAACCGCTTTCTCGATGGTGGCGCCGTTCGGAATGCGTCCCGAGCTCGGCACGTTCACCGTGAGCTTCGAGCCGTCATTGCCTTGCACGCCGAAGCCGCTCACGATCAAGTTGCCCTGGGCGATGGCGTAGATCTGGCCGTCGAGGCCGTGCAGCGGGGTGACGAGCAGCGATCCGCCCCGCAGGCTTTTGGCGTTCGCGATCGAGTTCACCGTGATGTCGATGGTTTGTCCGGGCTTGACGAAGGCGGGCATCTCGGCGTGCACGGACACCGCGGCGACATTCTTGAGCTGCGGCGTTACGTTCGCCGGCACCGTGACGCCGAGCTGCGCGAGCATGTTGGTGAGCGACTGGATGGTGAACGGCGCCTGGCTGGTCTGGTCTCCCGTGCCGTCGAGCCCGACCACCAGGCCATAGCCGACCAGCTGGTTGGTACGCACCCCTTGCACCTGGGCCATGTCCTTGATGCGTTCGGCGTGCGCCGGGGCGGGCTCGCCGTGAAGGCGAGCAGTGACCCGAGGCCGACCAGAATCGAGAGGCGGCGAATGATTTTCGACATGGGTCGCATACTCAGAAAGGCGACAGGACGGAATTGAAGAAGCGCGTGAGCCAGCCCATGCGGTTCGCGTTGGCGATGACGCCCTTACCCGAGTAGCTGATCCGCGCATCGGCGATCTTGTCGGAAGTGACGGTATTGTTGGTCGCCACGTCCGCGGGCCGTACCATCCCCGAGATGTGGATGAACTCATCGCCCTGATTGAGTTTGAGGGTCTTGTCGCCCACGACGACCAGGTTGCCGTTGCTCTGCACTTCCGTGACCGTCACGGTGAGAGAGCCGACGAAGCTGTTGCCTTGCGATGCAGTACCCTCGCCGTCGAACGTGTGCGAGCCGGAGAGCGTGGTGTCGAGGATCGGCACGCCATGGGTCGTGATGGACCTGCCGAAGATCGTCGGCCCGGTATCGGTCACCGCCGAGGTCTTCGAGGTCGTGGTGGCCGCGTTCTTGCTCGCGGCGGTGGCTTCGTTGAGCACGACCGTGAGCACATCGCCGACGCGCCGCGCCTTCAGGTCGGCAAACAGGGCCATCTCCTGTCCTTGCTGATAGATGGCCCCGTCGGTGCGCGGCATCGGCGGAGGCAGTGCGCGCGCAGGGGCGGCGGCCTCCGGCTTGTGGTCGTGACTCTTCAGCAACGAGCAACCGGCAAGGCCGACGGCGACCAGTATCGGCGCCACCGCCGTGCTCAAGCGCATGCGGGACTTGATCATGTCAGGTTAGTCGTCAGGTATTCCAGCATCTGATCGGTGGTCGTGATCGCCTTCGAGTTCATCTCGTAGGCCCGTTGACACTCGATCATGTTGACGAGCTCGGTGACCGTGTTCACGTTCGAGGTCTCGAGCGAGCCCTGCTGGATCGTGCCGAGGCCGTTCGATCCGGCGGTGCCTGTCTGCGGCGAGCCGCTCGCCGCAGACTCGATGACCAGGTTGTTGCCGATGTTCTGCAAACCCTGCGCGTTGATGAAATCCGCGAGCTGCACCTGTCCGATCTGAGTCGTCTTGCCGGCCGCGGACACCGCCGTCACCGCGCCGTCGCTACCCACCGTGACCGACTGCGTGCCGACCGGAATCGTGATCGCGGGCTGGATCGGGTAGCCGCTCGCCGTGACCACGTTGCCCTGGTTGTCCAGAGTGAACGAGCCGTCGCGCGTGTAGGCGAGCGAGCCGTCCGGCATCGTGATCTGGAAGAATCCTTGGCCGGAAATCTGCAGATCGAGCGGATTATTCGTGGTGGTGGAGCTGCCCTGAGAGTAGTTCGCCTCGGTGGCGACGATGCGCACGCCCGTGCCGAGCGTGAGGCCCGTGCTGTACTGCGTGTTTTGCGTACTCTGCGCGCCGACCTGGCGAACGTTCTGGTACATGAGGTCCTGGAACGCCGCGCGCTGCGACTTGTAGCCGGTGGTGTTCGCGTTCGCGAGATTGTTGGCGATGATCGCCATCTGCGTGTTCTGGGCGTCGAGACCGGTCTTTGCGGACCATAGTGCGAGATTCATGGTTCAGTTCCTCTACGAAGCGTTCGACAGCATTTGTTCAGCCACTTGTTCGTTCTGATCGCTCGAATTCATGCTCTTCACCTGGAAGTCGTACAGGCGCTGCAGCTCGATCATGTTGATCAGGGATTGCGCGGCGTTGACGTTGCTCGACTCGAGCACCCCCGAGGTCACGGTCACGTTCGGATCGGTCTCTGCCTTGCGTCCGTCCTTGAGTCGCAGCAGCCCATCGCTGCCTTTTTGCAAATCCTTCTGCGGGGGATCTACCAGCTTGATCCGGTCCGTCGGGGAAATGCCGATCGGGTTCAAGCCGAGCGGCACGATGGAGATGGTGCCGTCGTTGCCGACCGTGACCGTCGTCGCCGGCGGTATGTTGAGCGGGCCCGATTCGGTGAGCACCGGCTGCCCGGCGGCGGTGGTTACCGCGCCGTCCACGCTCACCCGCAAATCGCCGGCGCGCGTGTAGCCTTCCGTGCCATCGCTCCCCAGGACGGCGATGTAGCCGCTGCCATTCACAGCGACATCGAGGTCGCGGCCGGTGCCCTGCATCACGCCGCTCGAGAAATCGGTGCCGGCGTCGCTCGCGACGGCGTTCACACGCGTCGCGTACCCCGGCCCGTAGATCGGCTGGCTCACGAAGGACACGGCGTCGGCACGAAAGCCGACGGTGTTGATGTTCGCGATGTTGTGGTTGTTGACGGCCTGCGCCTGCATGATCTGCTTGGCGCCGGTCATGGCCACATAGAGCCCTCTATCCATTGGTGGCGATACCGATCACGGTCTGCGACATCTGGTCGGCGGTGGTGATGACCTGGGCGTTCGCCTGGAAGGCGCGCTGCTCGGTGATCATGTTCACGAGCTCGGTCGTGAGGTCGACGTTCGAGCTCTCGAGCGCGCTCGACTGCACCGTGCCGAAGCCGGCCGATCCGGCCGTGCCCTGCACCACCGTGCCGGACGCGAAGGTTTGCGCCCAATTGGTGTCGGTCAGCTGCTGCAGACCTTGCGGGTCGGGAAAATTCGCGATGGCAAGCTGGCCTAAGTCGGTCGAGCGGCCGTTGGTGTACACCGCCGAGACGACGCCCGTGGAATCGACCGACACCGTACTCAGTTGGCCGGTCGTGTAGCCGTTCTGAGTGACGTTGCTCACGCCGAATGTCGTGCCGTACTGGGTCGTGTCGCCGAAATTGAACGTCATGTTCATCGCGGTCGCGCCGTCGGCGGGCGTGTAGCCGCCGAACGCGACGTTGCCGCTCGCCGGCGCCGTCATGGTGCCGGCGGAGTTGAAGCTGATAGTTGGCGGGGTGGCTGCCACCACGGTGCCGTTCACCGTCATGTTGACATCCCAGGTTCCAGGCGTCGTGGTCTGTGTGAAGTAGAAGGTCGCCGGATAGGAGTTGCCGAGCGAGTCGTAGACTGTGGTCGAAGTCGATTGCGAGTAGGTGTTCGAGTTGGTCGGATCGAACGGCGCCGCCGTCGGCACCGTGTCGTCGGACGGCAGGTTCAATGTCACTACGCCGGTCGAGGTCGCCTGTGGAGCGCTCTGCGCGGTGTTGAGATTGAGATTCTGCAGCGCGCCGGTGTTGAAGCCGCCGTTCGCGAGCGGCGGATAGACCTGCAGGAACTGCCCCGTTGCGGTCGTGACATTGCCGTTCTGATCTTCGGTGAACTCGCCGTTGCGGGTATAGACATAGCCGCTCGGACTGTCGAGCGTGAAAAAGCCATTGCCGCTGATCGCCATGTCGAGCGGCGAGGAGGTGTTGGTGATGTCCCCTTGCGTGAATTGCTGCGCAGAGGAGATGAGCTGCACGCCCTCGCCCGAAGCCGAGGTGTTGAGATTCACCGCGCTCGAGGAGAATACGTCGCCGAACTCAGCCTGAGAGCTCTTGAAGCCGGTGGTGTCGGCATTCGCGATGTTGTTCGAAGTGATATCGAGGGCCGAACTGGCGGCCGTCAAGCCCGATAACGCGATATTGAAAGTGGCCATGAATCAAGCTCCTCTGGAAATTAATTTGATATCTGTTGAACGCTGCTGAACGGCACGCTGCCGAGCCCGGCAATGTTCAGCGTCAATCCGGTCGCGCCCGAGCCCATCGTGACGCTGTCGACCGTGCCGCTCACCAGCGTGCTGACGGCGGTGCCGCCCGACACGCCGTTCACCTGCGCGCTCAAAGTGTAGGTGCCGGCGGGCGCGGCCGAGCCGCCGCTCGTTTGCCCGTTCCAGCTGAAGTCCGCAAGTCCCGCGGACTGCGCGCCGAGGTTGATCGAATTCACCAGCACGCCCGCGCTGTTGGTGATGTTTAGCACCACCGACGAGCTCGTCTGCGGCACGCTCACTGCACCGGTGATCGTGCCGCCGGCGGTGGCGAGAGAAGCCGTCGAGCTCGCGACCAGCGCCTGGTGGCCGAGAAGCGAGGACGCCTGCAGCGCCTGGCTGGAGACGAGCGAACTGGAGAGCGAGGAGAACGAGGTGTTGAGCTGATTGATGCCCTGCACCTCGCTCAACGAGGCAAGCTGGCTCAAGAATTCGTTGCTGTCGACCGGGCTGGTCGGATCCTGATTTTGCAGCTGCGCGAGCATGAGGGTGAGGAAATCGGTTCCTCCCAGCGTCACGCCGTTCGCGCTCGAGCTCGAGGCCGAGCCCGTGCTGCCGCTGCCGGTCGAGCCGGTGCCGGAGGTACCGTTGGTCCCCGTGCCGGCGCCGGGCTGCGTTGTCGCATGAATTTGGCTGATCATGATTAATGGCCCATGGAGATGACTTTGAGCAATAGGTCTCGCGCGGTGTTGATCGCGAGGACGTTGGTCGAGAACGAGCGGTTGGCGGAGATCATGTTGGTCATCTCCTCGATCGAGTTGACGTTCGAGGTGTAGACGAACCCGTCCTTGTCCGCGAGCGGATGATCGGGCTGATAGGTTTTGAGCGGCGGCGTCGTGCTCTCCATGACGCCGAGGACGCGCACGCCCGTCGATGCGTCCTGATCCTCGAGACCCGACTCGCTGTCCATCATCGCGGCGAACACCGGATGGCGCGCACGGTAGACCTTGCTGGCATCGCCGTTGACGCTTTCTGCGTTGGCGAGATTGCTGGCCGTGGCGTTCAGGCGGATGGTCTCGGCGTTCATCGCGCTGCCGGAGATATTGAACACATTGAATAGCGACATCGATCGTCTCCTGCGCTACGAGCCGTTGATCGCGAGCTGCAGCTCGGCGATTCTGGTATTGATGAAGTTGAGGCTCGCCTGGTAGCGCACGTTGTTTTCCGCGAACGCGGCTTGCTCCACCGGCGTCTCGACGGTGTTGCCGTCGAGCGAGGCCTGGTAGGGATTGCGGTACTTCAAGTCGCCGACCAGCGCGTCGGGGTCGTCGAAGGTGATGTGCGCGACGTGCGTGACTTGCAGCGGCATCTGCGTCTCGCCTTCGGTGTGCGCAAGCACGGCGCCGAAATCGATGTCGCGTGCCTTGTAGCCGGGCGTATCCGCGTTGGCGAGGTTGGCGGCCAGCACACCGAGACGTTGCCCGTGCACCATCAGCGCTTGCTCGTGTATTCCGAAAACGTTGTCGAACATGGGTCAGGTCTCCTCGCTGGGGACTAGAGCAAGAGGTGTGCCAACCTCGCGCAGCCCGCATTTGGCGGCCCGCATGCCCAAATCACCGGCAGAGTCCGCCGCCCCATGGGCAAGTCCTGCCGCCGGCGAGCGGTCGGCGGCAAAGCCTTGCCGCGCACGGCCATGCCGCGGCATGGGGCCTGGCACGTCCCTTGCTTGTCTTCAGATACCATGCGAAATCTGTCAAGAATTCGACGCTGGCTTTTGGTCCTCGGCCTTGCGGCCGGGTGCCCCGCGGTCACCCTCGCAGATACGCCCGCCGTCGCGACGCCCGGCGTGATACCCGAGCTCGAGGATCTCAGGGCGCTCGAAGTGCTCGCCCAGAAAGAGGCCGCGCTGCACTTGCCGCCCCTCAGCGATCGGCAGCGCCTCATCGCCGGTCCCATCGAAGCCCACGTGCGCCTGCAACACTGCAGCCGGCCGATCACTCCGGTGGTAAGCGCGGGGACGCATATGCGTGACCGGATATTGGTCGAGTTACGCTGCCCCGGCGGGCTGCCCTGGCATATCTATGTGCCGGTACGGATGGTGGGCACCTCGCCGGTCGCCATCGCGGCACGCGCCATCGTGGCCGGAACGATTCTGACCGACAAAGACGTGCGCATCGAGCAACGCGATATTCCCGAGCTGCCGGCGGGCTATCTCGACGATCCAACTGTCGCGGTCGGGCTGACCGCTGCGCGGCCGATCTCCAGCGGGGCCGTGATCACGAATCAATATCTAATGGGCGCGAAGGCGGTGCAACGCGGTCAAACTGTGACCTTGGTCGCAGATTCCGGGTCCATGAGCATCCGCATGGAGGGCAAAGCGCTGAGCGATGCCCTCGTCAATCAACGGGTTAAGGTGGAGAACCTGTCGTCCGGAAAAATTGTCGAGGGCGTGGCGCGGTCCGAGCAAGTGGTGGAAATTGTTTTGCAATAGCCCTTCAGTGATGCAAGTCTCAGCCGATACAAGTTTCAGTCGATAATTGCGCGAGCAGGTCGAACGGGTCGGATGGTTAAAGTCCTTCTCTTCTTTGACGATAACGAGGGTAAGGGCGTCTTCCCTGCCCAGGAGTGATTTCGGTGCCATCAAAAATCAGTGGATTACCAACGTCCGAGCCGCTCGCGCCCCCGAAGGGCTCGAGCACCGGCAGCGTTGCAGCTGATAAGGGGCCGACGGACGCACCGGCCGCAGCTCCCGCCGCGCAGACGGGCGATCAGGTCACGTTGACCACCTCCGCCCGGTCGTTGCAGAAACTCTCCGCCGCGATCGCAGAGACGCCCGTGGTCGATGCCGCGAAAGTCGCCTCGATCAAGCAGGCCCTGAGCAGCGGCACCTACACGATCGATGCCTCCAGCATCGCCGACAAGATGCTTAAGGCCGAGCGCGGACTCAAATAGCACCCATGAGCGAGGATGCGCGCCACCGGCTCGAGAACTTGCTAGATCGCGAGATCGAGGCGGCGCGCGCGCTCGCTACCGCTCTCGATGCCGAACGCGCCGCCCTCACCGGCTCATCGTCCGCCGCTGTCGAGGAGCGGGCAGCCGATAAGCTGCGCCTCCTGCGCGGCATCGAGAAAATGGAGGACGAGCGACAAGCGCTCGCAAGCGCCGCCGGACAGAACTTGCCGGGTGCGCGCGTCAGTCGCGAGACCGGCCTGGCCGCGAGCGTAGCGCAACGCTGGCGCACGCTCATGGAACTCATGGCCGGATGCCGCTCGTCGAACCAGGTGAACGGCTACATAATCCATACGCGCCAACACCAACTGCAGCAGCTTCTCGGGATCGTGCGCGGCGCCGCACCCCTTACCTACACGGCGCGGGGCAAGACTTTTGCCCGCGCGCAGCGCCCGCTGGCGAAGGCCTGACATGCTAGTCCTCAGCCGCCGCGCCGATGAGTCCATCGTGATCCAGCCTGCGGACGGTGTGGACGAAAGCATGACGCTCGCGCAGCTGTTTGCGAACGGGCCAATCTTGATCACCCTCCTCGGCGGAACCGGACGCCGGGTCAAGATGGGAATCGAGGCGCCTGAGCAGCTCGCGATCCGCAGAAAAGACGTCGTCTAGCCGCGAAACCCCGCTGCCGCGGCGGTAAATTTCGTCGGATTTTACTTATCGAGCGATGCATCATCGAATGCTTCGCGCAGCGCCTTTTCGTGTGCATAATGGTCGCTCCCCGCCACAGCAAAATCCAGGAATGAAGGATGGAGCGTCGTCTGCATACTCGTCACCGCGCACGCACCACCGTGTACGTGATCATGTCGGGGCGCAAGAGCAGAATCTGCAAGGCGAAGAACCTGAGCGCAAACGGCGTTTTCGTCGAGACCGAGAATCTTGGGTTGCGCAAGGGCCAACAAGTGCAGCTCGCGTTCGCGATCAATCTGGGATTGATCACCAAGATCCATCGCCGCACCGCCATCGTCGCTCACGTCACCCGCGGCGGGACCGGGCTCATGATGGAGCAATTCGCGGGCAGATAGATCCTCGGGATCAGCGTCTCGCAAACCCCGCGGCAATGTCCGCAAGATGCCCGGCCAGGGCTCGAGGCTCGGAGAGGAACGGCGAATGATCGCTCTCCATTGTCACCACCGGATCGCAAGGCAGAGCCGCCTGCATGCTCCGCTGTAAGGCGATCGGCAACGCACGATCGTCCAGGCATTCGATATAGGCGCGCGGCAACCGCCCCCAGCGCTCGCGAGTGACGGTGAGCGGCACCGTGTTCGGCGCAAGCGGTTCCGGGCAAAGTCGGGCGCATGCCCAGCTCGCGTCCTCCGGGCTCGCGCGATTGTAAAATAGTGCGCGCGCCGCCTCGGGCTCGATGCGCAGCGACAGCCCATCCGATGGCCCTTGGCCCGACTCCGCCGCCTTGCGCGCATCCTCTGCCACGGCCGCGTCGAACGCTTTCGCTCCGGCCGGCAGCAGCAGCGCCGCGAGGTACACGAGCCCGAGCATCGCCTGCGGCGCGAGTTCGGCCGCTTCGCTGATCACCGTGCCGCCGCGGCTGTGTCCGACCAGGATCACGGGCTCGCCCGCGTCGCGCGCTCGTCGAGCGATGGACTCTGCCCAGGTGCTCAAGGTCACCTCGGACAAGGGCGTACGATCCTCTCCCATGCCGGGCAGATCGGGCGCGAGCACGCGATGGCCTTGGGCCTCGAGCAGCGGGACGAGCTTCTGCCAGCACCAGCCGCCATGCATTGCGCCGTGAACGAGGATGAGCATTGCCATGCGGATAAGATGACGTCTGCCGCGCACGACGGCAAGGGGAATCTATGAGCCCGATCCAACCTCTCGTTCGCACCGCATCCGCGAACGATATGCCCGCACTGGTGAAACTGGTCGAGCAGTACTGGGCGTTCGAAGACATCGCAGGGTTCGATGCCCGCCGAGTCGAGAGTCTGCTGCATGCGGCGCTATTCGCGGAAGGTCGCGCACGCTGCTGGCTGGCCGAACGGGCGGGCGAGGTGGGCGGTTATCTTCTCGCCGTGCCGGTCTTCAGCCTCGAGCATGGCGGCATCATGGCGGAGATCGACGAGTTCTTCGTGCGCCCCGCGTGTCGCCGACACGGCATCGGCGCTGCGCTTTTGCTCGAGGCGGAAAACGCTCTGCAGGAGAGCGGCGTGCGGCGGCTGCAACTACAGCTCGGTTCGGGAAATGCGCAGGCACGGGATTTCTATACCGCGCGCGGCTATGATCGCCGCTCGGGCTTCGAGCTGTGGGACAAGGCGCTGCCGCCCTCCGGCCGGCAGCGCGCGCGCTAGCTCAGAACCGGAGCCGCCCGCCGATCATCGTGGTCGTCTGATTCTCGCTGCCCGTGGTCCCATCCGCAGTGGTGCCCACGAATCCATTCGCAAGCCCGTCTTTGACCTCCGACCAGTTGACGCCCGCGTAGAGGTCGAAGTGTTTGTCGAAAGCATAGTCGGCTGAGATGGACGCTTCACTGAAACTGCCGGCGCAGAGCAATCCCGCGCCCGCACAGCCGATGCCCTGAGTACCGGTGGGAGTGAGGCCGATGGTCCAGCTGTTTTGAATGACGTGGTAGTAGGCTGCCGCGAAGCTCCAGTGGGCGGGCAGTGCGAACTTGGCGCCGATCCATTCGAAGTTGTACACCGCCGGGGCGTTGATGTTGATGCCGATGGACAGCGGATAGTCTCCTTGCGAGGCTCCATAGGAGTCACTGGAATGAGCTTTCTGAATGTGCGAGTAACCGGCGAAGACCGTGAGCTTGGGGGCCGCCGAGGGCGGGGAGCCTGCACCTGCCGAGCCGAAGGCGAACGTGTACTTGGCCATGAGGTTCCACGCCTCGTCATTCGAGATATAGGCCGCCAAGCCGGGCGCAGGCAGCGGGTTCGGCATATTGTCGAATGAGCTTCGGAGGTTGACCGCTCCGTTCGCCCTTTGATAGATGCCGTCCACCGAGACGCCAAACAGCGTCGCTCCCACGTCGGCACCGTAGGCGTGGTTGAGCAGACCGGTATCTTCCCCGCCGTTGGAATACATGGCCGCCGCGTGGACCGGGCCATATTGGAAGAGATACTTGACGGCATTGTCCCAACGCGCGGCCTCGGTGCTGCCCGAACCACCATTGAAGCCCGAGTAGCCGAGAAATGAGAACGCGTAGGAAAGGGTCTGGGGATCATAGAGTACGAGAGCATCGAGCTGCAGCGAATTCTGGCGGCCGATGGTCAGCGTCCCGAAGGTTTTACTGCTCACGCCCCCATAGGTCACGCTGTTGAAGGCTTGACCGCAGCGGCTGCTGTCCGCATTCGCCGTCTGCCTTCCCTGAGGCACACCGGAGTTGTCGGCGATGCTCCCGCACGCGTCGGTGAGCTGACCCGAGAGTGGATTGAAGCCGGTCTCGGCGCGGCCGATCACCTTGAAGTCGCCACCAAACGGCAGCTCTACCCGGACGCCGATTTTCGACTGCTCGAGACCGCTCTCGGCCGCGGTGGACTGCGAGCCCGAAAAATTCCGCGTGGTCGTGAAGGATTGATACTCGAGACCGCCGAGATACTTGCTGCTGAGCGGAACACCATTCGACTGATAGGCGTAGCCTATGTCGATCGTTCCATAGACCGTTACGCCGCCGAGCGTGAGACTGTCGGGTAACGGATCCTTCAGGGATGAGCGGTTTGTGGTGGGGACATCGTCCGCACGCGCGCCGTTAGACACGGCGAGTCCCGCGCTTGCAACCAGCGCGATGGCCATTAATCCCTTTCTCATTTGTTCCTCCCCAATTCTTGTGCGATCGTTCTTGTGCGCGTACTGTCGCGTAATAAGCCAGGCACATGGATAATAGACTCTCGGCGCGCGCGGCGACTTTCGACCAAAGTCGTAGGAAACGCCTCTATCAAATACGAAATTCTCATCGTTGATGATCACCCGCTGTATCGCGACGCGCTGCGCCGCGCGGTCGCCGCGGCGTGCCCGGAGAGTGAGACGTTCGAGGCGGAGAGCGTCGCGGGACTGTTCGATGTCCTCGAGCGTCACCCGCGCGCCGATCTGCTGCTGCTGGATCTAAATCTGCCGGGTGCGTATGGTTTCAGCGCGTTGGCGCACCTGCGCGGATCCCGCCCGGAGTTGCCCGTCATCGTCGTCTCGGCCATGGATGACCCGCACGTCGTGCGCCAGGCGCTTGCATTCGGTGCACAAGGCTTCGTTTCCAAATGCGTCGATGCCGCCGCCATAGGCCGCGACGTCCTGGCTGTGTTGCGCGGCGAGATGGTGTGCCCGCCCGGCCTCGGCGCGGCGACGGAGCCGGTGGTCGATCTCGCGGCGCTCGATGTGGCACAGCGCATGGCGCAGCTGACTCCGCAGCAATTCCGTGTCTTCGGAATGCTGTGCTCCGGAATGCTCAACAAACAAATCGCTTACGACATGCAAATCACCGAGCCGACCGTGAAGGCCCACATGTCCGCCATCCTGCGCAAGCTCGGTACGGTGAATCGCACGCAAGCCGTACTGCTCGCGGGCCATCTGGTTCTCGATCCCAGCGAGCTCAAGCCGCCGCCCGACGGCCTGCAGGAGGCACCCGCGGGCTAGCTGATCGGGCGCTTGAAAGTCTCCGGTAGGAGAAACACTCCGATGATCACGGTCGCGCCGGCGACCACGATGGGATACCAAAGTCCATAGTAGATATCGCCCGTGGCCGCCACCATGGCAAAGGCGGTGGTCGGCAAGAATCCTCCGAACCAGCCATTGCCGATGTGATAGGGCAACGACATGGCACTGTAGCGAATACGTGCCGGAAACAGCTCGACCAGCAGGGCTGCGATGGGGCCGTACACCATCGTCACGTACAGCACCAGCGTGAACAGAATGAGTATCACCATGGGGCGATCGATGCCGGCGGGGTCGGCCTTGTCCGGATAGCCGGCCGCGGACAGGGTGGTCTTCACCTTGGCCTGAAAGGCGGTTATCGCCGCTTTGCGCTCCGCACCCGTCACCACTCGTGGGTCGGGCGCGACCAAGGTCGTCGCGCCGCTGCGGATCTCTGCGACGTGTCCGGGTGGCGCGTCGACTCGCAGGTACGAGACTCCGGCTTTCGCCAGAAAGCTCTTGGCAATATCGCAGGAAGTCGAATCGAATTTGTTCTTGCCGATGGGGTCGAACTGAAACGAGCACTCGCGGGGATCGGCGATCACCGTCACCGGTGCCGCGGCTTGCGCGGCGAACAGCGCCGGATTGGCGTAGCGCGTGAGTGCGTGGAACAAGGGGAAATACGTCAAGACGGCCAGCAGGCAGCCGACCATGATGATCGGCTTTCTGCCGACTCTATCGGACAGCCAGCCGAAGAATATGAAACCGGGGGTCGCGAGCGCGAGCGCAATCGCCGTCAAGATGTTGGTGGTCGCGCCGTCGACGCGCAGCATCCTCTCCAGGAAGAACAGGGCGTAGAACTGGCCCGCATACCATACGACCGCTTGACCCATGACTGCGCCGAGCAAACAAATCAGTACGACCTTCAGGTTGTCCCATCGCCCAAAGGCCTCTTTCAGGGGCGCCTTGGAAGTCGTTTTCGCATTGCGCATATCCACGAACACAGGGCTTTCGTCGAGCTGCATCCGAATCCACAGCGAGACGATCAAGAGCAGCAACGAGACCAGGAACGGGATGCGCCATCCCCAGGACTTGAAGGCGTCTTCGCCGATCGCCGTCCTTGTGCCGATGACCACGAGCAGCGCGGCGAAGAGTCCGAGCGTGGCGGTGGTCTGAATCCAGCTGGTATACAGCCCGCGCTTTCCCGGGGGCGCGTGTTCGGCGACGTAGGTCGCTGCGCCGCCGTATTCGCCACCCAGAGCGAGGCCTTGGAGCAGCCGCAATAGCACCAGCAGGATGGGCGCGGCGACCCCGATCTTCGCGTAGCTCGGCAACAAGCCGACCAGGAAGGTCGCGCCGCCCATGATGCTCATGGTGATCAGAAACGTATGTTTGCGCCCGACCAGATCCCCGAGCCGCCCGAACACCAGCGCGCCAAACGGACGCACTGCAAATCCGGCCGCGAATGCGGCCAGGGCGAAAATGAAACCGGTGACCTCGTTTACGCCCGAGAAGAACTGCGCGGAGATGACCGCGGCCAGCAGCCCGTAGAGATAAAAGTCGTACCACTCGAACACCGTGCCGAGCGACGAGGCACCGATCACAAGCCATTGATTCGGCGCCTTGGCCCGCTCCATGGGTAATTCGGTGAGTACCGTCGTGTTAGCCATGTCTCCCCCTGATCAGCCGATCTTATGTTTAGCGCCGTGCCGCGGATCACCCCCGCCGGGTCACGGTCCGGTGAATCCTGCGGCCGCAGCCGCGACGTCGGTATTCAACTTTGGTCGTAGCCGGCTCATATCCGGACCCGGATTCGACTAAGGTAGTAGCTGGCAAAGACCTGCGACCGGGCGCCCGACCATGGGCCGGCTGATCCGAGTACGCATTGCAAACGACTGAGCTTCGGGGAGAAACATGTTTTCCGGCTGGCTGCTGTCAGTCTTGGCGGTGGCATACCTCGGATGCCTGTTTGGCATCGCCTTTTACGGCGATCGACGCCGATCTATCCAGGCCACCCACGCCTGCGGCCTTACATCTATAGCTTGGCGCTCGGCGTCTATTGCACGTCCTGGACGTTTTTCGGCGCGGTCGGCACCGCGGTGCGCGACGGCTGGGGCTACCTGCCGATCTACCTCGGCCCGGCACTGGTGTTCTTGTTCGGTTTGCCGCTCATGGAGCGCCTGGTGGAGATCGGGCGCGCGCACAAGGTCAGCTCCATCGCCGATTTCATCGCCTCGCGCTTCGGCAAGAGCCGGGCGCTGGCGGTATTGGTCACCGTCATCGCCCTGACCGCGGCGATCCCCTACCTGGCCCTCCAATACAAAGCAGTGGCGGCCAGCATCGCCGTACTGACCCAGGTTGCGGCCCCCCAGGCCGTGGTATCGCGACACCGCCCTCGGCGTTGCGCTGTTGATGGCGCTGTTCGCCGTGCTGTTCGGCGCGCGCCGGGTCGATGCCAGCGAGCATCGCGAAGGCCTGATGTTGGCGATCGCCTTCGAGTCGTTGTTGAAGCTGCTGGCATTCGTCGCGGTGGGCGTGTTTGCCTACCTGCACCTGCGCGGCCAGCCGTGGCTCTTGCCGCCGCGCCTGGCGAGCGGCGCCACGCTATTCAACGCCGATGCCGCGAGCAGCACGCTGCTGGCCGCCGCGGCGATTTTTTGTCTGCCCCGTCAGTTTCAGGTGGGCGTCGTCGAGTGCGCGAATACCGCCGATCTGAAATATGCGCGCTGGCTGCTGCCGGCCTATCTCGGCCTGTTCTCGGCATTCGTCGTGCCGGTGGTGGCGTTGGCGACGATCAGCGGCTTATCCACGCGAACGGCGTCGGATATCCTGATACTGACGTTGCCGATGAGCTATGGGCCGCCATGGCTGACCGTGCTTGTCTTCCTGGGCGGCCTGTCCGCGGCCACCGCCATGGTGGTTGTTGCCAGCATTGCGCTGTCGACGATGATTTCCAACGACATCGTCGCGCCGCTTGCTGTGGCGGCAGCGGCTGGAGGCCGGCGCGAGTCTCGGGCGCCGCGTGCTGTGGGTGCGGCGCGCGGTCATCGTGACACTGGCGCTGCTGGCGTTCGCCTACTATCGCTCGACTTCGGGATCGACGAACCTTGCCGCGATCGGGTTGCTGGCATTCGCCGCGGTGGCGCAATTTGCTCCGGGGGTTCTGGCGGCGCTGTACTGGAGCGGCGCCAGCCGCAGGGGCGTCTTCTGGGGAATGCTGGGCGGCTTCTTGCTTGGGCTATCCTGCTGTTCTTGCCGAACCTGGTGGCGGGGGGCGTACTCGCATCGTCGTCGATCGCGGCGGCGCGCGTGCTCGGTGCGCTGCTGCCGCACGCGCTGACGGACTATGCGACGCTGGGTGCGGTCGGCCCGCGCGCGATGCTGCCTCTGGCGTTGAACGTGTGTGTCATGTTGATGGTCTCGGCGTTGCGCGGCGTGACGCTGCAGGAGCGTCTGGCGGCGCGCGCCTTCATTACCCCCAAGCGGTCCGCGGCCGGCCTGCACGGCCATCACCGCGAAGGTCGGCGATCTGGAGACCGTCGCGGCGCGCATCATCGGCGCCGCCGCCGCGCGCCAGGCGCTGGTCGAATACGCAGCGCAGACGGGCGCGCCGCCGCCGAAACCCGCGGAGTCCGCCGACCGCGGGTTGCTGCAGTACTTCGAGCGGGTGATCGCGGGCTCCATCGGCGCCTCGTCGGCGCGGGTCGTGCTGACTCACGCGCTCAAGCGCAAGGGCTCTGGACCTCGATGAGGTGGCCGAGCTGCTCGATGAGACCTCACAGGAGTTGCGCTTCAGCCGGCAGCTGCTGCAGGCGACGATGGAGAACGTCACGCAGGCATCAGCGTCGTCGACGCCGACATGCGGATCGTCGCGTGGAATCGCCGCTACCTGGAGATGTTCGGCTATCCGGACGGCATGGTGTACGTCGGCCGGCCGGTGGCGGACCTCATCCGCTGGAACGCCGCGCGCGGCGAGCTCGGCGCCGGCGAGCCCGAGGCAGCATGTCGAGAAGCGGCTTCGCGCACTGCGCGCCGGCACCCCCTACACCTTCCAGCGTCTGCGGCGCAACGGACAGGTCTACAGCATTCACGGCCAGCCGATGTCGGGCGGCGGCTTCGTCACGACCTATACCGACATCACGGAATTCAAGCGCGCGGAGCAGGGGCTGCTCGATGCCAAGCAGGGGCTCGAGGAGCGGGTCGCGCAGCGCACGCGCGAACTGAGCGAGGCGCTCGAGGCGCAGCGTGTCGCCAAGCAGGAGGCCGAAACCGCCAACGCGAGCAAGACGCGCTTCGTGGCCGCCGCCAGTCACGACCTGCTGCAGCCACTGAATGCCGCGCGACTGTTCGCCTCGGCACTCGAGTCGCGCGCGCGCGAGCATCCGGAATTGCTCGAGCTGGCCGAGCCGCATCGATGCCTCGATGCGCGCGGCCGAGGAGCTGCTCAGCGACCTGCTGGACATCGCGCGGCTCGACAGCGGTGTGCTGAAGCCGGATATCAGCAGCTTTCCGATCGCCGATCTGCTCGAGGAGCTGCGCCGCCAATACGCGCCGCTCGCGCAGGCGCGCGGTCTGCGGCTTGACATCGTGGACTGCCGCGAAGTCGTGCGCAGCGATCGCGTGCTGTTGCGGCGGATCATCCAGAATTATCTTTCCAATGCGCTGCGCTATACGGAGCGCGGCGGCGTGGTGGTCGGCTGCCGCCGGCGCGGCGCGCGAACTCGAGATCGTCGTGTACGACACCGGACCCGGCATCGCGGAGCACCAGCGCGAGCGCATCTATGCCGAGTTCAGCCGCCTCGAGCAGGGCTCGCCGTGGGGCGAGAAGGGCCTGGGTCTCGGCCTGTCGATCTGCGATCGCCTGGCGCGGCTGATGCACCATGAGCTTGACGCTCGTCAGCCGGCCGGGAAACGGCTCGGTGTTCGGCGTGAGCGTGACGCGCGACACCAAGGTGCGGCGACGGCAGCGCACGCAACGGCAGACTCCGCCCATGGACCCGACGGGTCTGCGCGGACTGCGCGTGCTGTGCGTCGACAACGACCGGCCGATCCTCGATGGGATGGAGGCGTTGCTCGCGACCTGGGGCGTGACGGTGCATCAAGGCGACGGAGGCGACGGAGGCGCAGCGACTCGCCGCCGAGGTGCCCATCGACGCGGTGCTCGCCGATTATCATCTCGGATCCGGGATCGACGGACTCGAGTTATTGCGGCGTCTGCAGGCTATGCAGAAGACCGACTTGGCCGCGGCGCTGATCACCGCCGATCACGGCGCCGATGTAGAGGCTCTGGCCAGAACCGCCGGCTACCCATTGCTGCACAAGCCGCTGCGTCCCGCTGCCCTGCGCGCGTTGCTCGGCGCATTCCGGTCCCGATCCTACAAAATCGAGGCGGCGGGTCTGCAGGAATCATCCGCCTGAAGGGTGCGCCGGGCCGTGAGCGAGGACTCGAGCGCGAATTTACTGCTGCATGCGCAGATGGCGCATGCGTCCCAGGAAATCCCGCTTGCCGATCGGCACCCCTTTCCATCGCAGAATGTCGTAACTGGTCGTCGCGTGGAAGTAGAAGTTCGGCTGCGAGAAAGTCAGAAGAAACTCTTCCGCCCTGAAATCGATGTGGCGCTCGCCGAAGGAGAAGCGCATGTCGCGGCCCATGAGGCCATCCACCTCGCCGGGCGCGACGCTCTGCAAGCCCGTGCGCGCTTCGGAGATCCGTGTCTTGAGAGCCGCGAAACTATTCGGCGGCTCCGTCATGTCCGGCATGAAAACGCCGCGGCGGACGCCCTCGATGGCGCCCAGGGAGTGCACTGCGGCGGATTTCACTTGATAGGCGAAAGGGAGCATGTCGTCGGCGAGCCGCGCGCCGATGATCTGCTCGGGCTCCAACCCCTTCTCGGAGCAAAAGGACTCGGCCTTGTCGAGCAAGCCGGAAAGGCTCTCCAGTATTTGCAGGTATGTCGGGACGACAGCGGAATATAGAGAAAAGCTCATGATAGATCCTGACGCTAGCCGCCGCCGAGACGCCGCACGGCGTCTGCCCATACTGCGGCGCGCGCTCGGCCACGCTTGGTGAGATCGATTGTGGCGCCGCGAGCCACCAAATGCAATTCGGTCGCGGCGTCCAACAGATCACGGTCGGCAGAGGCTCCCTCCACACGGACATTGTCTAACGCTCGCACGCCGGCGAGCAGCCGCATCCGGTCGGGGGTGCGGCCGGCCGCCAGCTCATCCAATGCGTAGGCGGCGTCCAGCAGCGTCACGGCGTAATGGTGCTGAAGGCAGCTTCAGAGAAGTTGTGCATTTCTCACCCGGCGCACTTTGCCACGCAAAGTATAGTGAAAAACCGGTGAGAGGCACAACAGCGGGGTTCCCTAGAAGCTTTGCATCGTCTGCACCAGCAGTTGGATCTTATGGTTGCCGGGCACGTCCTTGAGTGGCAGGGCGATGTCGATGTGTAAGACATTCCCGAGGCCGCTGCGCGCGTTGCCCAGCCGCAAGCCCAGCCCGACATCGCTCAGCAACCCGAGATCGGCATTGCCCACGACGCCACTTCCCCAGGTCCTGCCCACATCGGCAAAGGCCGCTGCGCCGACGCGTATGAGCCTGAACGGATACCAATCGGTGAAGACGCGCTGTTCAACCGTTAGCAGCCCCCGCGAGGTCCCGGCCTCGTACCGCAGCGGGTAGCCGCGCAGCCCATTGTCGCCGCCCAACAGAAGTTGAACATCGGGATCGAGCGCATAAGTGACCGTACCCGACAGCGACCCATAGAGCAGCCAATTAGGGCGCCAGCGCCAGTAGTACTTCACAGCCGCATCGCTGATCAGATTGCGTGCATGATCGCTCTCCACGCGCGAGGAGAGATCCCAGTTCAAAAACAGCTGCTGGTCGTACGGCCAATCAAAACCATGCACCGCCGCGCTTTTGACTATCAACGCGTCGTGATTTGCGCCGAATGCCGCGTCGGAGTAGCCGATCTCGCCGGTCACCTCGGTCCCAAAGTACAGATCCTCCGTCTTGCCGATCTGGTTCTCATCACCTGCCCTGGCGTATAGGTCCTGGATGATGTCGAAGCCCACGAACGGATATGAAAGTGTGCGCTCCGGCGGCAGCGGCTTGGCCGGCAACGTGGTCGCGGGGGTTGGTAAGAAATCATTGCGATCGTAGTACATGCCGAACAGCAAACGCTTGCTCCAGCCGTCGGCCAGCCCGGTGGATACGCCCCCCTCGATCAAATACGTTTTCTCATCGTTATTGAATTGATCGACTATGTTGCCGAGAAAATACCTGGAAATCGTTCGATCGTAGGTCTGTCCCGAGAGTGTCGCGCTCCACGACGTATCAAGGGAGTAGAACGGTCGGGAGAGCTGCGCGACGCGCTGGTTGCCGTCGCTCGAGTCGACATACGCCAGAGCCCCCGTCCAGCGCGATCCGAGCAAGCTCGGATCGGAGTACTCGACTATGTTGCTGGTGCGGTCAACGTTGCTCAAGCGCCCGATCTCGAGGTCCTTGCCCCAGCCCAAGAGATTTTCTTCCCGCAGGCTGTAGCTGGTCGAATTGGCCCCGCCGGAACGGCCGAAGGAGACCGATGGATCGAGCGTCCAAACGTCCCGCGTGATCACTTTGACATCGACCCTGCCGTCGGCATAGCGCACCGGAAAGATCTTGGCATCGTAAATGAATACGAGCTTGCGCAAATTGCGCTCGCTCTCGGCGAGCCTTTGCGCGCTGTAACGATCGCCGCTCTTGAACAGCAGCTGCGCGCGGATGGTCGAGGGCTTGGTGCGCACGTGCAGCTGATCCGCCAGCCTGTAGAGCCCTTTATTTTCGCGCCGATCGCTTTCGTCGAATATGTTGCGGGGATCGATATCGATCTTGCCGATCACGGCATGTGCCGACTCCAACTGTACATCGCTCGGCAATACGGCCGGTCTCGGCTCTTCGATTTGCGTGCGCTGCTTATCGGTGAGCTTTGCCGCGAGCACCGACGCGGCGTTGCAGCAAATGACCGCCAGCATTCCCCAGGCCAGACACCGCGCGGGGCTCGCTCGAGCGCAAGATTTCCGCCTCGACATAACTTACTTTGCATTACAAAGTACACGCGGACGGAAAAAGGCGCAAGGCAGCCCGCGCATTGGCTCAATGGGTGCGCACCGAATAGGAGACCATCCAACCGCCCTTCACCGGCTGGAACTGCACGGTACCGCGGCTCGGGGCGTCCTGGCGATTCAGCACGAATTTCGCGGTCGCAATCCCGAGGGCGGCACCGGCGACCGAATCGGAAAGCCAATGCACATTGTCGTCGACTCGAACGTACGCGGTCGCCCCTGCTACGCCATAGCCGATGATGCGCCTGAGCCATCGATACTCGTCATTGCCGGATTCGGCAAAGACAGTCCCGACCGCAAAGGCAACCGTCGTATGGAGCGACGGGAACGAATCGCCGCCCTTGCCCCATTCGTTCGGCGACGTGGTTGCATCAGGACGCTCGCGACCGGTTGCATATCCAAGCACCTCGGCGGTCGCACCACTGAATGCGCCGGCTTCGATCAGCGCCCACGTTTCCCGATAGCCATCCCGGTCGTCGATGAACGATGCGTAAAGCCCGGTGCCCGCGACGATCGCCAGCGTCGGTGCCGCATCGCGCCAGCTATTTTTATCCTCGCCTCCGTTTAGGACCGCCTTCGAACCGGTTGCAAAATGGTCACGGACTCTTGCATCGAATGAGTGGGCGGCGCCGATGGCGACCAAAGCGCCGCCGAAATACAGCCAGTCTTCTTCATCCCACCGCAACGGCGACGTGAAGTACAGCTTGGTATCTTCGAGTGTGGTGTCAAGAAGAGAGTCCGCGGTACGGCCGGTGGCAGGGAATATTGCGATGACAACCCATCCCATCAGCGCCCAGGTGAAGCCCGCAGTCTTGAGCGCGTTGCCCTGCCGACGGCGGCGCGCAAGGCACCGCGCGGCGGCTAACATGGAATTCATCTGTTATTGGATCTCCCGAAAAATCCGCGTTGGACTACTTTGCGCCGCGAAGTATATCGTCAGTTCTGCCCGACGCTTTAGCGTCTATCGCCGGCGATTGATATATCACACTTTGCGCGACAGAGTTCCGGCCCGCTTGTGGGGACCCGGCAGGCGGCAGCCTCGCTCAACTGACGAAGACGCCGGCGAACGCGCCCAAAAAAACGATGATCAGCGGTGGGGTGCGCCAAGCCGTGAGCAAGACGAATCCAAGCAGGCGACGGCGAAATCTCCCGCCGACTTTACGGAGCTGATCCATAAGGGATTGTAGAGTGCTGCCCCGAGCAAGCCGACGACGGCTGCATTGATTCCCCGCATGATGGCTTGCGCGCCGGCGCGCTGCCGAAACGTGTCCCAAAACGGCAAGACACCCAAAAGAATCAAGATGCCGGGCAAAAAGATCCCGACCAGCCCGAGGGCCGCGCCCGCCATGCCATGCAGACCGAGGCCCGAGCCACAGCGCCGAGATATGCTGCAAATGTGAAGAGCGGTCCGGGCATCGCTTGCGCCGCGCCGTAGCCGGCGAGAAACGTGTCCTTACTCACCCAACCGGGCGTCACGAACGCGTCGCTCAGCAACGGCAACACGACGTGGCCTCCGCCAAAGACCAGCGCGCCGGAGCGGTAGAAGGCATCGAAGAGCGCAACGTCGCGTGAGACGCGGGCGATCGGACCGGGAGTGCAATCAACAGAAGCCAGAAGATCGCGAGCGCTGCGATCCCGGCTCGGCGCGAAACGGCAGTCCCGAGGGTGCCCGTCGAACGGGTATCGGCGCCCGGCAGAGCCAAAATCCCGCGATGCCGCCCATCAACATCGCGCCAATTTGCATGGCTGACGAATTGCTGAAGAGGATCAGGAGCGCCGCGATGCAGGCAATGGAAGCGCGCTGCCGGTCTGGGCACAAGCTGCGCGCCATTCCCCAGACGGCCTGCGCGACGATGGCGACGGCGACCAGCTTCAGCCCGTGTGTCACGCCTTGACCGAGTCGGACCGCGCAGCTCTCGCGGCCCCGTAAGCAAATGCCATCATCAAGACGGCCGACGGAAGGGTAAATCCCGACCATGCTGCCAAGCCGCCCCAGTATCCCGCGCGGATCAATCCCAGCGAGAATCCGACTTGGCTGCTGGCGGGGCCGGGTAGGAATTGGCATAGCGCCACCAGATCCGAATAGAGTCGGATCATCAACCCAGCGGCGGCGGACCACGAGCTCCTCATGGAAATAGCCTATATGCGCGATCGGACCTCCGAAGGAGGTGACGCCAAGCTTCAAGAAAACGAGCAAAACCTCCAGCGCCGAGCGCTCAGCACGGGCACGATCAGCTCGGTCAAGCACTGCGGGTCGAACACATACTCGCCGCGCAAGAACGCCGCGACCTCGTCCGCGTAAGGGTTGCCGATCTCGCGTCTGGTATCGCTCGAGCAGGCGTTGACGCGTGGCCTCATCGAGCCGGCTCAGGCCCTCGTTCTGCAGCAGCCCGAGATCCTCGCTCAGCAGCTCGCCGAGCCGCGGCCCCGCCAACTCCCGGCAGATGCCGGGCAGCGCGCTCCGCAAAGTCCGGACCGACGGTCAGCAGGTGCCGGTAGCCGCGCAGCGCGATGCGCGACAGGTGCGGCTGGTTCATGGGATTGATTGCAAGTCCGGCCGCCGCCTCCGTCGCCAAACTCCACGAGTCGGCGGATGGATCGAGATAGAGGTGATTGCTCCGCGTCTTCGCATCATTGGCGATGTGGTTGTCCCAGATGAAGGGCTTGCGGCCGAGATCGGCGGCGACGTCGGATAGATGCTGCGCCGAATATCCGTGCGAGATGATTTTCTCGCCCGTCCAGAAGCAATCGATGCGCGGATCGAGAAGACGTCCGAGATCCTCGAGATAGGCCTTCGGCGGAGCGCCGAACTCGCGGGTAAGCCGCGCATCGTAGGAGTAGTACGTGGGACACACCATGAAGCGCCGGGCGCTGCTCCAGCCGGTGATGTCGGCGATCACCCGCGCCTGCAGCTCGGCAATCCCCACGACGTCGCCGCGCATGTCGTCGAACAGGATGGCGAGGGTGTCGGCGCCCGTCTCGTTGAGCTCGAGCACTTTGGCGCGCAAGCACGTCGCGAGCGGCCGCATCGTAGCTCAGATAGATCTCGAAGGGCGTGAGGCCAATGCCGAAGTCGATGCCTCGGGCCCGGCAGCGCGCGCCGAGGGCAGCGAGCTGCTCGAGCGTGTCCCGAGGCATGGGCTCGCGCCATTTGCGCCGCAGATACGGATCGCCCTTCGGCGCATAAATATAGAAGTCAAAGCCCGCATCGCGCAGAAAATCGACTCCGCCGAGGCGCGCAGGCCAGCCCCAGGGCTTTCCGAAAAATCCCTCGATTACGCCGGTCGTGAGCTCGCTATGCATAGGAGGCCGTATGTTCGGCGAGCGGGTGTCGTCTGGCAATCGGCCGGTATATAATGTGTGAAGTTCCACCTCCAAGCCGTTTCGGCCCCGCTCTTCGGGCCGGGTGGCTTCCCGTACACTGAAAGGTCCATGCCGCCTCTAGATCCGTTACGCGCGGATGCGATTCGCATTCGCGGCGCACGCCAGAACAACCTCAAGAATCTCGACCTCGATATCCCGGTCAACGAGCTGATCGTCGTCACGGGCGTGAGCGGGTCGGGAAAGTCCTCGCTCGTGTTCGATACGCTGTACGCCGAGGGGCAGCGCCGCTACGTGGAGACCTTCTCCCCCTACGCGCGCCAATTCCTCGACCGGATGGACCGCCCCGCGGTCGATGCGATCGAGGGCATCCCGCCCGCAATCGCCATCGATCAGACCAATCCCGTGCGCACGTCCCGCTCGACGGTGGGCACGATGACCGAGCTCAACGACCATCTGAAGCTCTTGTTCGCGCGCGCAGCGGTGCTGCACTGTCGCGGTTGCGGGCACCGGTGCGGCGCGACAGCGTCGACAGCATCCGCGCGCTGATCGAGCAACGCGCCGGGCGCCGCGGGCGACCCGCGGCTGCTGCTGACCTTCCCGGTCCCCATCCCGAAGAACTTCAGCGCGAAGGAAATCAAGGCGCTCCTCGCCGGCGCAGGGCTACACGCGAATGCACGAGGAGCGGGCCGACACGCTGCAGGTGATCCAGGACCGCTTTCGCTGGTCGGCCGTCGAGCCGGCGCGCGCGGGCGATGCGATCGAGTCGGCGCTCAAGGTCGGGCACGGCCGGCTCGACGTCTATCCGCAGAATGACGATGGCTCGACGGAGCCGCCCTGGCGATTCTCCACGGCGCTGCATTGCCCGGATTGCGATATTCACTACAAGGAAGCGACACCGAGCACCTTCAGCTTCAATTCCCCCATCGGCGCGTGCGACACCTGCCGCGGCTTCGGCCGCACCATCGGCGTCGACTACGGCCTGGTGATTCCCGACGTGACGCTGTCGCTTCGGGACGGAGCGATCAAGCCTTGGCAGACCGCCTCATACGAGGAGTGCCAGGAGGATCTGATCAAGTTCGCGCGCAAGCGCGGCATTCCCATCGACACGCCATGGGCCGAGCTCAGCGACGAGCAGCGCCACTGGGTGATCGAGGGCGAAGGCGAATGGACGAAGAAGGTCTGGTACGGCGTCAGGCGTTTCTTCGCCTGGCTCGAGACCAAGGCGTACAAGATGCACATCCGGGTGCTGCTCTCGCGCTACCGCTCCTACACCGAGTGCGGCGCTTGCGCGGGCGCCCGATTGAAGCCGGATGCGTTGCTCTGGCGCCTCGGCGAGCCCAGCCTCAATATCCGCGAGCTCATGCTCAAGCCCATCGACGAGTGCCGCGAATTTTTCGCGCGGCTCGCGTTGCCCGCGCCGCTCGATGAGGCCGCCGATCTGCTGCTCACCGAGGTGCGCACGCGGCTCAAGTATCTGACCGACGTCGGTCTCGGCTACCTGAACCTCGATCGGCAATCGCGCACGTTGTCCGGCGGCGAGGTCCAGCGGATCAATCTCACCACCGCGCTCGGCACCTCGCTGGTCAACACGTTGTTCGTGCTCGACGAGCCGTCCATCGGTCTGCACGCGCGCGACGTGGGGCGCATCGTCGGCGTGATGGAGCGGCTGCGCGATGCCGGCAATACGCTCATCGTGGTCGAGCACGATCCGAAGGTCATGCAGGCCGCCGACCGCCTGATCGACATCGGTCCCGGGTCCCGGCGAGCACGGCGGCGAGATCGTGTTCGAGGGCCGCGTCGGCGCACTCGCGCAGGCGCGCGGCTCGCTCACCGCCGACTATCTGCTGGGGCGCCGGCGCGTGCAGATTCCGCCGCCCGGCGCGCAAGCGCCGAGCGGCGGCAGCGTGCGCATCGAAGGCGCGGCCGAGCACAACCTCAAGGGCATCGACGTCGAGATTCCGCTCAATCGCCTGGTGTGCGTGACCGGCGTCAGCGGCTCGGGCAAATCCACGCTGGTGCACGATGTGCTCTACCCCGCGCTGCGGCGCGCGCACGGCAAGCCGACCGAGAACCCCGGCCGGCACCGCGCGCTGCACGGTGCACGCGACATCGACGGCGTCGTCATGGTGGACCAGACCAGCATCGGGCGCACCACGCGCTCGAATCCGGCAAGCTACGTCGGCGCGTTCGATGCCATTCGCAAGCTCTTCGCGCGCCTACCGCAAGCGCGCGAGCGCAAGTACACGGCGGGCACCTTCAGCTTCAACTCCGGCAACGGCCGTTGCCCCGGCTGCGGCGGCAACGGCTTCGAGCACGTCGAGATGCAATTTCTGTCGGACGTGTATCTGCGCTGTCCGGACTGCAACGGCCGGCGCTATCGGGCGGAGATTCTCGAGTGCAAGTTGAGCCGCGAGGGCTTCGCGCCCTTGAGCATCGCCGATGTCCTCGACCTCACGATCTCGGAGGCGCTGCAGGTATTTCACGCCGATGCGGAGGTTTGCCTGCGCCTCGCGCCTCTCGCAGAAGTCGGACTCGACTATTTGCGCCTGGGTCAACCGGTGCCGACGCTCTCCGGCGGCGAGGCGCAGCGGCTGAAGCTCGCGGGCCATCTGGCGGAGAACGCCGTGCAAAGCGCGTCTCCCAGGAAGAAGGCCTCCGCGCGCGGCTCGCTGTTCTTGTTCGACGAGCCGACCACCGGTCTGCACTTCGACGATGTCGCAAAGCTGTTGCGCTCGTTCCGCCGCCTCATCGAGGCCGGGCACTCGCTCCTGGTGATCGAGCACAACCTCGACGTCGTGCGCGCGGCCGACTGGATCATCGACTTGGGGCCCGAGGGCGGCGATGCGGGCGGCGAGGTGGTCGCCACCGGCACCCCCGAGGACATCATGCGCAATCGCCTGCTCGCATACCGGCCGCGCGCTCAGCGAGGCGGCGCAGCAAGGCAGCGCCCTGCTCGCCCGCGGCGTGAGCGATGCGACGCAACGCGTCGCGCTGCCGCTCGCACCCGCCGTCATCTCGATCCGCGGCGCACGCGAGCACAACTTGAAGCACATCGACGTCGACCTCCGCCGCAATCGCTTCACGGTCATCACCGGCGTGTCGGGGAGCGGCAAGAGCACTCTCGCTTTCGACATTCTGTTCGCCGAGGGCCAGCGGCGCTATCTCGAATCGCTCAACGCCTATGCCCGGCAGTTCGTCCAGCCGGCGGCGCGGCCCGATGTCGATGCCATCTTCGGCATCCCGCCGACCGTCGCCATCGAGCAGCGCACCAGCCGCGGCGGACGCAAGAGCACGGTGGCGACGCTCACCGAGATCTATCACTTCCTGCGTCTTTTGTACGTGAAGCTCGGGGTGCAATACTGCCCGGGCTGCCGCGCGCGCATCGAGCCGCAAAGCGCCGAGGCGATCACGGCGCGACTGCTGAAGGATTACCGCGGCAAGAAAATCACGCTGCTCGCGCCCATGATCGTTGCGCGCAAAGGCCTTTATACCGCGCTCGCCAAATGGGCCCGCAGCAAGGGATTTCGCGAGCTGCGGGTCGACGGCAAACTGCTGCCGACGGCGAAGTGGCCGCGTCTCGACCGCTTCGTCGAGCACAATATCGAGCTGCCCGTCGCGACGCTCGAGGTGAGCGCGACGCGCGAGGAGGAACTGCGCGGCGGCCCTATTGAGCGCCCTCGAGCACGGCCGTGGCGTGGTGCACGTGCAGAGCGCAGCCAACGGCGCGGCGGCCGGCGACCCGGCGGTGTTCTCGACCAAGCGCGCCTGTCCGAATTGCGGCACCGGCTTTCCGGAGCTCGATCCGCGATTGTTCTCCTTCAACTCGAGGCACGGCTGGTGCAAGAGCTGCTTCGGTACCGGGCTCGCCTTGCCGGAGTTCGACGCCGAACAAACTGGCGAGGAGGCGCAGTGGCGCGAGCCCGCCGAGAGCACGGTGGATGGCGGCCCGGCGACCTGCACCGAGTGCGCCGGCGAGCGCCTGAATGCAGTGGCGCGCAATGTGCTGTTTCGCGACCGCTCGATCGGCGCGCTCACGGATTTCGCCGTCGACGAATTCGCCGCGGTTGTCGCCAAGCTCAAGTTGACGGGTCGGGAAGCCGAGATCGGCCGCGACCTGCTTGCCGAGCTTACCGCGCGCACCGCGTTCCTGCACGACGTGGGGCTCGGCTACCTGCAGCTCAACCGCGCGGCGACCACGCTGTCCGGCGGCGAGGCGCAGCGCATCCGGCTCGCCGCGCAGCTCGGCTCCAATTTGCAGGGCGTGTGCTATGTGCTCGATGAGCCCACGATCGGACTGCACCCGCGCGACAACGTGGCGCTTCTCGACACCCTGGAGCGCTTGCGCAGCAAGGGCAATACCCTGGTCGTGGTGGAGCACGACGAGGAGACCATCCGCCGTGCCGATCACGTGATCGACTTAGGGCCGGGCGCGGGAACCCGCGGCGGACAGTTGGTCGCGCAGGGCACCGCCCTCGAGCTCGAGCGCATGGCGGACTCGCCCACCGGCCGCTGCCTTGCCGCGCCGCTCAAGCATTCGCGCACGCGCCGGCGCGCGGTGCTCGCGGACACTCCGTCCATCCGCATCCGCGGGGCCGACCTGCACAACCTGCGCAAGGTGAACGCACGCATCCCGCTCGGGCGCCTCACCGTCGTGACGGGCGTTTCCGGCTCCGGAAAATCATCGCTCGCGCGCGATGTGTTGCTCGGCAACTTGAAGCGCCTGCTTGCGCGCCGCCCGGGCGGCGCCAACGGGCGCGGCCCCGCGCCTGCGGTGGAGGGATGCGTCGCCATCGAGGGCTGGCAAGGGGTGAGCCGTGTGCTCGAGGTGGACCAGACGCCGATCGGCAAGACCCCGCGCTCCTGTCCGGCGACTTACATCGGCTTCTGGGATACGATTCGCCGGCTGTATGCCGATACCACCGATGCGCGCATCCGCGGCTTCACGGCAAGCCGCTTCTCCTTCAATACGTCCGGCGGACGCTGCGAGGCGTGCGAGGGTCAGGGCGTCCAGCGCATCGAGATGAGCTTTCTGCCGGACGTGCAGGTGCTGTGCGACGTGTGCGGCGGCCGGCGCTTCAACTCCGAGACCTTGAGCATTTTGTTCAAGGGCAAGAACATCGGCGAAGTCCTGGCGCTGTCGGTCGATGAGGCGGTGGAATTCTTCGCCGCGCACCGCGCCGTGCGCCATTGTGTGCAACTGCTGGCCGATGTGGGCCTCGGCTACCTGAGTCTCGGTCAGCCGAGCCCCACGCTCTCCGGCGGCGAGAGCCAGCGCATCAAGCTGGTCACCGAGCTCGCCAAATCCCGCACCGATGCGGTGGGCCTCGACCTCGCGCGCCGCGAGGGGCAGCACACCTTGTATGTGCTGGATGAGCCGACTGTCGGACTGCACATGGCCGACGTAGAGAAGCTGGTGCGGGTCCTGCAACGCCTGGTGGACGCGGGAAACAGCGTGGTCGTCATCGAGCACAATCTGGATGTCATGGCAGAGGCCGATTGGATCATCGATCTCGGCCCCGACGGGGGTTCGAACGGCGGACGCGTGGTCGCCGAAGGCGATCCGGACGGCATCACTCGCAAGCCGGGCTCGAGCCACACCGCGCAGTTTCTCGGCGAGTTCCTGCAAGAGCGCGGCGTACGTTAGCGCGGCCACGCCGTGATCCCGATGCTAGCGACCCTGCTTCTCAGTTTGACGGTCGCCATGGTCGCGGCCTGGGGAGCGCTCGCGCTCTGGTACAAAGCGCGCGGCGTCTTGAAGATCATCGGCGCAGCGCTTTGGACTGCGTTCGGTGTGGCGTGCATCGGCGCCTTCTGGTGCGGACATCTCGGGACCGCAGTCGCCGCCTTCGCGCTCGCTCACGGCGTCTTGCTGATTTGGTGGAGGAGTCTGCGTCCCTCGAACGATCGTGAGTGGGCGGACGATGTCGCGCAGACGGTCGGCGGCAAGATCGACGGCAGTGTGGTGACGCTCGACAAGGTCCGCGATTTCGAGTGGCGCAGCAACAGCGACTACACACCGCGCTGGAGCACGCGCAGTTACGACCTCGCGCGGCTGCATTCGCTCGACATGATCGTCTCGCATTGGGATCGGCCCTCGATCGCGCACATGCTGATCTCGTTCGGATTCTCCGAGGACGACTACGTCGCGTTCTCGGTCGAGATCCGGCGCGACAAGCGGCAATCGTTCTCCGAGATCGGCGGCTTCTTCAAGGAGTTCGAGCTCGTCGTCATCGCCGCGGAGGAGCGCGACATCGTGCGTCTGCGCACCAACGTGCGCCGCGAGCAGACCTATTTGTTCCGCCTGAATCTCGAGCCCGCGGTGATGCGGGCTCTATTCCTGGCGTACGTGGCGGAAGCCAATGCGTTGGTGAGCGAGCCGCGCTTCTATCACACCATCACGGGCAACTGCACCACGGTGCTCTACCGCATGCTGAGGCGCATCGTGCGGCGCCTGCCTTTCAGCTACCGGGTGCTGCTCTCCGGCTACATGCCGGAGTATTTCTACGGCGTCGGGTATCTCGATCAGCGCTATCCGCTTGAGCAGCTGCGTACGCTCGGCTACGTGAGCGAGCGTGGCCGCCTCGCCGACGCGAGCCCGACGTACTCGACGGACATCCGCCGCGGGATTCCGCCTCTCGGCCACCCTCCTCCGTAAACGCCGTTTATTGCGGCGTCTTGTGTTCCTGGGCTGCCTTGCGCTTCTCGTCGGCGGCCTTCTTGGCCGCTGCCGCCTCGGCCGCCTTTTGCTTGGCTTCCGCGGCAGCCGCAGCCTGTTGCTTGGCTCTCTCCTCGGCCTGCTCCTGCGCCTTGCGCTTCGCCTCGGCAGCCGCTTCTTGCTGCTGCTTGGACCGCTCGGCCGCAGCTTCCGCTGCGTTGCGCTTTGCCTCGGCGGCGGCTTCCTGTTGTTGCTTGGCGCGCTCTGCTGCGGATTGCGCGGCGTTGCGCTTCGCTTCGGCGGCAGCCTCCTGCTGTTGCTTGGCACGCTCCGACGCCTCTTGCGCGGCATTGCGCTTCGCTTCGGCCTCTTGCGCGGCACGCTGTTGCTGTGGCTCTTGCGCCGGGCGCACCGCGGCAGGTGGCGCAGCTCGCGGGCGCGTGAGCTCAGCCGGCACGACTGCGTGCACCACCGCCGCTGGCGGCAAGCTGACAGGGTGAGCCGGCGAGTACGGGGGTAGCGGCTTCGTGGACACAGGCGTCGGCGCCGGCACGCGTACCACCGGCGTTTGCGCCGCCGCCAGGTGCGCGACCGCCGGCACTGTGGCATTGACCGCCACATGGGTGGCCGTGGCGCTCGCCGGCGCCTCGATCGTCACATGGTTGATGGTGGTGTTGTTGATCGTCGTGTTGTTGATGGTCGTGTTGGTGATGGTGGTGTTGGTGATATTCGTATTGCTGATCCGCATACCCACGCCGACCACGGGCGGAGCGCCGATGACGACCGCCGGAGGCGTCCCGATCGGTGCCGGCACGATGAGGCCGTACGCGGAGCCGGGCGGCGGCGGGACAAACACTCCCTCGGGGCCCCTGGGGGGAGGACCGGCGATGACGCCTGGCAGAACCGCCGCCAAGGCCAAGCTCAAACCGATGGCCGGTGCGACGAAGGCGACGTTCGGCGCACCCCAAAAGCCTCCCACGTACACGACGTGCGGGCCGCGGTGATCATAGTACGGTTGATTCCAGCGATAGCCCGGCTGCGGAGGCGGTGCCCAGCGTCCGTGGATCCAGACCCAATTGCCATACCAGCCCCAGTAGCCACCGGTCCAAACATATTGCGGGCCGGGCGGCGGGGGCGGCGGCTCGACCAACATGGGAGGCGGCGCCCAGCCGATCTCTTCCGGCGGGGGTTGCGAGGTCGGGGGATCTTGATAAACGCTGACGACCGGCTGCGGAGGCGGAGGCGTATAGGTCTCCTCCGACACGTTCGATTCGGCGGGCGGGTTCTCGGCTGGCGCCTGCGCAGTCTGCGGGGCGCTCTGCTCCGGTGGAGGCGCAGCCGTCTGGTCCGCGGGCGCGGACGTGGCGGCTTGATCGGGCGGCGGCGGTGGTGGGGTCTGTGAGTTGCAGGCGCACAATGCACCGGCGGCGACGATCAAGGCGATGATGACTCTCATGTTCCGACTCCCCGGTACGTACGTATGTACGGGGTACCGTACCTCTCTATGACGCGGGGGTGTCCAATGTTAAGGAAGGTTAAGGCTGTAATGCAGGGACGACCTCCTGTCGGTCGCGGCAGGGTGAATCTGCAGGACTGGCTTTACACCTGCTTCTCGGGGGTCGCGCCCGCAAATGCCGGCAGTTCGCCGCACGCCGCGTCAATCGCGACGATGCGCGGATAGGCCGTCAAATCGACCGAGTAGCGGCGCGCGTTATAGAGCTGCGGCACCAAACACACGTCGGCCATACCGGGCTGATCCCCGAAGCAAAATCGTCCGCGCGCAGCATCGCGGCCGAGCGCCTCCTCGAGCGCGCCGAATCCCGTCGCGACCCAGTGCCGGTACCACTCGTCGCGGGCGGCTTGTGGCGCGCTCAAGGCCGATTCCAAATATTGCAGCACGCGTAGATTATTGAGCGGGTGGATATCGCAGGCGATGAGCTGGCAGAGGCTGCGCACGCGGGCGCGCGCACTGGGATCCACCGGCAGAAGCGCCGGCCGCGGATAGGACTCCTCGAGCCATTCGATGATGGCGAGCGATTGCGTGAGCGCCGTGCCGTCCGGAAGTAGGAGAACGGGCACGAACCCCTGCGGGTTGATCTTCAGATAGTCCTTGTGACGATGCTCGCCGCGCCGCAGCTGTTTGTTCACGGTGCTCACCTTGACGCCTTTCAGGGCGAGCGCGATGCGCACGCGGTAGGCGGCGGAGCTCAGCGGATATCCGTATAGCGTTAGCATGCGCTAAACGACCTCGAACAGCCCCGCGGCGCCCATGCCGCCGCCGATGCACATCGTCGCCACCACATACTTGACGCCGCGGCGCTTGCCCTCGATGAGCGCGTGCCCGACCAGACGAGAGCCGCTGACGCCGTAGGGATGCCCCACGGCGATGGCGCCGCCGTTCACGTTCAGTCGTTCGTCGGGAATCCCGAGCCGGTCACGGCAATAGATCACCTGCACCGCGAACGCCTCGTTCAATTCCCACAAGCCGATGTCCTCGACTCGCAAGCCGGCCTTGGCGAGCAGCTTCGGCACAGCAAACACCGGACCGATCCCCATCTCGTCAGGCTCGCATCCCGCGATCTGAAATCCGCGGAATAACCCCAAGGGTGAGATTCCCTTTTTCTCCGCGCGCTTCGCGTCCATTACGATGCACATCGAAGCGCCGTCGGAGAACTGACTGGCATTGCCCGCGGCGATCACGCCGCCCGGCACGGCCGGCCGAATCTTGGCGATGCCTTCGTAGGTGGTGTCCGCCCGGATGCCTTCGTCGACGCTCAGGGTGACTTGCTTCAGGCCGATGGTGCCCGCGTCCTTGTCGGCAACCGCCATGGTCGTCTCGAACGGCACGATTTCATCGCTGAAGCGTCCTGCTTGCGCCGCCGCGGCGGCACGCTGCTGGCTGCGAACGCCGTACTCGTCCTGCGCCTGTCGCGAAATGCCGTAGCGCTTGGCGACGGTCTCGGCGGTCTGCAGCATGTTCCAGTAGACCTCTGGCTTGTGCTCGACCACCCACGCTTCTTTGAGCATGCGCTGGTTCGCCTGGTTCTGGATGCAGCTGATCGATTCCAGACCGCCCGCGGCGTAGATCTCGCCTTCGCCCGATAAGACCCGTTGCGCCGCGAGCGCGATGGTCTGCAGGCCCGAGGAGCAGAATCGATTTACGGACATGCCTGCGGTCGTCACCGGGCAGCCCGCGCGCAACCCCACTTGGCGCGCGACGTTCGCGCCGGCGGCGCCTTCGAGGAATGTGGCGCCGACGAGAACGTCCTCGACCTCACCCGGCTCGATACGCGCCCGCTCCATGGCATGGCGCAAGACATGCCCGGCATAGGTGACCGGATGCGACATGTTGAGCGCGCCACGCCAGGACTTCGCGAGCCCCGTGCGGGCGGTGGAGACAACAACGGCGTCGCTCATGAGGACTTCCCCCAGCTCGCAAATCCACGATTCTCGGCCGCGAGCCGTTGCAGAAGCGGTGCGGGCTCCCAGGCGTCGGGTCGATAGCCCTTTGCGAAGCCGCGCATCGCTCTGACGATATTCGCAAGCCCCACAGTGTCGGCATAGAACATCGGACCGCCGCGGAAATCCGGGAAGCCGTAGCCTGCGATGTACACGATGTCGATGTCGGAGGAGCGCGCCGCGACGCCCTCCTCGAGAATGCGCGCGCCCTCGTTGATGAGGGAATAAAGGGCCCGCTCGACGATCTCCTCATCGCTCACCTTGCGGCGCTTCAAGCCGAGGCGCTCGGACTCCTCCAGCACGATCTTGGTGACCGCCTCGGACGGCATGGCGGCACGCTCGCCCGGCTTGTAGTCGTACCATCCCGCACCGCTTTTCTGGCCAAACCGGCCGAGCTCGCAAATGCGGTCGGGTATTTTCGAGAACGGGCGGTCCGGATATTCCGTGTACAGCCGCTTGCGGATCGACCAGCCGATGTCGTTGCCGGCCAGGTCGGCGACTCGATAGGGGCCCATGGCGAAACCGAAATTCTCGAGCGCCCGGTCGATTTGCTGCGGTAACGCGCCCGCATCCAGCAAAAAGTCCATTTGCCGGAAATAGGTGTTGAGCATCCGATTGCCGATGAAGCCGTCGCACACGCCCGCGACCACGCCGATTTTCTTGATCTGCTTGGCCACCGCGAGCGCAGTCGCGAGCACGTCCTTGGCGGTCTTGGCCCCGCGCACGATCTCCAGGAGCTTGGTCACATTCGCCGGACTGAAGAAGTGCAGCCCGACGACATCCTGCGGGCGGTGGGTGACGGCGGCGATCTGGTTGAGATCGAGCGTGGAGGTGTTCGAAGCGAGGATGGCGCCCACCCTCGCCTTACGATCGAGCGTCTCGAACACCTGCTTTTTTACTCCCATGTCCTCGAACACCGCCTCGATGACGAGATCGGCATCCGAGATGTCGTCGTAGGAAAGCGTGCCGGTGATGAGCGCGAGGCGCTCCTCGAATTGCGCGGCCGTGAGCCGGCCCTTCTTGAGCGTGCTCTCATAGTTCTTTCTGACCACACCGAGACCCTTGTCGAGCGCCGCTTGCGCGGTCTCGAGCAGCGTCACTCGCACGCCGGCATTGGCGAAGTTCATGGCGATGCCGCCGCCCATGGTTCCGGCGCCGATTACGGCCACGGATCTGACGGGACGCGTCGGCGTGCTCGAGGGAACATCCGGAATCTTGGCCGCCGCCCGGGTCGCGAAAAAGACGTGCCGCAACGCTTTGGAGACGGTGCCTTCGAGGAGCCGCGCGAATCCGGCGGCCTCGACCTTGATGCCTTCGTCGAACGGCTTGAGCACCGCCGCCTCGACGGCGTCGATGATCTTGGCAGGCGCCGGGTAATGCTTCAGCGGCGCCACTGCGCCACGTGCGAAATCGAAGAAAGCCTCGGCGTTCGGCAGCACGACCGAAATGTCACGCGCCTTCTTCAGAGGTAGCTTTCCGCCTGCCGCCTCCTGAACGAGCGCTATGGCGCCGGCCACGGCATCGTCGTCGACCACCCGATCGAGGAGTGCCGTCTTCGCGAGCTCGCGCGCCGCCACTGGATTGCCGCCGAGGATCATGTTGAGCGCACGCTCCGCTCCCGTAAGGCGCGGCAAACGTTGCGTGCCGCCGGCGCCGGGCAACAGTCCGAGCTTCACCTCCGGCAGCCCGAGCAGCGCGCCCGCGACGGCTACCCGATAATGACAGCTCATGGCGAGCTCCAGCCCGCCTCCGAGCGCGAGGCCGTTCAGTGCCGCAATCACCGGCTTGGGGAAGCTCTCGATGAGATCGAACAGGTCGTGCAGATCGGGCGCCGCGAGCATCAACGGCGTATTGAACTCGGTAACGTCCGCGCCACCGCAGAAGTTCGCGCCCGCACCCGTGAGAATCACGGCGGCGACCGACTCCGCAGCGGCGGCCCGGTCCAGGCCTTCGGCGATGGCTTTGCGCACGCTCGCACTCAGCGCATTGACCGGCGGATTGTCGAGCCGGATCACGACGACGGCGCCATGTGAAGTATAGTCGGCAGAGGTCATGCAAACTCCTTATCGAGCCTCCGATTATAGTGCTATACGGCGGATGCCTCGCACTCGGATCGCTCTCGTGTCGATCGCTGTGCTCGGCGCCTGGTGCGTGGGCCTTTTTGCTCGCGGCTATTGGACGCCGGATGAGCCGCGCGAAGCGGACATTGCCTGGCGCATGAGCTGGCAGACCGACAAGGCGGTGCCGCTCCTCGCGGGCCAAGCTTTCTGCGAGAAGCCGCCGCTCGCCTACTGGGTGGCGGGCGCCTCGATCCGGGCATTCGGAGATCGCGCGTGGGCCGCGCGCCTGCCGAACCTGCTTTACGCGCTGGTCGCGGCCCTCGGGGTGGGACTTCTCGCGCGGCGGAGCATCGGGACGGAAGCCGCGATCGCCGCGGTCGCCGCTCTCGCAACGTTTCTCTTGTCGTACCAGGTCCTCGTATGGCTGGCGACCGATGCACCGCTCCTCGCCGCGGTGTGCGTGGCGCTTTACGGCCTGTACGGCGGACTCTACGCGGAGCGTACCGCCGACCGGCTGCGCGGCTACACCGTGATGCACGCTGCTCTCGCGGTAGGTTTCTTGAGCAAAAGCGCGGTCGCCTGGATGGTGCCTGCCCTCGCGATTCTGGTGCTGGTGGCGTGGGAGCGGCGTTGGCGCGAGCTCGCGCGCTGGGAGCTCTATGCCGGCCTCGTGCTCCAGGCCTTGATCATTCTCGCGTGGGTGGCGGCGGTGTACCACGGACCCGACGGCGCGCTGCGCCTCAAGGTGTTTTTCTGGAACAACCTCGCCGGACGGTTCGCACACGTCGAGGCAGCGCAAGGTCTGCAATACGCCGCCGGCCACCGCAACAGCCCCGGCAAATACCTGCTCGAGCTGCCGCTGTATCTGTGGCCGTGGACGTTGCTCGCCGCGGCCGCCCTGCGCCGCGGGTGGCAGGCGTTGCGTGCGGGTCGCGCCACCGCCCCGGAAGGGCGCCCCGTGCGGTTCGCCCTCGCCACGACGCTACCCTCTCTCGTTCTTTTGTCCGTGGCGGCCACTGCTCGCAACATCTATCTGGCCCCGGCTCTGCCGGGCTTCGCGCTGCTCCTCGGCTGGTGGGCTGCCCTCCCATCCCACGACCGCTGGGACGTATGCGCACTGCGCAGCACTGCCTACCTGCTACTCATCGCGATGCTGGTGTTTGCGGGCGCGTATGCCGTGCTGCTTGCACCGAGCGCACCCACAGGCTCGCTCGCGATCGTCGCACTCGGCCTGCTCGCCGCCGCCTACCTTGCGATCCGGGCCGACTGGGAGGCGCGGCACGATCGGCCGCGGCGCGCCGAGCTCGCGATGCTCCTCGCCTACTGTGTACTCCTGATCGTCCCGGCATGGCCGCTCTATCGTGAAGTGGATGCCTGGCAAGACCTGCCAAGCGTCGCGCGGGCGATTGCATCGGACGGCCGAGGAAGACCGCTGATTCTGATGGCGCCCGACGAAACCACTCAAGCCGTCATCGACATGTATGCACGCACGGATGCCGAGCTGGTCCCGGGCCCTTTCGGAACAACTGCGCTCGCCGATTTGCGAGCACGCCTCGCGCGCGAGCCGGACGCGCTCGTCGTTACGCTGTTGCCGGGACGAGAGCTCGGCGGCGCGATCCGGCGCAGCGCCGAGCGCTTCAAGCCCCAGGCGCTCGACGATGAGCTCCCGGCCTGGATCGCGGCCTTGGGGCTCAAAATCGCGCATCGCTATGCACTGCCGAACGGCAGGCGCTACGCACTGCTCGAAGCGGCTCGCTGAGCCGTCGCGCGAAACAGCTCGACGTAGCGCTCCACCTGGCGCCCCCAGGAAAAATTCTCGCGCATGGCGTTTTGCATCAGCCGCGGCCAGCTGCGCCCGTCGCCCCACCAGTCGAGCGCGGTATTGATCGCCCACAGCGCGGCGGGCGAATCGTAGTCGTTGAATACGCATCCCGTTCCCTCGCCCGTCGCCGGGTCGAAGTGCCGAACCGAATCGGCAAGACCGCCGGTGCGGCGCACGATGGGGACCGTTCCATAGCGAAGGCTGTACATCTGATTGAGCCCGCACGGCTCGTATTGCGAGGGCATCAGAAATAGATCGCTCCCCGCCTCGATGAGATGGGCGAGCGGCTCATCGTGGCCGGGACGGAAGGCCACGCGGCCGCGAAAGCGGCCGGCGAGCGCTGTGAAAAACGCACTGTAGCGCTCATCGCCGCTGCCGAGCACCGCGAGCCCGAAATCGCGGCTGCCGAGCGCCTGCGGGAGCGCCTCCATGAGAATGTCGATGCCTTTTTGGGAGGCGAGGCGGGTCACCATCCCGATGAGCGGTGCGGCGGGAGGGATCTCGAGACTCAGCGTCTCGCTGAGACGCTCCTTGTTCACGCGCTTGCCGCGTAAATCATCGCTCGAGTATTGCTGCACGATGTACCGGTCGTGGCGCGGATCCCACTCCTGGTAATCGACCCCATTGAGAATGCCGATGACCGGGTCCGCGCGCGCCGCCAAAGCCGCTTGCATGCCCATGCCGAGCGCCGTCTCGGTGATCTCGCGCGCATAGGTCGGGCTCACCGTGGTCACGGTGTCCGCAAATTTTATCCCGGTTTTCAGGGAGTTGATCACGCCGAACTGCAGGTCCGCGGCATCGAGCAGACCCTCCGGGGCCGGCAGGCACAGATCGCTCATGAACGCCGCGGGAATAACCCCCTGATAGCCGATGTTGTGAATCGTCAAGACGCTGCGCGAGCGCGCGAACAGCGGCACCGGCGCATACAGGGACTTGAGAAACAGAGGCAGGAATGCGGTATGCCAGTCATGACAATGAAATATGTCAGGTGCGAACCCCAGGCGCAGGCAGCTCTCCATCACCGCGCGCGTGAACAGCAGGAACCGGCGATGCTCGTCCGGGTCCCGCGTATAGATTGCCGGGCGGTCGAAAAGCTCCGGACAGTCGATGAAGTAGGCCGTGATTCCGGTGCCCGGCACGTGTGTGGTGCGCACCGAAAAGGCATAAGCGCGGCCGTCGATGGTAACTCCTACATTTTGCAGGCCGAGCACCGGCTGCGTGCCGGGATGCGCACGTCTCACGGCGGCATATAACGGCATGAAGGCGCGGATCTCGTGGCCGAGCTGCGCCAACTCGCGTACCAGCGCCCCGACCACGTCCGCGAGACCGCCCGTCTTGGCGAAGGGCACCATCTCGGAACTCAGTATGCAAACCTTGAGCGGAGCCATCGGCGCAGTCTAGCAAAGGCGATTTCGGACGCGAGACGAAACCCGTCGCGAAATCTGGTGCGGTGTGCCGCCCACTGTGGCAGGCTGCGAGTAGACTCCAAGAAGCACGGTATGCGACACGCCGCTCGATCCAACACCGGACGCTACGTCAGTCGATTGACGAGCGGAACATTGGCGGTTGTGATGGCCGGGGGTCGCGGCGAGCGCCTCAAGGCGCTGACTCTCAATCGATGCAAGCCCGCGACGCCGTTCGGCGGCAAGTTCCGCATCATCGACTTCGTGCTGTCGAATTGTGTGAATTCGGGCATCCGCCAAATCGCCGTGCTCACACAGTACAAAGCGCAACCGCTGATCCAGCACATCCAACGCGGCTGGAGCTACCTGCGGGGCGAGTTGGGCGAGTTCGTCGAGCTCATTCCCGCTCAACAGCAGATCGGCGAGCACTGGTATCGGGGCACCGCGGACTCGGTCTATCAAAATCTCGAGTTCATCCGCTCTCATAATCCGACGCACGTGCTGATTCTCGCCGGCGATCACATCTACAAAATGGACTACGGCCCGATGATCGCCTACCACGAGCAATGCGAGGCGGACATCACGGTGGGCGTCGTCGACGTGCCCTTGGACCGCGCGCACGAGTTCGGCATCATGACCACCGACGACACGAACCGGGTCGTCAAGTTCGCCGAGAAGCCGCAGAATCCCGACCCCATCATCGGCTACGACGACATGGCGCGCGCCTCGATGGGCATCTACGTCATCGCGCTCGACCGGCTCGAGAAGCTGCTCAACGAGAATGCGCAGGATCCGCACAGCAAGCACGACTTCGGACGCAGTATCATTCCGCCCGCCATCGATCGGATGCGCGTGTTCGCCTATCCCTTTCACGACGTCGAGACGCGTGCCCAGAGCTATTGGCGCGACGTCGGCAACGTCGATGCGCTTTACGAGGCGAACATGGAGCTCGTGGCTCTCAATCCCGAGCTCAACATCTACGATCATCAATGGCCGATTTGGACTTATCAGGCCCAGCATCCCCCCGCAAAATTCGTGCTCGACGAGGATGGTCGCCGTGGCATGGCGGTGAATTCCATGGTCGCCGGCGGCTGTATCATCTCAGGCGCGCACGTCAGCCAATCGCTCCTGTCGAGCGATGTGCGCATCGACGACCAAAGCGTCATCGAGGGCTCCGTGCTCCTGCCGGGCGTCTCCATCGGACGGCGCTGCAAGATCAAGCGCTGCATCATCGATGAGGACTGCGTCGTGCCCGACGGCACGCAGATCGGTCAGGATGCGGCGGCGGATCAGAACCGCTTCTATGTCACCAAGCGCGGTGTGGTGCTGGTGACGCCGGATATGCTGCCGGCCCGCTTCTGAGGCGCAGCCCCGACCAGGCCTCGAACACTTGGGCGGCGGCGATGCCGAGCATGTCCGGCTCACCGTCGATGCGCCCGGTGAGCACCTTCACATCCGCGCCGACCGTTCCCAGAGGGCGATAGAGCGTGGGCGAGGCACGCCCGAACAACACCACCAAAGGACATCCCACCGCCGCGGCCGCGTGCGCGGGCCCGGAGTCGACCGTGACGAGTCCCGCAGCTCGCGACAACAGCGCAACGAGGCGCGGAATCGGCAAATCATCGGCGGCATTGCATATGTCGGGGATGCGCGCGGCCGCGATCAGCTCCTCGTTCAGCTTGTATTCGGGTCCCGTACCGAGCAATACGATCCGGTGTCCGGGACAATGGGCGCGAATATAGAGCATCAGCGCGCCCCAGCGCTCAGTCGGCCAGTACTTGTGATTAACGGCGAGCCGGCGCAATCCGCGGCGCATGGTGCGCTTGTTGCCTGCCTGGATGAGGATGAGCGGTGCGTCCGCGAGGCCACGAGCTTGCAGCCACACATCGAGATCGGCTTCCTGGCTTGGGGTGACGCGCAGATACGCGCCCGGAGCGACCGTGCCCGCCGGCGGCGGCGGCGGCACCGCCGGAGCCCTGGGGCTTAAGCCCGCGAGCCGGCGCCATTGTTCGGTCGCGTGCTCGCCCGCCTCGAGCGGATGATCCTTCACGTCGACGATGTAGTCGTGCGGGATGCCGGCGCGCTCGAGCATCGGCCGTGCCGCCTCGCTGGCATCGCAGAACCACGTGGGTCCGGCACCGCGCAAGCGCAAACGGCGCACCGCGCGTTGCTGATCGGGCGCGAGCCAATAAGGAGTCTTGCGACTGCGCACGCAGAGGATTTCTCCCACGCCCGGTTGCCCATCGAGGAGCGGAATGCTCCACGGTCCCGAGGTCACGATGTCGACCGGCTCCCCGAAGCGCGCGTGCAGTGCGCGAATCATTGCGGTGATCAGCACCATGTCGCCGAAAGCGCCGCAGCGGACAACGAGGGGTACCGGGCCGGCGCCGCGGGGTTCGGGCGCGCGGCTCATGCGCTCGGTACGGGGTCGCGGCGCTGGGCGATGCCGAGCTGCACGTTGCGCCAGTTGCCGAATTGATAATAGAGGCTCGCCATGGTCACCGAAGCGATGGAGGCGACCGGAAAACTCCACCAGATCGCATCCGCTTGCCAATGATCGACGAGCGCGTAGGCAAACGGCACGCGGATACCCCACAGCGCGAGCGCGAGCATGATGAGCGGCGGCACGACGGCACCCGTCGCGCGCACCACGCCGTACAGCACCAGCGACATGCCGAATAGCGCGAACGACCACAGCACGATCGTGTTCAGATGCACGGCGAGCTCGAGGGCCATGCCGTGAGCAGGCAAAAACAATCCGAGCGCGGGGCGGTTCAGCGCGTAGATGACGCCGATGAGCGCTCCGCCGCTCACCAGATTGAAGATCACGCCGGTCAGGGCTACCCGGTTGACGCGATCCCAGCGGCCGGCGCCGACGTTCTGTGCCGCCATGGAGGAGACGGCGGCGCCGATGGCAAGCGCCGGCATCTGCACATAATTCCACAGCTGCAAGGCCGCGCTGAACCCGGCAGTCTCCTCGGAGCCGAAACGGTTCACGAGCGACACCAGGGCGATCATGCTCGAGGACACCACGAACATCTGCAGCCCCATGGGCAGGCCCTTGGTCACGAGCAGCCGCACGAGCGACCAGTCGACGATGAACAGGCGCAGCTCGCCGCGTCGAATGCAGAGGAAATGATGGACGCGGTACAGGTGCAGCACCAAAGCGGCGAAGCTCACTCCTTGTGCGATCAGCGTGGCGAGGGCGGAGCCTGCGATACCGAGCCGCGGCACCGGCCCCCAGCCGAAGATGAGCAGCGGATTCAAGCCGATGTCGAGCGCCACCGCCATTGCGAGGTAGATGAATGGTGTGCGCGAGTCGCCCGCGCCACGCAGCACCGCCATGACGAAGAACAATCCGCCCATGAAGGGGAGCGCCAGAAAGATGATGCGCATGTAGGCGAGCGCCAGCGGCAGCGCGTCCGGGGGCGTGCCCAGCCAGTGCATCAAGTGCCCGGCGAGCGCGAAACCGGCAACGCTCATGAGCAGCGACAAGCCGAGAAAGAAGACCGCCGCCGTGCCGACCACACGCTTCGCCTCGAAGATGTTCTTGGCGCCGATGCATTGCGCGACCATGATGGTCGAGGCCATGGAAAAGCCGAACATGACGCCGAACAGGAGGAACATCACCACGTTCGCGTTACCTGCCGCGGCCAATGCCGCCTCGCCGAGAAACTTGCCCACCCAGATCGAATTCACCGATCCGTTGAGGGATTGCAGCAAATTGCCCAGCAGTATGGGCAGAGAAAACAGCAGCAAGGCGCGCGGAATCGAGCCTTCCGTCAGAGATAGATTGGATCGCACGGCCCGTTCAGTATAATTCATCGATGCCGACGCAAGGGACCACGAAATGGATGGGAAGCGATACGGTCGCTCCCCTGCGGCGCGTGACCGCCGCGATCGCCGCGATTCTCGTCGTGGCTTGCGCGCATGACAGTTTTTCACGCCCGCCGAGCGACGTGCCGCCGGCGCTACAGGTGCCCGCGGGAGAGAAACTGACCCGGATGCTGCACGCGACGGGCGTGCAAATTTATCAGTGCAAGGCAAGCGCGAAGGATCCGTCGCGGTATGCGTGGGTTTACCAGGAGCCCAAGGCCGAACTATCTGACCGCTCGGGCAAGGACATCGGCAGCCATTACGCGGGCCCCACGTGGGAAGGTGAAGACGGCAGCAAGGTGGTCGCCGACGTCGTGGCTCGCGTCGATGCGCCCGGCGGGAAGGGGATTCAGTGGCTGCTGTTGCGATCGAAATCCAACACCGGGAAAGGTGTCTTCGCCAAGGTACAGTCGATTCAGCGTTTGAACACCATCGGCGGCCTGGCGCCGCAAGACTCCTGCGATGCCTCGCACGCCGAGCAGCGCACCCGCATTGCGTATTCAGCCGATTATTACTTCTATAACGGGCGGCGCTGATACTCCTCCGGCGCCTCTATGAGCGGCACTTCGCGGCTGAGATAGCGCACCTGTTTCGCACCGCCCGGCAGAGTCGCCCGGCCGACCTCCGCGAAGCCGAGGGCCGCGTGGAAGGCGTCCGAAGCCGGGTTCGGCGGCTCCACGTTCACCTCGCAGCCGATGAGCACCTGGCGCGCGCGCGCAGCAGCGGCGATGAGCTCTTCGTAAAGCAGGCGAGCGCGGCCGCGCCCACGCTGGGACGGCGCGACGATGACGCGGTCGATGTAGACGAAGCGCCCGTAGCGCGACTTGAACCACTGAAAGTTCGGGCTCGAGTAGATTGCGTCCTGGTCGAGCGCGATGAGAAACGCCTCGCGTCCGCGATCGCACGTTCCGACGTGAAAGGCCTGGGCGAGCAGCGCTTGCAGCTCCGCCGCGTCGAGCGCCGAGGTCTCCGCGATGTGGGCTCGATTGAGCGCGAGAATCGCCGCTGCGTCGGCCGGCGGCTCGAGGCTGGGAGGCATACGCTTTTTTTCACCGGGAATGCGATTCGTTTTAAGATGCGGGCAATTGTAGCGCTCGCAGCGCCCGGGGGATCGGACATGAGATCGATGATGCATCTCGCTTCGCTTGCCGTTTCTCTGGGCCTCGGCCTCGCTGCGCTCCCCGCACCTCCCGCAGCCGCGGCCGACACTGCGGCTGCCGGTGCCGCGGTGGCCGCTTCCGACTCGCCGATCGGCCTGTGGAAGACCATCGACGACAAGACGGGCGCGGCGCGTGCCATCGTGCGCATCTACGAGCAGGATGGCCGGCTGTTCGGCAAGATCGAAGGCAGCTTCACGCCGGGCGCCGAGCATCGCTTCTGCGAGGTCTGCACCGATGAGCGCAGGGGCCGGCCCATGCTCGGCCTCATCATCATCCGCAACATGAAACACACGGACGGCGAGTACAGCGGCGGCGACATTCTCGATCCGGACAACGGCTCGGTCTATCACTGCAAGATGCACGTCGAGGGGGGTACGCGCCTCGTGGTGCGCGGCTACATCGGCTTCTCGCTGCTCGGTAGAAATCAGACCTGGCAGCGTATCGCGGAGGGCGCCGGCTCCTAAAGGGCTCAGCTCTTGATCAGGATCAGCCCGGCGATGATCACTCCCATGGCAAGCCACTGGTGCACGGCGATGGTTGCGCGATCCATGAGTCGCGACAGCAGCACGGTGACTGCGCTCGCGAGCGTGCTCAGCACCACCACGACGGCGACCCGTCCGGTGGATTGGCCCATTGTCAAGGCGGCATTGCCGGCCGCGCTGAAAAGGCCCGCACCGAGCACCGGACCCCAGTCCTGCCGGCGCGGCAGCGCGAGCCGCACTCCAAGGACGGGTATCAGCATCGGAATGGTGACGACGGCGAGTCCGTACGAGAGCCAGACTGGGATGAAGGGACCGAGCGTCGGCACCGCAAACACGCCTTGCAGCCAGAAGCCGACGCCGTAGCAAACGGCAGCGCCCGCCGCCCAGCCAAAGCCGCTCGCACCCAGGTGACTGCGGAACGCGCGACCACCGCCCACGGGAATCGAAACGAGACACACACCGCAGGCCGTGACGAGAATCCCCAAGCCGGCCCGCAACGACAGCCTCTCCCCGCTTGCGGCCGACAAGAGCGCCGCGATCGCACCGTAACTCGCGGTCACCGGCGCCACCACGGCGAGCGTGCCGCGCGTCAGTCCTCGCGTGAGCAGCGCCGCCGCCGTGAACAGGACGATGCCCGCGCCGAGCGCGGCGATCCAGGCGCCCCGGTGCGAGGCGAAAGCGCACGCCTCTGCGCATGGGCGCGCGAACCACGCGCTCAGCACCGCGAAGGCCAGGACATCTCCGAAAAAGATGCTGCGCCAAATGCCGACGGCGCGCCCGGCGATGCCGGCGAGGTAATCCGTGATGCCGTAGCCTAAGGCCGATGCCAAGCCCAACAACAGCGCGACGTTCATTGCGATAGAATCATTCGATGTCGCTCTTCAATGTGTTCATTCTCGCAATCGTACAAGGTTTGGCCGAGCTCCTGCCGGTGTCGAGCTCCGCGCACGTGGTGGTGGTCGAGAAGCTTCTGGGACTCGACCCCTCCGCGCCGCCCATGACCTTGCTCCTCGTCATGCTACACACGGGCACCATGTTTGCCGTGATCGCGTACTTCTGGAAACAGTGGCGCGGCACTTACTTCAGCTCCGTCGCGGCGTTCAAGGCGATCGCTGTGCTGCTTATCGTCGCGACGGTGGTCACCGGTATCATCGGCTTCGCGATTAAAGAGGTCATCGAGAAAACCGTCTTGCGCAACGTGCCGCATTCGCAGATCGAGGATTTATTCGGCCATCTGGAATTCATCGCGCCGGCGCTCGCGGCCGCCGGAGTGCTGATTCTGATTGCCGGACTGCGCGAGAGCCGGTTGCGCCGTGCCGCGCGCGCCGACTCGGGCGAGGTCGGCCTCACCGACGCCGTCGTCATCGGGGCCGTGCAGGGATTATGTTTGCCGTTTCGCGGCTTCTCGCGCTCCGGTGCCACGATCTCGACGGGCATGTTGCTCGGCGTGTCCAAGCCGCGCGCCGAGCGCTTCAGCTTCGCGCTCGCCGTGGTGCTCACCCCGCCCATCGTGGCGCGGGAAGTGTTGCGCTTGATGCACGCTCCGCCGGGCGTCGCCGCTCAGGCAAGCCTGCAGTCGGTCGCTCTATTGAGCGTGTTCGGCGCCGTGCTCGCCTTCATCGCGGGGTTGCTGGCGCTCAGGTGGCTGAGCCGCTGGCTGGAGAGCGGGCGCTGGTACTTATTCGGCGTGTATTGCCTGGTGGCCGCGGTCGGCGTGGCGCTGCTGCATTACCGCGGCTTCTGATTCTCGGCGGCGCGGTACAGATCGAGAAATGCCTCCGCCGCCTTGTGCACGTTGTCGCGCCAATGATCCGCTGCCGCATGATCGGCGCCGTCGGTGACGTATTTCGCGCAGGCGAACGGCGCCCGCTCCAGCCGGCACGCCTTGGCGAGCGCGTAGGCTTCCATGTCGACCACATCGCACTCGACCGCGCAGGCGTTCATCGCGAACGAGTCACCGCTCCCGCAGAGCGCGGCCGGCAAGTGCGTGAACAGCGGCTCGAAGCAAAGCCGCGCCGGCGTATCGTCGTACGGAGTGACCCCGAGTGCGAACCCCAAGCCGGTGACGTCCATATCGCGTTGCACGAACTCGTGGCAAGCGAGCAGCGCCCCGGTGTCGTGCACGCGGCTGCCGGCCGATCCGAAATTCAGCACGAGAGGCGCGGGTTGCGATGCCTGCGCGTAGCGACGCAGCTCGCGCATCAGCACGATGGCGGCGTTGATTTTCCCCACTCCGCAATAGAGCACGGGAACGCGCGCGTTCTCGAACACGCCCGCCGATTCCGCCGCGAGGGCCATGACGACGAGCAGCCGGGGTAGCTCGCTCATAGCGGCCCGTCCGCCTGCCGGGCTAATAGCTGACGACAGCGCGTAGCGGCAGGTCGCGCCATTGATAATCCACCACGAGCTTGAGATCGATCAGCACCGCGAGCGCGGCCACCGAGTAGCCTGCACGCAGGCACAAGTCCGCCGAGGCGCTGAGCGTGCCGCCGGTCGCGAGCACGTCGTCGATCAGCAGAACCCGTCCCTGCCCTCTCTGCATTTCCAGCACGCCCGACCCGTACTCGAGAGCGTAGGACACGTCGACCACCGGCGGCGGGAGCTTGCCTTGCTTGCGCACCAGCACGAAACCTTTGCCGCGTCTGAGCGCGAGCGCCGCGCCGAGAATGAATCCGCGCGACTCGATGCCCGCAACGGCATCGATCGCGCGCCATTCCATCTCCGTAAGCAAGCCATCGAGCGCCTCGATGGTGGCGGCGAAGTGGCTCTTGAGGAGCGGTGAGATGTCGCGGAACAGGATTCCCGGCTTCGGAAAATCCGGCACATCGCGGATCGCCGCCTTGAGCTCCTGCGCCGACCGCGCCGTCACGAGCTTTGACCTGCCATTCCGCTCTTGGTCTTCTCGATGAACGCGGCAACGTTGGCGTGCAGGGCCTTGAGGTCGGGCTCATGCGCATACACCATGTGGCCCGATGTGTAGAAATGCATCTCGATGTTGTTATGCAGGGACTTCTCGATGGGGAGCTGCTGCAACTCGAACATCGCCGCAAAATACGGCGTCGCCAGATCGTAGTAACCGCCGTTCAGTTGCACCTTGAGGTTCGGGTTCTGCTTCATCGCCGCCGCGAGGTCGAGCATCACATTGGTGGTGCCCGGCAGCTTGAACGGAGCACCCGGCGGCTGATGCGTGAAATCCCATTTATTCTCGATGTCGATATCGGCCTTGTAAGCCAGCTTCTCCCCAAACTTGAGCGTGTTGCGCACGTAGTCGTTGAACGCCGAGACGTAGGCCGAGGAGATCGCCGCGGACTGCGGATCGTATTCCGCTTCCTTGCTCATCGGATCGAGCGTGGGGCCCGAGAAACGGGTGTCGAGACGTCCGGTGGTGAGCTCGCTGCCGAGCAGGTTTTTCTCGAACTCCCCGCCGTTCACTCGCAGGTTGGCGCGCTCGATGTACTCGGCGGGCAAGCCTGTGTACTCGTGCAACTTGGCCGCAATCTGTGACTTGCGTTCCGGGCTCAAGGAGGCGCCGGCGGCGAGCGCCTGCGCATAGTCGTTGAGCGCGAAGCCCTCGACCTCGCGCAGCAGCGGCTCGAGAGTCGGCGGCTGATTGGGTAGCTTATGGTGGTACCACGCGGTCGCCGCATAGGTCGGCAGCGCGAGCATATACGGCAGATCGACGCCCGGGTTGAACTGCGGTGCGTCCGCGCCGTCGTCGAAGTTCAACACCTGCGACAGCAGGATGATGCCGTTGAGGTCGAGCTCCTTTTCGTTCTCCAGAATGCTGGAGAGCGCCGCCGAGCGTGTGGTCCCGTAGCTCTCGCCGAACAGATACTTCGGCGAGTTCCAACGCTTGTGGCGCGACAGAAACTCGGTGATGAAATTGGCGAACGCATGCGCATCCTGGTCGACGCCCCAAAAAGCCTTCTCCTTGTCGGCTCCGCGCAGGTGCCCGAAGCCCGTGCCGGGTGCGTCGATGAAAACGAGATCGGTCACGTCGATGAGGCTGTATTCATTGTCGACCACACGGTACGGCGCTGCGGCGCTGTGGGTGTCGTCGGCCGTGCGCACGCGCTTCGGGCCGAAAGCGCCCATGTGCAGCCACACCGTCGATGAGCCAGGGCCGCCGTTGTATAGAAACGTGATGGGCCGGTGCGGATCTTCCCGGTCGCCGCGAAAATAAGCCACATAGGACATGCTCGCCTGGGCCGGCGGCGGCGGCGGGTTACCGTGCTCGTCGTGCAGCGGCGGCGGATCGTCGTCCATGGGGTCCTTGACGTGAACCACCATCACGCCGGCCTCCGCTTGATAGGGGATTGCCCGACCCTGGATCGTGATCGATCCCTGCGTGGTCTGATGCGCATCGTGCAGCAAACGCGACGACTCGCTCAGCTCTTCGTTGCTCGGCGTCTTGGCGTCGGCCGTGTCGCCGGCCGCGCGCTCGGCAGCGGTGTGTTCCGCTGCCACGCAGATCGAGAATGCGGCCATCGCGCTCAACAGCGAGCACAACAAGACGCCGGCTTTGATTTTCGTCATTTTCACCTAAAGGCACTCAATTGGTTGGCGCGGTCTTCGCGCGATGCGCAAGCATGCCGTGATTTTTAGAAAGTTTCACTGTTTCGTACATAAAATAGTTGGCGCGACTTGTGCCGCGCGTTTTGCGGTAGGATTCGCCCGTGCCGCGCCCTGCTCGTTCACCAATGGCCACAACGGCCTTCTTATCAGGCGCGTGCGCGCTCGCCGCCTCGCTCGCCCTCGCGGCCGCTGCGCCCGCGCCCCCGCCGGCACCCGCAGCGCCCGCAGCAGCCGCACCGGTGGCACCGGCCGCGCCGGCCGCGGCGACTTCCGCCGCCGCACCGCCCACGCCGATGAGCGCCGTCGAAGTCATTCAGATGCTGGACGCGATTGTGGATTGGTACCGCACCCTCGGCATTCAGCAACAAATCGCGGACGAGCCGAGCGACTTGCTGAGCTTGTCGGAGAATCGCCAGATCGCCAACCAAGTGGTGGGGCTCGCATTCGATGTCGCGCGGGCGAGCGCGGACCAGCTCGTCGAGGCGCCGCCCGCCGCCGGCGATCAAGCGAGCACGTCCGCGCAAACACTCGCGGCACGGCAACAGAAGCTCAACGCTCAGGCTGTTTCGATACAGAACGAGATGGACTCGATGCGCGCCAAGCTCGCCACCGCGCCGAAGAACGCCAAGCCGGTCCTGCAAGGCAAGATCGCCGAGCTGCAGGGCGAGCTCGACCTCATCAGCGCGAAGAAAAGCATGATCGGCAGCATCGTCACCGTGGTTAACGGGAGCGATGCCAACGATGCGAACTCGCTGCGCTCGCAGATCGACGCGATGGCGGTGGCGTTGCCGGGCGCTGCACCCGCCCCCTCCCCCGGCACGACCGCACCGACGGCGCAGCACCCCGCGAGCGCGCCCAGCACGGCGCCCGGTGTAGCGACGCCCGCCGCCGCCTCGCGTTTCGGAATCTGGGACGAGGCTGCGGATGTTTTCAAGCTGTCGCAGAAGATTTCCTCGATCGACGCGATCGATCACCGTACGCAGGCATTACAAACGGCGCTGAGCCAGATCCAGGGCAAGCTCGTCGCGCAACTGCGGGCGCTGTCTGCGCGCGGCGACGCGCTCATGGCACAAGCCGACAACGACGCCGCGCTCGCCGTGACGCGCGAGCAACTCGATGCGCTGGCGAGTCAATTCAAACAGGCGTCGGTCCTGTTCGTGCCCTTGCGGAAACAGGCGGCGCTGCTCGATCAATACCGGCGCAATCTGAAGAACTGGCGCGAAGCCGCCGAGGATCAGTCGCGCAGCGCGCTGAAGTCGCTGGCGATTCGCGCCGGCGTGCTCGCGCTCATTTTGGGCGCGGTGTTCGCCCTCGCCGAGCTGTGGCATCGCGGCGTGCTCAAGTACGTACAGGATTCGCGCAAACGCTATCAGCTCTTGCTCCTGCGCAAGATCGCCCTCTGGACCCTGGTGGTCGTCATCATCGGGTTCACGTTTGCGAGCGAGCTCGGTTCGATCGTGACCTTCGCCGGTCTGATCACGGCGGGCCTCGCCGTCGCGATGCAGAGCGTGCTCGTCTCCATCGTCGGGTATTTTTTCTTGATCGGAAAGTACGGGATTCGCGTCGGCGACCGGGTGCAGATCGGCGAGGTGAGCGGCGAGATCATCGAGCTCGGGATGGTGCGAATGTACTTGATGGAGCTGGCAAGCCGCGGGTCATCCGTGCCGACGGGGCGCGTCGCTGCATTTCCCAACTCCGTGGTGTTTCAGGTGACCACCGGGCTGTTCAAGCAGATTCCCGGCGTGAGCTTCGCCTGGCGCGACATAACGCTCGCGCTTCCCGCGGAGGGGAATTACGAGTCCATCAAGCAGCAGCTGTTCGCGGCGGCCAATGAAGTGCTCGCCGAATATCGCGAGGAGATTCAGCGGCAGACACGCGAGCTGCAGCGGACCACGCTGTCGAGCGCCGCGGGCGATGCGTTGCCGACGGTTCAGTTGAGCTACTCCGCCAAGGGTGTGGATGCACATGTACGCTATCCGGTGCAATTGGCGCACGCCGCCGAGATCGACGAGCGCATGTCGCGGGCGCTGCTTCAGGTGATTTCGGGGCTGGGTCCAAAGGGCTCCGGCGGGACTGCCGCAACGTCCTGAACGATCTGCGGCGACGGCAAGATGCTATGCTTTCGCGCTTCGCCGCGTTCGGCGGCAGCGGGAGCGGGCGGGCGGTTCATGATTCTGGTCATCGACGTGGGCAACACCCGCTTGAAATGGGCTTGGCTGACAAGCACCGGCTTGTCTGATCAGCAGGCCGTCGTACACCGTGAGGCGAAACCCGGCATCTGGACGTCGGCCCTGTTCGAGTCGGACCAGCGCCCCTCGCGCGTGCTCGTATCGAACGTCGCCGGACCCGAGATGGCGAAGACCCTGACCAAACTCACCAAGAAGACATTCCACGTGGACGTCGAATTCATCACCGCCGTGCCCGAGTACAACGGATTGGTGAACGGCTATCTCGACCCGAAGCTGCTCGGTGCCGATCGCTGGCTCGCCCTGATCGGTGCCTGGACCCGGGCGCGCTCGGCACTGTGCGTGGTCGACGCGGGCACGGCGGTGAAGGTCGATAGCGTCGATGCGTCGGGTCATCATCTCGGCGGTCTGATCGTCCCAGGCATCTACATGATGCGCGAGGCGCTCATGAGCAAGACCAGCGATATCGCCAAGGCCGCCGGAGCACAGCACTCCTTCGCTCGCCGGCGTGCTCGCCAACAACACGCTCGGGGCCGTGTCGCGCGGCGCGGTATTCGCCCTAGCGGGCATGGCCGACCGGGCGGCCGAGGTGATCGAGCAAAGCACAGGCGTCAGGCCGAAGCTCTTCATCACGGGCGGCGATGCGGGAATGATCACGGGCACCATGCGCATGCGCGGGGAGATCGTGCCTGATCTCGTGCTGCAGGGATTGGCCGTGATCGCGGCCGGACAATCCGGCTAACCGCGCATGCCTCGGCCCGGCGCGCGCAACCTCATCACCGACGTTCCCGGTCTTCGGGTTGGACACGCCGCCGATGAGCGGGCGCGCACCGGCGTCACGGCGCTCGTCTGCACAGCGGACTGGGCCGCCGCCATCGATGTGCGCGGTGGCGGTCCCGGCACGCGGGAGAGCGAGGCGCTCGCGCCGGAAAACCTGGTCGGCCGCGCGCACGCGATCGTGTTGGCCGGCGGCTCGGTGTTCGGACTCGCGGCAGCTGACGGTGTGACATCCGCGCTCGCGGCGCAAGATGTGGGACTGCACCTGCGGCCGGGCAGCCTTGCCATTCCCATCGTGCCATGCGCCGTGTTGCACGATCTCGCGAACGGCGGCGACAAAGGCTGGGGAAGCACACCGCCCTATCGAGATCTCGGCATCGCAGCTGCGGCGGCGGCCGGCGTCGATTTCGCGCTCGGCTCGGCCGGCGCCGGACGCGGCGCGCAAGCGGGCCTGCACAAGGGCGGCGTCGGCTCCGCCTCGCTCGATCTCGGCGCGGGCCTCATCGTCGGTGCGCTGGTGGCCGTAAATTCCGTGGGCTCGGTGTTCATGCCGGACGGCAAGACCTATTGGGCATGGGCGTTCGAGCTCGACGGCGAGTGGGGAGGCGGCGCGCCGCCGGGCGGGCGCATGGACTTGAGCGATCCGATCGCTGACGACTCGCGCCTCGCGGAGCTCGGTCGCTTGCAGGCCGGGGCGAATACTACGCTCGGAGTGGTCGCGTGCACAGCGGATCTCTCGACCGCGGAATGCAAGCGTATCGCCATGATGGCTCATGATGGCATCGCGCGCGCGGTACGTCCGGCCCACACGCCGTTCGATGGCGACACGGTGTTTGCGCTCGCGAGCGGCGCCGCGCCGCTCGGCGGGCCGCCGCTGCGCGCGGCCCGGATTGCGCGCGTCGGCTCGGCGGCCGCGGACTGCGTGAGCCGCGCCATCGTTCGCGCGGTTCATCACGCCGCTGATCAAAGCCCCGGGCTAGCGGCTTTCGGGTCCGCTCGTTTGCGCGGCCGCCGGCGGCGGCACGCGGTGTCTGGTTCGCGTTGATGGAGTCTGTCTCGGGATCGAGGGCGGAGGCATCGGCTTCCAGCCCGACCGTGGCGATGACGCCGTCGGCCTTCTGCAGCACCTCGCGCGCGTAATCCCAGTGAATCGCCACGACGGTGTCGCCGACTGGCCTTTTGCAGCAGCGCGGAGAATTGATCGACGTTGGGCTCGAAACTCTGGCCTTCCGCATCCACCGGCGGATGGGCCTCGAGCAGCAACTCGCCGTCGACCCAGGCGACCTTGATGGGGTCGTTGATGAGCCGCACCGGCGTTCCCACCGGCACCAGCGGGAAAAAGCGCTGCGACATCGTCGGGATACATGCGGATGCAGCCGTGCGTCACGGCAAGTCCGACTGCGATCGGATTGTTCGTGCCATGGATCAGGTACGTACCGTTGCCCGCCGCGAGCCGCATCGCGTACGCGCCGAGCGGATTGTCCGGCCCCGGTGGAACGCTCGCCGGCAAGGGATCGCCCGCCTCGGCGTGCTCCTTGCGCACCGAAGCCGGCGGATACCAGGTCGGGTCCTTTTGCTTCGAAATGACATGCGTCAGCCCGAGCGGCGTGCGCCAGTCCATCTTGCCGATGCTGACCGGATAAGTGATTACTTCCTGCGGTTGCGCCGCGCTTCGGCTTCGGGTAGTAGTACAGCCGATGCTCCGGCAAATTGACGACGATCCCTTCATGCGGCCCGGGCGGCAAGATGTGGCGGCCGGGAATGACGATCACCTTGCCGGCACCAGGCATCCAGGGATCGATCCCCGGATTGACGCGAATCAGCTCCTCGGACCCGAGGCTGTAAGCGCGTGCGAGGTCGTAAAGCGTGTCCTCATAGACGGTCACCACGGTCTGGTCCTCGCCGAACACCGCATCGTCGGAACGCGTGAGGGTAAATACGGTCGCGCGCGCAGGCGACGCGAGCGCGAGCCACATCGCGGTGCAGACCGCGGCGCAGGCGGCCGCGCGCATCGCTGCGCGCGCCGCTACGCACGTCACCATTCCCGTCGAAAAACGCACCTTTACCTGATCTTTCATGATGTTAGCTTAGCATGTCGGTTGGGGCTCAAGCGGCAGGCGATCCGCTGAATGCTCGCGGCTCGTAAAGGCACACTTATGACAGCAGTCACCATCTATCACAACCCGGCCTGTGGTACCTCGAGAAACACGCTTGCGCTCATTCGAAACGCCGGCATCGAGCCCCATGTGATCGAGTACTTGAAGAATCCGCCCGACCGGGAGACGCTGGCGGCGCTTCTGACGCGGATGAGCCGCAAGCCGCGGCAATTGTTGCGCGAGAAAGAAGCGGCTTATGCCGAGCTAGGCCTCGCCGATGAGCGCTTGAGCGATGTCCAATTGCTCGATGCCATGCTCGCTCATCCGATCCTCATCCAGCGGCCCATTGTCGTGACGCCCTGGGGTGTGAAGCTTTGCCGGCCTGCCGAAGCGGTGCTCGATATTTTGTCCGCTCGCTGAGATCATTCCGGCTTGTCGGCCGGAGGACGGTAGGTGGCAACCGACCAATAACCCGATGGCGGCACGAGCGGTCCGTACCAACCCAAGGTTCGCAGCCTGCGCGCGATGAGGGTATTGAAAACGCCGTGACCGACAACCAACACACTGCGGTGTTTGCGCACCAAGGAGATGAGATTGTCTGTTGCTCGGTGCGCACGGGTGCGAGCCGCTGCGATCGGCTCCTCCGACGGGGCGAGGTCAAGCCACCACGCAACACGCGCAACGCCCAACCAAAGCGACGCCGGTGCGTGCAGCGACGTGCGGAACGACTCCACGAGACGGGCCTCGCGCAGATCCGGGTCGATCAGGGTCTTGCGCGCCAGTCGAGCGGCGGATTGCGTCGCGCGCAGCGCATCGCTCGCGATCACCAATCTAATGGTCGACGCCAGCCGCCGCACCTCGTCCGGGATGAGCATCGCTTCTTTGATACCGCCTTGTTCGAAAGACCGGACCCAATCGCCGAACTGATGCCCCGCAATCCAAGCAGCAGGCCGCGAGGCCGGCTCGCCGTGTCGCATCAGGACAATTTTCATTTTCATGCTGCGCCCATCGTCATCGGCCCATCCAACCTGATCGCGCGCTCGTCTGCACGCCTTGACATTGCGTAAGTCTTAACTTACCGTAAGTCATGACTTACGTAAGTGCCCTGTCCGCCTTGGCCGATCCCACCCGCCGCGCCGTCTTCGAGTCGCTGCGCGCCGGGCCTGCTCCAGTAGGCGCGATCGCGGCGCGACTCCCGGTCAGCCGTCCAGCCGTCTCCCAGCACCTCAAAGCGTTGAAGCAAGCGGGCCTCGTGGTGGATCGCGCCGAGGGCACCCGACGCGTGTATTGGATCGATCCCGAGGGACTCGGCCCCTTGCGTCGCTGGCTCGACGAGTTCTGGACCGAGGCGCTGGATGCATTTAAAAACGAGGCAGAGCGCCCGGATCTGTGAGAGGAGACCCCCAGTGAGCTCATTGCAAATCGCGCCGGTGCGCAAAAGCATCGTCGTGCAGGCGACGACCAAGAAGGCATTCGACGTATTCACGGCCGGCATCGATCGATGGTGGCCCAAGACCCACGGAATCGGCGAGGGGCCGGTCATCGAGTCGGTCATCGAGCCTTTCGTGGGAGGCCGCTGGTACAGCCGGCACGCCGGCGGCGTCGAGGCCGTCGTCGGCCATGTGCTCGTATGGGAACCGGCGCAGCGCTTCGTATGCTCATGGGAAATCAGCGCGGACTGGAAATCCGATGCGCGCCGCGTCTTTGCTTCCGAAGTCGAAGTGCGGTTCGTGCCCGAAGGCCCGGGCATGACACGGGTTGAGGTCGAGCACCGCAATTTCGAGCGCATGGCAGCGCCCGGCGGCGAGAAGTTGCGCGGTGACGTCGACCGCGGATGGCCGACGATCATGGAATTGTTTGCCGCTGAGCTATCACGAGAAGGGAGATCGACATGAGCGATATCAAGGTTCACAGTATTCCCGGAAGCCCGTACGGTCGCGCGGTGCTTGTCGCACTCGAAGAGAAGCACGCAGCGTACCAGGTCATCCCCGTGGCGCCTAAGACACTGCGCTCGCCCGAGCACCTGGCGCGCCATCCATTCGGCCGCATCCCGGTGCTGGAGCACGGTGATTTTCGCCTCTACGAAACCCAGGCGATCCTCCGTTACCTCGACCGCGCCCTACCCGGCCCGACGCTCACGCCGCCCGAACCGCGCTCGGCCGCGCGCATGGATCAGTTGATGAACGTCAACGATTGGTATCTGTTTCAAGGGGCCGGTAACGTCATCGGATTCCAGCGCGTCGTTGGCCCCAAGCTCCTGGGGCTCACGCCGGATGAGACCGCCATTGCTGCCGCGATGCCGAAGGCGCATGTCGTATTCGATGCGCTCGCGCGCGAGCTCGGCGACGCCGCTTACTTCGGCGGCGACTCGCCGAGTCTCGCGGACGTCATGATCGCTGCGCAGCTCGATTTCTTCACGGGCACTCCCGAATGGGCGCCGCTGACCGCGAAGCAGCCGCACGTCGTGCATTGGATGGACCGGATGAACAGCCGTCCCAGCATGCAGGCGACCACGTGGGATCGCGTAACCGCCATGGCCATCGCCGTGTGAGCTCATGGGCTCCCTGACAGGAGCGATGCGGCGGCAAGCGCCATCACCTGGGCGGAGGCGACCAGGTCATCGATGAGCACGTACTCGTCGGGTTGGTGGGCCACGTCGAGGATGCCCGGTCCGTAAGCGATGCAATCGCGCAGCCGCCCCACCCGATCGATGTGCTTCTGATCGTATGTGCCGGGGGAGCAAATGAACTCGGGGTCACGGCCCATGACGCGGCGGATGGCGGCAGCCGTCGCGAGCGCGACGGGTCCGTTGCGGTCGCTCATCACGGGCTTTACCTCGAAGATATCGCGCAGACTATAGCGGAAGCCGGCGCGCTCCTCGACGAGTCGCTCGAGCAGGTCGCGCACTTCTCCCTTGACGCCGTCGAGATCCTCCTCGATGAGCCAGCGGCGGTCGATGACCATGCGGCAGGAATCGGGCACGCAGGGCGAAGGCAGCGCGCCGTCCTTAAGTTCCGCTAGTCCGCCGTGAATCGAGTTGATGTTGAGCGTCGAGTGCCGCGCACCCGACGGCACCACCGGCATGTCCGTCTTGCGGGCCGCGAGCTTCGGCTGCAGCTCCGACTCGAAGCGGTCGAGCACGGCATTCATGTGGCGCACCGCGCAGTCGCCGAGAAAAGGCATCGAGCCGTGCGCAATGCGTCCATGCGTTTCGATCTCCGCCCACCACACGCCCCGATGACCGATGCACACACGGTCCACGTTCAGCGGCTCGGGGATGATGACGTGGTCGACGCGCGGCGGCGAAAAGAAGCCGCGCTCGGCGAGATAGTGCACGCCGCCGTAGCCGCCGGATTCCTCGTCGACCGTGCCCGAGATCTCGAGCGTGCCGGGGAGCTGCGCGCCCGAATCGATGAGGACTTCCACGGCCACGATGGCAGCCGCGAGACCGCCCTTCATGTCGCACGCGCCGCGACCGAAGAGCTTGCCCTCGCGCACCGTGCCGGCAAAAGGATCGACGGTCCAGCCGGCGCCGGTCTGAACCACATCGATGTGGCCGTTGAAGTGCACGCACCGTCCCGGCAGCCGGCTCTCGCGGCGGGCGATCACGTTGATGCGCGGCCACCGCTCGCTGTCGCCGGCGGTGCCTTCGGCGCGTACGTACTCGAGCGCGAAGCCCCGCCGCGCGAGCCTCCGGCCGATGAATTCCGCGCACGGTCGATAGGCCTCGCCCGGCGGGTTCACCGTCGGAAAGCGAATCAGCTCGCGAGTGAGCTCGACGAGCTCCTCGCGGCGCGCCTCGATGGAGGTGCGCAGTCGGTCGATGAGATCGGCGGATAAAGAGAGCTCGGCCATGCCTACTCCGTATGCCGGGCACGGGCCGCTGCGGCACGCCCCCGCGCTTCTTCCGCAAGCGTTGCGAGGCCGAGCTTGGCGTAGACGCCGGCGAGCACCGTATTGACCGGGACGCCGTCGGGATCCGCCGCACGCCGCAATTCCAGCATCTGTTGTGCCGCATTCAATCGACTGCTCCTGATCGCGGCGTCCAAGCGAATCTGCTCGAAGAAGTCTCGCTGTGCATGACTGCCGCCGGCCTCGATCATACGGGGCATCGCCCGGCTCATCTCACACCACGCCCGATCGTAGTCGCCGCGAGCATACGCCTGGAGTGCTTCGCCCGCGGGCAGCGCGACCTCTCTCCATACATCGCGGCTGTGAGCCGGCGCGCTACCCGCCCGTTGCCGCACGGCTTGGAGCAGCGTGCGCGCCTCGGCACGCTCGGCCCGCGCGAGGCCATAGAGGTACTGCAGCGTCAGAAACGGCTGCACCGTGTCCGTGGCGCGCGCAACGAGATAGTCGGCGAGCTCCTGCCAGCGCCGCCCGACTTCGACGCCGGCGATCTCGAGGCGGGCAAGCAACGATACGGCGCCCACCTGGTCTTGCGAATACTCTTTGGCAACGCCCCAACAGTGGCGGTCGTAGATTTCAAGCGCGCGGGCAGATCGGCCGCGGCTCAGCTCGAACAGCGCGACGTGCCACCACAAATGCGTGATCATGAAGGAGTTCAAATCCGTCCAGGTGGGCACGACGCTCTCGAGAAAGCGCGCTCCCTCCTCGATCCGGCCCTGCGTGAGCATCACATGAGCGAGGGCGTGCTGCGCCCAGGGCTCCTTGCGCTCGAGCTCGAGCGCGCGCCGCGCCGCGCGCTCGGCCTCGTGGAGCAGGTGGCATTCCTCATACGCAAAAGCCGCCATGCCGTGCGCGTACGCGACGTCGGCGTTGTGCTCGAGCACCTTGAGCGCCGCGCGTAGCATCGCCGCAAAGTCGCCGCGGTTGAACTCGAGATATTGCTCGATCTTGAGTATCGCCAGATCGCGCGGATACTCATCGCTCAACTGCGCACAGGCGCGCAGCGCGCGCGGCACATCGTCGGCGACCCACGCGCGCAGCACCTCGACGTTGAGCTGCTCCCGGTGCGTCGCATCCCGGGCAGAGCGCTCGGCGGCAGCGAGGTACGGGGCGGCGTGTACGGGCGCCGTCGGTGCCTCGAGCAGCATCCACAGGAACCCCGCGTATACATTGGCGAGACAGCACTCTTCTGCCTCCTGCGCAGCGCGCACGATGCGTTCCGCACGCGTCTCGTAGGCGAGAAATCCGCCGACGAAATCATCGATCGCACGCAGGGCGCCGGGCGATGCGGCGCTGAGAGCGTTGCCTAGACAGTCTCGCGGCATGGACCGATGATACCTAAGCCGCGGCGCGGGAGTGCCCTTAGGGCCGTGATTGCAGGAACGCCGCCACGTCCGCCGCCGAGCGTTGCGGAATCTCGATTTGCGGCAGATGTCCCACATGCGGATAAACGATCAGCTTTGCGACGGGAATCGACGCGGCAAGCTTGCGCGCACTCGCCGGCTCGACCACAGGATCGTTCTCTCCGTTGATGACCAGAGTCGGAGCCCTGAGGTACTGCAGCACGGCCGCCGAGGCGTTGTTCAGCGTCGCCGCATCGATGGACATCAGGATGGCACGGTGTCCGGGCGCGCGTTGAAGCTCCGCCCATCGGTCCACCAAGGCTGGCGTGATGACCGACTTGTCGTACACGTCCGCCTTGAGCGCATCGTCGATGAGCGGCCGATTGTCGATGTTCAAGAGGAGTGCGCGGCTCAACCGGAACTGAAGTATCCCGGGCGCGAGCGGCGCGCTGGCAGGTGACTGCTTGTTGGGAAAGCCGGCTGCGTCGAGCAGGATGAGCGCGCTGATGCGCTCCGGATGGCGCAGCGCGAGCTGCCACGCGACGCTCCCTCCCATGGAGTTGCCCGCCACCGCAAATTGCGGCAAATCGAGCTTCGCCGCGAACGCGTCCACGAACTCGGCGAGGACGTCGCCGCGTAGCACGTAATCCGCGGGCGCGCGCGTGAGGCCGTGTCCCGGAAAGTCGAGGCGAATGATGCGGAATTGGCTGCCCAGCTCGCGCACCCAGCCGTCCCAGGTGGTGTACGAGTCGCCTAAGCCGTGCAGCAGCAGGAGCAGCGGCAGAGAGGCGTGACCCTCCTCCTGGTAATGAACGTGCAGGCCGCCCGGCAAGTCGACGAAGCGCGTCGCATCGTCGGCGAACTTCGCCTCGAGCATCTCGTAGGGAATGTCCGAGGCGCGCAATTCGAGCCAGGCGATTGCGAGCGCCGCGAGCAGCACCGCCAGGACGACGGCGAGGATTTTCAGGCACCGCTCCGGGCGCACCGCGCCTTGGCAGCCTGCAGGTTAGACCTTAAAGACATCCCTTTCTCCCTTGCAAAAGGCCTCACCAGCCGCAAGAAACGCCAGTATCACGGCCTATCATGCCTCAGGAGACGGACATTTATGACCCGCCTGCCGCAAATTGATCATAACGCCTGGCACCACTGCGACGGCGCCGGGAGCCGCCCATGAGCGCCGCCCCCAGCGAGGCATTGCATGTCGTTTGCGGCCACTGCGACTCCGTGGTGCGCTTGCCCGCCGCACGCTTGGGCGAGGCACCGCACTGCCCGAAATGTCACTCTGCACTGTTTGCGGGCAAGCCTTTGAACCTCACCGAAGCGAGCTTCGCCCGGCATCTCGAGCGCAACGATCTTCCGCTGGTGGTGGATTTTTGGGCACCGTGGTGCGGTCCCTGTGTCGCGATGGCACCGCATTTCGAGACAGCGGCGCGCAAGCTCGAGCCCAAGATGCGCTTCGCGAAACTGAACACTCAAGATGAGCCTGCGCCCGCCACCAAACTCAATATTCGCAGTATTCCCACCCTGATCGTGTTCCATCACGGCAAGGAGGCGGCGCGGCAGTCCGGCGCCATGGATTCAGGCCGGCTCGTAACCTGGCTGCAGAACGTGGTGCACTAGCCTGGGGTACCCGGCTTGGCCGCCTCCGTCTAAAATGAGCAATGAGCGAAAACACCACCCGTAAGCCCGTCAGGTTGGGGCGCCTCCAGGAGATGGCACGCAGCGGCGAGAAGATCGCCATGCTGACCTGCTACGACGCCTCATTCGCCCGTGCGCTCGATGAGGCCGGCGTCGACGTGCTGCTGGTGGGTGACTCGCTCGGAATGGTGATCCAGGGCCATCCATCGACATTGCCTGTTTCGATGGACGAGATGCAGTACCACACCCGCTGTGTGGCCCGCGCCAATACGAGCGCGTGGATCGTCGCCGACCTGCCATTCGGCTCCTATCAAGAATCGATCGACCAGGCGGTGCGCAATGGCGCGCGTCTCATGCAGTCGGGCGCCCACATGGTGAAGCTCGAGGGCGGCGGCTGGACGGCGCCTTACGTGCGCGCACTGGTCGAGCGCGGCATTCCGGTTTGCGCGCACCTAGGATTCACCCCGCAATCGGTGCATGCGCTGGGCGGCTACCGCATCCAGGGACGCGAGGACGCGGGGGCGAGCACCATGCGGCGGCACGCCCAGGAGCTCGCCGATGCCGGCGCAGAAATGCTGGTGCTCGAGCTGACGCCGAGTGCGCTGGCGCACGAGATCACCTCCGCGCTGTCGATTCCCGTCATCGGAATCGGCGCGGGCGCGCGCTGCAGCGGCCAAGTCCTCGTGCTGCATGACATGCTCGGGATTACCCGCGGGAAGCAGCCGCGCTTCGTGCGCAATTTTTCCGAGCCCGGTCTCTCGGTGGATGCCGCCGTGCGACTCTATGTATCCGAGGTCAAGAACGGCCGGTTTCCGGATGACGCTTTGCACGGATATTGACCTCGCGGTCCCATGCGCATCGCACACACCATCGCAGAGTTGCGCGCGATTCTCGCCGCCACGCCGCCGCCGGCCCTGGTTCCGACCATGGGGGGGCTGCACCAAGGGCACCTTTCTCTCGTCCGCATCGCCAAGGGCCTAGGGCGGCCCGTCGTAGGCACCATCTTCGTCAACCGGCTGCAGTTCGCACCGACCGACGATTTCGACCGCTATCCGCGCACGCTGTCCCGGGACATCGAGCTGCTGGAAGCCGAGGGCTGCGACATTCTGTTCGCGCCGCCGGAAAGCGAAATGTATCCGCAGCCGCAGCGCTACGTCGTCCGTCCGCCGCCGCAGCTGGCCGATATGCTCGAGGGTCAATTCCGGCCGGGATTCTTCTCGGGTGTCTGCACGGTCGTGCTGAAACTCTTCAACATCGTGCAGCCGGGGTTTGCCGTGTTCGGTAAGAAGGACTACCAGCAACTGCTCGTGATCCGCAACATGGTGAGGCAGCTCGCGCTGCCGATCGAGGTGGTCGGCGGTGAAACCGTCCGGGAATCAGACGGACTCGCGATGTCGTCGCGCAATGTGTATCTGAGCTCCGCCGAGCGCGCCGAGGCGCGTCAGCTGCAGGTCATTCTGCGGCAAACCGCCGGGGCAATCCGCTCCGGAAGGCTCGAGTGGCACGGTTTGCAGCAAGAAGCGATCGACGCTCTGACGAGCCGTGGCTGGACACCGAACTACGTGGCGATTCGACGCCGCGACGACTTGCTCGAGCCGACCCCGGGCGCACCCCTCGTCGTGCTGGCTGCGGGCACTCTCGGCACGACGCGGCTCATCGACAATCTGGAAATAGACTCGTAATTCGGCGTCTGCCTCCCATCGCGAGCAACGCCGCCAGCGTCAGCACTCCGGAGCCCGACAGATACAATCCCACGGAGCCCACGCCGTGCGCCGTCGCGAGTTGGCTCGCGATATAGGGCGCGAGGGATGCGCCGAGAATGCCCGCCAGGTTGAACGCGAGCGAGCTGCCCGTGTAGCGGACGGGCGTCGGGAATAGTGCGGCGAGGGCGCTCGACGTCGGCCCATAGGTGAGTCCTGTCAAGGCGAAGCCGAGCACCAGGAATGCGGTCACCCGCGCGGTATCGTGCGCGCCGAACAGCGGCCCAAAAGCAAAACCGAACGCGGTGATCCCCAAGGTGGCAATGATAAGCATCGCGCGACCGCCGATGCGGTCGGCAGCGGCCGCCGAGATCGGGATGGTCAATGCGAAAAACAGCACGCCGATCATCTGCAGGATCAGATAATCGCGGCGCGCGAATCCCAGCCCCGTGGTCGCCCAATTCAAGGCGAACACCGTCATGAGGTAGAACACGAGAAAAGTCGTGACGGTCCCGAGCGTCCCCAGGATGAGCTCGCGCGAATGCCGCGAGACCACGGTGACGAGCGGCACCCGCACCTGCTCGCCGCGTTCCATGGCGCCTCGAAACTCCGGCGTCTCGACGAGCTGCAAGCGCACGTAGAGCCCGACCAGCACCAGCGCGGCGCTGGCGAGAAAGGGGATCCGCCAGCCCCAGGAGAGGAGCTCCGCGCCGCTGAGATGCCCCGTGATCCATAGAAACACGCCGTTCGAGCAGATGAAGCCGAGCGGCGCTCCATACTGCGGGAAGCTCCCGTACCAGGCGAGCTTGTGGGAGGGCGCGTTCTCGGTTGCGAGCAGCACCGCTCCGCCCCACTCGCCGCCCAGTCCCAGACCCTGTCCGAAACGACACACGGCGAGCAGCGTCGGCGCGATCACGCCGATGGACGCATAGGTGGGCAAAAGGCCGATGAGCACGGTCGATACGCCCATGGTGAGCAAGGCGGTGACGAGCGTCGCCTTGCGGCCGATGCGATCACCGAAGTGGCCGAACAATGCCGAGCCGATGGGACGCGCGATGAAGGCCAACGCAAAGGTCGCCAAGGATTGCAAGGTCGCGGTTGTCGGGTCCTGCTTCGGAAAGAACAACGTCGGGAACACGAGCACCGCGGCCATCGCGTAGATGTAGAAATCGAAGAACTCGATGGTGGTGCCGATCATGCTCGCGAAGAGAATGCGGCGGGTGGGAATTGAGGTCATGCGCTAGCTTAACCGAGGGACCGCGGCCGCAGACCGCGATGCCGTGACGCCGGCTTGACGTTTAATACCCTTCGGCGGATACTCGTATACGTATATATGCTCACGAGTATCTGAATGCCCGACGTGAAGCGCAAGGTCTCGAACCCACTCGCCCTGGCGGTCTTGGTGCTGCTGTACGAGCGCCCCATGCACCCCTACGAAATGGCCGCAACGCTGCGGGAGCGGCGCAAAGAGGACAGCATCAAGCTGCGTTACGGATCTCTCTACACCGTGATCGAGCTCCTGCTGAAGGCCGCCTTCATCTCCGCGAAGCGGACGTCCCGCGAGGGCAATCGACCGGAACGCACGGTCTACGAAATCACGGGCGCGGGCGAAGCGGAGATGCGCGGTTGGATGCGCGAGATCTTGAGCACTCCGACGAAGGAGTATCCGCAATTCGAGGCAGGGCTTTCGCTCCTCCCCGCCGTGCCGCCGGAGGAAGCGATCGATTTGCTCGAGACGCGACTCGAGTTCCTGAAGAAGGATATCGACGAGATCCGGGCGAATCTCGGCGAGGCTAAGACAATGGGCCTCGCCGCTCTTTTCTCCATCGAGTCGGAATATCGACTTGCCGGGCTCGAGATGGAGCTGGGCTTCGTCGAAAAGCTGATGGCGCGGATCGAGAAGGACGGATGCGGATTTCTCAAGGAATGGAAGGCGTGGCACGCGCAAAAGACGCCGCGAAGGAAGAAGAGTTAGCTTTCAGGAGCGCCGTAATGCAGATCACACACGAGAAGGGCTACAAGGGGATGGGGATGGAGGGCCGCGTGGCCTCCTGGTATGCGAAAAACACCGCCAGGGACATGGAGGAGTTTCGCGCGCTCGCTACGCGGCTGTCGCAAAAATTGCCGCCCGACAGCCGGATCCTCGAGGTCGCACCCGGTCCGGGCTATCTCGCCATCGAGCTCGCGAAACGCGGGCGCTACACGCTGACCGGGCTTGATGTCAGCAAGACATTCGTGCAAATCGCGCGGAGAAACGCTGCCGCGGCATCCGTCGGGATCGATTTCCAACAGGGCAACGCTGCGGCGATGCCGCTCTCCGGCGACTCATTCGATTTCATCGTATGTCGCGCCGCCTTCAAGAATTTCTCGCAGCCCGTCGAGGCCATGAATGAGATGTATCGGGTGTTGAAGCCCGGAGGGTCCGCGCTGATCGTCGACTTGCGAAAGAATGCCTCGCGCGAGGACATCGACTCCTACATCGAGAGCGTCGCTCTGGGCTGGATGAACTCGCTGATTTACAAGCTCACGTTCCGCTATCTTTTGATCCCACGGGCCTATTCGCAGGAGAGCTTCATGGCGATGGCGTCGAGCTCGAGCTTCGGCGGAGCCGAGATTCAAGAGTCTGGGATCGGCCTGGAAGTCACCCTGACGAAGCCTTAAGGCTGATTGACTCGGGCGGCGAGCCCCGCCGTGTCAACGCGGGTGACCGGGAATCGACGGAGCCCCGCCGCCGTGCCCGCCCCCGCCATGACCGCCGCCGCCGTCGTGTCCTGAACCGCCGGGGGGTGGATGCCCCCCGCCGCTCGGTGCCGGATGTCCATAGCCGGGCCGCGGACCGCCGCCGCCCGGCGGAGGCCCGACGTGATAATGCCCACCCCAGCCTCCGCGGTCGTAGCAACAAGGGTCGTAGTAATCACCGACATATCCGACCCCGACATAGCCGTCGCCGCCATAGCCGGGTCCGACTGCGCATGAAGTCAACAGCGCCAGCGCCGCGAAGAGGGCGGTCGCTGCGAATGGCGCGCGCAGGGCGTTCATGGCGCCCCTCCGCTCTGCGGCAAAGCAGGCGCGGGCGGAGCCGCCGGATCCGCTTGGCTGTCTGCCGGAGTCCACTCCATCAGACCGACATGCGCGCCGGAGGGATCGGCTATGACGGCGATATGACCGCCATGCCGATCGACGTAAGGTTCGACCAGGACGCGCCCGCCGAGCGCGACGGCCTGTGCCGTGGCCTGTTGCGCGTCGATGACCCGGACGAAGTTGATCCAGTGCGGATGTCGATGTCCGGGAGGCAGTGTGTGGATGCCTGCGCGGGCATAATCATCGCTCGCGAGAATCACATGCTGCGCACCGTCGTCGCTCGGCAGATCGTAGACTTCGTAACCGAACACCGCCTTGTAGAAGTCGGCGCTTTTCGCCGGGTCGCTCGTGAGCAGCGAGCTCCAGATCCATTCGCCGGGTGCGGACAGATAATCGCCCGAGTCACCCGTGGACGAGGCGAGCATCGCAAACACAGCGCCCGACGGATCCGCGAATACCGCTTGGCTGCCGCGGCGCGGGTAGGTCTTCGGCGGCGCGAGATTTTTCGCGCCGTGCGCGAGCGCGGCCTTGTCGGCCGCCTCGAGATCGGTAACGGCGATGAATGTGAGCCAACCCGGTTGACGCGTCTGGCCCGCGGGAACCGGCCGCTGCACGATGCCCCCGAGCGGCCGATCGCCGAGCATCGCGACGGCGTATTCAGGACGAATCTGCCGGAACGTCCAGCCGAATAGGCCGCTGTAGAAATGCTCTGCTCCGGCGAGGTCGGGCGTGACCAGATCGAGCCAGACGACTTTGCCGGGATGCCGCTCCACCGTGCCGGACGCGCCGATCGGGGGCACTTCGAACGGGGGCTGGGCAAAGGCGGCGATCGGCGCGAGCAGACAGCAAATGACTGCTACGCCCAAGCCGCGCGGCATCCAGCGCCTGCGCACAAATTGAACTCGCATTGCGACTCTCCGGTACGCTCGTCCCGCGGCACTCGGCAGAAACAGGGGCTGCGAGCAATGGGACTATGGTCCTCTTGCGCACGCCGCAGGTCTGTACGGGACCGCAACGCAGCGTGCGTGGGATAACGCCTACAGAGCCGCGCAAAGCCGGCGCGTGAAGACAAGAAACGAGCGCCGAGACACTGGTATTTCCGGCGCGTGCGATGCAGTCTGGAGGGCGAGTCACCTATCGAGGCCGAGAATGTCCATCAATACGAAGAAATTCCTGGTCCGCGAGGACAGCCGCGTCGATCTGAAGAAATGGCCCACGTGTGTCGATCCGGTTTACAAGGGCGACGACGATTACAAGAAATTGCTGAGGGAGCATGTCGAGAAACTGAGCGCGCAGCAGGAGCTCCTCTATGCCTCGAACTCCTATGCGGTGCTCATGGTATTTCAGGCCATGGACGCAGCCGGCAAGGACGGCGTGATCGCGCACGTGATGTCGGGGATCAACCCGCAAGGCTGCGATGTGCACAGCTTCAAGCACCCCAGCGCGACCGAGATCAAGCATGACTTTCTATGGCGAACCACTCTCCCGCTTCCGGAGCGCGGCAAGATCGGCATTTTCAACCGTTCTTATTACGAGGAAGTATTGATCGTGCGCGTGCATCCGGAAATTCTGCGCGCCGAGGGCGTACCGGGCGCCGACGACGACAAATCTTTCTGGGACGAGCGTTATCATTCGATCCGCGGACTGGAGCGGCACCTCGATCGCAACGGCACTCGCATTCTCAAGTTCTTTCTGCATCTGTCCAAGGAGGAGCAGCGCAAGCGCTTCCTCGCACGCATCGATGACCCGGAGAAGAACTGGAAATTCAGCGAGGCGGACATTCAGGAGCGCGGCTACTGGAAGGATTACACGAAGGCCTATGAGAAATGCCTCTCCGCCACCAGCACCAAGCATGCGCCCTGGTACGTGGTGCCCGCCGATGACAAGCTGAATGCGCGTCTCATCGTCTCCAAGATTCTGCTGGAGACGCTCGCGGCTCTGAAGCTCGCCTATCCAAAGTCGCCCGTCGAGCGCCGGCAGGAGCTTTTGAAGCTGCGCAAGCAGCTGGAGAAAGAGAAATAGTCGGCGCGCTGCGCACGGCATTCACCTGCGCCACACGCGGGCGCCTCAGGGCACGAGGACTGCGGCGCCCTCGAAGCGGCCGGCGCGCAAGTCCGCGAGCGCCTCGTTCGCACGATCGAGGGGGTAGAGCGTGGTGCGCGTTGCGATGCCGATCTGCGGCGCCACTTTCAGAAACTCGGCGCCGTCTTTTCGGGTGAGATTCGCCACCGAGAGCAGCTCGCGCTCTTCCCACAGCAAGCGGTAAGGCAGCGCGGGAATGTCGCTCATGTGGATGCCCGCGCAGACCACCCGCCCACCCTTGCGCACGGCCTTCAGAGCCAGCGGCACGAGCTCGCCGACCGGAGCGAAGATGATGGCGGCATCGAGCGGTTCGGGCGGCGCATCCTCGGACGCGCCCGCCCATACCGCGCCGAGCGTGCGAGCGAACTGTTGGGTGCGCAAATCCCCGCGCCGCGTAAATGCAAACACCGAGCGGCCTTGCCAGCACGCGACTTGGACGAGTATGTGGGCCGCCGCGCCGAACCCGTAGAGGCCGAGCCGCGGCGCGTCGCCCGCTGACCTCAAGGCCCGCCAGCCGATCAATCCCGCGCACATGAGCGGCGCCAGCGACGCATCGGCACCCTGCTCACCCAGCGGAAACACGAACCGCGCATCGGCGAGGACCGCCGTGGCATAACCGCCGTCGCGCGTGTAGCCCGTGAATAGCGGCCGGTCGCACAGGTTCTCGCGACCCATCAAACAATAAGGGCAGGTGCCGTCGGTGGCTCCCAGCCAGCCGACGCCGACGCGTGCGCCGATCTCGAGGCCGCCGACATCGCGTCCCAGCGCGGCGATGCGTCCTACGATTTCGTGGCCAGGCACGATGGGAAGCTCCGCACGGCCGAGCTCGCCATCGACCACGTGCAAGTCCGTGCGGCACACGCCGCAAGCGTGCACGTCGATACGGATCTCGTCTCGTCCGGGTTCTCGATCGGGCAGCTCGACCGGCACGAGCGGGGTGTGCGGCTGCCGCAACTGCATGGCGCGCATCACGATAGGCTGGGCGGTCCGGCGAGCGTCGTCAACGCGGCGGTGATCAGCAGGATCAGCCCCGCCACGAGCATCTCTGCGCGGATGGAACGGCGCAAGCTGCGCACGGCGGCCGGATCCGCGGACACGATACGAGGCACGAGACGCATCTTGTTCCATGCCGCCAGGGAGAGAAGGCACGCCACCAGCGCGATCTTCACGCTGGCGAGGCCTCCGTAGCCGCTGGTCCATAACTCGGAGAAGCTGCCGAGCAAGATCCAGAGAACTGCGGCGCCGGCCGCCAGTAACGCACCCACGCCGGCCATCGCGATCCGGCCAAAGCGCACCGCAACGGCGCCCAGTGCGCGCGGCTCGCGGCACCGCGCCGCGATAGTCAGCGGCCCGAGCGCTCCCAGCCAGAAGGCGGCCGCGAGAACGTGAACGCCCAACAGGAGCGGCGTGGCCGCCTGAGCGGCGGCACGCGCATGTCCGACCCAGGCAAACGAGGTCGCGGCCACGGCGCCGCCCAGGATCGCGAGCCAGAGGCCGCGGCCGCCGCGCGCGAGAGCGGGGAGTGCAAGCAGCAATCCAGCGACGCGCAGCGCCGCCGCGCGACCCTCCCCGCCGTGCCACACCATCGCGAGCAGCCCGGTATCGAGCATGCCCGCCGCATCCTCGGCGATGGAGGCCGCGGTGAGCAGGACGCGCGCAGCGCTCGCCGCGATACCCACCGCGATGAGAACGCAAACGAGCCGCACAATCGCGCGCCGCTCCAGAGGCTCGAGAAGCGAGCGCGTGTACGCGAGAAAAAATATGCCACCCGCGGCGCCGAGGGTGGCGGCATAGAGTACGGCGTTTACGAGCACCGCCGCCCCATCCCAGACGCCGAGGCTCACGGAGGTCCCCACACCCGGCGCACTTGCGGTCAGTGTGCGTCCGTAACGACGAAGGAGAACGCGCCTTTGACCACGTGACCGTCATCCACCGTGAGCGCGCTCCATTGCACGCGATACGTCGCCGGCGCGAGCGCGGGCAGCGCAATGGTCACCTTGGACGCGGCTGCCACGCCGCGATCGAGCTCGAGCGGAATATCCTTGCCGTCGGCCGACAGCTTCAGCATCCCGATCTGCACGGCCTCGTTGAACTGAAGCGTCATTTGCTTCGGCGCAACGGCGAGTTGCTCGCCCGTCGCGGGCACGGTGCTCAGCAGTTTCGCATGCGCGAGCGCCGCGAGGGGCAGCAGGCCACCTAAGGCTATGCACGCCAGCCATTTCATCATGATCCAACCTCCCGGAGACACTGCCCAATGCGCCCGCGGGGACGCAGCTCTCAAGCCTAGCCGAGAATCGGCCGTGGCGCGTGTATTCTCGGCGGGCCGGTGCTATGTTTTGGGCACGGCCATGCGCTTTCATCGACTCTCGAAGCTGCTGCTCGCGCTCCTCCTGGTGGCGTCGCTCCCGTTGCGCGCCTATGCGGCTCCCTGCGAGTCGCCGACGGCCCCCGTCGTCCACCAGGGCACGCACTGCGAGCATGGCGCGCTCCGCGGCCACGGCGCGGCCTGCGACTGCTGCTGCGTAGCCGTCGCCGCGGCTCCTCCGAGCTGGGCGCTGCCGCACGACCCCGCCACCGCGGTGCTCGCGCGGCTCCTCGGTCACTTCCCCATCCGCACTCTCGATCGACTCGACCGTCCGCCGCGTCTGTCGGCTTGACGCTCGCGCCGCCGCGCGCCGCGCGCGGCATGTCGTTCGATTGCATGAGGATGTCCCATGAACATTCGTATTCCGTGCACACGCGAGATCGCGACGTGCAGCGCGCTGGCGAGCGCGCTGCTGCTCGCGGCGTGTGCCCACTTTTCGCAAGATGGCGGTTTCGACGCCGTCGCTCAAACTGCCGCGCCGCGCATCGGACAGACCGCGCTCTGGAAGCGCACGCCCGGGGACCAGGCTCGGGCCGAGCGCGATACCGCGCAGTTGCTGACGCGGCCGCTGTCGGCAGACGATGCCGTACGGATCGCCCTCCTCAATAACGGATCGCTCCAGGCCGCGTTCGCCGAGCTCGGCATCGCCGAAGCCGACGTCGTGCAGTCCGGCAGGCTGCCGAATCCGCGCTTCACCGTGCGCCGCTCGAGCGCGCAGGGGCTGAACGATGTCGAGGAGACGGTGACCGTGAGCGTGCTCGCGCTGCTCACCGCGCCGTATGTCCACGGTATCGAGAAACGCCGCTTCGCAGCGGTGCAGGCGAGCTGCGCCGCCGATGTCGTGCGGGTGGCCGCGCACGCGCGGCAAACCTACGTCATCGCGCTCGCGGCCCGCGACACGGTGAATTATCGACGCGAAGTCGAGGCGGCGGCCGAGACGGGAGCGGAGCTCGCGCGCCGCATGCGACAGGCCGGCAACTGGAGCCCGCTCGAGGAGGCGCGCGAGCGCAGCTTTCACGCCGAGGCCGCGCTCGAGCTCGACCGCGCGCGGCTCGCCGAGTCGCTGGCGCGTCAGGATTTGATCGAGTCTCTGGGCGTCGACATCGAGCCTGACAAACTGCAACTCGCCGAGCGGCTGCCGGACGTCCCGCCGTCGATCGAGGAGCTTGCGCTCATCGAGCGCACCGCGCTCGATGAGCGCATCGACCTCAAGGCGATGCGCGCGAATCTCGACGCGCTCGCTGCGGATCTGCACCTCACGCGCGCGACCCGGTTCGTGAACGTCCTCGATGCCGGGCGGACACGCGTCCAGCAGGGACCGAGCTCGGCCCCCTACGAGACTGGCTTCGAGGTCAGCCTCGAGGTGCCTATTTTCGACACCGGAGCACCGCGGGTGCGCAAGGCCGAGGCCCGCTACGCCCAGGCGCTTGCGCGTTTCGGCCAGGCGGCGCTCGCGGCACGCGTCGAGGTGCGCGAGGCCTACGCGCGGCTGCGCGCGGCGCACGACATCGCGCTGCGCCAGCGCGACGAGATGTTGCCGCTGCAGAGATCCATCGCTGAAGCGGACCGGCTGCGCTATGACGCCGGGCAGATCAGCGTCTTCGACCTGCTCGCCGACTCACGCTCGCAAATTGCCGGCGTGAGCGACTACCTCCAGAGCGTGCGCGATTTTTGGATCGCCCGCGCATCGCTCGATGCGGCCCTTTCCGGTCCGCTGCCATAGCTTTAGGAGATATCCATGGTGACTCGACGACGTTTATTCACCGGCATGGCCGCGCTCGCCTCGGCGGCGGTCGGCAAGTCTGCGTTGGCGGCGCTTCCCGAGATCGTCTCATCGACCGCAGCCAACACCCGCGCCCCGCGGGCGCCGCCCGACGGCAGACCCTACCGCCCGGTGGTGACCCTCAATGGCTGGACGCTCCCGTGGCGCCTGCGTGACGGGGTCAAGGAATTCCATCTGGTGGCTGAGCCGGTGGTGCGCGAAATCGCGCCTGGCATGCAAGCTCATCTATGGGGCTACAACGGCCAATCGCCCGGACCCACCATCGAGGTCGTCGAGGGCGATCGGGTGCGCATATTCGTCACCAATCGCCTGCCGGAGGCCACCAGCATTCACTGGCACGGCCAGCGGTTGCCCAACGGCATGGACGGCGTATCGGGCCTCAATCAGCCGTCCATCAAGCCCGGGCAGACGTTCGTCTACGAGTTCCGCGCGCAACGCGCGGGCAGCTTCATGTATCACCCGCATGCCGACGAGACCACGCAGATGGCGATGGGTATGATGGGCTCATGGGTGACGCATCCTGCCGACCCGCGCACGCTGCCCGTCGACCGCGACTACGTGCTTCTGCTCAACGCCTACGACATCGACCCGGGCAGCTTCACACCCCGGGTAAGCACCATGCTGGATTTCAATCTCTGGACCTTCAACAGTCGCGCGTATCCCGGCGTCGATCCGATGGTGGCGCGGCAGGGTGAGCGCGTGCGCGTGCGTATCGGCAATCTGACCATGACCAACCATCCGATTCACTTGCATGGGCACGAGTTCGTGGTTGCGGGCACCGGCGGCGGATGGGTCGCGGAAGGCGCACGCTGGCCGGAGGTCACGACGGACATCGGCGTGGGCCAGGTGCGCGCCATTGAGTTCACGGCAGCGGCACCGGGCGATTGGGCATTTCATTGCCACAAGAGCCATCACACCATGAATGCCATGGGCCATCGTGTGCCGAACATGATCGGAGTCGATCAATCGGATCTCGAGCAGAAGATCGCGGCGCTCGTTCCGAACTACATGAGCGCCGCCGGCATGCAGAACATGGACCGGCCGATGGCACTGCCCGACAACACGCTGCGTATGATGGGCGGCGCCGGCCCCTACGGCAGCATCGAGATGGGCGGCATGTTTACCGTGGTCAAGATTCGGCCGGACCTCGCCCCCGGCGATTATCGCGACCCTGGCTGGTACCGCCCTCCCCGGAACACGGTCGCCTATCTCTGGACAGGTGAGCCTGCACCCATCGACGCGCCGCCGTAGGGTGCGGCCGCACCCTGCCATTTCGCTCGCGGGCGCTGGCTCAGCGGCGCGCGCTGCGCGCTTCGCGCAGACAGTCCGTGGTGTAGACGAACAAACTGTTGCCGACAATGCTGATCAGAAAGAGCGCCAGGGAAGCCGGCACTAACTCGAGCACGGTGTGCAACCCCAGCCAGGCGACCGGCGCATCGAGCCAACGAGCGAGGGCGGCGCGCCAGCCCGTCAAGCCGTCGGCGCCCGCGAGGTGCGCAAGGGCGGCGCGCATACCGTCGTTCACGCCGACGTGCGTCCACTCGCCGTTCTGGAACCAGCGGTAGACCTGAAAACCCACGAGCGCAAGGCATGCAACGAGAAAGCCGTACGCCACGATCGCGCCGAGCACGCTGCCCGCCCGCAAAGTCGCTTCGCGGCTGCTCACGGCGTCGCGCCCACGTTCGGACAGGCTTTGACTTCCAACCGCTGGATACGTCCCGTCTCGCTCTGCAGGTCGCTCGGCTTCAGCACGCTGTCCGTCGGCTTCAAATCGATGTCGATCCAGTACACATCGCCGGTGCGCTTGCGATCGGCGATGCCCGGATTGAATCCGAGGGCCTGTGCCTGCGACACCCGCGTTTGCGCGCGCTTCTGATCGGCGAAGAGCCCGAGCGATATCACCGAGCTCTCGCTCGGTCCCGGCATTTCCAGTGCATCATCGATACCGCCGGCCTTGAGCTTGCCGAGCAGCTGCCCACTCGATTGCGCGGGCGGAATCGGTAAATAAACCCACACACCGGCCCAGACCTCACCCTCCGCGACCCGTTGCCTCGGGTCATAGCCGCCGCTGCGCAAGGTGCTCGCGGCGTGCGCAGTCTCGGACACATCGCGGAACGGTCCAACGCTGATACAGCGCTTCACGTTCGTGAGCAGCGCGGCCGAGGCTCCCACGCTCGGGGGAGCGACGGCCGGCGCGCCGCCGGAGCCGGTCGTGGGGATCCCTGGGTCTACCTCCGCGGCCGCTGGTGGCGCACTGCGCTGCACCGAGGGGACCTCGGAGGTGAGCTTGAGGGTGGTCATGGGCGCCTCGGGGGCTGCCTCGAGCGGATGGGCGATACCGCGCGTCCACAGGAAATAGCCCACGTTGGCGAGCGCCAGGACCACCACGATGCTCTTCAACAAGGTCATGCCTCACCCGCAATCAAACGCAAGCTCGCCTCGCCGGCGATGAATTTATCTACATTGCCGCCGTGCTCGAGCAGCAATCCCCCGTCCTCGTCCACGCCGCGCGCGATACCCTCCACCGCCTCCTGCGCGAGCAGCACGCGCGCCGGGCGTCCCCGCAACGCGTCGAGCGAACGCCATTCGTCCCGGAATGCGGCGAAACCGCTACGCTCGAAGAGCGGCAGCATACGCAAAAGCTCCGTCAAGAGCGCGGCAGCGAGCGCATTGCGCGACGGCGGCGATGGACATGTGGCGTCGAGAGCTGCGAGCCCCGGGGGGCTGACAAGGAGGCCGATTTGGCGCCGTGACTCGTCGGAGAGATGGAGATTCAACCCCACGCCGACGACGACGTGTGCCGTGCCGCCGCCTATCCTCGTCTCGACCAGGACCCCGCCGAGTTTTCGATCCTCGAACCAGATATCGTTCGGCCACTTGAGGCGGATCCCGCGCGCGCCGAGTCCGCCGAGCGCGCGGTAGACGGCCACACCCACGGCCAGGCTCAAGGTCGAATCGACGCGCTCGGCGTCGCGAAATGTCCAGCCGAGCGACAGGGCGAGGCTCGCGCCGAAGGGCGATATCCAGCGCCGTCCCTGCCGCCCTCGGCCCGCAGTCTGCAGCTCGGCGAGCGCGGCGTCTGCGAAACCTGCGGGCGGCCCCGGTTGCCCGAACAGCCGCGTATTGGTGGAATCGGTCTCGAACAAAACCTCCAACCGCTGCAGCCTGTCCGCTACCTCTGCGCCCAAAGCCGCGCGGATCACATCGGCATCGAGGAGCTCGAGGTGGCGCCCTTCCTCGAGCCGAAAACCCCGCGGCGAGTCGGTCACGTCGATGCCGAGCGCCCGCAACTGCTCGATGCCCGCGGCGATCTCGGACTCCGCAGCATCGAGCGCGCGCACGAGGCTGCTGGCCGTGTGCGGCTCGCCCGTTGCAAGCAACGCGAGCAACGGGCGGCGCAGATCTATGCCGTGCGGGAGCGGAACAGCCATAGACGGTGCACGCGATGCTCGTTGCCGGCGCGCATGCGCGCGATGTTGCCACGGTGGGTGAAGATCACGAAGATCTCGACGGCCGCCGCAAAACACAGCAAGGCCGTGTTGCCCGGCTCGAGGAAGTACACGAACACGATGAGCGCGGCTCCGGCGAGCATGCTCGCAAGGCCCACATAGCCGCTGAGCACGAGCACGACGAACCAGCTGCCGAGGACCGGCAGGAGCAGCCGCGGATCGAGCGCCCCGACGACGCCGATCATGGTCGCGACGCCCTTGCCCCCGCGAAAGCCGAACCAGACCGGGTACACGTGCCCGACGATCACTGCGAAACCACAGGCGAGCGTGAGCCACGCGCGGGGTATTTCCGGGTCGATCGGGACGCCCGGCAAGGAAGCCTGCGGCAAATAAAGCACCGCCAGCACGCCTTTGCCGATGTCTATGACGAGGACCGACAGTGCGAATAGCTTGCCCTGGGTGCGCAGCGCATTCGTCGCGCCCGCATTGCCGCTGCCGGCACGGCGGATGTCGACGCCGCGGAGCTGCCCGAGCACGAGACTGCCGAGCAGTGCGCCCAAGAGATAGGCGAGGAGCGTCTTGACCGAGAGTTCCAGCATGCGGCAATTATGACATCAGATGCGCGCGGCTAGTGGCGCGGCGGCAGATGCACCTCGGCGAGCATGCAGCGCACGCCGCCGCCGCCGCAATGCTCGATGACGGGAATCTCGGCCGCCAGCACGTTGCCGTGCCTCTCGAGGGTGCGCCGTTGCTGCGCATCGAGACACGCCCAAGCCGTGGTCGAGAGAGCGATCACCTTCGAGCCGGGCGGCGCGAGCTCGAGCACGTTGCCCGCGAAAGCCTGCATCTGCGCGCGGGAGATCTCGACGATCTCCCGGCCCGCGGCGAGCGTCTCGCGCACCGCATCGCGGGAGCGCTTCTCGGCGATCGATTCGGCGCACAGTACGGCGAAGCCTGCGCCAATGGCCAGCATCACGTTGGTGTGATACACGGGCCTGCCCGCGGCATCGACAGACTCGAACGTCACCAGGTCGTAGTCGAGCTGCTGCGCGAACTCGCCGAGTGCGTCGAGATCGGTGCGCGGCGAGATGTTCGCGTAGGCCACGCGCCGCGGACGATCGAGCACGAGGCTGCCGGTGCCCTCGAGATACTGATCGAGTTCCTCGCGGTGGCACAGATCGACCGTGCGGGTGATGCGATATCCCCTGGCCGCGATCTCGGCCAGCACCTCATCGCGACGCTCCAGACGCCGGTTGGGCGCCATCATCGGATAGAGCACCACCGTGCCGTCGCGATGAAAGCTCACCCAGTTGTTGGGGAAAATCGCATCCGGCTTCACCGGATGCAAAGTATCCTGTGCCACGATGACTTGCACACCCGCCCGCGCGAGTTGCCCGGCCAGCGCATCGAACTCGCGCAACGCCGCCTCGTGAATCGCGCTCATCCCGGGCGCGCTGGTGGCGAGCGTGCTCTTTTGAAACACATTGCTCGCGGCGGTCTGCGGATTGAATCCGAACCCGGCTGGCCGCACCATCAGCACGGCCGCCGCGCTCTGGGGTTCCTTGAGGGGCGCGGATTCGAGCATCGAGCTAGACTATATCAGGCCGTGCACCGGATCAGGTTTCCCGGACCCCAAGCGGTGCGGGCGCAGGCTGTCCTACACGCGCAGGTGCACGTGCGAAGACGAGGGATCTGAATTTGCCCGTCGATATGCAAAAACTCGTGCTTGCGACGCTGCTGACCGCGGCTTCGAGCCTCCCCGCCCAGGGCGCGACAGCGCGCCCTGAGAAGCCGAGCACCCCGAAGGCCGTCGGCGGATATCCTTTCAGCTTCGACACCCTGCTCGAGCAAGCCAAGCGGCTGGCAGCGAAGCCCTATGCTCCGCAACGCAGCACCCTGCCGGCGGGGCTCGACAAACTCAGCCCGGAGCAATACCGCAGCATCCACTTCAATCGCGACGCGGCGATCTGGCGGAGCTGAGGAGTTGCCGTTCCGGCTGGAGCTCCTGCGGACGACCTTCAATCAACAGGCGCCGCCGGTAACCGTATCGACGGTCGAGGACGACACGGCCCACGACCTCGTCGCCACGCCTGCCATGTTCGAGATCGCGCCTTCGCTGCCGCAACTCGGCAAGGTCTCGCTGCCGCTGTCGGGGTTCCGTCTCGTCACGCAGATGAACTCGAAGAAGATCTGGGATGAGTTCTTGGTGTTTCAGGGAGCAAGCTATTTTCGCGGCGTCGCGAAAGGCCTGCTGTACGGACTGTCGGCGCGCGGACTTGCCATCAATACCGCTGAGCCGGCGGGCGAGGAATTCCCCGCTTTCACTCATTTCTGGGTCGAGCAGCCGGCACCCCACGCAACCTCGATCGTGATCGATGCGCTTCTCGAGAGCGAGTCCATCACGGGCGCCTACCGCTTCACCGTGCAGCCGGGCGCCGTCACCGTGATGGACGTGACGTGCACGTTGTTCCCGCGATCCGATCTGCGCGTGGTCGGAATCGCGCCTCTGACTTCCATGTTTTTGTTCGATGAGACCAACCGCGGGCGCCTCGACGACTACCGCCCCGAGGTGCATGACTCGGACGGTCTGCAAATCACCTCGAGCACCGGCGAGCACATCTTCCGCCAGCTCGCCAACCCCACGAAGCTCCAGGTGTCGACGTTCACCACCCGGCCGCCCGCAGGATTCGGGCTGGTGCAGCGCTCGCGCGACCAGAGCGATTTCGAGGATTTCGAGGACTTGTACGAGCGCCGGCCGAGCGCTTGGATCGAGCCGAAGGGCGACTGGGGTCCTGGGGCCGTCGAGCTCGTCGAGATCCCCTCGGGCCGCGAGAGCAACGACAACATCGTGGCCTTCTGGCGTCCGGCGCAAGGTCTCGCGGCGGGACATCCCGCGGAGTTTGCCTATCGCCTGAGCTGGCTGGCGGAGCCCGATGTACCGAAGGGTCTGGGCGAGGTCATGGCCACGCGCTCGGGAGCAAGCCTCGACGGCAAGCGGCGCGTCTTCGTTCTCGACATCGTCGGCGCCGGCGACAAGACCAACGACCTGTCGGTCGACCTGTCCGCCTCGGCCGGCAAAATCTCGAACGTCGGCCTTGACGTCGAACACCGCGATGCGGGGCCTGCGCGCGAGCTTCGAGATCGACCCGAACAATGCGGACCTCATCGAGATGCGGCTGCGGATCATGCGCGGCGATCACCCGGTGAGCGAGACGTGGCTGTACCGATGGACGCCGCCTTGAGCTCGGCGGTGCGCATTGCGGCTGCGGAGAGCTCGGGAGGCATGCCGCCGAGGCGCGACTCGGCATGCCCTCGCAGGATCTCGACTATGCGCCGCCGCGTCTGCCGACGCGGCTCGACCGGCTCCGCAGTCTGGTTCGCGCGCATCATTCTGGTCGCCGCGTTCGTCGGCATCACGACCTACGGCGTGTATCAGATGCTGCAGGTCGTGCGCTTCGCGAGCATGACCTTCTTGCAGGGCACTGATGATCTTTTTCTTCGGCGTATCCCTCGCATGGATCGCATTTTCCGCCGGCTCGGTACTCGCCGGCGCCTCCAAGCGCCGCGATCCGCGGCCCGACCCGTCGCCGGGCGACCCGGCGGCCGGGCTCGGCGAGACGCTCACCGCTCTGGTCATGCCGATCTACAACGAGGATCCCACGCGCACCACGGCGGCGCTGCAAGCCATGGGCGAGGCGCTGCAGCAAGGCCGGCTCGAGTCGGGGTTTCGAGATCGTCGTGCTTTCCGACTCGACCGACGCCGATGCCTGGATCCGCGAGACGGCGGCCGTCGAGCGGCTGCGCCGCGCGCTCGCCGGCATGCTGCCCGTCTGGTACCGGCGACGGTGGCGCAACGTCGCGCGCAAGGCGGGCAATATCCAGGACTTCGTCACACGCTGGGGCGGCCGCTACGATCACATGATCGTGCTCGATGCCGACAGTCTGATCGACGCGGCGACCCTGACTCGGCTCGCGCAGATGATGCACGCCGATCCAGGCCTCGGCATCCTGCAGACCGCTCCGCAGCTCATCGGTGCGCGCACCTTATTCGGCCGGCTGCAGCAGTTCGCGGCCTGCGCCTACGGACCCATCATCTCGCGCGGCCTGGCGGCCTGGTCGGGCGACAGCGGCAATTACTGGGGCCACAACGCCATCATCCGCGTGCAGGCCTTCGCTCAGAGCTGCGGGCTGCCGGAACTCGAAGGCCGCAAGCCCTTCGGCGGCCACGTGCTGTCGCACGACTTCGTCGAGGCGGCGTTGATGCGCCGCGCCGGATGGAAAGTGCGCATGATCACCGACTGCGGCGGATCATGGGAAGAGTCCCCGCCCTCGCTCATCGACGTCGCCGTGCGCGACCGCCGCTGGGCGCAGGGCAATCTGCAGCACACGAAAATCATCGGCGCGCGCGGTTTCAGCTTCCCGAGCCGGCTGCACCTCGGCATCGGCATCATGAGCTATCTGTCCTCGCCGCTCTGGCTGGTGCATGCTGTGCATCGGCTTCGCACTCGCGGTGCAATCGCACCTCATCCGCCCCGAGTACTTCAACCACGACTTTCAGATGTTTCCGACCTGGCCGCGGTTCAACGTCGAGCTGATGATGGCGCTGTTCTGGTTCAGCATGGTGGATATTGCTCGTGCCGAAATTCCTCGGCCTGTCGCGCGCGTTGCTGTCGCGGCGTCTGCGCCGCGGCGGCGGCGGCGCCATCGGCCTGTGTGCGAGCTTCATGCTGGAGATCGTGCTGTCGGCGCTGTACGCGCCGGTGATGATGCTGAGTCAGAGCCGGCACGTGTTCGAGATTCTCATGGGACGCGACTCGGGCTGGAATCCGCAACGCCGCGACGACGGCGGCACCAGCTGGCGCGAGGCCTGGCATTACCACCTGCGCGACACGCTGTCATTGCCGTCATGACCGGCGCATCCTCTGGTTTCTCTCTCCTCCGCTGCTCGCGTGGGTGTCGCCCGCGCTGCTTGGGTTGCTACTCGCCATTCCGTTGTCCCGCGCCAGCGGCTCGCGCACGCTCGGCGGCGCGCTCTCCAAGCTCGGCTTCTTGCGCATCCCCGCGGAGGTCGACGTGCCGGTCCTGGTGAGGCGCCGCGCCGAGCTGCTCGCCGAGGCGCGCGCGTTGCCCGAGGATGGACTCAGGTATCTCGCGCGCAACCGCGAAGCGCGGCTCGCGCAGGTCGAGGGCAACCTGCCGCGTCCGCCCGACCCGCCGGGTCATCCGGATCCCAACGCGTTCACGGCGCGAGCAGAAATTGCTGGACGCGCATTCGCTCGAGCAGGCCCTCGAATGGCTCACGCCGCGTCGAGCGGGTCGAGGTGGCGAGCAACGAGCAGCTCCTGCACCAACTCTCTCTGCTGCCCGACGGGCAGCGCTCCTTGATATGAGACCTTCCTTGAAACCGAAAAAAATCGCATCTACGCCTAAGGACTGCCATCACATGACCGACCGACGCGCCGCAATCAAGAAATTAGCCATGGGACTTGCGGGCGGATAGATTCGCCTACGGCTCCATCGCTGCGCGCGGCGCAAGCAACGCCTCGGCGACCGTGCCGCCCTCGGGCTCCTGCGTCCGGCTGCACCGGGCGCGCAGCAGCCCTTCGATTTCGCGTGGCTGAAGGGGCAGGCGCATTGGCTCGCGAGCAACGGCTTCCAGCCCTCCAAGGATGTGCTGCCTGCGGCCATGGGCAAGCTCGGCTACAACGAGTACCAGTCCATTCGCTTTCGCGGTGACCACGCCTTGTGGGCGGACGCCGGCCTGGAGTTTCGTGTGCAGTTCTTCCACGTCGGGCGCAACTTCACCGAGCCGGTGCACATGTACGAGGTCATCGACGGTCAGGCGCACGAGATCCTTTACGATCCCGCGATGTTCGATTGGGACAAGAGCGGCCTCGACCCTTCCGTCATGAAGGATCGCGCGGGGTTTGCGGGCTTTCGTGTGCAGTTCGTCACCGACTGGCGCGACGATGTGGCGGCGTTCCTCGGCGCGAGCTATTTCCGAGCGGTCGGCGGCGATACCCGGCAATACGGCCTGTCGGCGCGCGCCCTCGCGGTCGATACGGCGTTTCCGCGGCCGGAGGAATTTCCGCGCTTCACATCATTCTGGTTCGAGCGGCCGGCCAAGGAAGCCGGCACCCTGACGCTCTACGGCTTACTCGACTCTCCGAGCGTGGCCGGGGCGGTACGGTTTCTGATCACACCCGGCGGCACCCAGATCATGAGCATCGACACCGCGTTCTATCCGCGCAAGCCCATCGAGCGTATCGGCATCGCGCCGCTCACCAGCATGTTTTTCTACGGCGAGAACGACCGTCGCATAGCAAACGATTGGCGCCCCGAGATCCATGACTCGGACGGATTGTCGATGTGGACCGGCGCGGGCGAGTGGATCTGGCGTCCGCTGGTCAACCCTGCGCAACTGCATCTCAATTCCTATTTCGACGACAATCCGCGCGGCTTCGGACTCCTGCAGCGCGACCGCGATTTCGATCATTACCAGGACGACGGCGTGTTCTACGATCGCCGCCCGAGCCTGTGGGTGGAGCCGCGACCCGGCCCGAACGGTGGCTGGGGCAAGGGCGCGGTGCAACTGGTCGAGATACCGACCGTAGATGAGACCTTCGACAACATCGTGGTGTTCTGGAATCCCGCCGACAAACCGAAGCCGGGCCAGGAGCTGCTGTTCAGCTACCGGCTGTACTGGGGCGAGAAAATGCCTTACGCCTCGCCGCTGGGACAAGCGGTCGCGACGCGCACCGGCATCGGCGGCACCGTAGGGGTGAAGCGTCAATATTACTCCTGGCATTTCGCGGTCGATTTCGTGGGCGGCGAGCTCGGCGCGCTGCCGAAGGATTCGTCGGTGGAAGCCGTGATCACGGCTTCGCGCGGCACCACCGAACACGTCACCGCGCACTTCGTTCCGGAGTTTGGCGGCTACCGGGCGCTCTTCGACGTCCGGCCGATGGATGATGCCGTCGAGCCCATCGATTTGCGGATGTACTTGCGCATCGAAGGCAGACCGTTGACCGAGACCTGGATCTATCAGTGGACGCCGCCGTCCGCGAAGGAGCGCAAGCTCGCGATTCAGTGACGCGGCGAAGAGACGCGCGCGAACGGCGTCAACTTCGCTTCGGGCGTCCCAGAGACGGCAGACGTTGAGTGTCGCCGGTCGGACGGCGCAGCGCCGCCTCGCGCTTGAGGAATGCCTGCGCCCCGCGCGGATCGAGCACGGCCGCGCGTTGTGCGCTGAGCTGATGCTTGAGCAGTGGCAACAGGGCGCTCTGCGACTCGGCTTCCTCGTGGATGCCGAGCAAGGAGCGGCAATACAGATCGAAGTACTCGCCGTATAGCTCCTCGTAACGCTGCATCGGGTCGATGAACGCCGGATCGCCCACCACGTCCGCGCCGAGATAATGCGTGCAGAGAAAACTCAGAGCTTTGCGCAGGTACTCGCCATGCTCGGAGATCATCGCGGCCTCGAAGCTGCGGCCCGGACGAAAATGCGCCATCAAGCGCACCCGTTGCTCGCCCCGCACTTCCGCCCGGCGCAGTTGCTGAAACAGCGCCTTGCCGTGCAGCAATCGCAACGTCGTTTGTTTCAGCTCATCGATCTGCAAGCGCGCGTTGCAGCCCGCGACCCGGCGCATCAGATCCGAATGCGCACGCTCCCATTGCTCCCAGCTCGCCGCGCTTTCCATGATGCGGCGGGCGAGGAGTTGCTCGGTGTTTTCGCCGTCTTTGAGCACTGCCTCGACACGATCGGTCGATAAGCGCATCAAGCGCGCGTGACTCATCGGACGAATCATGCTTCCCTCCGTGGCCAACACTCGTGTAAGCAGACGCCGGAGTCAACGGCGTTGCCAACGACCGACAGTGATGCTGCAACGCGCAGGGATTGCATGCGGCGGTGCGGAGACTGTTGCGCGCAGTGCAGCGCGCGCTAAATCAAGCGATTCAGTAGTGCCGAGTCAGCAACCAGTTGGCGAGGGAGCGCAGCGGCGCGGCATGTTCGCCGAACGGAACCAGCGCATCGAGCGCTTGGGTGTGCAATAGATGCACGCGCTCCTGTGAGGCGGGGATGCCGATGACCGTGGGATGAGTAGGCTTGGCGTGCTCGCGATCCGCGCCGGTGGGTTTCCCGAGAGTGGACACATCGCCCAACAGATCGAGGAGATCATCCTGGATCTGAAAGGCAAGGCCGATAGCGGCCGCGAAACGCGTCAATGCAGCGTGGTGCGCAGGCGGCAGGTCCGGGGCGCAGATGGCCGCCATGAGCACGCTCGCCCGAATGACCGCGCCGGTCTTGCGCGCGTGCATGTCCTCGACCTGCGCAATGTCGAGCTTCTTGCCTTGCACCTCGAGATCGATTGCCTGTCCACCGGCCATGCCGAACGTACCGCTCGCCTCGCTCAACAGATCGATCAAGCGCAAGCGCACCGCCGCCGAGGCCGGCAGCGCCGGGTCGCGCGCGAGAATCTGGAATGCGAGGGGTTGCAGCGCATCGCCGACCAGGATCGCCGTGGCCTCGTCAAAGGCTTTATGGCAGGTAGGCCGTCCGCGGCGCAGGTCGTCGTCGTCCATGGCCGGAAGGTCATCGTGCACGAGCGAGTAGACGTGGATCAGCTCGACGGCACAAGCAGCCGCCTCGACTTGATCCTCGCTTAAGCCCAGCGTACGCGCGGTGGCGAACAGGAGCGCAGGCCTGATGCGTTTGCCGCCGCCGAGCACGCTGTAACGCATCGCCTGGTGCAAGCGCGCCGGGACTTGGTCAGGCGCCGGTAAACGCTTGTCGAGCGCGCGCTCCATACGCGACTGCCAGCTCTTGAGCTCCGCATCGAAGTCCGACTCCTCGTCGGCCCGGCGATTTGCTTGGCTCACCCGGTCTCTCCGGCCGCTGCGGCGAGCGACCTCAGCGGGTCGCCGCCACTCCGGTGGAATCCTGAGACTCGCGGTTCAGGTGTTTGATCTCGCTCACCGGGATGGCCGCGACCGTCGGATGGCCGGTCCCTTCCGCATAACGGATGGGCAGTTCGGGCGCCATCGGACCTTGAAGCTTGGGCCCCCGGAGCGACGTCATGAAGGCCTTGAGCGGATGGCTGAACGCGTCGTTGACGGCTGTGCCCTCGAAACCGCAGTGCGCCATGCAGTTGTCGCAGCGGGGATTCTTGCCGACGCCATAGCGCTCCCATTCGGTATCCTCGATGAGCGACTGGTAGGTCGGAGCGTAGCCTTCGTCGGTGAGCAGATAGCAAGGCCGCTGCCAGCCGAACACGTTGTATGTGGGATTGCTCCACGGCGTGCACTGATAGCTCTGGTTACCGGCAAGGAAGTCGAGGAACAGGCTGGAGTGATTGAACGACCACGACTTGCTCGAGGGCCGCGCGCCGCGCTTGAAGATCTCGCGAAACAGCTGCTTGCTTGCGTGACGGCCGAGGAACACATCCTGCCGGGGCGCATGGTGGTAGCTGTAGCCGGGCGATACCGTGATGCCCTCGATGCCGAGAGCCATTGCGGTGTCGAAGAAATCGGCAACCCCATCCGGATCCTCGCCGTTGAACAGCGTGCAATTGATGGTGACGCGAAAGCCCTTGCTGCGCGCGAGCTTGATCGCGGCGACCGCCTTGTCGTACACGCCTTCCTGGCAGACCGACTCGTCGTGCCGCTCGCGATTACCGTCGAGGTGAATCGAGAACGTCAGATACGGAGAAGGCTGGTATTCGTCGATATGCTTCGCGAGCAGGATCGCATTGGTGCACAGATAGATGAACTTCTTGCGCGCGACGATGCCCGCGACGATCTGCGGCATCTCCTTGTGGATCAACGGCTCACCGCCGGGGATGGACACCATCGGCGCGCCGCATTCGTCGACCGCGCGCAATGCCTCCTCGACGCTCACGCGCTTTTGCAGGATCTCCTTCGGGTAGTCGATCTTGCCGCATCCCGCGCAGGCGAGATTGCACTGGAACAAAGGCTCCAGCATGAGCACCAGAGGGTAGCGCTTTACGCCACGAAGCTTCCGCCCGGCCAAGTATTTGGCCACCCGATAAACTTGCAGGAGAGGAATTGCCATGCTGTATGGTACCGCGCCGCGGGTATCCGGCGCGACATTAAGATTGCCTCATTAAGCCGTCAGGGCAAGCACGGCGGAGCGGTGGTCCCGCCAGACCCGGGCCCACTCCAGCAAGAACCAGGGGGTGTAGCGGGCGCTGTCAACCAAACCCGCCATCTCGCGTTGTAGGACATCCGGGGGCATCCAGCGCCAGTCGTGGATCTCGTGGCGATTGACCTCCACGGGATCATCGCAGCGTCCGATGAACACGGAGCACAGCTCATGCTCGGCGCCGGTCTCGTCGAATTGCGCCTGGTATTGAAATTTGAACAAAAATTCGAGGGTGCAGCCTATTCCGAGCTCTTCGTACAAGCGTCGCCGCGTCGCCGCTTCCATACTCTCCATGGAGCGCGGATGGCTGCAGCAACTGTTCGACCAGTAGAGCGGCCAGAGCCGCTTGCTGGGCGCACGTTGCTGCACGAGAAGCTCGCCCCGCCCATTAAAAATCAGCAACGAAAATGCGCGATGCAGGACGCCGCGGCCTTGGTGGCACGCTTCTTTGCTCAAGTGACCGAGTCTGCGGTCGGCTTCGTCGACCAGGATCAAGGCATCCGAATCTGCCATAATGTCCGCATAATCGAGACGATTCACGTGTCTAAGCTCATCCATATCGACAACCCGACCGGCCTGCGAGCGCTTACTGCCAGCCCGGATCATAGCTGCATGCGAAACTTTCGCGCCAGCACCAGGGTTTCCTAAATCCGAATGATCACGAGCACGCAACTATGGATGTACTGGTGCGGCATCGCCATCACCGCGAGCGCTGCTGTGTATACAGTTGCGGCCGCGATCGCGGTGCGCATCAAGCCGCGGAGCGACTACGGTGTGCGTCCCGGCGAGATTCCGGCAGTGACGATTCTCAAGCCGTTGTGCGGCGATGAGCACGAGCTGTATGAGTGCCTGCACTCGTTTTGCGATCAGGACTATTCGAAGTTTCAAATCGTGTTCGGCGTGGCCGACGGTGCCGATCCCGCCGCCGAGGTGGTGAGCCGGTTGCAGCGCGAGTTCCCGGAGCTCGACTTGAAGCTCGTGGTTGACCGCCGCCAGCACGGCAGCAGCCGCAAGGTGAGCAATCTGATGAACATGATGCCGCTCGCCCAACACCACTACCTGGTGATTTCTGACAGCGACGTGCGGGTGCCGCGCGATTATCTGTCGAGGATCGTGCCGCCTCTGCTCGATCCGGACGTCGGCATCGTCACCTGTGCCTATCGCGGAGTTCCGAGCAGCGGCTTGTGGTCGCTCCTCGGCTCGATGTTCATCAACGACTGGTTCATTCCCTCGGTGCGTGTCGCCGCTCTGTCCGGCTCACGCTCTTTTGCGTTCGGCGTCACCATCGCGCTGCGCCGGCAAGTGCTCGCGGGCATCGGCGGGTTCGCGGCAATCGCGAATCAGCTCGCAGACGATTATCGCTTGGGCGAGCTGACTCGGGCGCGCGGCTTGCGCACGGTTTTGTCCGCCGTGGTAGTTGATACCTGCGTCGATGAGCGTAGCTTCGGCGGCCTGGTGCGCCACGAGTTGCGCTGGCTCCGCACCATCCGTACGGTGCGTCCGCTCGGCTACGGGCTGTCGTTCATCACGTTCAGTGTTCCCGTCGCCTGGCTCGGTTGCGCGATCTCGCACGGCGCGTGGCCCGCGATCGTGTTGCTCGCCCTCACCGCGCTCGGCAGGATCGCCTTGCATCTGCGCGTGCGCGGCGCGGCGGCGCGCATCGCGCGCGATTTCGCGGTGCTGCCTCTCAGGGAGGCGCTCAGCCTGCTGCTTTGGGCTTGGGGATTCGTCACCCGTCGAGTGCATTGGCGCGACGATCGCTTGCGCGTGACCAGCGACGGCTCGGTGCAGCCGGTGGTGAGAATTACCCAATGAAGGACGGCCGCCCTGTGAGCGGCGTGCAGCGCCTGATCGTCACGGCTGACGACTTCGGTGCCGCTGTCGAAGTCAACGAGGCCGTGGAAGCCGCGCACCGCAGCGGCATTCTGACCGCCGCGAGCCTGATGGTGAGCGGGGCGGCAGCCCATGATGCGGCGGCACGCGCGCGCCGCAACCCGAACTTGCGGGTGGGATTGCATCTGGTGCTGGTCGAGGGCCGTCCGGTGCTGCCGCCCGACGCCGTTTCGCGGCTCGTGGATGCAAACGGCTCGCTCCGCTGCGACATGGCGGCGATGGGCGCGCTGTTCGCCGCGAGCGCGACGGCTCGCCGGCAACTCGCCGCGGAGATTGCCGCTCAGTTCGAGGCTTTTCGCGCCACGGGCCTCGCGCTCGACCATTGCACCGCTCACAAACACTACCACCTGCATCCGCTCATCGGCAGCCTGATCGCGAGGATCGGACGCGGCTACGGATTGCGTGCCGCACGCGTGCCGCTCGAGCCCGCTGCAATCCTGCGCAAAATCGAGCCGAGCACGCCGCGCATGCCCGCGCTCGCCCTTGCACCGTGGGCGCTGCTGCTGCGGCGGCGTTTTCGCGCCGCTGGGCTGTTCACCGCCGACCGCGTGTTCGGCTTGCAGTGGTCCGGCGGGATGACACGTGAGCGGCTCTGCGGCCTCATCGCGCACCTGCCCCCGGGGGTGAGCGAGATTTACCTGCACCCCGCCACCGCCCCTTATCCGGGGTGTGCGCCCGGCTATCGCTATCGCGCGGAGCTCGAGGCGCTGATGGCACCGGAGGTGGCGGCGGCCTGCCGCGAGCGAGCGCTGCGACTCGGCGGCTTCGCAGATTTCGCGGACCCGCAGGCGCAGGCGTACGCCCTTCATCGCGCGGCTTGAGGGGTAGAGGGCGTGAAGTGGCGTGTCGCCATCGTCGCGGCCTTAGGGCTCTGTCTCGCCTCATACGTCGTTATTCACATCGGGTTCGGCGCGGTGCTGTCGGCCGTGGGCCGAGTCGGCCTGGGCGGATTCGGCTTGCTGTGCTTGTACGGACTCGGGATGTCGCCGCTCCTGGCAGCGGCGTGGTTCGTGCTGCTGCCTCGCAGCGACGGCAGGTATTTTGGTGTTCTCGTCTGGGCGAGAATGGTCCGGGAGGCGGCCAGCGACATCCTGCCCTTCTCGAACATCGGCGGCATTGCGCTCGGCGCACGCGCGGCCATCCTGCATCGCGTGCCCGCGCCGCTCGCCTTCGCCTCGACCATCGTCGATGTGACCACGGAGCTGCTCGCCCAAATTGCCTTCATCGCGCTCGGCCTCGCCATTGTGAGCGAACGCGCTCCGCCGACGCCGTTCTCGGCGTCGCTCGATAGGTTCGTCCTGATCGGGCTGGCGATGGCGGTCATCGCCGCAGCCGTGCTGCTTGCCGCGCAGCGTTACGGCCACCGCCTCACTGCGCGGATCGCCACGCGCCTCCTGCCGCGGGCCGCGGCGCATACGGCCGCCGTGGGCGCAACGCTCGATGCGATTCACGCGACGCGTGCACGCGTCGCGCTTTCCTGCGTGTTGCATCTTGCCGCCTGGATCGCGAGCGGAACGTTCACGTGGATCGCTTTCCGGCTCATGGGCGCGCATGTCGATTACTTGTTCGCGATCGCGGTCGAGGCCTTTGTGGGTGCGGTACGCAGTGCGGCGGTGCTCGTGCCGGGCGGCCTCGGCGTACAGGAAGCGACCTACGCGCTCCTCGCACCGCTCTTAGGTATCGGCGCGGAATTCGGGCTCGCGGTTTCCCTGCTGAAGCGGGCGCGCGACATCGTGCTCAGCGTGCCCATCCTTCTCATCTCGCAGGCAGTGGAAGGCCGTCGCATGCTCGCCGGCGCCGAAGTTATCGATCGGGAATGAGTCCGCACACACGAAACCATGCCACCGCGTCGACGAATGCCTGCCGCGGCGGCCGCCATGAATACCCCAGCTCGCGTTGCGCCTTGGCACTCGAAAAGAACATGCGCTTGCGCGACATGCGCACGCCCTCCAAGGTGACGCGGCCGGTGCGTCCCGACACGCGGGAAAACGCTTCTGCGATATACGCGATAGGCAGCACCGCCGCGTAGGGCAGGCGCACGCGCGGCGGATCGCGACCCACGAGAGGTGCGATCTCCGCGAGGATCTCGCGCAACGTCATATCCTTGCCGCCCAAGATGTAGCGCTCACCCACGACGCCGCGCTCGAAGGCGAGCAGGTGCCCGCGAGCCACGTCGTCGACGTGCACGATGTTGAGCCCCGTATCGACATAGGCCGGCATCCGGCCGCACGCCGCATCGAGCACGACTTGACCGGTGGGCGTCGGCTTCACGTCTCCCGGTCCGACCGGGGTCGACGGGTTGACGATGACCACCGAGAGTCCGGCACGTGCTTCTTCGAGGACCGCGCGCTCGGCCAGGAACTTCGATCGTTTGTAGTGACCGATCATGGCATCGAGCGTTACCGGGGTGGCTTCATCGCCGGGCGTGCCGTCGCCAGGCAGCCCCAAGGTCGCGACGCTGCTCGTGTAGACGCTGCGCTCGACGCCAGCACGCCGTGCCGCCGCCAAAATGTTGCGCGTTCCCTCGACATTCGTGCGGTAGAGCTGCTCCGGGTCGCGCGTGCCGAGCCGGTAGTCTGCGGCGACATGAAACAGCGCGCGGCAATCGGCGACCGCCGGCTCGAGCGAGGCAGGATCGTTGAGGTCGCCGACGACAATCTCGAGCGATAGGCCCTCGAGATTGCTGCGCACGGAACCTGCACGCGCCAGCGCCCGCACCTGCCAGCCGTCGCGCAGCAGCGCCCGCGCCACCGCGGCGCCCACGAAGCCCGTGGCGCCCGTAACCAGCGCTCTCACGCAGGGCTCCTCGCTCCCGAAGAGCCCGCGGCAGGTGGCTCGAGCTTGCCGAGCGCGGCGACCGCCTGGAGCGAACGCAACGCCACACGGTAGCGTCGCGCCAGGCGCAGGAGCGATGCGATCTGCTGGGGAGAGCGCAGCAGACCGAGGACCAGCCGCGCGATGCGCAACTTTCCCGCTCGGCTCGCGCAAGCCACCGCCTCGGGAATGGCGTCGCGTGCGGTATCGACGATCACGCGCACGGCGATGAAAGGCACGCCGTGAGCTTCGGCCACTTGCGCGACCGCCGAGCTTTCCATGTCGACGGCGCAGGCGCCCGTCTCGCGGTGCGCGGCGCTCTTCTCCGCCGGGGTCGCGAGGGCATGCTCCGTCGTGAGCAACACGCCATGGCCGACGCAGCGGCCGGCAGGCACGGAGGAGGACAGGGACTCCTGCCAGGATCGCGCCGTCGAGAGGCGGCGCCCGTCGGTGGCGATGACCTCGCGCGGCACGCACACGGTGCCCGCCTGGAGATCGGGATCGAGGCCTCCGGCCAAGCCCCAACTCACGAGCGAGGTGGCGCCGGCGTCGATGAGGCGCTCTGCGGCACTGCGCGCGGCCTTGGGTCCCATGCCGCTGATGGCCAACAGGTTACCGTCTGCGAGCACCGCCAATCCCTTAGCCATAGATTGAGCCGGGCCGAGCGCGCGCGCCTCCGCGGCCAGCGCCGCGACGACGCCCGCCGCAGTCAATGCGCGGTCCCGGTCCGGGTCAACGTGCGGTAGCTGGCCAGTGCCCAGAGCGGGAAGTAACCGCAGTAGCCGTGGTACTTCAGATAGAAAACGCGCGGGAAGCCCGGCGCGGTGAACGTCGCATCGCCCCACAGACCGGCCGGCTCCTGGGTGCGCAACAAATGATTCACCGCGCGGCGCGCGGCGTCGGAGTGCGCTTCACCCGCAGCCAGCAGTCCCAACAACGCCCAGGCGGTCTGATACGGGGTGCTCGCGACTCTGCGGGCGCGCCCGCCCTTTAAGTAGCTGTCGTTGGTCTCGCCCCATCCGCCATCCGAATTCTGCCGCGTGAGCAGCCAATCCACCGCGCGGCGCACCGCCGGATCGTCCGCCGGGACCCCTGCCTGCGCGAGTGCCGTGAGCACCGACCAGGTGCCATAGACGTAGTTCGTACCCCAGCGTCCAAACCACGAGCCGTCCGGCTCCTGCTCGGCGCGCAAATAGGCGATCGCACGCTCGAGCACGGCACGGTCCTGCACGCGGTCGATGAGGCCGAGCGCCGTCACCACCCGTCCGCTCACATCGCTGGTCGGCGGGTCGAGCAGCGCGCCATGATCGGCGAAGGGAATCTTGTTGAGGTAGTAAGAGGTGTTGTCGGCATCGAACGCAGCGAACCCGCCGTTCTTGCTCTGCATCCCGGCAAGCCAATCGAGCGCGCGGGACACGCTCTCCGTGTAGTCGGCGGCGTTGGGCGCCTGATGCATGGCCCAGGCGACGACGGCGGTATCGTCCAGATCGGGGTAGTAGTCGTTGGCAAATTGAAACGCCCAGCCGCCGCCCTTGAGGAGCGGACGGTCGACGCGCCAATCGCCGGGCTCGTCGAGCAACTGCTCGTCCTTGAGCCAGTCGAGGGCATCGGTCGCGGCCTTGAGTGCGGCCTCATCTCCCACCTCTTGCATGGCGCGGACCGTCAACGCCGTGTCCCATACCGGCGACACGCAGGGCTGGCAGTAGGCGCTTGTCGGTCCGATCACCAAGAGCTTCTGCAATGCGCGCTTCGCGGTGACGAGGCGCGGATCATCGGCCGGGTACCCGAGAATGGTCATCACCTCGACCGCGTTGACCATGGCCGGGAAAATCGCTCCCAGGCCGTCCTCGCCGTTCAAGCGCTCGAGCATCCACTCCTCGGCACGCTTGGTGGCGCGCTCGCGCATGGAAGTCGGGATCAGCGGATCGAGCCGGCGGCCGATGCGCTCGACCACGAGCATGATCCGGCCAAGCAACCCGCCGAGCTTTTTGCTGTCGCGGAAGTAATCGCGCTCCTTCTCCGGGGGCGTAGTGAACAGTTCCCGGATGTGCACATTGCGCGGATTCTTGGCAAGCGGCTTGCGCGAGCACAGCACGAACAGCGGCACCATGACCGTGCGCGACCAATACGAGACTTTGTCGAGATGGAAGACGAACCACTGCGGCAGCAGCATGATCTCGACCGGGATGTAGGGCACGCCGCGCCAGGGGAGTTGGCCGAACAAGGCCAGCGCGATGCGCGTGAACACGTTCGCCCTCGCGGCGCCGCCGCGCTCGAGAATCGCAGCACGCGCACGCGCCATGTGCGGCGCATTGACATCGTCGCCGGCGAGCTTGAGCGCATAGTAGGCTTTCACCGTGCAGCTCATGTTGAATTCGCCGGCCTGGTACAGCGGCCAGCCGCCGTTCGACATCTGATGCGCGCGCAGATACGCGGCAATCTTGGTCTCGAGGCCGGCATCGATCTCGTCGAGGAAGTGCATCATCATGATGTACTCCGCCGGGATGGTGCAGTCCGCTTCGAGCTCGAACAGCCAATAGCCTTCCTCGGCCTGCCGCCCGATCATCGCGTCGCGCGCGTTGGCGATAGCTCGATCGAGGAGCGTCGAGACCGTCTTGGTCAGGGTCAGCGCGACGACGTCGCCGCGTGCCGGACTCGGGACCGGTATCGGTGCGGGCTTCTCTGCGATGCGACTCATGTACCTGAACTCCCATACGAGCGGCGGCGCACCGGCTCCGCGCCATGAACCGCTGCAAACTCGTCAATCGACCGGCTGTCGAGATCGGCCCGGCCAGGTTGCGGCCGACGCACCTCGGGAAGCCGCGCGAGCGGCAGCCCGCGGGCGGCCCGGACAAACAAACGCCGCAGCAGCCAGTCGTTGCGAACCGAGACGTTCGCGAAAAAGCGCGTCCAAGACACCGCGGATCGGGAGATTTTGACCTGGGCGCCGGCGGTGAAGCCGGGATTATTATGAATTTTTTGCAATGTAAGCACGGCCAGTCCAATAGCCCATAAACAAAAGCGGCGAATCCCGGTCTCGGCGGACGGGATGAACAAGGTGTAATCCAAGGCGTTGCGCAGGTGCGCATGCGCTACGCCGATCAACTCGCGCATTCCGGCGTCGAAACCCGGGCCGGCGGTCTCGGGCGATAGGCCTGCGAGATCCACGTGGTAGGGGGCGAAAACCTCTCGCGGCAGCCAGCAAGCGCCGCGGCTGCGATCCTCCCAAACATCCTTCAGGATATTGGTCATCTGCAGGCCCTGTGCGAAGGACACGGCGAGCCTGGAAAGCTGCGGGCGATTCTTCGCAATGTCCGGCGAGTACTCGCAAAAGAGCTCTGTCAGCATGTCGCCGACGACCCCGGCCACGTAGTAGCAATATTCGTCCAGATCCGCGCGGCGAGACAGTCCCTCGAGACTCGTTGTCGACTGAAAGCGGGGCATTCCATAGCACATCAGGTCGACGCATCGCTGGATCGCCGAGCGCTGCGGCGGGGACAGCGAGGCGGTGACGTGCAGCACCCGGGCCATGTTGACGATGAGATCGCGCTCGGTCTCGAGGGTGCGGCTGGAGAGGCGTTTCTCGATGTCGCCGGCCAATGCCGCAGCATCGCCGCGGCCGCCCACGACCCCTTTGAAACGCTCGAGAAGCGCGAGCGTCTCCGGAGGCGAGAGGGCCGGCTCGTCCTCTATCGTGTCCGCGATGCGACACAGCAGATAGGCATTCGTCACCGCCACCTTGAGTCGCGGCGGCAGCTGGGGAATCGTCAGCGCGAAGGTTCGCGAGACGTGCGGAAGGATCTGGTCTTGATAACCTTCATTGGAAATGCCGGAATCCATAAGAGCAGTATCTCGGAAAGTCAGCGCAATGACACCTGTGGGCTAGGTGTGGCGCCAAGTACCCACAACCATCCTGAGGGGAGCTGCCTTAACCCACCCGTAACTATAGCGGGTGGGGCCGCACCGCCGCAACGTTCGCCTTCGCGACCGGTGGCGATTGTGCGACAAAATGCGAGCACTCGGATACCGGCCCGGTACGCGGCTGGTATAAACTGGTAGAAATGATCCCTCCGCCCAATACCTACCCCCTGCTCGAATCCATCCACGTGCCGGAGGATCTGCGACGCCTGCCGGCCTCCAAGCTCACCGCCGTGGCGGATGAGTTACGACAGTTTCTGATACAGAGCGTCTCGACCCGCGGTGGCCATTTCGCGGCCGGATTGGGCACGGTTGAGCTGACGGTAGCGCTGCATTACATTTTCAATACGCCCTTCGACCGCCTGGTGTGGGACGTCGGCCACCAGGCGTACCCGCACAAGGTGCTCACCGGCCGCCGCGAGTTGCTGCACACCATCAAGCAGGACGGCGGCCTCGCACCCTTTCCGACCCGCAGCGAGAGTGAATACGACACCTTCGGCGTCGGTCACTCGAGCACTTCGATCAGTGCCGCCCTCGGCATGGCCGTGGCGTCGGCGAAACATGGCGAAGATCGTCGCGCGGTCGCGATCATCGGCGATGGCGCGCTCACCGCGGGAATGGCGTTCGAGGCGCTGAATCACGCGGGTTCGCTGTCGACGGATTTGCTGATTATCCTGAACGACAACGACATGTCGATCTCTGAGAACGTGGGTGCCCTCTCCAACTACCTGGCGCGGGCGCTCTCCGGTCGCATGTACGCGCAGCTGCGCGAAGGCGGCAAGAAAGTGCTGCGGCAAATGCCGACGGTGTGGGAGCTCGCACGCCGCTCCGAGGAGCATTTGAAGGGCATGGTGCTTCCCGGCACGCTGTTCGAGGAGATGGGGTTCAATTACATAGGACCCGTGGACGGCCACGACGTCAGGGCGTTGGTCAGCACGCTCAGCAATGTGAAGAAGCTGCGCGGACCCCAGTTCCTGCACGTCGTGACGCGCAAGGGCAAGGGTTATGGTCCCGCCGAGGCGGATCCGATCAAATGGCACGGCCCGGGCCCGTTCGACCCCGCGAGCGGCAAGATCTTCAAGGAAGCCAGCTCAGGTCCCACCTATTCGCAGGTGTTCGGACAATGGCTGTGCGACATGGCGGAGCGCGAGCCGAAGATCATCGGCGTCACGCCGGCGATGCGCGAAGGCTCCGGCCTCGTCGAGTACTCGAAGCGCTTTCCCGACCGCTATTTCGATGTGGCCATCGCGGAGCAACACGCCGTGACTTTCGCGGCGGGCCTTGCAGCGGAAGGCTTCATTCCGATCGTCGCCATCTATTCGACGTTCCTGCAACGCGCCTACGATCAGCTCATCCACGATGTGGCATTGCAGAAATTGCCCGTGGTGTTCGCGCTCGATCGCGCCGGCCTCGTCGGTAGCGACGGCGCCACGCACCAAGGCAGCTATGACCTGAGCTTCCTGCGCTGCATTCCGAACATGGTGATTATGGCGCCGGCCGATGAGAACGAATGCCGTCAGATGCTCTATACAGGCACCACGCTGTCGGTGCCCTCGGCAATCCGTTACCCGCGCGGTGCCGGCCCGGGCGTGCCGCTCGTCGCCGAGATGACCGCACTGCCGATCGGGCGAGCGCAATACCGCCGCGAAGGACGCAGCGGGCTCGCCATTCTCGCGTTCGGCGCGCTGGTGGAGTCGGCTCGCAAGGTCGCCGATCGGCTCGACGCCACGCTCGTCAACATGCGTTTCATCAAACCGCTGGATGAAGAGCTCGTCATCGAGATTGCGAAGCGGCATCGCGCGATCGTGACGATCGAGGAGAACGCCGTGATGGGCGGAGCCGGCTCCGCGGTCGGTGAGGTGCTCGCGGCCCACGGCTTGCTTGTGCCCCTGTTGCAGGTCGGCATACCAGACCGATTCATCGAGCATGGCTCGCGCGATACCTGTCTCGCCGCGGCCGGCCTCGATCTCGCGGGAATCAGCGCGAGTGTCGAGCGCTGGTGGACGGCCGAGAAGCCGGAACGGGTGCGGTCGATCCGCAGCGTCTGACCTCATCACCCGCGCGCCGCGGGTTGCGAGTTGCTGCCCAGGCGGCGAAAATACACGATGGAATTCGAAAGAGTAGCACCATGAAAACCCTGTTCCTCCACCCGCCCTCATTCGACGGATTCGACGGCGGTGCCGGCTCGCGATACCAAGCGAAGCGCGAGATTCGCTCGTTCTGGTATCCCACCTGGCTCGCGCAGCCCGCAGCCCTCATCCCGGGCAGCAAGCTGATGGATGCGCCCGCGGACGGCACACCGATCGAGGACGTGCTCGCGGTGGCGAAGGACTACGAGCTCGTGATCATGCACACGAGCGCGCCGTCGTTCCTCAAGGATGGGCGCGTCGCGGAGCTGCTCAAGGAAGCCAATCCCCGCCTGCTTGTCGGCATGGTGGGCGCACAAGTGGCCGTCGATCCGGCGGGCTCCCTGGCCGCCTCGAAAGCCGTCGACTTCGTGGCGCGCGAGGAATTCGACTACACCTGCAAGGACGTGGCCGACGGCCTTGCTCTCGACGGCATCGCGGGTTTGAGCTTCAGGCGCCCGGACGGGAGCCTGCAACACAATCCGCCCCGGCCCATAATCGAGGATATGGATGCTCTGCCGTGGGTCGCGCCGGTGTATCTGCGCGATCTGAAGATCGAGAACTACTTCATCGGCTATCTCAAGCATCCCTACGTCTCCGTCTACACGGGCCGCGGCTGCCGTTCGAAGTGCACGTTCTGCCTGTGGCCGCAGACGGTGGGCGGCCACCGTTACCGCGTGCGCAGCCCGCAGAACGTCATCGACGAGGTTCGCTGGATCAAAGAGCACATGCCGCAGGTGAAGGAGATCTTTTTCGACGACGACACCTTCACCGATTTCCGTCCGCGCGCCGAGGAGATCGCGCGCGGCTTGGGGAAGCTCGGCGTGACCTGGTCCTGTAACGCCAAGGCGAACGTGCCCTACCCGACGCTCAAGGTCATGAAGGATAACGGCCTGCGGCTGCTACTGGTCGGCTACGAGTCGGGCAACGATCAGATCCTGCACAACATCCGCAAGGGTCTGCGCACCGACATTGCGCGGCGCTTCACCGCGGATTGCCGCAAACTCGGCATCGCCATTCACGGCACGTTCATCCTCGGCCTCCCCGGCGAGACGAAAGAGACGATCCGCGAGACCATCGAGTACGCGGTGGACATCAATCCGCACACCATCCAGGTCTCGCTGGCCGCGCCTTATCCCGGCACGGAGCTTTACAAGCAGGCGGTCGATAACGGCTGGCTCACCGAGACCGATGCCTCCAAGCTCGTCAACAATCAGGGCGTGCAACTCTCGCCCTTGAGCTACCCCGGCCTCAACGCCGAGGAGATCTACAAGTCGGTGGAGGTCTTCTACCGGCGCTTCTACTTCCGGCCGCGCAAGATCATCGAGATGACCTCGGAGATGGTGAGGAGCTGGGAGATGATGAAGCGGCGTCTGCGCGAAGGCGTCGAGTTCTTCCGCTTCCTGCACGCGCGGGAGGCTTGACCGGGCCGGGCCGCGCAGGCCGCGCGGCGCACCCGCGCGCGGCAGCCCTCACACCCTGAAGCGATACTCCGTTCCGGGCTTGCGCTCGACGTCGGGCGGAAAATTCGCACGCTTGTCGGCGAAGTACTGCGCGCGGTGATCGCCGTAGGATTTGGCGTTGTACGTCAAATAGAGGATGCGCCGCGCACTGTCGGTCGCGTTGGCCTTGGAGGCGTGCGGCACGTAGCTGTCGAAGAACAGCACGTCGCCGGGCGCGCAGGGCACCGCAATGGTCGGATACCCGGCCATCTGTGCGCGAGTGAGCGGCTTCCACTCCTCGCCGATAAGGCCTGCGGCGCGTGGTGCATCGGCGATCTCCAGGCACCCGTTGGCGAGCGTCGCGGCGTCGATCGAGACCAGCGCGGTCACGAATATCGGCGCATAGACCGACCATCCGGCCTGCTGGTCCTGATGCGCCTCGAAGCCGGCGCCTCCCGCCATCTTGAAATTGATCTTGTCCTTGAACAGCACCGCCGGCTCGCCTATCAGCGTCTCGATGGCGCTTTTCAGCCGAGCCTGCACCAGCTCGCCGAATCCGGCGTGAAACTCGCAAAAGTTTTCGATTCGCTGCACCAGCTGCGCCGAGGGGTCGTCGAGCTTCGGCTCGTGGTACACCATCTCGACGCCGGGCCGCTCGGGACGACGCTCGAGCTCCTCCACCCAAGAGGAAATCTGCGCCGTCTGCGCCGCCGAAAAGAAACCCGGCACCGCGACCCAGGCTTTGCTCGCATAGTGAGCGAGCTGTTGCGGGGTCAGCAACTCCGCCGCTCGGCGCGGGGCGAGAGTCTCGGTGCTCTGAGGTGCGCTCGAGGTCATAAACGGATTATATCGAGAGTGCCGGCGGCCGAGCTGCATTTACTTTGCCCGGGGTTGCTCCAATACTTCCAGTCATGGGCTCACCGCGCGTCTTCGCCTGGATCCCGGTCGTTTCTCGCCTTTTGACCTTGCGAAAGCAGATCGATGATATTCCAAGCGTGTCAACCGACGGCGCCGTCATCGCGTGCGCCCTCGTGTCGCTGGTACTTTGGCTCGGCCTCGACTATCGGCGCGCGGGTCCCGGTGCCCAGTTCGAGCCGATGGCTGCCGCCATCATCGCGCTGTATGCCTGCGCGGTGCTCGCCGTCGCGTTCGCCCTGGCACGCAGCCTGCGGCCCCCGGTCCCGTTCCGTGGCGTCCTATTTACCCTGGTCGCTCTTCTGCCGGTGGTGATCGTCGCGGGGTTCGTCATCAACATGCATTGGGGTGGAGTGGCCGCGCCGGTGGCTTGCGGACTGGTGGCCGTGTACGGTCTTGCGTATCTCGCGAACGGGATGCGCTTGCTCACGGGCGCGTTTCAGCCCCGTGCGTCGCTCGTGCTGGTGGTCGCATTGTCCGCCTTGTTCCCCCTGGCTCGGCTCGCCGATCTAAGCCCCTGGCTGTGGACGCCTGCCGCGGCCGCGGACGAAGCGAGCGATACGGATGATTCGCAAGTTTCTCCCCTGGTCGCCGAGTCGCTATTGTTCGATGAGCGCGCGCAGATCGACAATGCCGTCGATGGGATGAGGCCCGGCCTCGAGAGCTCTCCCGCCGTGTACTTCTTGGGCTTCGCCGGTGTGGCCGAAGAGCACGTCTTTGCCGAGGAGATCAAGCTCGCCGCACGCATCGTGGATGAGCGGTTCGGGACCTCCGGCCACCAGTTGCTGCTCATCAACGATCGCCGCGATATCGACACGTATCCCATCGCCACGGCAAGCGGACTGGCTTATGCGCTCAAGAGCATCGCGGAGAAGATGAACCCGGATCGGGACATTCTCTTTTTGGCTATCTCCTCTCACGGTGCCGCCGACGCCTCGGTGTCGGTCTCCAACGGCGGCTTACAGCTGGAGCAGTTGTCGGACGAGGACCTCGCGGATGCGCTCCGGGATTCGGGCATCAAGCGGCGCATCATCGTGATCTCCGCCTGCTATGCCGGGGCGTTCATCCGGCCGCTCGAGAATCCAGACACGATCGTGATCGCCGCCGCCGCGCCCGACAAGACCTCGTTCGGCTGCTCGGACGACCGCGACCTGACTTACTTCGGCGAAGCCTTCTATCGCGATGCGCTGCCGCACGCGAAGACGTTGCAAGATGCATTCGAGCAGGCCAAGGCGGCAATCGCCGCGCGCGAGAGCCAGGAACACGAGACGCCGTCGGAACCGCAGGCCTACTTCGGCGCCCAGATCAGCGCCGTGCTCGAGCGCAATCCCATGCGCGTCGAGCCGCGCGGCGTCGGGCTGCGCGCACAGCTTTAGCCCCTCGACCCTTTCATCGATCATCGTCCAGCTCTGCATGGCCGGGTCCAACTGCATGGGTCGGATCCGCCGCATGGGTCGGATGATTTAATTTAACTTAACTTTGTCATGCAAAGTTGCGGCGCATCATGTTGACCGATTTGTTACCGGATTGTTTCGCCGCGATGACCGGGCGCACACTTTGCATTACAAAGTCATATGTGGTGTAGTCGCGCTGGGACGGGGACGGGCGTGCGCAGCGCGCCATGGTTGTAGACGCGGATGACGCCTCACTTTCATTGGACCAGCGCATCGCGCCGCACGCGGCGGGATTTCGCTTTATGTTGCGGCGTCCTCGCAGTTCTCGTGGGCGCCCTCGCTGTGGTACCCGATTCCTGGATCGTCGGCGCGGTTAAATCGAAAGCCGCCATCCAAGCGGTGTTCGGCGTGCTTCTCTCGAGCTTGGTCATCGTGAGATTCGCGTGGTGGGTGAAGTACTGCCCGCCCGTCAGCGCCGCCGACATCCGGCAGTTCTCCCGCTGCCTGTCGCGCATGGTTTATTTGGTCCTTTATCTGATCATCGGCGCTCAGCTGATCGTGAATATCATCGGCGGACTGGACGGCGAGGCCGGCCCTGCGCAAGATCTCGCAATGCTGAAACCCGCCAATCAGGCTTTCGTGGTGTACGGCCTGATCGCACTGGTGTTGATTCGTGTCCTCGCGTACCTGACTTGGCGGCGGTACCGATCTTCCCTCGAGCCACGCGGCCCGTCCCCCTCGGCTCTGCACTCCTCCAACCCTGCCGTCATTCCTGCGCCCGTATTAGACTAAAGCGGCAGATTCGGCGATGCGCCGGGTACTTGAGTTTCTCAATAATCCGCGATGATGGCGTTCGGCCCGCTGCCCGTAGGCACGGTACCGACGGCGTTCAGCGTGCCTCCTGCGCCGATATTGAACTCGGAGACCGTGCTGTCGCTGAAGTTCACGACATACACATCGCTCCCGGTCGGATCGATGGTAATGAACCAGGGATTGTTTCCCGTTGCGGCCGTACCGATCACGCTCAACACGCCGCCCGTGCCGATTGCATACTCGGAAACGGTGTTACTGCAATAGTTCTCCGCATACACGTAGGGACCCGAGGGATCCACGGTCACTGACTCCGGACAGCTGCCGCTCGGCACGGTGCCGATGGCGGTCAGCGTGCCATCGCTGCCGATGGAGTACGCGGATACGGTCGCGTCGTTCCAGTTGGCCACGTAGGCGTAGCGTCCGCTCGGATCGACGGTCACGGATTGCGGATCATTGCCGCTCGGCACGGTCCCCAAGGAGGTGAGGGCTCCGCCGGCGGCGATCGCGTATTCGGACACTGCATTACCGGTCTCATCCGCTACGTACACATAGTGCCCCGTGGGATCGGCGGCGACGGAAATCGGGCTGCCCGCTGCCGCTATATTGCCGAGAGAGGCAAGCACGCCACCTGCGCCGATTGTGTACTGCGAGACTGTGTTGCTGCCGAGATTCGCGACATAAACGTATTGCCCCGTCGTATCGGTCGTGATCGACGCCGGCTGGGTGCCGGCCGCTATCGTGCCGATGTTGGTGAGCGTGCCGTCGCTCGCCGCCGCGTACTCGGAAAGCGTGCCGTCGTTCCAGTTGGCGACATAGACATAGCGGCCCGTGGGATCGACCACCACGGCGTTCGGCTCAATGCCGGTTGTGACCGTTCCGATCAGGGTGAGTGCGCCGCCGGTTCCGACTGCGAATTCCGAGAGGGTATTGTCGTTCTGATTGGCCACATAGGCGTACTCAGGGGCCGCCGTTACGGTGAGCGTCGCCGCCGGCGAGTTGATACCGCCGAGCGCGGCGCTGATCGAGGTCGAGCCTACCGCGGCGCCCGCCGCGAGTCCGTTGGACCCGGCCGCGTTGCTGATGGTCGCGGTCGTGGGATTCGAGCTGCTCCAGGTGACTGTGGCGGTCAAGTTTTGCATCGAGCCATCGGTGTAGGTTCCGGTGGCGGTGAACTGCTCGTTCGAGCGATTCGTGATGCTCGGAGTCACGGGCGTCACGGCAATCGAAACCAAGGTGGCGGGCGTGACCGTCAACGGCGTCGAGCCGGCGATGCTTCCGACGGTCGCCGTAATCGTCACCGTACCCTGACCCGTGCTGCTGGCGAGGCCGTTCGTGCCCGCGGCATTGCTGATAGTCGCGACGGTGATATCGGAGGAGCCCCAGGTGGCCGTTGAGGTGAGCGGCTGCGTCGAGGCATCGGTGTAAGTGCCCGTGGCGGCGAACTGCTGAGTCGTACCGTCGGCAATGCTGGGATTGCCCGGGATCACTGCGATGGAAACGAGCGTCGCCGGGGTGACGGTCAAACCGGTCGATCCGGCGACGGTCCCCAGATTGGCCGTGATGGTGACGGGGCCCGTCGCCAGCGTCGCGGCGAGGCCGTTCGTGCCTGCCGCATTGCTGATGGCGGCGATGCTCGGATCGGAGACGCTCCAGGTTACCAAGGCCGTGAGGTCCTGCGTCGAATTGTCGGTGTAGGTGCCGGTCACGGTGAACTGTTGGGCGGTGCCTTTGGCGACGCTGGGATTTGCGGGAATCACGGTCAGCGACACCAACGTGGCTGCTGTCACGTTGAGGGTCGTCGAGCCGGAGACGCTGCCGAATGCGGCGCCGACGGTCGTCGCGCCCTGGCCAAGACTCGTCGCGAAGCCGTTCGAGCCTGCGGCATTGCTCACGGCGGCGACGCCTGCATTGCTCGAGCTCCAGACGACGGCCGGGGTGAGATTCTGCGTCGAGTTGTCCGTATAGGTACCCGTGGCGGCGAACTGCTGGCTCGTGCCATCCGCGATACTCAAGTTCGCCGGCGTCACTGCAATCGAGACGAGCGTGGCCGGCGTCAGGTTGAGCGTCGCTGAACCTTGGATCGTACTCATCGCGGCCGTCACCGTGACTGCGCCGGTACCGAGCGCCGTCGCCAGCCCCTCGAACCCGGCGGCATTGCTCGCGCTCGCAAGCGCGGGATTGGAAGAGCTCCACAGCGCGGTGGCCGTGAGATCTTGCGTGGAGTTGTCGGTATAGGTGCCCGTGGCCATGAATTGGGTCGTGAGACCCACGGCGAGAGCGGGATTTGCGGGGGTGACTCCGATCGCGACCAGCGTCGCGGCGCTCACCGTCAGCGTGGTCGATCCGGAAATGCTGCCGAGCGTCGCCGTCAGCTGCGCCGTACCTAGACCCACCGCCGTAACGAGGCCGCCGGCGGGAGCATTGTCGACCGAGGCCACGGCCGGCGCCGAGGAGCTCCAAGTCACCGTCGAGCTGAGATTGTGCGTCGAATGATCGGTAAATACGCCGGTCGCCTTCAGAGCCGTGGTCAGCCCCTTCGGCAGGGTGGAATTCATCGGCGTCACGCCGATCGATACGAGGGTCGCGGTGGTGACCGTCAGCGTCATGTTCGCCGACACACTGCCAAGGGTCGCGGTGATCGCAGTGGATCCGGGACTCAGCGCGCGGGCAAGCCCGGCGGATCCCGCCGAATTGCTGACCGAGGCAACCGCCGCGATGGAAGAGCCCCAGGTGACCGTACTCGTAAGATCGTGCGTCGAGTTGTCGCTGTAGATGCCGGTGGCAACGAGCTGCAGGGTCAGACCGTTCGCGAAGCTGGGATTCGGCGGCGTGACCTCGATCGACATCAGCGTCGCGGGTGTCACCGTCAAGGTCGTCGAACCGGATACGCTGTTCAAGGTCGCCATGATCGTCGCGGTACCGGATCGGACCGTGGCGACGGTGCCTCCCGCACCCATCCAAGCGATGGCGGGATTACTCGAGCTCCAGGCCACCTGCGCCGAGAGATTGCGCCTCGAGCCGTCACTCATGATTCCGGTCGCGGTAAATTGGCTCGCGAGCCCCATCGCGACCTTGCTGTCAGGAGGTCCGACCTCGATCGAGCTCACTTGGGTGACATTGTTCGAATGCGACGATCCGCACCCCGAGAGCAATCCCAAGGCGCCGATCAAGATCAGCGCAGCCAGCCGGGCGAGTCCGGCGAGGGACGCGTCGGCGCCCCTCGGCACATGGTCCGAGGTCATTCATTGACTCCAGTCGCACTGCGGTCATTGCAGGCAAAAGGAGTGTAGGGGTATCCACTAACGGCACTCTGTGACCGGCCAAACAGCAGGGGTGGCCCATTACGAGCAGCCGTTCACTGTCGGCGAAAGGAAACAAATTAAGTCAAAGCGGCCTCGCGAGGTTGCACGAACGCTCCCGCGTGCCGCGCCTCTGCGACCGATTCGCGGCTCCGCCTGAGGTCCTCCTCAGAGAGGAGGCCTCATCGCCTTGAGAGGGCGCCTTTGCCGACCTTGCTCGTCGAAATTTTTAGGGTCGAGCCAAGCATCGAACGCCGACCGTATCCGCGGCCACTCTTCCGCAATGATCGAATACCACGCGGTATCACGGCTTCTACCTTTGTAGACGACGGCCCTTCGGAAGATTCCTTCGAATGTAAATCCGTAGCGTTGCGCCGCCAGCCGTGAAGGGCCATTCAAGTTATCGCACTTCCATTCGTACCGCCGGTAGCCGAGATCATCGAAAACCAATCTCATCAACAAGTACATCGCCTCCGTGCCGGCGCGCGTACGCTTGATGCGGGGCGAATAGGCAATGGACCCGACCTCGATGACGCCGTGCACGGGATCGATGCGCATGAGCGCCGCGGTGCCCGCGGGCTTGGTCGTGTCGCCGTCCACGATCGTGTAATGGAGGGGGTCCTCGCTCTTCGCGAGTCCCGCCAAGTACTCTTCGAACAGGGCTAAAGTCTCGGGACGCTCCGGAAAAAGGTAAGTCCAGTCACGGCCGTCGGGTGCATCCATATACGCGGCAAAGAGATCGGCTGCGTGGCGCGGTGGGTCGACGGGCTCCAGGCGGCAATAGCGGCCGGCCAACACGCTCCGTGGCGGCGGCGGGCGCTCGGTCCATCCCGCCTGGGGTGGGCCGATGGGCTGATCGTATCGATTCCTGTGTTCGCTCACCGAGGGGATCCTTGCCGTGAAGGATACGACCCATACTAGTCCTGGCTCCCCCCGTGCGCGCAATAGGAGCGCTTCCCGCGATGCCGTCTGAAGACATTTTGGTCATTGGCGCCGGCCCCGCCGGTCTCGCTACCTCAGCGTGTTTGCGCCGCCAAGGCCTGGACTATGCGGTGCTGGAGCGCGAAGGCCAGATCGCCGACACCTGGCAGCGACATTACGACCGGCTCCATCTGCATACCACGAAGACTTATTCCGCCCTGCCCATGAGTCCGTGGCCGAAGGTCGCGCCACGGTACCCGGCGCGAGATGAAGTCGTGCAGTACCTGCGAGCGTACGCGGCGGAGCACCACGTCGCGCCCCGGCTCGGGGTTACCGTGCACGCCCTGCAACGTACGGGCGACCGCTTCACGGTGGATACCAGCGCCGGTGTGATGACGCCGCGCATTGTGGTCATGGCCACGGGGTACAACGCTGTGCCGAATCTTCCTTCCATTCCCGGGCTGGACGGCTTCAATGGGTCGGCGATTCACGCCGGCAGCTACAAGAGCGCCGCGCCCTACCAGGGCAAACGGACGCTGGTGGTCGGCTGCGGCAACTCCGGCGCGGAAATCGCGCTCGATTTAGCCGAGCATGGGGTAGATGTGACCATGGTAGTGCGCGGTCCGGTGCATGTTGTGCCGCGCGATCTGCTCGGACGGCCCGTCCAGCACACCAATATTCTGCTCTCCTACCTGCCCTTGGGGTTGCGCGACGCGATCGCGATGGCGACCACCGGCTTGGTGGTGGGGGACCTGTCGCGCTGGGGGATCGTGAGGCCGGCGAGGGGACCGAACCGCATGATCGAAGAGTGCGGTCGTGTTCCCATACTCGATATCGGCACCATCGCCTTGGTCAAGCAGGGCAGAATCCGCGTGCGACCGGCGGTGCAGGAGATACTCACCGACGGCGCGCGTTTCGCAGACGGTGGCGAAGACTCGTTTGCGGCCATCATTTTTGCGACCGGCTATAAATCAGGTCTGGCGAAAATGATCAAAGGATTCGAGACCATCGCCGATGCGCGCGGCAGGCCAAACCGATTCGGCGATGAGACCGCCATCCCCGGGTTGTACTTCGTCGGTTTCAAGAATCCGCCTACCGGCGCACTGCGCGAGATCGCCCTCGAGGCCCCGCGAGTGGCTCGGGCCATTCGTACTGAATTGGCCTATTAGAAGTGAGTCGCCAACCAGCCTAACAGCGCGCTCGAGCCCAGGCAGGTGGCAAGACCAGCGGCGGCGCGGACGCGCAACTGCCGGCCGAGCGACTCGCCATCGGACGCCGATAACAAGAACGCGCGTCCATCTTTTGGTTTCGACATGACGCTGACATCCGTCGCTCGCGGTTTGACGAGCATGGTCTCGACGACCTGCCGATGAGCCTCGGCGCGCGCAAGTTCCCACTCGGCGCTGTCCAGCACGCCGTCATGATTGCTGTCGAATCGCTCGAGCAAGCTTTTTTGGTCCTGCTTCCACGTCCGCAGAAGTTCCGCGACCGCTGCTTCCGGATTCTCCTCGCTTAGCGCAGCGCCACTGCGATAGGCCCCAAGTGCGTAAAGCGGCTCATGCGGCTTAATGCGGTACTCGATGTACCGATAGCGGCCCCAACTCGTTAGCAAATCGCCGAGCTGCCCGATGACCCCTTGTCCCTTGGGGAGGTGGATCTGCGGCCACTCCGTGTCACCGTACCAGACATCCTTCTCGCTCGGGAAAACCTCGGCCCCGCGCGGGTCGACGACGCATTGACCCGTACCGTCATCCAGAATAAAGGGCAGCGCGCTGGTGTCGCTCTGCACCGTGGTCCATCCGCGGGAACGGTAGCTCTGGCGGCGCTCCTCGATTTTGTAGCGCCACCAAGCGCATGGTATTCCGCTCAGCGGAGCTCTGTTCTCCTCGTTGGACATCATCAGCCCGTGACCGGCGAATTGAACGTACCCTTGAGCGGCCGAGCGCACGCGCGACGTGGGTGTGTCGGCGATCATGCGGTTCTCGCGCCAAGCTTTGAACGCGTACCAGAAGGAATACGCAGCCGCAGCGGCGACTACGAGGATCAGGAACAGAAACTTGAGGCGATCTTTATCGGACATCGCCGTCAGCCACCTCAGACGCGGAACAGCGCTCCCACGTCGACGTCGCGCTTCTCGTCGGCCGTGAACTCGAGCAAGTGCGCTGTCGTGAACCCGAAATGCTGGGCCACCAGGACGGCGGGAAAGACCTTGACGCGAATGTTGTTGAGGTTCACCTGATCGTTGTAGAGCTCGCGACGGTCCGCAATGGATTCCTCGAGTGCAGTGATGCGCGCCTGCAGTTGCTGGAATGTCTCATCGCTCTTCAATTGCGGATAGCTCTCGGCGACCGCGAAGAGACGGCTCATGCCGGCCCGTAGCTGCTGCTCGGCCATGCCAACGGCGGCGACATTGCCGGACGCGCTCGCGTCGCTGACTGAGGCCCGCGCGCGCATGACTTTTTCGAGCGTCTCTTGCTCGAACTGCATGTAGCGCTTGCAAGTCTCGATCAGCTTCGGCAGCTCGTCATGGCGCTGCTTCAGCAGGACATCGATGTTTGCCCAAGCTACCTTGACGTTCTCGCGCAGTCCGACCAGCTCGTTGTAGAGGGCGACGACGTATACGATCAGGGCGGCGATCAGGACCAATACGATGGCAATCTCGATCAACACGGCACCTCATAGGCAGGGTCGCAGGGTTGGCTAAATTGCAGTATATGCCGTGGTTTTCTGCACACTCGAGATGGAGTTCACAGTGTCCAGCGAAATTCTCGGTCCCCAAGACAGTGCGCCCTGCCGGGCGCACAAAAGAAAAACCCCCGCCGGCTTTCGCCGTCGGGGGTTCGTTTTCGATTCAAGAGCCTGGCAGTGACCTACTTTCACATCGACAAAGTCGACACTAGCATCGGCGCGGAGCGTTTTCACTTCCGAGTTCGAAAAGGGATCGGGTGGTTCCCACTCGCTATGGCCGCCAGGCAAACCGGTCGCAACGGGCGAGTCATGGCTCGCCCACCGCTAATTCGTACAATTTGTTTCGACGCATGTCGCAATCAAGTCAGTTTCCCAATCACGATCTGCCACGTTAGGGACAAATCGCTTGGGTGTTATATGGTCAAGCCTCACGGGCAATTAGTACTGGTTAGCTAAACGCATTACTGCGCGTACACACCCAGCCTATCAACGTCGTAGTCTTCGACGGCCCTTTAGAGACCTTAAAGGTCTAGGGAGAACTAATCTTGGGGGGGGCTTCCCGCTTAGATGCTTTCAGCGGTTATCCCGTCCGCACATAGCTACCCGGCAGTGCCACTGGCGTGACAACCGGTACACCAGAGGTGCGTTCACTCCGGTCCTCTCGTACTAGGAGCAACTCACCCTCAATTCTCCAACGGCTACGGAAGATAGGGACCGAACTGTCTCACGACGTTCTGAACCCAGCTCGCGTACCACTTTAAATGGCGAACAGCCATACCCTTGGGACCTGCTACAGCCCCAGGATGTGATGAGCCGACATCGAGGTGCCAAACTCCTCCGTCGATGTGGACTCTTGGGAGGAATAAGCCTGTTATCCCCGGAGTACCTTTTATCCGTTGAGCGATGGCCCTTCCATACAGAACCACCGGATCACTATCACCTACTTTCGTACCTGCTCGACATGTCCGTCTCGCAGTTAAGCACCCTTATGCGATTGCACTCTATGCGCGATGACCGACCGCGCTGAGGGTACCTTTGCACTCCTCCGTTACTCTTTGGGAGGAGACCGCCCCAGTCAAACTACCCACCATACACTGTCCCCAACCCGGATTACGGGCCAAGGTTAGAACTGCGAAGTTGTCAGGCTGGTATTTCAAGGTTGCCTCCATGAGAACTAGCGTCCCCACTTCGTAGGCTCCCAGCTATCCTACACAAACAAATTCAAAGTTCAGTGTAAAGCTATAGTAAAGGTTCACGGGGTCTTTCCGTCTTTCCGCAGCTACGCCGCATCTTCACAGCGATTTCAAGTTCACTGAGTCTCGGGTCGAGACAGTGGGGCCAGCGTTACGCCATTCGTGCAGGTCGGAACTTCATGATTTCCACGATTACTCGCGGCATAGACTATACGTTCATCTGACCACGATGATTTGAGCGGATCTCATCGCTTTTTGCAGTCAGAGCTGGCGTGTTATGGACTAGATATCTAGACCATCTGAGGATCTCACTCCTCAAGTCGTTACGGGGAAACCAAGTGACGCCTATCGCGCTTACTTGGAATCTTACCCTCGGTATTGCCCTCGACGCACTTGCACAGACGTCGTTAGGGTTCCACCGATTTGAGCCAGTCATCGGAATAGTGTCGCCACTATCCTGGGCAATGTTACTTACCCGACAAGGAATTTCGCTCGGCCATGTTATTGATTTCATTAGAATTTCTTCTTCGAAATCAAGGTGATTTCACTCACCCTGCATGTCGCCATGCAGATCGGACTATATCTTCACCGGATTGAATTCGGTGTCTGGCATGTAGTCTCTGAGGATTCTGATCATTTCCGGGCGAGGCTTGCAGTGATTCATTGTTTGCATGATCTCGACGATCTTGCAGCAACCCACATGGAGTGAGGTGCGCATTCGTTCGGATGATCTGCATGCACGCTACGAATCGCTCGAAGTCGAGACGCTTCGCGGTGCGCAGTGAATATCGTTGAAAGAATGGAATGATCGTTTCGATTAGATCGCTCCGCTTCGCTACAACGAACTGATACAGATGTTCTTTGTGGTTGTCGTATCGCTGGTTGCAATACACACGCCCCACGCCGAAGTGCTGTTGCATCGTCTGCAGACACTCGATGCTCTTCGCACCTTGCGTAACTACAAACTGATGAGCCACTTGGAATCCAGTTCTATAGCCTCGTCGATTTGATCGATGAGGTTGTCGCACGACGTGGATTGAAAAACATCCCTCGCCATCGACAAAACCGGTAATCCAACCAATTTTGACCAGTCTTTCCTGCTGATTGTCCGCAGCTGACGAATTTTCACTGCCCCAAGACTCGTTGATGTTGGCTTCGTAGCCGACACAAATTTCATCGTAGGACGAGTATCGCAGCATGCTCGGAGATTCCAGCATATAGCCAAATTTTACTAAGGCAGCTTTTGTTCACCTTAGGACCGTTCTGGTCGTTCATCAACACGCAAAAGTCACGTGTTAACGGAGTTATGCATTGCGCATAACTCCTGCATGTCGCCATGCAGTTCGGACTTTATCATCTCCTCGAATAAGGAGCCTGGCGTAAAGTCTCTGAGGATTCCGGCGAAGTCCGGTCTTTCCTGCTGATTGACTGCACTGAATAGATTTTCACTACCGCCCTCGCTCGTCGAGCGATGAGTACTATCAGATACTCAGTGTTTCCAGCATATAGCCAAGTTTATTAACGTAACTACAACTATAGAAGTTGTCCTAATCATCTAACCCTGAACTCTACATCGTCGACTCGACTCTATCGTTTACCAAATGCCTATAGTTACGGCCGCCGTTTACCGGGGCTTCGATCAAGAGCTTCGCCTTGCGGCTGACCCCATCAATTAACCTTCCGGCACCGGGCAGGCGTCAGACCCTATACATCCACTTTCGTGTTCGCAGAGTCCTGTGTTTTTGGTAAACAGTCGCAGCCCCCGATTATCTGAGACCTCTAATAGCTCAAGGAGTAAATCCCATCACAATCAAAGGCACACCTTCTCCCGAAGTTACGGTGTCAAATTGCAGAGTTCCTTAACCCGAGTTCTCTCAAGCGCCTTAGAGTTTTCCTCTCACCCACCAGTGTCGGTTTTCGGTACGGACGTCATTATCTGAAGCTTAGAGGCTTTTCCTGGAAGCGTGGCATCAACGAGTTCGGTTTCCGAAGAAACCTCCTACTCAGTTCTCGGGATTAACGAGCCTCCGGATTTACCTGGAAGCCCTCCCTACGACCTTGAACCGGGAACCAACCCCGGATCGTTTAGCCTTCTCCGTCACCCCATCGCAATAATGATCGGTGCAGGAATATTAACCTGCTTTCCATCGACTACACCTTTCGGTCTCGCCTTAGGATCCGACTCACCCTCAGCTGATTAACATAGCTCAGGAAACCTTGGGTTTTCGGCGTGCGGGTTTTTCACCCGCATTAACGTTACTCATGTCAGCATTCGCACTTCTGATACCTCCAGCAAACCTCACAGTTCACCTTCGCAGGCTTACAGAACGCTCCCCTACCGCTTAAACGATCCGAAGATCATCTAAACCCATAGCTTCGGTGCTTGGCTTAAGCCCCGTTAAATCTTCCGCGCAGGCCGACTAGACTAGTGAGCTATTACGCTTTCTTTAAAGGATGGCTGCTTCTAAGCCAACCTCCTAGCTGTTTTAGCCTTCCCACATCGTTTACCACTTAGCCAAAACTTTGGGACCTTAGCTGATGGTCTGGGTTGTTGCCCTCTTCACGACGGACGTTAGCACCCGCCGTGTGTCTCCCGTGATAACACTCCTTGGTATTCGGAGTTTGCATAGATTTGGTAGGACGGGATGTCCCCCTAGTCTAAACAGTGCTCTACCCCCAAGGGTGAATTACACGAGGCACTACCTAAATAGCTTTCGGGGAGAACCAGCTATCGCCAGCCTTGATTAGCCTTTCACTCCTATCCACACCTCATCGACGCACTATTGCAACAGCGGTTCGTTCGGGCCTCCGGTAGGTGTTACCCTACTTTCACCCTGGACATGGATAGATCGACTGGCTTCGGGTCTACTCCTAGCGACTGAAACGCCCGATTAAGACTCGGTTTCCCTACGGCTCCCCTATTCGGTTAGCCTTGCCACTAAAAGTAACTCGCTGACCCATTATACAAAAGGTACGCAGTCACCCCCTTGCGGAGGCTCCCACTGCTTGTACGCACACGGTTTCAGGTTCTATTTCACTCCCCTCTCCGGGGTTCTTTTCGCCTTTCCCTCACGGTACTAGTTCACTATCGGTCGACAGAGAGTATTTAGCCTTAGAGGATGGTCCCCCTATGTTCAGGCAGGATTGCACGTGTCCCGCCCTACTCTTCGTTCTCCATGCGCTTGCCGTTTCGTGTACGGGGCTATCACCCGCTATGGCCAGACTTTCCAGACTGTTCCACTACAACTTACGCAATTATGAGAACTGGGCTGTTCCGCGTTCGCTCGCCACTACTAACGGAATCTCGGTTGATTTCTATTCCTCCGGTTACTGAGATGTTTCAATTCACCGGGTTCGCTCCTTTAACCTATGTATTCAGTTAAAGGTACCGCCGAAGCGGTGGGTTTCCCCATTCGGAAATCTTCGGATCGAAGCATATTTGCCGGCTCCCCGAAGCTTATCGCAGGCTATCACGTCCTTCATCGCCTTCTGTCGCCAAGGCATCCACCATGTGCGCTTATTCACTTGACCATATAACCCCAAGCGATTTGGAGATTACTATCATTCAACATAAACTGGTTCTCGAATGCGACATCTCATTCATAGATGGAGATGCATCTACGTTTGAGTGTCAAAACAAATTGCCGAATTTTTAAAGAACCCACACGGACCGCTTTTGACGACGGCCCGCATGCCATGAGTCATGCACAAGCATTTGGCCGGGCGCCGTTGCGCATGACTCATGACACGCTGGTTTGTTAGTTGGTTGCTCTGGTGGAGCCAGTCGGGATCGAACCGACGACCTTCGCGTTGCAAACGCGACGCTCTCCCAGCTGAGCTATGGCCCCATTCTCTTGGAAAGGCCTGGCACGACGCACGCGACCCGAACATAGGAGTGGTGGGTCTGGGAGGAGTTGAACCTCCGACCTCACCCTTATCAGGGGTGCGCTCTAACCAACTGAGCTACAGACCCGGGGGCCAAGCGTCGGGCGGCCCCGCCTCTAATCGAGGGGCCTAACCAACTAGAACATTTGAACAGGTAACTTGTGAAGGGGCTCGCGCCAACGCTTTTGGCGCTGTCTCTTTAAAGGAGGTGATCCAGCCGCACGTTCCCGTACGGCTACCTTGTTACGACTTCACCCCAGTCATTGAACACACCGTGGTAGGCGCCCTCCTTGCGGTTAGGCTACCTGCTTCTGGTGCAATCAACTCCCATGGTGTGACGGGCGGTGTGTACAAGACCCGGGAACGTATTCACCGTAGCAATGCTGATCTACGATTACTAGCGATTCCGACTTCACGGAGTCGAGTTGCAGACTCCGATCCGGACTACGATAGGCTTTGCGGGATTGGCTCCACCTTGCGGTTTCGCGACCCTCTGTACCTACCATTGTAGCACGTGTGTAGCCCTGGTCATAAGGGCCATGATGACTTGACGTCATCCCCACCTTCCTCCGGTTTGTCACCGGCGGTCTCCTTAGAGTTCCCAACTAAATGATGGCAACTAAGGACAAGGGTTGCGCTCGTTGCGGGACTTAACCCAACATCTCACGACACGAGCTGACGACAGCCATGCAGCACCTGTGTTCAGGCTCCCGAAGGCACCCCCTCATCTCTGAAGGGTTCCTGACATGTCAAGACCAGGTAAGGTTCTTCGCGTTGCATCGAATTAAACCACATGCTCCACCGCTTGTGCGGGTCCCCGTCAATTCCTTTGAGTTTCAACCTTGCGGCCGTACTCCCCAGGCGGACAACTTAACGCGTTAGCTGCGACACCGAGAGGCAGACCCTCCCAACATCTAGTTGTCATCGTTTATGGCGTGGACTACCAGGGTATCTAATCCTGTTTGCTCCCCACGCTTTCGCACATGAACGTCAGTATTGGACCAGGAAGTCGCTTTCGCCACTGGTGTTCCTTCCGATATCTACGCATTTCACCGCTACACCGGAAATTCCACTTCCCTCTTCCATACTCTAGCCAGGCAGTATCAAATGCAGTTCCCAGGTTGAGCCCAGGGATTTCACATCTGACTTACCAAACCGTCTACGCGCGCTTTACGCCCAGTAATTCCGATTAACGCTCGCACCCTCTGTATTACCGCGGCTGCTGGCACAGAGTTAGCCGGTGCTTTTTCTGTGAGTTAAATCAAGATCACGAGGTATTCGCCCGTGACTTTTTGTCCCCACTAAAAGTGCTTTACAACCCGCAGGCCTTCTTCACACACGCGGCGTCGCTGGATCAGGGTTTCCCCCATTGTCCAATATTCCCCACTGCTGCCTCCCGTAGGAGTCCGGACCGTGTCTCAGTTCCGGTGTGGCTGGTCGTCCTCTCAGACCAGCTACGGATTGTCGCCTTGGTAGGCCATTACCCCACCAACTAGCTAATCCGACTTTGGCTCATCCAATAGCGCGAGGTCTTACGATCCCCCGCTTTCTCGTCTCCGACGTATGCGGTATTAGCCAATCTTTCGACTGGTTATTCCCCACTACTGGGAAGATTCCAAAGCATTACTCACCCGTTCGCCGCTCGTCAGCATGTATTGCTACACCTGTTACCGCTCGACTTGCATGTGTTAGGCACGCCGCCAGCGTTCAATCTGAGCCAGGATCAAACTCTTCAGTTAATACACTTAAGTCACTGAAGTTTTCGAGTTCCTGAAACTCACATTTGTTCACGAATGAACAACTGGTCGTTTCTTGAGAACTCATCATCAATTGCACCAAAGGTGCCGACGCGAGTCCCCACACAAGTTACCTATTCGAATTTTTAAAGAATAACCCGCGACGACAAAGGTCCGGGGAAAGACTTTCAAGTATAACGCAGATCGAGGCCCCGTCAAACCACAAAGCCGCCTCGAAACCGCCTTTCACCTTGAAGGGCGCGCAGTATAGCCCCCGTTTCCGGCGTGTCAACACCTCACTTCGGGGCTGCGCTCAACCCCTGGAATTCCAGGCTTGGCGCGCGGCCGACGGTAAGACGTGGGGTTTGGATAATGTGGGTACGAGAGCGGCCCAGCGCAAGCGGGGATAGTCCCAATTTTTTTCATCGCCCGCGCACGCCGGCTCCCAGCGCCAAGCGCGACGGCGCTCTTCGCCGGCAGCGCTTGCGCAGCGGCATCGCACGCCGCCGCGATGACGACGTCCGAGTGCCGCGGCGACGTGTCATTTAAATCGAGCTTGCCACCGCCGAACTCATGGCGGCCGCCCCACCTTCCCTCTCAGGTCCTCTAACCACCCGCGCCCACAACCTGGCGTACCGCATCGCGAAATCGCCGCCCACTATTCCTAGGGCACGCCCGCGCTGCGCCCGCAGCGGCCCTCGGACCACGCCGGACCACTCATTATGTCGGGTTCTTGCTCACAAATAGGGCACGGCACATTGACCGACCGGGGTCCCGCCGCTAGCCTGCACCCTTGATCCTCATAGGAATAATCGTGCGCCGTCCAAGCTTCTCGGCCGTCAGGCTCTCCCGTCGTTTCCGCTCCACAATGTCCCGCATCGCCCCCTACGCCGCCGCCGCGAGCGCCGCCCTCATCTTGTGGCATGCCGCGAGCGACAAGCCGCCGGTCAACGCAAGCGCAGCAGCACCCCTGGTATATCCGGCCCGCGCAAGTCGCCCCGCCGCCCCTGGCGGCTGCTCCCGGTGTCGCCCAGGGCGCCGCCGGCGCGCAGCAGGCAAGCGTCGCCTCCACCATCCAGGTGGTGGTCGGCCGCAAGGACACCCTCGGGTCCATTTTCAAGCGCATGGCGCTCGACCCGGCCGATCTGGCGGCCATCCGCCAGCTTCCGGGCATCCGGCAGAGCTTGGATTACCTGAAACCGGGCGATGCCATTCAGGTGACGCAAAGCGAAGGATCCGTCAAAGAGCTCACGCGCAAGGTCAGCGAGACCAAAACCTTGCACGTGGTGCGCGATGAGGCAGGGTTCGCCGCGAAAGTCACCGAAAATCCCGTGCAGACGCACATCCGTACCGCATCCGCCACCATCGACTCATCGCTGTTCCAGGCCGCCGAGTCCGCCCAGATCTCGGATCTCGTGGCATTGAAGCTTGCGAACATGTTCGCGTGGGACATCGACTTCGTGCTCGACATCCGCGAGGGCGACCGCTTCACGGCCGTGTACGAGCAGATCTACCAGGACGGCAAGTACCTGCGTGACGGCGACGTGCTGGCGGCGGAGTTCGTGAACGGCGGCAAGGTGTACCGGGCGGTGCGCTTCATCGACGAGACCGGCGCGATCGGCTACTACTCGCCCGAGGGCAAGCCCATGCGCAAGGCGTTCCTGCGCGCCCCCGTGGAATTCACCCGCGTGAGCTCGGTGTTCAATCCGCACCGCCTGCATCCCATTCTCAACCTGATCCGCGGCCACATGGGCACCGACTACGCGGCACCCATCGGCACGCCGGTGCATGCCGCGGGCGACGGTCGTGTCGCCTTCGAGGGCGTACGCGGCGGCTATGGCAATGCGATCCTTTTGTCGCACAGCAATGAGATCCAAACGCTCTATGGCCACATGTCGCGCTTTGCCCGCGATATCCACTTGGGCTCGCACGTCCAGCAAGGCCAGATCATCGGCTACGTCGGCATGACGGGACTCGCGACCGGCCCCCACCTGCACTACGAGTATTTGATGAACGGTGTCCACAAGGACCCGCAGACCGTGAAGCTGCCCGGCGCCGAGCCGCTGCGCGCCGATGCGATGGACCGCTTTCATGTGCAGACCGCGGCGTCGCTCGACGCCCTCGCCGCGCCGCAGGCCCAGGTCCGGCAGGCAGAACTCGCCGCGCCCGCACCCGCTGCAAGCGTCCCCTTCTTCGCGACGGACGAGCCGCAATTTCTCGGTGAACGGCGCGCATCGCTCAACTAGCCCGGCGGGCTAGGCGAACGCACTCCATTTCGCCATGAGTCTTTACCTCGGCCTGATCTCGGGCACCAGCATGGATGCGATCGACGCGGCGCTGGTGGATTTCGAAGTCTCACCGCTGTCGCTGCTTGCGGCGAGCGCCGAGCCGTTCGAGCCGGGACTCAAGAGCCGGATTGCCGCCCTCGTCGATGCGCCTGAACGCGTGTCCCTCGATGAAATTGGCCAGATCGACGTTGCCGTGGCGCAAGCCTTCGCGCACAGCGCACTGCAGCTGATGCGCAAGGCAGGCGTGAATGCGGCGGCCGTGACTGCCATCGGCTGTCACGGGCAGACGTTGCGCCATCGGACGGACCTGCCCCTCCCCTTCACCTGGCAGATTGGCGATCCAAACACCCTCGCCGAGATGACCGGCCTTGACGTAGTCGCGGATTTCCGCCGCCGCGATGTCGCCGCAGGCGGCCAGGGGGCCCCGCTTTTACCCGTGTTCCACGACCAGGTATTCCGCAGCGCCGGCGAGGATCGCGTGATCCTCAATCTCGGCGGCATCGCCAACGTCACGATGCTCAAGCGCGGCGCCGAAGTGTCCGGTTTCGACACCGGCCCCGCGAATCGGCTGCTCGACGCGTGGATCTCGCGCCATCGTCCCGTCTCGTTCGACCAGGATGGCGCGTGGGCCGGCACCGGCCGCTGTGACGCCGCGCTGCTCGGCGAGCTCATGGACGAGCCCTATCTCAAGCAGCAGCCGCCAAAGAGCACGGGCCGCGAACTGTTCAACCTGGGGTGGCTCGACAAGAAGCTCGGCGGCATCGCTCGGGCTCCCGAGGATGTGCAGGCGACGCTCCTCGAATACACGGCCGCCACGGTCGCCGCCGACGTGCGCCGTTACGCAGCGGATGCAGCGGTCTATGCCTGCGGCGGCGGCGCGCGCAACGCCGGCTTGCTGGCGGCGCTTGCGCGGCGGCTCGCGCCCAACCGGGTCGCGACCACCGCGGCGCTCGGCCTGGATCCGGATTACGTGGAAGCCATCGCTTTCGGCTGGTTCGCCCGGCGCACCTTGGCGGGCTTGCCCTCGAACGCCCCGAGCGTCACCGGCGCCCGCGGACCCAGAGTGCTGGGCGGAATTTACCGCGCCGGGCTCTCAGCCGAACTCTGACCTGGCGCCACACCGGCCGGCCTTTGGCGGGCCGCCTTTGATTGAACTGTCACGGTGGACACCGCAAACTCGACGGCCATGAACGATACCGATCTGCTGGTCCCGCATCTCTACATCAACCGGGAACTGTCGTTTCTCGAGTTCAATCAGCGCGTGCTCGAGCAGGCGAAGGACTCCCGGGTGCCGCTCTTGGAGCGCGTCCGCTTCCTTTGCATCTCGTGCAACAATCTCGACGAGTTCTTCGAGATCCGCGTGGCGAGCCTCCAGGAGTTGCAGGAAGCGGGCGCGGTGCAGGTCGGCGCGGATGGGCTGTCCGTCGGCGAGCAATTGAAAGCCATCCGCATGCGCGCTTCGCGGCTCGTGGAAGAGCAGTACGAGGTGCTGAACGACGTTCTCATGCCCGAGCTCGCGAAGAACGGCGTCGTGTTCGCCTCGCCGGAACAGTGGACCCCTGCGCAGGCGAAGTGGCTGGAAGCCTATTTCACGCGCGAGGTCGAGCCGGTGCTGAGCCCGCTCGCCCTCGATCCTGCGCGCCCCTTCCCCAAGGTGCTCAACAAGAGCTTGAACTTCGCCATCGTGGTCGAGGGCGAGGACGGCTTCGGCCGCAACAGCGGGCTCGCCGTCGTGCAGGCGCCACGCTCGCTGCCGCGCCTCATCCGGCTGCCCGATGAGCTCGGCAATCATCACTTCGTGTTCCTCGGCACCATCGTCGAGGCATTCGTGTCGAAGCTGTTCGCCGGCATGCGCATGCGCGGCTGCTATCAATTCCGCGTCACCCGCAACAGCGATCTATTCGTCGAGCAGGAAGAAGTCGACGATCTGCTGCGCGCCGTCGAGGGCGAGCTGGCGTCGCGCCGCTACGGCGATGCCGTACGTCTGGAGACGGCGCTCGATTGCCCCGACGAGATTCTGAGCTACCTGCTGGAGCAGTTCGCGCTCACCGCGGACGATCTTTACAAGGTGGACGGACCCGTCAACATGAACCGGCTGATGGCGCTTTACGACCTCGTCGATCGCCCCGACCTCAAGTACGCCGCATTCATGCCGAGCATCCCGGAGCGCTTGCGCATCGGCAGCGATCTATTCGCGGCGCTGCGGGCCGGAGACGTCCTCTTGCATCATCCCTTCCAGGGATTTGCCCCCGTCACGGATTTCATCAAGCAAGCAGCCGGCGATCCGCAAGTCCTCGCCATCAAGCAAACCTTGTATCGCGCGGGCAGCGACTCGGCGATCGTCGGCGCCCTGGTGGAAGCGGCGCAAGCGGACAAGGACGTGACGGTGATCATCGAGTTGCGCGCGCGATTCGACGAGGAGGCCAACATCGAGCTCGCGAACAAGCTGCAAGAGGCGGGCGCGCATGTCATGTACGGGGTCTTCGGCTTCAAGACGCACGCCAAGCTCGTGATGGTCGTGCGCCGCGAGGAGAAGGGGTTGCGGCGCTACTGCCATCTGGGCACGGGCAATTATCACGCGAAAACCGCCCGCCTTTACACCGACTACGGACTGATGACCGCGGACGAGGCGATCGGCGAGGATGTGCACGAGATTTTCCTGCAGCTTACCGGGCTCACGCGCGTTCCGAAGCTGCGCAAGCTCCTGCACGCGCCGTTCAGCTTGCAGCAGGCGATTATCGCGAAGATCGATCGCGAGGCCGAGCATGCCCGCGCAGGTAGGCCGGCGCGCATCGTCGCCAAGCTCAACGCGCTCACCGAACCGACCGTCATTCAGGCCCTGTACCGTGCCTCGCGGGCCGGGGTCGCGGTCGAGCTCATCGTGCGCGGCGTGTGCTGCTTGAGGCCCGGGGTGCCTGGGATCTCCGAGCGCATCAAAGTGCGCTCCATCGTCGGACGTTTTCTCGAGCACTCGCGCGTGTACGACTTCGAGAACGGCGGCGAGCGCGAGGTGTACTGCGCGAGCGCCGACTGGATGGACCGGAATCTCTTCCGGCGCATCGAGGTTGCGTTTCCTTTGGACTCGCCCGAGTTTCGCACGCGCGTCGCCGAGGAGCTGAACCTCTATCTCGCGGACAACGTCCAGGCCTGGGAGCTCGCCTCCAACGGCCAGTACTCACGCGCCGAAGGCGACGGCAGCCTCTCGGCCCAGGCGAAACTCTTGAGCCGCTACGACGAGCGCGTCGCGCTCATGGAGTCTTGAGCAGCGCCTCCGCCGTGGCGCGGCTCAAGGACAGGCGAAACCCGGCCTCCTTGAGATAGGCGCGCTCCTGCTCCAGATCCTCGAGGGTGAGCGGATGTTCCTTCATCCACTTCTCCGGCAACTCCAGGTTGAGACTGCGGCCCTTGACGGTGAGCCGAACAGCTTCGGGCAGCGGCTGCGGGGCTCCGCCCCCGATGCAGCAGCACGGTGAGGCGCAGGATCACGATCAGGAATTCGGCAAGCCGGTCCCAAGGCGGCACCAGATCCTCGAGAGCATCGAACGACAGCTGCCGCCGGTGACCGCCGACCATCGCGGCGAGCAGCAGTTGCTCCTCGCGGGGAAATCCGGGCATGTCCGCGTGCTCGAGCAGATAGGCGCTGTGGCGATGGTACTTGGAGTGCGCGATGTCGAGCCCGGTCTCGTGCAGTCGCGCCGCCCAGCGCAGCATCAGCTCGGCGAGCGGGTCCTCGAGTCCCCATTCGGACTCCACCTGCGCGAGCAGCGCGGTGGCGGTGGCTTCGACGCGATCCGCCTGCAGCGCGTCCACGTGATAGCGCTTCTCCATGGCGCGGACGCTGCGCACCCGTGCGTCCTCGTCGGTGAAGCGTCCCATGAGATCGTACAGCAGACCCTCGCGCATGGCGCCCTCGGCCACCCGCACCCGGTCGATGCCGAAGTTCTCGACGATCTCCAGCATGATCGCGAGTCCCGCCGGAAACACGGGCGCGCGCTCGGCGTCGACGTCCTCCAGATCCAGGTCATCGACGTGGCCCGCGGCGACCACCCGGTCGGCAAGCGCTCGCAGGTTGTCGAGCGTGATGCGTGGCGAGTCGGGATTGAGCCGGCGGATGACGTCGCCGATGACTCGCACCGTGCCCGAGCTGCCGAAGGCCTGCAGCCAGCCGAGCTTTCGATAAGCCTCGGAGATGGGCTCGAGCTCGAGCCGCACCGCCGTGCGCGCGCGCTCGAAACGTTTCTCGGAGATCCTGCCGTCGTCGAAATAGCTCGCGCTCAGGCCCACGCAACCGACGGACAAGCTCTCGAGCAGCAGCGGATTGAAGCCCTCGCCGATGACCACTTCGGTCGAGCCGCCGCCGATGTCCACGACCAACCGCTTGTCCGGGCTCATGGGGCTCGTGTGCGCGACGCCGGAGTAGATCAGGCGCGCCTCTTCCAGCCCGGAAATGATCTCGATGGGGTGACCGAGCGCGGCGCGTGCGCGCTCGAGGAACCAGCGCTTGCGCTTCGCGCGGCGCAGCGCATTGGTGCCCACGACCCGCACGCTGTCCGCGTGCATGGCGCGCAGGCGCTGCCCGAATCGCTCGAGGCAGCGCAGCGCGCGATCCGTGGCGGCATCGTCCAGCCGGCCGCTGTCGCCGAGCCCCGCGGCGAGGCGCACCATCTCGCGCAGCCGGTCGAGGATGACCAGCTGGTCGTGCGAGTAGCGCGCGACCACCATGTGAAAGCTGTTGGAGCCCAAGTCCACGGCGGCGAGGACATCCGGAACGACACGGCCCGCGCCGCTCATCGGGCAGTCTGACTTAGGCTGAGAAAGAAGACCCGCACCCGCAAGTAGTCTTTGCGTTGGGGTTGCGGATGACGAACTGGGCGCCCTGGATATCTTCCTTGTAGTCGATTTCCGCGCCCATGAGGTACTGCGCGCTCATCGGATCGATCAGCAGCTGCACGCCGCGCTTCTCCACGCAAAAATCGCCCTCTTCGATCTTCTCGTCGAACGTGAATCCGTACTGGAACCCGGAGCAGCCTCCGCCGGACACGAACACGCGAAGCTTCAAGTTGGGATTGGCTTCCTCGCGGATCAATTCGCCCACCTTGCCGGCGGCGGCGTCCGTGAACACCAGGACATCCGGGGGCGGCGGATCGATCTCGGCAAAGGCGTCGGAAGTTGCGTTCATGGTGATCAGTGTACTCGGGGGGCCTCTGCCAATCAAAGCGACCGGTCCCAAACTTAAGACTTGGATTCGCTCTCGGGGGTTCCCGGCCGGCCAGCCGGGATTTGGCTGTCGGGGCCGCCGGCCGCCGGGATCTGCCCGCCAGGCGCCCGGTGGTTCAATTTCCCATATATCTGGGCGCCCACCGCGGTTTCAATGACGCTGTAGTGCACGCTGCCGAGCACGCGCGCCTTGGCTCCGAGCTCGACGCGATCCGTCGCGTCGATATCGCCGTTCACCGTGCCGTTCACGAGTACGCTGGCGGCGAATACCGAGCCCTCGATGCATCCGGTCTCGCTCACCGACAGGATCGCGTGGCCTTGCAGCTCGCCCTTCACGTCGCCGTTGATGTGACCGTCCAGATGCAGTCCGCCCGCAAATTCGACATCGCCGTGAATGCGCGTCTTGGCGCCGATCAGCGTGTCGATCTGGATGTCTTTACTCGCTTTCCGTTTGAACATCGGATTTTTCCTTGGATGCCTCGCCGTTCGCCTCGGTTTCGACCGACATGCCTTGAGCTTTCCACACGAACGCCTGCCGGAAACCATGAGTCGAGTCTCTGCCGGTAAACAGCTCCACGTCGATGCGAGTCGGCTCGAAGGTCGGGGGCAATTGCACCGCCTCGTCGTAATCCTCGAAATACCGGAAGGAGTATGCCAGCCCGGCGCGCCGATCGACCGAAACATCGGAGAATTTCAGAGTCTGCGGCTTGCCGGCTGTCAAACCCTGGATCGCTATGGAGAGCGAGCCCGAGACCGTATTGTCGGGCTTGCCGGTCTGCATGAGCACGAACTTCAACTGATAGCGCCCGGCGGTCGCCGGGACGATCTGCATTTGCTGGACTTTGACGTGCACCAGCGAGTCGGGCTGCACCAATCCGCGATAGAACGACAGGTCCTGCGTAAGGCGGGCGATCTGGCTCTGCATGTCGCCGACGCTGCTCTGCACCTGCTTGTAGCTCTCCCGATCGATGCGCCGCCCGACGTCGGCAGCGGTCAGCTCGCTGCGCAACCGTGCGTTCTCCGCCTCGAGATCACGCACGTGCGCGCTCGAGGCCCATGCGCCGCGCACGGAATCTACGACTCGATAGCCTGCGTCGAATCGGCCGAGCTCGAACATTGCGTAGAGAAGCAGCGCGGCGAGCGCCCCTGCCGAGCCCAGGAACCACGCGCGCCGCTTGGGCGAAGCGTATCCCCGGACCACGAGTTTGCCGAAAAAATCCGCCATGATTCGTTATGATTCCGCTTTACGCCGAAGGGGCGCCTGTTGCTCTGGCTCAAGGCCGTTCATGTCATGGCGATGGTGACCTGGTTCGCGGGTCTCTTCTATTTGCCGCGGCTGTTCGTCTATCACGCGGATGCCTCGGATCCGATCGGCGTCGAGCGCTTCCGGATCATGGAACGACGCCTGTTCGCGATCATGACCGTGGGAGCGGTCGCGACGCTGGTATTCGGGATTGCCATGCTGGTGGCGTTCCCGCCCTACCTTTCCATGGGTTGGCTGCACGTGAAGCTCGCCCTGGTTGCATTGCTGATCGCCTACCATGGTTATTGCTACAAGCTGATGCGTGACTTCGCGCAGAACCGCAACGCGCATACCGCTCGCTGGTATCGCCTCTTCAATGAAGTGCCCTCGCTCTTTCTGATAGCCATCGTCGCGCTGGCCGTGGTCAAGCCCTTCTAGCGTGCCGCGACGCGGGCCGAAGGGATATCGATCTCTTGCCACCAATCCGGATACGGAGGCAGTCCGTTGGGAGGCATCAACTTGCCGAGCTCGTGCAAAGCGCGGGCGTACACGCGCCGCTTGAAATAGACGACTTCGCGGACCGGTGTCCAGTAGTCGACCCAGCGCCAGCGCTCGAATTCCGGCTGGTCCGTTCGATCGAAACGGAACTTCCCCTCATCGGTCGCAAGCTTGAGCAGGAACCAGCGCTGTTTTTGTCCGATGCAGCGGTCGCGTACGTACTGCCGCGGCAACCGGTACCGCAGCCACCCGCGGGTCGAGCCGATCACCTCGACGTCCTCGATTTCGAGTCCGATTTCCTCGTTCAGTTCCCGGAACAAGGCATCTTCCACGCGCTCGCCGCGATTGATGCCGCCCTGGGGGAACTGCCAGCCACGCCCGCCGACCCGGCCGCCGAGAAACAACTCCCCGCTGTCTCGCATCAAAATGATGCCCACATTGGCGCGAAAGCCATGTCGGTCGATGAAATCGTTGGCGCGCGGATCGGCCATGGTGCCAATTGTTCCACATCACCGGAGGATTGTGGTCCTATTCGCCCGTTTGGACGCTTGCCGCCCTTCCTTCAAGCTCGTCGGACGATCCCGTGCCGCTTCTTGCCGACGCTGAGACGCGCGGCGCCTGCGGAATCCAGATCGGATTCTGCGACGCTCGCCGTCACGCTGCGAACGACCGCATCGTTGAGCCGCACGCCGCCTTGCTCGATGAGCCGGCGCGCCTCGCTGCGCGAGCTGGCAAGGCCGAGCGCCACCACAATCTCGATGACCGGCGCCGCGCTGCCGGCCTTGAGCGGGAAGGTCGGCAGGCCGTCTGCGGTGGCGCCCGAAAACGCGCTCGACGCGGTGGCAAGCGCCGCTGCCGCCGCTTCGGCACCGTGACAGAGACGCGTCGCCTCGCTCGCCAGTATCTTCTTGGCCTCATTGATGTCCGCGTCGCGCAATGCCTCGAGCCGCGCGATCTCCTCGAGCGGCAACTCGGTGAACATGCGCAGGAACCGGCCCACGTCCGCATCCTCGGTGTTGCGCCAGAACTGCCAGTAATCGTACGGCGACAGCCGCTTGGGATTCAGCCACACCGCCCCGCTCGCGGTCTTGCCCATCTTCGCGCCCGAGGAGGTCGTGATGAGCGGAGAGGTGAGCCCGAACAGCTCCGCATCGCGCACTCGCCGCCCGAGCTCCACGCCCTTGAACGATGTTGCCCCACTGGTCCGAGCCGCCCATCTGCAGCGTGCAGCCATGACGCTTGTTGAGCTCGACGAAGTCATAGCCCTGCAGGATCATGTAGTTGAATTCCAGGAACGTGAGCGGCTGCTCGCGCTCGAGGCGCAGCCGGACGCTGTCCATCGTCAGCATGCGGTTGATGGTGAAATGCCGGCCGATATCGCGCAGGAACGGGATGTACTCGAGCTTTCCCAGCCAATCGTCGTTGTTCACCACGATCGCGCCTGCGGGACCGCCTCCGAACTCGAGGTAGTGCTCGAAAATCTGGCGGATGCTCGCAATGTTCGCCTCGATCTGCGATTCGGAGAGCAGTTGCCGCGTCTCATCCCGGCCGGATGGATCGCCCACCTTGGTGGTGCCTCCGCCCATGAGCACGATCGGCCGATGCCCGGTGCGCTGCAGGTGCCGCAGCAGCATGATGGACACCAGGTTTCCGACGTGCAGGCTGTCGGCGGTGGCGTCATACCCGACGTAGGCCGTCACCACGCCGCGGCACGCCGCCGCGTCGAGGGCAGCGGCGTCGGTTTGCTGGTGAATGAAGCCGCGCTCGTGCAGCGTGCGTAAAAAATCGGATTGGAATGCGTTCATGCGGATCGGACTTTAGCCGGCTTGCGGCTCCTTTAGATAGTGAGCGAGCCAGCGATGCACTTCCTCATAGAAATGCCGGCTGTCCTCGGGCTTCAGGATCCAATGCCATGCGTCCGGCCACACGAGCAAGCGACTGGGAACGTGCATGCGCTGCAGCGTCGTCCAGTTCTCGAGCGTGTTGCCGAGCGGCACGCGATAGTCGCGCTCGCCGATGCTAAGTAGCATGGGCGTTTTCCAGTTCGCGGCATACGTTATGGGACTCTGCTCGCGCCAGACCGGATTGCCTCCCCAGGGCGGGCCGCCGCTCGCGAGCTCGCGTCCATAGACGAAATCGCTCTCGCCCCACTGCGTGGCGAGATCGACCTCGCCCGCATGGCTCACGATGCACTTATAGCGGGTGCTCGTCGCCTCGATCCAGTTCGCAAGGTGCCCGCCGTAGCTTGCGCCCGCCGCGCACATTCTCGACCCGTCGATGAACGCGTAACGCTTCAAGGCCTCGTCGACGGCTTGGTCGATTTCCTCGCCGGGAGTCTTCAGGGGATCGAGCTTGATGGCCTGCGCAAATTTCTCGCCGAACGATGTCGAGCCGGTGTAATCGGTCATGAGCACGACATACCCCGGGGCGGCGAGCAGATGATAGTTCCAGCGCAGGCCGATCTGATCGGCGTTGCTGCTCGCGGGGCCGCCGTGGATGAGCACCAGCAGCGGATACTTTTTGGACGGATCGAAAGCCGGCGGCCGCACGAGCATGTTGTGAATGCGCCTTCCCTTGGCGCTCGTGAAGTAGAAATGCTCCGGCGGCTGCCAATCGATCGCCGCAGCCGCGGCCGTGTCCACCTGAGTCAGGTTGACGTGCGAACGGCCCTTGAGGTCGATGCGCACGATCTCCTGCGGGGATACCGAGCTGCCGTAGGCGGCGATGAGCTTAAGGCTCGGGCTCTTCGATGGAATCTCGAGCGCGGTGTACCCGCCGCTCGCCGGCGCCACCGCGAGCACGGGCTTGCCGCCGCTCGCGCTGACCTCATACAGGTCGTCCTTGCCGGCGTCCTCCACGAGCAGATACACGAGCTTGCCGTCCGCGGCCACGGCGTAGTGGGAAATATTGCGGTCGAAATCCCGCGTTACCAGCGAGGCCTCGCCGCCACCGGGCCACGCTATTCTGTAGAGCCGGGGCAGGTTGTAGATTTCCTCGTTCAGCGGCGCGTATTTGCAGAAAAGCGATCTGCCGTCGGCGCTGAAGCGCAGATCCTCGTACTCTCCCGGCGTCGAGCTCACCGGCTTGGGCTCCCCGCCGGTCGCGGGCATGCGATATAGATGCTGACCGACGTGGCCGGACGCTGCGTTCCAGCGCTCGGTCGTTGCAACGAACACAATCTCGCGGCCATCCGGGCTCCAGAGCGGCGCGAGCGTGACGCTCGTGTCGGTCTCGGACCCATAAAAGCCGCTCGTCGAAGCGAGCGCCGTCGGCGACAGAATGTCCTTCGCCGACTCGGCATCGATTGCTTGAACCAGCAGGGTCGGCTGCCGCTCGTCCAGCCACTCGTTCCAGTAGCGCACCGGGAAATGATCGTACGCACGCACGTTGTACTTGCGCGCCTTGTGCTCCGCCGCGATTTTCTTGTTGGCCTCGTCGTCGAGCGCGCCCGGGTAAACGCGCGACTGGAAAAGAATGGCCTGACCGTCGGGACGCCACTTGGGCCTCGAGGCACCGGTCGACAAGTTGGTCAGCCGCCGGGCTTCGCCGCCGCCCGGCGAGAGATCGAGAATGTAGATCTGTGCGACCTCGTCGCCTTCCCGTTTGGTCGCGAAGGCAATGCGCGTCGAGTCGGGTGACCAATCGACATCGTCCTTGGTCTCCTTGCTGTGAGTGATGCGGCGCGCCGGCGCGCTGCCGTCGGTCGCCACGAGCCACAAGTCGCTGACCGCATCCTTGGGCTCGTACGCGGGCTCCAGCACCGCATACACGGCCCATTTGCCGTCCGGGCTGACCGCCGGCGCGCCGACGCGCTTCATCATCCACAGCGTTTCGTGCGTGATGGGCTTCTTGGCCGGCGCTTGCGCGTTCGCCGCCAGCGCACACCCACAGAGCAATGCCCCGACCCATCTCATCGTTCGCTGTCTCATATCCCCTCGCATCGACCCATGCCCATCAACCCGTGCCGACTTGCACCCGATTTCGCCCCATCGCCTTGGCCCGGTAGAGCGCCGCATCCGCATCGGCGATGAGTCGATCGGCGAGCGCCTTCAAATCAGCCTCGTGGCGTCCGGGCGCAACGGCCGCGACTCCCACCGACACGGTGAGCGTGCGCTGGATTTCCGTGGTCAAGGCGACCGGCTCCGCGGCGATGCATTCGCGAATGCGCTCGCCGAGCTTGGCCGCCTCGGCCGCGCTCGACTCCGGCAGCAAGACGGCGAGCTCGTCGCCGCCGAAGCGCGCGGCCGTATCCATGCTGCGAATCTTCGATTCGATGCGTTGCGCGATCTCTTTCAGCGCGACGTCGCCGGCGAGATGGCCATAGCCGTCGTTGATTCCCTTGAAGCGGTCGATATCGATCATCAGACACGCAATCGTTGCGCCGCGCCGCTGGGCACGCGCCAGCTCCTCTTTCATGCGCTGCTGCAGATAGCGCCGGTTGTGCCAGCCGGTGAGGAAATCGGTGATTCCCGCGCGCAGCAGCCGCGCCCGGTTCACCGCGTTCTCGATGCAGACGGCCGCCACCGCGCCCAGGTGCGCCAGGAAATCGGTGCCGTGGTGCCGGGTGAAGCGCGCCGGATCGCGGCTGCCAAAGCACAGCGCGCCGGTGGCGATATCCTTGCGTGGCAGAGGCAGCAGTGCCGCGCTCTTGAGGTTCTGGCTGCCGGGAAACAGCAAGTGATGATCGGCGCCCACGAATGGCCCGAGCCACGGCCTGTGCAGAGCGGCCAGCTGCGGCGCGAGTCCGACCAACGAATCGACGAAAAATATCTGCTTGAATTCGTCCGGGCGATCGCCGCCCGCGATCAGCAAGTGACGGATCTCGTGCTGCGGATCCAACAGCACCACGCTCACGGCATCGAGCCCGTAAGATTCTCGCAGACCGTCGACCATGGCGTGCAGCAGCGGACCCAAGCCATCGGCGCGCAACAGCGTGAGCTCACGGCCCTGCGTGCGCTTGAGGATGCTCTCGTTGTTGGCCGCTTCCGCGGTCATCTCGGCGAGGCGCTTCTTGAGCGCGTCGATTTCCAGACGCAGATCTTCCATGAACGCCCCGTGAGCTCAGCCCGCGCGTGCTTGCGCGCGCACGTCGAAGTAGGCCCGGCCCTGATTCATGAGCGCGGTGAACGCGGCAGCGTCCTTGGTGCGCACTGCGGCGAGCAGCCGCTCGACGGCTTGCTGCAGGGCGAGCAGCGATTCGCCGCCGTACTCGTTCAGGCTCTGAATCTCGAAGTAAAGGTCAGGGCTCTCGGCCGCGACGCGGCTGGCGACCTCGGTTTGCGCATCGAACGTGGTGCTCGACAGGCGTGCGAGGCGCGGAGCCGCCTCGCCGCTTTCGGCGAGCGCGGTGAAGAACGCAATGTTGAGCGCGTGCGAGAGTCCAAGCACGTAGGCAATCAGCCGGTCGTGCTCGTCGAGGCTCATGACGACGCGCTCCGCCATGGTCGACGCGAACAGCTCCTGCGCATCCTTGAGCGCGCCGGGGTCGCCCATGTCGATGAATATCACGTGCCGGCCGGAGAGCAACTGCGTGTCCGGGCCGAACATCGGGTGGAGCGAGGTGACGCGGCATCCAGCCCGGGCGAGAGCGTCGAGCCCTGCCCGCAGCGGCGTTTTCAGCGAGCCCAGATCGAAAATCAGCCCTCGCGGAGCTCGGGCGGCGAGTTGCTTCAGGATCTCGGCGGTGGCGCTCAACGGGGTCGCGAGCACGATGAGATCGGAATCGAGGTCATCGTCCTGCCAATCGTCGAGCTGGTCGAAGCCGGGGGGCGCGCCGCGGGGGTCCGCGATCGTGACATGAAACCCTTGAGACGACAGAAACTCCGCGAACCAACCGCCCATCTTGCCGCGGCCGCCGATGACCAGCGCGCGCTTTCCCGTGCCCTGCCCCTGCGCCGCAACACGTGCCGCCTCCTGCGTGGCAAGGGAGGATTGGATGAGCTGGCGCAGCAGCGACTCCGCCAGATCAGGCTCGAGGCCGAGGCGTTCGGCCGCCGTGCGGCCGCGCAGGATCACCTCGCGCTCGCGCGCAAAATCTCGCGTCGCGCGTCCGGTCGCTCGCTTGACCGCCGCCACTTGTTCGCTCAAGGTTTTTCGCCGCGCCACCAGCGCAAGCAGCTCGCCGTCGAGGTCGCTCAGCGCCGCGCGCAGCTCGTCCAGAGTCATCGACGGCTCACTCTTCATCCCGATCCCGCTCCTTTTTACTCAGCGCGCACCGCTACCGCAAGTGCGGCGGCGCAGCTACCATGGTTGCATGAGCCCGCACACAGAGCTGCCATGGACCGAAACGCTGCCCGACCCATTACCCGCCGACCCGCTCGAGCTCGCCTCGCAATGGCTCGCGCAAGCGCGACTCGACGCCGCTCAGCCCAATCCCAATGCCATGGTGCTGGCGACCGTCGATGAGAGCGGCCAGCCCTCGGCCCGCGTCGTGCTCTGCAAGGATATCGCTCACGAGGCCGGCCACATCGTCTTTTATACCAATTACCAATCGCGCAAGGGGCGCGAGCTGCGCAAGAACCCACGCGCCGCCATCGTCTTTCACTGGGACCATCGACATCGGCAAGTGCGCGCGGAGGGCCACGTCGAGCCGCTGGACGACGCGCAGAACGACGCCTATTTTCGCACCCGCCCTTGGCAAAGCCGTATCGGGGCGTGGGCGAGCCGGCAGAGTGAGCCCGTCGCATCGCGTACCGACCTGGGCGAGAGCGTCGCCGCGGCCGCGCACCGCTTCGGCATTGCCTATGACGGACCCGGCACGCCGGAACCCGCCGAGGTCGCTGTGGAGGTACCGCGCCCGCCCTACTGGGGAGGCTTTCGACTCGACGTCGAAGCGATCGAGCTCTGGGTCGAAGGCGAGTTTCGCATTCACGACCGCGCGCGCTGGACGCGCGACCGGGGCGCCTCGCCGCCGCGCTGGACGGCGACCCGCCTTCAACCTTAGGCAAGGCGCCGTGGATTTCATTCAAGGACACCAAGCCACTTGCCCTCATTGCGGTGAGCGCATCGACCTGACCCTGGATCTGTCCGTACCCGAGCAATCCTACATCGAGGACTGTCCGGTCTGCTGCCGCCCGATGGCCGTGTCGTACATCTCGGTGGACGGCGAGCTGGCCGAGCTCAGCGTCGAATCCGCCGATTGACCGGGCGACGCATCGCCGGGCGACGCATCGCCGCCCGCCCCGTCCAGGCCGCCTCGCGCGCCGGCATGTTCCGGCAATTTCGCATCCTGCTGTTGCTGATCGTATTGCTCCTGGTCAGCGTCACGACGTGCGAAACCCGCTACTTGAGCACGCATTGGCGCTCGCCGCTGTACGTGGCGATCTACCCGATCGCCGCCGATACGAGCCCCGTCACGCGCGCCTATGTCGCGGCGCTCGACTCCGAGCGCTTCAAGCCCATCGATGCGTTCTTCGCACGCGAAGCGAGGCGTTACGGTGTCGAGCTCGACGATCCGGTCAAGACGCGGCTGCGGCCCGAGCTGCGCGACAGCCCTCCGCAGCGCGCGCCGGAGGCCTCCATTCCGATGACCATGCTCTGGAGCCTGAAGCTGCGCTTCTGGGCGTGGCGCGTGAGCGGGCATGTCGCCGAGCCCGAGGACATTCGGATGTTCGTCCTGTACCACGATCCGGCCTTGACTCCGGTGGTGCCCCACTCGCTCGGCCTGGAGAAAGGACTTATCGGCGTCGTGTACGCATTCGCGACACCCGACATGGACGGAACCAACGACATGGTCATCGCGCACGAGCTGCTGCACACGGTCGGCGCCACCGACAAGTACGATCCGCAAACCGACGCGCCCTCGTTTCCGGACGGTTACGGCGATCCCCGCCAAGTGCCGCTCTATCCCCAGGCCACCGCCGAGCTCATGGCCGGCCGGCGCATGCTGTCCGCAAGCCGATGGGAAGAGCCCGCCTCTCTGGACGAGGTGGTAGTGGGACCGGCCACCGCGCTCGAGATCCGCTGGCTGAAGAGCGCCCACTGAGAGCTCGCTGAGCGCTCGCGCGTCGGGCGCAAGATCAAGTCGCCTCGCCGGCGAGCGCCGCTAGCAGCGGCGCATGCAACCGGCCGTTGGTCGCCAGCACCGAGGTCGTATGCAAGCTAACTGGCCGGCCCTCCAAATCGGTGAACTGTCCGCCTGCCTCCGACACGATGGCGACACAGGCCGCGATGTCGAGGATGTTCACGTCGCTTTCCACCACGGCATCGATCTTGCCGGCCGCAAGCAAATGGTAGTGCAGGAAATCCCCGTAGCCGCGCACGCGATTCAATTCGGTCACGACCCGGCCGTAGCGCGGCCATCGCTCACCCGCTGCCAGCGACTTCAAGTTCCCTGACGACAGCGTCGCCGCACAGAGCGCGTCGATCTCGCTCACGCGGATGGGGCGGCCGTTCAAGTACGCGCCGCCGCCTCGCTCGGCATGGGCAAGCTCGCCGTACACCGGGGCGCTGGATACCCCGAGCACGATCTCGCCGCCGCGCATGAGCGCGATCTGCGTCGAGAAGAACGGATACTCGCGCACGAAGGCCTTGGTGCCGTCGATGGGGTCGACCAGCCATACGCTTTCCGCCGTCAGATCTCGCGGGTCGGTCTCTTCGCCGAAAAAGCCGTGTGCAGGGAAACGCGCCTCGAGGACCTCCCGGATCGCCAGCTCGCAGCGCACGTCCGCCTCGGTAACAGGGGTGCGGTCGGCCTTGATACGGACAGCGACGTTGCTGAGGTACAGCGAGCGCGCGATGTCCGCCGCGCGTGCCGCGGCCTCGAGCGCAGCCTCGAGCTCGGCTGAAGGATTCATGGCGCTCCGACTGCTAGGGTGGCTGCACCACCATAGCAGACGTATGCTAACGTCGCCTCACGCGAGGAGTCGAGCATGGGCAATCGGTTGAGCAAGATTTATACGCGAACGGGCGACGACGGCACGACGGGCCTCGGCGACGGGGGTCGGGTCGCCAAGGAAAGCCTGCGAGTGGAGGCGTACGGCGCGGTGGACGAGGCCAACTGCGCGGTCGGCATGGTGCTGGCCGTCGCCGGTCTGCCCGACGCGGTGCGCAGCTGCCTCACCGAGGTGCAGCACGATCTGTTCGATCTCGGCGGCGAGCTCTGCATTCCGGGGCACCGCATGATCACGCCGGCCCACGTGGGGCGTCTTGAGACCGAGCTCGACGGCTTCAACGATACGCTGCCGCCGCTCAAGGAGTTCATCCTGCCGGGTGGCGGAGCGGCGGCGGCCGCCTGCCACGTGGCCCGCACGGTGAGCCGCCGCGCCGAGCGCCGCGCCTGGTCTTTGGCGCGCGTCGAGGAGGTCGCTCCCGATGCGCTCAAATATTTGAATCGCTTGTCCGATCTGCTCTTCGTGCTGGCGCGGGTGTTGGCGCGCCACGAGACCGGCAGCGAGGTGCTCTGGCGCCACCGCCGCTGACTACGCCGCGCCGACCCCTACACCGCGCCCGCGGCCTTGGTTCGAGAGCAGCCAGTCCGTGTGCCAACGTTCCAGCTCGGTGATCGACAACGGCTTGCAGAACAGATACCCCTGCACTTGGTCGGCGTCGCGGTCACGTAAGTACTGCCACTGCGCATCGGTCTCCACACCCTCGGCGACCGTGGCGAGCCCCAGGCTCTTCGCCATGGCGATAATCGCATCCACCAGCGGTGCATTGCCGGCGTTTCGCGAGGCAATGTCGCGAACGAACATGCGATCGATCTTCAATGTGTCGACGGGAAAATGGCGCAGATACGACATGGAGCTGTATCCCGTGCCGAAATCGTCCAGAGCCGTGGCGACCCCGAGCTCCTTCAGCGACGTCACCGCCCGGCTCACCGCGCTCGAGTACTCGATGAGTGCGCCCTCGGTGAACTCGAGCTCGATCGCTCGCGGGTTGATGCCCGCCGACGCGATGGCGGCCTCCACGCGGCGCACGAGGCTCCCATCCCGGAATTGCACGCCGGACACGTTCACGGCCACTTGCCAGGCCGAGGTGTCGAGATCGAGCCAGCGCTTGGCCTGGGAGCAGGCCTCGCGCAACACCCAATCGCCGATCTCGACGATCAAGCCGCTTTGCTCCGCGATGGGGATGAACTCGTCCGGCGGCACGAGACCGCGCTGCGGATGGGGCCAGCGCAGCAGCGCCTCGACGGCCTCGACCTGCAAAGTGTCGAGCGACAGGCGCGGCTGATAATGCAGCACGAACTCCTGTCGCTCGACCGCCTTGCGCAGATGCGACTCGAGCGACATGCGCTTGGCGGCGCGCGCCGAGATGGATTTCTTGAAGAACGCCATGCCGCCGACATGGGCCTTTTTCGCGTGGTGCATGGCCGCGTCAGCATTGCTGACGAGGTTGTCGGCGTCCGCCGCGTCCAGCGGGAAGATGCTGATCCCGATCGCCGCCGATAGCGGGTACTCTTGGTCGCCGATGATGAGCGGGCGCGCGAGCGTGAGCTGCACGCGGCGCGCCACGCTGTCGGCAGCCTCCGCTGTGGACACCCCGGGCAACACCAGACCGAATTCGTCGCCGCCGGTGCGCGCGACACAGTCCTTGATGACACCGGCCGTCGCCGTGGCCACCGCGTCGAACTGCGACCGGTCGCAGTCCCGCAAGCAGTGCTGCAGCCGGTTAGCGACCTCCTTCAGCACGGCATCGCCGGCCGCCGCGCCTTGCGTGTCGTTGATGCGGGAGAAGTTGTCGATGTCCAGCATGAGCGTCGCGACGCCGCTCTGCCGCAGCCTCGCCCATTCGACTTGATCCGCCAGCAGCTGCTTGAGCCTTTGCCGGTTGGGCAATGTGGTGAGCGGATCGTAATAGGCGAGATAGCGCACGCGCGCCTCGCTGGCGACCAGCTGATCCTGCGTGCGCTTGGTGCGCACCAGGAATTTCACGCGCTGCGCGAGCAGCATCGGATTGATGCCCTTCGAGGAGAAATCCGTGGCGCCTGCGGTGTAGGCCCGATTGACCGACTCCATGTCCTCGAGACTCGTCTGCATCAGGATGGGCACGTGGTGGCAATGGGGCAACGCGCGCAGCGCCGTGCACGTCTCGAAACCGTTCATGCCCGGCATGACCACGTCGAGAATGATGCAATCGACCGGCTGCGAGCGAAACGCGGCGAGCGCGGCGGCGCCGTTGGCGGCCGAGGTCACGTGAAATCCCGACATCTCGAGTGCCGTGCCGAGCAGCAGACGCGCGCCGGGATCGTCGTCGACGATCAGTACCGTTGGGGCGGGCTCGGCGTCGTTGTCGGGAGTGGTCATGTGCGCATGCGCCTCTTATGCCGCCACGGCCGATCGTTCGCGGATCAGCGCCTCGCAGAATTCGTGATGGGCGGCGGGCACGCGCGCGAGCTGGGATAATGCCCCGGCGCCGCGATGGGCGAGTGCCTCGCACTCGCGGAGCAGCTCGGTGAGGCGCGCGCCGCCGAGATTGGCGCTGCTCGACTTGAGCGTGTGCAGCGCCTCGGCGAGTCCCGTCGGCTCTCGCCCCTGAATCGCCGACTCGATGGTCGCGAGCAAGGGAGGCGAGTGCTCGAGGTACAGATCGATGAGCGAGCCGAGCAGCGCCGGGCGTCCAAGGGCGGCGATGTTGCGCAACACCTCCGTGTCGATCACCGCGATATGGGTCGCCGCGACAACCACCGTGTTCGTCGTTTGCGCAGTTTCGGCGGCAGCCGGCCCCGCTCGATCGTGCTGCAGCGCCTGCGCCGCGGGCGCCCAGCGGCCGAGCACCGCGCTCAACTGCATCTGCGAAAACGGCTTGGAGAGAAAATCGTCCATGCCGGCGGCGAGGCAGCGCTCGCGGTTGGCCTCCATCGCATTGGCGGTGAGCGCGATGATGGGTACCCGGTTGCCCGACCCTGCCTCGCGGCGGCGGATCTCCTCGGTGGCGGTCAAGCCGTCCATCACCGGCATCTGACAGTCCATCAGCACGGCCGCATAGGCCGACTCGGCAATCGCCTCGAGCGCGAGCAGTCCATTGATAGCCAATTCCGATTGGTAGCCGAGGTTCTCGAGCATGCCGGCCGCGACCTCGCGATTCACGGCGTTGTCCTCGACCACCAGGATTCGCGGCCCGGCCGCCGCCGTCGCGGACGGCACCGGCATCGGAGGCGTCGCCGCCGCTGCGGCCAGCCGTGCCGGCGCGGCGCGGGTTGCCGGCATCGACAGGACCGCCGCGGCCGCAACGGGCTCCATGCGAATCTCGAACCAGAATGTCGAGCCGCGATCCTGCTCGCTCGCGACGCCGATGACGCCGCCCATGAGCGCGATCAGCTGGCGGCAAATGGCGAGCCCAAGACCCGTGCCGCCGTACTTGCGCGTGGTGAAGGAGTCGGCCTGCGTGAAGGCGCTGAAGATCTGAGTTTGCGCCTCGGCGGCGATGCCGATGCCGGTGTCCCGCACCTCGAAACGCAACCCGCCGTCCGCGTCCAGCGCGGCGACGCGCACCACGACCTCGCCGGTTTCGGTGAACTTGATGGCATTTCCCGCCAGATTGATGAGCACTTGCCGCAACCGCACCGGATCGCCGCGCACCAGCGCGGGCACCGTGCGCTCGATCTCGCAGCGCAGCTCGAGTCCCTTGGCGCGCGCGCGCAGCACCAGGATCTCGATCGTCTCTTCGATGATCTCGCGCAGCGCGAACTCGATGTGCTCGAGCTCGAGCTTGCCCGCCTCGATTTTCGAGAAGTCCAGTATGTCGTTGATGATGGCGAGCAGACCCGCGGCGGAACGACTGATGGTCTCCGCCAGGCGCCGCTGCCGCACGGAGAGCTCGGTACCCTGCAGCAGCTCGGACATTCCCATCACGCCGTTCATCGGCGTACGGATCTCGTGGCTCATGCGCGCGAGAAACTCGCTCTTCGCGCTGCTCGCTCGTTCCGCCGCCTCCTTGGCCGCCGTTGCGTCGGCGATCGCCCGCTTGAGCTCGCGGTTGGCGTTGCCGAGATTGATCGTGCGCTCCGAGACCTGCTGCTCGAGGAATTGCCGATAACGCTCGAGCCGCGAGTCGCGCTGGCGAATCTGGCTGAGCATCTGGTTGAAGCCCTCGATCAGCGAGCCGATCTCGTCCTGCGCGCTGCCCTCGACCCGCAGGGTGTAATCCTCTTCGGTCGACACGCGCTTCATCGTCTGCGCAAGATTCACGATGGGCCCGGATATTTGATGCTGCAGCCGAGCCGCGACCCAGTAGGCGCCGACCAGCGCCGCGGCCAGGCCGGCGATCGTCATGAGCATGAAAGCGAGCCAGTCGGGATAGACGGCGGCGAGCGGCGCGATGATCAGCACCGTGCCTAGGACCTTGCCGTCGGCAACGGCGGCGGCCCTGATCCTCACATGACCATTTTGCAGCACGGATGCCGGGCGTTCTCCTGGGTCGAACGTCGCGGGCGGCGGAAGCTTCACGGACGGCAAGGTCTTGGAGAGCGGGTCCAGCCCGATCTCCGCCGCACCGTCGGGTCCTTGGGTGTAAGTGGCGAGGATGCGGCCGTCGGGCAGCGCGATCTGCACGCTGCCCGCCTCCGGCTCCTCGCGCAGGCCCTGCAGCGCCTTGACGGCGCTCTTGTCGTCGCCGGCCTCGAGCGCCTCGATGACGTTCACACCGGTCACCCCGGCGACGCGCGTGGCGAAACGGCGCAGCTCCGCGCGCGAATGCATCAGATTCGTGACCATGGGCACGATCACCGCCAGCGTGAAGGCAGCGATCGCCGGCGCTCCGATCACGATGCGAAGCTTGCGCTCGATCGGGAGATCGGCGAACCAGCGGATCAACCCGCCCCCGGGGAAATACAGCGAAAATGCAACGGCCGCTCCAGGAGTGGCGGACAAGCCGCCCCCTAGGGAAGATGTCGGCTTTCCAGCGGATTTCTGCTGGTTGCGAAGGTGATGCGTATCACGGTGCGCCCAAACCTAATGCACGCAAATGAGGCGGCGCCGTGGCGCTATCGGGGACCCCCCGAGCGCGCTCGGATTATGTTTTATCGTTGCTGCAAGCGGCGGCGATCGAGCGTCGCGCCAGCGGCCAGTCGAAGGCGGCGCCGGGATCGGTCTTGCGCCCGGGGGCGACGTCGCTGTGCCCGGCAAGCCGCGTCGGCCGCAGCGTGGGATAGGCCCGGCACAGCGCCGCCACCACCTCCGCCAGGGCCTCGTATTGACGCGCGTCGTAGGCGACGGTATCGCTGCCTTCGAGCTCGATGCCGATCGAGAAATCGTTGCACGCCTGGCGGCCTTGGTATTCCGAGACCCCGGCGTGCCAGGCCCGCTCGTTGAAGCCGACGTACTGGGTCACCGTGCCATCGCGGCGTATGCACAGGTGCGCCGACACGCGCCGGTCCGCCACCTCCGCGAAATAGGGATGCGCATCGGCGGGCAGCGAATTGGTGAACAGCCGGTCGATCCACGGACCGCCGAACTCCCCCGGCGGGAGGCTGATGCCATGCACGAGGATGAGGTCGGCGGCGACCCCCGCGGGCCGTGAATCGAAGTTCGGCGAGCGCACCTTAAGCGCCTCGCGCAGCACTCCGCTTGAAGGATCTACGTGCACGTCGTCGTCCACCTCGAGAGGTCTCGGACCAAGCTTATGCGACAATTGTATCGACATGAATGGTGAGCTGTGACATGCGTCTGAATCGAGTGTATGTAGACGCTGCCCTCGGCGAAGGGCTCCATCTCGAGCTGCCGCCCGCCGCCGGCGCACACCTCGCCAAGGTGCTGCGGGTGCGCAGCGGGGATGAGCTGGTGGTATTCGCCGGCGACGGCCATGAGTACTCCGCGAGCGTCGAGAGCGTCCGCGGCACCCGGGTCGCCGTGGCGCTCGGTGCAGCGCGCGCCGTCGACCGGGAATCGCCGCTCGCGGTGACGCTCGTGCAATGCATTGCGCGCGCCGACCGGATGGATGTCATCGTGCAGAAAGCGACCGAGCTGGGCGTCGCCTGCATCGTTCCTGTCCAGAGTCGCCGCGGCGTGGTGCGCCTTGCGCCCGAGCAGGCGCAGTCGAAGGCCGCGCACTGGCGCGCGATCGCGGTGAGCGCGTGCGAGCAGTGCGGACGCAATCGTCTCCCCGTCATAGAAGCGCCTCGCCGCCTGCTCGACTACCTGGGGGCGTTGCCGGCCGGCGGTACGCGACTGTTGCTCGAGCCCGGTGCGGACACATGCGCCGCAGCACCCTGCGCCGGCGAAACGACCATCGCGATCGGGCCGGAGGGTGGCCTCGACGACGAGGAAATCGAGGCGTTCCGGTTGGCAGGGTTCGCGGTGATGAGTCTGGGCCCGCGCGTGCTGCGCACCGAGACCGCGGCGCTCGCGGCGCTCGCGTGGCTGCAGGGCCGTTACGGCGATCTCTGCCCGGCCTTCAGGTCATGACCGAGGTCTCTTCGGCGATCATCTGCTCGAGCCGCGCGCAGGTCCGGAATGAGCGGCGTCTCGTTGACCATGCGCACCTGGCAGATCACGGGCATCCGCTCGGCGAAGCTGCGCGAAGCATCGGGACGGATGACGTCCGCATTGACGCGCACGAGCTGCGGAAAGCCCTGCGTCAGCATGCCGAGGCAGCCGCCGGGCAAGAGTCCCGCGGCCGCGTGGAATATCACGATGCGCGTGCGGGTCGACACGATCGGCAGCGGCTGCCCGAGGGTGCCTTCGAACGACACCACCGGCACGCTGCGGCCGCTCCAGACCACGAGACCTGCGTACCACGGCGGCGCATTGGTCATTTGCGCGGGCGGCTGATAACCGATGACCTCGGCGACGCATGCCCGGGGAACGATCAGACGCTCGCCGCTCAAGGGGACCAGCAAACTGTAGAGCTCCTCGCGCAGGTCGGACATGAGCTACCGTGCGACGGCGCTGCGGCGATTTACGAGGGGCTCGATCGCATCGAGCAGCTGGCTTTCCTGATAGGGCTTGCCCAGATAATCGTCCACACCGAGCTCGATAGCTCGTGCGCGGTGTTTCTCACTCACCCTTGACGTGATCATGACGATGGGAATGTGCTTCAGCCGCGGATCGCCGCGCACGTGGGCGGCGACCTCATAACCGTCCATGCGCGGCATCTCGATGTCGAGCAGGATGATGTCGGGCAGATTGTCCTGCAGCAGCGACACGGCATCGACGCCGTCCTTCGCCGTGAGCACGCGCATGCCGTTGCGCTCGAGCAATCGCTGCGTGACGCGGCGAACCGTGATCGAGTCGTCGACGACCAACGCGAACGTGCGCCGGTCGCGCTGCTCGAGCACCGTGGTGTCCGTGGGACGCGCGCGCCATTCCGAGCGCACCAGCGATCCCATATCCAGGATCACGACGATGCGCCCGTCGCCCAAGATGGTTGCACCGGCGATGCCGCGGATGCCCGAGATCTGCGGCCCCAGCGACTTGACCACGATCTCGCGGCTGCCGACCAGCTCGTCCGTGACCAGCGCAGTGGAGTGCTCGCCCGCGCGGATGAGCACGACGGACATCGACACATCCGTCTCCGGCAGACGGGTGGCGCCGAGACCGACGAACGTGCCGAGCTGCTGGAAGCGGTATTTCTGTCCGCCGTACTCGAACAGCGGCGAGTCCTTGCCGAGGTGCCGCGCCACGATGTTGCGCGGCAATCGCACCACGCCCTCGACGGTCGCGAGCGGCAGCGCATACACCTCTTCCGCGACGCGCACGATGAGCGCCTGGCTGATGGCGAGGGTGAAGGGCAGCCGGATCGTGAAGCGCGAGCCCGTGCCCGGAGTCGACTCGATGAAAAGTCCACCGCCGAGCTTCTTGACCTCGGTCGCGACCACGTCCATGCCCACACCGCGGCCCGCCGCCTGCGTGACGCGGCCCGCGGTGCTGAACCCCGGCTCGAGGATGAGCTGCATCGCTTCCTCGTCGGTGAGCTTCGAGTGGCGGTCGGCGAGCCCCAATGCCACGGCCTTCTCGCGAATCAGCTTGACGTTGATGCCGGCGCCGTCGTCGGCCACCACGATGACGACCTCCGCCCCATCGCGCGTCAGGCTGACCGCGATGCGGCCCACATCCGGTTTGCCCAGCGCCGCGCGGCGCTCGGGCGCCTCGATGCCGTGCACCACGGAGTTGCGCAGCATGTGCTCGAGCGGCGGCACCATGCGCTCGAGCATCTGCCGATCGAGCTCGGCAGCGGCCCCTTGCACGACGAGCTCCGCCCGCTTGCCGGTGTCGTTAGCCGCCTGACGCACGAGCCGGGTGAGCCGCTGCACGTGGCGCTGGAAGGGAACCATGCGCGTGCGCATCAGGCTGTTTTGCAGCTCGGTGATGGTGCGCGCCTGCTGGGTCAGGAGGTTTTGCGCCTCCCGCGTCAAGCGTCTCCAGCAATCCCTGGATGCTGGCGACATCGCCCGATGTCTCGGCGAGCGCACGCGAGTACTGCTGGATCGACGAGTAGCGGTCGAGCTCGAGGGGGTCGAAATCGTCGCGGCGATGATCCTCCTCCTCCTGATGCCGGTTGAGCACCTGCGCCTCGGTCTCGATCTCCAGGGCCCGCAGCTGGTCCTTGAGGCGCGTCACCGTGCGCGCGAGCTCGGCCAGATTGAAGTCGATGGAATTGACCTGCTGATCGAGGCGCGAGCGGAAAATGCTCACCTCGCCGGCGTTGTTCAGCATCGCGTCGAGCAGGTCGGCATCCACGCGCGCCATCTCGACGCGCTCCGTCGGCATGCTCTCGCGTCCCGGCAGCACCGGTCCGGTGCTCACCTCGAGCTGCGCGAGCGAATCCTCGGACACCGACATCGACGACGCAGATTCCTCCGAGATCGTCGGGGCGGTGGGCGCTGCGCGCGCCGCGATCGGCGTTGCAGGCGCAGGTGTGGGAGCCGCGGCCTGCGCAGTCGCGACCGGCGCCGCCGGACTGCGGGGCGGCGGACTGCATTGCCGGCTGCGCGGGCGCCGGCTGCGCAGCCGCGGTGGGGGCCGGCGCAGACGTCGCGGGCGCCGCGTCCGCGGCGACTCCGCCGCTCAAGTCGCGGATCTGCTTCAGCAAGGGCCGCGCGGACGCGGGCAGTACCCCGGTGCTCACCAGATCGCGCATGCGCGCGAGCTCGTCGAGGCTTGCCTGCATCACCGCATGCGCATGGTCGTCCCCCATTACCATGCCGCCGTCGATCGCAATCACCAGCGTCTCGAGCTCGTGGCTCAGATCGCCCATGGCGGAGATACCCGCCATGCGGGCGCCGCCCTTCAGCGTGTGCAGCGTGCGCTGCAGCTCGGCGACGGGCTGCTTGTCCTTGCGATCGTTATTCCAGGCGGTGAGCGACAGCTCGGCAGCCTCGATCAGCTCGGTCGCCTCCTCGCAGTAGATATTGGCGATCTCGTGATCGAACTCATCCGGCGCGTGGGCGCGCGCCTCGGCCGGGGCGGCATGCCGCGAGCGGGCTCGCGCGGCGACGGGCTGCGCGAGCTGCGGCACGATCGCGGACGCGCTGGTCTCGATGACGCTCGCGAGCTCGGCATCGATCTCGGCCTCGAGCACCTGCCAAGCGCTCGAGAAGCGAGGGTTGCTCGGCGAAGAACGCCGTCGATTCATTGATGTGCGATACGACGTTGTCGATGGCGCGCACCGACATCCGAGAGCACGGCCAACGCCGCATCCGACATGCCGCGGCCGCTGTCGAACACCTTGCGCATGTAATGGTTGAGCGGCTCGGTGATGCGGATGCCGTGGCGCGCCTCGGCCATTTTGGAGCTGCCGCTCAGCGTATGAATGGCGCGATACACGGACTCCGGCAGCTCGTGCGGCGCCGGCAGGCCGGTGCGCTTGCGCAGATAGTTGCGAATCTCGGCCAGGTGGCTCGAGACTTCCTTGCTGTAGATCTCGTGCAGCTGCGGATCCATGGAAGCCACGCCGCTCGCAGTAACGGCCACCGGCGCCACGGCCGGCGTCGCGGCCGGCGACATGGCCGCCGGTGGCGCGGCGACGACGGGCTGCGGCCGGGGCGGTGGCGCGCCCGAGCCCACCGCGGGGATCGACGTCGTCGCCACGTCGCGATCCTCGGCTGCAAGCGGCGGTGCCTGGTCGGCCTCGCGGCCGTCGGCGTAAGCGAACGCGCGCGACATCAGCGGCTCGATCGACAGTTCTCCGCCGTGCTCGAGCTGGTGCACCAGCTGCGGCAGAGTCGCGACGGCATTGCGCAGCAGCCCCATCATCGCCGGCGTGCGTGACAGCGTCTTGTCGATGATGCGGTTGAGCAGGTTCTCGATCGCCCACGCGAACTCGGCGATCAAGCGCGCGCCGACCATGCGGCCGCTCCCCTTGAGCGTGTGAAAGCTGCGCCGCAAGGTGGCGAGCGACTCGAGGTCCATGGGATTCTGATCCCACAGCGGGAAAGCCCGCTGAATGGAGGCGATCTCTTCCTTGGCCTCTTCGATGAACAGCTCGACGAACTGCGGATCGACGGCCTCCGCCTCCGCGGGGCTGATCACCGGCTGGGTCGCGGCCTGCGAGCGCAGGACGCGCTCTTCCAGCACGGACGTGGCCGCCAGCGAGCCGCCCTCGAGAGCTTTTGCGACGTCGGCGTCGGAGAGGGATGCCTCCTCGGGGAGATCCACGCTCGGCACGCGCGGGGCGGCGTCGGCGTTCAGCGCCCGAATGCAGATCTCGGCGTTGTCGAGCATGTACCACGGATCCGCGCGGCCGTTCTGCAGAGTCTCCATGTAGTACTCGATGCTCACGATCGCATCGGCGATGCGCTCGAGCCGCAGCGCGTCGGGAACGCCCGCCCCCGGCTCGATCAGCTTGCGGACCTCGGCGCCGATCCCATCCATCAGCTCAACCGCGCGGCCCTTGCCGAGCATCAGCAAGCCGGCGGTGATTCCGCGCAGCAGCTGCGGCACATTGTCGAGTCCCTGCGGCGAGAACTCGTTGGGCTTTTGCACGGCGATCGAGACGGCTTCCTTGATCCGCGCCAGATTGACGATGCACTCGCGCAGCACCGCCTCGCTCACCTGGCGGAATTCGAAGTCCTGCTCATCTGCGCCGTCGGCGTTGGTCGCCATGCCCGCGTTCGGCAGGATGAGGCGCACCAGCTGATCGTCGAGGCTATCCTCCACCGACAACAGAACGCCCGCCATCTTGACGAGCGCGGCCTCGGGGGGATTGTTGCCGTCGCGCAGGCTCGCGGCGAGATCCGCGACCTCCTGCTGGACTCGCTGGCGCAGCTCGCCGAGTCCCAGCACACCCAGGGTGTCGCTGATTTTCTTCAGCAAATCGAGCTGCGGCACGAGATCCTCGTGGCGCCCGCCGCCGCGGCGCACGAAGATATCGAGGACATCCTTGACCTTCGAGAGGTCTTCCTTGATGGCGGCGGCCACCGTGCGCATGAGCTTCACACTCGGCGCCGACAAGCTCTCGCGTTCCTGCTCGATCGAGTCATCGACCGGCAACATCTCCGCCAGCTTGAACGAGGCCCGCACGGCGGCGATCCGGCCGTCGGCGCTCGTGGCGCGCGCCACGTAGTAGAGGAGGTTGTTCAGCAGGTCGAGGGGCGGGTCCTCGCAATAACTGTCCTCGCCGATCTCATAGAGGAGCTTGATCTGCCGATCGGCCTGCCCCAGCAGCCGCTTGAGCGTCGCGCTCCCCTCCAGGCCGTTCGCGCGCAGTCCCTCGAGGACCGCACCGATGACCCACCAAAGCTGGAACACGGGCTGGGTGGTGGCGACCTGCTCGAGCTTCTCGGCAACTTTCGCGAGAATCTCGAGATTTTGCTCCACCCGCTCGCCGCGGATGTAGCCGAGCAAGCCGACCTGGAACCGCGGCCGCAGGCGTCTCGCCCACTGGGTCACGGAGACCGACTGCTCGTCCCTTGCTTGGGGTTGCGGCTGCGCCGGCTGGTCGGACTTCAGATTGAGCAGGAGCAGCGTGCCTTCGGACAGCAACGGGCTGCCGCGGACCGAACGCAAATCGTTGAGCAGCGGCAGGAGCACGAGTGCCAGATCGCGGCCGCCCGACAGCACCCGCTCGAGGTACGTCGGCAGCTGCACCATGGCGCGCATCAGCGCATCGAGCCCGTCGCCGTGTCTCTTCTGGTCGTTGCCGGCAGTGAGCAGATAGCGGGTGACGTGCTCCATCTCCTCGGCCAGCAGCGCCGCGCCGTACACCTCCACCAGCCGTAGCACGCCGTGGGCCAGATGCAGCTGGTCGGCGCACTTCTCGAGAAATGTGGTCTGATCGGAGCGCTCGGCGTACGACTCGAGGGCGGAGCGCGCCTCGGTCAAGGTGCTGGCAAGCTCCTTCGCGACGAGGTGCAAGGTTTGAGATCTGATATCGCTCATCGGTCGTCGACGGGCCGCCGCTATGCGCGGGCGCCCGCACCGCTCGCCTTCCGTAACTTACCGGCGCCACCCGCGCTCGCATTGCCCGGACCGGCCGCGCCGGCGCCGCCCGCCGCACCGCCGCCTGGGCTCGGCGGGAGCTTGCCGTTGCCGGCATGTCCGGCCGCCGTCTCGCCGGCGAGCGTCGTCGTGCCGGCACCGTAATCGGGCAGCCGGAACCCCGCGACGGACTTGCGCAGCTGCGCCGACAATGCGGCGAGCTTCGCGATCGAGGCCGACGTCGCAGTCGAGCCCTCGGCCGTCTGCGTCGAGATCTCGCGGACCACTTGCATGCTCTTCGAGATGTTTCCCGACACCGCGGCCTGCTGGCGCGCGCTCGCCGAGATGTTCTGCACCAGGCTCGCGATCTGGTTCGAGACTTGCTCGATTTCCTCGAGCGCGGCGCCGGCGTTCTCCGCGAGCAGCGCGCCGCCCACCACATCCGTGGTGCTGCGTTCCATGGACACGACCGCCTCGTTGGTGTCGGTCTGGATGGTGCGTACCAAGACCTCGATTTGCTTGGTGGCATTGGCCGCGCGCTCCGCCAGGCGCTGCACCTCGTCGGCGACGACGGCGAAGCCGCGTCCCGCCTCGCCGGCCATCGACGCCTGAATGGAGGCATTCAAGGCGAGAATGTTCGTCTGCTCGGCAATGTCGTTGATCAGCTCGACGATGTTGCCGATTTCCTGGGAACTCTCACCCAAGCGCTTGATGCGCTTGCTGGTCTCCTGAATGGTCTCGCGGATGGCATTCATGCCGTCGATGGTGCGGCGCACGGCGTCGCCGCCCTTGTGGGCGATGTCGACCGAGTGGCGCGCAACGTCCGCGCAGCGCTCCGAATTGCCAGAGACTTCTTCGATGGAGGCGGCCATGTCCGCCATGGACTCGCTCGAGGCCGTGATTTGCCGCGACTGGGCGCTGCTCGCCTTCGCCATGTGCGCAGCCGCCGACTGCGTTTGCCGGGCGGCACCGTCCAACTGGATCGCGCTGTCGTTGATGGTGGCGACCAGCTCGCGCAGCGCCTCGACGGCATAGTTGATCGAGTCGGCAATGGCGCCGGTGATGTCCTCAGTGACCGTGGCCTGCACGGTGAGATCGCCGTCGGCGAGGCTCGAGAGCTCGTCGAGCAGGCGCATGATGGCTTCCTGATTGCGCTCGTTCTCGCGCACACGCTGCTCGGTCGTGCGGCGTGCGCTGGTCGACTTGCGCGATACGGCGAACAGCCCGGCCAGCGCGACCGCGGCCAACGCGAGCAGACCCACCACCGCAAACTTGTAGCCGCTGGCCGTTGCAAGCGGCACGGCGGACACGCTGCCGAGCTGCGCGGTCATGGTGCTCGCGAGCGCGGGCAGCGAGCGCGCGGCCGCCTGTGCTTTCGACAGCGTCTCCGCGACGCCGATCGCCTTGCGTACGCTGGTGGCAAACTGTTGATTGCGCTGGGTGACGGTCTTCAGGCGCTGTTCCGCGTCCGCGCCCGTGACCCGCGATAGCGCCATGCCGGACTCCTCGCCCGAGAGCCCGCGCACCACTTGATTCAAGAATTCGAGGCTGTCCGCGAGGCGCTGCGCCGTCGGCGCCGCGTCGCTCACGCCGGAAGCGAGACCATTCAGCTCCTGCTGAATGCGTTGCACCGTGAGCTCGAAGCGCTCGAGATAGCGGCTCATCCCCTCGAGCTTCTGCACGCCCACCGCGCTCGCGAGGTCGCCCAGCTCGGAAAGCAGCTTTGGCGCGAGCTCGCGAGTCTCCTGATTCGCCGCGCCGATGGTCTCCACCGCGGGACGCGCCTGCAACACGCTCGCCGCTCCCGTCTGCAGCTTGTCGAGGCTCGGCGCGAGCTTCGCCCCCTGGCCGCCCGCGGTCATGCTTTTCAGGCGCGCGGTGCTCTTGCCCAGCGCATCGAAGCTCGAGAGCTCACCGCGCAGCGCGTTCTGCGCCTCGAAAGGAATGCGCTCGATCACGAGCTCGAGCTGCTCCTCGGAGGCCACCGCGGGGGGGCCGGAGCGTCCGAGCAAGGTGAGCAGAATGGCCGCCGCGATGCACCCCGCGATCACCGCGATGAGGAGCGGTGCAAGATTCTTCTTGGGCGCCGGTTGCTGGACCATCATGATGAGGCTCGCATTTCAGCTCGCCGCCTGCAGGAAGCTCTGACTTTCCACCAAACTCTTCAGGCTGATCACGGGCCACACCTCGCCGCCGCGGCGAAAAGCGCCTGCGACATAGCTCTCGCAACGGATCACCGTGGGCGGTGCCTCGGAGTCGAACTCCGTTTCCGCGAAACGGCGGAATCCGAGCACTTCGTCGACGATCAGGCCCGCTGGGATTTCGCGGTGATTGACCACGACGATGCGGGTGTTGCGCCCCGGGTGCGTCGCACCGCTCCCCAGAAATTGCTTCAGGTCCAGCATCGGGAGGAGCGATCCGCGCACGTTCGCAAGACCTTTGACCCAGCTCTTCGCGCCCGGGATGCGGGTGATGATGGCCGGGAACCCCAGCACCTCGCGAGTTTCCTCTCGTGCGATCAAGAACGTCTCCCCACCCATCCGGCACGCCACTCCCACCCATTCGCGGCCTTCCGCCGCGTCGGGTGCCGTTGCGCCCGTGACCGGGCGGCTGCGCCTCTCCATCTCTTTGAGAAGCTCGAAGGGGCGGTCGCGCAAGCTCTTCAGGCTTGTGTCGTTCCCGCTTACCGTGCTCGTCATACGGCCAGCGCGGCCTGAGCCTTCTCGACCAGAGCCTGGGCGGAAACCGGCTTCACCAGATAATCGACGGCCCCCTGGCGCAAACCCCACACCCGGTCGGTCTCCTGGCCCTTGGTGGTGACCATGATGATCGGTATCAGGCTCGTCTCCGGGTCGTTGTTGAGCATTCGCGTCGCCTGGAAGCCGTTCACACCCGGCATGACGATGTCCATGAAAATGAGATCGGGCTTCATGGCCTTGGCCTTGCGGATGCCCTCTTCACCGTTTTCCGCGGAGGCAGTCTTGAACCCGTGCTTCTCCAGGGCCTTCTGCATGACGAACACCTCGGTGGGTGAGTCGTCGATGATGAGAATGAGCGCCATCCTTAAGATTCTCCGTCATTTCCCGACGTGGGCTTCGATCGCACCGAGGAGCTCGTCCTTGGTGAACGGCTTGGTCAAGTAGTGCTCCGAGCCCACGATGCGTCCGCGGGCCCGGTCGAAAAGGCCGTCCTTGCTCGACAGCATGATCACCGGAATCTGCTTGAACACCTTATTGTGCTTGATGAGCGAGCACGTCTGGTAACCGTCGAGCCGCGGCATCATGATGTCCACGAACACGATGTCGGGCTGATGGTCCGCGATCTTTGACAGGGCATCGAATCCGTCGACAGCCGTGAACACTTCGCAACCTTCCTTCGTCAGGAGGGTCTCAGCCGTGCGCCGGATGGTCTTGCTGTCGTCGATCACGAGGACTTTCAATCCTGCGAGTTTCGCCTTGCCATTGCTCATCATGCTCTGCATGGAACCTCAAAGTCCTTGGAGGCTAGCGGGGCGCGAAGCGCCCGTAGGTGCTGGAATCTTGTGGCTTTTTAACATATCCGGGGGCTGCTAGCCACGGTAAGAGGTCGACATTTCGAGCCAATGTCGGACAAACAACGGAGGCGTGGTTCACAGTTTTCGACTTAAGGGCTCTTGATGCGCTTGCGCTAGACTCCCTTCCGGCGCGAAAGATTTTTTTGCGGGCGCGGAGGTTCGAGAATGTCGCAAGTCCGGCTGGTCGTCGTCATGGATCCCATCGAGGCCATCAATCCGGCCAAGGACTCGACCTTGGCGATCTTGCTGGCGGCGCAGACGCGCGGCTGGCAGCTGCACTACGCCGAGCTGGGTGATTTGTGGCTGCGGGACGGCATCGCCTGGGGCCACCTCGCGCCGCTCGAGGTATTCGACGATCTGCGCAACTGGTTCACTCGCGGCGCGCGCGCCGCCGCTAAACTCGGTGAATTCGACGTGATCCTGATGCGCAAGGACCCGCCATTCGACACCGAATACATCTACAGCACCTATATCCTCGACCGGGCGAAGGTCCAGGGCGCGCTCGTCGTGAACGATCCGCGAGGCCTTCGGGACATGAACGAGAAGGTCTACACGGCGTGGTTTGCCGAGTGCTGCGCACCCACCCTGATCACCCGCGACATGCACGCCATGGCCGCGTTCCTGCGTGAGCACGGCAAGGCCGTGTGCAAGCCGCTGCATGGCATGGGCGGCCGGTCGATCTTCGTGCTCGAGGAGGGCGACAAGAATCGCAACGTCGTGTTCGAGACGCTCACCGACTACGGCCGGCATTACGCGATCGTGCAGCGCTACTTGCCCGAGATCGTCACCGGCGGGGACAACCGCGTGATCCTCATCGACGGCGAGCCGGTGCCGTTCGCGCTGCAGCGCATGCCCGACGCCGCGGATCATCGCGGTAATCTGGCGGCCGGGGCGACCGCGCAAAGCCGCCCGCTGAACGATCGGGACCGCTGGCTTTGCTCGATCATCGGACCCGCGCTCAAGGCGGCGGGAATGGTTTTCGTCGGCCTCGACGTGATCGGCGATTATGTGACTGAGATCAACGTCACGAGTCCGACGGGCATCCGCGAACTAAACAAGAAGCACGATGTCGACATTGGGGGCAAGCTGATCGAAGCCATCGCCGGTATTCTCGACACTCGATGAGTTACGAATTATTGAAAGCCGGCCTGCCGCCGGCGAACGACCGCATGCTGACCACGTGCTTTCTGGCCGCGCTGGTCCACGGCATCATCATTCTCGGCGTGACGTTCACGGCCTCGGGCAACCATGCGGCCGAAGGCGACGGACCGGCTCTCGAGGTGGTGCTGGTGAACGACCAGGCGCCGTCCGTCGCGAACAACCCGAAGGCGGCTTATCTGGCGCAGCGCAGCCAGAGCGGATCGGGGAATACCCTGAAGCGCGAGCGCGCCCTCATCCCCCGCTCCTCGCTGATGGCGGCCAACCGACCGGGCATCCCGGACGGCGAGGGAGTCTCGGCGCAGCAGGCCGGCAGCGATCTTGGGGACGATGAGGTCATCGCGACGCACGGTGCCTCGACGCGGATTCTGTACTTCGCGGCGGCCAATGCCGACGAACGGCCCTCCAAATTGCCGCTGCTCCTCGAGAACCGGCCCGATCTCGGCATGGCGTCGAACGACGACGGCATCCAACTGCGCATCCGCGGCGAAGCCAAACAGCAGCTGTGGATCGCGGCCGACACGCGCGAGTCGGACGTCGCCGTGTACCTCGACAGCTGGCGCCGCAAGATCGAGCGGGTCGGCACCATGAACTTTCCGAGCGTCGCGCGCCGGCGCAATATCTCAGGGACCCCGGTCATCGAGGTGACCATCGGCGCCGACGGCAAGCTCCTGCAGAGCCTCATTCGGCGCTCGAGCGGCCACGCGGAAATCGACGAGGCCGCAATGCGCATCTTGAAGCTCGCTTCGCCTTACGATCCCTTCCCGCCCGAGCTCTCGTCCAAGCACGATGAGATCAAAATCGCCTACGAATGGCAGTTCCTCGATGGTGCGGCGCAGGGCTCCAGCGTGTTTTA